>NZ_CP194902.1:7500-920000 GCF_051027545.1 Methylocaldum sp. GT1BB | reverse complement strand
TAGGTCCTAGTGATCCGGTGGTTCTGTATGGAAGGGCCATCGCTCAACGGATAAAAGGTACTCCGGGGATAACAGGCTGATACCGCCCAAGAGTTCATATCGACGGCGGTGTTTGGCACCTCGATGTCGGCTCATCACATCCTGGGGCTGTAGCCGGTCCCAAGGGTATGGCTGTTCGCCATTTAAAGTGGTACGCGAGCTGGGTTTAGAACGTCGTGAGACAGTTCGGTCCCTATCTGCCGTGGGCGTTGGAGATTTGAGGGAAGTTGCTCCTAGTACGAGAGGACCGGAGTGAACGAACCTCTGGTGTTCCGGTTGTCACGCCAGTGGCACAGCCGGGTAGCTATGTTCGGACAGGATAACCGCTGAAAGCATCTAAGCGGGAAGCCCCTCCCAAGATGAGATCTCCCTGGGACTACGAGTCCCCTGAAGGGCCCTGGAAGACCACCAGGTTGATAGGTGGGGTGTGGACGGTCAGTAATGGCTGAAGCTAACCCATACTAATGGCCCGTGAGGCTTGACCATATAACACCCAAACCGTTTGGGTGATGACACAAACGCCGTGTACGTTGTCCGAGTGAAGAGCTAAAAAATAAAAGCTCGACTCAAAACCAGTTTTGCCTGGTGGCCAGAGCGAGCGGGAACCACCCGACCCCATCCCGACCTCGGAAGTGAAACCGCTCAGCGCCGATGATAGTGCAGATCCCTGTGCGAAAGTAGGTCACCGCCAGGCACCTCTTACCCAAAGCCCCGTCGCCTAAATGGCAACGGGGCCTTATTCTTTTGTCGCTGCTCAGTGTCATTGACACGAGACCGTCTACCGGTGACGCCAATGTATTGTTAGCTAAACTATCGACGCGATGCATTCGTGTGGCTGCTGACAGGCGATGCAGTCACACTTACCTCCATCGCAGCGAGTTGAGCATTCGGGTGTGAACGTATAGGGATAAAAGGTATCGCTATTAGCGCAGTTGATCGAATAAAATGCTGTTCAGGGAAGATCGATGTTTTTCATTAATTGACCGGTCCATACTCCTTCCCCAAATTTCTTACACTATAGTCGTTTCAAGCTTCGCCCAAATCGGCAAGCATTGTTACCGGCGCGGAATTTTGTCGCATTTCCGGATGCTGCCGCGCGAGACGTATTGCAGACAAAAAACCCGGTCGAAGCCGGGTTTTCTGCGTACGCCGGTCGTCTCGAATACCTTGATCAGCACTGCTCCACAGTTATTTTGTTTGTTGCTCAACCTCTTTTTTGGTCTCCTCATAAGCATCATAAGGCACGCTAGACATTTCTCGACCTTTCAACAAAAGAACTCCAACAATCACCACGATAATCAATCCGCCAATGTAGAACCAGAAATAATCTTTCTTAGGTTGTTCCGGCTGCCCTTGTCCTGGTTGTTGTGCCATCTTGCTAACCTCCGCTGGTACAAAAAAGAAAAATTGATCACACCCAATTGCTCGGTATGCTGCACTCGGCTTGCTCACGTTGACAGAGACTATTACCCTACGGAATTCGCTGCGACGCAACTAAGTAGAATTGCTTACAGGACGCCGAAGAAGTAGGGAAAAGCTCAACTACTTCGCTTTTCGCTTAGTCCTTCGAAATGCGCGATCCGGAGCCAATGGCTGGAAGAATTTCGCTCGAGCCCGCAACGTGAGTCGTTCCGGGGCAGCTAATCGGCCGAAAACATCGAATAAAGGCCGTAAGCCAGTCCCACCCACGCCAGAGTTCTTACGATTGGCAGCCCCAAAAGAACCAAGCTACAGATGACAACCAAGCTCAAACCGCTCCAGGTGCTCTTTTCCGTTAGCCGATTCACAAGCCAATGGGAGGGGGCGGATTCAGATCTTCTTTCTGCCATGGTTTTTCTCCTTGTCGATTGTGTCGCCATTTTTTGCAAAACCTTTTGGGACTTCCGAGTCACCAAAAGGAGCAAAAACTTGGCGACAAGTTATTGCCTGCGGCGCCCCGGACGCCCTGCGTTCGACCGGTCCCGACCCGACAAGGGGTCGGAACCTGGCTCCACAATGGCTCGACGCCCGGTCGCGATGCCTTGTGGATGGCCTACGACCGTTGCTAACGCAACGACCTTCGGCCATCCACCCGGCGCTCGGGCTTCCGGGGACTACTCGACTCGCTCGCATTCGCATCGCTCCATGTCTCGCAGCGGCTGTATTTAAGCTCAGATCGAAACTTGAGCGTGGCACCGCGTTAAGAGCCAATTTTGAAAATCTTAGGCATCCATTTAGGGCAAAATGCGAAAGGCGTAAAGAGACGAGACGGAATATGCGAAGCAGCAAACCAAACCGGATTTTCGGAAAGCCACGTACAAATAATCACCTCGTACGACTCTTTCGCAATTGTAAATATGACCTCGGCTAGTCAAGGTAGTTGCCCGAGCGTTTCACCCTATGAATCCGAAAATGCTCTGATCGGAGCTGCTTTCGACACCGGATACAAGAACTTAGTGAAGCTACCGATGTCACTTTAGATGAGGCAATGCATCGCTTTTTAGGGATGGAGCTTCACGATCCTCAATCTGAAAGGAGATAAGCTTATGAAAAAGCTGATTGCCGTTGGCCTAGTTTGGCTTTCGCTCGCCTTCGGTGGCTGTCAGAACGAGACAACTCCAACCAGTCCCGGCGGTCCCGGTGGCGGCAGCCCAGCCGAGCCGCAGCCAGGACAAGCTCCAAGCGAGCGTTAGTCCGAATCGTTGAGTTTCAATTGAAAAAAAACAGAATTCACCGCTTTGAGACCTGCTGTTTACAGCGGGTCTTTTTTTGTCTATCGATATCAAGAATAGAGAGTTCTTATACCCGAGAACTTATTAAAATTACTTCGCCAGTTATCTGGCGAGCTTATGCCGGAAGCAATGGTGGCAGTCAGGGCATCTGAAGATCAGTAGCCGGCGCCGGACCATCATCGGCAGGCTGGGGCCGGGGTGCGGTGTCGCGCACTTTTTCCCCGGCGGGCGGATTTCTGCCGAAGGTGTTGTAGAAAGCCGAGCGTGACCATGGTCAGCAACGTGTGATGATGAGTGATGAGGTTTGATAATGAGATTGAGTCCATCAAGGTGGTGTAAATTCCGAGGGTGAACCCAGTGTCGGTTATGTGTTGGTTTAAGCGGGCAGTGCCGCGAGGTCGGCGTTCCCCGGGGCCAATTAGACCGTGCAGATAAACCGGTGCCAGTGCTGCCGGGATTCATGTCCTAACGTATCCCAAAAGGGAAGCAGTCAATCCGCTATTTCCTGTTCCCAATGCGTATCCATAACCAGATCAACCGGATGGTTGAATCAAAAATCTGGCGAAGTAGTGCTAGGAGATATCGGATTGGCGTATAAGAATCTGCATGAACTGCCTTTGCACTCGCTAGGTCCAACTTTACGTCCACGGGTTCGGCAGGATCACCGTGTGTCTTTAACGTAGTAGGGTTGTTACATTGAATTCAGCCGACTCAATCCGAGGAGACCGGACATGGCTAGTCTGCACAAGTCCATCGAGATCGATGCGCTGGCACAGGTCGCTTACCACCAATGGTTGCAGTACGAAGAATTTTCCGAGTTTATGGACAACGTCCAGGAAGTCCGCCGTATCGATGACACGCATCTACGTTGGCGCGGCGTGATCGCCGGCAAGCCGATAGAGTGGGTTACTGAGGTTGTCGAGCACGTGCCGGGAAGGCGCATCGTCTGGCGAAATTCGGAAGCTGCCGATACTCATGGCGTAATTATGTTCGAACCTCTGAATATGGGGCGTACCCGGATGACTTTGGACATCGAATACCAACCCGAAAGTCTGGAAGAAAAGATCGGCGACGTCCTCGGCATAGCGGAGGCTAACTTGGAGGATGATCTTCAGAACTTCAAGGAATTCGTCGAATCTCGTGGCAGATACACTGGGGGTCCAGACCCGAACTCCGTCAGTCCGGCCTGATTCTGAGGCTAATCGTATTATTGACCGTGCTGGTGATGCTCTACCGGGTCGGAGCGCGAAGTCGACGCCTTTGCGAGACCGCGGTGACATGTTTGTCCGTGCGCGGTCACGCAAAGGCCCCAAGATCAGTAGGCTGTCGATAAATTGATCCGCCGACCTATATTACCGTCGAGAGAAATCCGAACGTGAGCAGCGTCTTATTTCCTTCCCGGCCAACGCTTAGGGCCGAGAATAGGTAATAATCGTGATAGTCGTAGAGCTCCAAATCGTGCTCAACTGTAAATGAACTGGGTATGCGGTCGAGTTCGATTGCTTTCGTAAAGTGCTCTTCTTTAGCGGGATTATTCAAGAGCATTAGTTCACCGACAATCAGCGCGACGCCCAGAGCCAAACGCCGTAATTTTTGTTTTTCGGTGCCGAAACGGGTGAGCGTACCGCATTTTCGACATTGAAAAAGTTTTTCATAGTTTCGGTGGCCACATTCTTTGCATTCTACGAGGGACATGCACTCAATACCTCAAGCCAAACAAACAGCAAAATTTTTCCTCGTTCGTGAGGAATACCGGCCAGAATCCGCAGAAGGCTAATGAGTTAGCGGAAGCCGGCGACACGCCAGTTTAGCAGGAATGTAGACGCTATGTGGCACTGGGAGGGTTATTACGACCGCGACGAAGTGCAGCGCCCATTCGGACGCACGTAATGTATGGTCGCTGGCGGCTGATATTCAGCTGTGATGAGTTGTGGGTAAATTCCGCAACGACTGTACGCTGGGCAACAGCCGCTGGACGGGCAGCGGCTGCCAAATAAAGGTTCGAAGTCCCCGCGTCTAGACAGGGGGACGGCGGCCCATCAAGAAAAAGACCAGAGCTAAGATCAGTCCGACAACGAACAATATCCAAGCGATATTGACCGCCGTGCCGGCTATGCCGCTGAATCCCAGAAGGGCGGCGATAATGGCGATGACGAGGAAAGTAACTGCCCAACCTATCATGGCATATCCTCCGTGGTTGGTTATTGCACTTCACCGGGCGATGAAATGTGGATGCAATAAATAAGACAAGCGTAAGGCCCGCTTTGCTCAATCGATATCTTTCCGGCACGTGGCCCCGTTCTGACAGAAATCATGCGATAAGCCGACGAGGCCGACCGAGTCGGTACGGTCGGCCCCTAAATTCGGGATACCGCTGTTTGCACCTCATCAAGCCGATTCGCCGCCTTGGCGGAGATCCGTCGGTTTTCGGTGATACCCAAGAAAATGTCTCGGAACATCACGTAATTCACGGCGATCCAGAAGCCTTGAACGATGGGAATGAGCGGATACAGCCCGAATGCTGTGAAAACCAGTACGCTCGCAAAAGAAAAGGCGGCTATCATGAGAATCGAGCTCCGATTCAGCGCGGCGCCATGTTGTCCGTATGCGAGCGCCCTGATGAAGCCTGCACCTAGACTCCGCAATGGATAAAGAAAGCCGAGGCCGACGGGTAAGATCATTGCCCATTCGATAAGATTATTTCCGCTTTCTTCATAAACGTGCGCGAGTTGCGTCGACAAATCGCTTTCACCGTAAGTGTTTGCCGTTTTGGCAGAAACGACTCGACTGCTCTCATTGGCCACGGCTGCCGCTTTGCTGGCGGTGATAGCCATGTTCAGGGGAATGGTCGTCAGAAACACGAACATGCCTACCTGAAAGGCGAATTTGACTGCGTCGCGGAACAGCGAACCGAAACGCGAGCTCATTCCTATCCAATCGGACTCATGATCCACCACCACCGCGAGATTGAACCCGAGCGCGAGTGTCAGATATCCCGCAATCGGTTCCGCAGCGCCCGCGGCGCCGGTAACCAGGCAGCACACGGTCATTACGGCAATCCATACCGGCCATTTCCGCGAAACCAGCTCAAACCCCTGCTTGATCCAGTTTCGCCACGCATCGGGAGACGCCTGTCTGGGTTGGATAAAACCGTTCGCCATGAATAAACCTCGCGCAAGAGCATCGTAGAAAATTGGCGGCACAGTTTACAACACGCCTGGCCCGGTCAACGACGTGGTAACACAGTATTGTTAATTGGTGATCGATCGGCATTCCGTGGTGGCGCTCCAGAGCGGCGTCTTGCAATTCACCAAGGCTGGGTCAACGAATTTCGCGTGCCATGCTTGGAGAAAGCGGCCTGTCCTCGCGACGAAACCGCAGATTTGTGTTCGCGCGATCGGCGGCTTCGGAGCCGAAGTATATTTCGACGCTCGATAGTTCATGCCTATCGGAACCGATTCTTTCAATCTCGCGCATTTGTCCTTTCACCTCTCGCGTGATGATGGGGACAATCGTGGCCGAAACGCCGACAGTAATTACCAACCTTATCCGTTCGCAACCGGTGCAATTGTGATCGTGCGTTATTACCCCGCGGAATTGCCCTCCCGGTGCGGCCGATGTTCGTCATTGCATCGCAGCGGAAAACAGCGCCGACAATATTGCCCGATATCTTGGAACGCAGCGGTTTGGTCCAATGACATATCTACCTCTGTCTCAGATAATTTACTAATAAGAAAAACACTGTTTCGCAAATGAGGAAATCTGTGTCGGAACGGAAGCACCTGTAGCAACATCGAATCACAGAAGAACAAGAGGGCAGGTCCGTAAGTCTGGATTTACTTACAGAGTTGTAATCGTTCTCGAAGTGGTGTGTCACCGGGAACAGAGGATTTACACGGAGGATAGGGATATGATCATGCGCAAAAAAGCGATATCGATTTTGTTGGCCGGATTATTTTCTGGCACTGTCTATAGTCAAGAAGGACAGGGACCGTTTGTCGCGAATTTGACGGGCCAGGAAGAGGTTCCGCCAGTCGAGTCCACAGTCCGGGGGGTGGGAATCTTTACCCTCAATCAGGATTCGACACAATTAACTTACCACGTCAGCGTGCAGCAATTGCAACAAGTCGACACCGAAGATGGGACAAGACTGACCCAGGCGCATTTGCATTGCGCTCCACCGGGGCAAGCCGGTCCGATAGTCGTAGACTTGTTGGGAATGGTCCGAGGTGGCTTAATTGCACCACTTGAACTTAGAGCAACCGTGTCGGATGCCAATATCGTTCAGGAGGCGGACCAAATGACTGCTGAACAGATGGGCTGCTCGACTACAATTGGCACCCCGATCACCAACATGTCTGAGTTGATTCAGGCCATTCAGGCCGGAAACATCTATGTGAATGTACACTCGGAGCAGAACCCCCAAGGGGAAATTCGCGGCCAGCTCACATCCATCACCGTGGGTGCACAGCCGCCGGGTGCACAGCCGCCGGGTGGACAGCCGCCGGGTGAACAACCGCCGGGTGAACAACCGCCGGGTGAACAACCGCCGGGTGAACAACCGCCGGGTGAACAACCGCCGGGTGAACAACCGCCGGGTGAACAACCGGCTCAGTAGTTGGGCCGAGAGGAGCGAAGTGAAGAACGATCGCTTGTCGGCAAAGACCGCAATCCATCGGATTTGGTCGGCGGGTGAATTCGAGCATAAAGCTCAATGAGCCTGACGATTTAACCGACCATCAGCCAACGCGGAAACTGTCCCTCAATTTTAACCGTTATCTTAAAAAGGCCTGCTTCCCGGCAGGCCTTTCTTTTTGGAAGTCTTCACTTGGAAGACCTGCTCATTCCTACTCACGGCTTCAGCACGACCTTGATGCATTCGTCCTGCTTGTGCTTGAACATCTCGTAGCCCTCGGGCGCATCGTCGAGCGGCATCTGATGCGTAACGATGAAGCTCGGGTCGATCTCCCCGTTCCGGATTTTCTCGAGTAGCGGCTGCAGATAGCGTTGCACATGGGTTTGCCCGGTCTTGATGGTCAGCGACCGGTTCATGACGGAACCCATGGGAAACTTGTCGATAAATCCGCCGTAGACTCCTGGAACCGAAACCGTACCCCCGTTGCGGCAGGCCATAATGGCCTCGCGCAGCACGATGGGCCGGTCGGTCTCCAGCATCGTCGCCTGCTTGGCGCGGTCGTAGGCGTATTGAATGCCGTGTCCGTGCGCTTCCATGCCGACGGCATCGATACAGGCGTCCGGTCCACGGCCTCCGGTCATGCCCATGAGCGAATCGTAGACATCGACCTCCTCGTAATTGAGCGTCTCCGCCCCCCCTTGTTCACGCGCCATGCGCAGCCGATCGGGGAAACGGTCTATCGCGATGACCCGCTCTGCGCCAAGCAGATAGGCGCTCTTGACGGTGAGCTGGCCCACCGGTCCGCATCCCCAAACCGCCACGGTATCGCCGGGCTGAATGTCGCAGGCTTCCGCCGCCATGTAGGCGGTTGGGAAGATGTCGGAAAGAAACAGAACCTGCTCGTCGGTAAAGCCGTTCTCGATTTTGATCGGGCCGACATCGGCGAAGGGGACTCGCGCATATTCGGCTTGCCCGCCGGCATATCCGCCGACCAGGTGCGAATAACCGAAGATTCCCGCCGGCGAATGCCCCCAGAGCTTTTCGGCCATCACCGCGTTCGGGTTGGAGTTTTCGCATAGCGAATACTGCTTTTTTTGACAGAAGAAACAGTTGCCGCAAGAGATGGGAAAAGGGACCACCACGCGATCGCCGACCTTCAGGTTCTTTACGCCCTGTCCGACATCGACGACTTCGCCCATGAATTCGTGGCCGAGGATGTCGCCCTTTTCCATCGCCGGGATGAAACCGTCGTAAAGGTGTAAATCGGAGCCGCAGATTGCGGTCGATGTGATTTTTACGATGGCATCGCGTGGGTTGAGAATTTCCGGATCGGGTACCTGTTCCACCCGAAGATCGTTCTTGCCGTACCAACAATTCGCTTTCATGACAGTGTTCCTTGTCCGAATCGATGAGCCGCTGAGCGCTATGAAAACGGGCGGCGGAATTTAGTGTCACGTTTGGACGATTTCGTCGTACTTTCTCGACAGGCTGCGAGCCCGCCCCGCGGGTTGCCCCTCGGTGGTTGCGATCTCGCCGGTTTCCATGAGCTGCTTCAAGCGGTGCAAGTCCACGGCGATTTGCTTCTCGGGCGCTTCGCCGAACAGCCTCGCGATCTTGGCGCCGATGATGCCGCCCGGCGGCCGATAATCCATCTCTATCTTGACTACCGTGCCGCGTCCGCCCGGTGCACGCTCGAAGCGTACCGACCCGACATTGTCCACATCCGCGCCTTCGAGCGAGCGCCAGGCAATCAATTCGCTCGGCCGGTCTTCGATCACTTCCGAATCCCATTCGACATGCATTCCGGCAGGTGCCTTTGCAACCCAATGGGAACGGCCCGGTCCGATATCCCGCACGGATTCGATGTGATTCATGATGCGCGGAAGGCTCTCGAGATCGCGCCAGAACCGGTAAATATCCTCGGCCGGGCGGTCAATCGTGATGCTTTCCCGCACATGGATGGTGCCACTTTTGGTTCCGGTGCTCTGGCTCAGTTGTTCACTGCCGATGATGTCCAGGGCCGTCACGCCGGCTACCGCTGCCATGGCCGCCGCCGCTCTGCCGCGTTTCGGGTTGTCTTCGCCCAGAGCCGATCCGAGCAAAGCCAGGTCCAGCGCGTCGCCGGCAACCCGCGCCTGGAGCCAATTGGGATTTCCGGGCTGCATGAGTATGCCGATCCCGGTCGCGATTTCGCGAAGTCCGAACAGTTGCACAATGCCGTGCCGACCGTCGAGGCCGACCATATCGGCGACTTTCCTCGGTGCCGCGACTTCGGCAAGGCCCAAACCGATACTGAACCAGCCTAAGCTTTTCGCCATTTGTTTCTCGTCCATAGCGTTCCGCTCCTCTGATTTTCAGGTTCGCCAGGGATGTTCCGGTAGATCGGACACACCGATCACCTCGCACCCAGCCATTGCAACCCTGTGATCATTCTCGACCGTACTGCCGCTCGCTCCGATAGCGCCGATCAGAACGCCATCGGCATTCACAATAGGGAGCCCGCCGGGAAAGGTGATCAAGCCCTCATTGGAAACCTCGATTCCATACAACGATCCTCCGGGCTGCGACATCTTGCCGATCTCGCCGGTCGGCATGCCGAAGAAACAGGCAGTCCGTGCCTTTCGGATCGCGATGTCGATGCTGCCGACCCAAGCGTCGTCCATCCGGGCAAACGCCTTCAGGGTTGCGCCGGAGTCCACCACGGCGATGCAACTGCGTGCGCCGATTTCCTCGGATTTTTTAAGTGCTGCGGCGATGGCGCGTTGTGCTTCTTCATAGCTGACGTGCATGGCTTTTCCCTCCGTCGATTCGTTAAATCTGTTCGACAATCCGAACAGTGGGGCGTTGCGCCTACAATGCGGGAAAACGGGCAAGTTTGCGGCTGATCATAATGCGGGAAGCGACGGACCGGAGCGGACCTTCGGCAGTTTAAATGCAGGCAGGCGTGGAACGATTGGCACCCTCCGCGATGCGCTCGGTCTAAGGTCCTATGTACGGCTGATCTCCAACTTGGGTTAGCCGAACATGAATTTCCACGCTAAAGAAGGAGGGCTTATGTCTGATGAGTTGGCACAAATAGCCGCGCGCATGGTTGCGCCGGGCAAGGGACTGCTCGCCGCAGATGAGAGTACCGGCACCATCGAAAAACGATTCAAGAAGCTCGGGATCGAATGTACCGAGGAGTCTCGTCGGGACTATCGCGAGATGCTGTTTACCGCGCCGGAACTGGAAAAATACATCAGCGGCGTGATTCTGTACGACGAAACGATTCGCCAGCGCGCATCCGACGGCAAGCTTATCCCGGAACTCCTCGCCGAAAGAGGGATCATTCCCGGCATCAAGGTGGACAAAGGCTTGGTGGACTTGCCGTTCTTTCCCGGCGAACGGTTTACCCAGGGGCTCGACGGACTCGCGGGTCGGCTGGACGAATACCGCCGGATGGGGGCGCGCTTCGCCAAATGGCGCGGGGTAATCGCCATCGGCGAGGGCATACCCACGTCCCAGTGTTTGCGCGCGAACGCCGAGTCGCTGGCTCGTTATGCCGGACTCTGTCAGGTCCATGGGCTGGTGCCCATCGTGGAGCCCGAAGTGCTGATGGACGGAGCGCACGATATCAAAACCTGCCGATGGGCGACCGAGGCGGCACTGCATGAGGTTTTCGATGCGCTCACGCGTTACCGCGTCGGGTTCAAGGACATGATCTTGAAGCCCAACATGGTGCTATCCGGCGCGGACTGCCCTCGTCAGGCGCCGCCTGAAGAAGTTGCCGAGATGACGCTGGCCTGCCTCAGGCGAACCGTACCGGTGGCAGTCACCGGCATTGCCTTCCTGTCCGGCGGCCAGAGCGATACGGTCGCCAGCGCCAATCTCAACGCGATCAATGTGAAGGCCCAGGCCCTGAAAACGCCTTGGACGTTGACCTTCTCGTTCAGCCGGGCCTTGCAGGCATCGCCGATGGCGATCTGGCGCGGCCAGGCGGAAAACAAGACCGCAGCCCAGCAAGCTCTCATCCGGCGTGCACGCTTCAACGGAGCCGCGGCGTTGGGGCAATACGATCCTGAAATGGAGCAGGCGGCGTAGCGACAGTCGTTGGTTCATCAGTTCGATGGGCCAAGACGCAGCGTTGCGGCCGCTTGGGCGTATTGAATGCTTCCCGAGGAGAGACTGAAAGCATTATCGCCTCAAACCTGGCGGTCCGAGTCGTTCCGGCGGTAAACGTTAGCCGACCAAAAACGAGTTGACTGCAAGATCGGCTCGTGGTCTATTATTTCCGTCAGTTCTGAAAATTCAGATAAAAAGATATGAAACTCACGCCGGTCATGGAAAAATACGTTCTGCACTGGGGGGAAATGGGGTCGCGATGGGGCGTCAATCGCACCGTGGCGCAGATCCACGCTCTGCTGTACCTCGCCGGGAAACCCTTGACCGCCGACGAGATCGCCGAAACTCTGGGGGTGGCGCGCTCGAATGTGAGCACCAGTCTTAAGGAGTTGCAGAGCTGGGGCCTGGTCAAGCTGCTGCATGTCAAAGGCGACCGCCGTGATCATTTCGAGGCCCTCTCGGATTTGTGGGACACCTTTTTCGCCATTGCCGAGAACCGCAAGCGCCGCGAGTTGGACCCCACGCTGACCGTACTCCGGGAATGCGTCCTCGACGCCAATGAGGACGAAAGCGGGCCCGAAGTGCAGCGCCGTATCGAGGCGGTGGCCAAGTTCCTGGAGCGGTTGCTTTCTTGGTACGACCAGATACGGCGCTTGCCGAGGCCGGCATTGATCAAGTTGCTGGATCTGGGCGCCAAGATCGAGAAATTGTTGGGCTCGAAGAGCTGATTTTTTGCGCTTATCTTTCTGTTAAGACTGAAATATCAGAAATAAAAGGAGATCGCGATGCGAGTTCTTGTGACCGGAGCTTCGGGATTTATCGGACGCCATATCGTGCATGCGCTGGCGAGGGATGGGCATGAGGTGATCGCGGGGGTGCACCGAGCATCGCCTTCCCGTGATGCGCCGGGAGTCCAATCGATTTCCATCGACTTTGCTCATCTTTTGAAGCCTGTCGACTGGCTGCCCCATTTATACGGGGTCGATGCGGTGATCAACGCGGTCGGGATCATTGCCGAGCGTCGGAACAGCCGGTTCGACGACGTGCATCGCGATGCCCCGATAGCCTTGTTCGAGGCGTGCCGCCGGGCCGGCGTACGGAAGGTCATTCAAATTTCCGCTCTGGGTGCAGACGATTCGGCGTTCAGCCGTTATCACCTCAGCAAAAAGGCCGCCGACGATTTCCTGGCGACGACGGATCTCGATTGGTCCATCCTTCAGCCTTCGCTGGTGTTCGGACCCGGCGGGCAGAGTTCGGCTCTTTTCTGCGCGCTCGCGGCCCTGCCGGTCATCCCGTTGGTCGGCGACGGCGGACAGAAGATTCAGCCGGTACACGTGGACGACTTGACGCGGACCGTGCTGCGGCTGCTGAAATCCGGTGCGCCGGCTCGCCTGCGGCTTCCCGTGGTCGGGCCGGAGCCCATGACATTGCGCGAGTGTCTGGGCGTGCTCAGAAATTGGCTAGGCTTGGGGGAAGCGCATTTCATTCCGATTCCCTATCGCTGGCTGTTGGCCATTGCCGACCGGCTCGGCGCGATGACGGCGACTCCTTTCAACGGAGAAGCATTGCGCATGCTTCAGCGGGGCAATACCGGGGACCCGGACATTTTGTCCGCCCGCCTGGGGCTTCGTACCGAAGGCTTGGCATCCGCTCTCCGAAATCGACCCGGCACGTCGGCCGAACGGATCTACGCCCGGCTGTTCTTTATCATCCCGGTCCTGCGGTACGCTTTGGCGCTGCTGTGGATCTGGTCGGGGCTGACCTCGGCGTTGTTTTTTCCGGAGAGCGAAAGTCTCGAGCTTTTGGCGGCCACGGGCATTACCGGTTCGGCGGCTCCTTGGGTGCTGTACGGTGCCGCCTCCCTGGATGTCGTGCTCGGAGTCGCTCTGCTGACGCGTTTTCACGTGGTCCTGGTGGGCCTGCTTCAGCTCTTGGCGATGCTCGCTTATACCGCGGTCATCACCGTAAGCTTGCCCGAATTTTGGCTCCATCCCTTCGCGCCGATCGCGAAGAACATTCCGATTCTCATCGCTACCTTGGCGATTATGGCCGCGGAGAAACGCTGATGGACGTCCTGATCATCAAATGGGTTCATATTCTGAGTTCGATGTTCCTGTTCGGCACCGGTATGGGAACCGCCTTTTTCAAGTTCACCACCGACCTCAGCCGCAATGTGCAGGCGATGGCGATCACCAACCGGCGTGTGGTGCTGGCCGATTGGCTGTTCACGACGCCGACCGTCGTCGTCCAGCCGGTCTCGGGGTTCGCGCTTGCGGCGCTTTACGGTTATCCGCTGGATTCGCCGTGGCTGGTCGCGTCCGTGCTGATGTATATCATCGCCGGGGGCTGCTGGCTGCCGGTCGTGTACCTTCAAATCCGCATGCGAAACGACTGCGACCGGGCGCTTGCCACCGGCGAGCCGTTGCCCGAGCGTTATTGGCGAGATCTGAATAAGTGGTTTTGGCTGGGGGTGCCGGCCTTCATCGCCATGCTAGCTACGCTGTATCTGATGGTTTGCAAGCCGACATTCGTTTGAAAAGGGGGATTTATGACCGTACGCCACATGCCCGTCGTTCGGCGGGTTCTCGGAGAAGAGCACTGGGCGCGGCTGGCTCCTGCCGTGCGCCGGCACTACGACCTCTCGCCATCATTTGCAGAAGACATGACTCTCGATGGTGTGATGGACGAGATTCGCCATGCGCCCCTGGTCAAGCCCTGGCTGATGCTTGCCCGTTGGTTCAAGGCCTTGGTGCCTTATCCGGGCGATAATGTTCCCGTCAAGGTTCGGAATAGAACCGACCCGACGACCCCCGACTCCCTCTACTGGCATCGCACCTTCTCTTTCCCGGACGGCCGAGTTACCGAATTTCTGTCCCGAATGGAACCGGCCGGCAGAGGCCAGATCGTCGAGATTCTGCGCTTCGGGGTCGGCATCCGCATGAGGCTCAGCGTCGAGGACGGGGCGCTGGTGTTCACCGGATTGCAGCACTGCTGGAAACTGGGGCCGATGATGATCGGAATTCCCAATTGGGCACTGCTCGGGGATGCCGTTATCGTCGAGAGTCCGGTATCCGATGACGAAGTGCGCCTGGATTTCGAGATCGTTCACCCCTGGTTCGGGCGAACCTTTTCCTATTGCGGCCGGTTTCGGATGTAACGTATGCGGGCATGGACGCTCATTGTTCGCCGGTGGCCCGGCGGGACCGAAGGCGTTACGGCCGCGGAATGCGGAATTTACGCCCTTCCGTCCGCAGCACCAGGCTGTCGGAGCGAATCTCCAGGAGTTCCGCGCCGCCTTGGATGCTGTCGCCCACCCGGTATTTTTTCATGTCGATGATCGCAAACCGCTCTTCCGGCTGTTCGGAGTAGGCGAATACGTTGATCGTGATAGGGCCCACCCGCTGCTGAAAATCGATGGGCAAGGCATGGATGAACGGAATCGCGGGTTCGTCCGCGAGAGGCTGGGGCGGCAGGTCGCGAGTTTCCGGCGCGCTTGCGGGAGCCCGAAAAGCGACCGGAGGGTTGGCGTTTTCGCTCGCAGCAGATTCCGTTAGAGGTTCCTGATCGATTGGTTGCCGGGTTTTTTCCGCCGGTTTGCCGAGCCGCTTTTCGGTTATCGGCGTCGGGGAGCGTTCCGTAGATTCTGAGGGTGCGGATTTGGGTTTGGAAGGCTTTGGGGGTGTAACCGGCGGATTGACGGGATTGTCGGCCTTCGCTTCTGGGCGTTGGGCTGCCGGTGGCATATCTCTCGCGGGCTGAGGGATTTCCTCTGGACTCGATATCACCGGGGCTGAATCCGATGGAACCGCCGTGACGCCGGGTGCGGCAGCGTTCTTAACCGCGGCGGGTTCAACGGTTGGTCCGGCCGATTCGGCCGCGGTGGGCTGCGTTACCGGTCCATTGTTTCCCCATCGAGTGAGCCAAAGATAGCCCAGGACGGCGCCGTTAAGCACGATGAGAAACGCTGCCGACCACGCCAGACCGCGGCGCCGCGGCGGTGCTTGATCGAGCGGGATGGGAACGGGCGGCGCGGCTTGGCCCGCTTGCCGTTCGCGTTCCGATTTTCGGAGTGCTTCGAGAATGTAGGACATCGGCGCTGTTCCGGTTTTATCGAGGACCTGAGGTTAACCTGGGAATGCCTGGATCATCGGCTCTCTTGGCAAGATAAATCATGGTATAGGGACCCGCTACGCCGTCCGGATTCAGCCCGTGTTCCACCTGAAAGGCGACCACGCGGGCCTTGAGTTTTGTGTCGAAATAGTCGTCGGCTCCGTCTTCAGCCGGTGCACGCAGCATCCGTCTCAACCACCTCACGGCTTCACCTTTGCTGCCCGCGACTAACGTTCTGGCGTCGCCCTTGGGCGGCTTCCAGAGCAAAGCGGCACCGCCCCGCCAAAATGGAAGAATGTCCGCGAGTTCGAAAGCATGGCGTTGAGTACCGAAGCTCAGCTCGATCTTGTCGTCGCGGATGCCGACCAGGACCGCATAGCGCTTCGTGCCGTCCGGCACTGCGAATTCCAGTACGGCCGGATGATCGAGGCTTCGCAGTTGGAACCAGTTGCCGTTGGTCGACAGACAGTGCAATCCCTTTTGTTCGGCAAATTGGCAAAAGTCGGTCGCGTCGACCGGCGGCTCGATTTGCCACAAAGCCAGGAGTCGGGCAAAAGCCTTGTCGCGGGTCAGGCCGGAGTCTGACATCAACTCGGCAAACACCGGCTCGGGAGCGCGCGCTGCGGTGGGGGGCGCGTCTGCGGTTTTCTCGGGCTCCGGGGCGCTTTTCGGCGCGGTTGAGGGCGCTGAAGGAACCGGGGCATCCGGCTTCGGCTGAACAATGGGCGGATCGTCGGCCAAAAGCGGACCCAGCAGAGCCGATAAGTGACGCGGTATGACAGCCGGGTCGGAACGGAGCGCAAGGCCTGCATAGATCGACCCGCAAACGGCGAGTACGGTCAGAAGGCCAAACGGCGTAACGGCTGAAAAGCGTACGGAGCGTGTAATGTCGGCTTTCGGCATCAGCTCGTTGGCGGCTTTCCGGGCAATTGCATAGCCCGCTTTGCTTTTTCCAAGGGTGTAAACGCCCAACAATGCCCGGTCGCAAATAAGATTAATGAGACGCGGAATTCCGCCCGACCGGCGACAGATTTCACCGACCGCCAGCCGGCTGAACAGCGTGTCTCTGGCGCCGCTGACGGCCAGGCGATGCCGGATGTAGGCCATCGTTTCCCGGAAATTCAGCGGACGCAGGTGAAACCGCGCGGAAATCCGTTGCGAAAGCTGCCGCAAGTTCGGCTGAGCCAAAAGAATGCCGAGTTCGGGTTGTCCGACCAGGATGATTTGCAGCAGCTTGGCCTGGTTGGTTTCGAGATTGGTAAGCAGCCGGATCTGTTCCAGCACTTCGAAGCTGAGGTTCTGCGCTTCGTCGATCAAAACGATGGTCCGTCGCCCCCGTGCGTGGATTTCGAGCAGATGCCGGTTCAGCAGGTCGATCAATTGCTTCAGGCTGGCCCGCTCTTCGGGATAAGCAATGTGCAGTTCGTCGCAAATGCTGGCGAGCAGTTCGCGGGGGTTCAGCCGCGGGTTGAAAATCAGGGCGAGATCGACGTCTTCGGGCAGTTGGTCGAGCAGACAGCGGCACAAAGTGGTTTTTCCCGTGCCGACTTCGCCCGTCAGCACGACGAATCCCCCGCCGACACTGATCCCGTACAAAAGATGAGCCAGCGCCTCTTGGTGCTGGGGACTCAGATAGAGATAGCGCGGATTCGGGGCAATGGAAAAGGGGGGCTCGCTGAGCTGAAAATACGGCGCGTACATGATGGTGAGCGAGTTCCCCTAGTGCCATTTGGATTGCGATTCTGATCCGACGATATCATTGCGTCGAAGGGGACTGTCAAGTTTATGTACCCCAAACGGTGCTTCCCCGGAAATCCTGGTCTTAGAGCCTATCTCAGTAGGCCGTTCGCTCTGAGCCCTTCGACGGGCCTGTCCTGAGCCCTTCGACTTAGCTCAGGACAGGCCCGTCGAAGGGTTTGGGACTTACTGGCATAGGCTCTTAGCTCTGAGCCCTTCCACCCGCTCCGAGATTCGAAGCTTCTACGGCTCGGAACCCGAAGATCGAGCCATCATCCAGATCAGCATCTCCTCGCTAACATCGTCGGCTGCCGCTGATTCGGGTGATTGCTGAGTAACTAATGATTCCGCCTTCCGCAATTGCAGGAGGTGCTCGACGGCCTCGTTGATCGTCATTCGCTGTTCCTTGGCCAGCTTGGCCAAGGCGGCGTAGGTGCTTTTCTTGAGGCTCAACCGCTGCAAGTTCTCCGAGCACCGGCGCTGGTTCAGGGCGTTCTGCAGGCGTTTCCAGCCGGTGTCGTTCAGATGGCGTCCAATCCACGCGTTCAATTGGTGGTGATCCGAACAGAGATCGAGCTGTTCGGCTGCGACGCGATCGTGAGTTACTAATATTTCCGGCGCCTTATCGGGTTCTTTGAGCATACGCCGCAAGTAACTCAGCGCCGCCGCGTATTTTTCCGGTTTGAGTCCGCGCATGGATAGCCCTCATTAGTTACTCATTTTTGTGGAAACATTCCAACTGAAGCCGTGAGTTCAAATTTGTGAGTAACTCATGAGTATTAAGGCCAAGTTCGGATGAGAGGTCAATCCTCCGCTTAAACAGGGCCGGGAAAAAACGGCCTTCGTGGCTGTCGTATAAAGAATGGCGCAGCGGGCGCCAAAATCGGGCTAATCCGCCGTATCGTGCTGTGGAGAGCGACCGAATACGAGCACAGGGAGAACGACATCATGGACGGTTTCAGCGTGTTGCGAAATATTGGCGGAATGCTATTGACTGCCGGGCTGGCCATCTTGAGCGTGGGCGCGGATGCCGAAGCGGAGCGTCTACCCGCCTACGGCGTCGATCTTGAACAGACCTCGGTCTCGGGGATTTCCTCGGGCGCTTATCTGGCGGTGCAGTTCCATGTCGCCCATTCCGGTATCGTCCGCGGCGCCGGGGTCATCGCCGGCGGACCGTATTACTGCGCCGAGAACAACTCCGGCAGGGCAACACGGAACTGTATGAAACCCGATGAAACCCATCCTGTCCCCGATGCCGCGCATCTCAAGAATCTTACCGACCAGCTTGCGCAGTCCGGTGCCATCGACGATCCCGTTCAACTTCGGGCCGACCGGGTGTGGTTATTTTCCGGTACCGAAGATCGGGTCGTCGAACAGCCGGTGATGGACGCCTTGTTTCGTTATTACCGGTCTTATGTGGGCGATGACGGGATCGTCTACAAGAAAGACCTGGACGCAGGGCATGCCATGATTACGGAAACCGACGGAGCCGCCTGCTCCTATACGGGGCCTCCGTTCCTCAACGACTGCGACTACGATGCGGCAGGAGCTCTGCTGGCTCACAGCCATGGGCCGCTCGAAACGCCCGCCGCCGAGCCCGGCGGGCGTTTCGTCGCGTTCGATCAGAACGAATTTCTGCCCGACCGGAAGGCCCACGATCACAGCATGAGCGATTCGGGGATGGCGTATATTCCGGATTCGTGTAATACCAGGCGTTGCCGGGTGCATGTCGCCTTCCACGGCTGTTTGCAAAACGAGGATAAAGTCGGCGACGCCTTTTACCGGCAGGCGGGCTACAACCGCTGGGCCGACACCAACGATCTGATCGTCCTATATCCGCAGACGGAAGCGCGCTATGGCTGGGGATGGCCGTTCTGGACTTTGAATTTCGTATGGAATCCCAATGCCTGTTGGGACTGGTGGGGGTATGACAGCGCCGATTATCACACCAAGAACGGACCGCAGATCGAAGCGATCCGGGGCATGCTCGATAGACTGGCGGAAACGCGGCCGTGACGATGGGCGAGTGTATTATTAATCAGGCCCGTAAATACCCTCCTGGTATTTCGGGCCGCCGCCCAGGCCCGGTACACGCCCGGCCTGGACTCACGCGGCTTGTCGCCGCGCCGGGGCATCCCTGCCCCGGATTAACCCGGCCTATATTTATAGGCCGGGTTAATAAATCTTCCAATCATCGGCTTTCTGAAGGGAGAACCCGACGATCAGTCCCAACCGACGACGTCGTAACCGCGTTCCTGCAAGCATCGGTTCACGAACGACTGATAAGCGGGATCCGGCCCCGAGCGGCCGAACATGGATCGAATCAGCCCTGCCGCCGCGCCGCTCGCGGCGCCGATAGCAGAGCCGGCGCCGGCCGACCCGACCACGGCCCCGCCGACCGCCCCGGTCGCCGCGCCCATGGCGGCGCCGCCTACCGTGTTTCTGGCGGCCCGGCCGGCGCCGGTTGCGCGAGAGTCTGCGCCGGCCGCTTCGGCCAAGGACTTGCACTCGGCGATATCCTGATCGGCGGCAACTTGTCCTACATTCTGAAGATGCTCGTTGGGGTAGAGTACCGGTCTCGCGGTGGCGCAGCCGCCCAAGGCCGTCACCAGCGCGAGAACGATCAATCCAGCGGCGGGTTTCATACGTTATCCTCCATAGTCGGGCATTCCTTGCGGACCCAATGCGCTTTCTCGCCGTCCGTCATCTTTAGAGGGAGACAGTATTGTCGGTGCTTAATTCCCTTTCATTAAGGTCCCGCAATCGGGTCTCGAGACCGAATGGGAGTGTTCATGATTGTCGGATGATTCTTCCCATCACTTGGCGGGCAACTACGAGCCCCTGAAAAGGTCTGAACACAATGTAAGCCCTTGAAACGAATGTTGAAAGGAGATGCCGGAACGGTTGACCGATGTCGGCGATGTCCGACGATCCATCGAATACCGAGGTGACAGGAGGTTGTTATGAATAGGCGATGGCTTGCAATAGGCTTGTGCTCATTGATGGTGGTGGGCTGTGCGACCGATCCGCACACTGGTGAGAAGCGTCCGTTGGGCAAAGTCGTGGGCGTGGACCGCTCGGGACGAGCGATACGGCTGGCGCTCGAGGATGCCGGTGTAGAGGTGCAACGTACCACGGAAAACACTCTCGACTTGGATGTCCCGTTCGCATTCGGGTCCGCCAGCCTGACGCCGCAGGTGCAAAGCACGCTGAAATCGGTGGCCTCGGTTCTGAACCAATACCCTGAATCAACCGTCACCGTCACCGGACATGCCGACGACATCGGCTCGGACAAGGGCAACCAACGGCTCTCCGAGCAACGTGCCGGCACGGTAGCGGGTTACCTGACATCCAACGGAGTGAACGCCGCCCGCATTTCGCAAGAAGGCATGGGGGAGAGAATGCCGAAAACCGCGAGCACAGACGAGGCCGTCCGGGCGCAAAACCGGCGCGTGGAACTGACGATCGTAACCCATCGAGACGTTGGGAAGGAGACTTCAGCGCGTCCGCCTTCGGAAAGTCCGGCCGCGCCAAGGACTTATCCGCCGTCGGGAAGCGAATGAGTTATTCCTGCTGAACGGCTTGGCTTGTGGCTGAAGGGCGGTGAAGCCGGAGCGACTCGATCCGCCTCACCGCTCGTGTGAAGGCTCTCTGCGTACGACGGACGCTTTCACGCTTACGGTCAATTTCTGTCTGATAATCGGCCGTCCGGGTTCTTTTTTCTGGACAGCTTACTGTTCTTGTTTATAACGCCCGGAATGGATTTGGTCGGTCTCGGGAACTTCTTTTTCAAAACGTCTACGCCGCTTTGAGGTTTGGCCAAGGGAACAAGATCTTTTCGGTTGAGGCGTTCCTGAACGATGTCGGTCCCCATACGCCGGTCCCGCTCTTCGACCAAGCCGGGTAACGCCTCGCCGTCGCGATTGAACGACCATTCCAGGACAGGGCCGCCCAGAGGCATCCTGTCGCCGCGTTTTCCGAACGGCGCCGAGTTCCAGACATGCCAGGTCTTGCCGTAGCTGTTCATTTTTCCTCTCATGAGTTCTTTCTCGGCTGCGTCGGGTATCCCCGGCGCCGTGAGCTGGCCGGAAAGGATCTCGTAATTGTGGGGATGCCAGTATCTCTTTTCCTGCGCGGGCAGAGACTCGAACAGCGTTTCCGAGATAATGTACTCGATGCCGATCAGATTGGCGTCGGCGGTGTTGCCGTCGAACAGCACGCACTGGGCAAAGTCCTCGTTGACTTGCCGGCAATAATGATGCGCCTCCATCTGATGGGATGGGTCCCTCTTGGCGACGTGGAAACCCGATAGATAGATATCCATCGGACGCAGGGGCGATTGGGTTTGCAGCATGGCAGCCCCGGATTCGAGCGCTCGGGTTTTTGTGGTTTTTTCCCGTCCTTCGGGTTGCACGCCGGGGGGCTTTTTCTTCGTGCTTTCACAGCCGGATATCACGGCTGCGAGTCCGAGCGCTGCGAGTATACCAATAGCATTGCCCAATGCCGGTTTGGCCATATTGTCCCTCCCAAAGAATTCGCCGATAACCCCCATGGGATTGTTCCTTTTCCCTCCGGATGGCAACAATAAGTGAATATACCTAAGATTGATATTTAGCCAGCGGCTTTTCACTGTCTGATCAGCTATTCGTCTCCGTCGCATGCCTGACATGCGAATGCCAGCGTCAGATAGGAAAGAAGTACGTCCGCAAAAGCTCGTAACAGAAAATCTTGCCTGCGCCGCAATGGCTTAGCCGGCCAGGAGGGACCCGCCTTGGACAGGCGCTTGCGGCCCCATCCAAGTTCCTCGCCCTTTGTGCTAGGTGGCGACCCCCATAGAGACGGCATGGCACGCTCTCCTTTCGGCGAGTTTGAGGCGACTCTTTATTGCTTGTAATAACCGACTCCACATACCTGGTCGTCCACCTTGGTCACGTAGCTCACTTTCGGAATCGACTGGGTGCCAGGAGCGCGCGGCCACACATAGGTCACTTCCTTGATCTTGCCTTCCTCCGCGATCTTGAACATTTCCGTGCCGAAGGGTTTGCCGTTCTGATCCTTCATCTCCTTGAGGTTCGTGCCGACTTCCGTTGGGTGGGCGGTAATGCGGCCATCCGGGCCGGCGCAGAACGGATAGAGGTCGCGATCCCGAAAACCGGCCTCGGCTTGGTTGAACTTGGCCAGAGCATCGGCCTTGTCCTTCTTGAGCTCGGCGACAGCCCTCTCCAGCATGGCACGGGCTTCCGCGGCAGTGCCATATTCCGCGGCGAAGGCGGCGCTCGATGCGATCGAGCCACTGAACAATGCTACGTATCCTAGGTGCTTGAGTTTCATAAGTCCTCTCCTTGAGTGGATAACGAAAAAGGCCTCTTGAGACTGATTGAAACGGCCGGTCACGTTTAGAGACCGATTGGTATGAGGGTTATCCCTGAGCGCATGCACCAGATCTTTGACCGGTTTACTCAAGAGGACGCACCGAGCCAAGCCGCCGAGATTGACCACCATCTCGTGAAACCAATCGATCCGAGGCTCTCACGCAAAGCGCGGGTAAAGCGGGCAGGACATTCCGTGCCCACCTTGCTCGGCTGGAACACGCGGGGTAGCGGCCACGGTATCCATCCGAACCTGTCTTGGGGGAACGGTCGTGGAGGATCGACGGTGCGATCTGCCTACCAGGGCTCCGGAGAGTTCACGTCCCAGGCATCCCCATCGGCATCGCCGAAGGTGAGATACCAGTTGCCAATGCTGGAGACGAAAGACCGCTCAAACTGCTGCTCCCACTTGCAGGCCATAAACGGCTCCGGTGTGCGTGCCCGCAGGAAGCCGGCGCGCCTAAGCTGTCGGATGAACGGTGGGTAGGTGCACATGATCTCCGCACAATCCACTCCGCTTCGCTTGAAATCCTGGAGGCACTGGTTCAGCAATCCCTCGAACGCTTCCGGCTCCCGAGGATCCGCGAGTATGTCGAGGATTTGGCCGCGGAGACGGTCCCCCGTTTTCGCTCGCTTGATCACGGCATACCCGCAGAGGGTATCCTGGTTATTGAACGCAGCATACCGCCGGTAGTTACTGAACGGACGCTCGACGAATTTCCAGTTGAGATACCAGTGGTCCCGGACGACCATCAGTCCGAAGGCGGGAGACACCCTAGAGAAAAACTCATCGAAGCGCTCGTCGAAATGCATCATGGGGATGATGGCTATCCGCCGCGGTATTCTGGCGCGAAGGGCGAGTTCCCCCACCCGAAGCGCACTCCGGGCCAGCAAAGAGAGTGTGGTGCGGGAAATGCGCCCGCCGACCCGTTGCCGGATGAAGGGTGCCGGATCGAGTATCTTGAAGTAGGGATAAAAGTCCGGGACGGGAAGCCATCCAGCCTTGAGGTAGAGGTGGCGATTGGGCTCGTTGAACCAGAGGGCACCGGCGAAATCGGTGGTCTGTTCGGCCACGCCACGAAGCAGGACCTTTCCGAGCCCCTTCCCTCGATACGCCTTTGCCAGCAGGTCGTCATGCGCCAGATATCCCGTCATCTGACGGCCTCTCAGAGAAAATCTGAGCGGCATGTGTCCGTGCATGCCGACGACCTGCCCGCCGTGAGTGAGGAGATAGTAAGGCGTACGCCCCTCCCGGAACGGATTCCTCTCGGTCAGCCATCGGAACAGGATCTGCCTCTTCTCGATGTGGTCTTCGTCGAAACGTTCCCGCCACAGCCGGACAATGCTTTCCAGATGCATTTCCTGGGCGCCGCTGCCCAGATATGGTTTCACGGACAGATCCACTCTGGCGAAATCTTGACTAACGGCCATTTTGCTCTCCTTCCTGGATGAGAAATGGGAAATCCAATCGGCTTGGCCACCTATTCGGCCGATGATGCGCGCGAGGCCATGTGCTTCCATTAAGCGCGATAGGTCTGGACTGACATTTAGAGCTACCCTTCGGCTTCACTTGAAACGGCAGACGCCGGGAGCATGCGATTTATCCGCTCCTCGGTCTTCGTAGGCGGCTAGGTCGAGAATGAAAGCGTCCTTGATCATCTGTCGCTCCCTGCCCAGAGCTCGGGCATCTAGTTGATCGCGGTCGTCTTCACCTGCTCCGAACGCCTCGGTCCACGGCTCGAAACGCCAGCCGAAGCGAAACGATGCCTTTTCTTATCGGGTTAGGCGTCACGATCTGGGCGGCGTCCTTCGCTTATCCATAGCGTCCTTTGGAACAAGTGTCGGCGGCCGGTCCCGCCGATCAGACCGACCCGTCAATCGAAGCGGGTGCTTGGTCGGAAAAGAACGAAGCCAGAACCCGAACGGCTGGTTGGGGCGGCGGTTCGGCCGGCCGGCTCGTCCTCCGGCGCGTGTCCCGTGGGAGCCCCATTAGACCGAATCTGATTCAGCCACAAAATAAGTACAAATCCTTGTCTCTCTGATAAGCCTTCGTAACAGACCAAGAAATCCGGCCGGAACCGGGTTCTGGCCGTGGAGCGAGGCTTATCGGTCGAACGTCTCCACGGTAATGCTGATTGCGGTGGTTGCGCCGAGCAACCAAATGGAATCCGTCATCTCGCCATGCTCACGAATCACCACGTCAATCGCGCTATCCAACTGCGCTTGGGTATCGCAGGCCCCGAGCGAGATGCCTTTCTCGAAATACCTGACGCCATGATGATCGGCCACGGGTTCGAGCCAGTAATAGCCGGGGCCTTCGAATTGCGCGTGCAATGGCGCCCTGTAGCAGCCGGCGTCATACCAGATACCGCCGACCCTGGCTCCATCGGTTCTGACCGTAATGGTGTTCATGACATTTACTCCTTTGAATTGGTGGACCGCTTTTCTGAGTCCGATTGATTTTTGACAAGCGCTCTTACCGAACGTTGGGTGCTTTTTCCAAAGCCATTCGGGTGACAGTACAGATAAGTATCCGATCGACGCAGCTCCGATTCGGCTGGGTGAAATCCGATCACGCGGGCTGCCGGCTATCCCGCCCAAGGTTTGCTCTGGAAACATTCCGGCAATGGCCGTTCGTGAAATTCAATTTTTTGAGTCCAATCCCCGGCGATCAGTGCAACCGTGGCCTTGAAACGAGTCTAAGGAGAACTTTTCAGTCCGCCGCCTCCTGGGGGAAGAACGGTACCCGTTGGGTGCGGCGGAAGTGGCTGGGATGCCCATGACGTTACTTAAGAGGAGACGGGGATCCCAGAATGACCACCATCAAAGACTTATCGGATGCCAAGCTTCTTCATAGCCTGGCAGCGTGCCGGGACTGCAGCGACGTTCAGCGGCTTCGAAACGAGCTGACGCGGACGATCCGTGAACTCCAGGCACAGGTGCGGGAATTGGAGGCCCAGAACCGCGAACTTCAGGAGGCCCAGCGGGCCCTTAAACGGTCCCGCAACCGCTATGCCGAGCTCTATGACGGGGCGCCGATCGGCTATGTGAGCCTGAACTCTGAGGGGGTGATCCGAGACATCAATATGGCCGGGGCGACAATGCTCGGCCGGGAGCGCACGCATCTGGTGGGCTCTCCCTTGCGCCGCTACGTGGCTCCCGAAGACCAATCCACACTTCTAACGCATCTCAAAGGCTGTCTGCAGCAGGAGCAAGCCATGGCGGAGCTGACCCTTCTAACATCAACGGGAGACCGCCTCGCCGTCCAGCTCGCCAGCCGGAAAACCTTCACCCATGACGCGGAGGAGGTCCGGTATTTGACGGCTCTCACCGACCTTACCGAGCGGATGCGCACGGATGCCTTGCAGCGCCAATGGGCGGCCATCGTGGAGTCTTCCGACGATGCCATACTCGGCAAGACCCTGGATGGAGTCATCACCGGCTGGAATGCCGGCGCGGAGCGGCTGTTCGGCTACGCCGCGGACGAAGCCATCGGCCGCCCCATCAGCTTCATCATTCCGCCCGAACGGCAGGCGGAGGATTTGGAGATTCTCATGAAAATCGGCCAGGGCCAGCGGGTTGATCACTATGAGACCGAGCGTCTCGGCAAGGACGGCCGAAGGATCGCCATCTCGCTCACCGTCTCGCCGCTGCAAGACGAACAGGGCCGAATCATGGGCGCGTCCACGATTGCCCGCGACATCACCGCGCGCAAAGCGGCCGAGCAGCAGCTCAAGGAGCGGGATGCCTTCGCCAAGAAGGTCCTGATGTCCTCTCTGAACGGCCTCTACATCTACGATGTGAAAGCCGGGCGGGATGTCTTCATCAATGCCCAGTGCACCGAGCTGACGGGCTATACCCTCGAGGACCTCCAGAGCCTGAGCGGGAAGGACTTTTTCAATCTGTTTCACCCTGACGACCAAGGCCGCATCATCGCCCATTTCAAGGCCTTGCTCGACACGGCCAATGGCGAAACACTGGAAATCGAGTACCGGATCAGAACCGCTGACGGCCGTTGGATCTGGTGTATTTCGCGAGATGGGGTGTTCGCCCGCGAGGCCGACGGATCGGTCCTGCAGATCATCGGCACCTTCCTGGACATCACCGAGCGCAAGCGAGCCGAAGAACTGCGCCTGGAATACGACCGCCGGAAGGATGAATTTCTGGCGATGCTGGGGCATGAGCTCCGCAATCCCTTGATGCCGATCCGGAATGCCGTCCACATCCAGCGCAAATTCGGCGCGTCGGAGCCCAAGTTGATCTGGGCCTGTGAGGTGATCGACCGTCAAGTCACCCAGTTGATCCGGCTGGTGGACGATCTCTTGGATGTGTCGCGGATCGTCCAAGGCAAGCTGGCACTGAAAAAAACGCCGGTGGAGCTCGCCGCCGTGATCGCCCAAGCCGTCGAAACCGCGCGGCCCTTCGTCGAGGCGCGGCGCCACGCCCTCACCATTTTCATCCCGGAAGACCCGATTCAGGTGGAGGGGGACAGCGTGCGCCTGGTTCAGGTCGTGTCGAACCTGCTCAACAACGCAGCAAAGTACACCTCGGAAGGCGGTCGGATCTGGCTGAGCCTAACTCGGGAGAACGGCGAGGCGGTCGTTTCGGTTCGGGATACGGGCGAAGGCATACCCGGCAAGTTGTTACCTCACCTCTTTACGCCCTTCACCCAGGCCGAGCGCACCGTGGACCGCGCTCAAGGCGGGTTGGGGCTCGGTCTGACCATCGTCAAGCGCATCGTAGAACTGCACGGCGGGTGGGTCGAAGCCGAAAGCGGAGGCTCCGGCCGAGGGAGTGAATTCATCGTGCGACTGCCCCTTTACCCCGATGTTTAGAGAAAGACAGACGCATGGCACCGTTCCGTATTGAATCCGCAGTTTGAAACCTCAGGCAGAGGTTCGGTAATCCCGACTTTTCATGCCTGCCGATCAAGTGATGGAAAATCCGGCCGTAGCCCGACCATAGGTCTTGCAGCTCGGGCTTGCCTTCGAGCCGACACTCGTTATGGATTGGCACGATCAGTCGATGGAAGCCACACCGTCGTGTAGCGCCAGGCATGCGCTGCAACCGCAGTCCTCGCCATCGCAGGGATCGGTACACTCCGCCGTGCACGTACAGGCGTGCGGCTGGGTCATGTACTTGGCTTGATACAAGCCGTTGGGCGGGTATCGCTTTTTCCCTTCGTCGGTCGGACCGTTCATGCCTCCTCCACAGTCTCCACAAAGGTCGATAACTTAGGCCCAGCGGGGTTTTCTGACTATCCGTAAGGTTCCATACCGAGAGTCGTTCGCTCGGCAACCGCCATGCCTTTGGTCTTGACTGTTATGGCAGTCATCACCTGCTCCGTTTGCTTAAACTCGGGAGAGATCGATACTGATGCAGCGTTCGACCCTAGAGCATTTTCCGATTCGGTGTCAGAGCGCCCGACAGGTAGGTCGGCAATCCCTTGCCGACCTACCGGCGCCGGAAAGCGGGCTTGGCCGAGAGAGGGAGAACATTGAGAACGTCCCCCGACGGGATCGGCCAAACTCGGTGAATGCAAGTTGGAGGCTTAGATCTGTTGCCGGATGGGTTTATGGCCTGCGGGAGCCGGTTTCAATCAACTCCTATTCCAGATCGCTTTCGATCAGAAATTCGTGTTTTGTAGGGTGGGTTAGGCGCCCATCAGCACTGACCGACCGCCGGTCACTGCACTTCGCGTGCGCCGTAACCCACCGAGCGACTTCCAATCGGTGGGTTACGCGGAGCCTGTCCCGAGCCCTTCGACGATGCTCAGGACAGGCTTGTCGAAGGGCCTGTCCCGAGCGGAGACTAGGGGCTAACCCACCATCGATGGGTTTCGCTTCGCTCTACCCATCCTACGATGAATATTCACTCGAATGCCGAATGGAATTACATGCGAACGGAAACCGCTCTAATTCCGGTGCGGCTTCACCCGTGTTTGAATAAGCTGGGGTGCTGCCTATGGCGGGTTGTGAACCGGTGGATCTCCGCTAAGCTGAAGATTAACCTCGATGTCAGTCCAGACCTGCGGGGATACCCGGCTCCGGCCGGGTTTTTTTATGGATTTCGGAGATGAATCGTCCCATGAATCAAAGCAAACGGGGATGGAACCGGGGCAACATCCTTGTGCGCCCGGCTGGCTTTAGAACTGTGCCGAAGTCAGCCCAAGCCGTCCGATTTTTGGGCCGCCTGCAGCTATGGAATCGTCTTCGGTCCCCGGGTTGCGGCGGCCGCCTGCCAATCCTCGCGATGGATGGTTGCCGACAACCAGCGGTGGACCAGTCCGGCGAGAACGGCTCCGATCAGGGGGGCGACCCAAAAGAGCCAGAGCTGGACTAGCGCCCAATCGCCCACGAACAACGCGGGGCCGGTGCTTCGGGCCGGATTCACCGAAGTGTTGGTCACCGGAATGCTCACCAGGTGAATCAGGGTGAGGCCCAAGCCGATGGCCAGCGGCGCGAACCCTTGAGGAGCGCGCGAGTCGGTGACGCCCAGTATGATCATGAGGAACATGAAGGTCATCACGACTTCCGTTAAAAAGCCCGCGCCCATGGAATATTCTCCGGGCGAATGTTCGCCGTAACCGTTGGCGGCGAATCCCGCGGCGACATCGAATCCGGCCTTTCCGCTCGCGATCAGATACAACACGCCGGCGCCGAGGATCGCGCCGAAAACCTGAGATGCAATGTACGGTGCTAGGTCGGACCCCGGTATGCGGCCTCCGGCCCAAAGACCGACGGAAACCGCCGGATTGAAATGGCCGCCGGAAATATGGCCCACGGCATAGGCCATGGTCAGCACGGTCAAACCGAATGCCAGGGATACGCCGAGCAATCCGATTCCGACATTCGGGAAGGCGGCGGCAAGAACGGCGCTGCCGCAGCCGCCGAAAACCAGCCAGAACGTTCCGATAAACTCCGCTGTACAGCGACGATAAATCGACCACATGATCAGTCCCTCCAAGGTTTTTTTCAAAACGAGCCGATTTCCGTTCCCGCCTCGAAAGCGGGGCGAGCGGTTACCTTTTTAGATCGCGGTTCGACCGCTAACTCACAGCATCCGACGAAAAATTTTCAGCGTCAATGTGATACCGTAGTTCCGGACAAAAAGTTCACCACGGCTATCAAGGGACGGTGGAATGGATCGACAGGAACCGGATCACGGCATTACACATTTGTTCGTGGGCAAGGACCCGTTCTTTCGCCTGCAACGGGCGATCGGGCTGGCACCGTCCCATGATTTGGGCGTAAAGCGGCGCGCCTTGTTCTTCGCGCTGTTGTGCTGGGTGCCCATCGTCGTCCCGGCCTCGCTCGCCGGTCGGGCATTCGGCGGCGAAATCTCGGAACCCTTGCTCCTTCACTTCGCCATTCATTCTCGTTGCCTGATCGCGATACCGCTCTTCATCATCGGCGAAAGCGCCCTTTTGCGCCTCGAATCGCTGATTCGCCATTTTGTCGTCTCGGGACTGGTCGGCGAATCTTCGATGCCGAAGTTCCGCGCGGCTTTGAATACCGCCGACCGCTTGCTGAATTCCTGGTGGATCTTCGCGATCCTCGTCAGCCTCGTGACAGCGAACGTGATTTTTGCCGTGCAGCAGTTCGAGCGGCTGCACGAGGCATCCTGGGCCATCGACCGGGATACCGACCCGATCGGGCTCATCTTCGCGGGATGGTGGTATCTCCTCGTGCTGCGCCCGATTTTCAGCTTCCTGATAGGGTTGTGGGTATGGCGCGTCGTGGTATTCGGGATTCTGTTGCTACGCGTTTCCAAGCTGGACCTCGAGCTCGTTCCGGTTCATCCGGACCGGGCCGGCGGCCTGGGTTTTCTCGGCATGGCCCCGCAGGTGTTTATTCCATTCATATTGGGCGTATCCATGGTGCTGGCCTCGCACTTCGCGCACAGCGTTCTTTACCACGGTGCGCGCGTGGAGTCCTTGAGGATGCCCATGGCGCTTTATGTGATGCTCGCACTGTCTCTGTGTTTAGGCCCGCTGCTGGTGCTCATCGGCAAGTTGAAACGCCTGCGGCGCAAGGCCCTGCTCGATTACGGCGCCTTGGCGGGACAGCACGGGAGACTGGTCGACCGCCGCTGGATCCGAGGAGAAACGGTTCGCGACGACGCTCTGCTCAATGCTCCGGAACTCGGCCCCGTGGCGGACGTGCGTTCCATGCACGAAGCCGTGAGTGCCGTTCGCATGGTGCCCATCGGCCGGCAAACCGTCATCACTCTGTTTGCGGCGGCGGCCTTGCCGATGGTGCCGGTGCTGGCCATCGAAATTCCCGTTATCGATCTCTTGAAAATGTTGGCGGGATATTTGTTTTGAGCCGGTCAAGGTGCGGTCGGGGCTGGTTGCTGGCGCCCCTGCTGATAACCCTGGCGGTAGGCACGCTCCTCGGCCTGTTTGTGCTGGTCGTACAGATAGCTGCCCACCAGTCCTGTGCCCGCGCCGATCGCCGCGCCCAGGCCCGCATTCCCGGCAATGGCGCCGATTGCCGCGCCTGCCGCCGCGGAACCGGTAGTGCCGCTCAACATCCGCTGCTCGCTGGGAGACATGCCGGCGCACCCCGATAACAAGGCTGCGCCCAAAAGACTCAAGAAAATTCGCGATTTCATCGCGGCCCTCGCTTGTCTGTGGATCAATCGGTCATGCCGGATCGAGCCGTTTTTTTACACGGCCATTTTTGGGTCATGAATCGGAACATCACATCCACCGGGCGCTCGTTGTTGTATTCCGGGTGAGCTTGCGCCCAGGAGACGAATTCCGCGATCGCCTGCTGCCGGGTCGGCTTCGGATCGGGAGGGCACACCAAGGGTTGGCTGTCGGGCCCGGAGTGCATGGACTCGTGATAGTGATATGCGCCCACCAGATAACCTGTACAAAAATGCACGGCGGCAACGTTCAGCGGATCGTCCCGGGGCGTGGTGCAAAGGTCGATCAGATCCTGGACGTTACGGACCAGGAAGTCCTCTTCCTCGGTGGCGGCCGAGGCATTCTGCAACTGGATCAGGGTTGCCAACAGCACCATTCCGGTGCTCACCAATCGCTTGAATCGCATGGATAAACCTCCTTGAAGCCATGTCTCGCCGGATATCGATCTCGGCCGGTATTCCGCTTCGAATCCGCCGGCCGCTGCGCATTCCTTCATCCGTAAACATTTCGACTTTTGTGGCGCCGGTGGAGTTCGAATAGCCTCGGCCCGACATGCGGAATTCCGAAGGCGAAAGCCGCGCCCAAACGAAATCGAAATCCCGTTCCGCCAAATCTCCCCGAATATTTGTAAATACCGCGACGGACGCTTGACTCTGGACTTGGGTCCAGGGTTTACGCTATCGACGCATGCACTGAGAAGAGGAGGGTGCTCCATGCTCACCATCGGGAAAGCTGCGGCTCAGGCCGGGATCAGCATCGATACGGTTCGCTTTTACGAGCGCGCCGGCCTTTTGAAAAAAACGACGCGCACGGCGGCCGGCTACCGGCTTTACCAGCCCGACGACGTGGATCGGCTGCGCTTTATCCGCCGGGCCAAGGCGCTCGGGTTTTCGCTGGAAGAAATCGCCGAACTGCTGGCGCTAAACGACGGCGTCGGCGAGCGCAGCGCGGTTCGGGCGATTGCCGAGCGCCGTCTCGCGGAACTGGAGCAAAAGATCGCCGAACTCGACCGGGTCCGCCGGACCCTGGCCGAACTCGTCCATGCCTGTGACGGCGCCGGTCCCGTATGCGGATGCCCGATCATCGAAGCGGTCCTCGGGGACAATACCCTCGAATCAAAGCGCGACAATGCCACGACATCAACATCATAAGGAGCGACTCATGAGCCATGATATTCATCACATACCCCTTCACGGCGGTGCCAGTTTTTCCACGGCGCACGCTCACCATCATGGAGCCAGCCGCTCTTCGCCGACGCATTTGGCGACTCACGCGACCGTTCATTGCCTGAGCGGTTGCGCCATCGGCGAATTCGTCGGGCTGGCCATCGGGGTGAGCTTGGGGTTGAATCCGTGGACCACCATGATGCTCGCCACGGTTCTGGGTTTCGTCAGCGGCTACGCCTTGGGCTTATGGCCCTTGGTCCGTCAAGGCTTCGGCTGGATTCGGGCGTTCCGCACGATCTGGATCGGCGAAACCGTGTCCATCGCGGTCATGGAGCTGGCGATGAATCTGACCGATTATCATCTAGGCGGCGTGCAAGCGGCCTCGATGCTCTCGTTCCGGTTCTGGCTGGGATATCTGGCGGCGTTGCCGGCCGGGTTCATCGCCGCATGGCCGGTGAACTACTGGCTTTTGGGCCGCAATCTCAAGCAGCGGTGTCATTAGTACTAATACAAGCTCAACCAAACTAGGGGAACAAACATGGTCACTCCTGACGAGGCAAAACACCGGGCGGCCACGGCCTATAACGCCGCCGCCGACCTATTCGATGCGCCGGAACTGGGATTTTGGGATTACCATGGACGGCGAACGATCGACCGGCTGGGTTTGCGGCCGGGAGCACGGGTGCTCGACCTCTGCTCCGGCAGCGGCGCCTCGGCCCTGCCGGCTGCCGAGCGGGTGGGGCCGGACGGCTTCGTTCTGGGCATCGACTTGGCCGAAAGGCTGTTGACGCTCGCCAGGGCCAAGGCCGCCAAGCGTGGACTAACCAATATTGAATTTCGGACTGGCGACATGCTCGACCTCGGTTTGCCGGCCGCCAGCTTCGACGCGGTGGTGTGCGTGTTCGGCATCTTTTTCGTGCCGGACATGGCGCAGGCGGTGCGCGAGTTGTGGCGCCTGGTTCGTCCGGGCGGCAAATTGGCGATAACCACCTGGGGACGGGACTTTTTCGAGCCGGCCGATAGTCTATTCTGGGATACCGTGCGCTCTGTCCGGCCGGATCTCTACAAGGGATTCAATCCCTGGGACCGGATCGACGATTCCATCGGGCTGCGCGCCATGCTCGCCGAAGGCGGTATCCGCGAAGCCGAGATACATACCGAAAACTACTCTCATCCGCTAAAGTCGCCCGACGATTGGTGGACCATCGCGCGCGGATGCGGCTATCGGGGCACGATCGATCTGCTTTCGCTCGAAGAGCAGGCGTTGGTCAGGGAAAGCAATCTGGGCCTACTTCGCGAGGGCAAAGTCTCCGGTATCGAAGCGAGTGCCTTGTACGCCATCGCCGTCAAGCAGAGTTAGAGATAGGCCGAAAACATGGTTCCGATTCCGTTTTCCGATATAGGGTGGGAGGCGCGCACTGCCACGAACCATGCCGTATCCGCCGGAGATGCCGAAGAAACTTTGCTGGTTACGTACGATGCGTGCCTAACCTGCTCTACATTGAAAGCTTTTTCGAGTTGAACGCGATGCTGTTGGCGGCCAAATCCCGAAGCGTTGAAATTCCCGAGAACACTTAGAGGCGAAAATCCGTGCAAACCGTAAATGCCATTATCCGGCAATGCCGAATCGCGGCCTTCTGGTTCGCGGTTCTGTCGGCGCCGCCGGTCCAGGCCGGAAGCTATGAGCTGGTCATAGACAAGAAAGCGGTGAATCTGACCGGACGGGAACGGACCGCCATCGCGGCCAACGGCTCATTGCCGGCGCCCACGCTGCGCTGGCGGGAAGGCGAGGAAGTCGCCTTGCGCGTGACCAACCGATTGGACGAGCCGACTTCTATCCACTGGCACGGCATCGTGCTGCCCTACGACATGGACGGCGTGCCCGGCATCAGCTTTCCCGGGATTCCGCCCGGCGAAACCTTTAGCTACCGCTTCAGGCTGAGCCAGAGCGGGACCTACTGGTATCACGGCCATTCGGCGATGCAGGAGCAACTTGGGCTGATGGGCGCGATCGTCATAGAGCCCGCGAAGGGCGAAGCTCACGCTTACGACCGCGAGTATACGGTGATGCTGTCCGACTGGTCCGACGAGAACCCGCACCGCGTGCTCGCGAAGCTGAAGAAGCAGAGCGACTACTACAACTTCCAGAAGCGCACCGTGTTCGATTTCTTCCGGGATCTGTCCGGCAAGGGCGTCAAGGAAACCATGGCCGACCGGCTGGCCTGGGGCGAGATGCGGATGGACCCTACCGACATCGCCGACGTCACCGGCTATACCTACACCTTCCTCGTCAACGGCCAAGGTCCCGAAGCCAACTGGACGGCTCTGTTCAAGCCGGGCGAGCGCATCCGGCTCCGTTTCGTCAACGCCGCGGCGATGACCCATTTCGACGTGAGAATACCGGGACTCAGGATGCGGGTCATCCAGGCGGACGGCCAGGACGTGGAGCCGGTCGAGGTGGACGAATTCCGTATCGCCGTCGCGGAGACCTATGATGTGCTGGTCGAGCCCCGCGAAGCGAAGGCTTACACCGTTTTCGCGGAAGCCATGGACCGCAGCGGTTATGCGAGAGCGACCCTGGCTCCCCGGCGCGGCATGAGGGCGGAGGTTCCGGCGCTACGGCCACGACCCTTGGTGACTTTGGCCGAGATGGCGGCGGCCCACGGCATGGAGCACGGTTCTGCGGCCGGCGGGCCGCACGCGGCCATGAAGCATACGCCGGAAAAGGAACATCGGACGAACGGGCATGAAGGTCACGATATGGCGGGCATGGATCATGCCGCGATGCCGGAGATGAATCACGCCATGTCTTCACACGCCGGTCACGAAGGCCACGCCATGGCGGAGCATGTCGAAGAACGCGCCGGCACGGGCCATCGGGTGCTATCGTATGCCGATCTCAAGAGCGCGGAGAAGCATGCGGACTGGCGCGAGCCCGACCGGGAAATCATTCTGCGCCTCACCGGTACCATGAACCGCTACATTTGGTCCATCAACGGCCAGAAGTACTCCGAGGCCGAGCCGATTCGCCTCAAGTACGGCGAACGGGTGCGCTTTACCTACATTAACGAGACCATGATGAACCACCCTCTGCATCTGCACGGCATGTGGCAGGACCTGGATAACGGCAAGGGGCCGTTCAATCCGCGCAAACACGTCGTAAACGTCAAGCCGGGCGAGACCGTGCACGTCGACGTGCCGGTCGACGCGCCGGGCGAGTGGGCGTTTCATTGCCATCTGGTCTATCACATGGAAACCGGGATGTTTCGAAAGATCATCGTGGAGCCTCCCGATACAGCTGCGAAAACGGGAGCTTGAGAAGGTGATTCCGAGTCTCGAACACCACCGTGTCCGGCGTTCCGTTCCGGTTTGTGCCGCGGCCATTTTGATGATGTTCGGGAGCGGCCGTGCGACCGCTCAGATGGACGATGCGATCTACAACTATCTTAGGTTCGAACGGTTCGAGTACGAGGGGAACGGGGACATTCACCTCTTCAAATGGGACATCGAAGGCTGGACCGGCAGCGACTACAACAAACTGTGGGTGAAAAGCGAGGGCGATTACGTCTTCGAACAGGACATTTTCGGGCGGGCCGACCTTCAGTTGCTCTACAGCCGCAACATCGCCACCTTCTGGGACGCCCAGATCGGCATCCGCCGCGCGTTCGAGCCGGAACGCACCTTCGACGGCGTCATCGGCATCCAGGGGCTCGCGCCTTATTTTTTCGAGACCGAGGCGGCGATGTTCATCAGCGAGAACGGCAATGTGCTCGGCCGCTTCAAGCTGGCCTATGAGCTTTTACTAACCCAACGCCTCATCGCCCAGCCACGCATCGAAATCAACGTGTCCGCGGACGACATCGAGAACCGCGGCGTAAAGGCCGGCATCACCGAATTCGAAGCGGGACTCAGGCTGCGCTACGAAATCGTGCGGGAATTCGCGCCTTATATCGGCTTCGATTACGTCGAGGAGCAGTCGCTTAGAGAGCACAAGCACAGCGTAAGGGCGGTGGCGGGTATAAGGGCCTGGTTTTAGAGCGTTAGTTTGGCGGTGATGATCGGGAAATTCGTAGGTCGGCAATCCCTTCCCAATCGCAAACGGTCGCTTTAGTCGCGACCCTTCCGACAAAGCCCCTTGCCAACCCAGCTACATTACTTGGCAATCGTGATGCTGGGTACGCCGAATTGGGGCAGTTCCGTTACCGTCATTTGGAACAATTGGGACAGCAAGCGAAAAGCTTCCCGGTTCCAGGGATAACCCAGGTCCGGACGCACGGCATAATAGCGGCCCTGGTATTTGACCGCCAAATCCACACCCGAGGGCGCGCTCTCCGACTCCAACACGCCCATGGCGCTGACCGGGTTCTCCGCTACCTCCGGCGTCCTAGTGTCCTTGGGCACGTCATACTCCTGCTCGTCCGCGATCCCGCGTCCCAGGAAATTCAGGACATTGTGGAAACTGCGCAACCGGAACTTCCCTTGTATGGGATATTCGCCGCCGGGATAATCGGCGCGAATATCGACGGTCAGTTCGTCGGACGCGCTGGTCTCCGCCGCTTCGTTGAGGCGAATGCGCTCGTCATTTGAAAGAAGATTAGGATCATAGTTCGTGATCACGATCCGTCCGGTCACCGGCTTCGACAGACGGTACAACTGTTTCGAGGCGTCATAATCTACCGCGAACTCCTTCTGCAACGCGGTCAGCGCTTCCGGCGTCACCTGATCGGCCGGATACTCAAAGCTTTGTCTGAACTGTAAAGGTTCTACGTAAAGCGCATTGCGATCCTGAATCGAGGACAGATGGAGAACGAGGCGTCGGAATGGCGCATAGCCCCGGTCGGACGGCCGGTTGTAAAACGCAACGACCTCGCCTTGGCGATACATCCGGAATTCGCTCGTGATGAGCCGCAGCACGAGATCGATGTCTGTCCCTTGCCGCAGGGGCATCGTCAGCTTGTTTTCCTGGATGGGCGTCAGCAGCCGTCTGGTGAATTCCTCACCCTCGATCGGCACGATGCTGATGGTCGGATTTTCCGCGGCACTGCCTCCGAAGAGGGGCATTAGCAAGCCGCCGTTATTGCCGGTCAGGGCCGGAGTAACGCCGGCGTTCACCTGAAAATTGAAGGTCGCCGCGATGTTCGAGACTCCGGTAAAGTGAATGGGATGATGATGGCGCGCCCGAGCGATATTCAAAAGCAACTGCCGGGAGAGGAGATCGGTTGTGACCTCGTCGTAGGCCATGACCGCGTGATTCAGTGTGACCGGAGACAGACAACCGGCAAGACCTCCGACTGCGAGGGCGACCAGAGCATACTGACCCAGCCTGGCTGGCCACGAAAAACAAAGCATATCACTCCCCCCTGAACGATGCATTTAATGGATAATCTAGAGCGTTTTCATCTCTGATGTACGCTCCAATAAGGAAGCTGCCTTCGGCAGCAAGTCAGTTTGAAGCGGGTCTCGCCCCGCTGGCGAGTTACTTTTCTTTGCGTGCCCAAAGAAAAGTAACCAAAAGAAAGGGCACCCGGATGGCGCGCTGATCCTGCGCGTCGCCGGCTGGAGCCGGGGGCGACAGAAGGCACTTCCTTGTGCCTCTGTCGCCGCACGCGATCCTTCGCGTGCCCCTACGGGCGATTCCGGCTCCAGCCGACGATGCTCGGGCGCGCCATACGGGAAAATTCAGTAATGCCGTACACCTGATTAGAAAATGCTCTAAGTACATTCATGAAACTTTTACGGCATAGGAACCGATAATCGAGAGCACCAGCTGTGGAGAGCGGTTGTGACGGTCGAAGAACTCGCGGGCGGCTTGGAGCAAGGCGGCTACCGTCTCGAAGAGTTCGCAATGGGTCACTTCGCGGCGGAAATGGCGCCACAGCATCTCGATCGGGTTGAGCCAAGGGCTATAGGTCGGCAAGTACAGCAGGACCAGTCGCCCGGCGGCTCCGCGCACGACCGCTTCGATCTCGTCGTCTTGATGCGTGTCGGCATTGTCCCACGCGACGTAAATCGTCCCCGTGGGATGCTGGTCCACTATGGCTTGCAGCAGTTCGGCCACCTCCCGACGGCGCTTGTGTCGTTTGAATAAGACCACGGTTTCACCGGTATGGTAATTCACCGCTCCCAACCCATAGCGCTTCTTAGGCTGACCTGGGGTCGGAATCATAATTTGCTGGCCTACCGGGCTCCACAACGCCGTCAAGGTAGGCAGCCAACTGAGGTTAAACTCGTCGGCGTAGTAAAACACATCGCCCGGTTTCAAGTGATCGCGGGTGTCTTCGACCGCTTTTTTTTCACCGCATAGTCTGGATCAGGGCTGCTGATCTTATGCTGCGGACGACTGAGCACAATCCCTTCGCGCTTCAAGGTTTGGCGCAGGGTTTCCAGAGCGATGCGAATCCCGGTTTGCTCGGCCAGGTAATCCACCAGCCGTTGCAGGGTCCATATGGAAAACGGCAGGTCCAAACTGCGCGGACGGCGCCGTACCGCCGCCACCAGGGCGGCCCGATACGCCGCCGTCACTTTGGCTTGCCGTCCCGCTCGCGGCGCATCTTTCAGCCCGTCCACGCCTTCGCTCTGATACCGTTTCAGCCACCGCACCACGGTGTCCTCGCTCTCCCGCACGATCCCCGCGATCTCCAGCGCTTTGAGACCCCGCTCGGCCGAGAGCAAGACCATCTGGGCACGAGTTCGGAGTCGTGGGTCCTTGGTCTTTCGATACAGGGTGTCTAACTCACTCTGTTGCGCTTTGCCCAACGGGGGGATCAGGATGGCTTTCATGCCTCCAGTGTACGCCCTTTCCGCAGAACTTTATGGGATGTACTTAGATTTCTTGGACATAGGCTGTTCTACCACGCGATCGGAGTGCAACAGCCTCGACGGCATTCCGGAAGTCAACGAAAGCGGCGTCCCAGGTACGGGGCGTATTCCGCAGCAGCCGTGAGCGGTAACGGCGTCGCAAGTCGCGGTCCGACAGCAGTCGCTCCAGGCCATTCCGAAAAGCCTCGCGGTCCGCGAGGGGTACAACGAAGCCGGTCTCTCCGTGCCGCACGATGCGCGATGCTTCGCCGACCTCCGTGGTCACGATGGGCAGGCCAACGGCCGCCGCTTCCGCCAAAGCCATGCCGTACGCTTCGAATCGGCTGGCGAAGGCGAAAACATCCATTCCGCCGAGAAACCGCGCCAGTTCCGGCGTATCCAGAACGCCGTGAAGGAAAATCCGGGTTTGCAGTCCGAGATCCGCGACGCGTGAGCGGAAGCGCCCGGCATAGTTCGGGTCGATTCGGTCGTAGCCCGCAACGTGCCAAGCCCAGTCGCAATATCTGAGTCCGGCCAGGATTTCGAGCAGTTCAGTCAGCCCTTTTGCGGGAAGCAGGTTGGCGACGGTCGCGATTTGAACCGGCTGGTCCGTTGACCGCTTGCCCGATGCTTGTCTCGCGGCAAGAAACGCGGCATCGACTCCGGGTTCGCATAGGAAAGCCGGCTTACCGGGGTAGCGCCGTTCGAGGAGGCATCGAATCGATAATCCGGTCGCGATGAAGAACCGGACGCGCTCCGCCGCCCGCTCGAACCGATCTTCCTCTTCTTTCCGCCGGTCCGCGTCGAGCAGCGGGTTCAGAAAGGGGACATAATGCACCAAGAGCCCGTGCACTGCTTCATCCCCGGCTAGAGCGTTTTTCATCCCGGTGTACGGCTTCGTGTCGGGCGGGAAGAACGTAGGTCGGCAATCCCTTCCCAATCGCAAACGGCCGTCCTGGGAGCGCCAGGACGCCCCTTCCGACGAAGTCCTTTGCCGAGCCGATAAGTCGGCAAGGGATTGCCGACCTACCTGTCGGGCGCTCTGACACCGAATCGGAAATTGCTCTAGCGGATAATTCGACAAGTCTTCCAGAAGCAGGCTGTCCCATAGAATAATCGCGTTGCGCGGCAAATAGGGAATCGCGCCGTCCGGCGGGACTTCCGCGGCTTCGAGCGGAAAGCTTGTTTCTCGCGCCTGGCGGATGATTTGGCGGTTGAAGACATTGCCGCCGGAAGGGCAGGCATCGAGCGGCGGATGAATGAACACGAGTCTCATCGTATCAACCGAAATAACCAGAATGAGTCATAAGCTATCTCTTGAATCCCGATTGGTCGAATGGAGCGAACGCCATGCGATGCTGATGGGGCTCGCGATCGGAGGTCTGTGGTTTAAGTCCCCGCCGGAGTTTCTCGCAGCGATGGCCGCTGCATCTTTTCTTGCCCTGATCCATCAGTTCCGGCGGGAATGGACGCCTTCCGGGGCGTTCGGGGCGGCTAACGCGATTACCTTGATCCGTTTGATGGCAACGCTCTTTCTGCTGCTTTTTCCGCTATCGAACGGCTGGTTTCTAGCGTCCTTCGCCCTGACCATTTTATACGCCGACCACTGGGACGGCTGGCTGGCGAGACGCCGCGGCCTGACCTCGGCCTTCGGCGATTGCTTCGACAAGGAAGTGGATGCGTTCTTTTTTCTAACTCTATGCCTGCTTCTTTATAACCGCGGCCATGTCTGCATTTGGATTCTGTTTCCCGGCTTGTTGCGCTATCTGTTCGTGCTGTTCGTCAAACTGGCGGGGCCGCCCCGGCGCGTCGCGGCGGGCAACTGGTTCACCCGCTCCGTCTCGGTGATCGCCATCGTCGTATTCGTTCTGTGCCTGCTGCCGGTCGAGCTCCACTGTACGGGTTTCGCCGTGGCGGCGACGTTCGCGCTATGCGCCTCGTTTCTGTACTCCCTGTTTCAGCTCTATCGGCCGCAACGCCCGGCATGATGCCATGAGTCTTCGCACTACGCCGATAAAAGGCTTGGACGACGTTCGGGCGTTTTTCGACCGTCTGGCGCCGGTTTACCGCGATTGCCACGGCAAGGCGGAAAAGCTTTTGCGCTACCGGCTCGGCATAATAGATCGCCTGCTGGAACGCGCCGGTCACGGTTCACTGGTCGAAATCGGCTGCGGCACCGGGATGCATCTTTTTCCCCTGGCCGCCCGATTCGAGCGCGTGCACGGCACCGATCTTTCGCCCAGCATGATCGAGCAGGCAGAGCATCTTCGTCTTGGACACCCGCATGGCGAGCGCATCCGTCTGAGCGTGGCGCCCGCCGAAAGCTTGAGCTCGGTGGGCGATGCCGAAGCGGATGCGGTGCTGTGCGTCGGCGCCTTGGAGCACATGCTCGATCAGCGGCAGGCGCTACGCGAGGCTTGCCGCGTTCTAAAGCCGGGCGGCGTCTTCGTCTGTCTCACGCCGAACGCGGAATATGTCTGGTACACCCGAATTGCGCCTTGGCTGAGGCTCAGCACCAAGCATCTGAGCACGGACCGTTTTCTCGGGAAGAAAAAATTGACCGATTTATTGGAAACCGCCGGATTCGAGGTCGAGCGCATCGGCTCCTGGACCTTCATCCCGCGCGGCGACATGCCGCCCTATCTTGCCCGGATTCTGACGCTGCTGGACGGCGTCGGACGTCTGTTGCGCGTCCCGTCCTTTCGCGGCGGACTCTATTGCCGTGCGGCAAGACGCGGCTGATCCGTATCCTTCGGGTTATCATTACGCCCGCTTCCCGGCCGGCGCGCCAACCGAACGTGCCGGACATCCGAACCGATTTTCCGTTTTTGACTGACAACTATAAAAGACCGATGTCGTACTATCTCGAACCGAACAAAGATTACCGCAACGATAGCCTGCGCCACGGCGCCGAGTTTTCCGAGGAAGACATTCGCGTAGACACCGCGAAGCATTACGACGACTGTTATTGGGATTACCGGACGGCGTGGTTCGACAACGAGAATCTAGCCTTGCATTACGGTTATTGGGACGAGAATACCAAGACCCACAGCCAGGCCTTGCTGAACAAGAATCGCATACTCGCCGAAATCGCCGGCATCAAGCCGGAAGACCATGTCCTGGATGCGGGCTGCGGCATCGGCGGCAGCTCGATCTGGCTGGCGAAGCATATCGGCTGCCGCGCCACCGGCGTCACGGTCAGTGCCCGGCAGGTCGAGCACGCCAAGCGGAACGCCGAGCGCCACGGGGTGTCCGATAAAGTTGATTTTCAGCAGGCGGATTTCTGCAAGACGCCGTTCCCGGACGAATCCTTCGACGTGGTTTGGGCGGTCGAAAGCAGTTGCTATGCGACCGACAAGCGGGATTTCTTCCGGGAAGCCTACCGCCTGCTGCGCAAGGGCGGCACGCTGATCGCCTGCGACGGCTATGCCACGCGCCGGGAATTCAACGAAGAGGAATGGCAGGCGGTCATGGATTGCCTGAACGGGTGGGCCGTGCCGAACCTCGCCAGCGTCGAGGAGTTCCAGGCCGGCATGGAGGAATGCGGCTTCCGCGACGTGCACATCACCGAGGCCACGGCCGAAACCATGCCCTCGTCCCGCAGAATGTACCTGACTGCCCTGTGGACCTATCCGATGCAGTTGACCATGCAATGGCTGGGACTCCGCAGCAAGGCACAGACCGCGAATTTCAAGGTCGCGCTCGCCCAGTACAAGGTGTTCCGCGACAAGATGGTCCGCTATTGCATTTTCCGGGCAAAAAAGTGATTGGTAGGGCGGGTTAGGTGCGCCCCCACGACCCTCTCGTAGCTCAATGAGTCTGGCGTGCACCGTAACCCGCCGAAGCGAACGGCAAGGCACCGCGCGTTTCGGCGGGTTACGGTGCACGCTTAGCGCAGCGATCAACGGCCGCGCCGTACCGATGTGCGCCTAACCCGCCCTACGAAGTCGTAGGTCGACAATCCCTTGCCGACAAATGGGTCAAGTCCTTGGCCGGCTTCGAAACACCGGCAAGCGCACCCGCGCTTCGAGGCCGCCTTGCGGGCGGTTGTGGAGGCTCAGCGTTCCGCCCTGAGCGCCGAGCAGGTTGGCGGCGATCGGCAGACCCAGGCCGGTGCCGCCGGTTTCCCGCGAGCGCGAGGTTTCCAGGCGGAAAAACGGCTGCATCACTTCGCCCAAATACTCTTCCGGGATGCCGGGGCCGGAGTCCCGCACCCTTATCAGCCAGTGGTCGCCGGAGCGTTCCAGGCTTACATCGGCCTCCCCACCGTATTTCACCGCGTTGTCGATCAGGTTGAGAAAGCTGCGCCGCAGGGCTTCCGGCCGGCCCGAGATCAGCGCGCCGTCCGGTCCTTCGAAGCGAGCCTTGCCGCCAGCATCGACGGTATCGTCGCAGAGGCTTTGCAGCAGGGCGCCGAGATCGATCGTTTGCTGCGGCGGCTCCGAGTCCAGGCTGCGCGCCAGGTCCAGCCCCTCGTCGACCAGCGCCTGCATGGCCGCCACGTCCTCCGCCAGCCGGGCGCGAAGCGGCTCGTCCCGGCACTGCTCCAGCCGCAGGCGCAATCGGGTGAGCGGCGTCTTCAAGTCGTGGGTGATAGCGGCGAGGATGCGGGTTCGCTCTTCGATATGGGAGCGCAAGCGTTCCCGCATCCGGTTGAAGGTCCGGGCGGCTTGCCTGACTTCGACAGGTCCCGATTCGTCCATGGAGGAATGTTCCGGATCGCGGCCGAACGACTCGGCGGCTTGAACCAGGCGCCGCAAGGGTTGTAGGACCAGGCGGACGGCGAACCAGGCCACGATCGCCAAAAAACCCGCCAAAATCGAAAGGCTCGTGACGAATCCCTCGGCCCTCGGTTGTCGTGGCGGCGGGAGTTCGCGGCGCGCTTCGATCAGAACCCGTTGTCCGTCGGCAAACCGGACCTGTGCACCGACGGTCCGGGACGGCTGGCAATCGGCCGGTTGGTCCCGGCAGTCAGAGTTTCGGGTTCGCCATGCTGCTTCCACCGCAATCGATGGTCCGGCTGCTTCGCTGAGAGCGGCGGTGAATGAAGGGTCATCCGGGTGCTCCAATCGCAAACGGGCATCCAGGGAGTGCCTGGATGCCCCTTCCCCGGATGACCGGTTGCGATTGAACGGCAGAGGTGGCGTCGGCTCCGCCGTTCCGTCCGCAGGTTCGATGCGCCATTGCCCGGACGGCAAGGCCTGGACTGCGGCGAGGCGCTGTTCCGGCGGCAGGGAAGCGAGCAGATGGAGGATATCGGCGATGCGATCGGCCGCGCTTTGTTCCCGAAAGCTGTGCACGATGTGGCTGCGCTCCCGCAATGCCAGGCTCACGGTAACGAAGACCGCCATCAGCACCCCGGCGAGCAGCAGAAGAAACAGCCGGACGGCAAGCGAGCGGGGCGGAAAGGAGACGCTCATGGACACCTCGAAAAACCGTCGCGAGCGCCCCGAGTGCAAGGCGTCCGGAGCACAGGAACCGGAGTGTACGCGGAGTACATGAGGATTCCGAGCACCGCGCAACGCAGCAATCGGGACGCGCAGTAGGTTTTTCGAGGTGTCCTCATGATTCCTGCTCCACCACGGCGGCCAGTACATAGCCCTCGTTCCGCTGTGTTTTGATCAGGTTTGGCGCCCGTGCGTTATCACCCAGCTTCTGGCGCAGCCGGCTGACCCGGAGGTCGATGGAGCGATCGAAGGGATCAGCCTCTCGGCCGCGGATCAGCTCCATGAGCTGATCGCGGGTGAGCACCCGGTTGGGATGGGTGAGAAATACCTCCAGCAAGCGGTATTCGGCTCCGGATAGCGCGACTACCACGCCCTGGGGAGAGGTGAGTTGGCGCGTCTGCCCATCCAGGGTCCAGCCGGCGAATCGCCAGCGATGCGCCGAGTCCGAAACACCCCTGTTCGGCAGCGAACGGGCGCGGCGCAGGATATTGCGGATGCGGGCCAGGAGTTCGCGCGGTTCGAACGGCTTGGCGAGATAGTCGTCGGCGCCCATTTCCAACCCCAGCACCCGGTCGATCGGCTCTCCGCGGGCGGTCAGCATCAGCACCGGAAGGTCGGAACGCGCGCGCAGGTCGCGACACAGGCTCAAGCCGTCCTGGCCGGGCAGCATCAGATCGAGGACGATCAGGTCGATGCCGCTGCTTTCCAATATTTCGCGCATCTGCCGGCCGTCGGCGGCCAGGCTGACGCGGTAGCCGTGCTGTTTAAGATAGTCGCCGACCAGCACGCGAATTTCGCGGTCGTCGTCGACGACGAGGATATGCTCTGTGGTTTCCATGGAGGCTTTTTACCGCGGTTGCCGGCCCGAGTCATGGGCTTTTGTATCGTTTTGTATCGCCTGCTGCCGACGATAAAAAACGATACAAAATCACCGCCGGCCGGACACATATCCGATACATGGCCGGTGTGAAATAGATTCCGAAGACGGCGGGACGGTCCCGGCGGTCTAAACAGAATCGGCTTCGGCCGACGTTTCACAAAACCGGAGGAATCCACATGAAATCTTACCCCAAAGCACTCTTGATCACTCTTGCCCTGCTCACCCCCGTAGCCGCAATCGCCGAGTCCGGAGAAGCCAAGCCTGAATCCGGCGCTTACAGCCAAGGTCCCGCCGGTTCGCGGGCGGAGCGGCGGGAGCGCTTCATGGAGGAACGGATGGCGGAACTGCGCAAGGACTTGAAGCTTACGTCGGCGCAGGAAGCCGACTGGAACACCTGGTCCGCCAAGATCAAGGAAATCAAGGAAAAGAAGAAACAGTCCCGTCCCGACCGCGAGGCCATGAAGAACCTGCCGGCCCCGGAGCGTCTGGAAAAAATGATCGCCCACAATAAGGCAAAACAGACCTATCTCGAAGAAGCCCTGGCCGCGACCAAGACCTTCTACGCCACGCTGACCCCGGAACAGCGCAAAGTCTTCGATGAGCTGACCCCGTTCGGCGAGCGCGCTCACAAATGGAAGCACCACGGCGGCCCGCGTCATCCGGGCGCGAAGTAACGAGCTAATTCTAATTCGGAATCCATAGGCTCGTAGGGCGGGTTAGCGGGCACCCCCGCGTAACCCGCCGAATACCGAAGATCAAACCTTCTCCGCCAACAGATCGATCTGATGAATGATCAAGCCGAGTTCTCCGGCCGTCAATCGCTCGGAGCGTTCCCGGTACCATCGGTCGAGCGAATCCGTGGAGAATTGTCCCGATCTTAGGGCTTCGTCCCGGATCATGTTCAGCAGGGCGGCCAGGCAAACGGCATCGCGGTTGCGATAAATGCGGCGGAGCGGGGTGATGTTCCAGTCGGAGCTGCCGTAGGCGATCGGTTCGAAGCCGGTTTCGCCGAGGACGCGGTGCAGCCGTCTTCCGGAGCGTGCGCCGCCGCTGTTTTCGTCCCATACCCGGCGCTCTTCCATGGAAGCGTCGTATACGGCAAGGATGGAGTTTTCGAACGCTTCATCGGCATAGACCGGAAACAGCACGGTCTCGCCGTCATAGTTGACACTGCCGTAAAAGATTCCCTTCGGCCGCAGCCAGCGCGCGATCCGTCCGGTCATGGTCCGGAGCGGCAGAAGATCCATCACCGCGTGGGCAATGACCGCGTCATAAGAGCCGGGAGCTTCATTCGGTTCGAAGTGTCGTAGGTCGCTGCAGACGAAATCCACGGCGATTTCACGGCCGTTTTGCCGGGCGCGGATGCCGGCCGGTTCCACCGAGACATACAAGCCTTTCTGCCGGAGCAGATCAGCCGTTCTTTCTCGGGCGGTGTACAAAAGGGTCCCGTCCCGATCCACGGCGGTGATGTGCAAATCGGTTTCGGGGGCCAGCTTCAGAAGCCGCAGCACGGAAGCACCGGTACCGGTGCCGAGGTCGAGGCAGGTCAAGCGCGGTTTGCCCGATAGCCACCGAGCAAACTCGGTTTGGACCTCGCGGTTCAGGCTGCGCTCGTCCAGCGCGAACTTGGCTTCGAGATAGTCGTGGAAAGGAATGTCCACGGCCGCCGGAGTTAAAGCGTCCCGCCGAAGGCCGCCCAGTCCCGGTCGTTCTCCCAAAGCTTGATCGTCATCTTTACGCCGTGCAGCGTCACCCGATCTCTGAGCCGTTCCCAGAAGATGCGGGCAAAGCGTTCGAGGCTGGGGTTGAGGCCGCGAAAAGGTTCGAGATCGTTGAGTACGCGGTCCTTGAACTCTCCGATCAGCGCCATGGTCGCCTGCTCCAGATCCACGATGTCGATCAGATAGCCGTGCCGGTCGAGCTGTTCGCCCTCGATCAGTACTTCCGCCTTGTAGTGGTGGCTGTGCTCATGATTCTCGGCGCCCCAGTCTCCGCCGATCAGGAAATGGCGGGCGATGAAGTCGCGGGTGATGGCTAGCTGGTACATCGCGGTTCCTCGGATCGTCAGGTGTACTCGAAAATCGGCTGCAACACCCCAGCCCGCTTGCTGTCGACCAGCTCGAAGGCTTCCTGGCAGGCACTGGGCGCAAAATGATGGGTGATCAAACGTTCCGCGCGGATTTCGGCCAGCCACTCCCAGGCGAGGTCGAGCCGCCGCTTCTTGCTCCAACGTCCGCAAAGGCGCGGGTCGATCGTGCTCACCTGGCTCGAAACCAACCGGATGCGCCGCCGGTGAAAATGGCCGCCGAGATCGAGCGGCGCCTCGCTTTGGCCGTACCATGAACCGATCACGATACGGCCGGCGAAACCGGTCAGTTCGATGGCCTGGTTCAGAGCGGTCTGATTTCCCGAGACTTCGATGGCGGCATCCAGCCCGTCGGCGCCGTCGTAGAAAAGACACTCTTTAAGCGCCGCGACTTCGCGTTTGACGGCCGGGTTGATGGCCAGGGCCGCGCCCATCTCGGTGGATTTTTGTCGGCGGAACGCGAGAGGATCGGCCGTGATCAGTTCTCCGAGCGGAAATCGGCCGAGGACGGCGGTGGTGAGCAGTCCGACGATGCCCTGCCCGAAAACCATGATCCGCTCTCCGGGCAGCGGCGCCGCATCGAACACCAGATTCAGCGCCGATTCCATATTGGCGAGAAACAGGGCGCGCTCCGCCGGAACGCCCTCCGGCAGGACCAGGCAATCCTTCTTATCGACGACGGCGTAGTTTTGGTGGGGGTGGTAGGCGAAGACCCGGCGGCCCAGCCAGTCCCGGTCTTCGTCCGCTCCCACGGCGGCGACTTCCCCGACCAGGGCATAACCGTACCGGAACGGATAGCTGAAGTTTCCTTGCAGACTGCCGATGCTCGTGTCCCGAGGCAGATCCTCGGGCACCTCGCCCCGGAAGATCAGGGATTCGGTGCCAGGGCTGATGGCCGAGCACAGGGCTTTGATCAGTAATTCTCCGGTCCGTGGGGCGGGCAGATCGATTTCCTGCACCGCCACCGATTTGGGGGCTACATGACAAACGGCTTGTACTCGCATCAGACGTATCCGACCGGGCCGAAGGCGATGATGTCGGAACCCAGGACATGGTACTGGCAGTCCGTGATGCTTAAAGGGGCTTGCTCGCCGGAGCGGCACAGATCGTCGATGGCTTTGAGCCCGCCTATGATTTTTGGTGTTATTGTAATCACGCAGTAGTTCACTAAATGATGTTTGAGAAAGGTGCCGATGATCTTCGATCCCCCCTCGACCATGAGGGTGCGGATACCGATTTGGCGCAGTTTCGTCAGGGTTTCTTTCAAGTCGACGCAGCCGTCCTCGCTTGCTCCCACCACGAGAATTTTCGCGCCGGCCGAGAGCAGCGCCTCGCGCTTGGCCGGGTCCGATTCGCCGGTGGTCACGATGACGGGCGGCTTTTTCGACTGCTTCAGAACGCGGCAGTCCGGCGGCGTCCGCAGGTTGCTGTCGAGAATGACCGGCTGCGGATCTTCGCCTTCATAGTAACGGACGTTGAGCTGGGGATCGTCGCTGAGGATGGTGTTGACCCCGACCAGCAGCGCGTCGTGGTGCGCTCTCAGGAAATGGGTGAGCGTCAGCGACTGCCTCGAACTCAGGGCATAGGGAACCTGGCTGTCGACGGCGATGCTGCCGTCGACGCTTTGGGCATAGGTCAGGGTGACGAAAGGGCCGCTTTCCGCCGGGGCATGGGCCAGCGACAGCTGGTCTATCAACGGCTCGATGAATGCGAATTCGCGGTGGAACGGCGTGCTTTCCCGGAATGTCAGCAAATGGGCCAGCTTTTCGGCCTTGGAACGCAGATAGCCGGCATTGTCGTCATGATGGCCGACCTCGATGGGAATGCGCGCCTCGACCTCGATCCCGTATTCGGTGAGTTCGTCGACTTTACGGGGGTTGTTGGTGATGAGCCGGATCGAGCGAACGCCCAAATCCTTGAGCATCAGCGCGGCGACGCCGTAATTCCGTTCGTCAGGCTGATGGCCGAGGCTGATATTGGCCTCCACCGTGTCGAGGCCGCGGTCCTGGAGATTATAGGCTTCCAGCTTTTTGCGGAGGCCTATGCCGCGTCCTTCCTGACGCAGATAAAGCAGTACGCCGCAGCGGGAGCGTCCGAGATATTGAAGGGTGTGTTTGAGCTGATCCCCGCAGTCGCAGCGCCGAGAGCCGAAGACGTCGCCGGTCAGGCATTCCGAATGGACCCGGACGGGGACGCCGCTCTCACCGTTTACGTCCGATTTCACCAAGGCAAGGTGGTCCTTGCCGTGCTCGGTGTAAAGATAAAGGGTGAATTCGCCGTAGCCGGTCGGAATTCGAGTCTTGACGAGGTTCTTCACTACAGGTTTTTTGGGGTTTCGCGGTAAAAAAGGCAAACAGTATAAACACCAATATTGCCGAGTCGATACCGAATAAGTTGTGTGTGCCGGGTTCGGTCGTTCTGTCCGGAAAATGCCGCTGCACCGACGGAGCCCGGCTTGTGCCGAACAAGCCGAGACCGCCCCGCCGGCCACGCCACAGCCGGACCGGGAACGCAAACGCCAGTATATCGTTATTTCTTCCCATAATCCGGGATTAGGCCGACGGCATCGATTCCCGCAATCGCGCAACTTTCGTCGAGATCGGACAAGTCGCCGCTGATTCCGACCGCGCCAACGATCCGATTGTCCGCCGAGCGGATCAGCACACCGCCTGGCACCGGCATGAGCCGGCCATCCGCCACTTCGGTCAAGGCCGTCATGAAATGGGGACGTTCTTTCGCCATTTTACCCAATTCGCGCGAGGATACGCCCATCCCTATGGCTCCCCAGGCTTTGGCCAAGGCGATGGAACCTCGCATGAAAGATGCGCCGTCCTGCCGCTGCATCGTCTTCAAGTGACCGCCTTCGTCCAAAACGGCCACTGCCAGCGGTGCCAATCCTAAGTCCCGCGCTTTTCTGAATGCGCCGTCGATAATGGCATTGGCGATATCGAGTGTCAGAGTGCTCATGGGTTTTCCTTGTTGTATCAAATAAACGCCGGATCTTGGTAATGCCGAGGAGCGGTTGCCGTTCCGCGTCGCCCTCGTCAGAACAATTTTATCCGTCTTTTCCGACATGTCATTCCGCGCGGGATATGTTCGCCTCCCATGAAATGGCATCAGTCGTCCCGTCGCAGAATTCGGGCAAGTACGAAATCTGACCTACTTGCTTAAGCCGCGGGTCCCCCCGGCATCATTCCGCAGGGTTTCAATACTGCCTGCCAGGCGCGGGTGTGGCGTTGCAGTGCGGCGTTGAAGCGATGCCACAGGCCTTGCTCGGTTGCCGGGTCGAGCGTCGCGGCGTAATAGCTGTCGAATGCTGGCGGGATTTCGGCCCTTTGGCTTTCTTTCAAATGCCGCACGCTTTCGATCAATGGCGACGCGGTTTGATGAAGCCGGCTGATGTAGGGTTGCACTTCGCCGGCGTAAAACTTGACGAATACATTGAACAGATACTCGGCCCGCCGGGTTTTTTTGCCCATGGGACACATTCGCCCGGTCGATGCGGTTTGTTCCAGAAGCAGCCCGACCCGGTCCAGATAAAACCCGCTAAGGCTCAGGGCGCGTACGATTTTGCCGCCGGTCTTATCGGTTTGAAGTTCGAAATAGTGCTGTTCGAATTCGCTTGGAGGTATCGAAGGCGCTTCCTCGAGTTTCGCGCCCAGCGAAGCGAGATACCGAATCGGCCTTTCGAAGCGGGCCACGGAAATCTTTTCGCTCCGCAGAAGCGGGGCGGTTGCCGTATCCATGAAGACGCGGAATTCCTTGGCCGCGAAGGTCGCGTTCCAGAATGCCTTGGGTAAATTGTCGGCTTTCGCTTGCCGGAGGGACTCTATCTTGCGGCCGAATTCCGGGTCTTCGCCCGGTCCTCCAAGTCTCGCTTCGCACTCGGAGAGTTTCCGAAACAGATTCAGCTCGTAAAGGAAGCGGCCGCTTTCCCGCTGTACTCGTCCGAGAGAGCTGTTCCGCGCGCTGATTTCGCCGACCAGCCCGCATCGGGTCATTTCGAGATAAGTGATGACGCCGATTCGGATATCATCGATCGGGAGCACGATGTCCCGTAGCCGCGGATAAGGCGGCACGGCGGGCGGTGCAATAGCTTCGTCGATGTCGACCTCGGTCACGTTCGCGAGGCGGTCGAGGTAATTCTCGAACATGGCTTCCGGCGAATCGCCGGAGCAGCCGGGCAATCCCAGTGCGAGAACGATGACGAAAAAACCGATGAAAGATGCTCTAAGACTACGCGCGGGGTTCGATTTCACGGCGCCCGAGCCGACGATGATCTCCATATAAATAAGGCATCAAAGTAGTGAAACAAGTTCTCCTGAAATCGGGGGCGTGGCTCAATCGCCGGAGCGTGCGCTTTATCATGATGCTGGCGGTCTTGACCTTCATTTTCGCCAAGATAGACCGCTCCGCGCTGATAACTCAACTCAGCCGCTTCGATCCCGCCATGGGTGTCGCGATCGTCGGAATCTTCCTGCTCTCGATAGCCGTGTTTGCGCTGCGCTGGTGGTATATCAGCCGTGCCTTGGGAATCTGTGCGCCTTTCAAGGACTTCATCCGTGTCCTCTGGATCAGCCAAAGCGTCAGCGAGTGCGGACCGCCGCTGGTGGTCGGCGAACTCGCGCGGTTTCAATTGATGCGGGGCAGCGCCGAAACCTGGCAGCTCATTATCGGCCAGGTCATAGACCGGTTCTCCGGCAAGATCGTCCTGCTGCTCATGGTGCTTGGATTGACGCCGGTTTACCTTGGGTTGTACAGCGAATTTCCCGGATTTCAGATCGGCTTGTTCGCCCTCATCCTGATCGCTGCGGTGAGCGTCGCCGTGCTCGTCTTCCGAAGATTCTGGCCGATGGCGCGGCTGCATGCCGGCGTCGTGCTCGCCATTTGCAATCCGCTGCGCTCGCCTCGACACTACGGGTTGTCCGTGCTGATCCAGCTACTGCTGGCCGCGAATTTCGCCTTGGCGGCCGTCGGGCTCGGCATTTCCGGCGACGCTCTGACCGTGCTCATGCTCGGGCCCCTGTTATTGCTGGGCGTCAGTTCGCTGCCGGGGCTGGTTTCCGACTGGGGCAAGCGGGAGGCAGCCGCGGTGTTTCTCTTGGCTCCCGCCGGATTGACGCCCGAGCAAAGCCTCGCCGTATCCCTGATCTTCGGTGCCCTGCATCTATTGACGGCCTTGCCGGGAGCACTCTTGCTTCTGCTGGTGCGGCGTCGAGCAACGGTTTCCGTTACCGAGTAAATAGCGCGCTCAAGTTCGGGAAGCATGGTTTCCCGAAGACTACCGATTAGGAACCGATCCATGACCGCGAGACGGCGTAGCATTCACATCGGAAGTTTGCGGCAAGAGAAATGTCCCAACGCTCCGGTCGGGAAGTTTTCCCGTTGCTTGCTGATGAAAAGCCTGTGATATCCTGCGGCCAATACAATCCTGGACATCGGTCCGACCCAAGGTGTTTCTTCGCCGAAGTGCGCAATTCGTTTTCGCCGTCTGCCTGATGGCCGTCGCTCCGTCCTTGGCCTTGGCGGCGCCATCTCAGCCCACTAACGGGCCAGGGGCGAGTTCGTCCGAGCCGTCGGCATCGCTGGACGCGGCGGAAGCGAAGCTTCAGACGCTTTCCGAGCTCGACCAGCGATTGAACGGCATCTTGTCCGACGCTGTTTCCGCATTGAAGCAAGGGATCGAAAATGGCCCTCCTTTCCTGCTCGAAGAACGCCGCGATCGGCTCGATAGGCTGGAAAAACTGATCCGCGATCCTGCCGCGTCCGCGGCTGAGAAATATCGGCGCGTTCAGGAAGCCTACAGGGTCGAGCTCGACTATGCGAGGAGCGTGGAAGCTTACCGGGCTGTTCTAAAGATAGGGAACGACGAACGCCTGGTGGATTTCCTAAGCATCGGTCGCCTGGCGCTCTACTACCAGACCCTGGATGGCCACGAATCGGGCATCTGGCGCAACGATCTGCGGCGCTGGCAGCGGCTGTCCGGCGAGGAGAACGAAGCGATCGCCCGCGGGCTGCGCACGGCGCGCAAGCTGGAACCTCCGCAACTGATGGTGCTGCCGCTGCCGGGGCCTAAGTCACCGTGACGCCGCTTTGCGTGCTCCGCATCCTGGGATTTGCGGCCGTTTGGGCGCTGTTCGGGCTTATCGTTCCGTCCGCCTTGGCCGAGTCCGCCGCGTCACCCGAGGCGAAAGCCGAACAGCCGGCCCCGCCGTCGGAAGTGGAGGCTGAACTGACGACGGTGCTGGCGGCCAAGGAGGAATTGTTCTTAAGCATCCGCGAGAGCGCCGCGAATCTCAAGCCCTATTATGTGCAGCAGGTTCTGGCGGGCGATCCTTCGCACCAACGGGAACTGATCGACCGGCTCGCCGATAGCCGCCATATGCCGAACGCCCACGAACTGACGCAGCTGTTCGCCAGCTTGCAGAACCAGCTCGACGCCCTGGGCAGCATCGCAAGCTTCCGGGCTCCGGTTTACGCACCGAGCGGGCAGGCAGCCGAGAAAGAAGTGCTTCGTCTGGGAGGATTCAGCTTCCTCTCCGAAGGACGTTACCTGGTTTATTCACCCGAGGTCGACCGCTTGATCGAACTGCCCAGGCAGCCGGCCCCGAACCTCCTCGATTTGGCTCGGGAGTATGCCCGCGTGGAGGCGCCGTCGCTGGCGCCGGTGGCCATCGATCCCTCGGCTGGGCAAACCTTGCAGTTGTTGGTGCAGGTTCCGACTCTGCGCGAACGCATAGCCCAGGGAGGCGTCGTCGGCTACCTGGTCCTGGTGCTTGCGGGCGTTGCCTATGCACTTGCCGCCTACCGCTTCGTCGAGCTGACGCGGATCGGGCAGCGTATCCGAAACCAGCTACAGTCGTCGCGACCCCGGCTCGACAACCCTCTGGGTCGGGTGCTCGCGCGGCTCGAACAAGCGAACACGAACGAGGAGGAGGTCCTGTACCTGACCGTGGAAGAGGCATTGACCGGCGAACAGGCACACTTGGAGCGGGCTCTGCCTTTCCTGAAATTGGTGGCCGCCATTGCGCCGATGCTGGGCTTGCTCGGCACGGTGACCGGCATGATCAAGACCTTCCAGGCGATCGCCCTGCATGGCTCGGGCGACCCGAAATTGATGTCGGGCGGGATTTCGGAGGCCTTGGTCACTACCGTGGAGGGGCTGGTTACCGCCATTCCGATCCTGCTGTTGCACAGCCTGCTGCTGGGGAAGAGCCAGACCCTCGCCGCCTTGCTCGATGCGCATGCCTCGGCCGCGCTCGCGGCTCGCCTCGAACGGCGGAATGCCCCGGCGGATGGGGACATTCCGCCGAAGAACAGGGTCTAATTCGCCCACGAAGAGGAGGCACGATGGGCAGCCGGGTGTTCGAAACTTTCTTGAGCTTTCTTCATAAATCCGAGCAGCACGTCGAAGATCTGATGGATTTGGGCGGCCCGGTGATGTGGCCGTTGCTGGCCGTCTCCCTGCTGCTGTGGACCTTGGTCTTGGAGCGCTACTGGTTCTTTCTCCGCACATTGCCCAGGTTCTTGGAGCGACGTGTGCCGCTTGTGCGTTCCCCCGCCGCGGTGATCGAGATGAAAATTGCCCTGCGCCGCCATCTGCGCCTGATCAAGACCCTTTCCGGCATTCTGCCGATGTTGGGCCTCTTGGGCACGGTGACCGGCATCATCGAAACCTTCGACCTGATCCGCGTATTCGGCAGTGCGGAAACGCGCATCGTCGCGCGAGGCGTCTCCCAGGCGCTGATCACGACGCTGGCGGGCCTGGTGATGGGACTTTTCGGCGTAGGGGTCGGCTACAACCTCAACCGCCGCGCTAGGGCCTTCGAGCGCCGCTATGCCGACCGTTTGCGGCAGCCATGAGAAAACGCAGCCTGTTCACGCGCCGCACCGACGGCGGCGACGAAAGCGCCGATGCGATCAACCTGACGCCGCTCATCGATATGGTGTTCATCCTGCTGATCTTTTTTCTGGTGACGACCTCCTTTATCCGCGAGTCGGCGGTGGCGGTTCAGCGTCCCAAGGCCGCAACGGCGGTGCCGCAGCAGAATGCGGCGGTGATCATCACCATCACCGCCGACGAACAAATCTGGCTGCACGATGCTTCCATCGACATACGCCTGTTGCGCGCCCGGCTCGAACAACTGGGCCTCGCCAATCCGGCCCAAGCCGCCATCATTCTGGCAGACGCCCATACCAGCACCGGCTTGCTGGTCAAAGTGATGGATCAGCTGCGCCTCGCCGGTTTCGTCAACATTTCGGTCGCGGCCAGTACGGCTCCAGACACGCCATGAAAACCTCCCTTGCCGGGATCTCGAGCCGCTCGAGATGGGTCCTGGCCGGAGCCTTCGCCGCGGCGGCGGTCATTAATCTGGCCTTGCTGTTATTGATAGGCGCCCTGATCAGTCACCGTGAGACCAGGCTGATATCGACGCCCAATCCGCAGCCGGTCGATTTCATTCGCATCATTCCGAAGACCGAGGAGTCGAAACCGGTTCCGCCGCCCGCGCCCAAGCCGATGACCGAGGTCGCGCCGGAGTCCCGGCCGTCGACCGGGCGCCCGCCATCCGGTCCCGCCAAGCCTTCCGGCAAAGCGCCGGCGCGCGGGTCCGGCCGTACCGGCGCCCCCAAGCCTCGGAAAGCGCCGGCCCCTGCGCCGGGCGTACCGGCCCCTCGGCTGGATATTCCCGAACAGGGCACGGGCGCCCCGCTTAGCCCTGTGTCGGGCTCCGACTCACGCCTTACGGCACCCCCTGGGCAATGGAATCCGGAAAAGAAGCCGACCGGAGAGGGGAATGGCTCGACCGGCGAAGGTGGTTCCGGCGCCGGGGATCTGGTCGTACTCTCCCGTGTATTGCCGGAATATCCGCCCCGAGCCCGCGCGCAAAAAATCGAGGGTTGGGTGCGGATCGAGATCGACGTCAGCCCTTCGGGTACGGTGAGCGCGGCGAGGGTGGTGGCGGCCAGCCCCGAGCGGGTATTCGACGAGGCCGCGCTCAAGGCGATCCGGCGGTGGCGCTTCAAGCCCGCCTTCAGCGAAGGCCGCGCCGTGGCCCAGCGCGCCACGCTCACGATGAAATTCAGGCTCGAGGAGCGCTGAAGGGCGATATCCCGAATGTAGGCGGTTTCACCTGCTCGTGCGATAGCTTGGATTCTCGACGCGAGTCGAACACGCGCCGGCCGATCAGCGGCGACGCGGGTACCGAAAAGAGTCCCTTACCGGATGTAGGGGGTACGGCATGTTATTGTTAATGAATAAGAAGGCTCTTATACTCGAACCCGGCATCCGATTTGAAGAACAAACGCGGATCGCCGGATCAAATCCTCTAGGGAGTCCGATGTTCCCGCCAGAAGCCAACGGAGGCAAACGATGAAAACACGCATCACAATAACAACATTCACCGCACTGTTTTTGTCCTTGGGAGCGACCGCGGCATTCGCCGAAAAAATCAAAATGCCGAAAACCAAGGTCAGCATGGAAAAATGCCTGGAGGCGGCGCTGGCCAAGAAAGACGGAGAGGTCGTCAAGCTCGAGTTCAAGAAGGAGCGTGGCGCCCCTACCTATGAATTCGAGATCGCCGGCACGGACGGCAAGGACTGGGAATACGAATGCGACGCCAACACGGGAAAAATTACCGAGGAGGAACAGGAAGTCGACAGCGCCGACGATCCGCTGTTCAAGGCCAAGATGAAGATCAGCGAAGAGGAGGCCAAGAAGATCGCCCTCGAAAAGCATCCGGGCGAGATCGTCGAGACCGAGTACGAGATCGAGTCCAACGGCGATGCGTCCTATGAATTCGACATCAAGACCGCGGACGGAAAGGAACTGAAGATGGAGGTCGATGCGGCGACCGGCAAGATCGTCGAGGACGACGAAGAAGAGATTTACCAGATCGGCAAAGAGTGACACTTTCCGATCCGACCCATCCTCGAACGGGCTCCGCGGAGCCCCTTTTTTTGCCCTCAGTACATCGAAAGCTTGAACCGGTTCTGCTTCAGGACCGGCTGCGAAGTGATTTGTCGATGGCCGAACAGGTAGCGTTCGGCGGGACAAATCGCGCGCAGGCGGATCGACTCCGCCAAGGGCGGATAGGCAATGGAAGCGGACCGATCCCAGGCCGGCCACTGTGAAAACAATTCGCGCCAGACTTCCGGCTGCCGGCGGCGCAGCATATGGATCGGATCGAAGCCGTACCAGGTGGCCGGCGGCTCGATCAAGCGGATGCCGTATACCCTCGCGAGCTGCCGCATTTCTTCCTGGCAGCGGTTCACACGATCGAACAGCACCGGCCACGCGATTCGGTGCGCCGGGAAGAAAGTCCTGCGCAACAATTCGAACTTCCAGGGATTAAGCCGTTCGACGCTTTCCAGCGGCAAGGCCATCAAGGCGATTTCGGCGCGTTGCTCGGCCAGCCGGCTCAGGCAGGCTTCGACCCAGGCGAGCAGCTGCGGAACGGTGACGCCGTAAACCAGATCGTTGCCGATATCGGTCACGGCCGCGAACGGTGGAAGACTGTCCGAACCGTGTTTCCGCAGAGCGGTCCACAGCCCGCACCGGACGATGCCGGGAAGCGTTCGGCCCAGCATCCGGCTCCAGAGCCCGTAAGATCGGCCATGCCCGAACGCCGCCAGCACGTCCAAAGGCTCCCGCAATCCCGCTCGCAGACCGTTCACGACCAAGGGAAAGGCCCGTGCGAGATTGCTCGCTCCGATCAGGATCACGGGCCGAGTCGGCTGCTTATCGACTTTGACAGTCATGTTTCTATCGCTGCGGGCACTCGGGCGATTTGGCTTGGGCATCAGTCTGAGCGGATTTGTCACGCGACGTAACACTGGACTGCGTAAAATAACCGGTTACGAATTTGACGGCATCAGCGACTTAAGTCTTTCGAACATCCGCGATGAAAAAAACAGCCTGCCTGAATGTCCTCCTGATATTTCTGATTCTCTCGACGCCCTTATCTGCTTCGGCCAAATCGAGCCGGAACCCAGGATTGGACCGGATTCGCCACATCGTGGTGATTTATCTTGAGAACCACAGCTTCGACAATCTCTACGGACTGTTTCCGGGAGCGGACGGATTGGCGAATGCGCCGGAGGAAACGATGCGGCAGACCGATCGTCAAGGCGGGGTCTACGCCACCCTGCCCAGGGTAATGAATACCGAAAAGAAGCCGCCTGTGCCCGACGAGCGCTTTCCTTCGGATTTGCCGAACCGTCCGTTCGAGATCAGCCAGTATGTTGCGATCGATCAAAAAATCGGCGATCCGCTACATCGATTTTATCAACACCAGGCCCAAATCAACGGCGGGCGCATGGATCGTTTCGCGGCCGTGTCGGATGCCGGCGGCCTGGCCATGGGGTATTACGACGGCCGCAAGCTTCCGTTGTGGGAGTACGCAGAAAAATACACGCTGGCGGATCGTTTCTTTCAGGCCGCTTTCGGCGGGTCGCTCTTGAATCATTTTTGGCTGGTCTGCGCCTGTACGCCGCATCACGACGACCCGCCGGCCGAATCGACCGTCGTCTTGAACGAGAAAGGCGAGTTGATCAAGGACGGCGTGTTTACGCCCGACGGCTATGCCGTGAACACCATTCAGACGATGCAGACGCCTCACAGTCCGAAGATCACCGATCCGCGCCGGCTTTTGCCGCCGCAAACTTTTCCCACGATCGGCGATCGCCTGTCGGAGAAAAAGATTTCATGGGCGTGGTATTCCGGCGGCTGGAATGACGCGATCGCAGGGAAAGCCGACGAAAGTTTTCAGTACCATCATCAGCCATTCGCGTATTTCGACCGCTACGCCCAGGGAACCCGCGAAAGGGCCAGGCATCTCAAGGACGAAACGGATTTATTGAAGGCCATCGAAAAAGGAAATTTGCCGGCGGTTTCCTTTTATAAGCCCATAGGAGCCCATAGCGAGCATCCCGGCTATGCCGATCTTCTGGCCGGGGAGATGCAGGCGGTGGCGGTGATCCGCAAGATCGAACAAAGCCGGCTGTGGCGGAACAGCGTGATCATCGTCACTTACGACGAATACGGCGGGTTTTGGGATCATGTCCCGCCGCCTCCGGGCGACCGCTGGGGACCGGGCAACCGCGTGCCGACCATCGTCATTTCCCCGTTCGCCAAGCGCGGGTATGTCGATCACACCTTCTATGACGGCACATCGATCCTGAAATTCATCGAAACCCGGTTCGATCTGAAACCGCTGGGCGAGCGTGACGCCAAAGCCAACGACTTGCTGAATGCGCTGGATTTGTGATCGCTTAAAGTTCTATCGGCGCCGCGCCGGTGTATAGGCCGAAATAAGCTCTTGTAGATCGGCAATCCATTGCCGACACATCCGTTGCGTCGGGAAAGGATTCCCGACCTACTTGGCGACACAGATTTGTAGGTCGGCAATCCTTTGCCGACGATTCGTCGTGTCGGGAAAGGTCGCGACTAAAGCGACGTTTGCGTTGCGATTGGGAAGGGATTCCTGTTAGGCAAAGGCTAACAGGATCGAGAATGGGCTTTATTTTCGCTGCGCCAGTTCGTCCAAGCGCATTTTGGAATCCCGAACCGGCCGCAAGGCTTCCATCAGGATCTCGGCGCTGGCTTGCAGCGCCGCTTCCCGCTCCCCCAAGGCGCCGATCTCGATTCTAAGCTGTTCGATCAGCCGGTCCTTTTCGTCCGCGTAGGGTTTCCCGAAGCGGATTCGAAACCATTCTCGGGCTTTCTCGAGCAAGCGCTCGAAATCCGCCTCGGTGAAAGCCTCCTCGGAAATCCAGCGTTCCATCTCGACCAGAGGATCGATCAGTTTGCATCCGAACTGCCGCTCGTAGCTCGATCTGAGGAATTCCGCGAGTTGGCGGGTCTTTTCGTCCGACCCGCGAGCGTTCGCCAGCAACTGAACGATCGTGCTGTCGGGACTTTTGATAGGCCGTTCGTAGCGTCGCTCGTAAATGGCTTCCAGCGTCGTGCAAATCTCTTTTAAATCGATTTCCGGAAATCCCTTGACTTCGAGATCCCGATAAAGCATTTGAATCGTATCGAACGGAAAAGCGCTGAACCGTTTGAGATAGGTTTCGATCTGGGATTCTATGGACTCGCGCGTCGGCGTTGGGACGAATGGCGCGCGCTCGGCCGCAGGCGCATCGTTCTCCGTGCTTGGCGGTCGATCCGGGTTGCCGTCAGCGTCCGTGACCGGCGGTTCCGGTGCCTGCCGGGACAGATCGGTTTCCACCTTGTCCCAGTAGCGGCTGAAGTTCGATGCATCCCCTGTGGCCGGCAGCCGCTCCCGAATGACTTCGGCAATCTGTTTGATGGCCCAGCTCGCCGGAGAACTCGGGTGGGTCTGCGTCACCGGCGTCTGCAAGCTCACGGCATCTAGCAGAGCCTCATCGAGCGGCACATAGCCGAGATAATCGACGTCCAAGCCCAGGTAGTTCTTGATCGCGCCCCGAAAGCGGTTGAACACCTCCAGGCTGCTGGCGCGGTCTTTGGTCATGTTGACCAGCACGTGAAAATCGATCTCGGCCTCGCGGTTTTTCAGGATCTTGATCAGCGAGAAGGCGTCGGTCAGCGACGTGGGCTCCGGCGTGATGACCAGAATCGCCGTGCCCGCCGCCAGCAAGAAATCCTGCACGTTGTTTTCCACGCCGGCCGGCGTATCGATCAGGATGTAGTCGTAGCTCGAATCCAGATCGGCCAGGCCGAGAATCAGCCGGTGCCTTTGCTCCGGTTCGAGATTGGCGCACTCCGCGATGCCGGATGCGGCGGGAACGATGTGGAAATTCTCGCGGTAGCGGAGTATGACGTCGTCCAGACGCTTTCGCCCCTTCAGGCAGTCGGCGAGAGTGGCTTCGGGATGTACGCCCAGCAGCACATTGACGTTGGCGAGACCGGTATCGGCGTCGAACAGACAGGTCTTTTCCGCGTGCTCCGACAGCGCGCAGGCCAGATTGACGGCCAGATTGCTTTTGCCGACGCCGCCTTTACCGCTGGTGATGGCGATGACACGAGCCATGAGTGAGGGGGCCTTTTGGGGTTTTCGATCTTAAAAGTGTAGCCGTGGATGAATGCCGGTGTGACGCTTTCAAATCGGTTTTCGAAACGAGTTCTATGCAAGGTGGAGCGGCGGTAGTAACCTAGTTCCGCTCCGATGGAGCCTTTTGGCGTGCTTCGGTTTGCCGCGACCCGGTCGATGACCGGAACGGATATTTTCATGGACGTTACAGGGAGTGTGACATGGCCTCTCGGTCGCTGTTTTTGCCAAGAAGGGTTTTTTTGCGATCTTTTTCCGTTCCCGGTTTTTTCGGAGGAGCGGGGCGATGAGCGGTCACGGCGCTTTCGCGTCGAACTGCTTTCGAGCGAGGCTTGCGCGCTTTGGCACCGGACAAGGGGGTATCGTCGAGGACCGCCGGGCATGCGGTCGCTCGCGCGGAAGTTCCGCCGCGGCGTTTCTACCGGAATTGGCTTGCAGGGAGGGTGAACCTAGCCGAAACATGTGTCTCCGCTTAAATCGATCGCCATCACTTTTTACGAGGTAGCAAGGCGATGGCAATCGAATTCATGAGTGAACAACAAGCTGTCGATACCGGATCCGGACCCGCGCGGCTGGACGGGGATGCCATCCTGGACTTGCGCATCCGCAACGCGCGGATCGAAAGCCTTGCGCTTCACATCTTCGAGCAGTCCCGGCTGCTCTCAGCATTTCTCGAAGGACGGGCATGTTTCGACGTGCCCGACACGCTGGCGCGCATCTGCGGGACCGGTCCCGTAGCCTATCAAATGAGCGCCGTGCAAGGCCTCGAATCGGCTTTGGACTGCCGTCCGACAGCCTGGATTCAGGCGATGCGGCGGGTGATGTGCTGCGGCGAGTGGATCGCGAGCCATTCGCTGCACATTCATTTGCTCGCCGCACCGGATTTCCTTGGGTTTTCGAGCCTCGCGGAAATGTCTCGGGATTTTCCGGACGAAGTGCGTCGCGGACTGCGTCTGCATAATCTGGGTTGCGAGTTGATCCGCCTGTTTCACGCCTCGTCTTCCCGCGCGGCGGGAGTCCGCATCGGCGGATTTCACCATGCGCCGTCCAAGGCCCAGGTCAGGCAATCGGTCGAGCGGCTGCGCGCGGCCTTGCCGGAAGCGGAGTCCTTGGTGGCTTGGACGGGCGGCATCGATCTGCCTTCCAGCGAACAATCGTTCATCAACGTGGCCCTGCGGCATCCGGACGCGTACCCGATGTGTGGCGGCACCATCGTTTCCAGTACCGGCTTGGACATAGCCGTCGAGAGTTTCGAAAGGTATTTCCAAGTGCACCGGGATCCGCATTCCAAGACCGATTATTCATTGATCGAGGGAAGGCCTTATCTCGCGGGGCCCTTGGCGCGGCTGAACCTGAACCGGGACCTGTTGCCCGGTCCGGTGGCCGAGGCTCTGCGCAAAGCCGGCATCGCTTTTCCCAGCCGAAATATTTTCCACAGTATCGTGGCGCGAGCGGTGGAGGTGTATTTCGCCATAACCGATGCCATTCGCCTGCTGGACGGCTATGAGCCGCAGGCATCGTACGTCGAGGCTCGAACTCGTGCCGGGACCGGATTCGCCTGTACCGAAGCTCCGCAGGGCATTCTCTGGCACTGCTACGAAGTCGATGCCCAGGGTCGCGTGATGCGCGCACGGATCGTTTCTCCGGCCATGCATAACCAGGCGTGTATCGAGGAGGATCTTTTCGGAGCGCTGCAATCGTTCGGCCCGGAAAGAACCGATGAGGAATTGCGGCAGTACGGAGAGCGGGTGATCCGCAATTACGATCCGTGCATCGCCTGTTCGAGCGATTTTCTCGATCTGAATGTAGTACGATCTTGAGCCTGTTCGTTTTCGGAGCCGCTTTCCCATGCCCAACCATGTACAGCTCGTCGCGCGGCGGAGCTTTTTCCTGCTCCTGCTCCTGTTCCTCATCCTGACCGGTTGTTCTTCCGCTTATTACAGGGCGGCGGAGTCGCTGGGCTTTCACAAGCGCGACATTCTCGTTCACCGCGTAGAAAAGGCCCGCGACAGCCAGGAAGAGGCCAAGACACAGTTCAAGAACGCGCTGGATCGGTTTACCGCGCTCACCGGCTTCAAGGGCGGCAGCCTGGAAGAGAAGTACCGGGAGCTCGACGCCGAATACGAGCGCAGCCGGGCCAAGGCGGACGAGGTTCGGAAACGGATCGACGACATCGAGGACGTTTCGGAAGCCTTGTTCGACGAATGGGAAAATGAACTCTCCCAATACCAGAACCCGTCGCTCAAGCGCAGCAGCCAGCAAAAGCTCACGGGGACGCGCCGGCGCTACGATCAGCTCATCGCCGCCATGAAACGCGCCGAATCCAAAATGGAGCCGGTATTGCTGACGTTCCGCGATCAGGTTCTATTCCTGAAGCACAACCTCAATGCCCAAGCCATCGCCTCCCTGCGGGGCGAACTCGACAGCCTCCAAACCGATATTTCGGCGCTTATAAGGTCCATGGAAGTGTCGATCCGGGAGGCGGACGAGTTCATCAAGTCGGTTGGTGGTCCCGCCTGACAAGACATTGAGTCTGTCCAGTGGGCCGTTCGCCCTGAGTTCGTCGAAGGGCCTGTCCTGAGCGTGTCGAAGGGTTCGAGGGCCTGCTGGTACAGGCTCTTTGCTATGTCTTCGAAGGAATCCGCGTGCGCCCGGCAGCAAAACCGGTTATTCCCTAATGAACAGCCGTCCTCGGGGTGCGATAGATCTATGGTGAAAGTCGGAGAGTTTCATGGAGTGTCTTCCCATCGATAACTTGACCCAAACCGACTCTTGACTGGTATAGGATGCTGCCGACGATAGGAGGCGCATCGGTCGCGATCGATGGGTTCATGCCGGACAATCCCTGTCCGGCACCCTATGGGCGGCCTCGCCACGCTACGCTGTCCCGCTTCGCTCGCGAGTCCGGGGCAGTTCAGATCGATGCGCTTCACTTTGTTCAGCACATCCTATGCCCTGAAACTCGCAGGTTTGGATAATCTCAGCTAGTGTAGGGCGCATTAGCTTTAGCGTAATGCGCCGAATGGAAGGTTCCCATGCGGCGGCGGGTTGTCGGGGCACTACCCGGATGACCGTTTGCGATTGGGATACGCTATTCCGCCCTACATAGGTTATATGGGCTGCTTTTACTTAAGAAACCTCCACCAGCGGAAGTTCGACCCGGATGCGGGCGCCCTGTTCGTCCTGCCGCGGTTCGATGCTTTCGACTTTTCCCTGGTGATTGGCCACGCACTCGCTCACGATCGCCAGCCCCAAGCCGGCACCCTCGGTGTCGGTCATGTGGGCCGCCTTGCCTCGAAAAAACGGCTCGAATATCCGCGTACGCTCCGTGGTGTCTATTCCGGGACCGTCATCTTCGACCTCCAGTTGCATACCGGTTCCCAAGTCACGAAGAATGATCCGGATCTTGCCCCCTTCCGGAGAAAACTTGATGGCGTTGGAGAGCAGATTGTCGACAATCGTCCGCACCTGGTCGGGAACACCGAGGAATTCGACCGGCTGGATCAACTCCTTGATGGTGAGGGACTTCGCATTTAGGGAGTCCCGATAATCTTCGATCACCGATGCCAGCAACGTCTTCATGTTCACCGCGTCCTTCGGTTGCGGCGATGGATTGTCCTTGACCTGGCCATAGTGGAGCGACTCATCGAACAGGTTTTGCAGTTTCTGAACGTCCTGGCTCAGCCGCGCCAACAGGTCGCGTTGCTTCGGATTCAACGCCTCGGCCATAAGCAGGCCGGTGCTTTCGAAAATGCCGGAAAGCGGCGTTTCGAATTCGTTCGAGACTTTGCTCATGAACTGTTGCTTCGACTCTTCCCGACCCAGCAAACGGGTGCGCAGCCAGTCGAGCCGATCACCGAGAAGCCGAAGGTTTTTCGGTCCGGTAACCCGGATGGGTTTGCCGAAGTCTCCCGCTCCCAGTCTTCGGATGGATTCGTCCAGTTGCCGGACCGATCGGGTAAACACGGCCAGCAGACCCGAGCCGAAGCCAACGCAAATGAGCAACAGAATGCCCAGAATGGCCCCCTTGACCAGAAGGTCCTGCCGAACCGCTCGATCAATTCGGCTCAAACCGTCCTGCCAGAACCCGTCCACGGCATCCTCCAACCCGTAAAAGGTTTCGTCTATCGACAACCTGGCTTTAGCCTCGGCCCCAAAGTCGGCGATTCGGTCATAAAACCGTTTTTTCTTTTCCGATAACTCGTTGACGAGAGGCGTCAATTTATCGTCGTCTTCGGCCCTGAAGAGTTTGTCCAATGCCTGCTCGACCGATGCATGAATGTCTTGCAGCGCAGCAGGCAGGGGCGTAACGCGATCGGCAAGTCCGCCGAACCCGCCGTGGCTTTGCACGAGCACGAGCCCGAGAGCGCTAAGGCCGAGGAGCGCCGCAAGCACGAGACGCCATCTGGTCCGCACGGGTTTTCCGGATTTGTGTACCTTGCGCACTTCTCCGGGCACCGAAACCCGATCCTTCCAATAATCCTGATCTTGCACCACCATAGGACACTCCTTGAGCAGTAAGTCCTGAGAGAGTTCAGTGACGGAAAATTGACACTAAACGGGTGTAAAGGTCAACCTGTCGTACCGAGTGCCCGTGACACGGGCACTTCGAACGGAAAACTTCAGGGCCGTTTTTGTCTCGGCGGCGAAATACTGTCGATATCCGGCTTGCCGGCGAACTGCAAGACACAGTCAGACCTTTGTTGTTTGCTTCTTGAAATGAAAGAAACCAAATTCAAAAAAGTAAATGCCTGACCCTAGAGCATTTTCCGATTCGGTATCAGGGAGCCCGATATGTAGGTCGGCAATCCCTTGCCGACGTATCGGCTCGGCGAAGGGCTTTGTCGGCAAGGGATTGCCGACCTACGTGCTTCCCGCCCGACACGAATCCGTACACCGGGATGAAAAATACTCTAAAGAGCCAATGGCAACCGGCGCGGTGTAAGTCCGACCAAATGGGACATCATCACCCAAACCTTCCCCGCAGGCGCATAAACCGACGCAAGGCCATCGCCTCGCGCCGGGAAGCGGACGGGTTCGTCAAAACCGTCAATGCGCCGAGGTGACCGATGCGCGGGATCCGAGATCGGTGTATTTCGGTACGCTGGAGCCGACGGTCGCCCGCTTTCGCAGCAAGATTTCGCTCACGTTGGAGCCGATCATCTTAGCCAGTTCTTCCGTGGGGAGGTCGTTGGCATCGTCGCCGAAGGGATTCTCGATTTCTTCCGCGATCAGCTCCAGGCTGCCCAGAACGAAGAACACGAAAGTAGTGAACAGGATCGTCCAGTACCCGAATTCGTGTACGAAGCAGAACGGCATGGTGACGATGTAGACGAAAATGAACTTCTTGATGAAAAGGCTGTAGGAGTACGGGATCGGCGTTTTCTTGATGCGTTCGCAGGCGCCGCAGATGTCCGTCAGCGAGGTGAGTTCGCTGTTGATGTTCAGATAATGTACTCCGGCGAGATCTCCGCCCCGGTGCAGTCGGTCGATTTCCCTGAACAGGCTGTTGGCGATAAGATTCGGCCGGTGCACGCCGGCCGGTCGGCGTTGCAGCGGTTCGGCATCGCGGAGATGCTCGTTCAGCACCGAGGCATAAGCGGCAATATGTTTGGCGATGATGAGTCTGGACGGATGGTTTTGTCGAAGGAATGCGTTGCACTTCAGGGCCAGATTGCGGGACGTATTGACCAAGGTTCCCCACTGCCGCCTGCCTTCCCACCAGCGCTCGTACGCCGTGTTGGTTCGAAAAACCAGCAGCAGCGAGATGACGAAGCCCAGTAGGGAGTGAACCAGATTCGTGCCCTTGAATTCCTCGGGCAGCAGATCGCGATCGATATAGGCTATGGCCGCGGTGAATAAGGCGACCGAACTCATGGCCGGCAACAGCCTTCTGAACGTGTCGCTTTTATGAAATTTGAAAATGAGGCCCCACCACGATTTGGGGTTGTAATTGATCACGCTGAACTCCTAAGCGGCTTTCGATCTCGGGAGTGAATTGCCGAAGTGGATTATTAAATGATGAAAACAGTCAAGACGCTATGGCATCTGCTGCGGGAAATGACCGGCGACGATGCCTATGAAAAGTATCTGGCGCATTGGCGTGTCCACCACGCCGGCGAGGGCGGGGAGCCTTTGAGCCGCAAAGAGTTTTTTAATGCCGAGCTGCATCGGCGATGGAGCGGCGTCAAACGCTGTTGCTGACGCGGCGGCGCATCCCGCCTTCGCAGGCGGGATGCCGAAAGATGCGGTGGCAGTTATATCCGGCTCTTGATCCGTTCGTAGGCGCTTCTTACTTCTTCACCGAGCATTTTGACGCTGGTCCAGACATCTTCCGAGGCGTCTTTGGCTTCGTCGGCGACTCCGGCGAGCTTGCTCTTGAACTCTTCCAGCTTTTCTTCCGTCTTGTTCCACTCTTCCTGAGCCTCGAGTTTCGCCAAGTTGAGCTGCACCCGCAGTTCGTCCCGTTGCTGAAGTAAGCCGTCCCGAAATTTTTCCAATTCTTCTTTAATGTTCATGATGATTTCCTCAATGTTGGTTCGCCTTGACCTCGCACATACAAGGCCTCCTCCGATTTCCTTAGGTTTGACTTAAACGGCGCGGTATTGCGAGGATTCGTCACAGCAAGCTGTACGAACGCATGGTAACAATCTTGAACGGAACTCTTCCAGTCCATCATTGTTCTGCGTCCGATGGAGTCCTGTCGGACTTCCCTCAATAGCTGCAACCCGGATGGAACGCGTCGCAGCCGGTCCGCGGAATCCTTCGGCAAACTCCAGGCCACGGCCCATCAGGATGGACCTTCATGCGGCCTCGATGCGCCGTTCTCCCCAGGCGTGCTGCTGGAAGACGGCGCGCAGTCTGTCCCAGTCGATGACCAGTTCGCCGCCGGCTGCCTTATGCTGTTGTTCCCAATTGATCAGAAGATCCAAGCAGGCATGATCGATATACGTCAGTTCGTGGAAATTCACGTGCACGTGCGCGTCGGGACGGACCCGCTCCAGGGCCGCCGCGAGCTTCGGCAGACGGATGAAGGTTGCGGCGCCTTTGAGGCGGATCGTGGTCCGGACGCTCCCTTTTTCCTCTTCGACCGCAACCTCCAGATGCGAGAAGCTACACAGCAATCGGACCAACGCCAGAGCGATTCCGACAGCAATGCCGGTCAGGAGGTCCACCACTACCACGGTACCGAGGGTCGCCGCGTATATGCCGGCTTCCGCCCGGTCGGTGCGCCACAGTGTGCGCATGGCTTTGGGATTCATCAGTTTGACGCCGGTGTAGACCAGCACCGCCGCTAGGCTGGCCACCGGAATCAAGCTCAGGACGCCCGGTAGAAGGGTGATGAACACCAACATCCAGACGCCGTGCAGGATCGTGGACAGCCGGGTTCTCGCACCGGCCAGCACATTGGCGGAACTGCGGACGATCACGCCGGTCATCGGCAATACACCGGCCAGTCCGCACAGGATGTTGCCGACGCCCTGGGCGGCTAGTTCCCGATCGTAGCGGGTACGCGGCGCATGCCGCTGCATAGAGTCCACCGCGGTGGCGGTCAGCAGCGATTCGGCGCTGGCTACGAAGGCCAGAGACAGGCCCGCCAGCCAAATCGCCCGGTCGGAGAGAGCTCGAAGATCGGATCCGCCGGGCCAGCGTAACGCTTCCAGCAGATTGTCGGGGACCGGCACGTACTTGAGGTCCGCCTGCAATATCGCGGCGCAGGAGGTGCCGACCGCGACGCCGAGAAGGGGGGCCGGCAGCAGCTTGAGCTTTTGCGGCGTGAGCCTGTTCCACAAGAACATGGTTACGATGGTGAGCAGCCCGATCAGGGCCGCCGGCCGGTGAACCGTTTCGGAAATTCCTTTCCATACCGCCTGCGGCAAGGTCCACAGATTGATGATGCCGCCGAATTCCTTGCCGGTCCCGGGAGGCATATCGTCCACCATGACATGGAACTGGGAGGCGAAGATCAGAATGCCGATCCCTGCCAGCATGCCCTGGATCAACGACGGCGACACGGCCCGGAACACCTGGCCCAGCCGCAACAGGCCCGCAGCCAGTTGCACCAAGCCGGCGAGCAGCACGATGACGCCCAGGGTTTGGAAGCCGTGTTCCTGAACGAACAAAGCGACCATCACCGCCAAGCCGGCCGCCGGCCCGCTCACCTGAAGCGTGCAGCCGGACAATGCTCCGGTGACGACACCGCCGATGATGGCGGTAATGAGGCCGGCCGAGGCGGCGTGCGCCATAGGCACGCCGGAAGCGATGGCGATACCCATGGAGAGCGGCAGGGCCACCAGAAAAACCACGATAGAGGCGGGGAGGTCCGTTTTCCAGGCGGCGCGAAAAGCGGATAGTCGCAAGGTCTGTGCGTTCATAACACGATTTGCCCTTTGGGCGGTCGGAAGTTCAGGAAGAGCTTCAACGATAGAAAAATGCGGGGACTTAGATTTCCGTTGCAATGAGTGTGCGTTCGTGTACGGACGGCATGGGGCGCTGCTCGGTCAGCCGCAAAAACTGCCCGCTTCCCGCGTCATAGCCGAATACTTCGCCGGTCTCGATCTTGTAGACCCAACCGTGCAGTTTAAGTTTGTTCTGGGCCAACCCGGAGGCCACCACCGGATGGGTGCGCAGATTCTCCATTTGCGCCAGCACGTTCTCCTGAATGGTGATATTGAGCAGGGAAGCGCTCTCCAGGTCTACATACTTATCGTGAACGACACGGCGGGTGGATTCCGCATAGGAGAGCCATTGGCTCAGGGCCGGAAAGTCGCGGGTCGATGGCCGTTCCAAGAGGCCTTTCATCGCGCCGCAATGAGAATGTCCGCAGATGATGATGTCCTTGACCCCGAGACCGGCCACCGCGAATTCGATGGTGGCGGCTTCGCCGCCCATGACCGCGCCATAGGGAGGCACGATGTTGCCGGCGTTGCGCAGAATGAACAGTTCGCCGGGTTCGGTCTGGGTGAGCAAGTTCGGATTGATGCGCGAGTCGGAACAGGTGATGAACAGCACTTCGGGCTGCTGTCCTTTTGCCAGCCGCTCGAACAGCTCGCGCTGAGAACCGAAAAGGTCGTTCTGAAATCGGTGTAGCCCCTGTAACAGTTTTTGCATCGTTGATTCACGCTGAAGTTGACTGACGGAGCATAGCCTATAGATTGAGCTTATTATAATAAAATAGAATGTTTGAAATTCAGTTATAGATAAAATCAATAAATCTGTTCGTATGGGGCGCATCAACTATCAGCATCTGTTTTATTTCTGGAATGTAGCTCGCGAGGAAAGCGTGACCCGCGCTTCCGAGAAGCTGCATCTGGCGCAGCCCACCATTAGCAGTCAATTGGCGGTGTTCGAAAAAACCATCGGAGAAAAGCTGTTTTACAAGAATGGCCGCAAACTGGTACTGACGGATACCGGCCGCATCGTGTTCCACTATGCCGATGAAATCTTTTCCCTTGGTCAGGAGCTGGCCAACACGCTCAAAGGCCGGCCGACCGGGCGGGCGCTCCGGCTGGTGGTGGGCGTGGCGGATGCTTTGCCCAAGCTGGTCGCCTGCCGCCTGATCGAGCCGGCCTTCCGCCTGCCGGAGCCGGTGCAGATTCTTTGCTATGAGGATAAGGCGGAACGCCTGTTGGCGGAGATGTCGCTGCAGGGCATCGATTTGGTGCTGTCGGACGTCCCCGTCACGCCGGCGAACGGTGCCAAAGCTTTCAACCACTTGTTGGGAGAGTGCGGAGTCACGGTGTTCGGAACCCCCGAGTTAGCCAGTGCGTACCGCCCGGACTTTCCCCGTTCCCTCAGCGGAGCGCCTTTCTTGCTGCCGACCGGCAATACCGCGCTCCGCCGCTCGCTGGATCAGTGGTTCGACGCCGAGAACATCAGCCCGAAAATCCAAGCGGAAATCGAAGACAGCGCCTTGCTCAAGACCTTCGGCAGTGGCGGAACCGGGCTGTTCGTCGCGCCCTCTGCGGTCGAGGAGGAGATTCAACGTCAGTACGACGTGGAAGCCATAGGCCGGATCGATTCCGTGCGGGAACGGTTCTACGCGATCACCGAACGCAGGAAACTCAAGCATCCCGCCGTGAGCGCGATCCTGGAAAATGTCGGCAAGAAGCCGCTCTGACCCGCAGCCAGTTCCGGCATCGCCGTTTCCTTTTATCGAACGACCAGACAAGGTGGTTAAAAGGTAGGCGGGGATAAGCCCGTCCCGGTAATTCCTAAGACCCTTCGGTAGACCCGGCCGTTGGGCCAACGGGTTCGTCGGAAGGGTGGCTTCGGCGCTCCCGAAGACACCGTTTGCGATTGGGAAAGGATTGCCGACCTACGACTTTCCGAGGAATTCATTCTTGTAGGATGGGTAGAGCGAAGTGAAACCCATCGATGGTGGGTTAGGTGGCGAGGCCGTAACCCACCGAACGACTTCGGACCGGTGGGTTACGCTTCGCTAACCCACCCTACGATAATGTTCACTCGAATGCCGGATGGAATAAGCGGTCAACCGCCGTTCCTTAGGTTCAAAGGGGGCCGGGCGATGTTCCTTGCAAAGGATCGCCTCGGTCGAAAGGCTCAGCGCCCGCGGCGAGCCAGAAATCCCCGCAGCAGCAGGGCCAGGGGCGAGCGTTTGAGCTGCAGCGATTCCTCCAGCGCCTGCCGGGCCGCGGCGGCGTCGCCCGCGCCGAGCCGGGCGACGGCCTGGTGCAGCTTCGCGCACGCCTGTGCCTCGGCGGCGAGCGGGAGGCTCAAATCGGTCCGGCAGCGGGCGCACACCGGGTCCTCCCGCAACCGGGCCTGGCAGGTGGGGCAGCGCTCCATCAGGTATCGAGGTAATAGAGAATGTCGGCGAGACGCTCCACCGCCGTCTCGACGGCCTGGAGATCGCCGGCGGCGATGCCGTCCCTGATATCTTCGATGAGGTCGATCATGTCCTCGCGGTCTTCCTCGGACGCTTTCTCCAGCAGGCGTTCCGCCTTTTCCACCAGAGCCCGCGCCTTGACCTCCGTATGATGCCGCTCCGAAGCCGCTCCTTCCACAAGCGTTTCGGCTCCGGCCGCCGGCCCGAACAGGGCGTCGATGCGGGCCTTGGCCGCCCCCATCTCCTCTCCCTGGAAACGGGCGATGGCATTGTTGATGGTGATGGACTTGGAAAGGCCGGTGTCCTTCTCCCGAGCCGAGACGTGCAGGATGCCGTTCAGATCCAGATCCAGGCTGACCGTGACGGTGTTGCCCGCGGGCACCTTGCGCAGGCCCTTCACCCTGAATTCGCCGATTTCGATATTGTTCAGGGCGTCCGGGGCCTCGCCCTGGTAAATCCGGACGTCCACTTCCTGCTGACCGTCAAAGCTGGTGTAAAAGGCCTCGGTCTTGCTCACCGGCAGCGGGGTGTTCTTGCGGATGATGGGGACATAGACGTAGGGGTAGAGTTCGCCGTCGAGTTCGGCTATGGCGGAGGTCCCATAGGTGTAGGGCGTGATGTCGACCAACACCGCGGATACCGATTCTCCCGCGATCACCCCGGCCTGGACGGCCGCGCCCATGGCGACGCACAGATCGGGGTCGATGTTCCGGTGCGGCTCCTTGCGAAGCTCGCCGAACAGCCGCTCGCTGACGACGGGCGTGCGGGTGCTGCCGCCCACCAGCAGGATTTCGTCGATGTCGGAAGCGGTCAGGTTGGCGCCGCGCAGGGCGATGTGCACCGCTTCCAGGGTTTCGTCGATATAGCCCGCGATCATCTGCTCGTACTCGTAGCGGGACAGCTCCAGCGACAAATGGATGGGCGTCCCCTCCTTCTCGAACAGATATTCCTCGTCGATGCGCACGAAGGGCTGGTCGGACAGGGTTCGCTTGGCGCTCTCCGCGGCCCGGTTGATACGCGCCATGATCTGCCGCGACTCGGTGATGTCGAAGTCGTGCTCGCGCTTGATGTGCTCGACCAGATGATCGACGATCCGGGCGTCGAAATCGTCCCCGCCCAGCCGGTTGTTGCCGTGGCTGGCCAGGACTTCCACCACATCGTCCTCGATGCTCACCACCGACACGTCGAAGGTGCCTCCGCCCAGGTCGTACACCAGTATCCGTTTGCGCGTTCCGGTCTTGGCCTCGTAAGCCAGCGCCGCGGCCGTGGGCTCGTTGATGATGCGCACCACGTCGAGACCGGCGATCTCCCCTGCTTCTCGGGTGGCCTGGCGCTGGGCGTCGGAAAAATAGGCGGGGACGGTGATCACCGCCTTTTGCACGCTCCGTCCGAGGTAGTCCTCGGCGGTCGCCTTGAGACGCTTGAGGATGATGGCGGAGATTTCCTGCGGGCTGAAGTGCTGGCCCGCCAGCTCCACCCTGAGATCTTCGCCCATGTGGCGCTTGATGGACTTGACCGTGCGCTCCGGGTAGAGAATGTACTGATTGTGCGCCGGTTCGCCCACCAGGACGTCGCCGTGCTCGCCGATGCCGACGAAGGACGGCAGGATCTTGCGTCCTTCCCGGTCGGGGATGACGGTTACCTTGCCCTCCTTCAGAATCGCCACTTCCGAGTTGGTCGTGCCGAGATCGATGCCGATGATGATGTCGCTCATAGTTTGTTGGCCCTGACTTCCGCTAAACGTAAGACTTCGTCGCCCCAGAGAAATCCCTTGCGCAGTTCCGCCGTGACGATGCCGTTTTCGAGATCGGGCTGCCGGTCCAGTTCCAGCACGGTCATGGTGTGGGGATCGACGGGCAGACCCATGACCTCCAGCGGCCGGACCTCGTGGCGCGCCAGGATTTCCTCCAGCCGTCTGAGGCTCATGCCCTGGCCTTCGCGTATGCTCTCGATGAAGCGCCGGTCCTCCGGACGCGACTTGATGCGGAACCAGCCCTTGACCGGACGGTAGTTGCGCAACGCATTGAGACCCGCGGAGAGCCGGTCGTGCACATCCAGAAGATCCAGCAGCGCGGAACGCAGGGCGCTGCGGCGCAGGGTGGAAAACTCGCCCTGAAACCGCTCCAAAGTCCGATTCAGATTGCTCTGGCTGTCCCTGAGCCATTCGTGCGCTTCGCCGACCGTATCGAGAGCGGTGCGGAACTGGCGCGACTCGGTCCGGACCTCGGTGCGTAGCGCCGCCAGCTCACCGAACAGGGTGAAAAGGTCGGTCTGCCTCGCCGCGTCTTCCTCGAAACCGGCGGGCGTATCGAGGTACTGCCGGAATTCTTCCAGCAGACGGATCTTGTTCGCTTCGTCCATCATGTATCGGTGTGCGTCTCGGACAAATGCTCGGCCAGGCCCTCGGTGAGCGTCCGGATCAGGGTGCCGGCATCCGGCCGTTCCGGCCGGCCCGGTCGCAGAATCTGGCGCAGCAGGACGGAAACGTCGGGCTTTTCCCGATGGAACAACCGGTATTCCCGGCGCTTCTTGTCGGTCTCGATGAGCTCGTAAGCGCCGCGGATGCGCCGGAACTCCTCGGCGTTCCGCTCCGGCGGGAATTCCCGGACCTTGCGTAGATAAGCCTTCTTGATTGCCTCGTCGCCGGCGTCTTCCTCCACGCCCAGCACTTCGTAAGGGGTTTCCATGGACTCTCCTAGGATTTTTTCGTGTTCTTGGATTTCTTGCCGCGGCCGGGCAGGGGCAGTCCGTCCAGAATCCGGCTCGCGTCCACACCCAGGCCGCCCAGCAATTTGTCGAGAATCAAACCCAGCGCATCCTTCTCCGATAGCTTCTCGAGCTGCTCGGGGGGATAGTCGCCGAGCAATTCCTTCGCCCGTTCCTCGGGGGACAAGCGGTCGAGTTCCTCGATGCGCTCCGCGAACCGCTCGGCCGCCTCCTCGTCGAGACTGTCCAGCCCGTCCGGAAAAGCCTCATGAAAATCGGGTTGCAGGGATTCCTCGTGCTTGCGCAGAAATTGATCGATCAAGGCCGCGGTGCGGCGGTCGCCCGCCTGGTGCGCCTGGTCCAGATTCATCTGTAGCCGGAGCCCATCCATGGGCAGCAGCCTGCCCGCATCGCCCCGGCATTTCGCATAAACCTCGAAATACGCGAACACCGGCGCGTAGCGGCACCGCCTCGCCGCCTGTTTCGCGCATTCGGCCAGGAGCTCGTATTGGCCGGCAGCGGCGAAGCCCTGGCAGAGGCCGAAGAAATCCTCCTCGGACAGTTCCGCCTGTTTGAAGCTCCGCTTCAGCATCGGCGCCAGCTTGTGGAGAGCCTGCGAGAGATTCTGCCGCCCCTCGCCCCGGTACAGGCCGAGCAGCCTGACCAGAGTCAAGAGCTCCGCCTTGTCCGCCGAATGCTGCTTGTCCAGCCCCTGGACCAGGCTATCGGAACCCTTCAGGGGCATATCCGCCGCGAGCACTTCCATTGCCCACTGAAACCAGGCCGCCGCGCCGCCGCCCGCGGCGGTCCATGCCTCCTGCCAAAGATTCCGGCAGCGTTCGTTGTCGGCCTGCCAGAAGGCCGATAGCCCCTCGAGCCAGAGCAGGGCCGCGCTGCGCCGCTGGGGATCGAGCTTGCGGGCCGCGGTCAGCTCCGCTTCCGCCAGATCCGTGCGTCTGGCTTTCAGTTGCTTGCGGGCGTGGCCCAGATGGGCCTCCAGCAGAAAGCGGCGGGCATCGCTGTTGATGGGGTCGATTTCAAGGAGGGTCTTGGCATAGTTCGCCACCTTCTTGAACGCCTTGCGGCGCTGGGCCGCCCGCATCGCCGGAAGCAGAACCTCCGGGTCCCGCGGATAGCGCTTCACGGCGCGGTCCAGCCAGGACAGTGCGGCCTTGGCGTCGTCGAACTGCTCCAGCAGTCCGATCAGCCTTAGGTAGGCCGCCTTGTCGTCCGGGTCCAGTTCCAGGCTCTGCTCCAGGCAAGCGATGGCCAACTCGGGGAATTCCTTCTCGGCCAGGTCGGCCACATGGCGGAAAATCAGGGCCTGGGTGAGAGGTTCATCGCGGCCCTGCGGGGCATTCTTCAAGAGAGCGATGCATTCCTGCCAATACCGGCTGGCCTCTGGATAATCGAGTATCTCTTCGGCGTGGAGCGCCTTGATGCGGCATTGTTCGAAGGGAGTCAGCTTGCCGAACGCCCGTTCGTAGAGCGGTATGGCCTCCGGGGAATCCGCCAGGGCCGCGAGACAGAAGCGGCGGCTTTCGGCCTCGCCCAGTTCGGCGCGGTGCCGCAGGACCGCCTCCAGGAGCGGCCGGGTGCCCTTGGATTGAGCGGCGTTCTGGATGTCCCGCAACAGCGCGAGCTCCTTCTTATCATAGCCTTTCAGCTTGTCGACGACGGCACGCAGCTTCGGCGGAAGCTTGAGATAAGCCGCCACGTCCGGCGCAGGGGTTGCCAACTGTTCGCGCAGAGCCGCGGCCAGATTCCGGCAGGCCGAATCGGGATCGACGCGGTCCAGGACTTCCGACGCCCTGTCGGGATCGCGTTCCACTGCAAGGAGGCCCTTGAGCAGGGTGCGCAGATTTCGGTACGGCGAGCGGGACGATACCTGCCGCAGGCATTCCTCCGCTTCGGCTTCCCGGCGCTCCGCATAAGCCGCGAGGGCTTTCCGGAGCAGCGGCTGCTGTCGGACGATGGCATGCTCCCTGGGCAGGGCATCGAGCAGCTTGTCGTTTTCCAGGGCCAGCAAAGCCGCGGCCTCGACCAGACGCCGCCCGGTCGCGGAGGCGACAAAGTCATCGGGGACCGCTGCGAGCGCCTGGCCGAGCTTCACCATCTGCCCGGCCTTGAGCAGCCAGGTCAGGTACTCCCCCGAAAGCGGCGTGCCGGGGCGAAGACCGGCATGGTTCTCCCACAGCATCGCCGCTTCCTGGAACATGCCCTTCCCGGCCAGTTCGCGGGCACGTCCCAGATAGGCCTCGGCCAGCAAGTCTTCCGACTCCTGCCGGCGCTCCTGTTTCAAGAGGTCCTTCAGAGACGCGATCGCGTCCTTGAAATACCCGCTCTGGAGAGCGCGCTGGGCCGCGGCTTTGAGTGCCGGCACGGATTTCAGCGGTGAAGGTTTGGATTTCATCGGCAGGATTGGAAAGCAGGGGACGAGATGCGAACGGGGATTATCGCAAAAAATCTCCATTCGCGATTCAAGGAGATGTACGGATGCGGTATCGAATGAATCCCGTCAGCCGATCGGCTCAGCGGCGACTTCCCGAATTCGACGCCGGTTCGGACCGGCACGGTCCCCGGCTCACGGTAGAAATCGGGTTCAGCACGCAGGATGGGCAAAGTCCTTAAGCCGTGCCCATCCTCTTCGGGAAAGTTGGGGTGGGAGCTCGTAGGTCGGCAATCCCTTGCCGACCTACTGAGGATCACGCCGGTTACGGGTAGCAGGTATCCCGAACCGAAATCGATCGGCGGCGGACGGCTAGCGGATCTTGAAGCGTTCGACCTGTTCTTGGAGATGCGAAGCCAGTCGGGCCAGTTCCTCGCTGGCGGCTGCCGTCTGCTCGGAGCCTTGAGCCGTTTCATGGGAGATTCCGCTGATGTTGACTACATTGCGGTTGATTTCTTCGGCGGTGATGCTTTGTTCCTCGGCGGCCGCCGCGATTTGGGTGTTCATGTCCTTGATGGTGTCGATGAAGCGATTGATGATTTCCAGCGATTCGCCGGCGTTGATCGCTTGATCGACGCTGGTCTTGGCCGCGCTCTTGCCCTGCACCATCGCGGAGACGGCCTGGTTCGCGCCGGTCTGGAGGCGTTCGATCATGCCCTGGATTTCCTGGGTCGATTGTTGCGTGCGGCTTGCCAGAGTGCGGACTTCGTCCGCCACCACCGCGAAGCCGCGGCCTTGTTCGCCGGCGCGGGCCGCTTCGATGGCGGCGTTGAGCGCCAGCAAGTTGGTTTGCTCGGCAATGCCCCGAATCACGTCCAGAACGGCGCCGATGGCGACGCTATCCTCTTTCAGCTTGTTGATGGCTTCGGAGGTTTTCTCCACTTCGGTCGCGAGGCCATTGATGCTTTGGATGGTGTGCTTGACGACCGAGGTGCCGTTCTTGGCCTGTTCGTTGGCGTCCTGAGCGGCTTCGGCGGCGCGGGATGCGTTCTGGGCGACCTCGTGGACGGTCGCCGACATTTCCGTCATGGCCGAGGCGACTTGCTCCGTTTGCTCGTTCTGGTTGAAGACGCGCTGCCGGCTTTGCTCGGTGATCGTCGACAATTCTTCCGCCGCCGCCGCCACCTGTTCGGCATCCTTGACGATATCCCGCACCATGCCGGCCAGGTTTTTGATCACCGTGCTGCATTTCCAGGCCATCCACGAGAATTCGTCCTTGCCCTCCAGGGAAATGTTCTTGGTTAAGTCGCCGGCGGCCATAGCGCTCAGCGCGTCCACCAGTTTTTCGGCGCGTTTTGCGGAGTGCCGGCCCAAATAGGCGGCCAGTGCCAGCATCGTGACCGATGCCGCGACCGCGGTAATGATGACGCCGGTAATATCGTCATTTTCGCCCGCCGTCTTGACGCTCATGAAAGTCACCGAGGCGACGCCGACGATGCCGACGCCCATGGCCAGGTACATCTGGCGGGATAAATTCAGGTTTTCTACGAAGGATTTCAGCATGGCTCGATCTCTGGGTTAATTATTGTTTTGTAACCTGAGTCACAAGTTTAGTCAGAAATTTTCGAGCCGTAGGGAGAGACGCGGGGCGGCTGTTATAAAGCGTCGACGATCTCCCCAATCAAAGCCGGACCTCGGTAGATGAAGCCGGTGTAGAGTTGGATCAAGTCCGCGCCGGCCTCGAATTTCCGGCGAGCGTCCTCGGCGCCGGCGATGCCGCCGCAAGCGATGATGGGAAGGGCGCCCTGCAAAGCCTGCCCGAGTCGGGCGACCACATCGGTTGATTTGCAGAACAAAGGACGGCCGCTGAGTCCGCCGGTTTCTTCGCCGTGAGCGAGTCCTTCGACGCCTTCTCGGGATGCGGTGGTATTGGTGGCGATCACTGCATCGATTCCGTATTTGACCAGGGCGTCCGCCGCCTGCTTGATCTGCTCCGGTTCGAGATCGGGCGCGATCTTGACGGCCAGCGGAACGCGTCGGCCGTGAGTCTGGGTCAGATTCTCCCGCTCCTGCCGCAAGCCGGACAGCAGATGGTCCAGGTTTTCGCCGGCCTGGAGGTCGCGCAGGCCGGGCGTATTGGGGGATGAAATGTTCACGGTGACATAGCTGGCATGACTGTATACCTTGCGCAGGCCGATCAGATAATCGTCGAGCGCCCGATCCAATGGGGTATCGCGGTTCTTGCCGATGTTGATGCCCAGTATGCCGCGGTAACGCGCCTTTTTGACCTGCTCGACCAGGTAGTCCACACCTTTATTATTGAATCCCATGCGGTTGATGATCGCTTCGGCCTCGGGCAGGCGGAACAAACGCGGCTTCGGATTGCCCGGTTGCGGGCGGGGCGTCACCGTGCCGATCTCGATGAAGCCGAAACCCAGAGCGGCCAGGCCATCGATGTATTCGCCGTTCTTGTCGAGCCCCGCTGCCAAACCTACCGGATTCGGGAAGCTGAGGCCCATCACCGTTCGCGGCTTGGGGGCGGCCGAATGATGAAGAGGATTCAACGATCCCAGCCGGCTAAAGCCTTGAAGAGCGGCCAGGCTGAGATGGTGGGCGGTTTCGGGGTCGAGTCGAAACAGCAGAGGACGGAGCGAGTCGTAGAGCATGGGTTTTCGAAATTACGCGGTGATTCGCGGGTATGCGTTAACGCATTCGCCATGGACCTGGTTCAAAACGGTGAGTACGGACTCGGGATCCAAAGCATCGGTACGATCCCCGCCGCACAGAGCGCCCCGAAAGCCCAGGTAATCGGGTTTCAATGCCAGGAGAGGCGCGATATCCGGCACGCGAAGCGATCCGGCCAAGCCGCACAGCAAGCCGTGCGAGCGGGTTTCGGCAACGAATGCCCGAAGATAATCATTCCGGCATACTTGCCGCAACGATCCCTTCTTTTTATCGCACGTGTCCAGCATCGCTCCGGCGAAACCGGCCGTAGCGAGTTCTCGGACCCAATGCAGCTCCGGCGATTCGTCGCCGAACAGGACGGCGACGAGACGGATGTCGCGGCGGACGAGAGAGGACAGGCTACGGATGACCCCAGCCCAGTCCCCGCCGGGGAAAAAACCGATTTTCACGTAATCGACGCCGGTCGCCGCCATTGCTTCCGCAGCGGACGACACGACCTCGGGGTCCATCGGCAGATCGCCGACGGTGGCGCTGACCGGCCGGTCGCGGCCCAGTTGGCTGACGATACGGCCGACATCGGCAACGGGCAGGGCACCCAGGGCGCCTTCGGCGGGGTTTTTCAAATCGATGATGTCGACGCCGATTTCCCGAACCTGCCGGGCTTCGGCAAGGCTGGCGACGCTCGCGAGCATGCCGGTCATGTGGGAGCCGCCTTGTCCGTCTTGCCGTGTTTGAACGCTTCGACCGCATCCATCAGCCAGCCCCAAGCCTCGAATTCTTTAGGTCCCGCCGTCTTGTCCAGGCCGATGCGGAGATAGGCGAGCTCCGATTCGATCTTGTCCCACGGCAGCCTAGCCAGGCGGCTGACCAGGATCGCCGCTTCCAGTACCGAATATTGCGCCCGGTTGAAGCCGCGGAACGGGGCGTGATTCGCTTCGTGGACGACTCGGCAGTAAAGCTTCGGCCGCAGTTCGTCCTCCTCCCAGCGCAGCAGTTCCAGTTCGGCGTGGGCAAGGGCTTCGGCCAACCGCTGGCCGGGGATGCTTTCCGCCGGAAGCAGCGGCCAGTCGCGCCGGCCGGTCAGGCAGCCGGCGAAGACGCGCACGTCGTCGGTGTAATTGATGACGGCCGTGCGGGTGGCCAGAACGTTATCCAGGGTCGTGGACGGCCGGAAAGGCATGATGAGCAGTTCGTCGTCCAATACGTGCACCCCCATGGGCGCGATATGTGCGGCGCCTTGGGGCGAGCAGCTCGTGATGATGGTCTCGCGAATCATTCTTCGTCTTTCGGTGTTTTCTGCAAAGTCGATCCGGCCGGTTTGTAGGCGTGCGGATCGATGGTCGGCTCGGGCGCTTCCACGTGGCAGCCCCACTGCAAGGGCTCGTCCTGCGAGTAACGCTTGCCGAGCTGCCAGGCAATCTGCGCCCGGGCCAGTTCGACCCCCAGATAAAAGGCATGGCCGCCGTCGGTTTCCACGCCCAGCTTCGGATACAGCTCGAACGGGTCTGCGGCGGTGTGAAAGCCTTCGCGGTTAAAGATATGCACGCCCTCGGGGCTGATCAGGATGCGATAGCTCGGGTCCTTGATTTGCCGGTAGATTTCGTCGATTTCATCGCGGCTGAGCGGAAATGGAGCGCGTTCGTGCAGCGCCATCAGCCGGTCGTCGATATGCTTGGGCAGAGTATTCAGTTCGCGCGCGGCGAACAGGATGCGGCGCGCCAGATCGGCTTCGCGCACAGCCTTGCGGGCATGCTTGCTGACCTGGGTGGCGAGAATCTGTTTGATGTGCAGTTCCGAGCAGATTCCCAATAGGGTCGCATTGATGCCGGCGGTGTCGGCATGGGTGAGCTCGGTCAGATTGCCGACGCCCATCATGATCTCGGCATCCGGGTGGCGTCTCCGGACCTCGTGATAGCGGACCAGCGACTCGGTGAATCCGAAATGGATGGGGTCCAGGATCGGATCGACGATAAAGGTGCGGCCCTTAGGCCGCATGGCTTCAATGGCCCGGTCCAGCGAATCGAGGTCGCCGTGCTTGGCGGGAATCAGAATCGGGGTCGAGGATACCTGATCGGCGATCCACAGCGTTTCTTCGTGCAGGCTGAGCAGATAGTCGGCGCCCGCCGTGCCGCCTCTCAGCAGATCGTCGTTTTCCAGCGAATCGACGCTGACCTGAAACCCCTCGGCCTTGAGCGCACGGACCGCTTCCTCCAGACGCGGAAACGGCGTCTCCGGCAAACAGCCGACATCGATCACGTCGGCCCCGTCCTTCCGATAGTCCCGCGCCTGGCGCAGAATGCCGTCGATGTCCATCCGGGGCGCGTCGACGATTTCCGCGAAGATGCGGAGTTCGTAACGGCTGATGTCCGGCTTTTTCTTCTTCTTGCCGAAAAACTCCGGCAGATCGTGCAATTCTTCCGGCCCGCGCTCGATGGAAATGCCCATGTCCTTCGACAAGGCTTCCAGATCGCCCCGGCAGCGCCCCGGCACCAGCACCCGGTCGGCCCCGAAAGTATCCTTGAGCCGCCGCCGGATCATGTCCGCCGTCATCAGCGCCGCCACCGTCAGTCCCAGCTGATGCACGGTGTACCCGAACTCCGGCTCCATCTCCTCGAGGGTGCGGCGCAACTGCTTTTCCGCCAGCTTGCCGGTGAGAAACAGGATGTGCTCGGGCATTTAAGGGTGGGGAAGGTGGTGGAATGGACGTGCTTGAGACTTGGACCGCGGGATTATAACAAAGATCGGAATGAGGTCCGTCGAAAGCTCTCGGCACTCCGGAGCGTCGCGACGCTCCGGAAAATGCTCCCGGAGGAGTGAGGCGGGGATGAATTGAAGGTCGATGCCCATGTATGCAGGGCAGACGCGCCGACCCATTGCCTCAATGCCGTTAAGTTAACTCGTCATTCCGGCAGGGATTGCCGGAATCCAGAGCACAGGGAAGTGACAAGCCTCTGCCATCCATGGCTTCTGGACCCCGGCATTCCCTGTCGGGGTGACGTCATTCGCCTTAACTTAACGGCATTGCCCACTGTCTCCCGTGGCTTATTGTTTTCCGCCAGCCTGTTCAGCTTTCGGTTGATAGGCGCACCCTATATTCTCGGCGATGGCGGCCAGCCGCTTGTCTCCGGTCCAAAGTCGGGCGCCGGACAGCGTTGCCGCCGCGAGCAGGCAGGCATCGACGTAACCGATGCCTCGCCCCATCAAGCGATGCCGATCGATGAAGAACAGCACTTCCTCATGGGTCGCTGGTTCGCATTTCGGCAGAGCGGACAGCAACGAGAGGATTTCCTGGCGGTTTTTGAGATTGCCGCAGGCGATTTCCCCAATGACGAAGTCGTGGATCGCCGCTATATCGCGTTCGAGAAGCCCGGCGAGATGGGCGTTGCCGGATCGCAGATGGTCGATCCAGATTGAGGTATCGACCAGAATCACTCAGCGGGCTCTCGGCGTCGGGGAATGTCTTTGAGCTGCGGCTCCGTGCCGCCCAGCCGAATGAGCCGGCGGGCACTTTCCCGTTCGATGAGTGCCCGAAGCGCTTCCTTCAAAAGCGCACCACGATCTGTCAGGCCACTCAGACGTTCGGCTTGGCTGAGGAGTGCATCATCGAGGGTTACGGTTGTTCGCATCGCATCACCACAAACGGAGCATCGAATGATGCAATTATAGATGCGAAGGTTGGTGTCGGTACCCTTTGGATTGTAGATTAGGGTCAGTTCTCATATTCCAGCATGCTGGAATATGAGAACTGACCCTAATCTTCGAGGGCGGGCTGGGCTGACTTGCGATGCCCTGTTGCAGGAGCAGGGCTTCGTAGCGATGGGACAACTCGGTGGGAGGGACCAGCTGGCGGGGATATCCAGATCAGCCTATCTTGCGGTACGGGACAATAGACAGAAGGATACACCATGAAAATCGAGGGCGCGTTGTCTGGCGGGAGGATGTTTGGTAAAAGCATCGCGGATGATAAACAGAAACCGCTCAATTATTTGTTAGACCCTCTGAGATCTCAGTTGCTCGCATGCACGTGCGCGCTGGGTAGGAAGCTGAAGGAATGCAATTCATCACCCACGGTCCTGATATTCCGGATGCGCTCTTGCAGGCGCACGAGGAAGGACGTGTGGTGTTTTTCTGCGGTGCAGGTATCTCGTACCCTGCCGGCCTGCCGGGCTTCAAGGGGCTGGTGGAGGAGATCTACCGGCTGAACGGTACCGCGCCTACGGACATCGAGCGCGAGTCCTCAGACCGTGGGCAGTTCGATGCCACGCTCGACCTGCTTGAGAGGCGCCTGCCGGGGCAACGTCTGGCTGTTCGCCGTGCGCTGGCACAGGCACTGAAACCGAGCCTGCGCCGCAAGGGCGCCACTGATACTCAGGCAGCGCTGTTGAGGCTCGGCCGCAGCCGTGAGGGCGCGTTGCGGCTGGTCACTACCAACTTCGACCGCGTCTTTCATGCGGCGGCCAAACGCACGGGCCAAGCCTTCCAGGCCTATGCAGCGCCGATGTTGCCTATCCCGAAGAACAGCCGCTGGAATGGGTTGGTCTACCTGCACGGCCTGCTGCCCGAGAAGGCGGACGACACGGCCCTGAACCGTCTGGTGGTCACCAGTGGCGATTTCGGCCTGGCCTATCTGACCGAACGCTGGGCTGCTCGCTTCGTGAGCGAGCTGTTCCGCAACTACGTGGTCTGCTTCGTGGGCTATAGCATCAACGACCCGGTGCTGCGCTACATGATGGATGCTCTGGCCGCCGACCGGATGCTGGGCGAAGTCACGCCGCAGGCCTGGGCGCTGGCCGATTGCGAGCCAGGGCAGGAGCGTGGCAAGACCATCGAGTGGAAAGCCAAGGGCGTTACACCCATCCTTTACCACGTACACACCGCCAGCAATGGCCATTCAGCGCTGCACCAAACCCTGCACGCTTGGGCGGACATATACCGCGATGGCGCACTAGGCAAAGAGCGCATCGTCGTCAGTCATGCCCTAGCACGGCCTTCGGCGAGCACACAACAGGACGATTTCGTGGGCCGGATGTTGTGGGTCTTGGCGGATAAGTCTGGGCTGCCGGCCAAGCGTTTTGCCGACTTCAACCCTGTCCCATCGCTGGACTGGTTGCTGGAGGCCTTCTCGGACGAGCGCTTTCGTCACCGCGATCTGCCCCGCTTCGACGTGCCGCCGCGCGACGAGACAGACGCCAAACTGCGCTTCAGCCTGATTCGCCGGCCTGCGCCCTATGACCGTGCGCCGCCGATGCTGCTGGCTTCCGGTGGTGTCGTCGGTAGCCAGTGGGACGACGCGATGTTTCATCTGGCCCGCTGGCTCACGCGCCATCTGGATGACCCGAGGCTGATCCTCTGGATTGCGCAACGTGGCGGCCGGATGCACGATCGATGGCTATGGCTAATCGAGCACGAGCTGGATCGTCTGGCCTCGCTGGAGCGTGACGGCAAGACCGCCGAACTGGATGAAATCCGCTCGCAGGCGCCCAAGGCTATTCCTGGCCTCTTGATGCGCACGTTGTGGCGCCTGCTGCTTAGCGGCCGGGTGAAATCATCGTGGCACGACCCCGATCTCTATCGCTGGAAAGATCGGCTGAAGCGGGAGGGGCTGACCACCACGCTGCGCCTGGAGTTGCGCGAGCTGCTCGCACCCCAGGTGGCCTTGAAGAAGCCGTTTCGCTGGGGCGATGAAGAAGAAAGTGCGGACGAACCCATGCGCTTGCGGCAACTGGTGGATTGGGAGCTGGTGCTGGCCGCCGATCATGTGCATTCGGCCCTGCGCGACCTTGCCGACGAGCACTGGACATCCGCCTTGCCGCAGTTGCTGGAGGATTTCCAGCAACTGCTGCGCGATGCGCTGGACTTATTGCGCGAGCTGGGCGAGGCCGATGACCGCAGCGACCGATCGCACTGGGATCTGCCATCCATTACGCCGCACTGGCAGAACCGTGGTTTCCGCGACTGGGTGAGCCTGATCGAACTGCTGCGCGATGCGTGGCTGGCGCTTCGCGCCAACGACAGTGCGCGCGCGACGCGCATTGCTCAGTCCTGGTTCGAGTTGCCGTATCCCACCTTCAAGCGACTGGGTCTGTTTGCCGCCAGCCAGGATCACTGCGTCCCGCCCGAACAATGGGTGGACTGGCTGCTAGCCGATGGCGCGTGGTGGCTGTGGTCCACGGATACGGGGCGGGAGGTGTACAGACTGTTCGTTCTGCAGGGGCGACAATTGACAGGGGCCACTCAGGAACGTCTGGAGTCCGCCATCTTGGCCGGCCCGCCGCGCGAGATGTACCGAGATGATCTGGAACCGGAGCGGTGGCAAGATTTGGTGGCTCGCTCCGTCTGGCTGCATCTGGCCAAACTGAACGCATCGGGCCTCGCTCTGGGAGGACCTGCGGCGGCACGCTTGGCGGAACTATCCAATGCCTACCCGCAATGGCGGTTGGCAGCCAACGAGCGTGACGAGTTCTCCCGCTGGATGAGTGGCACCGGCGATCCGGACTATGAAGAAAGCCGTGATGTCGACATTGCACCTCGAAAGCGGCATGAGCTCGTTCAATGGCTCACAAAGCCGCTGCCCGAACGGCGACCTTTCTACGAAGATACGTGGCGCGACGTTTGCCGCACCCGCTTCTTTCACAGCCTGTACGCGCTATGTGATCTGGCACGGGATGGCGTGTGGCCCGCCGGCCGATGGCGCGAGGCCCTGCAAGTCTGGAGCGAAGAAGGCATGGTGTTGCGGTCCTGGCGATACGCCGCGCCTTTGGTGCAGACCATACCTGATACCGTTCTTCAGGAAGTTGCCCACGGCGTGACGTGGTGGATCGAAACGGTTTCGAAGTCGATCAACCAGCACGAGGAAATTCTGCTGAACCTGTGCCGCCGAGTTCTGGCCCTGCCACTCGAAGCAGGCACCGGCATGACTCGTAATGGGGAGCCGATTGACCATCCTGTCACCGACGCCATCAATCACCCAGTCGGGCATGTCACGCAGGCATTGATCAACCTCTGGTTCAAACGCAATCCGAACGACGACGATCAGCTTCCAGCTGACGTCGAGCCATTCTTCACTGAAATCTGCGATGTGCAGGTGGCCAGATTCCGGCACGGCCGTGTGCTGCTGGGTTCGCGCTTGATCGCACTCTTCCGCGTGGATCGAACCTGGACCGAGCAATACCTACTGCCGTTGTTCAGATGGGACAGCCCCGGCGAAGCGAAGGCAGTGTGGGAAGGTTTCCTTTGGTCGCCACGTTTGTACCAGCCCTTGTTGATTGCCTTCAAACCGCAGTTCCTGGAGAGCGCAAACCGCTACGCCGACTTGGGTGAACACCGTCAGCAGTTCGCGGCCTTCCTGACTTATACAGCACTCGGCCTAACCGATGGCTACACTGTAGATGAGTTCCGAGCCGCAATTGGAGCGCTGCCTCAAGAAGGGCTGGAAGAGTGCGCACAAGCGCTATCGCAGGCACTTGAAGGTGCCGCCGACCAGCGCGAAGACTATTGGAAGAATCGCGTCCAGCCGTTCTGGCAACACGTTTGGCCGAAGTCACGCGAGCTCGCCACGCAGCGAATCGCCGAATCATTGACCCGGCTGATCATTGCTGCCGGCTCTGAGTTCCCAGTTGCACTGGCTGCGATGCAAGACTGGCTGCAACCCATTGAGCATCCGCATTACGTCGTACATCTGCTGCACGAATCAGGTTTGTGCAGCAGATACCCAGCGGACGCACTGCACCTGCTGGATGCTGTGATTGCCGACCAACAGTGGGCTCCTCGGGAGTTGGGGCAATGTTTGGACGAGATCGAGCAGGCGGCGCCACAGCTTGTGCAAGATGTCCAATACCAGCGGCTACGAGAATACTTCCGGAGGCGGGGGATGTGATAGCGACATGAGGCATGCCACGCAATCATTAGAGTCTAACCGGGTAACCGGGGGTTTCTAACCCCCAGTCCCCACACCACCACGGCATACGGGTCCGCACCGGGCGGTTCACGAGAAGGGAGCACAAGAAGTCTTACGCATATGACGGGGTCAGGCTTCTATTTTTTGACTTCGGCTGCGTCCATTTCAGCAAATATAGTTTCGCTCGTTCCCAAGCTCCCGCTTGGGAACTCTCCCGTCGAAGCTCCTGCGTCATGGTCAACTCACCACGCCCGCACCACTTCGATCAAACCTTCCTGGCTGGCATAGTTCCGCGCTGGAATCGCGCCAATGCTCGAGCATTTTCCGGTGTGGTGTGCGACCCAGGCTGCCGTAGGTCGGGAATCCCTTCCCGACGTCTTTGCCGGCAAAGGATTGCCGACCTACAACCATATTTGTGCCTGCATTCAGGGTGCCGAGTTCCCAATTCACACCGCTATGCTGCGGCGAAAAACGCTCTCGGCCTGATCCACATAGCCGCGTTTGACGGGGTTCTGGTGGATGTAGTCCATTTTTTGCCGCATGACCGCTTCCGATTCGATGAGTTGCGGGTGATTGCCTTCTTCCCAAATCTGATAGGTGCTCTCGGTTTTGTGATGTCGCTTGAATAGCGCCAGCAGTTCCAATATTTTGGCCGATCCACGCTGCTCAAGGTACGCGACGATTTGCCTGGCCGTGTAGGACTTGAAGCGCTGCATATCCCGGCTCAGATTGGGCGAAGCGGCGACGAGATGCAGGTGGTTTTCCAGTATGACGTAGCCGTAGAGCTGGAGGCCGGATTCTCGTTGCAGGAACCGCCAGCAATCCAGCACGATATTCACCGTTTCCGGGCGGGTGAACGGCGGCAGCCAGTGGTTGATCGTTGCCGTTAGGAAGTGGGGCGATTGATTTTGCAGGATATGGTAGCGGCTACGGGGCATGGGTTTGAGTTTAGTCGTTCATTTAGGGGGCTAGTGGAAGCCGGAGCTTCCGAGGCCGGGTTCCCAAGCGGGAGCTTGGGAACGAGCATGGTCGGCGGCCAAGATCGCCCACCTGGACTAAACTAAGCCTTCAAATCTTTTCGGACCGGGATGTGAAGGAATATCAATTCATCGAAACGCGGCGAGCGGATTGGGACGCGTGGGATCGGTGGCTGGCGGGCGGGCTTCGCGGAAAGGGGGAGCGGAGCGATGCTTCGGGTGCCGAGCCGGGGCCGGCGGCGATCACGGTTGAGAGTTTGCCGCGTCAGTTTCGGGGGCTGTGCCGGGATTTGTCCCTGGCGCGGGACCGCCGCTATTCGGAGCCTCTGCTCGATGCGCTGCGCGACCGGGTCTTGGCGGTCCATCAGCGCATTTATGGCGCCCGCCGGGCGGGGGGAGGCCGGTGGCTTCGTTTCGTGTTGCACGATTTGCCGGTTCTGGTCCGGAGCGAGGCCCGGCTGGTCTGGGCTTCGGCGGCGCTGTTTTTCTTGCCTTTGTTTCTCGCTCTCGCCGTGCTTCAGTTTTATCCGGACGGCGTGTATTTCCTGCTCTCACCGGAAACGGTGGGTTCCGTGGAAGAAATGTACGCCCCGACCGCGGAACGGCTGGGGCGGCCTCGGGATGCGTCCGACGACGTGATGATGCTGGGGTTCTACATTGCCAACAATGTGCGCATCGACTTCCAGTGCTTTGCGGGAGGCATCGCTTTCGGCCTCGGGAGCGTATTTTTCCTGATTTATAACGGGCTGGTGATCGGCGCGGTGGCGGGGCATCTGACGCAAGTCGGCTATATCGAGACGTTTTGGGGCTTCGTCGCGGGGCATAGCGCGCCGGAACTGATAGGCGCCGTACTCTCCGGTGCGGCCGGCCTGAAAATCGGACTGGCCCTGATTGCGCCGGGGAGACTCCGCCGCGCCGATGCGGTCAAGCGGGCGGCGCAGCGGGCGGTGCATCTCCTTTACGCAGCGGCCGGACTGACTTTTTGCGCCGCTTTCGTGGAAGCGTTCTGGTCGCCGATCCGAACGCTTCCCGTGGAGCTCAAATACGGCGTCGGGATGGCATTCTGGCTCTCGCTGCTGGCCTATTTTTCTCTCGTCGGACGAAGCCGCCGTGCAGCTTGAGCGCCTCTGTCTGGATCTCCGCCGACGCACGCCCTGGGAGGCCCTGGATCTGGGATTGGTTGTGCTGCGGCACTGGCATCGGCCGGTTTATCGTGCCTGGTTCGCCACCATGGTGCCGTTCGCTCTGATCGTGTTTCTTCTCCTGTGGCAGTGGCCCGCCGTTGCCGCGATCAGCGTGTGGTGGTTCAAGCCGCTGTTCGATCGAATACTGTTGAAGGTCTACGCGGAAGCCTCGTTCGGACGGGCGCCGAGCACGCGGGAGATTTGGCGGTCGCTGCCGGGACTCATCCGGAATTCCGGCTTGCTCATGGGGCTGACCCTAGGGCGTTTCAGCTTGGCCCGTTCGTTTCATCTTCCCATCGCGCAACTGGAGGGCCAGCGCGGGCGAGCGGCGGCGGCTCGGCGCCGGGCGCTCGATAGCAAGACGCGCGGATGCGCGGTGTGGCTCACCTATCTCTGTGCGCATTTCTCGGCATTTCTCCAGATTTCGCTGATCCTTTCGATCGAACTGTTTCGGCCGCGGGAGATCGAGCCGCTTTTCGACTGGGCGGCTCTTTTTCACGGCGAATCGGACGCCTGGCTCTTGGTGCTGTCCGACCTCGCGTATCTGGCGGGGGAGACTTTGATCGAGCCGTTCTACGTCGCCGCCGGCTTCACGCTGTATCTCAATCGCCGCAACGAACTCGAAGGCTGGGACATCGAGCTGGGTTTTCGCCGTCTGAGCCGGCGCATCGAGGCGGAATCGGAAGGGCGGGAGGAGACTCCACGGAAAGCGGCCCTGATGATGGCGTGTCTTTGTTTCGCCGGCCTGTTCTGGTTTCAAGCTCCCGGTGAAGTCTTCGCGGACCAGCCTCCCGCGAGCGTCGCCGAGACCGGCGAAGCGGAACGGGCGATTCGGGAGGTGTTGGCCGATCCGGTATTCGGCCGGGAAGTTCAGGATTGGACGTGGCGCTACCGCGATTCGGAGAGCGAGTCGCCATCGGACGATTCCAGTGCGCTGGAGCTGTTGAAGACGTTTGCCGAGTGGATGGCGAAGGCGATCCGAAGCCTCAGCTTTGTCGCAGCCGCTGTTCTGGCCGCGGGCCTGATCGTTTTGCTTTATCGCTACCGCGAGAGATGGCTGATCCGGAGTCCTGCCGTCCGCAGCGTTCCTGAAACCCTGTTCGGACTGGACGTGCGGCCGGACTCGCTGCCGGCCGATCTGGTCGCCGCAGCGAAACGGCACCTTGCAGCCGGAGAACATGCCGTCGCACTTTCGCTGCTTTACCGCGGGGCGCTGGTTTCCCTGATTCATCGCGCTTATGTCGACTTCCGCCCGGGGGATACCGAAGGCAACTGCCTGGACCGGATACGGGGGCGCATCGACGAGGCCGGCGAGCGTTATTTCGCCGAGCTGTTGCTGGCCTGGAAGCTCGCGGCTTACGCCCATGCCGCGCCGCCCGTGCCGCAACTCGCCGATCTCTGCGACCGCTGGTCTGATCACTTCGCGGACTAATATATGAGAGGCAGTAAAAAAACCTACTGCGCGACCCAAGTCCGCGCCTGCGATGCTCAACGTACCCCCTTGTACGCCTCCGCTTCTCGGCGCGGACTCCGACCGCTCGCGACGGTTTTTTCACTACCTCTGAGCCGAACGGTGATCTGGAGTTCGACGGGGGTTCTGGTGCTGGTCGCGCTGAGCGCCGCCTGGTTTTTTTCCAACTTCGATTACGTACCGGTCACGACTTGGGAGAAACCGGGCAAGGAGGCTCGGCGCGACCCTTATTTGGCTTTCGACCGTCTCATGGGGCGGCTCGGGCGACCGGTGGCGCGGGTTAGCAATGCCTTGGTATTGGATGAGCTGACGCCGGGCGGGGTGTTGCTGCTGGATCGCGGCCGCCGCATCTACGTCAATGCTCGCCGCGCCGACGCCCTGTTCGATTGGGTGAGCCGCGGCGGCTATTTGATCGTTGCGGCGGAATACCGCCAAGTCGACGACCCCATCCTGAAGCGTCTGGGGATCGGATGGTACGAACCCCCGAAGATCGAGCCCAAGAAAACCGCCGCTACGGAGGAAGACGGCGCGGAGGACGAACAGGATGGAGCGCAGATGTGCGAACCTTCGGATGCGCGGTCCGACGACGAGCCGGATACGGTTGAAGTGCGTCTTCCGGCGCGGGACCAGCCGTTGCGGCTGCAAAGGACGTTCGGGTCAAACGGCTGGGGTCTGGTGCCGACCGACCCGGCACCGGTCTGGAAAGCGGGAGTGGTCGATACGCGCAGCACCGTGCTGCATTACGACTATGGCCAAGGCCGGATTACGGTACTCGACGGCTTCACGTTTCTCTCCAATCGGCGGATCGGCGAGCACGATCACGCCGAACTGATCTGGGGGCTGATGCGGCATTACCAGCCGCAGGGCGAAGTGCGTCTGGCTACCAGGCTCGAGGTTCCGACGCTTTGGGAATGGCTGGCCGAATCCGCGTGGATGGCGCTGATCAGCGGCGCGCTGCTGATCGCGGCCTGGCTTTGGCGTATCGTGCCGCGGTTCGGCGGGATGCTGCCGTCGCCGAATCCGGCGAGGCGCAGCCTGATCGAGCATCTTTCCGCCGTCGGACGCGCCGTCTGGCGTCGCGGCGAAGACGGGCGGGCTCACTGGGACAATGTGGTCAGGCAGGAGTTACGTAGACATGTTCTTCAGCGGCATCCGCACATCGCGCAGGTCTCCGAGTCGGAACAGGCGAGAATTCTCTCCGGTATGAGCGGGATTCCCGAGAACCGGGTGACGGCGGTCTTGGCCGCACCGGACAAGCTTTCGCCGCGGCATTTCGTCGATCGCGTGCGCACGGTGCAAGAACTAGCCCGTATTTCTCACACCCCTTCGTAGCGAGGGCGTTGAGATGCCGCTGTGGCGTGCCGCACGGACCGAGCGGCGGCGAAGGCGTAGCTGACACTACGTCGAGCCGGCGCGCCAGGGCTGTAGGATGTGCCGACGAAGGAGGCGCATCGCTCGCGAACGATGCGGTTCGTTCCTCACCGCATCCTATGGCCTCTGTTTGCAACTGGGACGGCGTCCGCAGTAGGCAGGGTTGCGATTAAAGCAACCGTTTGCGATTGGACGGGTGTGAGAAATATGGGCTAAACAACGATTGTGAGGATTTATGGCGGTAACCCGTTTGCTCGATGAACAAGTGGATAAGGCCGGAGTGCTGCTCCGGTCGATTCGTGCCGAGCTCCGCAAGGTGCTGATCGGCCAGGAGCGTATGATCGACGAGGTGCTGATCGGTTTGCTCTGCGGCGCGCACGTGCTGCTCGAGGGCGTGCCCGGTCTGGGCAAGACGCTGCTGGTGAAGGCGCTGGCGAAGACCTTTTCCGGACGCTTCGCGCGGATTCAGTTCACGCCCGACCTCATGCCTTCGGACGTGGTCGGCCATACCTTCTTCGATATGGGCAGCAGCCAGTTCATTACCCGCGAAGGGCCGGTCTTCACCCATCTCCTGCTGGCCGACGAGATCAACCGCGCTCCGGCGAAGACCCAGGCGGCGCTGCTCGAAGTGATGCAGGAAGGCCAGGTGACTCTGGAAGGCCGCTCGATGGCGGTCCCTCAACCGTTCATGGTGCTGGCCACCCAGAATCCGATCGAACAGGAGGGCACCTATCCTCTGCCGGAAGCGCAATTGGACCGGTTTCTGCTCAAGATACGCATCGATTACCCCGATATGGAGGAAGAATTGGCGCTCACCCGCCAGGTGATCGAGCGCCGGTCCGGGGGCGAATTGGCCGTGGATAACGTGGCGGTCCTGATCGGCCCGGAACAAGTGGCGGCGCTGCAGCGGTTGACGGCCCACGTGGAGGTGGACGACCGGGTGCTCCGCTATGCCGTTTCGATAAGCCGAGCTACCCGCGAGCATCCGCGCCTGTCCATCGGCGCGGGTCCCCGAGGCAGCATCGCTTTGGTCCGCGCGGCCCGCGCCAGCGCACTGCTGTCGGGGCGGAGTTACGCCACGCCGGACGATATCAAGGCGGTGGCTTTGCCGGCGTTGCGCCATCGCGTGGCGACTTCTCCGGAGGCGGATATCGAGGGATCGAGTGCCGACACGCTGCTCCGGGCGCTGCTGGACCAGGTTCCCTCGCCGCGCTTCTGACCGGGGTTTCTCGTGCTCCTGCCTCATCGCGTCCTTTTGATCGCGCTCGCCGCCTGGTTCGGTCTCGCCGTGTTCGTGGCGGTGTGGCCGTCATGGCTTGCGGTCTGGCAATTCGCCGGGGCGGCGCTGCTGAGCGCGGCACTGGCGGACGGGTGGTTGGCCCTCAGTCGCCGCAATCCGGTGCGGGTCGAGCGGGAAATCGAGGATGCATGGCCCGTAGGGGTAACGCAAACGGTCCGTCTCCGCCTCGCCAGCCCCGAGCGCAGCGTCGCGGGCTGGGTGTTCGACCGCCATCCCGAGACGTTTTCCGCAGAAGGCTTGCCCTTGTTTTTCAAGCTGTCGCGCGGCCATTGGGCGAAACTCGGCTATATGGCGCAGCCCCTGGAACGGGGGCCCCATGTCTTCGGCGGGATCGAGTTGCGGCTTCTTTCGCCGCTGCGCCTATGGCTGACCCAGTACCGGGTCGGCGGCGATGAGACGGTGCGGGTTTACCCGGATTTCGAAAAAATCACTCGATACTCGGTGTTCGCGACCGATAACCGCTTGTCCCAGATCGGCGTTCTGCGCAGGCGGCGGCGCGGCGAGGGTCTGGACTTCCACCAGTTGCGGGAATACTGCCGCGACGATGCCTTGCGGCAAATCGATTGGAAAGCCACCGCCCGCAAGCGCAAGCCCATCGCCCGCGAGTATCAGGACGAAAGAGACCAGAACATCGTGTTTCTGCTGGATTGCGGCCAGCGCATGCGTGCCAAGGACGATGCCCTGTCGCATTTCGACCATACGCTGAACGCGCTGCTGCTGTTGTCCTACGTGGCTTTGCGCCAGGGCGACGGCGTGGGGCTTTCGACTTTTGCCCAGGCCGAGCCGCGCTACTTCGCTCCCCGCAAATCGCTCGTCACGGTGCAGCGCTTGCTCAATGCCGTGCACGACCTTCAGCCCTCGCTGCAAACGTCCGATTATCTGATCGCCAGCCAGGCCCTATGCGAGCGCTTGAGCAAACGTTCGCTGATCGTGCTCCTCACCAATCTGCGCGACGAAGACGAATCCACGCTGCCGCCGGCCCTCGCCATTCTGCGGCGGCGGCATCTGGTGCTCCTGGCGAATTTGAGGGAAACGTCCTTGGACGCTCTCCTCCATGAGCCGGTAACCGATTTGGATGGCGCCTTGGCCTATGCGGCGGCGGTGGATTACCGCCGCGAGCGCCGGCGGCAATTGGCCGCCTTGCGCGCCCAGGGTGTCGCCGTACTGGATGTCGCCCCGGCGGAACTGCCGGTGGCGCTCGTTAACCGCTACTGGGACATGAAGCGTAGCGGCGTTTTTTAACTAAACCAAAAAGAAGAGAGGTTCCTATGGACACAACGGGTCGTGATCCGTCTTCCGACGATGCTTCCCACAATCCTTTTCAGGCTCCCAGGTCGCGAGTGGCCGATCCCGTTCCGGAGAATTCCGGCGTGCTTCTGGAAAAGCCGAATCGGAACGATGCCGGGCGCGGCTGGACATGGTTGAGCGAAGGCTGGGGATTGTTCAAGGAGGCACCTGGAACCTGGATCGGAATTGTCGTCGTCATGTTCTTGCTGAGTATCGTCATCAACTTGATTCCGGTCGTGAATCTGCTGTCCAGCCTGGTCTACCCGGTGCTGACCGGCGGGTTGATGCTGGGATGCCGTTCTCTCGAACAAGGGCGGGGACTCGCCTTTGGCCACTTGTTCGAAGGATTCCAGCGCAATTTCGGAAAGCTCGCGCTGGTCGGTTTGCTGTACCTTTTGGGAGCCCTTGTGGTCGCGGGGGGAGTGTTCGTGGTCGTACTCGGCGGCTCCGGTACGATGAGCATTTTCGCGGGAACGCCGCCGGACGCGTCGAATATCATGATGGTGCTCGTGGCTTCCTTGCTCGCATTCGCCCTTCTGGTTCCGCTGCTCATGGCCATGTGGTTCGCGCCGGCCTTGGTCGTATTTCATGACAAGAGCGCCGTCGAGGCCATGGGGCTCAGCTTTCGGGGGTGTCTCCGCAACATCATGCCGTTCCTGGTCTACGGTATCGTGGGCTTGGTTGCGGCGATCGTCGCGACGCTTCCCGTCGGCTTGGGTTGGTTGGTCCTAATGCCGGTGTTGATCTGTTCGACATACAAGGCTTATCAAGACATCTTCATCGCTTGACGCCATGACCGTCTCCGCCGCCCCGCTCGACACCGTCCGATCCGTCGCCACCCCGGAGGGCTGCGAGCTTCGACTTCGTGTCGCCGGGCCGGCGGCGCGGGCGCGCGCCTTTATGATCGACGCCCTGATACGTCTTCTGATTTTCGTGTGCGCCGTGGTGCTGCTGCGGTATTTCGGCGCATTGGGGCAGGGTCTTGTCATACTGACTTATTTCGTCCTCGGCTGGTTTTACAACATCGCGTTCGAGGCCTTGAACGACGGCGCTACGCCGGGAAAACGCCTGTGCAAATTGGCGGTGTTGCGCGAAGACGGAACGCCGGCGGGCTGGGATGCCGCCTTCATCCGCAACACCTTGCGCTTTGTCGACGCTTTGCCGGTCGGCTACGCGTTCGGGCTCATCGCCATGGGGTGCAACGCCGACAACAAACGGCTAGGCGACATCTCGGCCGGCACCGTGGTGGTCTATCGGCCGGATGCCGGACAATCCGCCGTCATCGACGACTATTCCGAGGCGGAACCCCCGCCTTTTTCCCTTACCCCTTCCGAACGGCACGCACTGATCGAGTACCGGCGGCGTTGCGCCACGCTCACACGAGAGCGCGCGGAAGAACTGGCGGAATTGGCTTTCCCTCTGACTCGGGGGCTTTCTCCGCCCCAAGGACGGCAGAAGCTCTTTCGCATCGCCAATTTTCTGATGGGGCGAGAGGCATCGGCAGCCCGTAAGACGGATTAACGGGCCCGTGATCGCCGATCGGCGAAACCGGCGATAAACGCGAATGCCCCATTCCCGTGGAGCAGCCTGTCACCTCGATTCCGATAACGAGGCTGCATGCCGCACGGGCTTCGCGACAACCATTTTCACCGGTCCGACTGGGCGAGATCTCGCAGGATTTCAAAGTGGCCCTGGATAAGATGATCGACGAATTCGGTCCACGCCATCCGGCGGGTGGGTTCGACCTCCTGCGGCCAGGCGGTTTCTTCGTAGTGGAGCAGTACCGTGTTGGTGTCCGCGCTGAGCTCGATGATCTGAAAGCGGTAGCCTGTGAGATGATCTAGACCGATGTGTGGATGCATACATTGTGGCTCCGGATTGCCAAAAGATCAGCTGATGGCCTTGAGACCGATCCTTGACGCTGTCGATCCCGGAGGGTCATTAAAGCGTTATTGCCAAAAGATGAACAGCGTCGTAACGGAAATAAATCGTAGCCTGAGCAAGATCGTCGGTTTCGCAACCGGCGGAGGGGGGTGGCAAGGTCGCTTAAGCCGGGTTGAGCGAAGTCACTGCATTCCCTGCCGCTTTCTAAAATAAAAAGAGGTTGACCGCGGCGAAATAGATCAAAAGGCTCATGACGTCCTGCAGAATGGTTGCGAGAGGGCCGCTGCCGTAGGCGGGGTCCGTTCCCAACTCCCCCAACAGCCACGGAAGAAAGAGCCCGATCGTCGTCGCCACGCAGCCGGCCGAAAACAACGCCACGGCAACCGCCAGCGCCAGATAAAAGTCCCCGAAGATCAGCCAGATTATAGGGAGAGTGACGGCAGCCAAGGTAAGGCCGATCAGTAGGCCGGTCCGCATTTCCCCGCCGAGCAGCGAGCGGAGGTTCGCATGAGAGAGCGATAGCCCGCGTACGGCAATGGCCTCGGTCTGAGTGCCGATGGCATCGGCGATATAAACTAAACCCGGAATGAAAAAGGCGATAGCGATCCGGTCCTGCAATTGTGCCTCGAATTGCGCAACGACCTGGGTCGCCAAGGCGCTGCCCACCAGTCCGAGCATCAACCACGGCAACCGGTCCCGCGCTCGCCGCAGCGGGGCCGATTCCATAGCTTCCCGCGCCTGATGCGTCTCGCGTTTGATCCCGGCGAGGCGGTGCAGATCTTCCACGTGCTCATGTCGCAAGATGTGCATCAGCGCCAGGGGCGGTACCACGCCGAGGAAATGTCCGCCATGGTCGACGACGGGAACCGCGGTCAGCCGATGGTGCAGCGCCAAGGACGCCAGTTTCTCTTGATCTTCGTCTACGCGAACCATGGGCAGTGCCTTAAGAACGTCTCCCATAGGCGTCTCCGCGGGCAAGGCGATCAAATCCTCCAGAACGACACACCCGAGCAGCCGATCTTCCGGATCGGTGATACAGATCAATTCAGCGTGATCGAAGCGGTGTTCTCTTAAGCGAGTTTGAACGGCCGCCGCGGTTTCGTTCGAATAGGCGCGGGGTACGCTGGCCGTCAGGTGGGTGCCGGCCGTTTCGCCCTGGCGGTGATTTCTCTTTCGAGATTTCGTCGGGCGTCTTTTCTTTTCGATGGCTTTTTCCATATTCGCTTTCTGCATTTGTTCAATTTGGGGCATGACTCGGAGTCCAGCGCGACCAAGGCCGGCTCGTTCGAGTTTATCGGCGCACTTTCCCTTGCGACCGAATACCCGTCAAGTCCCGCTGCGGGGTATCGGAATTAATCCCCAAGCCAGGTTATACGTGTACCGGGGCGATCCTATGCGCATTTCTTGATGTTTCCGTGAACTACATTTCGTCACGTGTCTCTATCGGCCAATGGTCAAGGCCGAGAGAAAAGCGGCATTCCGGTACCGGGGCCTTGGATGATCGCTATTGGAGACTTCGATAGTCCGATAAACACGTTCAAGGATAACCATGGAGTGTGATCAAAAGATTTCGAAGTTGATGCGGAACTGTTACGCCGCGCTGCGGGCTGCCATCCCTATAGCGGCCGCCGTGCCGACCACGGCGCAAGCTGGCGCGCAGCGCCTATGCCGTGGCTTCGTGACAATGATGTTCGCAGAGTTTTGATGTCCTATTCACTCGCTTGCTTTGAGACCGATCGCCCATCATGGCTAAGAGGGTTGTACCCACACGGATTGACGCCGATAACTTTGCCGGCAGCTCGCGTGCCGCTTGTAGCGATTGGCGCTCCGTGCGCAGATTCCATGTCGGCACGGGCCACCAAGAGCCCACTTCAAGATGCCGGATATACGACTGCATGCGCTTCCTTGTCGCCATCCCTATCGATCGGTTTCTTGCGCTCGGGGAGGAGTCGATATACGCACAGTTAGGCTTGGGCGCTGACAGGCAGGGCTAAGTACATTCCGCAAATATTTGCGGAATGTACTCAGCGAGTAGGTCGGGAATCCTTTCCCGACGACACGTCCCGCCGAGCGTCTTCGTCGGAAGGGTCGCGACTAAAGCGACCGTTTGCGATTGGGAAAGGATTGCCGACCTACGAATGCTTGAATCCATTCACCCGAGCCGAAGGCGCCAACGACGTCCGCCAAGCCTGTTTTGCCGTACGAGCGAGATGAAAACGCTCTAAGTACATTCAGGGAAGTCTTGCGGCATAGGCAACCTGCAGGACAACCCCGCCAATCAAGCCAATCAGTCGAGATTCCGCAAATATTTGCGGAATGTACTCAGGGGAGCTAAAAGCTAGAAAATGATGAAGGAGATACTGTGCGCTGCATACGGTTCGACGATGCAGGGTGCACGCAACGCACCCTACATCGAAAGTGAAACCGATGTAGACGTGACCGTCCGTTTCGTGCGCGGACTTTGTGTCCTGCCTGTGGTGGCTTTCCGAGGCCCTCGGTTACTCGCTATCCTTACTCAGGGTCGGCTGGCCCATTCGCTGCACTAACTCCTCCACCCGTCGCCACTCCTCCTCAAGGCGGGCGCGGTCGATCTTCGATGGCTCTTCTGGAGATGCCATCTGTCTGGCTCGTAGCTGGTCAATCTCTTTGCTGAATAAGCCTTCCTGTTGCGCCGCAAGCTGAAGCCTTAATTCAGAGTTCCCCTTCCAAAAAGTGCTATTTTCCGGGGGCTGATTGTACGACTCTGGGTGCCGATAATAACCCTGCTCATCCGCAGGCTTTTCTTCCACTACTATTAATGGATGTGCTTGCGCCCAAGAATCCTTGCGAATGCCTGTTACCTGCCAAGAAACTTTCATCCCCGACTTACCTCCCGCAATATTGAAGCGATTGTTTGAAATCTCCCGAGCGACATGAAGGTTAGGGGCAGGCTCGCCAATAGAGGTGAGCTGATAGCGGAAGTCGCAATTGAGGGCTTCAAACCATTCAGGAAGCTCCACAAAACACTCCCCATTCCCGTCAAGAGCCGCAACCCCGTCATAAACATTCTTCATCTCGGCCGACTCGACAAATGAGTGAGCAAGGTACTTGTGCGCCGGCTCAAGGGGGTGATCGATCCTGAAGCCACCACCGGACTTGATTAAAGGACCAAAAACCTCGACTTTTCCATCGAGAAATGCTGCCCATCCATCTCCACCCCCTCTGCCGTACACGCCAATGCCCCTTTGAGCAGAACTTGTACCCCACACACCAACGCTGATGAAACCACCGCTGCTATCGCCACTCACACCGGCGCTGAAGAAACCACCGCGGCTATTGCCACTCACACCGGAGCCAGAGGCACTATCGCCACGCACGCCCGTGCCTTCTCCCGCTACGCCAGATACGCCGGTGCCGGTATTAACTGCTGCTCCGGCTACGCCAATGCCTCTTGTTCGCTCTGTGCCGGCTAAGCCGAACACACCCACTAGAGAGTTGCTGGAGCCCACGACGCCGAACCCGGCATCGCAGAGTCCGCGTACGCCGGCTTCGAAGCCGCCGGTAGGTACACCGAAACGTTCACCAAGTACGCCATCCCCATCGCCGCTAGTCCCGCGGACGCCGGTACCCCTGATGCTACTTCCCACCACGCCGGTGGCCTCGCCGACGAAGCCGGTCACGCCGTTACCACCGGTAGTGCTGGAGCCGAAGACACCGGAGGCGTCGGGAGTTGGAACAAATGTAACGCCCAATACGCCGGTGCCGGTTGCACTTCGGCCAAGCATACCTAGGCTCTGCAAGCTTTCGCCCGCGACACCTTCGCCCTCGATGCTGCGGCCAAATACTCCCGGATTTTGGATGCTGTGGCCTTCCACCCCGGCGATGTTAGTAGGGATGTTCGCTACGTTAGGAGGGAGAGCGCCGCTCGTGCCGAACACGCCTACTCCGGTGGTGGAGTCGCCCCACACGCCCACGGCGACGGGATTTCCATTAGCATCTACCGGCACCTGATCGCTATTCGCCGGCTCAAATCCTTCTACTCGTGCCATATTGTCCTCCTTTCATGGTTTCGCTGCGGTTGCCGTTATCGCTGTTTGTGCAGGAACTAAAGCTTGCGGTCATGACAGTGTTGATGTGAAGAGTCATTCAGGAGATGCGATGCCATTATCGAGCGGCTCTAGCTACTGCCGCTTGGCGGTAAATCCGGCGACCGTGAGGGTGGTGTTGATGAATCGGATCTCGCGATTGCGGTCGACGATCACAAACGCGACTGTCGAAGGCCCATCAAAGGCCGTTCCCGAGAACTCGGCGACACTGGTACCCGTGCCATCGGGATTGACCGAATGGGTGCACGTCTTGGACGTGAGAGGTCCGAGGATAGTCCCGTTGATATTGACAGTCGTGGTGACCGCGCAGCCTCCGTGGCCATCAAAGATCACCGTGCCAAGGGCGGCCGTTGGCACCGCTTGAGGGGCAGCGGGGGGCACAATCATCCCGAACTCCCCCGAAAATCCCCACCTTCCTTCGATGCCGCGTTCGGTAAATGCTGGTCTTGGAGCGTCCGCTCTCGAAGATGAGGCTAATGCCACAAAGACAAGCAATACTGTCAACGGCTGTAGGACTACCCCATACACGTTGCGATTGTGTTTCGTCATAGTCACCTCCTACGCGAAACGCCTCTTCGCCATAACGCATTTGATGAAAGAATCGGATTTGCCAGAATCACAGGTTATCGCGGGTGTGGCCGACGAATCATTGAAATATTTGGATGCCGAGGATGAAAGTGGCTGTCCGTCATTTCGATCCAAATATCGGCTCCCTTATGGGGCGGGAGGAGACTAAACCGATATTCGAAGGACACCTTGTCCAAGTAAAAAAGGGGGTAGGGATTGTATGTCTGGAGAACTGCCATTTGAGCCCTTATTAATCAGGCCTGTAAATACCCTCCTGGTATTTCGGGCCGCCGCCCAGGCCGGTACACGCCCGGCCTGGGCTCACGCGGCTGGTCGCCGCGCCGGGGCATCCCTGCCCCGGATTAACCCGGCCTATATTTATAGGCTGGGTTAATAATAAGGCCCAGCAGCTTTGGGTACTAAGCGCTACGTGGGCAATATCAAAAGCTGACGTTCAGGCAAAGTCGCAATCATCAATCCGCGATCTTCCGCTTTAGCCGAAAATCAGGCGCATGGACGACCGCTACGAATGGCAGCTTCGAATCGGGAGTGGCAGTTCAAACCATCTGACAGTGTTGGTCGGATCTGGCCGCGGCAACCTCAATGTACGATCAGAATGGTTTTGGGATTTGCTCTCGCCTTATTGAAAAGCGTTCCATGAGGCGGCACGGGAGCGGTAATAACATGGCCCTCGACGGCTGCCGTCATATAACTGTAATCTCGTGCGGCTATTTTCACGCTCTTTGCAAACAGCGGTTCGGGCCGAGCGAGCGATCGGATTATGAGTGGCAGACCCATGGCTTTGTCGCACCAAGACTATTTGAGTCTCAAGCGGGCATATCGGCATCTAGAATATCCCGCCTTCGCCGTCAGGCTTGCCGATGCGGTCGGCACACCCTTGGAGAAAGGGCTTAAGCTTTTGCCAACGCCATGGTACCGGAGACTGCATCGCTGCGCCGAGAATGCCATTTGGAAGGCTTTGGGCGTGGCGGTCACGAGCTTGGACAATAAGCCGGGGACGCCATCCCGCGACGTGTATTACAAGTTGCTCAGCATCGCGAGCGGCGCGGTCGGTGGTTTTTTAGGCGGTCCGGCCTTGCTGGTGGAGCTGCCGTTTACGACCGTTCTCATGCTGCGTTCGATTGCCGATATCGCCCGCAGCGAGGGCGAAGATCTCGACGATATCGCGACCCGTCTGGCATGTCTCGAAGTGTTCGCCTTGGGTGGGCGTACTAAGGAAGATGATGCGGCTGATGCCGGGTACTACGGGTTGCGTCTCGCTTTGGAGCGGCCCGTTGCGGCAGCCTCCAGCTATATCGCTCGGAACGGCCTAGGCAATCGGGCCGGCGCGCCGATGTTGGTGGATTTTATTATGATGATCTCGAGCCGTTTCGGCATAACGGTCTCGGAAAAAGCCGCGGCGGAAATCGTCCCGATTGTGGGGGCGGTCGGCGGCGCTTTGGTCAACAGCGTGTTCATTCAGCACTTTCAAGTTATGGCACATAGCCACTTTACGATCCGCCGTCTCGAGCGGAAGTACGGCCCGAGGCTCATTCGAGCGGAGTACGATAAGCTGCGGACCCCCGAGTACAGGCTCTCGTACGCGTCAGTTTAGCTTTCCCTTATTTAAACTTTTCGTGGTTCTTGGCCCGCTGGCATAATACCCTTGGCTTTTTATGCGGCCGAGGTTTTTTCTTATCAATGGGGTTTCTGGAATCCAGGGAGGTAGCGATGGCTGGTTTCGGCGATTTTCTTGAAAACGGTGTGGCCAAAGGCGTTGTGATCGGGCTTGGCATGGTGGCGGCCGGTGTCGTTCTTGCGCCGGCGCTGCGGCCAGTTGCACGAGCAGCCGTGAAGACCGGCATCCTGCTGTTCGAAAAAGGCCGCGAATGGGCGGCTGAAGCCGGCGAAACCTTCGAAGATCTGGTGGCCGAGGTTCGAGCGGAGCTGGCAGAGCAGGCGGCCGCAGCGGAAGGATTCGAAGCCGCCGAGCAAGCCGCTGCGGAAAGCGATATGAAAGGCTAAAGATGGTCTCGGCCTTTGTCGTTCATGAGCTAGCCGGTCGATTACGGCTGAGAATTCCCGAAAAGCGCAATGATTCGGCCTTTTTTGCCGCTCTCGCCGAACGTTTAGCCGAATGTCCGGGCGTTACCAGCGTCAAGCTCAATGCGTTTACCGGTAGCGTTTTGCTGCTTCACGCCGCGGAAACGAGTGCAATCGATGTTGCAAGGTATGCGGAGCAAGCCGCTTTATTTTCCGTTAAACCCTTGTCGGCCACACCCGTCCGCACGCTGGGTCAGCACGCAACCAAGGGTCTCAATGCATTTGACCGCAGCCTTACCACCGCGAGTGGCGGGCTAGTGGATTTGCAGTCGGCCTTTTTTCTTTTGTTGGTGGGATTGGCTGTTTATCAGGCGAGACGCGGGCAGATTCTGGTGCCGGCGGTTTCCATGCTTTGGGAAGCGATCAGTCTGGTCGGTTCGGACAAAATCGGCAAACACTAGCCGGAAGCGCGCGTACTCTTTGTCGGATGTTGCAGACCATCTGAGGGAGCTGAAGGCGCTAGCTTAACCGCTGATGCAAAGGGCTTTTGCGGGGAAAATGCGCTTTCAAGAATTCCATTTGATCGCTCAATACCCGGCGTCCTTGTAGGTAGACATATTCCGCGTGGGTTGGGGTGAACGGAATGGCTAGGAGTTGCATGCCGGCTTGTTCCGGGGTTCGTCCGGCTTTATGGTTGTTGCAGCGCTTGCATGCGGTTACGACATTGTTCCAGGTGTCGGCGCCTCCGACGCTGATCGGAGTGATGTGGTCGCGGGAAAGGTCGCTATGGTGAAATCGGTGGCCGCAGTAGAGACAAAGATTGTTGTCGCGGCGGAATAGGGCAGGATTGCTTAAGGGCGGAACGTAGTTGGGATCGATGCCGTAGCCGTTGTTATGGTGGTGGTGTGTGGCGATGATCGAATTGACTTCGATGAGACTGCGGCGCCCCGTCTTGGCATTAATGCCACCCCGCAGCGTATACAGGTGGGTACCGCAGCTATAGGCTACTTCACCTAGATGATAAAGCTTTGCCGCCTCTTGGTAGCCTATCCATTCCAGCGGCATGCCAGAGGCATCGGTACGTAACACCTGTAGATGATAAATCTCCATAGATCCTCCATCGTTCGATTGTTGTCTTTCATTGCAGAATGGTTAAACACTTGATTTCCGGTTGCTGTCGTCGGTCGACTTATGCACAGTGTATTCAATTTGTTTGTCAAGGAAAAATTTGAATCAGTGCTGCCGCGATTAGATTTTTTTGTGACCAAATAAGGCATTGATAAAATTATAAAAAATAAGTTTTGGTCAAAATCTTTACAATTTAATGAAAGTCTAGTCTTCATGCATTTTTCGGCAACATCCCGACATTTATTCCACAAAGTTATCCACAGAAACTGTGGATAAGCAAGATTTTGCTTTTCTGCTAAGCGTGTTGCGGTTTTCCCGATTCTACCCGGGATTTGTGGCAGTTCGTTGAACATGACGAAAATTCTTAAGATCGCTGTTTCGGTGCCTTTGCGACGTCTGTTCGACTATCTTCCTCCTTCAGCTTCCGATATTCAGAGTTTGAAGCTTGGCGTCCGCGTCGAAGTTCCCTTCGGCCGTCGCCGAAAAATTGGCGTATTGATGGACATTGCGGAAGAATCGGAGGTGGACCGTGGACGTTTGAAGGAGGCGTTAGCGATACTCGACAGCGATCCCTTGCTGTCTTCCGACGATCTCCGGTTGCTCAACTGGGCGAGCCGTTATTATCACCATCCTATCGGTGAGGTCGTCGCAGCGGCTCTGGCCGTCCTGTTGCGCAAGGGCAGTGCGGCCGAGCTCGCGGGAGAAAGGGTTCTTCGCCTGGTCACGGAGGACTATGCTTTCGCGGCGCAGTCATGCAAGAGAGCCCCTCGCCAAGCGGCGTTGATCGGATTGCTCCGCGAGCATCCGAACGGCGTTCCTCATAGTCTTTTGAGCGAACTGGATTGGGACTGGCGCGGTGCTGTAGACGGCCTGGTTCGGAAAGGTTTGGCGTGCTGGTGCCAGAGCCGGGAAGCGCAAGTACCTGCCCACAATTCACTCAAATCTCCTCCTTTCGATCTCAACGAGGACCAGCAGCGCGCAATAGCCGCCGTTCGGGAGGTCATGGGCGCGTACGCCGCTTTCTTGCTGGAAGGCGTGACCGGCAGCGGTAAAACCGAAGTGTATCTGCAATTGACGCAGGAGGTTTTGGCGCGAGGCGAGCAGATCATGATCTTGCTGCCGGAAATCAATCTGACGCCTCAGTTGCAAGCCCGCTTTCGCAGCCGCTTCTCGGTTCCGGTCGCGATATTTCATTCCGGGCTCACGGAAACCGAGCGCTGCCGTTCCTGGCTACAAATGCAGCGAGGGGAGGTGAGTATTCTGCTCGGTACCCGTTCCGCCGTCTTCACCCCGATGAAGTCGCCGGGGATGATCATTCTGGACGAGGAGCACGACACTTCATTCAAGCAGCAGGATGGCTTCCGCTTCTCGGCGCGCGACGTGGCCGTCATGCGAGCCCGTCTGTTCAACATTCCTATTCTGTTGGGGTCGGCCACGCCGTCTTTGGAAAGTCTCTGCAACGTATCGCAGGAGCGGTATCGGCATTTGCGGCTTCTTCATCGCGCAGGCGGGGCGCTCCAACCCGGTTTCCGATTGCTCGATATTCGAGGGCATCGCTTGCGGGAAGGGCTTTCGCCGGCACTGATCGCGTATATTGCCGACACATTGAGCCGCGGCGAGCAGGCGCTGTTGTTCGTCAATCGGCGCGGTTTTGCGCCGACTTTGATTTGTCACGCCTGCGGATGGGTCGCCCGTTGCCGACGTTGCGACGCGAACTTGGTCGTTCATGCCGGTGACGGGCGTCTGCGTTGCCATCACTGCGGGTTCGAACAGTCCTTGGCCCGTTCTTGTAACGGCTGCGGCAGTGAAGACCTTCGCCCCTTGGGGCTCGGGACCGAGCGCGTGGAGAACGCGTTGGCAGAGTTGTTCCCAGGCGCCCGCATAGTGCGCATTGACCGCGACAGCACGCGGCGCAAAGGACGATTGGAAACGCTTTTGAACGACATTCACGAAGGCCGGATGGATATCCTGATCGGCACCCAGATGCTGGCGAAAGGCCATCATTTTCCGCGGGTCACGCTGGTCGGAATCACGGATGTGGATTCCGGCCTCTACAGCACCGACTTTCGTTCCGGCGAACGGACTGCGCAATTGATTATTCAAGTAGCGGGCCGCGCCGGGCGGGAAGAACGAATGGGCACCGTCGTTTTGCAGACTCGGCACCCTGGCCACCCATTGCTTCATGTGTTGATCAGGGACGGCTATTCCGGTTTTGCAAAAGCCTGTACGGACGAGCGCCGAGCGGCGCAGTTGCCCCCCTTTACCTATCAGGCGCTATGGCGGGCGGAGGCGACCGACATCGATGCGCCGCGAAGCTTCTTGGGGCGAGTTGCCGATCTTGCGAACGAGCGACCGTCGCCCGAATTGTTGGTGTTGGGGCCGGTTCCCGCACCGATGGCGCGGCGAGCCGGACGGCAGCGTTATCAACTGCTGTTTCAATCCGCCAGGCGCAATCTGCTGCACGGACTTATCGAGTCACTGCTGCCGTTGATTTCGGAACTTGATGAAGCCAAGCGAGTCCGTTGGTCTATAGACGTCGATCCGGTCGACCTTTATTGATAGCGGCTAGTGGCGCCGTTTACAGGTTCGCTTGATCTTGGCTTCTTTTTCTCCCGGACTCCAATTAGCATGGCGCTGGAGTCGAGTGTCGCGACGGCCTTGGGTTTCCCAAATACCACTCACAAGACATGCGAGGAATCTATGTTCCCATTACGAGACGAAAATCCGATTGTCAGGAGGCCAGTGGCGACGATTGCGATAATCGGCCTGAATATCGCCAGTTGGGTTTTTGTTCAAGGCTTGGGTAACGGCGAGCCGCTGGCGTGGTCCTTGTGCAATTATGGCTTGATCCCGGGTGAGCTGTTCGATCGTGTACCGGCCGGAACCGTCATTCCCCTCGGAGAAAATCTGGGCTGCGAGCTGACCGGGGACACGTCCGTCCTGACCCTGGTGACCCATATGTTCCTCCACGGCGGGTGGTTTCACATCATCGGAAATCTCTGGTTCCTTTGGGTGTTCGGCGACAACGTCGAAGACTCGATGGGGCCGATACGGTTCGTTATTTTTTATCTCGCATGTGGCTTGGCCGCCGCCGGCGCTCAGATCTTCACCGATCCGGCTGCGGCAATACCCATGGTGGGTGCGTCCGGCGCGATCGGAGGGGTAATGGGAGCGTATGCTCGGCTCTATCCGAGGGCCAGAATAGTGACGCTGATCTTCCTCGGATTCTATGTGACTACCGTGGCTTTGCCTGCCATTGCCATGCTGGGATATTGGTTCTTCATCCAGATCGCAGGTGGACTCCCAGCCCTGCAAGAGGCTGGCGGTGGCGTGGCGTTCTGGGCACACGTGGGGGGATTTCTGGCTGGCCTGATTTTGGCTGGTCCCATGCATCGACCGGATTATCTGGCTCAGCATCTTCGGCATGCGGCGGGGCCGTATGACCGCTACTGATTTTCAGTCTGTCGACGTTCTGCCGAGAGCGAGCCTTACGCCGGCTGCCGTTTTCTGAGCATAGGGCGCATATCCACCAGGGCGACGATCAGGAGGTAAAGCCCGAGGAATGCCGTGCCGACCGTCCAGGACGTCAAGCCGCACGACTCCACCAGATCTTTGTGTCCGCCGTACAGCAATAATCCGAGCAGGAGATAGCCCACGATCTTTCCTAGCGGATAACGCACCGGGTAATAGTATTGACCGAGAGCGTAGGAAATGACGGTCATCGTGGCATAACACGCCAGCGTCGCCCAGGCCGAGCCCATGTAGCCCATGATCGGAATCCACCATATATTCAGGCCGATGGTGAGCGCGGCGCCGATCAAGGATACCCATGCCCCCATCAGGGTTCGATCGGTGAGTTTGTACCAGATCGACAGGTTGACGTAGATGCCCAGGAACAGATTGGCCAAGAGCAAAACGGGCACGACGTGAAGCCCTTCCCGGTATTCCACGCCGACGAAGTACTTGAATACGTCGATGTACAGGGTCACCACCAGGAAGATGAATACGCAGAAGATCACGAAATAATTCATCACGAGCGCATAAGCGCGCTTTGCGTCCGCCCGTCCGGCATATGCAAAAAAGAAGGGTTCGCCTGCATAACGGAAGGCCTGTATGAAGAGCGACATCAGGATCGACAGCTTGTAGCACGCGCCATAGATGCCCAGCATGCGCAGATTGGTTGCAAGATCATAGGGCAGCAGAAATTTCAGGATGGCGCGGTCGAGCATTTCGTTGACCATCCCCGCAAATCCGATCACCACCATCGGCAGAGAGTAAGCCAGCAAGCTTTTCAGGAGTCGCGAATCGAGCCCATGCCGCAAGCTTTTGAATTGCGGCAGGAGCAGCAGGAGCTTGAACGCGCTGGCCGCAAGATTTGCCAGGAAGATATAGCCGACACCGATAGCCGGATCGTACAAACGCGCTCCAAGCGAGTTCGGCCAAAGCTCCTCGGCCTTTTTGCAATAAACCAGGAAGAACAGGTTGAGTCCTATGGCGAGTACGATTTCGATCAGTTTGATGCCGGCAAAGCGCCAAGCCCGGTTTTCGGAGCGCAGTTTGGCGAACGGCAGTGCGGAGATGGAATCGAGCGCCAGAATCGCGCCGAACCACACCAGATATTCCGGATGCTCCGAATAGCGGAGCAGCGCCGCAAGCGGTTCGCGAAATACGACGATTCCGGAGACAAACGCCAGGTTCGCCAATATCAAGAAGACGAGCGCCGTCGAGTATACGGTGTCCGACCGGAGTTCTTCCCGGTTGCTGAAGCGGAAAAAGCCCGTTTCCAGGCCGAACACCAGGAGTACGGCGAAAAAGCCGGCGTAGGCATAAAACTCCGAAACGATGCCGTATTCCTGCGCCGGAAACGTATAGGTGTACAGCGGAACCAGCAGATAGTTGAGGAATCTGCCGATGATGCTGCTCAAGCCGTAGATGACGGTTTGCGAGGCAAGCTTGCGGAGAGGGTTCAAAAGTTGATGCGCCGGCGATGTTTGAAGGCCGTCATTTTATGGCGAGTCCGGATGGACGCCAAAATCGTGTGCGGTTTCTCATGCGTTCCAACCCGTGTCACGACGTTCTCGTTTAAGAGTTGCCGTTTGTGGGAAGTTTTCGCGAATTCATAGATGTTCGCGTCGGCATTTGCATGGTTTTTCGGATAAAAGTAATCAAATTATGCTCATCTAAGCTTGTCAAACTAAAATTGGTTGTTTTCGAAGCAAAGTCAATGATGAAGGCCGAGTTTTAATCGGCCTTGTTTCTTAAGTTCATCAGCTAACAAACAGCGAGGTAAGCCCATGGCGTCTTTTATCGCGGAACACCCACTCGAGGCCGACGAGCTGCAAAAACTCGATGCCTACTGGCGGGCGTGCAACTACCTTGCGGTGGGCATGATTTATCTGAAGGACAATCCTCTGCTGAAAGAGCCTTTGCAGCCGGGGCATATCAAAAAACGCTTGCTCGGTCATTGGGGCTCCAGTCCCGGCTTGAGTTTCAGCTACGTTCATCTCAATCGCCTAATCAATAAGTACGATCTTGATGCGATTTTCATCACCGGCCCCGGTCATGGAGCGCCAGGCGTATTGGCGCCGGTTTATCTCGAGGGTACGTACTCCGAAATCTATCCGAATAAAAATGAAGACGAAGAGGGGATGCGTCTGTTCTTCAGGGAATTCTCGTTTCCAGGCGGAATCGGCAGCCATTGCACGCCGGAAATGCCGGGATCGATCCATGAAGGGGGAGAGTTAGGTTACAGCATTTCCCATGCCTTCGGTGCGGCGTTCGATAACCCCGATCTCTTGGTTACCGTAATGGTCGGCGATGGCGAGGCAGAAACCGCAGCTCTCGCAGCCTCCTGGCATTCGAATAAATTCCTCAATCCGGTTCGGGACGGTGCGGTACTGCCGATCCTCCACCTCAATGGATATAAGATCAATAATCCGACCGTCCTGGCGCGCATTTCCCATGAGGAACTGGAGCAGCTGTTCGCGGGATATGGATGGACGCCCTATTTTGTCGAGGGCAGCGATCCGGAAACCATGCATCAAGCGATGGCGGCTACTTTAGAACATTGCGTGCTCGAAATTCGTCGGATTCGGCAGGAAGCCCGCCAGGGCGGTGGCCTGAGCCGCCCGCGGTGGCCTATGATCGTGCTGCGCAGCCCGAAGGGGTGGACAGGACCCAAGACGGTCGACGGCCACAAAATAGAAGGTTTCTGGCGTTCGCACCAAGTGCCGCTCGCAGGAGTCGCCCAGAATCCGGAGCACCTCAAGATGCTCGAAGAATGGATGCGAAGTTATGAGCCGGAGAAACTGTTCGATGCCACCGGCCGCCTCGTTCCCGAGTTGAAGGCTCTGGCTCCCAGGGGGAATCGGCGCATGAGCGCCAATCCCCATGCCAATGGTGGCTTGCTCCGTAAAGCTTTAAGGATGCCCGATTTTCGCGATTATGCGGTCGAGGTGCCGAAACCTGGTTCCGTGGAGTCGGAAAATACGCGGCCCCTCGGACGCTTTTTGCGCGACATTCTGGCGCTAAATCCTAGTAACTTCCGGGTATTCGGTCCGGACGAGACCACTTCCAACAAGCTGGATGATGTGTACGAAGCCAGCAAAAAAATGTGGCTGGCCGACTACTTGCCGGAGGACGCCGACGGCGGCGAATTATCGCCGGAGGGGCGTGTTATGGAAATGTTGTCGGAGCACACGCTGGAGGGCTGGCTCGAGGGCTATCTGCTTACCGGGCGGCACGGATTCTTCTCGACCTATGAGGCCTTCGTCCACGTGATCGACTCGATGTTCAACCAGTTCGCAAAATGGCTGGATATCGCCAACGACATCCCCTGGCGCGCTCCCGTATCTTCCCTGAACCTCTTGATCACCTCTACCGTATGGCGACAGGATCATAACGGCTTCACTCATCAGGATCCGGGGTTTCTCGATCTCGTGGTCAACAAGAGCCCCGAAGTGACCCGTATTTACCTGCCCCCCGACGTCAATACGCTCCTATGCGTGGCGGACCATTGCCTCCGAAGTACCTATAACGTCAACGTGATTGTTTCGGACAAACAGAAGCATTTGCAGTATTTGGACATGGAAGCAGCGATAAAGCATTGCATCAAGGGCCTGGGAATCTGGGATTGGGCGAGCAACGACCAGGGTTCGGAGCCGGATGTCGTCATGGTGGGTTGCGGCGACATCCCAACGAAAGAGGCGCTAGCGGCTGTCATGCTCCTGCGCGAGCACTTCCCGACATTGAAGATCCGTTTCATCAATGTGGTCGATTTGTTCAAGCTGCAGCCTGCAAGCGAACACCCCCACGGCCTTAACGACCGCGATTTCGACAGTCTCTTCACCTTGGATAAGCCGATTATTTTCAATTTCCACGGGTATCCGTGGCTGATCCATCGCCTCTCTTACAGAAGAACCAATCATAAGAACCTGCACGTGCGAGGGTATAAAGAAAAAGGAAATATCAATACCCCGCTGGAATTGGCCATCGAGAACGAAATCGACCGTTTCAGCCTGGCGATCGATGTGATTAATCGCGTGCCGGGGCTGTTGGTTGCGGGCGCCCATGTCAAGGAAAAGCTTCGCGACATGCAGATCGAGTGCAGCAATTATGCGTATGAGCACGGTGTGGACAAGCCGGAGTTCGCCAATTGGACATGGCCTCAATAATGAGCGAGCGACGATGGCGCGGCCCGGAAAGGATTTCGTAGACGCACTCCCACAAGCTGGCTGAGAACTCATGCAGAGGAAGCTTTTGGTCCTCAACTCGGGTAGTTCGTCCGTAAAGTATCGGTTGTTTGATCTGAGTGACGAACGTGTCCTGCTGTCAGGCATTATCGAACGAATTGGAGAGACTCACACTTCTTCGCCTGAAGATGGTGGTGAGGGGCATGGATTCGCTGACCACCGTCAAGCCTTTGCCGAAGTGATGCGGAGGCTCGACGAGTCTGGCGAGTTGCCGGACCCGAACGAGCTTTTTGCAATCGGCCACCGTGTGGTGCACGGAGGGGAGACTTTCCGTTCCGCTGTCGTCGTCGACGATTCGGTCATGGCGGCGATTCGAGCGGCTGTTCCGCTCGCGCCTCTCCATAATCCGCCAAATTTGCTGGGCATTGAGGTTTGCCGCGCACTCTGGCCAGGCGTGCCTCAGGTCGCTGTGTTCGATACGGCCTTTCACCAATCCATGCCGCCTCACGCCTACCATTACGCGCTGCCGAAAAAATTTTATCGGGACGATCGAATACGCCGGTACGGGTTTCACGGAACCTCGTTCGCGTACGTCACGAAACGAGCCGCCGCCCATCTGGGGCGACCGCCGGAGTCGTGCAACTTCATCGCGTTGCACTTGGGTAATGGGGCGAGCGCTACAGCCATTAAGCACGGCCGTAGCGTCGATACATCGATGGGCATGACGCCTTTGGCGGGCTTAATCATGGGTACGCGGTGCGGCGACATCGATCCCGGCATCGTCCTCCATTTGATGAACTCCCGCAATTATTCAGCGAGAGACATAGAGTGCCTTCTAAGCAGGAACGCCGGGCTCAAGGCGCTCGTCGGGGCGAATGATATGCGCGAAATTTTGCGGCGTGCTGCGGTCGGCGGCGAAGACGCCCGGTTGGCCGTCGAAATGTACTGTTACGCGATCAAAAAATACATCGGGGGCTACTTGGCTGTGCTGGGTAACATCGATGCGTTGATCTTTACGGGCGGTATCGGTGAGCATGCCGCTCCCATCCGCTACAAAATCTGCTCGGGTCTAGAGCCGTTCGGAATCGTGATCGATGTACGCAAAAACGCAATGGACGCGTCTGAAACGTCGGAGCTGCAAGCCTCCCATAGTCGAGCCAAAATCCTAATCGTGCCGACAGACGAGGAGCTGGAAATCGCCCGCGAGGCCGCGGAAGTGATTGATGCTCGGTCCGTCGGTTCAATCGAATAGTCTCGGAAAACCATTGGTACGTGTTTTTTCACTCCTTTGCGGCTTCTTCCATTTCTTTTGGTACTGAGCTTTCGTGTTCTCTGAATTCCGGGCGGCAGGCTCGTTTGGAGTGCCCATTCCTGGCCTTTCTGCAAGAGCGCGAACGCGTGCCAGTCTCTTTTCTGTGTGTGTGCTTTTGCCCTGATTTATCGCGGCCTCAGAGCTCCAGTCGGAAAGGCAGTAGGAATCGTCGGATATAGCCTTGACAAGGCATGAATGAGTGATAGACTGCAACGCACCCTAGGAGTGGGGCATTTTGTCGCAGGGGCCCTTGGGCCAGGGGCAAGAATGAAGAAGACAAGGATGCACGACGAGGTAGCGGGGCGGCGACGCACCGCGAATGAGTACTAACTTTGGAGGTAAAACTATGGCTGCAACAACAGTTGGTGGCGTAGCAGCGCAAGACAAGCCGCTTTTGGACATGAAGTGGCTGACCTTTGCGTTCATGCTGTACACGGTCTTTTATATGTGGGTTCGGTGGTATGAAGGGGTCTACGGCTGGTCCGCCGGTCTGGATTCGTTCGCACCGGAATTCGAGACGTACTGGATGAACTTCCTGTACACCGAAATCGTACTGGAAGTGGTCACCGCCTCGATTCTGTGGGGCTACCTGTGGAAGACCCGTGACCGCAACCTGGCGGCACTGGCGCCGCGGGAAGAACTGCGCCGGAACATGACGCACCTGATTTGGCTGTTTGCGTATGCATGGGCCATTTACTGGGGTGCGAGCTACTTCACCGAGCAGGACGGCACCTGGCACCAGACGATTGTTCGCGACACCGACTTCACGCCGTCGCACATCATCGAGTTCTACCTGAGCTATCCGATCTACATCATCACGGGTGGTGGCGCGTTCCTGTATGCGCATACCCGCCTGCCGCACTTTTCGGCTTCGAAAGGCTTGTCGCTGGCGTACCTGATTCTGTGGACCGGTCCGTTCATGATTCTGCCGAACGTTGGCTTGAACGAATGGGGTCACACCTTCTGGTTTATGGAAGAGTTGTTCGTAGCGCCCTTGCACTACGGCTTCGTGATCTTCGGCTGGCTGGCATTGGCCATCATGGGCGTGTTGCTGCAGGTGTTTGCGAGCTTCTCGAACCTGATGGGCAAGGAAATCTGTGAAGCGGTGGATCAAGGTCTGATCGCGAAATAAGTTTGGATGGGTTGCGGCGGGGCGGCGACGGTAACCACCGATCGGCGCGGCCGCTGCGACCGGCACTGGACGTGACGATGACCACCCGGCGGGCGGTCATCTAAAACGACAATAAATGAACTTTTGGAGGTAACTCATGAGCGCACTTCAATCTGCGGTTCGGTCTCATGCCGAAGCAGTGCAAGTCTCCAGGACCATTGACTACCTGGGGATCTTCATTTTCTTCTTTGTAGTGTGTGGTTCGTATCACATTCACGCCATGTTGACCATGGGTGACTGGGACTTCTGGTCGGACTGGAAAGACCGTCGTCTGTGGGTCACGGTGACCCCGATCGTGTTGGTGACCTTCCCGGCGGCGATCCAGGCGTGGGCCTGGGAAAAGTTCCGCAACCCCTGGGGCGCGACCATCGCGGTGTTGGCGTTGCTGTTTGGTGAATGGGTCAACCGCTACTTCAACTTCTGGGGCTGGACCTACTTCCCCATCAACTTCGTATTCCCGGCGGTTCTGGTTCCGGGTGCGATTTTGCTCGACACCTTCCTGATGCTTTCGGGCAGCTACCTGTTCACGGCGATCGTGGGCGGTATGGCGTGGGGTCTGGTGTTCTATCCGGGCAACTGGCCGATGATTGCGCCGCTGCACGTGCCGGTGGAATACAACGGCATGCTGATGTCGATTGCCGACATTCAGGGTTACAACTATGTCCGTACCGGTACCCCCGAGTACATCCGCATGGTTGAAAAAGGCACCCTGCGTACCTTCGGTAAGGACGTAGCGCCGGTATCGGCTTTCTTCTCGGCGTTCATGTCGATCCTGATCTACTTCATGTGGCACTTTGTGGGCCGTTGGTTCTCGACCATTCGGTTCTTGAAGCAGACCTAATCGGGACCGGAATCGGACGTACAAGCAAAACGCACCCAGCCTTTGAAGCGCCCTGACGCGGGGGCTTGAGAGGCGGGTACAACAGAATAGACTCGAGAGAGGAAGAACCTATGAAACTACTCAAAGACAGGATCGCCAAGTGGTCCATGGTCGGTTTGCTGGCCACGTTTGCCGCGACCAGCTTCTACGCGCCGAGCGCCTCGGCCCACGGTGAGAAATCGCAGGCGGCGTTCATGCGTATGCGTACCATCCACTGGTACGATCTGAACTGGTCGAAAGAGAAGGTGAAGGTCAACGACACCGTCGAAATCACCGGTAAATTCCACGTGTTCGAAGGCTGGCCGGAAACGGTCGCCGAGCCCGATACCGCGTTCTTGAACATCGGTATTCCGGGTCCGGTCTTCATCCGCAAAGAATCGTACATCGGTGGCCAGTTGGTGCCGCGTTCGGTGCGCTTGGAGATCGGCAAGACCTACGAGTTCAAAGTTGTGTTGAAAGCGCGCCGTCCGGGTGACTGGCACGTGCACACCATGATGAACGTCGAAGGCGGTGGTCCGATCATCGGCCCCGGCAAGTGGATCACGATCGAAGGCTCCATGAGCGAATTCAAGAACCCGGTGACCACCCTGACCGGTCAGACCGTGGATCTGGAGACCTACAACGAAGGCAACACCTACTTCTGGCACTTCTTCTGGTACGCCATTGGCGTCGCCTGGATCGTGTACTGGGTCCGTCGTCCGGCCTTCTTGCCGCGCTACCTGATGGTGGAAGCGGGCCGTGCGGACGAGCTGGTCTCGGCGGGTGACAAGAAAGTGGCGATGGGCTTTGCCGCGGCGACGATCCTGATCGTGATCTTCGCGATGTCGAGCGCCAACAGCAAATACCCGATCACCATTCCGTTGCAGGCCGGCACCATGAGAGGCATTCAGCCGATCGAAATGCCGAAGTCGACGATTTCGGTGAAGGTTGCCGACGCCACCTACCGGGTACCGGGCCGTGCGATGCGCATGAAGCTCACCGTCACCAACAACGGCAACAAGCCGGTGCGGTTGGGTGAGTTCTACACCGCGTCGGTGCGTTTCCTGGACAGCGATGTCTACCGCGACACCACCGGTTATCCGGAAGACCTGTTGGCGGACGATGGGCTTGAAGTGAGCGACAACAGCCCGCTGCAGCCGGGTGAGACGCGGACGATTGACGTTACCGCCAGCGATGCGGCGTGGGAAGTCTATCGTTTGTCCGACATCATCTACGATCCGGACAGCCGCTTTGCCGGTCTGTTGTTCTTCTTTGACGATGCGGGCGGCCGTCAGGTCACCCAGATCGACGCTCCGCTGATCCCGTCCTTCATGTAAGACCAAGGGGGCGCCGGGTCCCGGCGCCCTCGAGGCTTTACGACCGACGGTCGGCACTGAAAAGCCCTCCTTCTCTGAAGGAGGGCTTTTTTCTTTGTTTAGATCGGAGATTAATTCGGATCTCGGTGCGCTGTGTGCGGCCTAGAGAGCTTATGACGCGGAAGGTGGCTTATTTGGGCCCAGCTGATTATCCCTCTATATTATTATGAGGGCAGGGTGTTCCCCTTAAGACTATAGGTTCCTATATCTCGGTGGGTCATAGGTTTCGCATCGCTTGTGCCGGTTACCGGCTAAATGCTTCCGAATGATGCCCACGCTAGCGCCGAAAATGTACCAGCCGGTAATTTACCTAAATTTTACTCACTACAGAGCCAGAATGAACTGAAGACAACCTTCAACTCCTTTCCGGCTTCTAGTGATATAATTTATGCCGTTTTATCCATATCCATTGCTGGCGTAGCTCAGTCGGTAGAGCAGCTGATTTGTAATCAGCCGGTCGGGGGTTCGAATCCTCTCGCCAGCTCCATTTCGCTATCCATTGCCTTGAATCCGGGTATCGCTCAGCGGCTCTCGCGACGGATATCTAAGCGGCGTACGAATTCGCCGATGATGATTTGATAGAGTCTGTCACCGAGGACGTGATCCTCGATGCCGGCATCGATGTTCGGGTTATCGTTAATTTCGATCACGTAGACACCGTTCTCGGTTTGTTTGAGATCGACTCCGTAAAGACCGTCCCCGATCAGTTTGGCGATGGCCAGCGCGGTATCGACGACAGCGCTAGGGGTCTCTTCGATTGGTAAAGTCCGAAAGTTTCCCTCTACGGCCTTCCCGGACGACCGGTGCCTGACGACTTGCCAATGCGCACGAGACATGTAGTACTGGCAGGCGAACAAGGGTTGTCCATTGAGTATGCCCACTCTCCAGTCGAACGACGTATAAACGAATTCTTGGGCGAGGATCAGATCGGATTCCTTGAACAGTTTTTGCGAAAGTGTTCTAAATTCACGCTCGTCATCGGCTTTGTATACGCCCCGAGAAAACGAGCCGTCCGGGATCTTAAGGACGACGGGGTAGCCGATGTTGCCATTCATCGATTCGACGTGCCCCTTTTGGAGAATTTTGCTTTTCGGTGTGGGAATGTGGTGCGCGTCCATTAGTTCGGCCAAATAGACCTTGTTGGCGCACTTCAGGATGGAATCGGGATCATCTATGACCACCATGCCTTCAATCTGCGCTTTTCTCGCGAAGCGATAGGTGTAGTGATCAATATTGGTGGTTTCGCGAATAAATAGAGCGTCGTATTCCGCCAAGCGCTCGTAATCTCTCTTCTCGATCAGTTCGACATCGACCCCTTGTTTTTTTCCGGCTTTGACGAGCTTTTGCAAAGCGCCGGCATTGGAAGGCGGCATGTTCTCGGCGGGATTACGCAGCACCGCCAGATCATAGCGCGACGTGCTCCTGGCGCGGGGCCTCCGCCATGGTTTCGCGAGGTAGCTGTTCAGTCCGTCGATGAAAAGTTGCCGGTTCGGTTCGCACATCGAGCTCGTGAGGTGCATCGGCTTTACGGTGTCTATATGCCACTTGCCTTGATAGCGGAACTCGACTTTAAGCAACGGACATTGAAATAGATCGAAGATCTGCCGGGAAAGGTCCTGCATATTCGGATCTTCGCAGCGACCGAAAAAAATCGGAAGCTCGAAGGTCTCATCGATTTTGCTCTCGCGCTTCTTGAAGCGTTTCTGGATTATGCCGTTGAGATCCTCGATGTTAAGGCTGTAAATGGATTTACTGCTGAGGCTGGTGAGGGTTCTCACGGTTGGAATGACCCGATGGCTGCGCGGCTCCGCCAGCAAAGAGCAAAAATACCCCATGCTTAAGTAACGATAACTGCGGCACAAATTGATGACGCGGACATCCTTCGTTTTTAGGTACTCGGCCTTCGATAAATAATCGCAGGCTGCAACCACGGGCACGCGCGGATAGTCCGGCTGCCAGTCCTTTAGACTCTCGACAACGACGATGTGGACGGACATATCAGTGGCGCCGGCGCGACTTTGATTTGCGAAGGATCAGTACAGACTTTTGTCCGGTTTTTCCGTAGCGGGCCATGCGTTGAAAATCGGTCTTGAGAATGGGCATGTTGATGCAGTCGGTGGCTGTCTTTCCGGCTGAATAATCGACATAGGGATCGTGCACGTAAAAATAATGTTCGTCGAAGCCTGTCACCACGATCCAGTGGGGAAACTTTTCCTGATAAAGACGATAGGAACTGATCAGCACAACCGGTATGCCGCCTTGCTCCATTTTTTCCTGCAACTCATTGCAGTTGAGGGCGGCATACACGATCTTGACCGGTAGTCTTTTCAGTTCATCCAAAAAATCCTCCTGTACGACCTGCATCACCACCCGTTTCTCTGGATCACGTACCGAGGTAATGAAAAGTGCGCCTTCATCATTGACATAAACCTCGACATCGAACCCGCGGTGAAACGCCGAAAGCGCGAGTCCATAAGGCCCGCACCCGCCGTGCCCGGAGGTCATGAAAACAGTGGTCGATTCGCGCCATAGCCGCAACTCGAGTTTTCGGTCCAGCTCTACATCGGATTGCAGGGTCTTCATGGCCATCATCAGGGATGCCGGACCGCAGGTGAAATCGAGAGTCTGCTGGTAATACGGCACCCGAGCCAGTTCCGGATTCAAATGAGGTGCCAGCATTTTCTCGAACCGCAAGGCCGAGGCGTGGTCTTCGTAGTAGTCGGGAACGCTTTCCAGATAACGATAGCCGAGATTTTCAAACAGTTTGATCGAAGGTCGATTATCGCGCCGAACTTCGAGCCGCAAGGTCACGCATTCGCGGTCCAGGGCCAATTCTTCGGAGGCTATTACCAGAGTCCGGCCTATGCCCTGGCTGCGATACGGCGGGTCGACCGCGTAGGAATACAGGCGCGCCAGCGAGGTGCCGGTATGGAATAGCACCATCGAATATCCGCGAATCACCCCTTCATGATCATCCACGAGGGTCGCCGCATTCGCCTTGGTAAGGAGATACCGGAAGTTGCGCCGGGAAATACGGTCCGTATCGAAACATCGGTCTTCGATCCGAACGAGGGCGTCCAGATCGTCCAAGTTGGCTGCGCGAATCATCAACGGTAGTGGGGGATAGGTGTCGGAAAAGATACTAGGCAGTTGTATGCCGACATCTTACCCGAAAATAGGTGGGCATTGTGCTCGCGGGGTCAAGCGCGGGAACAAGCCTGCGCTTGTCTGATGCCGATCAGCGGAGCTTGCTCTCGATATCAATGCGTTCCCAAGGCAGTTCGGTGAATGACGCGCCCATGTGGCCGTGTGCCGGTAGCATCCGGTAAAACATCCCTTTGTATTGCGCGGGCAAGTAGCGAAGTCCGAATTTCCGGATGATCGCTCCTAGCCGGAAATCGATGCATTCTTCGAGTCTGTTCTTGATCGTATTTTCGTCGACGCTGCCGGTACCGAATGCCGACACTTGAATGCTGACCGGCCTGGACTGCCCGATCGTGTAGCTCAGCTGGACTTCGCATTCGTCGGCGAGCCCGGCCGCTACAACGTTTTTGGCGGCGTAGCGTGCGGCATAGGCGCCGACGCGGTCGATACGGCAGGGGTCTTTGCCGGACAAGGCCGATCCGGAATGCCGCGCGTAACCGCCGTAGGTATCACTCGCTGTCTTTCGTCCGGTCATGCCCGAGTGTGCGGCGGGGCCGCTTTTCGGGAAAGTGCCGCGCGGATTGATGAAGATGTCTGTCTGATCGTCCGGCCGAATCGATTCGTTCGCAAAAGCGGGATTGATAACGTGGTCGAGAAGATCGGCGCGAAGCTGGGCTGCGTCGATTTGATCGCCCCCATGAGGCCCCGCGATCAGGGTAATGCTGTGAATCCTGTTCGGTCTGCCGCTTTCGAATTCCACGCCGACCTGCGTGGTACAGTCGGGCGATAAGTAGGAAACGGTTTTGTTCTCGCGCGCCACGGTCAGTTGCCGGGCCAAGCGGTTGGCCATGGTAATCGGAAACGGCATCAGCTCGGTCGTTTGATTGCAGGCGAAACCGAACTGAGTGATTTGATTGCGGACGGTGATTCGGTCGAGCTCCTTGTCGGTCAATTCCCGCTCGTCCCATTCATACCGTTGATCGAGAGGTTGCGCCATAAGGCTGGTGACCACGGTGCATTCGGCGGCGTTGAAATCTTCCTTGCGATAACCGACCGCGCCGACAACCTGCCGCGCCAGATCCGGAATGTCCACGGTCGCTTTCGAAGCAAAGCGGGCGGCGACGAACACGATTCCTTTCGACAAGGCGCATTCGGTCACGATATGAGAGTAAGGATCCTGCTGGAGAAACCGGTCAACAATCGCGTCGCTGATGGTGTCGCATAACCGATCGGGGTGCCCTTCGGCCACCGATTCCGAAGTGAACAAAAAGCTCTTTTTCATGATCGCCGCTCCTTTTGTTGCGAGTCGGTTTTTAACCGTTTAATCCCCTCATTGATTAAAAACGGCGTGGTTGCTCCGGCCCCGATCGCGACCCAATCGAGGGCGCCGATGGGCGAAAGTCGGAGCAAATTGCGCAACGGAGGCAAAAAGGCCGCGCCGATTTGAAGAGCGGCTGAACCGAACAAAGCCGCACTCAATAGCCGGTTGGTTGGCCGTTTCTCCCTATCGAACACGCCGGTGCGCTCGGACCGGCAACTGATGGCGTGGAGCAACTGACCGAGCGTGATAGTCATAAAGGCGCCGGTGCCCGCTTTTGGCCCCAAGCCATACCGGGCAACGCTATATCCGTAAACAGCCATGGCGCCGCCGGAGAGAAGCAGTGATTCACGCATCAATCTGGCGGCATCGGAGCGGCGGATGATTGGCTCGGTTGGGCTGCGGGGCGCCTGTTTCAGCACGTCCTGCTCGGGCGGCTCGAGCGCCAATCCGAGGCCGGGCAGGATGTCGGTCAATAGGTTGATCCACAGCAGTTGGATCGGGTTCAGCACTTCGCCGGCACCAAGCGCCGTGCCGATCAGCATGATCTCGACTTCGCTCAAGTTGCTGGAAAGCAGGAAATGCAGGCTCTTTCGGATGTTCAAGTAAATCGTTCGTCCCTGCTCAACGGCAGCGATCATGGTGTGCAGATTGTCGTCTTCCAGAACGATGTCGGCGACGGACCGCGCCACCTCGGCGCCCCCACCGCCAAGCGCCACGCCCACGTCGGCTGCCTTTAAAGCAGGGCCGTCGTTGACGCCGTCGCCGGTCATCGCTACGACGTGTCCGGCCTTTTGAAGCGCCTGGACGATGCGGAGCTTGTGCGCCGGGCTGACCCGCGCGAACACTGTCGTATCATTCACGATGCCCGCGAGCAGGTCGGGGTCGAGTTTGTCCAGGCTGGTGGAGTCGATGATTTCGAGAGCCTTAACGCCGTTCAGCCCCAAGCGTTTGCCGACGGAGAAGGCTGTGGCGCTCTGATCGCCAGTAATCATTACGGTACTGATTCCGGCTCCATGGAATTTGGCCATGAGTTCGGCCATCCCGGGGCGGACCGTGTCTTCCATCCCTATCAATCCTAGCCAGACCAGGTTTTGGCTTACGGATGCGGTGCCAATATCTTCGGAATATCCGAAGGCGACGCCCAGAACCCTCAACGCGCGGCCGGCCAAGCCTTCGTTCTGTGTCATGATCGCCGCACACTGCGTTTCGTCAAGCTCTACGTACTCGCCGTCGCGGAGCCCGTGCGTGCACAGCCCGAGCACGTCGGTCGGACTGCCCTTGACCGCGACCAGGTGTTTTCCATCAGTGTTCTTGTGAACGGTGACCATATACGGACGATCCTCCGCCCGATGTACCGTCTTGACGAGCGGATGCCGTGCCCGCAGTGCCTTGAAGTCCTCGCCCGCGTCCAGTGCGATCTCCACCAAAGCCGATTCGGTCGGTGTTCCGTCGAGCTGGCGCCCGCTGCCGTTTTCGACCAGCTTGACTTCGCTGCACAGGCATACGATCTGGAACAGGCGTTCGAGGTCATTCTGCTCAGCCAGATCGAACGGTTCTCCGTTCATCAGCAACCTGCCGTTCGTGCGAGTGACGGAGATTGCAGGCATTTCGATCGTGACGGCCCGCATCCGGTTCTCGGTTAGCGTGCCGGTTTTATCGAGGCAAAGGGTCCTCACCGAACCGAGGCTTTCCACGGCGGGCAGCTGACGGACCAGCACGTGGTGGCGCTGCATTCGCCGTATGCCGAGGGCCAGGGTGGTGGTCGCCACCGCCGGCAAGCCTTCCGGAACGGCCGCGACGGCCAGAGATATCGAGGACTTCAACATTTGCAGCCAGGCGAACCCGCGCAGCAGGCCGAGGCCGAACATCGCCGCGCAGATACCGCCCGAAAACAGCGCGAGCTGGGTGCCCATATGGTCCAATTGGCGCTGCAACGGCGTCTCCGGCGGTTTGACCGATCCAACCAGGGATTGGATCACGCCGATTTCGGTGTGGCGGCCGGTCGACACCGCTACGGCCGTCCCGCTGCCGCCGGTGACGACGGTGCCGCGATGAACCATATTCTTGCGATCGGCCAGAGGGGCGTCCGCAGGAGCCAGATAGTTGTGGTGTTTGCCGACGGGAAGGCTTTCGCCGGTCAGCGCCGATTCGTCGACAGTCAACCGGTTGCTGGCGATCAGACGTGCGTCTGCCGCTACAAACGATCCCGGCTCGAGCACCAGAATGTCGCCTGGCACGACGTTTTCGACCGCTATTTCCGTCTTTTCCCCATCCCGAATGGCAAGCGCCCGGGTTGGTGTCAGCTTGGCCAGCGAACCGATGATTTTTTCCGCTTCACTTTCGGTGAAATAGCCGATGCCGGCATTGATCAACACGACGCTCAGGATGGCTAGAGCATCCGCGACGCCTCCGGTGGCGATGGAAATTACCGCCGACACGCCGAGCAACGCGACCGGCGGACTCATGAGTTGTCCCGCAAACATCGCCATGGCCGAGCGGGGTTTTTGCTGGCTCAAGGTATTCGGTCCGTGACGAAGAAGACGCGCCGCGGCAAGCTTTCCGGTCAAGCCGTCCGGTCCGGACCCCAGGGCCGTCAGCACCTCTTCGTCCTCGATTGCGTGCCAGACTCGCTTGCGGGAGGGGGCCTCTAAATCCGGATTCTCGACGATTTGGAGTGGCGGTTTTCCAAAAGCAGCCCTCCGGGCTTTCCAAAAGCCGATCTTGAGCGCATTGGAGTGCCTCGTGCCCTGGTGTCCGACTTTCGTCCGGGGTCCGCCGATCGCGGCATTGGTTTTCCAGTGTCTACGGGCACAAAGTTCGAGCTCGTCGATGATGAGGGCAATCGGCAGATCCAGTCTGAACCGGACCAAGGCGCTTCCGGTAAGCGGATTGGCGCTGACCGAGTCGAGCCACCGGCTCTTGGCCGGAAGTTCTTCAAGCGCCTTCTTCATGATTTCCGAGCGATAGAGTCCACGAACCTTGACCCGGATTCGCCCGGGAGCCCCGCGATGGGCAAGCGTGATCAAGATCGGTCCGACAGGGCTCGAATGGGAGGAATGATTTTGGCGGCGGGCGCTTTGATCGAACGTATCTTTCATCGGAAAAGCCGTTCCGCGACGGGGGATGACGGGCACCTGTCGCGATGAAAAGTTACTATGCTTCTGCGTATCCGGTCTCGGACGTCAAAAATGAGCTTACCTTAGCGTGGTTACCAAAATGTGACCCTGCGGCTACGATCCGTTACGGGATGCAGCCATATGCCCATGAACGTAGGTCGACGCTATGTGCCGCTCATCCGCCAGTTGCAATAGGGAGAACAGCTGCTCTACGGCGTTTTCGCAGCGACTTAGTCGGGCAGCGAGGTATTGGTCCTCTTCGTAATCGAGCACAAAAAAATCGGCGCTCTTGCCCGGCTCGAAGTTTCCCGCTTCACTCTCAAGCCCGAGTGCCTTTGCCCCGCCCAGGGTCGCGAGATAGAGCAACTGATCGGCATTCAAGCAGAAGTCCTGCAACTGCTGCACTTTATAAGTTTCGGATAGTTCCCGCCACACGGAGAACTGCGTACCGGCACCGATATCCGTGCCTACGGCTACTCGAATGCCGCGCCGTAAATGTCGCCGTAATGGAAACAAGCCGCTCCCGAGATAGGAATTGCTGGTGGGGCAGTGGCACACGGTGCAGTCCGTCTCGGCCATCCGATCCATTTCCGGTTCCGTGGTGTAGATACTGTGCGCCAGCACCGTGCGTTCGGTGATGAGCCCGAAGCTATCGTAAACGTCCAGGTAGTCCCGCCTTTGGGGGAATGCGGTACGCACCGCGGCAATTTCTTCGCGCGTTTCGTTGATGTGGGTCTGGAGGTAGCTTTCCGGGTGGCTTCTCAGCAGCGAACCGCACAGCTCCAGCAACTCGGGTGAGCACGACAGCGCGAACCTGGGCGTAACGGCATAGTGGAGCCGTGGGGCGTGCCGGCACAATCCGATGAGCTTTTCGATCGAATTGACAGACTGTTCCGCCGTTTGCAGCAGCATCGGCGGTGCGTTCCGGTCCATCAAGGTCATGCCGGCAATCAGGCGAATGCCGGATCGTTCGGCCGCCTCGAATAGTGCGAGGTTTGCGTCGTAGAACTGAGAGCCGAACACCATGGCGGTGGTCGTTCCGCAGGTTAACAGGCGCTCGATGAATTGTTCCGCCGCCGCCCTGGCAAAGGATTCGTCGGCAAAGCGAGCCTCGGCCGGATAGACGGTGTTCTCCAGCCAGTCCAGCAAACCGTTTCCGAATCCGGCGGTCGCGTAGAACTGAGGGAAATGCAGATGTGCATCGATCAGGCCGGGGATGAGCCAAGCATCGCCATGGTCGACAAGCTCGCTCTCCGGAAAGGCGTCGAGCACGGCATCGCGTTCTCCGAGCAAGGCAACTCGGCCCGATGGGTCTATCGCCAACGCGCCTCGCTCGATGATTTCCAGAGTGTTTTCTCCGGCAAACGGATCGCCCCTCAAATGGGCGACCGTGCCGGCGTGTATCGTATCGGTCATCGCTGGCGTACCGACTCTTTGCCTCGTGATGTCTATTAGAGACCCAACAGCGCCGGCAATTCGTTGACGGAATCGATGATCTTGTCGGGCCGAATCGATGAGGCGTTCACATAACTTTCCCGATACTTGCCGGTTTTGACCAATATTCCGGTCATCCCGGCTTTTTGGCCACCGCCGATATCGAAATCGATATCGTCGCCTACGATGGCTGTTTCTTCGGCTCTCAGGCCCATATCCTGCAGCGCTATCCGGTAGAAATCCGGAGACGGTTTTCCCATTACCGTGGCTTCGACGCCGCTGCAATACTCGAGCGCCGCGACGAACCCGCCGATATCCATTCTAAGTCCCGTTTCGGTTTGCCAGAATCGATTCTTGTGGACGGCGACGAGCTTGGCACCCTGCATCAGTCGGTTAAATACTCGGTTGAGCAAGTTGTAAGACCAGTTTTCGCCGATATCGCCAAGGACGATATAGTCCGCCTGCTCGATGTCCGCTTCGGCGATATCGGCGAAGTCGCGTTTTACGTCTTCGGCCAGTAACAGAGTGCAAGGCCGGGAGCCACGTTGTTTCAGGTAGCGCAGAACCGCCTGCGGGGCACTCAGAATTTCATTGAATTCGATGTCGAACCCCAGTTTCACCAGTTTGTCGTGCAGCGAAGCCAGCGACCGAGTGCTGGTATTGGTGATGACACGAAGCGGATAACCCGCTGCGCGGATACGTCTTACGGTTTCCGGAGCGCCTTCGATGGTATGTGAGCCGACGTATAGCACGCCGTCGAGATCGAGCAGGATGCCTTTGATGTTGGAGAAAATGGCGGTTGACGAGCTGCGCTGGGAATTCATGGGATATCGGAGAGATTGTCCACGCTCGCCTTTATGGTCCGGTATTGCGCGTTATTCCGCAATTGCAGAACCGGCGATCGAATGCGCTATGACAAGCGAATTCGCGAAACTACGTATCTCCGTTAGGCTGTCAATGTATGACAGCGAAACTCGGCTTGATGATTTCGAAAACCTCGAAGGTCTGGATCCAGGCATCTTGAATGATGTTAGGGACCGTGTCCAAGGACAGTTCGAGCAGTTCCCAGGCGCCCTTGTCGACTCCCGTTTTTTCGGTGCTTAACACATCTTCCAGATTCACGCTGGGTTCGATATGGCTGGCCAGGGCGCTGGCCACGTGGATGAGCGCCGCATTTTTTCGATGATCCGCCGGAGCCTTGTTGGGCTCTAAATAGTGTGCCACGGCCCTTTGCAGGCGTTCGGGAAGTCTCCAGTTTCTCAATAGTTCGGCGCCGAGCTCGGCATGAGTAAAGCCGAAAATTCGCTGTTCCGCCTCGTTGATGGCGTCTTCGCCGCGTTCGCTGAGTTCCAGAACGCTCCGGTATTGATCGGGACGGCAGGAGTAGAAGACCAGTCTGCCTACCTTGTGCAGCAGTCCGGCTATGAATAGGGGTTCATTTTCGAAGATCCGGCAGCGGAAGGCCAAGGAGCGCGCAATGACGCCGCAGGCGATGCTATTGAGCCAGAACCGTTCCATGTCCACCCAGTGCGGCGGAATTCCCCTGAACGTACTCGCCACGGACGTCGCCAGCACCAGATCCCGGACGGCATCTCTACCGAGTAATGAAATCGCCTGGGAAACCGTTTCGACCTTGTGCGGCACGCCGGCAAAAGCGCTGTTCGCCAATCTCAACAATCTTGCGGTCAAGGCCGGATCGTTGACGATCACTTCACCGATCGCGCCATTGGTCGAATCGGGAGACTCCATGAGCTGAGTCACTCTCAGAGTCACTTCGGGCAGGGATGCGAGCGTCTTTACTTCTTTGACGAGCGTTTGGGCAGTCATCGGTTTAACCTGATGTTCTTGGCGCTGGTGCGTCACTATTTTTTTACCGGAAATGCGGCGTTCGAGCGGACTCTCCGCTCGAATAGCGCAACCCCTAGGGCTAGAAAGATCTGATTTATCTTGTGGGGCGGCACTGTAGAAGTGTAGTCGTCCTGAGAAAACCGTCTTGCTCGTTGAGATAAGCGGAAGGGAAGGACTTATCGAGGCTGGAATGAACGCCAGCCGTGGAAAATCGACATCAAATCAGTCCCGGACGAATCGACATGTCCGAGGCTCTGGCGTCGATCGGCAGAGGCGACCCTCAATAATGCCGATAAAGCTTTTTGGTCGAATCGCTTAGCGGTGCAGTCTCGCGCTTCAGATGATAACGGTTCTTGCCGGTCCGTTTGGCGTAATACATGGCCTCGTCGGCGGCTTTGACCAGGCTGTGGTTGTCGGTGCCGTGAATGGGGAAAATCGCGATGCCTATGCTGGAGCAGACGGCGATCTCCGAGCCGTTCACCTCGATCGGACGAGCGACCGCGCTCAGAATCTTTTCCGCGACGATGCAGGCTTCCTCGGCTCCGGAAATTCCCGGAAGCAGCACGAGAAATTCATCTCCGCCGATGCGGGCGACCGTGTCGCTCTCACGGAGCGATTGCGAGATCCTAAGCGCGGCTTGCTGCAGTACGAGGTCTCCCACATTGTGTCCGTACGTATCGTTGATTTCCTTGAAACAGTCCAAATCGACGAATAGGACGGCAAACTGCTGCCCATATCGGCTGGCGAAGGACAGGGCATGGCTGATTCGGTCGTTGAACAGAATCCGGTTCGGGAGACTGGTAAGCGCGTCATAGTGCGCCAGGTAGTAAATCTGCTCCTCGGCGGTTTTGCGCGAGGTGATGTCGAGGCCTACACCCAGAAGGCAATCGCTCTGTCCCAGTTTGGCTTTTGTGCTGGTGAAGAAAAACGGGATTCGCTGCCGGTCCTTGGTCAGGAAATACGATTCGGCGAGGGACCGTCCCGAGGTGAACATTTCGATGATATTGTCCCCGACAAAAGCGTGTTTGTCGTCTTCGGGAACGAAATCCAGCGGGTGTGCACGTTTCAGTTCGCCCGCCGAATAACCGGACATCTCTTCAAAATTAGCGTTCCAGCGTAGAAATCGCCCATCCTTGTCCGCCAGATAGAAGATGCCGGGCAAACTTCTTATCAGATCGTCGGCGAATCGGACTTCATTCCGGAGTGTCTCCTCGGTGTTTTTCTGTTCCGTGATATCGGCGAAAGACCACACGAACTTTCCGTCGTCGATCGTCCGGACGCTGACATCGACCGTTAAGATGTTTCCGTTTTTGTGCCTCACTTTCAGCGTGCTTCGCGCGATATCGCCGGACGTCAGCGCGTCCAGGCGTAACAGTTGAGCGGAGCAGTCCTCTACAATCACGGCTTCGACATCGATTTCACTGTGCTCTCCGAACCGGTGGCCGAGTAAGTCGCAAGCGGCGCGATTGGCATAGACGCAACGTAGGCTGGTCTTTTCAGTCACGCAGATGGCGGCAGGTGACAATTCCAGAATCGTTTCGAGATCTTCCCGGGAAGGTGGGGGAATTTGTCTTGTTTTTGTGAAGCGTTTGCCAAGAATGGCAAGCAATGCGATGAGCGACAGCGGCCCGACGAAGCCCAAAAGCTGAAAATTTTCGAAAGCGCCTCCGTCAAGACGCAAAAATCCTTCGTTTCCGAGTATTGGAAGCGAAGGAGCAATAAGCACAAAAAGGCCCGCCATCCAAGGAAGCCAGCTTAGTACGGGAAATGATAGTCCTTTCATCCCTACGATCCAGTATCCGTAAAAGATTACGCGGAGCGAACTGCATTCGTCCCAGCGATATTCCGATTTCCGTAGTATGGGATGACGAGTACGAAACACCATAAGTATTTCTACTCATACAGAGGTATGAATCGCGGTCGAGATGGCGGCGGTTTCCGCCGGTTTGAGATGGCTGTGATTACCTACAGGAGTTCGGTATTTCGAGCAGTGTTGGGTTGGCCGGTGTCGATATCTGCGTATTCGCAGAACGATGGATGAGGCTTTGATTCGAAGCTTCGGTTGTTGGGCTGGGGTGGGTGAAAATTCCGTGCGGGGTCCAAGGCAGCGGACAAACCGTGTTGCTTGCGATGCCAGTCTGTTTGGCTGAAAGCACGGGAAATTCTCGTCGGCAGTGGAGTAGCAAAAAAGTAGGGGCTCGGGGCGGGAGCAGGCTCAGCCCGCGATGAACGGACGTGAGCAGACCGTTCCTGAAAAGGCGCAATTCCTTTGGCGCCTCTTTCTTCAGGACAGGGAAACGGTCACTCGGAATCTTCCTTGAACTGTCCCGGCTCCAGATTGTGCCGGCGCAGCAGCGAATAGAATTCGCTGCGGTTGCGCTTCGCGAGCCTCGCGGCATGGGTGATATTGCCGTGGGTCACTCTGAGCAGGCGGATGAGGTAATCCCGCTCGAAGCTCTTCTTGGCGTCATCCAGAGACACCATCTCGCCGGCCTGTCGCTGCAAGGCCCGTTGGACCAGGGAAGCCGGTACGATCTCGACGGTGGCGAGGGCGACGATTTTTTCGATGACGTTCAGGAGTTGCCGGATATTGCCCGGCCAGGGGCAGGTCAGCAGCAGGTCCATGGCCTCCGGGGCGTAGCCGTTGATGGTCTTGCCGTATTTCCGAGCGAGTTGCGCCGTGAAATGCCGGGTGAGCAGCGGAATGTCGTCGACCCGCTCCTGTAGCGAAGGAAGACAGAGATTCACCACATTCAGTCGGTAGTACAGATCCTCCCGGAACCGCCCTTCGGCGATTTCCTTTTCCAGATTGCGATGGGTTGCGGAGACGATCCGCACGTCCACCGGCACGCTTTGCAAGGCCCCGACCGGCCGCACCGTGCGCTCTTGAAGAACGCGGAGGAGCTTCACTTGCAGCGGCAGCGGCATGTCTCCGATCTCATCCAGGAAGACGGTCCCGCCCTGAGCCGCTAGGAACAGCCCCTTGTGATCGCGGACGGCGCCGGTGAAGGCACCTTTGACATGACCGAACAGTTCCGATTCCAGGAGATTTTCCGGGATCGCACCGCAATTGACGGCGATGAACGGTTTCTGCGCTCTGGGACTGGCGCGGTGTATGGCCTCTGCCATCAGTTCCTTGCCGGTGCCGGAGGCCCCGGTGATCAGTACGCTGGCATCCTGAGCGGCGACCATGCGCGCTTCGGTGAGCACGGCTTCCATCCCGGCATTGCGGGTGATGATGGTGTCCGACCAGTCGAATTCGGGGGGCGCCCCGCTCTGCTCCAAGGCTCGCTCCACTTCGGCCAGCAAGGCCTCGGCCTCGAACGGTTTGGACAAATAGCCGAACACGCCCCGCCGTACGGCGTCCACCGCATGGGAAACGGAACCGTGGGCGGTGAGAATGATGACCGGCAGGGCCGGATGGATGTGCTTCAGGGAGTCGAACAGGGTCAGGCCATCCATGCCGCCCATCTGGACATCGGTAATCACCAGCTTCGGCCGATGGGTGGCCGTTTTCGCCAGGGCCTCCTCGCCGCTGCCGGCCTCGATGACGGCAAAGCCTTCGAGGTCAAGGCGCATGGCCAGGAGCTTGAGCAGCGCAGGGTCGTCATCCACGATCAGGATTTCCGGCCTTTGTCTCATGGCTGCGACTCCGCGGGGCCGACCAGGAGACTGCGGATCGTCTGCAGCAGTTCGGCGTGTTGAAATGGCTTGATGATGAAGCCGGAGGCGCCTTCGCTCAAACAGGCTTCCCGTTCGCTGGGCGCGGCGCTGGCCGTCAGGAAAACCAGGGGAATGGTGGCCGTTTCGGGACTCTGCATCAACTGTCGCAGGACCTCCCAACCGTTCAATTCGGGCATCAGAAGATCGCACAGCACCAGGTCCGGCGGTTCGGCCGCAATGGCCTCCAGTGCGAGCCGGCCGTTTTCCGCCTGGATTACCTTATAGCCTTCCAGTTCCAGCAACTGCGACGTCAGCATCCTCAGTGCCGGATCGTTTTCAACCACCAGGATTGTTTTCATCATGCTCCCCCCTTAACGGTATCCGCACCAGAAACCGGGTTCCTTTTCCCAATTCGCTGGTGTAGGTGATGTCGCCGCCGTGCAGCTCTATGCATTTCTTGACGATGGCGAGTCCCAACCCCGTACCCTGGATATTGTTGACATTGCGGGCACGGTGAAAGGTATTGAAAAGATTCGCCCGGTCTTCCGGCGGGATGCCGACCCCCCGGTCGGCTACTTCGAAAACGAGTCCGGCGGCGTCGCGGGTGCAGACCAGACTGACGGTGGACCCCTTGGGTGAAAATTTGACGCCGTTGCTGATCAGATTCAGGATGATTTGGCGCAAGATGTGGGTGTCAACCAAGGCCGGCGCGGGATGCCCGGTCGCGGTGAACTCGATGTCGTGTTCCCGGCCGACCCCGGTTCTTACCTCCTTGAGCAATTGCTCGCAGAAGTCGTCCACATCGGTCGGCTGCGGATTGAATTGCAGATGGCCGGTATCGGACTTGCCTATGAACAACACCTCTTCCAGCATTCGGGTCATATTCTTGACGGCCGTTTTGATCATACCGAGCAATTCGGCCTTCTTATCCGAGGCGAGGCGCTCGCCATAGGCTTCCAGCAGTTCGGTGGAGGACAGAATGGCGGTCAGGGGCGTGCGGAATTCGTGGGAGGTCATGGACACGAAGCGGGATTTGAGTTCGTTGAGTTCCTGCTCCCGCGCCAACGCTTTCCGCACTTCGGCCTCGGCCTGGCGAAGGTCCGCTTCCGCCTGGGTCCGGTTTGCGGCTTCGAGGGTGAGCGCCACCAAATTGCCGATGGACAGGGCAAAACCGACTTCCTCGGCGGTCCATGTACGCGCAGTTCCCATGTGCTCGTGGCAAACCACCGCCACGACCCGCCCGTCCAGCCATACCGGGACGTCGAGCATGGAGGTGATCCCCAGGGGTGCGAGGTAATGGTCGCGGAATTCGACGGTTGCCGGATCGGTCCAGGCGTCATTGGCCACCACCGGCCGGTTGGAAATGATGGCGGCATAGTACTGCGGATATCCGCTCATCCCGAAACCGCCGAGTTCCGATTCCGGTACGGTATCGTCGGACTCGGCGCGATAGATGATTTCCGGCCGCAGAGCCACGTCGTCCTCGCGCTCTTCGAAGCGGCCGAATACCATTCGCCCCAGACCCAAGGTGTAGGCCGCGGTTCTGAGGATGCGCAGGAGCGACCCCTTGTAATCGGTCTTATCCATGCGCGCCAGTTCGAACAGCACCGTGCGGAAGCGGAGCGCCCGCTCCGCCGTTTCCGCAGCGCCCTGCATGGCCCGCTTGCGCTCGGTGATGTCGCGCAGGAAGGCGCTGAAGCGATACCCTTCCGCGCAGCGTACCGGCCACACCGAGAGTTCGATGGGGAATTCCTCGCCGGCGCTATTGAGAGCCGAGAGCTCGATGGTCCGGTTGAGTACGGTGCCTTGTCCCGTGGCGAGGAAGCGCTTCAAACCGGCCTCGTGAGCCTCCCGGTAGCGATGCGGAATAATGAATTCGGACAGTCGGCCGCCGATCATTTGATCGCGTGGCCAACCGAAAATGCGTTCGGCCGCTCCGTTCCATTCCTTGATGATGCCATGCCGGTCAATGGTGACTACCGCTTCCGCGGAGGACTCGATCATCAACCGCATCAGCTCGGTGCGCTCGGCGATGCGCTCTTCCAGCTCCCGATTGAGCCGGTACAGTTCGTCCTGGGCGGCGCGGCTGTCGTAACCGCCGGCCGCCTCGGCCAAGATCCAGTCCACCCGGCCGGTATCGTCCCGCACCGGCCGCAGTGACAGATCGACCTGTAGCCAATGGTTTCCAGCACTGCGTACCGTGGTAATGAGCCGTATGGTTTCACCTGCGGCGGTTCGGGCGATGGCTTCCCGGATTTCCTGCTGTTTTGCGGGATCGTCGTACCACCAGGGGCCCTGCCAGAACGGCTTGCCTACAGCCGCTCCCCGACCGACCGGAACGGATTCGAAGGCTGCGCGGTTCACTTCCGCGACCACGCCGTTTGGCCGCAACACGGCGGTCAGCACGAAACCGGCCTCGAAAAAGCCGCCCGGTGCGGGTTGATTTTCAAGTTCAATACGTTTGTGCAAGTTCGGTATGGATTTGGATCAGGATTTAGTGCGCCGCCGCTTTTTATGCTGCCGGCGTCCATTGATAAAGCCAGGTTTCGGTCAGCGCGCCCAGTTCGTCCCGAAGATAGCAACGTAGGTCGACCGGCTCGCTGCCGTCGCTTATCAAGTCGAAATTGCAGCGCCAGGCGTTGGTACCCCTTAGCGGACGCGCCGCCGGCTCCTTGATTTGTCCACGGGAGGTCGTGATGATCGGCTCGACCTTGGCGGTTTCCGGCAGGTCGCTCAATCGGCCGCCTTCGAAGTCGATGACGAACTTGCGAGATGGAATGCGGTTCTTTTGTCCGGGAATGCCGCCTGCTCCGATACGGGTGGCAACCACCTTGGCCGCACGGGAACTGACCGGGGGCTCGCCCCAGTGCAATCGATATTTGAATACTCGCTCCTGGCCCGGCTGGAATAGTTCCTCCGGACTCCAAAAAACGACGATGTTGTCGAAGGTCTCGTCAGCCGTCGGGATCTCCACCAACTGCACGGCACCTCGACCCCACCCGTCGAGCGGTTCCACCCAAGCGGAAGGACGTAGATGGTAGTTGGCGCCATCGTCCAGATAATGGTCGAAGTTGCGATCCCGCTGCAACAGACCAAATCCTTTTGGGTTGTTGTCCACGAACGAATTGACGCGCACCACAGGGCTGTTGACCAGGGGGCGCCAAATCCATTCGTCGGTGCCGGCCCATAAGGCCAACCCGTCGCTATCGTGGATTTCCGGGCGGAAGTCGTCGGACACCCGGCGGTCGTTCTCGCCGTGCTGATACATGGATGTCAGCGGGGCTATGCCGATCCGCTCTATCGATTTACGCGGGAACAGATGGGCTTCGATTTCCATGACTGTCGTATCCCCCGGATTGACTTCGAAGGTATACGCGCCGGTGACGCTGGGGCTGTCGAGCAGCGCGTGGATGGTTACGAACTCGGCCTTGGGCGACGGTCGCTCCAGCCAGAAACGGCGGAATTCGGGAAATTCTTCGGGGCGCGGCAGCCCAGTGTCGACGGCCAATCCGCGCGCCGACAGGCCGTACTGCTTGGTGCCGCCGACGGCGCGGAAATAGCTCGCCCCGAGGAAGGCGAACATATCGCGTTCGAAGTCCGGCTCGGCATTGACGCGGAATCCGGCAAAACCGATGTCGCCGACTTTTCGGGGCCTTTCGAGTTTCGACCCGAACTCGAACAGGTCGGTCGAATACTCGATGGGTTCAGCCACGCCGTGGACGACCTCGTAGATCTCGACGGGGTGTTTGAAGAACAAGCCAAGGTGGAAAAGTCTTGCTTGGAACGGCAGATCTTGCTTGGCCCAGATCGAATGCTTGGTTTTGAAGCGGATCGATTGGTAGTCATCCCAATCCAGATTGGCGATCCAGGCCGGCAATTTTTCTTTGGGCGGATCGAAAGGTTTCCGGGAAAGCCGCTTCGCTTCCTCGATAAGCCATGCCTTGCTGAATGGCTTGGGTCCTGCTTTGCCTTTAGCTTCCGCGAGAGGCGTATAAAGCGCCGCCGGGCTGAGCACCCCCCATGCCGCCAGAGTCAGCAAACGCGCCAATAAGTCTCTTCGAGTCATCATGCTGTTACATCAATGAGAAATGAAGGTACGCAATCTAACGATCTTCCGACCTTACGTCCAGAGCCCAGAAAGCCCGTATGCGCCTGATGAAGAATGCGGTAGCTTCCCTCGGGCTGAGCTAATAGCGCTATCATGGGGAGCACGGCCGCCGCTGACGGCAGCGGTTTGCAGAATCGAGAACGCAGGAGGGCCAGTCAAAGATGGGGGCGTGCCAATGGTGATGCGAGATGATTTGGAAGCATTCTTGAAAGAACTCTTAAAACCGCAGGATTTCGCGGACTACGGCCCCAATGGCCTGCAAATCGAAGGGAGCGAGCGGATCGAGCGTATCGCGTTTGCCGTTTCGGCTACGGCGCACTCGGCATTCGCTGCGGCGGAACGAGGCGCTCAAGCGCTGATCGTGCACCACGGACTCTTCTGGAAGTTCCATGGCCCGAAAACCCTGACCGGCCCTTTCGCCCGGCGCGTTTTCCCGCTGGTGCGCAACCATGTCAGCCTGTTCGCTTATCATCTCCCGCTCGATGCCCATCCGGAAGTGGGCAATGCCGCCAGCCTGGGGCGGGCCATCGGTCTTGGCGAGCAGCAATCTTTCGGTGATTACCAACGTTGCCCGACCGGCATCAAGGGAGTGTTTGCCGAGCCGCTAAGCGCCGCCGCATTGCGGGACAGATTGGGCGCGGTGCTCGACCATCCGGTGCTGTTCGCAACCCCCGATGAAAGAGCGATTGTTCGGTCGTGCGGGATCATTACGGGCGGTGCGAACCGGGATTGGCCCTTGGCCTTGCAAGACGGGCTCGATGCCTACGTCACCGGCGAGATGAGCGAACACGACTGGCACGAGGCGCAAGAGGCCGGAATGCACATGTACGCGGGCGGCCACAACGCTACCGAACGCTTCGGCGTTCAAGCCTTGATGGAAAGGGTGCAGGATACTTTCGATGTCGAGTGTTTCTTCATTCCCAGCGACAATCCGGCATGATCGATCATGGCGTTTTCGACCTACCAGTTACTGATTCACGTCTCCGAAAACCTCCGAATCCGGATAGGGCAACTCGGCACCTTCGATTTTCCCACAGGCCGTTACATTTATACCGGGAGCGCGAAACGTAACTTCGAAGCGAGAATCACGCGGCATTTGGCCAAGAGCAAACGGCTGCGCTGGCATATCGACTATTTATTGGCCGCTTCCGGCGTCGATGTCGTGGACGTGCTAAGGTTTGACGCGTCCGAATGCGAGGTCAATCGTCGCACCGCAGGTCGCGTTATCGTCAACCGCTTCGGAGCCGGCGATTGCCGATCGGGTTGCGGCAGTCACCTCAAGTATCGAGCGGCCGGAGAGACTGTTGGGGAGCCATGCTGAGCATCGTTTCTGCCCAACCCGAAGATGCCGAAGCCATCGCCGAAATGGCTCTGGATATATGGCGACGCCATTATTATCCGGACGTGCTGACCCAGGATGAGATCGAGCATTTTTGGAATCGCATGTATCGGCCTGAAGCGATACGAAGCGAAATGGAGCGCGGAGTCGTTTACGAACGGATCATGCTGGACGGTGAAATGGTCGGTTTTCTCGCTTATCACCACCATCTGGAGCAGATGCGTATGCGGCTCAACAAGCTTTATCTTTTGCCGCAATTTCACGGGCGGGGATACGGCGCGTCCGCGCTGGCGCACGTCAAGGCCGTCGCGGCGCGCTTAGGGGCCCGCGAGATTTATCTTTACGTGTTCAGGAAGAACGATAGGGCAGTCCGTGCCTATCTTCGGGCCGGTTTCGTCATCGTCCGCGCAGAAATAGCCGAAGGCGGCGATGGTTTCTATTACGATGACTACGTGATGTGCTGTACGCTTGATTGAAGCGGGCGGTCCGCGGCTAAGCAACTGGGCATCCAGAGCACCGAGATGTGAGCTGGGCCGACGCCATCCTTGGCTTTTGGATTCCGAATCACAAACGGTTGCTTTAGCTGCAACCCTATTGTCTTCAGCCGCTCGTTATTGCGCGGGCGTTCCATGCTGCATCTGTTGGCCGCCCTGCATCGGTCCGCCGTGCTGCATTTGACCGCCGCCATGCTGTCTCATCTGCTGCATGTGCTGCTGCATCATTTGCTGATGCTGCGCGTGGTGTTCTCGCATGAGTTTCCGTTGTTCTTCTTTCAGTCGCTCCCGTTCTTTGTCGTCTTTGGCGGCGATGATCTGGTTCATGAGTTCGTGCATTTTCAGCATGTGATCCTGGGCTTGCCGAATGTGCTGTTCTCGTTGTTCCTCGGTCATGTTTCCCATCATGCCGCCCATGCCCCCCATCATTCCACCCATACCCCCCATGCCACCCATTTGGTGCTGACCGGTAGACTGTTGAGACGCGTGTTGTTCGGCGAAGCCGGTTGAACAAATCGGAGAAATCAACAATGCGGCAGCGATGCATTTCAAAGTTGTTTTCATAATGATCTCCTCCTAACGATGAGCTGATTAAACTGTCGACTCTGGTCCGCCGTCTTACGTGACATACGTTCCATCTTTTCAAAGTAGCAGCTAATGGACGGATGCACCATAGGCGGGAGCGGTTCGGAAACCGTCGTCCCCAAATAACATGAGGACATCATCTGAGCCGGCCGAGTTCAAGTCTGGAACCTATTTGGAACCCTAATGCGTTTTATCGGCGTTATTTCGGATACTCATGGTTTGATGCGACCTGAAGCGATAACCGCGCTTGGAGGCTGCGATCTGATTCTTCATGCCGGCGACATCGGTCGTCCCGAAGTGCTCGATACATTGCGATCCATTGCGCCGGTCGTCGCCGTTCGTGGAAACGTCGATAAGGGGGCATGGGCGGAGCCGCTTCCGGAACGGGAAGTTGTTCGTATCGATGGCCGTTGCATCTATCTCTTGCACAACCTGAAAGAGTTGAATCTGAACCCGGCGGCAGCCGGATTCGCCGCCGTGGTTTCAGGGCATTCCCATCAGCCGAAGATCCGTAAAGAAGGCGGGGTTTGTTATCTGAACCCCGGGAGTGCGGGACCGCGGCGGTTCAAATTGCCGGTTTCGATCGGGCGTTTGGTGCTCTCGGACGGAGAACTGTGCGGTGAGATCGTTGAACTCGATGTTTATTAATCAGGCCCGTAAATACCAGGAGGGTATTTACGGGCCGCTGCCAAGACCGGTGTACAGGCCCGGCCTTGGCTCACTCGGCTTGCCGCCGCGCCGGGGTATCCGTGTCCCGGATTAACCCGGCCTATGTTTATAGGCCGGGTTAATAAGACGGTTTTTATCCGTCCATGACAGCTTTTGCTATCTTCTACCTGCCGGAGTAACTATTATGTCGCCGTTGCCCGACAACAACAAGAAACAACCCGATGGCAGAGCTTACTTATATTTCCCCCCTCCGGCTCATAGATCTTTATATTTTCTATGGCTTTTCTTTCCTGACTCTGTCGATTGTCGTCTTTTTGCAGCCCAGAAGCGATCGTGTTCTTCCTTTTGCCTCGGAGTTTTGGCTGTTGGGGATATTCGGTTTTCTCCACGGCATCAAGGAATGGCTGGATGCCTGGATGTTGCTCAATCGAGCGGACGGCGCGGGGCTGCGTTGGTTGAATGCTTCCATATTGGTGTTTTCCTATCTGGCGTTGTTCGAGTTCGGGCGCCGATTGGTGCTGCTCTGCGCGGCTTCCCGGAATGAACGGCAACCGGTTTGGCAACCATGGCTCGGCGCCTGGATTTATCTTCCCTTCTTGACTGGCGTGTTCGCACTGACTTGGATCGCCGATGATGCCATTCGTGGGGTAAGTGCCGGCGGAAGGATTTTTTTCGGTTTCAGCGGCAGTTTGATAAGCGGTGCGTTGTTGGTGGTGAAGCGGGGCCGCGTATGCGGGTGGCCAACCTTTCCCGAGACCAGACCTTATTTCTATGTCGCCGCGGGGGCGCTGTTCGCCTATGGAGTCGTCGCCGGATTGCTGACCGAGGGCGATGCTGCATTTCCCGACTGGATACCTACCGCGAACTCGTTCCTCGCCTCTACGGGCATTCCCATATATGTCCTCAGAGGGTCTTGCGCGTTCGTGCTGGCTCTGGCTTTGGCAGTCATTACGCGAGCGGCAAACATTGCCGCGCGAAAACACGAGGAGGCAGCGCGCGCCGAGGCGGCGGCGCTCAATATCGGTCTTGCGCGACGGGTGCGGGAAAGTACGGTTTCGCTCGAAGAGGCTAACTGCAAACTTCAGGAGGAAGTCGACGAAAGAAAACTCATCGAGCAGGGACTGCGGGAGCGTGAGGCCGATTTGCGGCGTGCGCAGTCGGTCGCCCACGTCGGCAGTTGGCATTTGGACGTTCGGAATAATGCGCTCCGCTGGTCTGCCGAAACTCACCGAATCTTCGGTGTTCCCGAGGCTGAGCCCCTCGCGCTCGAAAATTTTTTGAGATTGATTCACCCGGAAGACCGTGACTTTGTCGAAAATTCCTGGCAGGCCGCCTTGCGCGGCGAGCCCTATGACATCGAGCATCGAATCGTGGTCTCGGGGCAGGTGAAATGGGTACGGGAAAGGGCCAAACTCGAATTCGATCCCAGCGGCCGCCCGGTTTCCGGTACCGGCATCGTTCAGGACATTACTCAGCGAAAGCAGGCCGAAGAGGAACTGAGGCATGCCAAGGAGCTGATCCAACTGGTGGTGGATTCGATACCGGCGTATGTATCGTTGGTGGATCGAGAGCACCGCTATGTCTTGGTCAATCGAGGTTATGAAGAGTGGTTTCAAAAATCGCGCGGCGAGATCATCGGCAAGCATATGTCCGACCTCATGGAACCGGACATTTATGAACAGGCGAAGCCCCATGCCGATAAGGCTTTATCCGGCGAGGTCGCGCGCTTCGAATTGCCGGCCAGGAATCAAAAAGGCGTGCAGCGCTGGCTGGATATTCAGTATCTGCCACGAATCGGTGGGAACGGTTTGGTATCGGGATTCTTTGCGCTTTGCTTCGACGTTACACACCGCAAGCATACGGAGCAGCGGTTAAGACGGGTACTGGAGCGATTGCGGCTTTCCGAGAATCGGCAGCGCGAGCTGGCGAGACTCGCGCAGCAAGAGCATGGGCGGATGGGTGCGTTGTTGTCGGCCATGAGCATCGGCATTTTGTTCGAAGATCGAGGGGGGCTGATCGAGTATGTCAATCCGGCTTTCCACCGCATGTGGGCGATAGACGAAGATTTTCAACTGGTGGGGCGCACTACCCGTGATGTCCTGGAGCATTCGACACACCGGTTCGCCCGGCCGGATCACGCGTCCAAATACGTGTTGCATGTGCTCGACACTCACGAAATCAGCGAGCGATTCGAGCTCGATCTATACGACGGCAGGGTTCTGACGCAAATATCCTATCCGGTGACCGATGACGACGGGCGGACCATCGGGCGCTTGTGGATTTATGAGGACATCACCTACGAACGTCAAACTGCCCAGCAACTCCTTTATCTGGCCGAGCGCGATCCCTTGACCGGCCTGTTCAATCGTCACCGCTTCCAAGATCAGCTGGAACGCCTGATCGCCACTTCGGTGCGTACCGGCAGCCGATTTTGCCTGATCTATTTCGACCTGGACGAATTCAAGTACATCAACGACACCTTCGGCCACAAAGCCGGCGACACGGTGCTCGTGCGCATCGCCGGTGAAATATCGACTTTGGTGCGCCATGAGGAAACCTTCGCCCGGCTTGGCGGCGACGAGTTCGCCATTTTGAGCACGATAACCCCGAGCAGCGACCTCGAGGCTCTCCCTGGGCGTATCGCAAACGCGATTTCGGCGATCCCGTTCCGGTTCCGCGGCACCAATATGCGCGTTACCGGGAGCGTGGGCGTGGCGGTCTTTCCCGACCATGGGGAAAACGCGGAGGATTTGGTGGCGCATGCCGACGCCGCGATGTATCAGGCTAAAGGGCAGGGCAAGAACACTTGGGCGATTTACGACCCGACACGCGACAGCTCGGAAGCCATGATGCAGCGCCTGTCGTGGAACAGGCGCATCGCGGAGGCGCTTCAGAAAGATTTATTCGAACTTCATTTCCAGGGGGTTTACTCCGTCGACAGCGGCGCATTGAGTCATTTGGAGGTTTTGGTGCGCATGCGAAATCCTGTCGATCCCGCATGTCTCATCATGCCGGGGCAATTCATTTCCATCGCGGAGAAGAGCGGCCAAATCACCGAGATCGACCGCTGGGTGTTACGGCACGGAATCGAACTGTTGGCGCGGAATCCGTCGATTCCGCCGCTCGCCATCAATATTTCCGGCCGTACATTCGACGATCCGTCCCTGCCGCATTTCATTCGCAGTCAACTGAAGCAGAACGGCGTCGATCCTGCACGGCTCATCATCGAGCTGACGGAAACGGCGGCGGTTTCGGATATTCAGGATGCGCAACGGTTCATCGAGGCCATCCAACAGGCTGGTTGCCTGGTTTGTTTGGACGATTTCGGGAGCGGATTTTCGACTTTCGGCTATCTCAAATACTTGGGTGTCGAAGTGCTCAAAATCGACGGGTTGTTTATCCGGGACCTGCCGAACAATCGCGATAATCAAGTTTTTGTCAAAGCGATGGTCGACGTGGCGCGCGGACTGCAAAAAATCACTGTCGCCGAATATGTCGAGGACGCCGCGACGCTGGAGATGATCCGTGGTCTCGGCGTCACCCTGGCTCAAGGATACTATCTCGACCGGCCAGTAGCCGACCATCCGGCCTTACTGGAGAAATGAGGCTTTAAACTACGTAATCGATTTGCTGAACCGTGCCGGCGCTTGCCGGGTTATCCGGCTTGCCTCGGGCGGCGTGTAACCGATTTCCGTCGATAGTTTCCTCGTTCCCTCGAGCTTCCTGTACAACTCTTCCGGAGACCGGATTACCGCATCGTGACCGGTAACGGCCTTTACCATGCGGCGGACGATATCGGCGATCAGGCGGTCTTTGGGACTGAGTCGGATATCAACGGGCCGATCGGCTTTTTCGGTGTCTCGGACCGACGCGGCGTCGGATGTGAGCGATACCCGGTCCATTTTGGTTAGCGGTTCGGTGGATCGACGGGACTCGCCTGTCCGCTTTCCAGTCCGAAGATCGAGCGACTCACGGCGGGCTAATACCTGTGAGGACTCGCGGTAGGCATTCATGCCGACGGAAAATGACGCTATTCGCATGCTAAACGCTCCTCTTGCGGGAAAGAACCGTCGGCATTGCTCGGATGGCCGGGCGGGAATTCCACGGCTATAAGAGTTGTATCGGCTCGGCATGCAAAAACCTGAGCCCTCGGGTGTTTCTCTCGGGAAACGGGCGCAGGTAATCGGCTGTCGTGTAGTTTGGGAGGATAAGAACAGGTTCAGGGCGTCACGCACACCGAACCGCAGGCTCGGCAAAGAACGTTTTCAGGACGGCCGCCAAGTATGCTTGATCGAGAACGCCCGCGCTTTCCCGAATGCTGTGCATCGCCCATAAGGGGCAACCCACGTCGACCGTAGGGATGCCCAGCCGAGCGGCGGTCATCGGGCCTATCGTGGAGCCACACGCGAGATCGGTCCGGTGGGAATATTTCTGGTAGAGTACATCCCCCTGCCGGCACAGCTCGATGAACTTTGCTTCCGTCATGCTGTCGGTAGCGTAACGCTGGTTCGCGTTGACCTTGATCGCGGGTCCCAGGTTGACCGCGATGCGGTGCAGCGGCTCGTAAGCGTTGGGGAAATTGGGATGATAGGCGTGAGCCGCGTCGGCGCTGATCATAAAACTGCGGGACAGGGCTTGCTTGTAGCCGGATACGTCCGCATCGGCGGCGTAGGCGATGCGTTCCAGAACATCCGAAATGAAGCTTCCCATCGCACCCCTGTTGCTTTCGCTGCCGATTTCCTCATGGTCGAAAAAAGCGCCTACGCAGGTGCTTTCCGATGCTTCGGTTTCCAAAAGCGCTACCAAGCCGGCATAGCAAGAGCTGAGATTATCGAGTTGGCTGTCGGCGACGAACTCGAGCTGAGGTCCCCAGAAAGAGCCTTTTTGGGTATCGTAGACGTTCAAGTCCCAACTGAGAATGTCGCTGGGCTTACACTCAGCCTTATCCGCCACAAGATTGAGAAATTTATGCTCCGGCGTTTCGGCGTCGCAAAGGCCGCTGAACAACAACGGCAACTCGTTTTGTTTATTGAGCTTCAATCCGTCTTCGTTCACGGAGCGGTTCATGTGAATGGCCAGATTGGCCAACCGCACCAAAGGCTGTTCGAAATGAATCAGCCGGCTCTGCAGCATCGAGTCGCTTCTGACGCAGATTCGTCCAGCGAGGCTCAGGTCCCGGTCGCTGAAGGTGGCTAGGATTGGCCCGCCGTACACTTCGACGGCGAGACGCATCATGGTTTCCGTCTGGTGCGGGGCCTTGGGTTTAAGGCGCAAACCGGGCGAGTCCGTATGAGCGCCGACAATGCGAAAGCCGCTTTCGATCATGGGCCTGGAGCCGACAATAAAAGCAATCAGCGAAGACCCGCCGCGGATGACGTAGTGTCGCCCTTCCGGACGCAAACTCCAGGTTTGACTTTCCTCCAGGCGTGTGAAGCCCTTCTCGCGCAAGCGTTTTTCCATCGTGGCAACGGCATGCCACGGGCTGGGACTGGCATCGATGAAGTCGAGCAGCCCTTGAGCGTGTCTAGCAATTTCGGGAGGAATCATGCTGAAGAATCTCAATAAAACGTTTGACGAGACTTGGTTCTGAATCGATACTATGTGGTGGGTGTCCGTTACAGACGGGGCCCTAACGGAGGAGTGACGATGCTAACAAAGATTCTAAAAAGCGTGATTTTCTTGCTTGTCGTGCAAGCGTTTACGGCAGTCGCCTACGCGAAGCAGGAAGACACCAGCTTTCAACAACTAAAAGACAAATACTATCAAGATCACCCCGGAAAGGGAAAATTCGGGGACCTTTGGGAGCCGATTCCCATCCAGAAATATTGGAATCCGAAGGACTTTTATAAGCCGCCTACAACCGTGACCGGCGAAGTTACACGCGAGCAATGCGTTGTCTGCCATCAGTCCGTAACGCCCGGTGCGTTCCATGCCTGGCAAAATAGCAGCCATGCGAACTTGGACAAGATTCGCAACATGCCCAATGCTCAGGACCCGCGCTTCTATAAGAAAGCGAAGCTAGCCGAAGTCGAGCAGCAACTGGTCAAGCAAGGGCTGCTCAAAGACGGCGAACAGCTCAAAGATGTTGGCTGTATCGACTGTCACGGCAGTGTCGGCGCCAGCTCCATTCAGCACGACAAAGATTTGGTGATGCCGGATCGGGCCAAGTGCGGAACCTGCCACACGACCGAATTTGCCGAGGCCGAGTCCGAAAAGGATCAGGAGTGGCCGCAAGGCCAGTGGCCTAAAGGCCATCCGTCCCACGCGATGGACTGGAAGGCTAACGTGGAGACCGCGATTTGGGCGGGAATGGCGGAGCGCGAAATCGCCCAAGGCTGCGATATGTGCCATTACCAGCAGAACAAATGCGACGGCTGCCACACGCGGCATACGTTTTCTGCGGCCGAGGCGCGCCAGCCGGAAGCCTGTTCGACCTGCCACAACGGCGTGGACCACAACGAATGGGAAAATTATCTGCTCTCAAAGCACGGCACGGTTTATCTGACCCAGGGCAAGCAGAAATGGAATTTCGAGGTTCCGTTGAAAGACGCCATCACCAAGGGCGGTTATACGGCGCCGACTTGCCAGACTTGTCACTTCGAGTTCGAGGGTGAATATTCGCACAACCTGGTACGCAAAGTGCGTTGGGCATTCAACCCGACCCCGGCGATCGCGGATAATCTGAATCACCCCTGGTTCGAGCAGCGGAAGGATGCTTGGCAGCAAACCTGTGCGAACTGCCATTCGCCGAGCTTTGCCGAGAGTTATCTCACCGCGGCGGACAAGGGCACGATCGCTGGCCTGAAAGTCGAGCAGGAGGCCAAGAAAGTCGTCGAAGCTTTGCATAAAGACGGCCTGTTGCCCGGACAAAAGACCAATCGGCCGGAGCCGCCGAAACCGGAGAAGGATGCTGCAGGCGGGTTCTTCCAGCTGTTCTGGGCCAAGGGAAACAACCCGTCTCACGTGGAGCGCGTATACGCCGACATGTGGGAGCACGACGTGATCAAGCTCTACAAAGGGCTGTTCCACGCCAATCCGGGCGGTTTCACCTACACCGAAGGCTGGTCGGAACTGATGCGTGATTACGCCATCATCATGGATGAGAACACCAAGCTTCGGGAAGCAGCCGGGAAAACCGCGCAAAACGGCGAATCGTCGACCCGGGTGGCATTGCGGGAGTTCAAGGATGCCGCCACCAGCCGATACGTGCTAGGTTCACTCCTAGTCGCCGCCGGCATCGTGGTGATCCGTTCCCGCAAACGCTAGGAGCGGCATGACGCAGCTTAACGAAGACACCCGGCGGAGCAGCAAACCGAGACTGTTTCTAGGCCTTGGATTGCTGCTTGCCGGGATAGCCATCTTCTTTTTGGGATTGCCGCACTTCTTTTCCGAGGAATTGCGGTTCGAAAAGATCAAGGAGATGAAGCCCGGCGATCCGGGTTTCCCCACGCTGGACGGGCAGTTTCAGCCCGAGAGCCTGGGGGAATACGAGATCGGCCGGGCGGATCAGGTGATGGTCTCTTTGCACGCCGTAAGCTACAGCGACAAAAGCGGCGCATTGCGGCGTGCCATTGTTTTTCCGCCTTCCGATCAAGGTTCATCGGCACCGCAGGGTATCAGGGACGGAAATCAGGTACGGCATGATCTCTGGGCGAACGCCGCGAAAGCGATTCGCCAACACACGGATGAGAATGCCTTGTTCGTGTCGTGGTGGGATAACGCTCAACGGATCCACTTCTTGTCCGGGCGCGACGCCTGGGCGGCGCAGCCGGTGGGCGATGCATTTCCTGAGCCGCGATCAAGAGGCTTTTGGGGTGAAATTGCCGGTGGTTTTGCCGAAGACGAGCAGCCTCTACGCCAATTGGCACGCTGGCTGACCATGGACGCCGACCAAGCACTTGCCGAGCTTTCAGAGCGTCTACCGAAAGACAGGCCGGTTTTCTGGGCCGTTTGTTTGGACGATCTGGCAAGGCTTTCGGAGATCGAAGCCTTGAGCGGCGTTAGCCTTCCCTTAGAGGCAAGGTTCTTTCCGGCCGAAGCGAATATCCACGCCCAGATTTCAGCGGTAAAACGCTGGGCTGAAGAAAAAGGCCGCGCCAGTTATCTGGTTCATCCGCTTCCTGGCGGCGGCATTCGTGCCTGGCGCATTACTTCGGAAGAGGGTGGAAAAACTCTTTTAGCCCGACTATTGCCTTTCGTCGGCTCCGTGGGGCGTACTCCCGAGCAACTGCAGCTGGTCTACCAATCAGAGCAAGGCGCTTACCTAAGTATTTTTAAGTGGATTGCGCCATAACCGAGCAAACATTGCAACGCGGAAAGCGGACGTTTTTTGAGCGTTGGGATTGACTGTCATTCGTTGAAATTATCGCTTCGATGTCGCATGCCTCTATTATTCTGCAATAATTTGACCTCGACTTTGTGGCAGAATGGGGGAGGGATGAACGATCAACGAAAATACTTGCGGACGCCACTCAACGCTAAAATATCGATCATGCATGAGTCGCTCGGTACAATCGAACTGACCACAGCCGATATCTCGGACGGTGGGTTATTTGTCCAAACGGCGGGTCGTCCGCGATTTGTTGCCGGAGACGAGGTAACAGTCCAGGTTTGCGGGATGGAGGACGCACCCATTATTCGAGCGGTTGTAGTAAGACTGACGACTAACGGAGCGGGGCTCCGGTTTCTCGACGATCCCGAAGCTTTCTAGTGCTTTCAACTTAATGTCCCGCTGGTCAGCGAGATCATCATACGGCGCCGTTGCCGCTTCGTCCGATCTCCCTTTAACGCATTGAGCATTCAAAACGCATTCCCGACCGATAAATGAACGATCCAGAGCCTACGCTTCAAGCGCGGGGATTGGAGTGCGTGCGCTCCGATAGCCTTTTGTTCAGTGACCTGAACCTCAGCGTCAGAGCCGGGCAAGTTCTTCAAATCGAAGGCCCTAATGGTAGCGGCAAGACCAGTCTGCTGCGGATACTCGCTGGCCTTACTCCGCCCAGCGATGGTGAAGTGCTCTGGCGCGGCGAAAATATCGCACGGCGGCGCTCCGCGTTTCTTTCCGAAGTCGCTTATTTGGGGCATCAATTGGGACTGAAAGCGGAACTGTCCGTAGAGGAGAATCTGCGTCTTTCTCTCGCCCTTAATGGCCTGTCTTTTTTACACGAAAGTTTGGCTGAGGCTTTGCGAACAGTAGGGCTGACGGGCCGAGAGGATACTCCCGCCCGCGCGCTCTCGGCGGGGCAGCGGCAACGCATTGCTTTAGCTCGATTGATCATGTCGTCCGCGAAGCTTTGGATTCTCGATGAACCTTTTACGGCCCTTGATGTCGGCGGCGTTTCCTTGGTGGAGACATTGCTGGAGGCTCATTTGAGCTGTGGCGGGTTGGCTGTTCTCACGTCTCATCAAACCGTGCGGATCGACCGTAGGCTCGTTAAGCTGCCTTTGGCGTGAGACAGATGATCGGTCCTTTCTTGGCACTACTTAAGCGCGATCTATTATTGGCCTTTCGGCATCGGGGCGAACTTGCGAATCCGTTGTTGTTTTTCTTGATCGTGGTGACGCTTTATCCGCTCGGGGTTAGCCCGGAAGAGGCTCTCCTCCGGAAGATTGCGCCGGGAGTGATCTGGATCGCGGCTTTGTTGGCTGCGTTGTATTCCCTGGAAAATATGTTCCGCTCCGACTTTGACGATGGTTCGCTGGAACAGATGGCCTTAAGCCCTTATCCTCTTTCGCTGCTGGTGCTCGCGAAAGTGCTGGCGCACTGGCTGGTGAGCGGATTGCCGATGCTGTTGCTGGCGCCATTGCTGGCTTTGTTTCTGGCTATGCCTACGCCGGCCCTGACCGTACTCGAATTAACTCTGCTGATCGGCACGCCGCTCTTGAGCTTGATCGGGTCCATCGGGGTGGCGTTGACCGTCGGGCTTAGGCGCGGGGGTATCCTGCTGACGTTATTGGTCCTGCCTTTGTATATTCCCGTCTTGATTTTTGCCACTAATGCCGTTTCGGCCGCTGCCGCAGGAATGGCTGTTACCGGCCAGTTATATTTTTTAGCCGCTATGCTGGTTCTGGCGCTAACCCTAGTCCCGCTGGCAACGGCTGCCGCTTTGCGAATTAGCTTGAGTTGACCCTTATGTGGACGTTCTTCCATAAACTGGCTTCGCCGAAACATTTTTACCGCATTTCCGGATATTTGATTTCATGGCTAGGATTGATAACGGCGCTGTTGTTATTGGCCGGTCTATACCTGGGCTTATTCGTTGCTCCCCCTGATTATCAACAGGGGGAAAGCTATCGAATTATGTTCGTGCACGTGCCTAGCGCGTGGATGTCTCTTTTTATTTACGTCTTTATGGCCGTGCTTAGTGCCATTTACTTGATTTGGAATATCAAGCTGGCCGATGTGATGGCGAGCAGTTCGGCGGCCCTCGGCGCGTCCTTTACATTTCTTGCGCTGGCCACGGGGTCTCTCTGGGGCAAGCCAATGTGGGGTGCTTGGTGGGTATGGGATGCGAGGCTCACATCCGAGCTGATTTTGCTCTTCCTCTATCTGGGCTATATCGCTCTGGTTTCCGCGATCGAAGATCAGCGCTCGGCGGCTCGGGCGGGCGGTGTTTTGATTTTGGTCGGGGTGGTCAATATTCCGATCATCCATTACTCGGTCGAATGGTGGAGTACCCTTCATCAGGGGCCTACGGTAACCAAATTCGACAAGCCCTCCATTCATATCAGCATGCTGCTGCCTTTGCTGCTCATGGCCGCAGCGTTTCAGCTCTATTACTTCACGGTGCTTCTAATCCGCGCCCGCGCCGAAGTTCTCGATCGTGAAAGGCGCAGTGCCTGGGTGCAGGAAGCATTCTCGGGCACTGAGCCCCGTTAGGTGCCGGCTTTTTAGCTCGTCATCCGCATACCGCCTGCTGGTAAGGTTCCCGTTTATCTCGGCGCTCTAACCGCTCCTCAAGCCAGCTTATGTCGTCCTTTCGCCCATAAAAAACCCCGGACGACTTGCGTCGACCGGGGTCTCGTAAACTGTTCGCGACTTTGAGAGACGCGAGATTACTTCATCATCGATTTTCTGAACATGCGATCCAATTTGCTGTTCACTTCCTCAGAAGAGGCAGCGGCTCTGCGAGCAGCAGATTCAGCGCTGGCAGCTTTCGATTCAGCAGCCTGAGCAGCAGACAACGCTTCGTCGGCGGTGCTCTTAACAGAGGAAACCTCCGCTTTCAAACCGTCAACCTGAGTCTGCAGGTTGTTGAGGTCGGATTTGCTGGCGCAGCCTACGGTCAAACCAGCAGACAACAGTAATACGCCCAATTTGGTTGCTTTCATCATCGTTTCTTTCCTTTTTTATTGACTGAAATGCTTGGCGAGATCATCCGTCCCGAAGAACAAATGGGTGACATTTGAAGTGTGCCCCGGAATGGATAATCTTTCCAGTATTATTTTGGCACAAATTACCGAATTACCACTAGGGTGCCTTTTTTCACCCAGGTACTGAGTCTATCGATTTGCTCGTTAGTCATCGCTATGCATCCTTGAGTCCAGTCAAAAAACTCGTGAACGGCGAGATTGGCTCGCCCCAAACCGTGAATTCCGATTTGTCCGCCGAGCACTGTGTTTTGAGGGGGAATGGCCGCGCCGATGCTGGTGCGCAAAATCGTGCGATAGGTATCCGGCCCGATTAAGCCCGTCGTAAAGGCACGCTCAGCGTTCTCCCGATTGGGATATGTAAAGCCGAAAAACTTATGGTATCGGCTGTTTTCGTTGATCCAGCCGATATGATATTCACCCAGCGGGGTTTTGTAGTCTCCCCGTTCTTTGAATAGGCCGACGCCTCTGCGCCCGATTGCAATTCTTTCGAAAACTTCCAAATCGTGGTCGCCTTCCATTACCTTCAATACATGCGGTGCGGTTTCGACTAGCAGCCATATGCTGTCGTCTTTCATATTTGCTTCCGTGTTCAGTGAGAGCAGCGCCGGAAGTAGGCCGAGAACAGATCGCAGTTTCACGTGTTGTCTCCTAGGTTTTTGTATCGTAAAGCTTACGCCAAAAAAATTTGCTCGACTGTTAAGTGGACTGAGTAGAATAAATAGACGATTTCAGCCATCTTGAAAATATTAGCCATGCCAATTGAAACCCGAAAGACAACTCCGTATTCCGATCAAAAGCCAGGAACCTCTGGATTGCGCAAGAAGGTGAAGGTTTTCTTGCAAGAGAACTATTTGGAGAATTTTGTCCAGTCGGTTTTCGATACCTTGGGCGATACGGCCGGGAAAACGCTGGTCCTGGGCGGCGACGGACGCTATCTCAACCGCCAGGCGATCCAGACTATCGTCAAAATGTCTGCGGCCAACGGCGTGGGGCGGTTGTTGATCGGGCAGGGCGGCTTGCTGTCGACGCCGGCCGCATCCTGCGTGATCCGCAAGCACAAGGCGCTGGGCGGTTTCGTTCTTTCCGCCAGCCACAATCCCGGCGGGCCGGAGGAAGACTTCGGGATTAAATACAATGTAACCAACGGCGGGCCCGCGCCCGAGAGCTTTACCGATGCGGTCTTTGCGCGCAGTCGAGTCATCGATCAGTACAGGATCGTCCGTGCTGACGACATCGATATCGACAAGATCGGCGAAACACGGCTGGGCGACATGACGGTTCAGATCATCGATCCCGTGAGCGACTATGCTCAGTTGATGGAGCATCTGTTCGATTTCAGTTTGATCGAATCGGGGCTGAAATCCGGAGCGATCACCCTGAGCTACGATGCGATGCATGCCGTCACCGGACCGTACGCTAAGCGTATTTTGGAGGAAAGGCTGGGTGCCGCGATCGGCTCCGTGATGAACGGGGTCCCCTTGGAAGACTTCGGCGGCGGCCATCCCGACCCCAATTTGACCCATGCACGGGAGCTGGCGGACCTCATGTTCGGGGCGCGGTCTCCTACGCTAGGCGCAGCGTCCGACGGCGACGGCGATCGCAACATGATCATGGGCAGCCAGTTTTTCGTTACACCGAGCGATAGCCTTGCCGTCTTGGCGGCGAATGCACATCTTCTTCCGGGTTATAAGGACGGCTTGCGAGGTGTGGCGCGTTCGATGCCGACCAGTCAAGCGGTCGATCGGGTGGCACATGCGATGGGTATCGAGTGTTACGAGACGCCCACCGGCTGGAAGTTTTTCGGCAATTTACTCGATGCTCGCAAGATCACGTTGTGCGGAGAGGAAAGTTTCGGGACCAGCTCCGATCACGTCCGCGAGAAGGATGGTTTATGGGCGGTGCTGTTCTGGCTCAACCTGATCGCCGTTCGCAAACAGTCGGTAGCCGAAATCGTCCGCGAGCACTGGCGCCGGTTCGGTCGCGACTATTATTCGCGCCATGACTACGAAAGCATGCCGGCGGAGATCGGCGACTCGATCATATCTCGCCTCCGCGCACAGTTGCCCGGTTTGGTTGGGAAGACTTTCGGTCCTTACCAAATCAGCGTCGCGGACGATTTCAGCTACCATGATCCGGTGGATGGAAGTGTCAGCGAAAAACAAGGGATTCGGATCATCTTCGAAAACGGGGCGCGGATCGTATTCAGGCTGTCGGGCACGGGAACGGACGGTGCAACCTTAAGAATCTATATCGAGCGTTATGAGCGCGATCCCGCGGAGCATAACCAAGATCCGCAGGAGGCGCTCAAAGACCTGATCGAGTTGGCCGAGAGTCTTTCTGAAGTGAAAACGCGAACCGGCATGTCCGGGCCGACGGTGATCACCTGAGCGGCAAGCGATTTCCGCGGCCGCCGAGTTGCCGGCGGCCGTTTTCGATCGGTCGCCTTATCCTGCTTTTCCTGTAAGCGCGCGGGCCAAGCGAGCATAAGCCTCCAAGCCCAGCGTTTCCGCCCGAGCCTGTGGGTCTATCCCGAGATCCTGGATTTCTCCCTCTTCAAACAGGTGCTTGAGAGCGTTTCGGAGCGTCTTGCGGCGTTGCGAGAAGGCCGCGGCAACGACCTGCCCCAAAGGCCCCGGATCGACATCCACGGGCCTGGTTTCGTGCGGTACCAGACGGACGACGGCGGACATGACTTGCGGTCGAGGAAAGAAGCTCTCGGGAGGAACCTCGAAAAGACCGTCCGCGCGACAATAGTATCGAGCCATGATGCCGAGCCGCCCATAACTCTTGTCGCCGGGAACGGCGCACAGCCTGTCGACGACTTCCTTCTGCAGCATGAAGTGCATGTCCGCTATGCATTCCGTCTGCGCGAAAAGATGAAAAAGCAGCGGCGTAGAAATGTTGTAAGGCAAATTGCCGACGACGCGAAGCTTTTTTCCGTAGCTTAACTCGCAGAACCGGAATTTGAGTGCATCTGCACGATGCAGGCGGAACTTGGTGTTACCCGAAAATTTTGTTTCCAGCGAGGCAGCCAAATCTCGGTCGATTTCAATCGCGTCCAAGCGTCCGCAGAGCGGCAACAACGCTTCGGTCAGGACGCCTTGGCCGGGACCGATCTCCACGAGGTGATCTTCGGGATCCGGGGCTATTCCGAGGACGATACTCCGCACGACGGTACTATCGCGCAGAAAATTCTGGCCAAACCGCTTGCGGGGCTGGTGATTCATGACATCTCACCGAGTCTGCAACGCATTCTGGACGCCATGCCGATAGCCTCATCGATTGCGGCCGCCAAGCTTCCCGCATCGGCTTTTCCTGTTCCGGCCAAATCCAAGGCCGTGCCATGGTCAACCGATGTGCGGATGACGGGTAGCCCCAATGTGATGTTCACCGCGCGCCCGAAGCCCGCGTATTTCAGTACCGGCAGTCCCTGATCATGGTACATGGCGAGTACGGCGTCGGCACGCTCGAGATATTTCGGAAGAAAAAGAGTGTCCGCCGGCAGCGGGCCGACCACATTCATTCCTCGTTGTCTGAGCGACTCCAGCACGGGCTCGATAATCTCGATTTCCTCGCGCCCCAGATGACCGCTCTCGCCGGCATGAGGGTTGAGGCCGCAGACGAGGATGCGCGGTGCGGCAACGCCGAAGCGGGCGATCAAGTCCCGATCGAGGGTGGTGAGTACTGCGGACAACCGTTCGCGCGTGATGCTGCGGCTGACTTCGGCCAGCGGCAAATGTGTCGTTGCCAATGCGACGCGAAGACCCGGTGCGGCGAGCATCATGACCGGGTGGCCTCCGCTGATGTTCGCGATGAACTCGGTATGGCCGGTGAAGGCGACGCCGGCCTCGTTGATGATTCCCTTGTGTACGGGGGCGGTGACCAAGGCATCGAAGCGCCTTTCCAGGCACGCGGTAACGCCGCTGGATATGGTTTCGAGAACATAGGGAGCATTGGCGGCATTCAATCGTCCGCAAGCCCGGTCGACGGCGTTGGCCGTAGGCCACACTTTGAGTGATCCGGCTCGGTGCGGCTGGACGTCGTCGGTGCCCGGCGTTCGAATTTCGAGATTAAGTCCCAGCCGCTGCGCTCGTTCCGCCAACAGCCGGGGATCGCCGATTACCGTGAGATCGCAGGCAAGTTCCCGCTGGGCGATCTGCACGCACAAATCCGGGCCGATGCCGGCGGGTTCTCCTGTAGTCAACAGTATTCTGGTGATCATTGGAATGATGGCATGAAGGACGTCGTTTCCGGTTCGTTCAAGCGAATTTCGACATAGGCCTCGTCGCGAATCCGGCGCAGCCAAAGCTCGGTTTCCTCTTCCGCTTTACGTTTGAAGATTTCTTCGCGGGCTTTGTTCTTCAACAACTCGTCGGTGTCGCTGGACTCTTGCCGTTCCAGAACTTGAAGGAGATGCCAGCCGAATTGGGTTTGCACCGGATCGCTGAGCTGGTTGACCGCTAACCGGTTCATGGCTTCCTCGAAGGGTGGAACCAAGGCGCCCGGCTGGACGAAGCCGAGATCGCCGCCCTTGATCGCCGAACCTTTATCGTCGGAGTGGCCCCGCGCCAGTGTGGCAAAGTCTTCGCCGCCTTCAATGCGCGTTTTCAAATTCAATAGCTTTTGCTTGGCGTCCTCGTCGGACAGTACTTCGTTGGGCTTGATCAGGATGTGACGCACGTGAGTTTTGGTCATGCGCTCGTCCTCGCCGCCTTTGACTCCGAGCAGTTTGATGATATGAAATCCGCTCGGGCTTCGAATAGGACCCTCGATGCCGCCTTCCTTCATCGCGGGCACCAGATCGGCAAACAGTGACGGCACCTGGCTTAACTTGCGCCAGCCGAGATCGCCCCCGCTCAGGGCTTGCGGCGAATCGGAAGAGCTGAGGGCAGCTTGCTTGAAATCCAAGCCTTGTCTGAGCTCGTCGACCAATCTCTCAGCTTTTTCTTTGGCCTTTTGCACCTCGGACGGCGACGCCGCTTGAGGGGTCGCGATCAGAATATGGCCCAGCAGATATTCGCTATCGCGATTGACATCCGATTTTCCATGGGTTTCCAGATAGTGTTGCACTTCGTGATCGCTGACCTTGATCTGGCTGTTGACCTGACTGCTTCTCAGGCGTCCTACGGTGATTTCGTTGCGGATCTGTTCGATGAAGGCGGCGTAATCGATCCCTTCTTGCCGCAATGAGCGGCGAAACTCTTCCAAACTCATGTTGTTGCGCTGGGCGATTTGCTGGACTGCCTGCCTGAGGGTTTCGTCATCGACGCGGATGCCTGCTTTTTCGGCCAAATGCACTTGAATTTTGTCGACGATCAGGCGCTCGAGGACTTGGCGGGTCAAAATTTCGTCAGGCGGAAGCTGTGTGTTGTTTTGCAGTAGGCTGGCTTTGATGGATTCGACTTTTTGCCGCAATTCGCTTTCCAGAATCACGCCGTCCTCTACGACGGCCACGATGCGATCGATCGGTCCATCGGCGAGTACCGCCGACGGCAATAGGAAAAGCGACAGAAAAAAGACCCTGCCGAACCGGGTGCTTCTGGAAAGAAAAAATGAGATCTTGAACATAGTCGGTCGTATTCGATCAATCGTTCTCAAGCCGGTAACCGCTGATGCTGCGTTGCAAGAACCGGTCTACCTGGTCGCCGAAACGGGTCAAGCCTTTCAACTCAAGCTGAACGAAGACCCCGTTGTTGGCGACATTGCCGCCGTTTACGCCAGTCCGTACGTCGTTGATGTAATGCCGTCCAATGAGACTGAAACGCCAGCAACAGGTTTCGCGCTCGATTCCCAAAAAGCTTTCCAGCGTTACCTGATCCAGCAGCGAGTATTGCCAGCGGCCGATAGCATTCCACCCTTTTGCGAAGGGCAATCGGAAAGACACATCGGTCAGGTCCAGGCGGACGAAGTCGAAGTTTTGATCGCGGCGAAACCGATAGGCGATGTTGAGCAGATGATTGTCTCGGTCGTCGTACTGCAGGGCCACTTGGCCGCGGTCGATCGTGCCGCCCTCCGGATTCCACTGTCCGCCGGTACGAAGTGACCAGGTATTGGTCAATCTGGAATAGACTTCGGCCACGAAGTTGGATTTGTCCCCGGTTTTTGCGGGGATATTGGGCAACGTCACATCGTGATCGTCGAAATAGAAAATTTCGCCGATGCTGGCCCGGAGGCGCTCCATCCCAGACACCTGGTCGATCAGTCGGGAGGTAAGCGCCAACGTGACCTGATTGGCGTCGCCTAGCCGATCGGCACCGGTAAACCGGTTCTCGCGAAACAATTGATAAAAAGTGAAGTCATATTCGCCGGTATCGAATACGGGAAGGTTTTCTTGGTTCTTGTCCGGAATGTAAAGGTAGAAGAGTCGAGGCTCCAAAGTCTGAAGCAGCGGCGTTTCGGCCAGCTCGAATTCGCGCTCGAAGAACAGTCCGCTGTCCAGGGAGAAGATCGGCGCGGTTCGGCTCAGGCTGTCATTGAGGCCGGGGGTTTGATCCTGCAGCCAGTATTGGGTGTGCTGCAAGCTCAGGCTCGGAACGACGAAACCGGCGGCGGTTCGCCAGGGGTACGAGATCCGCGGTATTACATTCAGCCGTTGGCCGGTGACTCGGCCGCCGGTGTGATTGAAATTGGCGATCTCACTAAAGCCGTTGAAGACTAAGCCGGTATTGCCCAGCCCTTGCCCGTAGTTGAAACTCACCTGCGGAAGCCGGTAATACGGTCTCCCTTCCGGGGGAATCGTGGGGTCGATCGTTTGATAGTAATCGGCCAGCGTCGAAATGCTGTAGTTCGAACCGACGTAATTCAGCTGGCCATAGCTGCGGATATGCCGCCGGTCGACGATATTCAGCGTGTTGCCCAACTCGTTCAGATAGCGATCGTCGGACACATAGTGCGCATCCACGCGGGAATACAAGTTTTCGGTGAACCGTGTATCGTTCAAGAAACCGACCTGGCCTCGGCTATCGCCTCGCACATCATCTTGGGGCATGTACTCGGCCAGCACGCGGCCCCGAGTCATTTCGGTCAGATACCGGAAATCGCCGCGCAGCAGCAGGCCGCGCTTGGTGAGGAGTCGTGGCGTGAAGGTGGCGTCATAATTGGGCGCTAGATTGAAGTAATACGGCGCCGTAAAGTCGAAGCCCCCCACCTTGGTGTTGCCGAAAGAAGGTGTAAGGAAACCGGTCATCCGGCGGTCGTCGACCGGGAAGCTCATGTACGGCGTGTAAAGTAAGGGTACGCCTTTGAATTCCAGCCAAGCGTGTTTCGCCGATCCACGGCCGGTTTCCTTATTGATCTTTACATTGCGGGCGTGAAGCATCCAATCCTGGTCGCCGGGCGGGCAAGTGGTGTAGGTGAATTTCTCGTAGCGCGATAAAGTATCGCTGTCGAAATGAGTTAAACGCGAGGTGCCTCGCGCCGGGATTGTCTCCAAAATGAACTGGGCGTTACGAAGAACGCCACGGTTCGTATCGAGCTCCAGGAAGCCGGTATCGCTGGAGAAGGTGAGTCCCTTCTCTTGATAGATGACATTGCCCTGTGCGTTCAAGGTTTCTGAAACGGTATTGTGGGTGACGAAATCCCCCCACAGCTTTTGATCCGCACGTGTCAGTTCGGCCGAACCGGTAAAGGTTGCGATTTCGTCGTCCACCATTTCGGCATAGTCGGACCGAATTTCCAACGGTTGCTGTTCACGCGCCAGCCTGTCTTGAGGAGTCAGCAGAAATTCGGTCATAGGCGCCGATTCGGACTTGCCGGCGCACGCTTGAGCCCAGGGATTGGCCGGCAGCAAGGCGGTCAAGTTGCGGAAGCGCTGTTCGTCTTCCTCGGTAATCGTGGTCGTTTCCGCCCAATTTTCGACCTTTTGGCTCTCTTCCGAGACCACGTGGGGAAGACCTTTGGGGTCGGGGCCGACTAAGGAGCAGTCCCACTCCTTGCCGGTTTCGCCAGGGCGGCAGTTCCAGCCGGGAGGTTTGGCCGCCGCGACCGATTTCGGTGGTAATGGCTGCACGGGTTGGTCCACAGGTTTCTGCTCCGCGTCTCTTTGAGACCGCGCGGGCTTGGCGGCCAGCGCCGGTTCTCGGGTCTTCGGTGGACGGACCGGTTCCGGCTCGGCAGTGGCGGGTGCCGATTCCCTCTCCTGTGTCGGCCCGGCCTTTTCAATCTCCGGCTCGTCAGGAGTCGTGGCGGCGGTATCGGGTTTGGATTTCTTGGTGATACAGACCCACTCCTTATCGTCCTTGCTGCGCTGGCAATCCCAGTCGGACGTGGCTCCCAGCAGATAGGAAGGGCTCAGTCCAAGGCACAGGATAAACACCCATCGACCACGATTGAGATGAATCAGAAACACCATGCTGCGGCTGAGGTACTTTATAACTGAGAGGCGAGTCGCAAAGTGGCTGCCACACAATTTAAGCTTGTGAACGGAGCGGCAAGAGTGGCGACAGGGGCGGAATCGCGGAAGGCATTATCTTCAGGCTGTTCTTTATGGTGAAATATCCGGTCCAATCGCCGCATTCTACCGTAAGATCCACGTTATTCGAGTACTTTTCGACACAGGGACCGTCAATATGACAATACAGAAAGATGAACGGCTCGAGGCGCTTTCCGACTGGTTGTCGAAAACCCTCAAACTTGGGGTCAGGGCTATAGAGCCCGCCTCGAGCGATGCCAGTTTTCGTCGTTATTTTCGAGCCTATTTCGATGGGGCTTCGCGCATTGTGATGGATGCGCCGCCGCCCAAGGAGAACGTGCGCCCTTTCGTCAGGGTGGCCGCGCTCCTGCGAAGTGCCGGCGTTCAAGCGCCCGAGGTGATCGCGGCCGATGAGGACCAAGGTTTCTTGTTGCTCACCGATCTGGGAGCCCGATCGTATCTGGACTGTTTGAATCCCGCATCCGTCGATCGTCTCTATGAAGACGCTCTGGACGCTCTGCTGCGCTTGCAGTATGGCGTGGATCCCGAAACTTCCGGGTTGCCTCCGTATGACGAACGCCTGCTCGGGGTCGAGCTGGATTTGTTCCGCGATTGGTTCCTCGGCCAACTTTTGGGGGTGGCGCTGGATCCCGAGGAATCCGTCGTCTTCGATGAGCTGAAGCGGCTTCTGATCGCATCCGCGCTGGAACAACCCGGGGTCTGCGTGCATCGGGATTATCATTCCCGCAATCTCATGGTCACCGAACGCCTCAATCCGGGCATTCTGGATTTTCAGGATGCGGTCGTCGGTCCCATCACCTATGACCTGGTCTCGCTGCTGCGGGATTGTTATGTTTCATGGCCGATTTCCATGGTGGAGGTTTGGGTGATCGATCATTACACGCGCCTTGCCGAAGCCGGATTCCTCTCTTCGGTCGGTCCGGACCTATTCCGGCGGTGGTTTGATCTCATGGGAATGCAGCGTCACCTCAAGGCGATCGGCATTTTTTCCCGGCTCAAGTTGCGCGATGGCAAGTCCGGCTATCTCAAGGATATCCCGCGTACCATGAGCTATGTGATCGAGGTCTGTAAGCAATATCCGGAACTTACCGGCTTCCTGCACTTTTTGGAAAATCGGGTCTTGCCCCGAATGACTTTGGATAAGGTGACATGAAAGCCATGATTTTGGCGGCCGGGCGCGGCGAGCGGATGCGGCCCCTCACCGACCGGACACCGAAGCCGCTGTTGACGGCAGGCGGTCGGCCACTGATCGAGCATACGATCGAATCTTTGGTCCGGAGCGGGTTCGTCGATATCGTCGTCAACACCGCCTATCTCGGAGATCAGATCGAAGCCCACTTGGGACACGGGGCCTCATTAGGGGCGAGGATAGCCTATTCTGCCGAAGGCGAGGCGCTCGAGACCGGTGGCGGTATTTACCGGGCATTGCCGCTATTGGGCGAGGATCCGTTTTTGGTGGTCAATGGCGACGTCGCTACCGATTATCCTTTCGGGCGGTTGCGGAGCCAGCCGTCCGGGTTGGCTCATCTGGTGCTGGTCCCCAATCCGTCTCACCATCCGCGGGGCGACTTCGCTTTGCAAGACGGGATGGTTTTGGATTCCGTGGATTGCCGCTTTACCTTCAGCGGCGTCGGTGTTTATCGTCCCGAGTTGTTCGCGGGCTGCTCGCCCGGCAAGTTTCCCCTGGCGCCCTTGCTGAGACGAGCAATGGCGGACGGGCTGGTAAGCGGAGAAGTGTATGCGGGCTTTTGGATGGATATCGGCACCATCGATCGGCTCCAAGCATTCGATGAGTACTTGAGGTCTAACCGAAAAATGAATGCCTCGATTGGTCTGAACCTGGAGGTTTGAGATGCAGGGCAAAATGTTCCCGGAATCAGATGCAAGAGATCTCAGCAAAGAGAAACGGCTTACCCAAGTTATTTATGCCTTGCAGGCCGCGTCTTTTTTGGTTGGGATCACCTACATCGTCGCAGCGGTGATTAATTATGTGAAATGGCCGGACGTGGCGGGGACTTGGCTGGAGACCCATTTCCGTTGGCAAATCAGGACCTTTTGGTACGGCATCCTGTGGGGAATCGTGGGTGGGCTGACTTTGTTCGCTTTCGTAGGCTACGTTATTCTTACGGCCAATACGATCTGGATTGTTTACCGTATCGCCGTGGGGTGGATGGCGCTAAGCGAAGATCGGCCGGTGAGCTGACGAAATTGTGAAAAAACCTACTGCGCGGCCCGCCTCTACCTCTGCGATGCTCAACGTACTCCTTTGTACGCTGCGCTTTTCATAGCGAATATGGGCCGCTCGCGACGGGTTTTTCACAACCTCAAAGGTTAAAGTGCGTGCAGCGAACCGCTGTGAAAAACCAGTTGCCCCAGAAACTCTTCTCCCTGCTCCAGGCATTCGATCCGTGTGATTCCTGCGGTGGCGACCTTGATTCGAAATAGGTTCGACAAAGGGATGTCCAAAATATGGGCGAGCACCATGCGAATGGTGCCGGCGTGGCAAATAATGAGAATATGCTTTCCGGCGTGGCGGTTCAGAATGTCGTTCCAAGCCGAAACGATGCGGCTTCTGAATTCTGCGAGCCCCTCGGCATCGTCCGGGCGATTGGTCATCGGATCGCGATAAAAACGCTGGATCAGGCCGGGATCGTACTGAGTAATTTCCTCCCGCGTCTTCCCTTGCCATACACCGAAACCGATTTCCTTCAATCGCGGTTCGATTTCCAGTGGAATGCGGCTTCGCTCGCTCATTTCTTCGGCAAAGGCTTGGCAGCGGGCGAGAGGGGAGGTGACGATGACCTCCCATGGGTGATGCTGACCGACGGCTGCGCGCATCTGCGACCAGCCCTTGTCGCTTAGGGGATCGTCCATCTGTCCGCGGTAACGGCTTCCGCCCACGGGCTCGCCGTGGCGCATCAAGTCGATGAGAGTTGAGACGCGCTCGTCGGTAATCAAGTCTTAGCCACCTCCTCGAGACGCTGCCGAGCTCGCTTTACGGCCGCCCTGACCTGTTCAGGAGCGGTTCCGCCGAAGTGTTTGCGTGCGCTGACGGAACCTTCCAGCGTCAGTATTTCGAAAACATCGGGTCCGATCGTAACAGACAATTGTTGCAATTCGGTCAATGACAACTGGGAAAGATCGCGTCCGGTTTCGATGCCCAAGCGCACGGCTTTGCCGACGATCTCGTGGGCATCTCGGAACGGAACCCCTTTCCGAACCAGGTAATCCGCCAAATCCGTGGCCGTTGCGTAGCCCTTCTGCGCTGATTTGTACATGCCGTCACGATTCGGTCGAACGTGGGGCATCATGTCGGCAAAAGCCCGCAGGCAATTTCGTAAGGTGTCCACCGTATCGAACAGAGGTTCCTTGTCCTCCTGATTGTCCTTATTGTATGCCAAGGGCTGACTTTTCATCAGTATCAGCAGGCTCATGAGGTGTCCGAAGACGCGCCCCGATTTGCCCCGGACGAGTTCCGGTACGTCCGGGTTTTTCTTCTGCGGCATGATGGATGAGCCGGTGCAAAAGGCATCCGGCAAATCGATGAAACCGAACTGGGCCGATGTCCATAGAATCAGTTCTTCGGAGAATCGCGACAAGTGCATCATGATGAGGCTGGCACAGGCCGTGAATTCGATGGCGAAATCGCGATCGCTGACCGCGTCCAAAGAATTCGCAGCCGGTCGGTCGAAGCCGAGCAGTTCGGCGGTATAGAATCGATCAAGCGGAAAGGTTGTGCCGGCCAGGGCTGCCGCGCCCAAAGGCATGACGTTGACGCGCTTTCGACAGTCGAGCAGGCGCTCGTAATCTCTCGCCAACATTTCGCACCAAGCCAATAAATGATGGCCGAAGGTTACCGGCTGGGCCACCTGGAGATGGGTGAATCCCGGCATGATGGTATCCGCTTCGCGTTCCGCCAAATCGAGCAAGGCCTGCTGAAACCGAAGGATTTCGCCGGTGATCCGGTCGATTTCGTGGCGCAGATACAGTCGGACGTCCGTGGCTACCTGGTCGTTGCGGGATCGGCCGGTGTGCAGCTTCTTCCCCGCTTCGCCGATACGCTCGGTAAGGCGGGCCTCGATATTCATGTGGACGTCTTCGAGCTTAACAGACCAGGAAAATTCGCCGCGTTCGATTTCCGCAAGGATTTGTTCCAATCCGTCCGTAATGGTTTCGCATTCCTCTTCGTTTAAGACGCCGATCCGTTTCAGCATCGAGGCGTGGGCAATGGAGCCTCGAATATCGTACGGGGCCAGACGTTTGTCGAAGTCAACGGATGCGGTAAAAGCTTCTACGAAGGCGTCGGTGGCTTCGGTAAAGCGGCCTGCCCAAGGTTTTGGTTCGCTGCTCATCGGGATCTTGTTAAAAGAGAACGGCTTTTGTTCCAGTCATTATAACCGGAGTGGTTATTCTTCGAAGATTTTCAGTTGACTGATACGGAAAGTAAATCGCCAAGACTTGACTTAAGTCAAAAGTACGTCTACGCGGCCGTTATACAGTTCTTCGGCCTATTCGGCATACAGATCACTGAACAAATTCAATATTCAGGAGACAAATCCGATGGCCCTAATAGAGTGGACTAAAGAAGCATTTGGAACAAACGTCAGTGAAGCCGACCATCAACATCAGGAAATTTTCGCCATGTTGAACGGCTTGCACGATACCGTCGCATCGGGTGATCGGCAGGCAGTCGGGCGTCAACTCGATGCACTGATCGATTATGTAGCCATGCATTTCAAGACCGAAGAAGATTTGATGCAGGCTCACGGATACCCGGATTACGCTGCGCATAAAGCCAAGCATGACGAGCTGGTGCAGACTTGTCTCGACGTTCAGAAGAAATTCCACGCCGGAGCGCTCGACATTACCCCGGAAACGACCACGTTCGTCAAAGACTGGCTCGTCAACCACATTCCGAACATCGATAAGCATTACGGTCCGTTTTTTAACGGCAAGGGCGTTGCCTGACGCCGGCAGACAGACTTAAGGGCTGCGTTTTTCCTCATTTCGCAGCTTAAGGCTCGTCATCCTAAAGATTGCCGGCCTCGATGCCGGCAATCTTCGTTATTCATGATTTATTCACTTCGTTGCCTGTAGTAGCATTTTGGGGAGAAAATAACGAACTCGGATCTTGTAGATGACCCAATCTTCCTGCCTTCCGGCTTGGCAGTCGCTCAATCGACATTACCGTGAAATCAGCGATCTCCATCTGCGGGATCTGTTCGCTGAAGACCCTCACCGTTTCGAGCGTTTTTCGCTGCGCCTTGACGACCTGCTGTTTGACTATTCTAAGAATCGAATCGCGGAACAAACCGTGATGCTATTGCTCGATCTGGCCAGGCAAGCCGGATTGAAAGAAAAAATTGCCGCCATGTTCCGTGGCGACAAGATCAATGTCACCGAAAACCGTGCCGTATTGCACGTGGCCTTGCGCAACCGCTCCAACCGACCGATTTTCGTCGACGGCAAGGATGTCATGCCCGATGTCAATCGGGTTTTGACGCAGATGCGTCGGTTCAGCGACTTGGTGCGTTCCGGTGAATGGCGGGGATGTACGGGCAAAGCCATCACCGATGTGGTCAACATCGGCATCGGCGGGTCCGATTTGGGGCCGAAAATGGTGGTGAAGGCGCTGTTGCCCTATATGCAGCCCCGGCTGCGCGTTCGCTTCGTATCCAATGTGGACGAAGCGGATCTTGTCGAGAACCTGAAGGACCTCAACCCCGAAACCACACTGTTCTGCGTTTCATCCAAAACCTTTACCACGCAGGAAACCATGACGAATGCCCGATCGGCGCGGGAATGGTTTCTGGCCAAAATCAACGATGAAGCCGCTATTGCGAAGCATTTCGTGGCGGTCTCCACCAATGCCGAAAAAGTGGCCGAATTCGGCATCGATACCGCCAATATGTTCGAATTCTGGGACTGGGTGGGCGGCCGGTATTCGCTGTGGTCGGCCATCGGCCTGCCGATCGCCTTGGCCGTCGGCATGGATGCTTTCGAAGCACTGTTGGCCGGCGCCCACAAGGTGGACGAGCATTTCCGAACGGAGCCCTTCGAGCGGAATATTCCGGTGATCATGGGGTTGCTCGGCATCTGGTACGCCAATTTTTTCGGCGCCGAATCATATGCCATTCTGCCCTACGATCAATATCTGGAAGATTTGCCGGCCCATCTTCAGCAGGTCGATATGGAAAGCAACGGCAAGATGGTGGATATCGAAGGCCATCTGATCGCCTACAGCACCGGCCCGATTATCTTCGGCCAACCGGGCACCAATGGACAGCATGCCTTTTATCAGTTGATCCATCAAAGCCGAAAGCTGGTTCCTTGCGATTTTATTGCTGCGGCGCAAAGCCATCACGGTCTCGGCCGGCACCATGAGACACTGATTTCGAATTTCCTCGCTCAACCGGAGGCGTTGATGCGTGGCAAGACCACCGAGGAAGCGACGGCCGAGCTCGAAGCAGGGGGCGTTACCGGTGAGCAACTGACGGAACTCGCTGCTGCGAAAACTTTCCCCGGCAACAAACCATCCAATTCAATTCTTTATCGAAAACTGACCCCGGAAACTCTGGGATCGCTGATCGCCTTGTACGAGCACAAGATATTCACTCAGGGCGCGATCTGGAACATCAACTCCTTCGATCAGATGGGGGTCGAGTTGGGCAAACGGCTGGCGAGAACCATTCTTTCGGAACTGACCGACGACAGTGCGGTTTCGTCTCATGACGCTTCCACCAACGGTCTGATCAATTACTACAAGCAATTACGCTAGGGTGACGGTCATGAACCCATCCACGCGATGTATTCCCGTCAAGAGAAAACGACCCATTCGTCCTTTCTCTTGACGGAGAGCGGACCGTGCCGGTTCCGAAAATAAGGGTCTACTCTCAGGAACTACGCGTAAGTCTGATCTGATCGAATAAACAATGGACTGCACCAGGGGGCGGCGACTCTCTTCAGCGTGTTTAAAGGAGTTACGGCATGACCGACCTCAATGATCCTACGGCAAGCAATCCAAGCGTGCTAACGCCGGTACATCCGGACATCGAACGTTACTTGACCACTCTCGCCGGTTCGGCCGACACCCCGGTTCTCGTGGAGATGGAAGAGTTGGCTCGTCAGCAGAACTTTCCCATCGTCGGGCGTCTGGTCGGATTGTTTCTGAAGGTCCTCGCCAAAAGTATCGGAGCGAAGCGCATTTTCGAATTCGGCAGCGGTTACGGTTATTCCGCCTACTGGTTCGCAGAGGCCGTCGGGCCGGACGGGCGGGTGATCTGTAGCGATGGCGATCCGAACAATCTCTCCAAGGCGGAACATTTTCTCAGCCAAGCCGGGCTGTGGGACCGCGTCGATTTCCGAACCGGCTTTGCCCAGACCGTCTTCCAGGCTACCGAGGGCGAGTTCGATATCTGCTACAACGACGTGGACAAGGGCGACTATCCCGAAGTGTGGCGCCTTGCCCGCGAGCGTATCCGGCCAGGCGGGCTTTATATTGCGGACAATGTCTTGTGGCACGGCCGTGTTGCTGCCGAAAACCCCGTCGACATCGTTCCCGGCTGGACCGACGCTATCCGCGAACATAACCGACTTATCTTCAACGATCCGGAATTCGATGCGTCCATCAACCCGACCCGAGATGGCGTGGTCGTTGCCCGAAGAAAATAGAAGGCAAAACTCTTGGGATCGGTCAGATCGCGTGTGGAACTATCCATACCGACTGAGACCGATTTGGCCAACGTTTATTGCTGGTTGCATTGGTCCCTGATAAGCGTTCTGGCGCGCGTCACTTTCTGGTGGCGATATCGTAAAGTACATTGACACTAGGTTTCCTCGCTGCGAGATGTCCATCCGAGTCTTAAGCCTTGATAGTGAATACAGAGCCGTTTGTTGGACTTGAGGCATTCCTTCTGTCGCGCTTTGTGTCGGTAGATCACTATATCTGTCAGTAATTTTTACACTTCTAGCGGAAAATGTTACGTGGGCGTTGCTCGTTGCGTGTAGGTGATTGATTATAAATAATCTTTATGCCTTGGCACAAAAATCGCAGATACGTCGGTGCGATTAGGCCGACGTTATTAAGTCAGACTTCGGCATAACATTAACTTAATACTCTGATGCTATCTGGGAGCGACATATCATGAAGATTTATTTGAAGCATATCGTAGGCGCGGCCGCGCCCCTGCTGTTTGCGCTGAGTACGTCGGCTTACGGCGGCACGGTTGATCTTTTTAGTGAGGGAAATCAGTCCGCCATCGATACTACTAGCGGGGCAGCATGGAACGGCGATTCCACGACTCTTCCCGGTACCGGGGTGGCTAGCAGCACGGGCACCGGCTTGTCGACTGTGCTGGGCGGTCAGCGTGACATTTGGGCAAACTGTATCACTGGTTGCGATGATACTGTTTCCCGGTCGTTAGCCGTCGTCAGCGGTGGTCAATTCAGATTCAGCAACGATTCGGGTGTAACGGGCGAAGCTATTGTCCAGTGGGACGGCAACGATCAGGATATCGCGCTTAATACCACAGGTTTAGGCGGGTTCGATTTAACTTCGGGCGGCACCATTCATGCCTTTCAATTAACCACGATCGAATCGGATCTCGGATGGTTCTTCCGCATCGAAGCTTTCACGGATGATGATGAGTGGACCAAAATTACGCTGGCCGCTACCTGTGTGGACGCTAGCGGTCCGCTCGATCCCGGTTGCGTACCTTCTCCGCACACGTCTACCATTCCCTTTGCGGCCTTTATGGATGGTTCTCTATGCGGATTTACCGGAACGTCGCCCTATGTAGATGGCGTAGTCGCCATCGAATGCGGCTCCGGCGGTACGGCAAATCTTGCTAACCTCGGCGCACTACAGGTGGCACTGAATACCGGTGATGACGTTGCTGGCGGCTCGGCTCCTAGAACCGCAAACCTGGATCTACGCTTGGATAGCGTCGAAACGATTCCTGAGCCCATGACGCTGGGACTGCTTGGTATCGGCCTGGTTGCGGCAGGACTCTCTCGCCGGAACGGCAAGGTTGTCGCAGTATAACACCAACCGGTAAATGCCCGGCGTTATCGGCTGGGCTCTGGTGATAAGTTAAGCGGTTCTGTCATTGCGGCAGAACCGCTTTTTTTTGTGCTTGCGGTCTGTGGACATGCTGGCTTTTTTCGGCTTTCGGCCTGGCTAAGCATTCGATAAAGGGATTGCATTCTCAATGGATTCTTTTCTTATTTACCGCCTACTAAACACCACCATTCGGATTGTGCTTGAACGGGACGAAGTATCTTCCGACTTCGGAAGAGTTCTGTGCTGAGTCAGCGAACGCTCCGTGCGAGATTTGGCGCCAATCTCTTTTCTCAATATTGCTGTTTGAGCCCTAATTGCTCCGATTGCCCAAAAGATGCCTTACAATCATGTGACGAATCGGATTGGGGTTAATCCGGGGCAGGGATGCCCCGGCGCGGCGACAAGCCGCGTGAGCCCAGGCCGGGCGTGTACCGGCCTGGGAGGCGGCCCGAAATACCAGGAGGGTATTTACGGGCCTGATTAATAATTTCAGTCATTTTCCCAATAGGTCTTTAGCCTCTAGGTCATTTGTAAACCGAACATTGGAGATGCTTCATGACTCTTATTTTTCTCGGACGAAGATTGAAAATCCCGGTCTTTTCGATTTTGCTGCTGTTGTCTGCCTGCGGCGATATTTCTCCGGCACAGCGTCTGAAGCAGGCTGACGAGGCGCTCGCAAAAGGCGATGTGCGGTTGGCGGTTATCGAGCTGAAGACCGTCCTTCAATCCGAACCGAACAACATGCAAGCTCGGCTGTTACTAGGGCGTGCCTACGTACAGGCTGGAGATTGGGCAGGCGCCGAAAAGGAATTGCTGCGTGCCCGAGAAATGGGAGCCGGTGAAGTTGACTTGGAGCCTTGGCTGGCGACGAGCTTACTCGAGCAAGGGCGGCTTGGCGATGTCCAAGTGCTTGAAATTCCTGAAAACGCGTCGAATGAGCTCCGAGGTAATCTGCTCGCGATCAAAGCCGAGGCATGGCTGCGCAGCGGAGAAAACTCCGAATCTGAAAAGCTCGCGCGTGAAGCCTTGGACGCAGTACCTAATTTCGCCCCTGCGCTGCTGACGATGGCTCGTCTGCATGGGAGGCAGGGGCAAATTCCCGAGACACGGGAATGGATTTCCAAAGCGCTCGCCGCCGACCTGAAATACGGGCCGGCCTGGGAGCTTCTCGGTTACATCGAAACCCAGGAGAGTCACTTTGAAGCCGCCGAGGAGGCGTATTCCAAAGCGGCGGAGGACCGCATTCTGCGTGCCCCGGCTCTCGTCGCCCGAGCCATAGCGCGTATTCATTTAAAAAAATACGATGAGGCCGCGGCGGATCTCGACGAAGTCGGCAAACGGCTTAAGGATTCTGCGGCACTTCATTTCGCCAGGGGGCTGCTGAATTTCGAACAAAAGCGTGTCGCCGAGGCGCAGGAAGCTTTCGATGCGGCTTTGGCCGTGGATTCTTCCCATTTCCCGTCTTTGCTTTACGGCGGCGCGGCTCACGGCCTACTGGGGCATAGAGCCCAGGCAGAAGATTATCTAAGAAAATATTTGAGCCATGATCCGAGCAATGTAAAGGCTCAGTCTCTATTGGTGCACTTGGAAGTACAGAATAGCGATCCTGCCAGCGCCGAAAAGCTGGCCAGAGAGGCGCTGAAACAAGCGCCAAACGATGTCCAGGTGATGAATTTGCTGTCGGACGCTTTGAAGGCGCAAGGCAAGCAAGGTGAAAGTATTGAGTACCTGAAACAGGTTGTCTCCGCGCAGCCGGAATCGGCCGAGGCACGTACACGCCTGGCCGGGGGGCTTGTTCAGGAGGACGACCTTCAGGGCGCCATGACCGAGTTGAAAAAGGCGCTAGAGCTTGATCCGGAGTTCGAGGGTGCCGTACGTGGCGTCGTGACCTTGCACCTTCACAAGGGGGAACTCGATCAGGCGCTGGATGTCGCGACCGAATATCTCAGTCGCCATTCTGATTCAACAGGGGCAAATACGCTGGTGGGTTTGGTGCATCTGGTCAGACGAGAGACCGACAAGGCGTCTGCCGCTCTGCGGCGCGCGATCGAATTGGACCCGGCTAATGTGCCGGCTACCAATGCGCTGGCGGCAATCGCCGTTCAAGAGAAAGATTTCGAAAAGGCGAGGCGATATTTCCGGCAAGCGTTGAAACATCATCCGGATGATGTGGGCGTGTTAACGAATCTGGCTAAACTGGAAGCAACCCAAGGAAACATCGAGGCCATGGCCGCGGCTCTGGAGGAGGCGGTCAAACGCGATCCAAAGGCGCTGCTGCCGCGACTGTACCTTGGACGCCACTATCTCAAAGCTAAGAATCCCAAGAAAACACTTGAACTCTTATCGGAAGTTCGGTCGACGTATCCGAAAAGCAAGGAGCTTCTGGGCATGCTGGCCGAGGCCGAACTAGCAACCGGCCGCTGGTCCGATGCCGTGTCGAGCCTGAAGAGCCTTGAGAGTCTCGGGCATAAGAAACCCGAAGTGCATTTCCTTATGGCGCAGGCCTATGACCGTCTCGGCGATCGAAAAATGGCACGCGATGCTTTGGAAAAGACTGAAGCTCAGGATCCTTCCTTTGTCCCTGCGCGCATTGCCTTGGCCCGTATGGCTATTCAGGAAAAACGCATCAAAGATGCCGAGACACGGGTAAAGGAACTGAAAAAACGTTTTGGTGGAGATGTTCCGGAGATCGTTCTGGTGGAAGCAGAACTGGCCGAGTTGGCAGGGCGCTATTCCGAAGCAGCTTCTGCATATCAGCGGTTGTTTGAGCTTGCACCGGCTAACAAAACCAGTATTAATCTTTTGCGGCTGTCGCGCGCGCGCTGGCAGGCGGGGGAAAAGGAGGCGGCCCTTCAAGAAGTGGTACAGTGGGTTGAAGAGCATCCCGATGATACAGTATCCCTAGCTGAGTTAGGACAGCTTTACATGAAGTTGCAACGCTCTCAGGATGCTGTCGCCAAATTCAAAATGTTGGCGGAAAAATACCCCAATAATTCATTATTGTTGAACAATATTGCTTATCTCATGCGTGAGACTGACCCCGCAGAAGCGTTGAAGCATGCAGAAAAAGCGCATTCTTTAGCACCCGAGGATCCGGAGGTGCTGGACACGCTTGCAATGACCCTGTTGAGCAACAAGGACACCAAACGGGCTATGGCCAATATTGATCGGGCCTTGGCTAAGCAGCCGGAAAATGTTTCTTTTCTCTTCCATCGGGCTCAAATATTAAGTGCTGATGGACAGCGTCAAGAGGCAGCGAAAATCCTGGACAAGATTCTGCAAAAGGAAGACAAATTTGCGGAGCGTTCGGATGCCGAGGCTATGCGCAGGCGCTTGGCCTCGAACCCGTAGCCGAGTAGATGTTTATTGATCGGAGGTCTGTCACTTTGTTGTAGCGTCGGCGAGGATAGAGGGCTCAAACAAGTTGAGTATCCATATGAGCCTCGTCACGGTTACGGCTCTTCGGATTACTTCATAGCAGAGATGCAGGAGAGGATTATCGGGCACCGACGAATCTGTACCGGCGTTGTAGTACGGCAATGAGGGAATTGGAGTTATAGTGAAGGATCGATGTTTTTGATCTTTTTGGCAGGAATGCCTCCCCAAAGCTCGTATTTCGGAATTTTTGTATTCAGTGTCACAACTGAACCGGCTGCGATCGTTGAACCTTCGCCTATTTCGGTCCCGGACATTATTACTGCGTTGACCCCTACGGTAGCTCCGTTTTCGATCCTGACCTCGCCCAGGATTAGCTTGCCGCTGGTTATCGTGTGTGCCGTGATCACGGAATCTTGCCCGATAATAACCTCGTCGCCGATCGAGATGAGCTGGGGATCGACTAATCGGCCTCCCAGCGCGATATCCTTGCCGATTTTTGCTCCGAACCAGGCGGCAATCAGCGGCTTAGCGAATACCACCGAAAACGGCAAGCAGGCGCCCCGGCCGAATTCGCACACTACGGTGAACAGCTTCCAGTAAGTGAAGATCGGGTCATCCATTGAATAGCAGCCGGGCTGGAACGGCTTGATTCGCAGCATCAATCGAGCCGTCAAACCGGAGAAAAAGCCGTAGGCCAGAAGAAACAGAAAAAAATCCGTGAGGACGTTATAGGGGGCCAATTCCCGGGTCAGAGGCGCGAACAGCTTGGCAACGGAGAAAAGGCTTACGGAGAAGAGCAAGGTAAGGATAAGGCCGGATAAGACGAAATCGATCGGTCGTGTTTTCATGCGAATTACCCCCGTTGGCATGAAGCGCTACGCGGCAAATTTACAAGGTCGCGATAGCAAGGTTGGAAAATTATCTCAGCAGCTCGTCCGTAAAGGCGGCGAATCTAGCAGAGGCATCGTATTCTCGGTATGCCCGTCCGAGTTTCTCCGCAGCTGTTTTGTACGATAGATTTGTCAGTATTTCTCTGACCACTTTGACGATCTCGATGCCGGAGATCGTTCCCGCACGCAATAGGCGTCCTGCTCCATTTTGTTGCACCGCCTGCATGTTAAGGTATTGATCTAGGTTCGCGCATATGCCGAGTATCGGGACGCCTGCGCTCAATGCCTGATTGGTTGTCGGGCTTCCGCCGTTACAGATCACCAAATCGGCAATCGCTGCTGCGTCGTCGCCGGGTAAGTAATCGCTGCACAATACATTAGGTGGTAGATTCTTCAGCTGAAACCGGCCTGCCGTCGCGACAAGCAGCGTTACCGGTAGGCTCGAGAGCTCCGCAACGAGCTCCGGCAATCGGCGAGTTTCGCCGGAGCTTCCGAGCGTCAGGTAAATTATGGGTTGGTGTCTTTCTAGCCGTGACCACCAATCGGGTTTAAAGGTCTCGGGCGACCATAGGATAGGTCCGAGATAGTAGTGGTTGGGCGGTAGTTCGGTCGTTTTGACTAGCCCAGGTATATCCGCGTAAAGAACATAATCCCCGTCTGTGTACGTCACTCGGAGATCCGATCCGAGCGATGTTAGCCCGAACTCCTTTCGAATCCGATTGAGAGGTAAGGTGTGGGAGGCGAATACGAGCGGCCGCATAAAATCGAAAAGGGGTTGAGCGAGCGCTGGACCGAGCAGGCGCACCATAACATGCTCGGGCACAGGGTATGTCTGGACTGCGTAGGGGCTCCAATAAATATTGGTTATGTTGGCGTAAGGGACTTTTGCGAGGCGGGCGCTTACAGTCAGTGAAAGACGAAAATCGCCGACGATAAGATCGGGGTTGACGTGCTCGATGAGCCTTAGATCGTCTTTAACATATTGCCGTAGCGTAGGTGTATCGTAAACCGGTTTACCTTTGGCAAGTGCATCGAGAAAGTCGGGGGGAGAAATTGACCGTATAGACACCTTGGCAAGCTTAGAATCTGAGAAAAGAGCATCAAAGCGGCCGTCGCAGGCGAAGTGAACATCATAGTCCCCAGAATCCAAGCTGCTGGCGAGAACATAGGGACGGGCGACGTGGGCGAGCGTCACAGCCTCGGCAATAAAGAGAATGCGTTTTTTTGGCTTGAGGTGCTGTTGAGCGCTTCTAAAAGAATCGGATTTGTCAAAAATCTTTACAGTCTTTTTCATCGATTCGGTCAGGTCACTGGACTTAGGGCGAACTGACGGTGGCTCGGGTTGGAAGCGCGGTCGGGATAGCGACAGTTCAAACCGGCTATCTCGATTCAACCTTCAGTCGAAAACAGTATTGCAGATTATCCATGGATCGCTGTGTTGTTTATTCGCCCTCAATCACTTCTCATGGATTAACATTAACCGAGAAGCGAAACTAAATTTTTGGCCAATTGGCTATTGATGCGTCGATTGTCCTGTTGTAAGGCGGCGAATTAAGGAAGGACAGCGCAATGTTAACGCCTTTGAGCGCACCCCCAGGTCTGTGGTGTCGTCCAATAGGCTCGTTCTAGAGCCTGCATTTCGGCAATGTTCGCCGTAAGGGATTTTGCGGGCGAGGATGAAATGGAAAGGGTAAGCCAAGCCATCACGCGGCATTCCCTTGCCTTATACACTAAAATAGTCGCGACAGGCAGTTACTATCGACCATCCGCCCATCTTGGTTCGTTAGGGAACCTCTGATTTATTCCAAGATGTAGTGATTATTGTCATCCTAAAAACGCTCCTCATTGTGTGTTTTTGCGATTGGATCAGAGCTTCCTTAGAAATCTTTTTTGCAAAAAGAGCTTCTCGCCCATGAAATCAAGTCTAGAGTTGCCGTTACGTAGCCTTTGGAGGCAACCGAGACGGACCTCGATCATGCTCTCGGGGATTGGTGTAGGCATCATTGCTCTGCTGCTTGCGGGAGGATTTATCGAATGGATTTTCTGGGCAATGCGGGAATCAACGATTCTTTTTCGGCTCGGCCATATCCAAGTCGTCAGGCCTGGCTATTTGGATCGGGGCGCGGCGGATCCGTACAGGTTTCTGTTGCCGCATTCCGTCGATGAGCTTGAAGTGCTGGCGAAACTGCCCGGCATAAAGGTGGTGGCGCCACGGCTTAGTTTCAATGGGCTGCTTAGTCATGGGGATACAACGATTGGTTTTATTGGAGAAGGTATAGATCCCGAGAAAGAGAAAGCATTTAAACCGGATCTTTCCATTCAAGAGGGCGTGGGGCTCGATCCGAATCAACCCTTAAGCGCAGTTATCGGGAACGGTCTCGCCGCTAATTTGGGCATAAAATCGGGCGACAAAGTGGTTTTGCTGGCAAATACCGTTTCCGGAGGGATAAATGCGGTGGAGCTTAATGTCGTTGGGGTCTTCTCGACGGCGAATAAGGCGTTCGACGATTCCGCTTTGCGCATACCTTTGATTACGGCAGAGAAACTTCTTAGAGTGTCGGGGGCTCACCGATGGACCGTCTTGCTTGACGACACATCAGATACTAAAAAAATACTCAAGCGAATTCAGCAGCTTTTCATCGAAAAGACCGGAGAGTTCCAGCTCATTCCTTGGTACGATCTCGCCGATTTCTACAATAAGACCGTGAGGCTTTTTTCCCAGCAAATGAATGTGTTGGGAGGCATTATTGGATTCATGATTTTGCTGGGTATATCGAATGTGCTGATCATGAATGTAATGGACCGTACAAGCGAAATCGGCACATTGATGGCCTTGGGGCTCAAACGATTGGAAATCGTCAGGCTTTTTCTCGCTGAAGCGCTTATGTTGGGAGTTATCGGTAGCGTGTTGGGCGTTTCGATCGGTTGGGGTTTGGCTGCGATCATATCGGCAATTGGTATTCCCATGCCGCCGGCTCCAGGCACGAGCACCGGTTATACAGCTGAAATATTTATCACCGGGCCGTTGATCGCCAAGGCCGTGCTAGTCGCCCTGATATCCACTTTTCTGGCCAGTGTATTTCCGGCGTGGAAGGCCTCCCGGCTTGTCATAGTCGAGGCATTGAGAAAGTCACGTTAACCGGATGGCGCCTCATCTCGCTGATTTAATCCATGCTGACATTCGCGCTTAGAAATCTATTTCGACAGACCGTAAGATCTATTCTGACGCTGACGGTAATTGCCTTAGGCGTCGCGGGTATCTCATTAGTCGGCGGATTTATCGAAGACATTTTTGTTCAACTGCGCGAGTCGACGATACATTCTCAGTTAGGACATTTGCAGATATACAGAAGTGGGTTCTCGACCATCGGCCGCCGCGATCCTTATAAATTCCTGATGGAGGATGTTGACGGGCTCGTTGACCGATTCCGCACGTGGCCGGAAGTTGCCGAGGTTATGAAACGTGTAAGTTTTTCGGGCCTTGTGAATAACGGACACTCCGATTACCCGATTTTGGGGGAGGGCGTCGAGCCAACCAAAGAGAAACAGGTTGGAAGTATGTTGTCGATTGTGGAGGGGGAGCCGCTGAGCGACTCGGACCCGATGGCCATTTTGGTAGGAAAAGGTCTTGCCCATGCACTCAAGGTCAAACCGGGGGATCCACTGACACTCCTCGTCAATACGCCGGAGGGTGCTCTAAACAGCCTTGAATTTACCGTCGTTGGAGTATTTCAAAGTTTTTCGAAGGATTTCGATGATCGCGCCGTTCGGATTTCCCTAGGTTCTGCCCAGGATCTTTTAGCAACCCCGGGAATCCACGCACTGGTGTTCGCATTGAATGATACGGCGGATACTGATCGTGTTGTCAAAAGGTTAATGGCGGAGTTATCGTCAGAGCAATACGAGGTAAAACCTTGGTTCGTGCTCGCGGATTTCTATCAAAAAACGGTCGATATGTATCAGCGACAGTTCACCGTTTTGGAAATCATTATTTTGGTCATGGTATTTTTAAGCGTGGCCAATAGCGTAAACATGGCGCTTCACGAACGCATAGGTGAGTTTGGTACGCTTATGGCTCTCGGTAATAGACCATTAGATGTTTTTAAGTTAATTGTTCTGGAATATTCCATTCTTGGGCTTATAGGTGCGGCGGTCGGAGTCTTTGTCGGCGTTTTACTGGCTGGGGGAATATCTGCTTTCGGTATCCCAATGCCGCCGCCGCCCAACTCGGATATGGGATACACGGCTATCGTACGCGTTGTTCCGAATGTGCTTGGCGTAGCCTTTGTGGTTGGGTTTTTGGCGACGGCTCTTGCTGTCGTGGTGCCTGCGCGAAGGGTTATTCATACACCTATAGTAGAGGCTTTACGGAGCAATATTTAGAACCTATCCCGGTAGGTCATAAAACCCTTCGACTCGGCTCAGGGCGAATGGCCTACGGAGACAGGGCTCTTAATGGATTTATAGAGGCTACAGTGTGGGGTTGGATGGCGATCACTCCTGAACTTTCTTTAAATAGTCCTTTGTGAAAACCTTGTCGGGCAAATCTCTGAGCTTCATTTTTCTGTAATCCAAGATCGATCGTTCATCCTTTTTCAGAGCATTTTCCATTACTAGCTGAGTAGGGCGTACTTCTCCCTCCATTGATTCGAATTTTTGAAATCGGCAGGTTTTAAATAGCCGGTTTGACAAGGTGTAGAATTCTGCTTTGTATGGGTTGTAGTTTTTCTTATCAACCCAATACAGCACCCTCGGATAGGTGACGCCTCTATCTACGGCGCTAAGTTCAAGCACATAATATTCTCGGCCGTTGATTTCTTCGATTCTTGAAAGTTTTGGATTATAGTCGCCGGTAAAATTCGCTCTGGCCAAATCGCCATTTGCCACCTGGCCTGTCAACTTTTGTGATAAGGGGAGACGAATCGGTTGCGATACGGAGGGCATGAAAGCCCAAAAGTCGCGCCCCCGCATGAGCATGATTTGCCCGCGGTCGGCGGCCGGTGCGGTCGTTAAAATCACGGTGTTTTCGTTACCCTTCGATAAAACACGATATTCGCGCACATCGGGTTCGCTGTCCGAGGTAGTCGTGGTGATGGAGATATCGACCTGAAATCCTTCTTGAGGGAAGCGAATGCGATCTGCCGCTGCCACAATCTCGGCCGGGTCCGGTACGTCGTCGGCTCGAAGCGAGCCGGACAATATTATGTTTGACAATAGGGTAACGGCTGCGGCAAAAGCGAATCGTCGGGCGATAGAGGTTTGCATGTTGTTTCCTAGATGTTGCTAAGCTCGGCTATGCTTTATGAACGGTGACGGTCTAAGCTGGTCGCTTCGGAAGCGTTAGGATATCGGGGTGTTCCCCCGTCGGATTTACGCTTGTCGCCATCCGTCCCGGAGAAATCTGGGAAATAATCTCACTACTTCTATTGATAAGAATTTTTGAAGGATATCCGCATTTTTTTACTTAATTCGAGTACCTTCTACTAGCGCTAGGGGTGCCTTTTCAAAAAGCTTGTTGTTTGACCTTATCGGACAATGTTCGGATACGATAAATATAGTAGGGTAACTTCACACAGACTATAACAGCTAACATGACTAAGGTTCGCGTGGAACACGTATGGAAGGAGTATAAGTTAGGAAAACAGACGGTCGAAGCTCTTAGGGACGTCTCCATGGGGGTTGGGGAAGGCGAGTTCATGGCGATAGCCGGGCCGTCCGGGAGCGGAAAATCTACCTTGCTAAACTTAATCGGTTGCATCGATACCCCGACGCGGGGAGAAATTTACATCGGCAATGAAGAGGTGAGCAAGAAAACACCTAACCAATTGGCCGATCTTCGAGCTCGAACCCTCGGTTTCATCTTTCAGACCTTCAATTTACTACCGGTTCTCTCCGCGTGGGAGAACGTCGAATATCCTCTCTTGTATAGAAAGGATATTCCGCCCAAGGAGCGGCGCCGGCGTGTAGCCCATTACCTGGTCGTGGTGGGGCTTGCTGATTTCGCTAAGCACAAACCTTCGGAACTTAGCGGTGGCCAGCGCCAGCGGGTCGCGATTGCACGAGCCCTGGCCGGGCATCCTGTCATCGTGCTGGCGGACGAGCCGACCGCTAATCTTGATTCCAAGACCGGTGAAGGCATCTTGCAGTTGATGAAGCAACTCAATCGGGACGAAAAAACGACCTTCATTTTTTCGACCCACGACCATCGAGTTATGGAAATGGCGGACAGGGTCGTGAGAATCAGTGACGGCCGGATAATAGTTCCATAAACGCGTGCTTTCCCGATTTGGAGAATTCCCTCGTGCAGTACCCGCGATCATCTCGTCTCTGTCTGTACGGCATCTTGGCTCTTACTTGGCTTTTCAACTCGACAGACGGCGTTTCTGCTGATCTGGAGAAGGAAGCGCCGGTTTCCGTAGACGAGCTATTTGATCTAAAAGACGAAAAAACAGAAAACAAAGAACCGGCATCGGTTGATGAGTTGTTTGAGGTTGAGCGGAAGACGGGTGATGATGCGCGCCCGCTCCGTTGGCCGGATTTGAACGGCTTTTTTCAGAGTGAACTCGCTTACACCTATGCGTCGCCCGACCATTGGTCGAAGTTTCGTAACCTCCTGGAACTGGGAACTCACGGTAGCTGGGGTGCCAGTCTGAAGTGGAAGGCGAGCGGCCGGCTTATGTATGACGCGATTTACGATTTGACCGATTTTTATCCTGAATCGGTGCGTCACGACCAATGTTTCGAGCCGATGTTTCGTGAAACCTATCTCGATTATTCCGCCGGGGATTGGGATTTCCGCTTCGGACGTCAGCACATCATCTGGGGCGAAATGGTGGGATTGTTTTTCGCCGATGTCGTCTCTGCGAAGGATCTGCGCCAGTTCGTGCTTCCCGATTTTGATTTACTACGAATTCCTCAGTGGGCCATGCGGGCCGAGTATTTCAAAGGAGGATTCCATGGCGAAGCGATATGGATTCCTTATATGACCTACAACGATATCGGCAAAGTCGGTTCGGAATTCTTCCCTTTTAATCCACCTCCGACGCCGGGATTCACGACGGTAATCGAGAACGACCAGCGGCCCAACAATACCTTTGAAAATACCGCTTACGGATTAAGGCTATCTTATCTTCAATCTGGCTGGGATACTTCGCTTTTCTATTACAGCGGTCTGGATCTTTCTCCTGCCTTCGCGCGTAACATCGTGCTGGCTCCTGCGCCGACGATTACCTATCGCTCCGTTCACAAGAGAATTCATCAGGTCGGTAGCACGCTTGCCAAAGACTTTGGTCCTTTTGTATTGAAAGGCGAGGCTGTTTATACGGTGGATCAGCCTTTTTTGACGACTCGGCTCATGGATTCGGATGGACTGGTGTCTCAGGATTTTCTCGATTACATCCTCGGGCTCGATTTCAGCTTTTTGGAAGATACGCGCCTCAACCTGCAGTTTTTTCAACGCTGGTTCAGCCACCACGATCAGCACATGATTCCTGACGAGTTAGAGAGCGGTGTATCCGCATTGGTCAGCACGCGGTATTTTCATCCGAAAGTGGAGCCGGAGGTGCTTTTCATACACAGTCTCAATCGGTCCGATTGGAATGTGCAGGCTAAGGTGACTTGGGAGTTTCTGAGGAACTGGCGAATGGTAGTCGGCGCCGATATTTTCGGCGGCCAACCTACCGGACTGTTCGGGCAGTTCGATGCCAAAGACAGGGTATACGGCGAGTTTCGGTATTCGTTTTAATCTCTTGGCGCTGCGACTTGCCCGATCGATCAATCACGCTACCAATCGCGTGTTGATATTCCCTGTCACCAGAAGCTCGGACAAGGGTTTGCGGATCGAGCGTGCTTTTGGCGGTTTTCCTTCTCCAATCCGGCCCATAAATACCGCTCTTTCGACACACTCATCTCCCAAAAGAGCAGTTAGCTCGTTTGCCAATAGTTTTGCCTTTTTCTCGACAGCGTCCACACGAGTGAACTTGATCGATTCTCGGATGTAGCCGGCAAAGATCAAGGGAGTCATTTCCGGCTGTAGCTGCAAACCAAGTTGCGTGGCCGTCAACCAAAAGCGCTGCAAAGCGCGACCTGCGGAAAGATAGTCCCCGACTGAAGTTGGCGGCTTATCCGCAATGAGAGCGAAATGCCCGGCGCTAAAGATTCCGGGGATCAAGTCCAATTCCAGCCTCGGCAGAACGGTTCCGGCGAAATAGGTGTTAAGGAAATTGACCGTCGACCAGCTCCTCATGGCCCATCTCATGAGTCCGAGAGCTAGCGGGTTTAATCCTACGGCCCGGTCGGGAATTCGATCTTCGCTATACTGAGTGTTCCATTCAATGACGTTCTTATGAACCTCATACGCCTCCGGCATCGTAAGCCGAACTTTTCCGTTTCGAAACATCAGTCGCGCAGTCCGTAGCCGATCTTCAGGTTTATCCAGCCACAAGACCGTGTAATCGTTACCTAGGCTTTCGACTAGCCGCATCTTTTCTTGGGGATAAAGTGGCCGCCGTTTCATCGCCCTGCGTTGAGTGGCGCGAATGGGAATATAAGCAGCAAGAGGACTTGGCTTGAGCGCCGGATCGGGCGAAAAATGAACGTCGATCGTCGGCGCTGTTTCGCTGGACTCTGGACGTAGAGACCAGTTGGCGGCTAACCCGTGGCTGCTGGCGGCGATAACGAGATTTTCAAGAAGAGCGCCGATCGCAATTTGGCTGGCCCGGCCCTTAAGGTCGTAAACACAATGATCGCGGGTATCAAACCCATGAATGACGACGCGGTTATCCGAGACTATCTCGAACCGCCAGGGCTGAGTGTTGTCGCCGCTGGGCGCCCACCGGGCAAGTTCGAGAATGCGTTCGAGAGAGGAACGTTGTGGTTCGGTTTGCGCTGAAGGGCACTCGGACAGCTTCGCCATAAATTTTTTTCTCGCAATCCTTAATCCGATTCGTTGCAAGGGGTTTCGGTTTCCTCCGGGTCTCCAGGTACGTACCAGTTTGTTGCGGTACGCGTCGAAATGAACGCCCCATGGTGCGGAGAATACTTTGCCTCTTCGGAGTAGGATTTTCAAAGCTTCTGTCGCTGCAACTCCGGCACACAGTTCGCATCCCATGGCGGTTGAGGGCCCACGATGCAGGGCTAGATTGACGGCGTCGGGGGCGACCAAATACGGTGTCTGCAACATCGCCGGCGACAGCCCCATCAGGAAGCGAACGGTTTTTTCGTTTTCCGGCTGGTTTTCCAGTCCGAAATACTCTTCGAACGTCATTTGGCCGGGAAGGAAATTGAGCAGCGCTACGCCCATTCCGAGCGGCGCTGCCGTGATCGCGGGGATACCCCGTGTTGCGCAAGCGGCAAAGACTTTGGCTCGCATATCTAGCGCGAAAAAGTCCAGCCCGTCGATGTAAAGGTCAGCGTCGTCCAAGAAAGACGTTAAGTTGGATTCGGTAACACCTTCGGGAAATGATCGCAGATCGAGGGTCGGATTGATTTCACGCGCCTTTGCCGCCATCACTTCGGCTTTCGACAGCCCGATCGCATTGAGATCGGCGCCGGCCTGTCGATTGAAGTTTGCCAATTCGAAAGTGTCCATATCGGCGATACTGAAGCCGCCAACGCCGAGGCGCGTTAACGTCAACAGGTGGCTTCCGCCGACACCGCCGAGTCCCGCTATGGCGACGCGTTTGGACCGTAAAATCTGCTGTTCTTCCCAAGTTATCCAGCCGATATTTCTAGAGAACGCGGACAAATAATCGAAGTTCATAAGAGCCTGTGTGATCCGAAGCGCAATTTCACTTAATGTAAAGCCAGTCCGTTCTATTCAGCTAAGCTTATTCTAGACTGAAATTATTAGGCTAATTAGGAACCGGCCATGACAAAAGAAAACTGGTTTGATAGCTTTAATCGGCATTTCGAGGTTATTCCGGCAAATACAGATGAACTGATCAAACAGGTTAAGGCTTTACGGTTCCAGATATATTGCGTAGAGCATCCCTTTGAAGATAAAACTACTTTTAAGGACGGTCTGGAACAAGACCAATACGATCAAAGGGCCGTTCATTCCCTGGTTCGGCATCTAAAGTCAAAACCTGATGAGGCGGCAGTGGCCACAGTAAGGCTGGTTCTTTCCGATAACCAGAACCCACAAAACGGCTTTCCGATCGAGGACCATTGTTCGATTTCTCCGGAAGACAGATCAAGCATCTCACTTAAATTCGAGCGAAAGCAGATAGCCGAAATCTCCCGCTTTGCCGTATCGAAGCAATTTCGGCGCCGCGTTGGGGAGTCCGAGACCATCCATGGTATTGCTGAGCACAAAGTTCCCGTCATCGAGAAGGACGACCGGAGATTGGTTCCTCACATCACTTTGGGGCTGTTTCAAGCGATAGTGCAGATGAGTGCCGAAAACAATATCAAACTTTGGTATGCGGTTATGGAAACGCAGCTGCTGAGATTGTTAAAACGGTTCGGAATTCGGTTTACTCAAATTGGCGAGCCGGTTAATTATCATGGCTTGCGAGTCCCATGCATTGGTCCGGTGGATGAAGTGATGTCCGGCATCAGGCGCGACTGCCCTGCAGTCTGGGAATTCATTACCCAGAAAGGCAGGCTATGGCCGTATTGAGGAATGCTTTTGTAGCGGTAGCGTACCGATCAACCCTGACGCCGATAAGAGACACCGAGAAGCGAGATTTTTCAAGGGAATACAGTGAGTCACCGAATTGTGTCGCGATTCGGCGACACCTCGCTGTGAGGAATTTCTGAGTTTACTCCAAGAACTATCAGTCGAAGCTATTAATTCCGGGTTATTCCGCCATTGGCGTCTTTCTTGCTTATACGCATCCTGGTGTTTCGCATGCTCATTTTGCTGAGCGTCGTCTCAGCGAAGAGCTGCGTACTCTCAGGGCGCGATGAGTCGCGGTAAGGCACCTGAGATCAAATCTGTTCGTTCGATAGGCCGACTCTGCTTGACTTAAGTTGGATTTAAGGAGAACGCGTGATGTTTGATGCTCGCTACGAGGTCGTATTGGCGGATACCCCGGAAAGTAAAGAGATTCACTTCAATCTGAGGTACAAGGTATTTTGCTTGGAAAAGGGATTTGAAGATGCGAGTAGATTCACTTCCGAAATGGAAAAAGATCAGTACGACGACCGGGCGATTCATTTCTTGGTCAGGGAGCCGCTGACAAACAGATGGATTGGCGCTGCGCGCTTAGTGATAGATAAGGTCTCCGCTTTGCCGATTAATCACATTGCTGATATCGAGGTTCCGTCGAACGAAAAAGATGCCGTAGTCGCAGAGTTTTCGCGGCTTCTGGTACTCGACAACTTTCGCCAAGCCCAAACGAAATTGGCTGCGGAACCCGAAATATTATTAGGGCTTATCCGTGCTGCCCGAGACTATTGCCTCCGACAGGATATAAAAAGCGTACTGTTTTTGTGCCGCCGCTCTATTCACAGAATCTTGGGGAACGCAGGCGTCGACATGCTTCAAATCGGCGCCCCCTGTATTCACCGCGGCGTGAGAGCGCCTTATCTTGTGGACTTGGAAAGAGGATTTGATCGGGTTTTTCGTCCGTATAGCCGGGCTTATCAGATGTTTTCCAGGGCACACAGCTACTATTACTACTCGGATCTCTATAGTCGCCAAGTAGCATAAGCCATTCACGATGACCCGGCGATGGAATTCGCGATCATTGTGGAGCTATTTGGAATCGCTAGATCCGTCTTTTCTTCGAAATTCATCCTTTCCATTATGTCGGCTTAAACGTTTACGGCTGCCGCGCAAGCCGTTGACGCTCCGGGAGCGTCGTACCGTTTGAAACGATGACGCTTTCAGGCGCAAGCGCGCTTTGGTGTTTTTGCGCCGTAATCGACATTCAATATGACGCGGTAAGCATGCGTTTGGAGTATGCTAACGGCATTCGGCAATTGCTAACTTCATTCCGTTAAATCCTCATTTCGTCGGGCGTAATGGCTTCCGATCGAAATGGTGCTCTTAGCTGTCAATCAGTCATATCGTGACAACGAATAACCTTTCTAAACTACGGATCGATCGGCCGGCGCGAGAGATTTCGGCTCCCCCTCGCATCGGAGTCCTTCGCAAGCGCATGGGACTGCTTGCGATGCTGATCGCGATCGCTGTGGGGGGTCTGGTTTATTCGAAACTTCGTAGCGCCGGCATCGAGACCGAGGTCGCCACTGTTTCAAAAGTTTTTCCTTCTCAAGCGTTTACCTTGCTGAACGCAACCGGCTATGTGGTGCCGCAAACCAAGGCGGATGTGGCGTCCAAGGCAACCGGGCAGTTGGAAAAGCTCGACGTTGAGGAAGGAAGCTACGTCAAAAAGGATCAGATCATCGCACAGCTCGAAAATCGCGATCTGATGGCGAGTCTTAACCAGGCTGCGGCCAATGTCGCGGTCGCAAGAACGGATCTGCTGAAAGGGGAAGCGGAGTTGAAGGAATCTACCCTGGCTCTGAATCGTGCCCGCACGCTCGTGCAGAAAAAGTTCGTTTCGCAGGAAATCTATGATGCCGAGGTTGCCCGGCACGAAAAGGCCGTGGCCGCTGTGGAAAGCGCAAAATCGGCGATCGCCGCGGCCGAGGCGGCATATCAGGGGGCTCGAGTGTCCTTGGATTACACCTTCATTCGAGCGCCTTTCGACGGCATTATCCTCAGCAAGAATGCGGATATCGGCGACATTCTGGCGCCTTTCTCCTCGACGATGCTGTCGAAGGGGGCCGTGGTCTCCATGGCCGATATGAATACCTTGGAAGTCGAGGTCGATGTGGCCGAGTCGAATCTTAATCAGGTACGTGTTGGTCAGCCATGCGAAATACAGCTCGATGCGTTTCCGGACGATCGATTCCGTTGCTCGGTCGATCGCATCGTGCCCACAGTGGACCGCACCAAGGCAACCGTGCTGGTCAAGGTGCGCTTTATCGATAAGGACGAGCGCATCCTGCCGGATATGAGCGCCAAAGTGGCGTTTCTGTCGCGAGAGCTTGCCGCCGATCAGCGGAAGCCCATTTCCGGCGTACCTCCCGCGGCGATCGTGACGCGCGGTCCGGATAGCGTCGCCTTCGTGCTGGACGGCAATCGGGTCAAGGAAGTCCCGGTCGATACCGGAGAACGTATCGGCGAGTGGGTGGTGGTGAAGAACGGGCTCAAGGCCGGCGACCGAGTCGTACTCAGTCCGTCCGAAAAAATCAAGGACGGTACGGAGATCCGTGTCCGCGAAGCCGAAAGATCTTAGGGCTGCCGGCCCGGTTCGTTACATGAACCCGATCGTCGAAATCGAGAATCTCACCAAACACTATTGGAAGGGCGATCAGATCGTCCCGGTACTCGCCGATATCAATTTGGTCATCCAGGAGGGGGACTTTCTCGCGCTCATGGGGCCGTCCGGCTCCGGCAAAAGCACGCTGCTCAATCTGATCGCGGGCCTGGACCGGCCGACCGGCGGCGTTCTCAGGGTTGGCGGAATCAATATCGCCGAGTTGCCGGAATCCAGTCTCACCGATTGGCGCTCGGAGCATGTCGGATTCATCTTCCAGTTTTACAATTTGATGCCGGTTTTGACGGCGTTCGAAAATGTCGAGCTTCCGCTATTGCTGACCGGCTTGTCGAAGCGGGAACGACGCGAGCACGTGGAACTGGTCCTGGAACTGGTCGGTCTGACGGATCGCATGGATCATTATCCGTCCCAACTGTCCGGCGGACAGCAGCAACGCGTCGCAATCGCCCGCGCTCTAGTTGTCGATCCCGCCTTGATCGTGGCGGACGAACCCACCGGCGATTTGGACCGCGTATCGGCGGAAGAGGTACTGGAGCTCATGGAGCATCTCAATCTGAACCTGGGCAAGACCATCATCATGGTGACTCACGACCAACGCGCCGCTGCAAAGGCGCATGCCATCCGGCACTTGGATAAAGGGGTCCTGACCGACGATCCATCGGGCACGGACTAAGTCTCCGATCGATGCTGTTTTTCCTGCGTCTCGCACTCCGAAATCTTTTTCGGCACAAACTCAGGACCAGCCTGACCGCGCTTGGCATCGTCATCGCCATCGTCGCTTTCGCTCTCCTCCGAACCGTGGTCGACGCCTGGTATGCGGGCGCGGAGGCGACCTCGGCCAATCGCCTCATTACCCGAAACGCCATCTCCCTGATATTTCCGCTGCCGATCAGCTATGCCAATCGCATCCGGCAGATAGACGGGATTACCGGTCTGAGCTATTCGAATTGGTTCGGGGGCGTGTATATCGACGAGCGGAATTTTTTCCCCCAGTTCGCCATAGAGCCGAAAAGCTATCTCGAGCTTTACCCCGAATTCATTCTATCGGAAACGGAGAAAACGGCTTTCATAAAGGACCGGAAAGGCGCAATTGCGGGCCGAAAGCTGGCGGAAGAGTACGGGTGGAAGATCGGCGATGTGATTCCGTTGCGCGGAACCATCTATTCGGGGAGTTGGAGTTTCGTCTTGCGAGGCATTTATCGCGGGGCGGAAAGAAAGACCGACGAGACCTTATTCCTGTTTCATTGGGACAACCTCAACGAAACCCTGAAGAAAACGGATCCGAGCCGGGCCGAGCGTGTAGGCGTCTTTGTTCTCCGGATCGATAGGGGCGGTCGCGCGGCGGAACTTTCCGATGCGGTCGACCGGCTTTTCGAGAATTCGCTCGCGGAGACTCTGACCGAAACCGAGGAGGCATTCCAGCTCGGCTTCGTCGCCATGACGGAAGCTATCTTGGTCGCCATCAAGATAGTTTCCTTCGTGGTCATCGCCATCATCATGGCGGTAATGGCGAACACCATGGCGATGAGTACCCGAGAGCGCCGGCGCGAGTACGCAACGCTGAAGGCAGTCGGGTTCGGATCGCGCTATTTGCTCGCGCTTATTTTGGGCGAATCTCTGGCTCTGTCGATCGGTTCCGGAATTCTCGGCATCCTGGCCGCTTTCCCGGCGGCCGGCATCTTGGCGGCCAAGTTCGGCACGCTGTTTCCGGTGTTCGAAATATCCTCGCGAACCATACAATTCGGCTTGTTCGCTTCGTGCCTGATCGGGCTGACGGCGGCGGTATTCCCCGCCTGGCGCGTCATTACCTTCCCGGTCAGCGAGGGACTGCGCAGCATCGGCTAGCGAGAGCGCGACCATGAACCTAGAAACGGCAGTTGACCGCTTAGAAGGAACAGAAAAGCCATATGAATTCTGGCCGTCCTATCTTCTATCGATCTCACCGTTTAGGTGAAGCCGCTACGCACCCGATTGCACGGCTGACGGGCCACCTGGCGGCGTTGCTCCTTCTTGTGGGGGGCGGCCCCACGGCGTCGTCGCGCCTAGCCATCCGGCCCGTCAGCCGCACACTCGGACGCGTCCAACTGCCGTTTCTAGGATGAAGATACCGTTCTCTTATTCGTGGAAGAGCTTGTGGGCGCGCAAGGCTACGTCCGTCTTGACGGCGGCGGGGATGGCTCTGGTCGTCTATGTATTTGCAACCGTGCTGATGCTCACCGAGGGTCTCAGGCAGACCTTGGTGGCGACCGGAAGCGATGACAACGTGGTGTTGATCCGGCAGGGGGCGGAGACGGAAGTTCAAAGCTCGATCGAGCGGGAGCAGGCTGCGATCATCGAGAGCGCGCCGGAAATCGCCTATGCGCCGAACGGAACGAAGCTTGCCTCCAAGGAGGTCATGGTTTTGATGACGCTGCCGAAACGGGGCAGCGACAAACCCTCCAATGTGACCATTCGGGGGCTGTCCGAGAAAGGGCTGACGCTAAGACCGCAGGTGCGTTTGGCCGAGGGACGGATGTTTCGTCCCGGATCGTCCGAAATCGTTGCCGGCAGGAAAATCGCAGAGAATTTCAAAGGTGCCGGCATCGGGGAAACGATACGCTTCGGCCTGCGCGATTGGACCGTCGTCGGCGTGATGGACGCCGGAAACACCGGCTTCAGCTCCGAAATCTGGGGCGATGCCGATCAGTTGATGCAGGCTTTTCGGCGGACGGCTTATTCCGCGGTCGTCGCCAAGCTCGCCGATGTTTCGTTGTTGGAGCGCTTCAGGGTCCGTATCGAGGCCGACCCGCGGATGAAGGTGGAAGCCAAGCGGGAAACGGTTTTTTACGCCGAGCAATCGGAAATGCTGGCGAATTTCCTGAAGATACTCGGCATGACCCTGAGCGTGATTTTTTCGCTGGGCGCAATCATCGGAGCGGTTATCACGATGTACGGCGCGGTGGCGAGCCGGACCCGCGAAATCGGAACGTTGCGAGCGCTGGGTTTTCGGCGTGGCGGTATATTGAGCGCCTTTCTTTTCGAATCAGCGCTTTTGGGATTGATCGGCGGTCTCGCCGGTGTCGCGCTGGCTTCCACCATGCAACTTTTGACGGTTTCCACCCTCAATTGGCAGACGTTTTCCGAACTGGCATTCACGTTTACCCTGACGCCGACGATCGCGTTTCAGTCACTCGTGTTTTCGCTGTTCATGGGCCTGCTGGGCGGCTTGCTCCCCGCCTTTCGAGCCGCCAGGATGGATTTGATCGATGCCTTGCGATCTGTCTGAGAGGCTTTTTTACAAACTCTGAAGGAGCATGCCGATGACCTTGAATCGATATGCGAATTTCGAAATGGCGGCGCTTTGGCCACTCATCCGGCTAAACGGATAAGGTTGAGACGTTTCCGCGCCTCTTTCAGATGTTGCTGCCAATAATTGCGATAGCCGTTCGACCAGATCCGCTGTGCCGACTGTTCCCCGATGGTTCCGGCTTCGTACGAGGCCAGTCCTCGTCTGACTTCGAAATAGATATCGGTCAGGTTTTCCGAAAGATTTCCGAAGCTCAGGTCATAGAATTCGGCAGGGTCCGGCCCCGGTGAGAGTTCGTCGTAGTGGTCCAGGTAACGTTTAAGGCGAAGATAGGACTCGAAACGCGCATCCAAATCGTGGGCCAGTTTGTACGCGTGGTAGGGTTCTTGAGAGGCGAGTCGCCTGACGGCGGTATCCAATTTCAGTAATGAGCTTTGCACGCAGCTCAGCCAGTCCGCCAGATGATTGGCTCTCACGTGCTCGATCAAGCGGCAATAGTCATGTGCGGCTTCGGCTACCGCTTCGAGCGGGGTTTTATCGTCAATCACGTTTTTTGATCGGTTAAAGTCCAATTGACTCCAAATCGTACCAGCATCTTCAGCGATCAATCGTGCCGCTCCGAAGTCATTGCGTTAGAGGTTCGAAAGCCGATCGCTCGCTGCAAGCCAAAGCGCATCGTGAACAAGTCTAGTCAATCCGGGGCGATTCGCTTGCGGCGGCGGTGTCCTCGTAGCGCATGGAACGTCCATCGCTATGCCGGAAAGGAGTTCCGGAATGGCTGTTCAAGGCCAGAATTCCCTCGGCTGAGGAATGCCTGCGCGATCCTTTGAAGTGCTCGATTTTGAGATCAAGATCTCAAAGATATCGTAACGGGTGAATATACTCTCTACAGCCGAATTGTAAGAAGCCGACTTAGGGCTAAACTCAGGTAAAGTCACAAGTCCTATCTCTCGATTTATGGATCACGATCCGGCTCTGCCTTTCAAGCTCGATATCGAAGCGGCCTCGGTTTGGCTGGATGGATTGCCCGTGGCCAATATCCGTGAAAGCTGCCGTGTACTTTATCCGGTATTGCGGGCGTTGAACGCTTCCGCCATCGAGCCGCGCCTTCGTTTTGCGATCCTCGAGAAATGCCGAGCGACAGTGACGGGGCTTGATAAGGGGCTCCTGTCATATTTCCTTGACAAGCCTTTTCCATTGGATGGGAAGACACGGAAAATCGCCAGTCTCTGCTCCAGATTTCATAGCGAGCTGGCCGCGGGTTATAGGCAACTCGTGGAAGCGGAGACATCTACCGGCGTTTTTAATCCATCAGAGCAGGCTTTGATCATCGGGCGCGCATTCGAGTACTACGCCAACAGCCTTCTAAGATCTGCTCAGATTTATGAGGCGCAGCCCTCGGCTTTTTGGTCGTTCGTCTTCGGGCTTTTCCGGCTGGCGGAAGAGCGGGGACTCTGTCATTCGTCCCCGGACGACAAAGCCTTGGGAACGGTTTCCGTCCCCCTGTTCTTTAAGGTCATACTCTTGTTCGGGATAGCCGCTCCAAGTAGGCTCAGCCAGCAGGACATGCAGCGGCTGTTCGATTTTTTGGTGGCTCATGCGGATCTCGTGAGAATCGAGTCGACGCCCGTCAGTAATGGGGCGCGTGCCGTCTTGTGTTTCGATTTGTCGGTCGGCGGACCTATCATGCCGGTGCCCGCGCCTGCCCCGGTCGACAAGCCGGGGCTTAGGTTTTTGTTCATGGAACGCTTGCTCAATGAATTTCGCAACGAGATTCGGACGGACGGCAAGCCAGAGGAAAATCCGCTGGCCTTGGTTCTCCCCAGACTCGGCGATCGTCTGCCGAATCAGCCGGAACTGACCGCGCGGCGTGCCGTTGTCAGTTTGGGAGTCGAGGCAATCGCCGCAACAGTGGGCCGTATCGAGTCACGCCGAATCAGCGGCGCCTCCCAATCCCTTTGGTCGAACCTGGACCAACTCGAATTGGCGCCCCTGAGTTCGGATATGCGACCGGAGATTCTCGGCTCAAAATCCACAGGCACTTTTGCCGCCGCGCTGGTTTCGGGTTCGGGAGCCAAGGACGAGACCCTAGGCATTGGTTTCGGGGACATGCGTTCCGTAAAGGTCTACCGTAGCGAGCTTCCTGGTTTTTATATCATCGATTCCGGTGGGCAGGTCTTTCGCATAGGCGATCTGCTCGCATTAAACACCGACGATGAGATTATCCAGGTGGGGGTCGTGCGGGGCGGACAAATATACAACGGCCAGTTTTGCTACAACGTCGAACTGTTTGGAAATCGTCCGTGCTTTGTCCGATTTTTCGCCGACTCGCCCGGAAGCCGTGCGCATAAAGGTTTGTTGTTCAAAATGGGCACGGATGTGCCGGATAGTTTAGTCATTCCGCCTGTCAAGCTACGTTGCGGCGATACCGTCCTCGTGGAGGAGCAGGGAGAGAAAAACACCTTCCGAGTAGCCCGGCTTATCGAAGCCAATTCGAATTTCTGCCAAATAGCGCTTACGACAGTCGAAGCGCCAGCATCTTCCGTTTGAATACGCCTCGCTCGCGCTCAGACGAAACTCCAATCGGAGAACCTCGCCGCTTGGCCGCAGTAGACGCCTCTGGCATCGAGCAGATTCCAGATGGTTGTGTGCTCGATCAAAAAGCGACGCCCGTGTTTCGAGATGCGAATCCCCCGATAATCCTCGATATAGCCGCGAGCGGCGACTTCGGCTAGAAGGCGTTCCCGATTTTCCTGGTTCTGGCGCTCGGCGGAAAGGCGCGAGGGAAACGCGGTAAATTCCTCCCACTCCATGCCGAACAAGCTCATCGCGGTTTGATTGGCGTAGTTGAAAACCGGGTCCTTGGCCGTATCGTGAGAAAGCACCGCGAACGGGGCGGAAAACAGATACCGCGCCGCTTCGTAGTGATTCATTCTCGGATCGACCAGCTCGCGCCCCGTCCAATGTCTATAGCTATCCCGCAAAATGGCTACGTGATCGGCCAAGAAACAGTTCTCTTCGCTGGGTTTGGGAAAAGCGGTCATGGACATGTACGGCTCTCAGGACGTAAATTAAGCCGCGCTTTGTAGGCGTAACCCGATTATAGCCCGTACCGAAGGCATTCCCGAATGGCCGATAGCATCACTATTGCGACGGTGCCCGCTGGCACTGCCTGAATCGGCCGTTCGTCAAAAAAGAAGGACACCAGAGTAACAGGGGGAAATGGCTTTTGCGGTTAACGGAGGGATACAGTAGGCAGTTATGGAGAATATGTCAGCTGTCCCCTGGTGTCCGAAAGAAGAGGTTATGCAAAGATGTTAACGCAATGGGCGTGCCACGATTGAAAAATCAGTTAAAACAACGATATGCTCGTTTCGTCTGTGGGGTTGCAATCGGATTCGGGGCATCTGCCTCAATCCTGTGCGGGAAAACGCGCACCATACCTGTTCCGCCCGATCGGACATGCCTCGCGTTTCCACTGGAATTTGGCTCGGTCTGAAGTCATTGCGATGCGGAAGTACGGCGGTACCCTTGTCCATTGCTGCAGAGATGAAATGGGCCTCATCGAGGTTGTCGAAACCTGCGGCGTTCGCTCTCTTCATTTCGGCACCCATCCCAAACAGAGCGCCATGTCGCTCGCCGAACCCGATAAATTGGAGCTTTCTTATGCGAGGGCGATGCTCGCGGGACTTCTGTTCAAACCCGAGCCGCGCAAAATTCTTCTGCTGGGATTGGGGGGCGGTACGCTCGCGAGATTCCTGTTCAATCACTTCCCCGAATGCCGAATCGATGCAGTCGAGTGCCGACCGGCGGTCGCCGAGATCGCTTACGAATATTTCGGTCTTCCGAAGGATGCGCGACTCACCGTTCATGTTTCGGACGGAAACGAATTCGTCTGTGCCGAAGCCGACCGTCGGGAGGCGGAGTACGATCATATTCTGGTGGATGTCTTCGATCATCAAGGCCTTGCGGAGGCCGTAAATCAACAGGATTTCTTTTCGGCAAGCCGCCGGCTTTTGCACCCGGAGGGCATTCTCGCCATAAATCTGTGGGGAACGGAGACCCAGTCGCTGCGGCAGTCCATGGGACTGCTCAATCTTTATTTCGAAAGACGCACGATGCGCTTGCAGGTTCCCGGCCGGGGCAATGTGATCGGATTCGGTTTCGGAGAGCGACTCGAACACGCCGAGATCGCCGATCTGAAGCAGCAGGCGAAGACAATGGAGTTGCTCATGGGCGTCGAGTTTCCGCGTTTCTTGCGTCTGCTGTCCTATTCCGGCTGGCGGTGACGCGGTTTGCCTCGGTAGGTCAAGGGTTCTCAGTCTTCCGGACGAGGCTTGTATTGCCCCATGAGCTGTTGCTGAATCTGCGGCGATACCGGTTCATAGTGGCTGAATTCCAGCGTATAGGAACCCTGGCCGGCCGTAAGCGATTTGAGCCGTGAATGATAGCTGCTCAGTTCGGCCAGAGGCGCGCGGGCGGCGACCGTCGTCATCCCGCTTCGCGATGGCGCCGTGCCGGTAACCTGGCCGCGTCGCGACGAGAGATCTCCGGTGACATCGCCGATCGTCGATTCCGGAATACTGATTTCCACGTTGACCACCGGTTCCAGCACGATGGGTCGCGCTTTCGCCACGGCATCCTGGAAGGCCTTCTTGCCGGCCGCGACGAACGCCACTTCCTTGCTGTCCACCGGGTGCGCCTTGCCGTCGTAAACCACGACGCGGACATCCTGTATCGGGTAGCCCGCCACGGCGCCGGTTTCCAATGCTTGTCGCACGCCTTTTTCGACCGCCGGGATAAATTGTCCGGGAATCGCGCCGCCTTTGACCTCGTCGACGAACTCGAAACCCGCCCCCCTCGGCAGCGGTTCGATACGCAGGAAAACTTCGCCGAATTGGCCGGCGCCGCCGGTTTGTTTCTTGTGTCGGTGGTGCCCCTCGGCCGGCGAGGTGATCGTTTCGCGGTAAGGAATTTTGGGCGGATGAGTGTCCACTTCCAGCTTGTACTGCTGTTGCATTTTTTCCAGCACCCTTTGCAAGTGGAGTTCGCCCAGACCGTGCATCACTTCCTCATGAGTCGTGGCATCGTATTCCACGTCCAGGGCGGGATCTTCCGCTTCAAGCTTGTGCAGGACCTCGGATAACTTGTGTTCGTCGCCCCGGCGCTTCGGAGTGATCGCCAGACCAAACACTGCATGGGGAAAGTCGAGAGGTTTCAAGTGGATATGGTCGTCCTCGGGCGCATCGTGCAGCACCGCATCGAACTCGATTTCATCCACCTTGGCTACGGCGCAAATGTCGCCCGGTATGCACCGCATCGCGGGAACGTGCTGCTTGCCCTGGAGCATGAACAGATGCCCTGCTTTGAAGGGCTTGCGGGACTCGCCGATGAACAGTTGCGTATCGGGGACGACGGTGCCTTGATGGATGCGGAATACCGAGATCTTGCCGACATACGGATCCATTTCCACCTTGAATACATGAACCAGCGCATGCTTGGACGCATCGGGTTCCGACCGGAACGGCACGGCGTTCTTGCGCTCGGTGCTGGATGGCCAGCGTTCGAACAGGGGCGGGTTGCCTTCCTTGGGATTCGGCAGCAGTTTTACGAATGCGTCCGCCAATTCCGGAACACCGACGCCGGTGCGGGCGGAAACGAAACAAATGGGAACCAGGTGGCCGTTGCGTAGCGCCTCTTCGAAAGGGGCGTGCAAGGTTTCGGGAGCGATCTCCCCCTGTTCGAGGTATTGCGTCATGAGCGCTTCATCGACTTCCACCACCTGATCGATCAGCGCGCGATGGGCTTCGGTCGGTGACGAAAAATCGGCCCTGCCGTCCCCGTTGAAGAAGCAATCGATGACCCGTGTACCTTTGTCGGCAGGCAAGTTGATCGGGAGGCATTCCTTGCCGAAGGCATCGCGAATCTCATTTACGAGTTCCGGCAGGTTCAGATTGTCGCCGTCGATTTTGTTCACGACGATCATTCGACACAATCCTCTTGCCTGGGCCCATTGCATCATCCGGCCGGTGGTGAATTCGATGCCGTTGGCGGCGTTGATGACCACGGCCGCGGTTTCGACCGCATCCAGCGCGCACAAGGCTTGGCCCATGAAATCGGGATATCCCGGAGTATCCAAAAGGTGAATGCGGGTAGCTTTGTGGTCGATGTGGGTGACGGCGAGTTTCTGGGAATGCTGATGGGCTTTTTCGAGCGGATCGTAGTCGCAAACAGTGGTTCCTTTCTCCACACTGCCCGGCGTATTGATCATTCCCGTCTTGTACAGCAGTGCTTCGACCAGCGTCGTCTTTCCCGCGCCCGCGTGTCCGACCAGTGCGATAGTCCTGATGTCTTCGGTCGAGTATGCGTTCATATCCGTCCTCACTCTCGCGATTTGGGGGTTGAGTTCGAGTGTAGGGGAGTACGAGGGGTGAGTTCAAGTTAGCTTATGTTCTCAAAATGGACCTGAGTTTCGCCGATTCGACCTTGAGAACTCGGAGGTGCGCTCCCGTCGGATGGAGCCGTTCACCATTTCTCGTACGGCAGAAATATGCTGATCACGGCGGCGCCGATCCGATCTCCTTGAAATCTATCGGTTGGTGCGGATGCTTGATTACAGCGCGCAAGGAAAAAAATGATGTCTGTGTTACCTGTCCTTTCTTGCCTGCATTGATTGTTCCGTCGTTCCTCATCTCGGTTTAAGCGCAAGAACTGCCGATCGATTGCTAATCGCACCGATAAGCAGCGCCATCGGCTACGCCATTGAGCACTCCGAGCTCCTTGAAGCTTTTCCAGACCACATGTGTGGCGCTGATCCCTTCGGCCTTCTTCAAGGCCCGAACCTTTGCCGCGTGCCGCCAATTCATGTCCTTCCCGTATCCCGAAGAGCCTTTTACATTGGCGATAAATCGGCAATCCTCCACGTCCGGCTGGAAAAGCTCTTTCGGTTCGGCGTTTGAATCGCCCAACGAAATTCCAACGACAACGAATGCCGCGATGACGCGGAAAGCGATAGACATCATGACGACTTCCTCCGGCAAAGAATGGCAGCGGTTGACTCCCGATCTTCAAAGCTTGTGCGTGAAACGCTAATGAAGAACTCTTGACGTATCAAGCTGCAACTTAGATTTAAAGGGCGATGCAGGGTTCGCTTGATGTTTGCCGAATGGGGCGCCGGCAGCGTTATGCCGCAAGCATTGGGCGCAAGTCGTCGTTGTTGAAACTGCGGTAAGAAAACAATTGGATCCCGTTTCGTTCGTGCCTATGTCGGGTCACAACCCCTCAAGTAGCTTTTCCACCCGCCGTGCCCGGTGATGTCGAGCGCGTCTGCCACCGCATAGGCTTCGCAGAGGAAGCCTTGCACGCATTCGCCGTCCTCGAGTTCCAGGGAGCCTATCCCTAAGGGGGCCGGGATTTCCGCGACAAAGCCGCCGAATTCCGCCACCGGCAGCTCCCAGACCTCGACTTCGATGGCGGCACCGGGCGCTTGCCGCAGCAGCCCGGGACGCTTGCCGTCCGGAAGGGCATAGAGGCGATAGCTCGGCGCCGTGCGGGTTACCTTAACCAGCCTTCCTCTACGGCGGGTCAGTTGTCCGTTGAGCGGGAGTCCGGACAAATGGGCGCCGCAGACGGCGATCCGGACATGGCCCGGTTTTTCCCGCTCGGGTTGAGAAGAAGGCGCCGGCAAGGGCTGGCCGGTGGCGCCCATCGTCAGTCCAGCGGCGTAATGCAGCCGTTCGGCCAGATTCAGCAGGGCGTGATCGCTGCCGGCCGGGGCAAACAGCGTGATGCCGAACGGCAGGCCGCCCGGATTGAACCCCCCCGGCACGGCGACGGCGGCGAGGCACATCAGATTCATGAAGTTGGTGTAATAGCCGAGATTGCTGTTGAGCCGAACGGGATCGGCCTCGACCTCGGCAATCCGGTAGATCGTTCCCGTGGTCGGCGTCAGGATGATGTCCGCTTGCATCCAAGCTTCCTCCGCGGCCCGCTTTAGAGCCATGAGGCGATAGAAGGCGGCGAAGGTATCGCTCGCCGAGTGGTGCTTGCCGCGCTCGATGATCGAGCGTGTAACCGGGTAGACGGCATCCGGGTCTCTATCCAGCAGATCGCGTATCGCCAGATAGCGCTCCGCGACCCAGGGACCTTCGTACAACAGGCGGGCCGCTTCGAGAAACGGGGCAAAATCGATTTCGGTCCGTTGTCCGCCGAGGATTTCCAGCCGTTCCGTCACGGCCGCGAACAGCCGCTCAGCGTCCTTGTCGCCGAAGAATTCGAGCTGATCGTGCCGCGGCACTCCGAAACGGAAACGCTCGGCGAATTCGGGCCGCGCCGTTCCATCGCATCGGGCATAAGGATCGGACGGGTCAAACGCCGCCGCTACCCGGAACACCCGCCGCGCATCGCCGGCAGTCAAGGCGAATATCGACACGCAATCCAGCGAACGGCAGGCCGGCACGACGCCCGAGGTGCTGATGACGCCCGGCGTGGGTTTGAGCCCGACGAGATTGTTGAACGCCGCCGGCACCCGCCCGGACCCGGCGGTATCGGTGCCCAGGGCGAAGCTGACCCATCCCTTGGCCACGGCCACCGCCGAGCCCGAGCTCGAGCCTCCCGAGATATAGTCCGGATCGAAGGCGTTCGGGCAGGCGCCATGGGGCGAACGGGTGCCGGTGAGGCCGGTCGCGAACTGGTCCAGGTTGGTCTTGCCGATGGGAATCGCGCCCGCCTCGATCAGCTTCCGGACGGCGAAGGCCGATTGCTCCGGATGGTAGGCGTAGGCGGGGCAGGCGGCGGTGGTCGGGGTTCCCGCCAGGTCGATGTTGTCCTTGATGGCGAAGGGAATGCCGTACAAGGGGAGTTCGGCCGGCGAGCGCTGCTCCAGCACATGGGCATATCGCAGGACTTCATCCGCCGGCAGACGGTAGATCCAGACGGGCTGCCCGGGTTCGGCGTCCAGCCGCGCGAGCAGGGCCTCGATCAAGCGGACCGGCGTGATACGGCCCTGGCGGTAGGCCGCCGACAAGCTATCGATATCGAGACTGGCCGGAAAGTCATCGGTCATTGCTTATCCTCCGTTTGCAGCACGAGCAGGTCTTGCCCGGCGGCCACCGGGCCGCCTTCGGTGCAGAAAACGCCCCAGACGGTGCCGGCGGCCGGGGCGTGAATGTGAATCTCGGTTTTCATGGATTCGACGATCACCAGGAGATCGCCGGCCTCCACCCGGTCGCCCGTCCCCACCGCGATTTTCCAGACGCTGCCGGCCACATGGGATGCGACGGCCCGTGCGTCGGGCGGCAGATCGAGCTCGGTATCCGCCGCCGCTTCGGCCACGGCATGATCGTCGGCAAAGCTCCGTTCCGAACCGGCCCAGCGCTCCCGTTCCGCCTCGAATGCCGCCTGCTGTTTCGCCTTGAATGCGGCGATTTCCTCCCGATGGGTCTCCAGAAACCGGTTGTACTCCGTGAGGCTGAAGGTTTCTTCGCGGATGTCCAGCTTCAGGCGTCCCCGGATGAAATCCTCGCGGTAGCGCGTCAGTTCGTCCGCCGTGACCGGGAAGAAGCGGATCTGATCGAAGAAGCGCAGCAGCCAGGGCTTTCCGTCCCGAAAATCGGCGGTTTGACGATAGCGGTTCCACATTTGCACGGTGCGCCCCACGAACTGGTAACCGCCCGGACCTTCCATGCCGTACACGCAGAGGTACGCACCGCCGATACCGACCGCGTTTTCCGGCGTCCAGGTGCGGGCCGGGTTGTACTTGGTCGTCACCAGCCTGTGGCGCGGGTCGACCGGCGTCGCCACCGGCGCGCCCAGGTAAACGTCGCCCAGTCCCAGGACCAGATAGCTGGCGTCGAACACGATCCGCTTGACCGCCTCGATGCTGTCGAGGCCGTTGATGCGGCGGATGAATTCGATGTTGCTGGGGCACCAGGGCGCATCCTTGCGCACCGATTGCATGTACTTTTCGATGGCGAGCTGCGTGGACGGATCGTCCCAGGAGAGCGGCAGGTGGACGATGCGGGTCGGCGTTTCCATGTCGTCGATCGCCGGCAGTTCGCTCTCCGCGGCTATGAGCAGATCGAGCAGCCGTTCCTGCGGGATCGCGCGATCGTCGAAATGCAACTGGAGCGAGCGGATACCCGGCGTGAGGTCGACGATGCCGGCGATGTTTCGCTCCTTCAGCCACTCCATCAGGGCGTGAACCCGGAACCGGAGATTCAAGTCGAGAACCGGCGGACCGTATTCGATGAGCAGGTTGCAATCGCCGGACCGGCGATAGACCGCCGTGGGACAGGAGTCCTCGCCGGACCTTTCGTAAAGCACCGGGCTGCAGAGTGCGCGCGGATTGTCCCCGTGAAGTGTCGTCTGTCTTCGCGGTTCCGCCCGCGTAACAGTGCCGCCGTCGCCGATGCGGGACAGGGAAGCGTCGATCTCGTCCGCCAGTGCGCGGGCCTGGTCCGGGGTGATAGGCCGGAAGCGCACTGTATTGCCGGGGCGGAGTTGCCCCAGCTTCCACAGCTCGGCCTGGACGATCGTGACCGGACAAACGAAGCCGCCGAGGCTGGGGCCGTCGGGGCCCAGGATGACCGGCATGTCGCCGGTAAAGTCGACGGCGCCGACGGCGTAAGCGTTGTCGTGAATGTTCGACGGATGCAGCCCCGCTTCGCCGCCGTCCTGCCGGGCCCATTCGGGTTTTGGGCCGATCAGACGGATTCCGGTGCGGCTGGAGTTGTAGTGTACCTCCCAATCCGTGGCGAAGAAGGTTTTGATATCGCGATGGGTAAAGAAATCCGGTGCGCCGTGGGGCCCGTAAAGCACGCCGATTTCCCAGGCGTCGGTATAACCCGGGATCAGGTCCGCCGGGGGGCGAATGCCTGCTGGCGTCGTTGCGGCCGGCTTTTCGAGATGCAGCACGTCACCGGTGCGGAGCGCGCGTCCGGCGTGGCCGCCGAAGCATCCGAGCGTGAAGGTCGATTTGGAGCCGAGATAATCGGGCAGGTCGAAGCCTCCGGCGACCGCGAGATAGGCGCGGCAGCCGTGGCCGTCGACCGGGCCGATACGGAGGACTTGCCCCGCTCTGACCGAATGCGCGGTCCACAGGGGCAGCGGTTCGCCATCCAGTTCTGCGCGCATCGCCGCGCCGCACAGCGATATCAGCACGTCGCAGTTGAACCGCAGGGTCGGACCGGTGACGGTCAATTCGAGCGCCGCCGTTCCTTCGGCGTTCCCGACCAGTCGGTTGGCGATTCGGAAGGCGAGGGCGTCCATGGGGCCCGACGGCGGCACCCCCACGTCCCAATAACCGAGCCGGCCAGGATAGTCCTGTATCGTGCTTTGGGTACCCGGTTCCATCACTTCGAGCGTGCGCCGGCGATATTCGAAACCGGCGAGATAACCCGTGGTCTGGCTGCCTTCCCGGAATACCCCGTCGTCCGCGATCTGGCGGAGATAATCGAGGTTGGTTTCGATGCCGGCGAGCCGGGTTTCGGCCAGGGCTTGTTTTAAGATTGCGATGGCGCGGTCGCGATCCGCGGCATGCACGATCAGCTTGGCCAGCAGGGGATCGTAGAACGCGGGCACCTCGAGTCCGCGCGTTAACCAGTGATCCGTCCGCACGCCTTCCGGAAACGATACTTCGGTGAGGAGCCCGGAAGACGGCTGAAAATTCTTGCCGGGGTCCTCGGCATAAATCCGAACCTGTATCGACGAGCCTTCGGGCTGGTGCCGATAGCGCTCGAAAAACGCCCGTTCGCCCGCGGCCAGCCGCACCATCCATTCGACCAGATCGACCCCGGTGACCGCTTCGGTGACGCCGTGCTCCACCTGCAGGCGGGTATTGACCTCGAGGAAATAGAATTGGCCCGTCGCCGCGTCGTACACGAATTCCACCGTGCCCGCCGAGCGGTAATTCACGGCGCGACCCATGGTCAGGGCATGCGCATAAAGCCGTTCCCGCACCTCGGGACTCAAACCCGGCGCCGGCGTTTCCTCGACCACCTTCTGGTTGCGGCGTTGCAGCGAGCAGTCCCGTTCGCCGAGATGCAGAACGCCCCCTTGTCCATCGCCGAAAATTTGCACTTCGATATGGCGGGCGCGTTCGACGAATTTTTCCAGATAGAGCCCGGTGTCCTTGAAATTGGCGGCGCCGAGGCGCTGAACGGAATCGTAGGCATCCACGAGTTCGGATTCGCTCCGGCACAATCGCATGCCAATCCCTCCGCCGCCCGCGGTGCTTTTCAGCATCACCGGATAGCCGATGCGTTGAACCTCGGCCAGAGCGTGCCGCACATCGGACAGGAGCCCGGTTCCGGGCAGCAGCGGAACGCCGTTCGCCTCGGCGATTTCGCGCGCCGTGTGCTTGAGGCCGAATCTCCGGATCTGGTCCGGCGTCGGGCCGATGAAGGCGAGGCCGCGTTCAGCGCAGGCTTCGGCGAAAGCGGCGTTTTCGCTCAAGAAGCCGTAACCGGGATGGATGGCCTCCGCGCCGCTGCTTCGCGCCGCATCGAGGATGCGGTCGATGCGGAGATAACTTTCGGCGGCGGGCGGCGGGCCGATGCAGACGGCTTCATCGGCTTCTTCCACGTGACGGGCGTGGGCGTCGGCCTCCGAATAAACCGCCACGCTGCGGATTCCCAAGCGGCGCAGGGTACGTTGAATACGGCAGGCGATCTCGCCGCGATTGGCGATCAATACCTTGTCGAACATCGGTGTTCTTGCTCTTTCAGGATGGGGGGCGGGCCGTCCCGCCGTTTTCACGAGCCACGGGTCGTCCCGCGGTGAATCGAATCATGGTTGATGGCATGCCCCGAGGCTGGGTGCCTCATGGCTGGCGCGATGCTTCGGCAACATGGGAAAAGTCCCGGCGCGGTCGCTCATCCGTTCCATATCAGCAGCCGGATCGGCGTCGGGTTGTAGGCGTTGCACGGGTTGTTGAGCTGCGGACAGTTGGAAATCAGCACCATCACGTCCATCTCGGCGCGCAGCTCGACATATTTGCCGGGTGCCGAAATGCCGTCGGCGAAGCTCAGGCCGCCTTCGGGAGTTACCGGCACGTTCATGAAGAAATTGATGTTGGCGGTGATGTCGCGCTTGCTCATGGCGCGCTGACGGGCGCAGTCGCAGTGCGACAGGGCACGCAGGAAGTTGTCGCGGCAGCTGTGCATGGGGCGCTTGTCGAGAGCATAGCGCACAGTGTTGCTTTCCGCGGCACAGGCGCCGCCCAGCGTGTCGTGGCGGCCGCAGGTGTCGGCGACGATGGTCAGCATGGGCCGCCCCTCGCTGGAATACAAAACCGAACCGACCCCGAGATAAAGATTGCCCTGGCGGCGGATGGTATCCACGGCGCTGTAGCGCTCTTCGGGATCATGGGCATTGTAGAACAGCGTGTCCACCGCCTGGTTGCCCTCCAGGTCGAGGATGCGAAAGATCTGGCCTTTCTTCACCAACCCGGTCCATGGTTCTCCGGCCGGGCAAGTTTCGTCGAGAACGGCGTTTTCCGGGGCGAGTGTGCTTTCGATCAACATGGGTGTCCTCCTAGCAGGCGTAGAAACGCTCGGTATTGATGAAACCGCGCCGGTTCTGCTCGCACGAGGTGCGGCAGAGGTCGCTTTCGCCGGCGGGCCCCGCATGCCAGGCGGTCAGCTTCACCGCGGCCGGCCGGTATTCCGGGTTCGGGTCCAGCGGGTGCGGTGCGGTCGAAAGCACCACCAGCACGTTCATGTCGAAGCGCAGATCGACCGCGTCGCCGGCCCGGCTGTGCCCGGAATGGAAGCGAAGTCCGCCGTCCGCATCCGCCGTCACCTTGCTGAAGAAATTGACGTTGGCGGCCAGGTCGCGCTTGCCCAAGCCCCATTTGCCGAGTTCGATCAGGAGGCCGTCCCGGCCGCTGCGGTACATGTCGTTGCGGTGGGTCTGGAAAGTGGCGGTGCCGAATTTGTCCAGAATCGACGCGTTGTCGCTGGTGCCGCACACGGTATCGTGCCAGCCGACCGAATCGTGGATGATCGAGCACAGCACCCGGCCCATGTCGGAGTAGCACACGTGGCCGGCGGTGAGGAAGGCGGTGTGCTGGGCCTTCAGCGTATCCGGCATGTTGTAGCGTTCGAGCTTCTCCTCCTGGTTGTAGAACAGCGCCGAGACGTTGGCGCCGCCATCCAGGTCGGTGAGGCGCAGCGCCGAACCGCGCCGCAGCAGGCCGGACCAGTGATTGCCGCCGGGAACCGTCTCTTCCCAGAGGACTCGGTCATGGGTGAAGGTGATCGTCATGCTTGACCTCTCATCATCGAAAAATGAACACAAAAGAAGCGCCGCCGTTCTTGGCCGCATAGCTCGCGTCGGAACCGGCTGCGCTCATGCGGCGGCCCCCGGTCTTACCGTGGCCGTGAGTTTTTCCAGCATTCCGCGGTCGGTTTGCATCCCCGAGGTGGCGCGGATGCGGGACAGGATTTCCCGTTTCAGCTCGGTGAATTCGGGAGATAGCTTCATGTCCTGCTCGCGTTCCGGCGGCAGCGGAACCTGGTAGATCGAGTCGATCCGTCCGGGACGGGGCGCCATCAGGACCACCCGGTCGCCGAGATAGATCGCCTCTTCCACATCGTGGGTGACGAACACGATGGTGGGCTTTTCCAGCGCGAACACATGCAGGATGAGATCGTGCATCACTTCGCGCGTCTGTGCGTCGAGCGCGCCGAACGGTTCGTCCATCAACAGGATGTCCGGCCGGTTCATCAGTGCGCGGGCGATGGCCACGCGCTGCTGCATGCCCCCGGAAAGCTGGTTGGGATAGGCGTTTTCGACCGGGGCGAGCCCCATCAGCCCTATCAAGGCGTCGGTACGTCCGGAAGCGATTTCCACGTCGGCCGAAGTGATCTCTTCGCGCTTGATCTTGAGCGAGCGGCAGAAGCGGATGTTTTCGCGTACCGTGAGCCACGGATACAGGCTGTAATGCTGGAACACCATGGCGCGCTCGGCTCCGGGGCCGGACACCGGCCGGCCGTCCACCCGGATTTCGCCCGAGCTGAGGTCCTCCAGGCCCCCAATGCTGCGCAGCAGGGTGGACTTGCCGCAGCCCGAAGCCCCCACCAGGGTGACGAATTGGTTGGCGCGAATGTCGAGGTCGACGTTCTCGAGCGCGGCGATGTGCCGTCCCCCGGTGTCGAACAGCTTGTTGGCTCGTCTGATTTCGATCTTGGCCGTCATGTTGATCACTTGAAGTAAAGCCAGGGGAAACTCTTGCGGTGCAGCCAGCGGAACGACTGGTCCATCAGCAGCCCGAACAGCCCGATCAGGAGAATGCCGGCAAAGATCTTGTCGGTTTGCAGGAAGCGCTGCGCCTTGAGAATGGCGAAGCCCAATCCTGAATTGGCGGCCACCAGCTCGGCCACGACCAGGTAGGTCCAGGCCCAGCCCATGGTGACGCGCAGCGTGTCCAGCAGCGCCGGTTTGGCCGACGGCAGTATCACCAGCCGGATCAGTTCGCCGCGCGTCGCGCCCATGGTCTGCGCTGCCTCGATCTGGGCCATGGGCACGCGGCGGATGTCTTCGGCCATCATCAGCACCATCTGGAAAAAAGTGCCGATGAAGATGATGGCGATCTTGGCGCTCTCCTCGATGCCGACCCACAGCATCACCAGCGGAATGAAGGCCACCGCGGGCATGTAGCGGATGAAATCGGTGAGCGGTTCGAACAGCGCCTGCAGCGGCCGATAAGTGCCGATCAGCAGCGCCAGCGGCAAGGCCAGCACGGCGGAGATGGCGAACCCGGCCGTCACCCGGTAGACGCTGATCCAGATGTCGCCCAGCAGGTCGTCCTCGGCGAACCAGCCGTAGATCCGGGTAACCACTTCTTCCGGCGCCGGCATGAACACCTTGTCCACCCAGCCGCTGTGGGCCAGACCCCACCACGCCGCCAGCGGGGCCAAGAGGCCCAGCAGCGCGAGGATCAGATATTCGCGGCGGCCGATCTGTCCCCGTATCGCCCACCATCGCTGGCGCGGGTTCGGGATGCCGCTGTCGCATTGAGCTGCCATTCTCTTTCCTCGATTGAAGCCGTTAAGAAAACGTGGAGCCTCCCCGGCGGAGGCGGGCTGTTACCTATTTCTTGTCCGCAACTTCTTTTATCAGCGAGCCGTCCACGCCCTGGGTGAAGTCCACGGTGCCTTCCATCAGCCGGTTGTCGAGCAGGAAGTCGGAAATGGCGGGCGCTACGTTCAGCAGCGACCGGGATTGGTCGGGCGGGCCGAAGGCTTCGAGGTTATCGGCCTCGGCGAAGAACTTGGTGCCGGGCAGAAAAATCTTGTACTCGTCGGTCTTGAGGCCGACGACCTTGGACATGATCTTGACTGCTTGGTCAGGATTTTCGCGGATGAACTTTTCGACGTCGTACCACGCCTCGATCATGCCGAGGAAATCCTTGCGGTGGGCGGCGAGGGATTTTTCCTGCACGACCAGGAGGTCGGGAATCAGTCCGGGGATGTCCTTGGAGCTGAACAGCGCTTTTCCCTTGCCCGACAGCTCGATCTTGTTGACCCAGGGGTTCCATACCACGGTGGCGTCGACACGACCGCTCAGGAAGGCCGCCGCGGCGTCGCCGGCGGACAGGTTGACGATCTCGACGTCCGCCTGCGTCATGCCGTTCTTGGCCAGCGCGGTCACCAACAGGAAATGGGAGACGCTGAACTGCTCCAGCGCGATCTTTTTGCCCTTGAGGTCGGCGAAGCTCTTGATCTTGGGGCTGACCATCAGGGCGTCGTTGCCGGCTGAATTGTCGTTGACCAGTATGGCCTTGAGCGGAATGCCCTTTGCCAGAGGGGCCATGGTGTCGGACCAGGTCTGGCAATTGCCGTCCAGCTGGCCGGCCGACAACGCGGAAATGGAATCGGTGTAGTTGGCGAACCAAACCAGTTTGACTTTGGCGCCGTGCTTTTTGAAATAGCCGTTTTTTTCGGCCACGTACCAGGCGACCCAGCCCGGCCAGTCGCTGACGCCGATCTTGACCTCGGCAGGAGACGGCAGGGGAAGCAGAAGAAGGCCGATCAAGGCCGGGAAAGCGAGAAAACGTCGCAAGGCATGAGCGAATGGGGACGACATCACGGGGCTCCTTTTCGGAAATTACACGGCGAGAGGGCGAACCGGTTCTTACGAACCGTCACGACCTCCCGGGCTTTTATCCCGCCGTGTAACCCCGCGAGCCACGGGGCCGGAAACTCTCGGACCAGACGCCCCCGAGCGGAGGGGCCGGAACCCTAGTCGCCATTTGTGAACGGTGCCGCCGAATGGCGCACCTCTCGTTACGAACGAGAACCAGCAGGATGCGTGCCAGCCTCGAATTCAGCGGCTTCGGCAAGATTCGGAACTGAATTGCGCGCGATTTGGACCGATTTCGGGGCGAGAGGTCGGTCTTGTGCTCCGAAATGGTGCGGAAAAGCCGGGTTCGGCTATCGCCCAGAGTCTTTCATTGCTGCCGGAAGCAGATGTCCGTTCAGCCGATCCGGGAAGACCAACGTTGTTTATTGTTTTTTTAAGAGGTATGGCGCACTTCGTGCTTTTATAGTCTTTCGACGACTCACAGGGCTCCGCTGTTTAAGCGCAAGAAACACAGGAGCCTGAACTCATGAAAAACATCAAATCGAAGCGTCATCTGGCACTCATCGCGGGCGGGCTGATGAGTATCGGTGACCCGAGCCGGGCAGAAGAGACATCCGGTTTATTGGGGGGATTAAAGGTCATCAACGAATCAGCCTGGATGAAATCCCTGGGGCTGACCCTGACCGGCTGGATAGACGCGGGTATTACCTACAACGCCAACGATCCGGCGGACAACTACAACGGTCCCGTGATCTTCAACGATCGGGCCGGCGAGTTTCAGCTCAATCAGTTGGTGGTGGACTTGTCCCGAACCGTGAACGTCGAGGGCAGCGATTGGGACGTGGGCGGAAAGGTGACTTTCATGTTCGGTACCGACGCCCGGACCAATACGATCAACGCCTACGGCGACGGCCACTGGGATAACGACTTGATCGGCGACGACACGCGGTTCTACAAAATCGCGCTTCCCAACGCCTATATCGACGTGTTCGCGCCGTTCGGCAACGGAATCACGGCACGGCTGGGCCGTTTCTATACCATCATGGGCTATGAAACGGGTTTGTCTCCGGACAACTTCTTTTATTCCCACCCGTATACCTTCCAGTACGGCGAACCCTTTACTCATACCGGGGCCATGTTCACCTACCCGGTCGTCAGCAATCTGTTGGTCACCCTCGGGGCCGTCACCGGAGGACACAATCAGTTCGGCGGATCGCTGGACGGCAATGCGGGCTGGGACGGTTTCGACAAGAATATGGAGAACTGGAATTTTCTGGGCGGCGTTTTCTGGAATACCGACGATAAGGCTACGTCGGTCGGACTCTCGATCATCACCGGGGATGTCAACGCCGATAACGACCTCGACGATTTTCGCCGGGAAACGGGCATCGACAAAAAGGACAATCGCACCTTCTACAGTTTCGTTTTCAAACAGAATTTCACCGATCACGTGCACTATGTCTTCCAGCACGATCACGGTATAGAGCAACAGCATCCTTTGAACAATTTCAAGGACGCTCAGTGGTACGGCATTCAGCAGCAGCTGATCTACGATGTCACCGATACCGTGGGCGTGGGATTGAGGGGCGAGTGGTTCCGCGATGACGACGGCGTGCGGGTTGCACAAATGTGTCCCGGCTGCGCCGTTCTTGCTTCCGGACCCGCCAGCTATTACGGCGTTACCCTTGGCTTGAACTGGAAACCGCTGGACTGGGTCGCTGTTCGCCCTGAGGTCCGATACGACTGGGCTGACGGAATAGACAACTACGACGCGCGCAAGAAAAGCGATCAGCTTTTATTCGCTATCGACGCAGTCATCAAGTTCTGAGGAGTTCCATTCTCCGCCGCGGATCGAGAGCATTGATCGTAGGGTGGGTTAGCGGAGCGTAACCCACCGACCCTTCGACTTGGCTCAGGACAGGTCCGAGGTCGCTCGGCGGGTTACGGCCTCGCGGCCTAACCCACCATCGATGGGTTTTGCTTCGCTCTACCCATCCTACAAACTACAAACAGTGGCGCTGTCGGCAGCATTTCCTGCTTAGTGCAGCAAAGTCAGTTCCCACCGGCTGTCCCGATCGTTCTGGCGGATGGTGTAGATGTGGCAATCGTCGCCGAGCACCTTGAAGTAGCGGTGCTCCGGCGTGGTCCAGCGGTTGAGGATTTCCACCTTGACTTTGCGGTCGTCGATCAACATCCGCCGCGGTTCTTCGTCGCCGCGATAGCCGGCATAACAGAACACCCTGATTTCGGAAAAAGATTCACGTTTCATGCGCCTTAGAACTGTCCAAAGGGTAACCTTTCTTAGACAGTTCCAGGGCGTTTGTATCGTCAAAGTGACGTGGAGTGGTTCCGGATTCGGTCTAAAACGCCTCGTCCTTGAAATCCATGATGCTCCCGCTGCCGGAAAGAATGGCGGAAAAGAGCCCCGAGGTTCTGGGCAAGATGCGCTCCATGAAGAAGCGGGCTGTATCGAGCTTGGCCTGATAAAAGCCGGTCGTATCGTCCTTGATTTTTTGCTGGGCGATTTCCGCCATGCGCGCCCAGCAATAGGCCATGGTGGTCAAGCCGAACAGATGCAGGTAATCATAGGCTGCGGCGCCGGCCTCGTTGGGATCGGCGAGACTGCGCTCGGCGATGAAGGCCGTCGCGCGTTGCAGCCGGCCGAACGCCTTGGCCAGCGGTTCGGTGACGAAGGCCAGTTGAGCTTGTCCGGCGCGTTCGTCGAGATAACGCTGGACCGGGTGGAAGAAGCTGCGCAAATACCGTCCGGCGTGCGCGGGCAGCTTGCGTCCGACCAGATCCAGGGCCTGGATGCCGTTGGCGCCCTCGTAGATCTGGGCGATGCGCGCATCGCGCACGAACTGTTCGATGCCGTGTTCGCGGATGTAGCCGTGCCCGCCGTATACCTGCATGGCCAGATTGGCGGTTTCGAACCCGAGATCGGTGAAGAAGGCCTTCACTACGGGCGTCAGCAGGGCGACGAAGTCCTCCGCCTGCTGGCGGATTCCGGGGTCCGGGTGCCGGTTTTCCTTGTCGAGTTGTGCGCCCACCCAGGCCGACATCGACCGCATACCCTCGGTATAGGCCCGCATGGTCAAGAGCATGCGCCGCACGTCCGGATGGACGATGAGCGGATCGGCCGGCTTTTCGGGATTTTTCGGGCCGGTCAGGGCGCGGCCTTGCAAGCGCTCCTTGGCATAGGCCGCGGCATTTTGATAGGCCACTTCGCCGAGCCCCAGCCCCTGCAATCCGACTTCGAGGCGGGCGCTGTTCATCATCACGAACATGGCGCGGAGTCCTTTATGGAGATCTCCGATCAGATAGCCGGTGGCGTCTTCGAGGCTCAGGCTGCATGTGCTCGAGCCCTTGATGCCCATTTTGTGCTCGATGGCCGTGCAGAAGATGCGGTTGCGAGGTCCGAGGCTTCCGTCCGGGTTGACCAGGAACTTCGGCACCAGAAACAGGCTTATGCCCTTGACCCCAGGCGGGGCGTCGGGTGCGCGCGCCAGGACCATCTGGATGATGTTTTCGCTGAGATCCTGCTCGCCGCCCGAAATGAAAATCTTGTTGCCGGTGAGCCGATAAGTGCCGTCGGCTTGCGGAACCGCCTTGGTGCGGAGCAGGCCGAGATCGGTGCCGCATTGCGGCTCGGTCAGGCACATGGTGCCGGTCCAGCGTCCTTCCACCATGTTCGGAAGATAAAGATTCTTGATCTCCTCCGAGGCCGTCTTGAGCAGCAACTGATAGGCGCCGTGGGTCAGCTTGGTGTAGATGGCGAAGGACAGATTGCTGGCCGACATCATTTCCGAGGTCAGCACGTAGACCGTTTCCGGAAGTCCCTGCCCGCCGTATTCGGGGCGGCTGGTCAACCCCGGCCAGCCGCCTTCCCGGTAGCGCTGATACGCGTCCTTGAAGCCGCGCGGAGTGTGCACCTCGCCGTTCTCGAGCCGGCAGCCTTCCTCGTCGCCGCTCCGGTTGAGGGGGAACAGAATGTTTTCGGCCACCTTGGCCATTTCCTCCAGGACCGCATCCACCAGCTCGGGCGGCACGTCCTCCATGCCGGGCATGTCCTCCAAGTGCTGGTCGGCCAGGAACTCGTGGTAGATGAAGCGCATGTCGCGCAAGGGTGCTTTGTAGGTGGCCATGGCTAGTTCCTCAAAGGCTTGCCGGTTTCCAGCATGTGTTCCATGCGGGCGATCGTTTCCTTTCGCTTGACCAGGTCCATGAAGGCGCGCCGCTCCAATGCCAAGAGATCGTCTTCGGACAATGGCTTGCTGATGTCGGTATCGCTTCCAGTGAGTACATCGGCCAAGGCTCCGGCGACAACGGCGTCGTGGGCCGTGGCCTTGCCGAGCCGCCGGTACTGGCCGATGGCCATGTCCAGCGCGGCCTTGCCCGAAGGCCCTGGGAGATAAAAGACCGGCGGCTCGGGCGGCGCGTAGCTTTCGCTCAGCGCCAGCGCCTTTTCCTTGGCGTCGAACAGCAGCCGGTCGCGGTTCATGGTGATGCCGTCGGTGGGGCGCAGGAACAGAAGGTCTTTCGCTTCCTGGGCCGATTTCGACACAGTGGCGACGCTGACGGTTTCGAAGACGCGGGCGACCGGCGCCATCGGGCCTTGGGGAGATTTCTTGTCGGCGAAGGCGCGCAGCAGCATCTCCTTGCAGCCGCCCCAGCCGGGAATCACGCCGACGCCGGCTTCCACCAGCCCCATATACAATTCGGCATGAGCCTGGACGGCATCGCAGTGGAGCAGAATTTCGCATCCGCCGCCGAGGGCCATTCCCGAGGGCGCGCCGACCACGGGGAAGGGCGCGTATTCGAGTGCCTTGAACGCCTCCTGGCCCTGTTTGACCATGCTCTCCACTTCCGGCCACAGCGCGATGTTGACGCCGAAGAGCAGCACCCCGAGATTGGCTCCGGCGGAGAAATTGTCGGCTTCGTTGTAAATCACCAGCGCGCGGTAATCGCTCCGCACGATGTCGACAGCCTTGTGGACCAGCTTGAGCACCAGAGGATCGAAGGTGTTCATCTTGCTCTGGAATTCCAGGCAGACGACGCCGTCGCCCACGTCCCAAAGGCTCGCCGAAGGATTCTTCGTCAGAGGCTTGCTGCGCCGCTTGACGTCGGCCAGCAGCAAGACGCCGGGTGGCCGGTTCACCGCTCGTAGAGTGGGCTTGGTCCCGCCCGTGCCGGGGAATGCAAGCCCGTGCAGCCGCCCGTCGACGACTTGGTAAAGCGGTCCGTCGTGTCGGAGCAGATCTGGCACGGGCTTGCCCATGGCTTCGAGCATCCGGACCAGGTTTTCGTCGCCGATCCGGTCGATCAGTTCGAACGGGCCGTACTGCCAGTTGTAGCCCAGCCGCATGGCGCGGTCGACCGATTCCAGATCGTCGGCGACGTGCGGCGCCACCTCGGCGGCGTAAGCCAGGGTCTGGGCCATGACGCTCCGGGCGTATTCGGCGGTCTTGTCGTGGAATTGCAGCAGCCCGGCCAAGCCGCCCGCTTTCATCGCCGCGATGCTGGCGAGTTCCGGTTTGGTGCTGACCCGGTACGTGCCGGTTTGGAGGTCGAGAGCTTCCTTGATCTTTCCGCCTCCAGCCCGGTTCAAGCGATAAAATCCGCCCTTGCCTTTGCGTCCGGTATAGCCTTCCGCGATCATCCGCGTCACCCGTTCCGGCACTTGGCTGATGGCGTGGAACGGATCGTTCGGCGGAAGCGCCCGATCCATGCCGGGAACGATGTGGGGGACGAGATCGAGACCGACCAGGTCGAGCAGGCCGAATATGCCGGTTTTCGGGATGCCGAACGGACGGCTGATGACGGTGTCGGCTTCCTCGACGGTGAGCCCTAGGCGCAAGGCTTCCAGGAGCCCCAGCTGCAGCCAGAAGATGCCGATGCGGTTGGCGATGAAGCCCGGCGTATCGTTGGAATGCACGATGCTCTTGCCGAGCCGCCGGTCGCCGAAGTCGACCAGCGCGGCTAGCGCATCGGGCCGGGTTTCGGGGCCGTAAACGATTTCCAGCAGCCGCATGTAGCGCGGCGGATTGAAGAAGTGAGTGATCAGGAAGTCGCGCCGGAAATTCTCCGGCATGTCCCGCGTGAGCTCGGCGAGTGGGAGGGTGGAGGTGTTGGAGGAAACGACGGAACCGGATTTGCGGACACTGTCCAGGTTGCGGTAGAGCCTGTGCTTGATGTCCGGTTTTTCGATTACCGCCTCGACGATCCAATCGGTCTCGGCGAGTTTTTCGAGATCGTCCTCGATGTTGCCGGGCGTGATCCGCGCGAGATTCTTGCGGTGCATCAACGGGGGCGGATCGGTTTCCTGAAGCTTCTTCAAGGCGTTCTTGGCAACCATGTTCCGATCCGTTGCGCCTTCGGGCACGATGTCCAGCAACAAAACCGGGACGCCGGCGTTGGCGGCCTGGGCCGCGATAGCCGATCCCATGACTCCTGCGCCGATGACAGCCATTTTTTCTATTTTCATCATGTCGGCCTCACTTGACTTGGAGACGGGCCATCCGAGGCCCGCCTTTTCAAAGTTCAAACCGCTTCCAGAATCGTCGCGATGCCTTGTCCGCCGCCTATGCACTGCGTCGCCAGGGCGTAGCGCTTCTTTTCCTTTTTCAGCAGCGACGCCGCTTTTCCGGTGATGCGGGCTCCGCTCGCGCCCAGCGGATGGCCCAGGGCGATGGCGCCGCCGTGGAGATTGAGCTTGCTCTCGTCGATGCCGAGTTCACGGATGCACGCCAGCGCCTGGACCGCGAAGGCTTCGTTCAATTCGATGATATCGATGTCCTCGAGAGCGAGCCCTGCGCGTTGCAACGCCTTGCGGCTCGCGGCGACCGGACCTATGCCCATGATCTCTGGGGCGCAGCCGGCCACCGCGATGCTCTTGACGCGCGCCAGGGGTTCGAGTCCGTGGCGTTCCGCGTAATCCTCGGAGCAGACCAGGACCGCGGCGGCGCCGTCGGTGAGGGGCGAAGAGGTTCCGGCCGTGACCACGCCGTTCTCCCTGAAGGCAGGTCTAAGACCGGCCAAGCCCTCCGGAGTGGTTTCGGGACGTGGGCAGCCGTCCTCCGTTACGGTGCCGTCGGGTGTTTCGATCGGGATCAGTTCGTCGTCGAATTGGCCTGCGGCTTTGGCTTCCCGCGTTTTGCGCTGGCTGTCGAAGGCGAAGCGCTCCTGATCGGCGCGGCTGATGCCGTACCGCTCGACCAGGTTTTCCGCGGTTTCCCCCATGCTCATGTAGGCTTGCGGATATTCCTGGTAAAGCCTGGGGTGAGGCATCGGATTGAAGCCCGTCATCGGCACCCGGCTCATGGATTCGACGCCGGCGCAGATGAACGCCTCGCCGGCATTCAGTTGAATGGCTCCCGCCGCCTGGTGTATGGCCTGCATGGACGAGCCGCAGAACCGGTTGATGGTGGTGCCTGCGACCGACTGCGGGAGACCGGCCAGGAATACCACGAGACGGCCCAAATTGAAGCCTTGCTCGGCTTCCGGAAAGGCGCAGCCGAGGATCAAATCCTCGATGTCTTCGGGTTTGGCGCCGGTTTTGCGCAACAAGGCTTTCACCACTTGCGCGGCCAATTCGTCGGGGCGGATGCCGCTGAGCTGCCCTTTCTTGGCCGGGGTAAACGGCGAGCGGCAGTAGCCGGCGATGACAACGTTTTTCATGGTCTGCCTCCTGACAGGAAACGCCACAAAGGACAGGAGATCGCTCGATCTCCGAAACGGAAACAACAATTAAATACAGAAATGGCGGCGTATCGCCTGTGGCCGCCTAAATCGGCCGTGTCATCCGAAATTCTTAGACGCAGCGGGAATTAAAGGAACGTGCTGCGTGTCGTATTGTTAAGTCAGTTTCCGCAACTCGCGGCGAAGAATCTTGCCTACGGCGCTCTTCGGGAGTTCGTCGCGGAATTCTATATACTTAGGCACCTTGTAGGCCGCCAAGTTCATACGGCAGTAGCGGCGGACGGTGTCCGCATCCAGGCTCTCGTCCTTGCGCACGATAAAAACCTTGACCGTTTCTCCGGTCTTGTCGTCCGGCACGCCTATCGCGGCACACTCCCGAACAGCCGGGTGGGTACTTAAGACGGCCTCGAGTTCATTGGGATAAACGTTGAAGCCCGAGACGAGAATCATGTCCTTCTTGCGGTCCACGATATAGAAGAATCCGTTTTCGTCCATCCGGGCGATGTCCCCGGTACGCAGCCACCCGTCCGGCGTCATGACGTTTTCGGTTTCGTCCGGGCTGTTCCAATAACCCTTCATGACCTGCGGTCCGCGCACGTACAGCTCGCCAGCCGTCCCGACCGGCAGCGGACGTCCGTCGTCGTCCCGAACGCTGCATTCGGTGGATGGCACGGGAAGCCCGATGCTGCCGTTGAATTCCGTCAATCCGGGCGGATTGACGGAAACCACGGGAGAGGTTTCGGTCAAGCCATAACCTTCGGTGATCGGGCAGCCGGTCACTTGCTGCCAGCGGTTCGCCACGGCTTCCTCGGTCGGCATGCCGCCGCTGATGACGAACTTGAGCGAGCTGAAATCCAGTTCGTCGAAGCCGGGCGTGTTGAGCAATCCCTTGAAGAGCGTGTTGACGCCGGTTATGACGCTGAAACGCACCTTGCCGAGCATCTTAATGAGACCTTGCAGGTCTCGCGGATTGGTAATGAGATAGTTCAACCCACCCAGTTCGGTGAAGCACAGCAAATCCACGGTCAGGGCAAAGATGTGGTAGAGCGGCAGCGCGGTGATCACGACTTCCTCGCCTTTGACCATCGCTCGTTCCGGGGGAAGTCCGCCGACAATCCACTGGGTGCACTGCTCCACGTTCGCAAGCAGATTGCGGTGCGTCAGCATGGCCCCTTTGGCGATGCCGGTGGTGCCTCCGGTGTATTGGAGAAAGGCGACGTCTTCCAGTTTCAGATCATGCCTTTCGAAAGAAAGCAGGCTGCCTTCCTGCAGGGCCGTATTGAAGGAGACGGCCTCGCTGATGTGGGTGCCGGGGTTTCCCGTTTTGAACAGGCGCACGTACCAGTTGATCAGATAGGAGCGGGGAAACCGCAGCAGGTCGCCGAGTCCGGAAATGATGATCGCCTTGAGCTTTAATCTTGGAAGCGCGGCCGCTACTGCCGGGACGAAATTCTCGAGCATCACCAGGGCTGCTGCCCCCGAGTCTTGGAGTTGATGTTCCAATTCGCGGGCGGAGTAGAGGGGATTCGTGTTGACGACGATCAGCCCGGCGCGCAGCGCGCCCCATAAGGCAACGGGTTGCTGCGAGACATTCGGCAGCATGATGGCGATCCGTTCACCTCGTTCCAGGCCTAGGCGTCGGTTCAGGAAACTGGCGAAATGCCGGCTCAGCTCCTCGAGTTCGGCATAGCAAAGAGTCCGCCCCAAATTGGAAAGTGCCGGCCGTTCCCGATAGCGGGCGGCCATTTCTTCGAAAAAATGCGCCAGCGAAGAGTATTGCGGTTCGCCGATGGTTTCCGGGACGCCCGGCGGATAGCTCTTCAACCAGGGCTTTTCCATGACGTATTGCGACAAGGTGCTTTGAAGGTTTCGCATGGCGCTCTCCGCTGCACAATAAATCACTTGAACGGGTTCGACTCAACCCGCCGGGGCGTCCCTGGTCAAAAAGCGAATCACGATGTCCCTTATACCACCAATATCCTCCGCGAGCATATTGTGGCGATCGGCATGCACGGACCGGAGAATCCTGTTCTTCGAGCTCAGGGCCTTATAGATCATCCGCGCGCTTTCCGGATCGAGAATCGGATCGTGATCGGCCTGTGCCAATAATACCGGACACTGCACGTCCGCGAGACTTTCCTCCAGTTCCTGGATCAAGCGGCGCAGTTCGTAGAGCGTACGCAGAGGCACTTCCCGATAGGCGTATTGCGGATATTCCGGCGTTCTTTCCACGAACGGCCGGCTGTTTCGCCGAGACATCCAGCGAACCAGAATGTTTGGGCTGCGGAGCAGCGGAGCCATGGGACCCGACGCGCTGAACTTGAAGGGCGGCGAAATCGCGGCTATCCCTGCCAAGCGCTCAGGCTGTTCGCTGGCCAGTTGCAGCGCCAACAGACCGCCGATTCCGGTGCCGACGATGTAAATGTGAGACGCATAAGCCTTCATGATCTCGTACCCGCGGCGCAAGGATTCGAGCCAGTCCTCCCAGCGTCGGTCTTTGAGGTCGTAGGGCGAAGTTCCGTGGCCTTTCAAACGGACGCCGAGGGCGTGAAAACCGAGATCGGCCAAGCGTCCGCCGAAGTCGCGCATTTCGGCCGGCGAAGACAAAAGTTCGTGGATCAGAATCACGCCGGCACCATTGCTCGATCGCGCCTTCAGAAAGAAGGGGCGAGGGCTCGCGGCCGCGGTTATCGCAGGAGACGTCAAACTTGGAGCGTGTTTGGCATAGTGTTTCGAATCCCATCGCCATGACCTGACCTCATCGTCGAACTGAAGATTTGCCAGTTCGAGAGCGCTTAGCTTCTTTTCCACCGATAGGGCGCGCTTGACTGCCTCCGTAATGCCGGAAATGGGTTCGATCTCGTTGGCATAAACCGAGATTACGTTTTCGATGCGAATTTCATCGAATTCGTGTTCGTGAAGCAGCTTGGGCAGCAACCGATAACGATCCGGATGAACTTCGATCAGCCCGCTGGCTTTCGCGGTATCGATCAATTCTTGCAGACCGGAATGTTCGCCTTCCAGCAGGTTTCGATATTCCTCGGGGTCTTGCAGGCTGCGGTGAAGATGCACGTGCGGCAATCGCTGGGTGTATTTGATGGCCAAATACAGGCTGCGGAAAAATTCGGCCCGGTCGATCTCGATCCGGTTACGTCTTGCGCGATACAAAATCAGTGTCGAGGCGAGGTGGCTGAGATTCACCGTCACCGCCTGATACATCTCGCGCATATATTTGTTGCGCACGATCTGGGCACGCTGGCGCAGCCGGCCGGCCAGGAGCCGCTCTTTCGTGTTGGCGGGTTTCCGGGTTACGGCGAAGACATCGTCGATTGTCCCGATGCGCGGCGCTACCCATTTTGCCAGCCAGGTTTCCCAGTGGTGCCAGGACTCCGACGCGATAATCGGATGTCCGAACTGGATATCCATATCGGTGTTGCGCAGCAGGATATTCCCCTCGATCAGGATTTCTTCCGCAGCCCGCCGGCTCAGCCCACGGCTCAGCAGTTCGGCGGCGCTGCTCAAAATATGTTCGTTGATGCGTATGGGATAGAAGGTAATGTTCGCCGGAACCACGATGGTGGGTTGGTGCGCGGCGGCCAGCAGGGCTTCGCGGCTCTCCATCCCGAGCGCCTCGGACCATGATGTCAGACGCTCCTGCTGCCCTTGGTGCTCGGCGCGGCGCACGGCCATTTTGAAGATTTCAAGACCCATCGCCAGAACGGCGGCCCCGGTATGGTGTTTGCGCCTATCCATGCTGACTCGGGAGTAAATGCTGTAGCGGCCTCTTTTGTCGAGAACCCGGCGGTCCTTCACCATGCCCCCTTCGGGAAAGATGACGACCTTGCGGCCGAGCAGGATTTGTTCGGCGAGCCAGGGCAGAAGTCTCGGGTAGTTGTTCGGGATGACGCCGACGTCGCGCAGGAATCCCGCCAGGACACTGTCTTCCTCCTCGAAGAATTCCGCCGAGGCCACCGAGCAGCAGTAGACCTTTCTGGCCTCGTACATCAGGTATTGGGGGATGAAGGTCTCGAATCGGGCGAAGTGGTTGAAAAGGAAGATATGGCCGCGATCAATGATGTCCGGGCTGCCGTGCAAGGTGATGCGGACCTTGAGCAGCTTCTTGATCTGCCGGAAAACGCGCACCGACCAGTCATAAGTCGAGGTGTTGATGCCATATTCCGGATCTGCGTTCGGATGGCCTTCCATGTGGCGTTGTTTGAGAAACATACTTTTTCTGTCGGGTAGCGTACTCTCTCTTTTCATTTAGATCCATCTGTGCCGATTGATTGCTCAATCGGCCGTCACCACCGTTTTGGTGGGACGAGTGGTATAGTAGGCCGAAAATTCAGTGCCGTTATCTGGCCTTTTTGTAGTCGCTTTCTCATGACGTGGACGGAAGATCCCGAAATTTCGCCGGATGAGTATCCGGAGCGAATCAGTAAATCCCAGTTGAAGCGCGAAAGCGCAGCCTTGCAGGATCTTGGAGAAGAGTTGATCGGCTTATCCCGCGAACAGCTCGAGCGGCTGGACTTGCCTGTAGAGCTGATGGAAGCGGTGCGGCTCGGACAGTCCATCACCGAGCGCGGCGCCCTCAAGCGGCAGCGCAAGTATATCGGCAAAGTGCTGCGCCATATCGACGCTGAACCCATTCGGGCAGGGCTCGTGGCCCTCAGGAACGAGAGCGCTGAAGCGGTGCACCGGCAGCATGTCATCGAGCGTTGGCGCGATCGCATGATAGCCGAAGGCGATGCCGCGATTAACGAATTCTTGGCAGCCCATCCGGGAGCCGACCGGCAGAAGTTGCGGCAGCTGTCCCGAGACGCGCGCCGGGAGCGCGATGCGGCGGCTGCCCCCAAGTCTGCTCGCTTGCTGTTTCGGTACTTGCGGGAAGTTCTGGAGTGAGGTTGACCCGTGAAGTATCGGATTAGGTCGGTTTTTCTGCCGATCCTTTTCGCAGTCTTTGCCGCCGTATTTCAGGTTGCAAAGGCCGAAGAGAGTATCGATCGGCTGCTGTTTTCGCGGAGGTCGCTAGGGCCGGCGGAGTTGGCGGTCATCGTGAACGAGGCCGACCCGTCGAGCGTCGCCATCGGCAATTACTACCAAAAACGGCGAGGCATACCCGAGGAGAACATGATACGGGTGAGTTTTCCGCCGGGTACCGACAACCTGCCGCGCGCCCAGTTCGAATCCGTCAAGCAGGCGGTGGACAGTCGGACGCCGCCGGGGGTTCAAGCCTATGCGCTCGCATGGATGGCGCCGTTCAGGGTCGATTGCATGTCGATCACCTCCGCTTTCGCGCTAGGTTTCGACCAAGCCTATTGTTCGAGCAAATGCGGCGAAACCAAGCCCAGCGGATACTTTCATTCCACCAGCCGCGCGCCTTATACCGATCACGGCATTCGGCCCGCGATGATGCTGGCCGGGCGCACGGTCCAGGATGTCCGCAAACTGATCGATCGCGGCATCGCCTCCGACCGGACCTATCCGGCCGGTACCGGTTACTTGCTGAACACCTCCGACAAGCACCGAAGCGTTCGGGCTGTCACGTTCGACAAGACGGTCGATATGCTCGGCGCGGCGATCCGGCTGCATCGGGTTGAAGCGGACTTCATCAGCGGCAAGCAGGATGTGCTGTTCTACTTTACCGGACTGGCGAAGGTGCCGGATCTCGACACCTTGGGTTTCGTGCCCGGGGCGATGGCGGATCACCTGACCTCGTTCGGCGGGAGGCTGACCGAAAATGCCCAGATGAGCAGCGTGCGTTGGCTGGAGGCGGGGGCTACGGCGAGCTACGGCACGGTGACGGAACCCTGCAATATCCTGAGCAAGTTTCCTCATCCGGCCGTGGCTATGTGGCACTATCTGGAAGGCGATACGGTACTCGAAGCCTATTGGAAAAGCGTCGCCCGGCCAGGGGAGGGCGTTTTCATCGGCGAGCCTTTGGCGGCGCCCTTCGCGCCTCAATTGATCCAGCATAAAGGCCTAGTCACCGTCAAGCTGTTTTCCCCGAGGTCGCACATGCTGGCATTACAGGCCGCGACCAGCGCTATCGGACCCTACCGTTCGGCGGTCAAAACCTATGTCCTCATACCCGGCTATAATGAACTGTCCTTCCAATTGCCGGATACCGCCGCATTTTATCGATTGGCCTATCCGGGCAGCGAACAAACCAAGAAATAGTTCAAAAGAATTCGTGCCGGTTTTCTTTCGGCTGCCGAGCGGCGCAGCAAAATAACTGATGAGTCTTTTTTCGTTAGGGTTTTTGGTCATCTCCGTGCTGCTGGTTTCCGGCATCCTGACGGGAGCGGTGCGCGGTTACGCGACCAAACGCTTGCTGGATCTGCCCAATGCCCGCAGTTCCCACCAGGTGCCGACGCCCCGCGGCGGCGGTTTGGCGGTCGTGCTGTCTTTCACGCTCGTCGCGGCCGGTCTCCACTGGCTGGGACAAATCTCATTCGAGCTTTTTATGCTCGTGCTCGGGGCACTGCCGATAGCTGCCATCGGTTTCTGGGACGATCACGGACACGTACCTGCAAGATGGCGTCTAATCGTGCAGATCGCTTGCGCCGGCTGGGCGCTTTATTGGCTGGGCGGCTTCGAATCGATCCGGTTCGCCGCCGAAATTTACGAATTGGGCTGGCTCGGCCCCGTTCTCGCCGGTTTGCTGGCGGTCTGGCTGTTGAACCTGTTCAACTTCATGGACGGCATAGACGGCATCGCGGGAATCGAGGTTGTTTCGGTGGCGATATCCGCGTACGGGCTTCTGGCCTATCAGTCGCCGCTGTTCCCAGGGGATGCAAATGTTTTATTGTTAGCTTTGGCGGCAGCGGCGGGCGGCTTCTTATGTTGGAACTGGCCTCCCGCGAAAATCTTCATGGGGGATGTTGGGAGCGCGTTCGTCGGGTTCGTTCTGGCCGTTTTCGCGCTGCGTACCTCCGTCGAAGGTACGCTGTCCCTGGCGGTCTGGCTGATTCTGTTCGGCGTGTTTTTCGTGGATGCGAGCGTGACGCTGGTGAGGCGTATGCTCAGCGGACAGCGCTGGTACGAGGCGCACCGCAGCCATGCGTACCAGCGTGCGGCGCGGCGCTGGGCCAGTCACAAGCGGATCAGCCTGTCGGTCTTGGCCATTAATCTGTGCTGGTTATTGCCTTGGGCCTTCGCGGCGGTGCGCTGGCCGCAGCTGGAGCCGGTCTTTCTGGCGTGCGCCTATGCGCCTTTGATAGGCTTGGCGCTATGGCTGGAGGCAGGAAAACAGGGGGGGTAAGCGATGCAGGACATGCTTTCGAAAATGCGCTCGGGAACGATCATATTCATTCATGATTTGATCATGGTGGCGCTCGCCTGGCTCGGCGCTTATTGGCTGCGGTTCAATTTGTCGTTGCCGCCCGAACTCGAAACGCGGACTTCGCTGCACTGGCTGCCCCTGGTCCTCGTCGTCCAAGCCGTGTTTTTCCGCCGCTTGGGACTGTATCGCGGCATCTGGCGGTTCGCGTCCATTCCCGATCTGGTCCGTATCGCCAAGGCGTCTTGCCTCGGGATTGCCACGATCGCCATCATCCTGTTTTCCGTCAATCGGCTGGAAGGCGTGCCCCGTTCCGTCATTCCGCTCTATGCGGTGCTGCTGCTATTTCTGTTGTCCACGCCGCGGCTGATCTACCGCATCTGGAAAGATCGCGGCGCGCCGATGTCGGCCGGGCGGCGCGCGCTGATCGTCGGTGCGGGCAAGGCCGGCGAAATGCTGGTGAGGGACCTGCTTCGCGCCGCCGGGACCGAGTTCGCCCCGATCGCGTTCGTGGATGACGATCCGAAGAAGAAAGGAAGCGAGATTCACGGCGTGAGAGTGAGGGGACGTTGCGAACAGATTCCGCGGCTCGTCGAGAAATTGGAGATCGAGACGATTCTGATCGCGGTGCCATCCGCCACGGACAAGGAGATGCGGCGTCTCGTCGAAATTTGCGAAGGAACCGGCGTCCCATTTCTGACCTTGCCGTCGATGCAGGAAATGCTGTCGGGCCAAATGTCGGGGCACCTGCGCGAAGTCTCCATCGAGGATTTGCTCGGACGCGCGCCGATCAAGCTCGACCGGCAGGGCATTCAGGCCCATCTCGGCGGAAAGCGGGTTCTGGTTACCGGCGGAGGCGGCTCGATCGGCTCGGAGCTCTGCAAGCAAATCGCACAATTTTCCGTTGCCGAGCTTATCGTTTTCGAGCGCTGCGAATTCAATCTGTACCAGGTCGAACGGGCGCTCAGGCGGAGCTTCCCCGGATTGCGCCTGTCCGCGATACTCGGCGATGTCACCGACAAGCTCGCCGTCGAGCAGGTGATTTCGCAATATCGGCCGGAAGTCATCTTCCATGCGGCGGCGTACAAGCACGTCCCGTTGCTGGAATATCAGGTCCGCCAGGCAGTTCAGAATAATGTTCTGGGTACTTATACGGTGGCGGAAGCGGCAATCGCGGGCGGCGTCGACGAATTCGTGCTGATCTCCACCGACAAGGCCGTAGCCCCCGAAAACGTCATGGGAGCGACCAAGCGGGCGGCGGAAGTCTTGGTGCAGAGCATGAACGGCGTCGCCGGGACTCGTTTCATCAACGTGCGTTTCGGGAACGTGCTGGATTCCGCGGGCAGCGTGGTGCCTCTGTTCCGCGAGCAAATCAGGGCCGGCGGACCAGTCACCGTGACTCATCCCGATGTCACCCGCTATTTCATGACGATACCCGAGGCCTGCCAATTGATCATGCAGGCCGCGACCATCGGAAAAGGCGGAGAAGTCTTCGTGCTGGACATGGGCGACCCGGTCAAGATCAGCTACCTGGCGGAACAAATGATTCGCCTAAGCGGCAAACGCCCCGGACAGGATATCCGGATCGAATATGTCGGACTCCGGCCCGGCGAAAAAATCAGCGAGGAATTGTTCAACGACCACGAGGGACCCACGCCGACCGAGCACAGCAAGCTCTTGCTGGCCCATCCCCTGACCGTCGACTATCGGATGGCCAAGAAAGCCGTGATCGAACTGGCCGAGGCTTGCCGGTCTTTCGACGAGGCCGCGATCCTGCACAAACTCAAGTGGCTGGTTCCCGAATACGTCCAGCGTACCGCCGCCGAGTATGGAGAAGACGATCGGTCCGCCATTCAGCGATCGCTTGTTTTATAATGTGTTGTCGGGTACCATACCCGCTTTTTCGAACAACGCCAGAGTTTGGAGCGTGCAGTAATGAAGACCTTTAGCGCAAAACCGGCCGAAGTAAAACGCGACTGGTACGTCATCGACGCGGAAGGAAAGACGCTGGGGCGCCTTTCGACGGAGATCGCGCGTCGTCTGCGCGGTAAACACAAAGCGGAATACACGCCCCATGTCGACACCGGCGACTACATCATCGTCGTCAACGCGGAAAAAGTGCGTGTTACCGGCAATAAAGAGCAAGACAAGATCTATTACAAGCACACCGGTTACATCGGCAACATGAAGTCCGTGGCCCTGGGCAAGCTGCGCGGAACTCATCCGGAACGCATCATCCAGACCGCCGTAAAAGGCATGTTGCCCCGCAATCCTTTGGGCCGCGCCATGTTCAGCAAGCTGAAAGTCTATGCAGGGCCCACGCACAATCACCAGGCTCAACAGCCCAAATTGTTGGAAATCTAATTTAAGAAGCTGAATCAACCATGGCACAAGCGCAGTATTACGGAACAGGTCGCCGCAAAAGCGCGGTCGCACGCGTCTACGCAAAATCCGGAACCGGTCGTATTGTCGTTAACGACAAACAACTGGAAGAGTACTTCGGCAGAAAGACCGACCAGATGGTCGTGCGCCAGCCGCTCGAACTCGTCGCTCTGGGAGAGAAGATGGACGTGTTCGTCAAGGTCGCAGGCGGCGGTCCCACCGGCCAGGCCGGAGCCATCCGCCATGGCTTGACCCGTGCGCTCATGAGCTTCGACGAAACCCTGCGCCAGCCGCTGCGCAGAGCCGGCTACGTCACCCGCGACGCGCGCGAAGTCGAACGTAAGAAAGTCGGCCTGCACAAAGCAAGACGCCGTCCGCAGTACTCCAAGCGTTAATGCAAGGCACGCCGGCTTCCCCGGCGTGCTTTACTTACTGGGGGATCGTCTAGCGGTAGGACTACGGACTCTGACTCCGTCAACCCTGGTTCGAATCCAGGTCCCCCAGCCAACAATTCAAAGGGCCATACTTCGGTATGGCCCTTTTTTGTTGCCTGACGCAAATAGAGCTTTGAATGGGTGCTCAGAGCGGCTGTCGGATTGGTTTACGGCTCGTGGGAGCGGGCTTTAGAGCATTTTCTGATTCGGTGTAAGGGAGCCCCATATGTAGGTCGGCAATCCCTTGCCGACGTACCGGCTCGGCAAAGGGCTTTGTCGGAAGGGCAGCTCTGGCGCTCCCAGAGATGCCGTTTGCGATTGGGAAGGGATTGCCGACCTACGTTCTTCCCGCGCGAACACGAATCCGTACACCGGGATCAAAAACGCTCTAGTCGTTGTACATACGCCGCGTGGGGATCGGACGCGCCTAATTTCGGCCCGAAAGGCCAGCCCAGAAGAGTGTGAAGCTTATACGTGACGAATACGGTTTCAGCAAAGGCCGACGCGGACCAGTGATTCCTTCGCCAGGGAAAACCCGAATTACGATTTTCCTGGACGACGACATCATTGAAGCTTTCCGCACGAAGGCTGAAGCGGAAGGAAAAGGTTATCAAACGCTGATTAACGAAGCGCTACGCGCAGCCATTCAGCCGGAGAATGCGCCGATCACCCAAAAAACCCTACGGCGGATTATCCGAGAGGAACTGCATACGGCCTGATTACCCGATGTTTGAGAAGGTGTCAGGGTTCGATGGCGACGAAACCTTGGCTCGACATACCGAATAACGCCGGCGACAAGGTTTCGCGATCCGCGACCAGAACACTCAAAATTCCCGAGCGCCCTTTGAAGGATTGCAACAAAACAGGAACACGCATTGACCAAGAAGTCATGAACTGCTACGAAGTTCATTACGAAGCCGTTCGGTAACGGCCAGCTACCTTCCGACCCATTGAATGAGTAACACCATGATCACCATCGAGCTTTCACCCGAACTCGAGAACCAACTCGACACCGTTGCCAAAGAGCACGGGAAAAGCAAGGAAGAATGGACCCGAGAAGTGATTCTCGAATACCTGCAAGACTTGCACGATCTTAAGGAGGCCGAACAAGTCATGAAGGACATCAAGGAAGGGCGGGAGAAAACAACATCCCTCGAAGAAGTCATGAAAGAACATGGCCTGGAATGTTGAGATACCGGACAAGGTGTAAAGAAGCAGCTGAAGGAACTGGATGCGCTGATCAGGAAACGAATACTGAAGTTTCTGGATGAACGGATAAGAACAGCCGCAAATCCTAGAGCACTAGGCGAAGCCTTGCACGGCTCGGAACTTGGAAATTTCTGGAAATACCGCATAGGCGATTACCGCCTTATCTGCCATATCGAAGACCAAACCGTCACGGTGACGGTCATCAAAATCGGACATCGACGAGACATTTACCGATAGCAGCAACTATGGCAGTGGCATGTCAACAACGTGTCAACGCCATAGCGACTTTGGGCAAGGGGCAGCTTTGATTGTCGGACTAATGCACCGCGGCTATCACTGTTAGAGGCCTTGACGCAAGCTACCGCACTTTCCGATAAAAAGGGAAAAGATGTCAGGCTTTCGTTGTTTGATAACGTAAATGATAGCGAGGAATCCGGCGTGGTGGAGATCCATGAATATTTCATTACCGATGCCGATGGAAGGGGTAAGGCTGTGGTCATCGACATCGAGAAGTATCAAACGATTCCGGAATCGCTTGAGGAGCCGGAGGCGATCCGAGCACACAAATAGCGTCAGTTCTCACATTCCAACACTCCCCCTGGCGCCCCAAAAAACAGCCGCCAACCTTTTCGCAAGCATGGAGTCAGTCTTGATCACGCGAAAACGGGCTTACGCGGTTCATGATCTGAACGGCGAATGCGGGCGGGCCGTTCGGAATTTCGATGCCGGCTCGTTCCGCTTCTTTCCTAATTCCGCCGTAGCCGCTCTGTCCACGCTTCACATCATCGAATGGGCACTCATGACGCCCTGCGCGTCCTCGATACTCCAATTCCGAACGCTTTAACTGACTAGTGAAACTCCGTCGTTCGGCTTACGGACTCGGCTGGAGCGAGTGCAATGCTTGCTACCGCGCAGGCCGGCGGACGACGACAAGCTCCACTTCCTACGTTCGGCGGGGGTCAAGTGCGTTAAGGCTTGGTTAATGTCGGGAGGAGTAGAAAGGAGGCGCGGAACGAATTGCATGATCGGCCGTAGAGAAACACGGCGTATCTGGATCAGGCAACTCCGCTTGTCTTTGTAATGGGTTAGGGGAGTTTCGATACAGATGAACGCATCAGCAAAAAAAATTTGGCGGATAGCAATGTTGCTAACATTGATGATGGCACTGGACGGGTGCTATAGAGTGGTACACCCCCATCACCACGGCCATGCGTATGGCCACAGACACCACTACCATGGCGATGGCGGGTATCACAAGGGCAAACACGGGCACGGACACCGCCATCACCACCATGATTAACGGGCTTTACGTATTCCCTGGCTACGTGATCTATGGATGCTATGGGTTTTTCACACTGCCGACGCATACGCCGACCGCCAAGGCACGTGTCTTGGCGGTTGATCACGGGGTCAGGTCTCGCATTCCGACGTAAAAACGAGCCCGGTAGGGCGGGCGTGAACCATCGCCGCTAAAGCTGTCAGGCTTTGGGGATTCGACTGATGTCCCATGGCTGGCATGTTGGTTTCCTCCCCTCGGCCATCAGCTGTCTTTAAAATCAAAGCAAGGTGGTCACCGCATCGCACTCGCCGGTCGTCAGCTCGAAATCGAAGATCGCAAGATCCTCTCGCATGTGGGCTTCCGAGGCGGTGCCGGTCAGGGGAACGATGTCGATCTGGGTCAGATAGCGGAAGAAGATTTGCGAGGGCGTACGCTGGTACTTTGCGGCCAAGGTCTGCAAGGCGGGGTGTGCGATGACCTGGGGATTGGCGGTGAGCGTCCAGAAGCTCTGATAGACGATTTGGTGTTGCCGGCAGAAGGCGCGAATCTCGCGGTCGTAACGGGTCTCGGCATAGAAGCGGTTCTGGATCAGCGCCGGCTTGATGGCCGCCTGCCGATACAACCGCTCGAGCTGTTCGAGCGCATAGCAGTTGCTGATTCCCAATTGCTTCACGGCGCCAGCCTCGAAGATCGCTTCCATCGCCCGCCATACTTCCATCGTGTCTCGCTCGTTCGCTAGAGGGGAATGCAGTACCAGCCCATCGAGATACGGGCTCTGAAGATTTCTCAGTGAGCTCTCGCACGATTGGGCGACTTGCTCGGCCAAGCTCGCCTTCGGATCGTACGGTATTCGGGTGGGATCCTGCCCATTCACGGGCGTGAATTTGGTCTGGAGATAGAGTTCGGCACGGGTCAGCCCCGCCTTCAAACACGCCGCGACGCCGGCACCGACGCCCGGCTCGTCGTAATGCTTCGGCTGGGCGGCGGTATCGATGCCGCGAAATCCCAAGGTGATGGCCTGCTGCACCAGAGCCGCCGTGCGGTCCTTCTTCCATGCCGTCCCGTACAGAATCTTGGGTATCCGCACCCCGTAGGCGGATCTCACGAAGTCGGTGTCTTTCATCGATGGTCTCCGAGCGAGAGGACGTTAACTTTAATTGTTCGACTAAGTACATTCAGGGAAGTCTTGCGGCATAGGCAACCTGCAGGACAACCCCGCCAATCAAGCCAAACAGTCGAGATTCCGCAAGTATTTGCGGAATGTACTTAGAGCATTTTCATCTCGCTCGTACGGCAAAACAGGCCTGGCAGGAGTCGTTGGCGCCTTCGGCGACGGTAAATTGATTCAAGCATTCGTAGGTCGGCAATCCTTTGCCGACGAACCCGTTGGCCCAACTGCACCGTCGGGAAGGGCGGCTTCGGCGCTCCCGAAGACGCCGTTTGCGATTGGAAAGGATTCCCGACCTACTCGCGAGTGCCCGTACAGTAGGTATGAAAATGCTCTAATGCCGCATGACTAATGCATTTGTTTCAGAGCGTCGGCGACAATCGTACAAGAACCGAACTCTATAGGACTAATTACGGAGACGCGTCCGGCGACGGACAGATCGGCCGGTATGCGGGTAAACCGGCAGTGGGTCCAGGGGGAATGCAAACCGCATGTTTTCGGCTTCGCCAAACTCGAAAGTACGCTATCCGGCATTGAAGTTGACGCCCCTTCGAAATTTCGGAACAAACTGAAATGTAGTCACCTCGGTGGCGTGAGCGACTGCTTTCGGGCAATGTTGAAGCCGAAAGGTAAGATATGGCGAACGGGGCGAAGTGTGCAGCATATCGGCAGGCATCGATTCGGGGCGGCGTCCCTGTTCGCACCAGGTCATAAGTACGATTTCGGCCGTCGAGGACACCTCAGGATAAGCCTTACGATGTCTCATTTTTGCCACGCGTATACCTTCGATCCAACTTACGGCTACACCCTGGATAGGCTCCTGCAAGTCGGAGCTCCGGTCATACCGGATGATTTCGCGGCTTTTTGGGAGGCCCGCTACCGGCGAACCTTGACGGTATCCCCCCAACCGCGTCTGAGCCGATGGCCCGAAGGTCGGGAGGGCTTCTCCGTGTACGACCTCGAATACCGTTCCACGGACGATTTCATCATCGGCGGCTGGTTGCTTCTGCCGCAAGACCGGCCGGTGCGGCGCGGCATGGTGGTGGGGCACGGCTATGGCGGCCGGGATGCGCCGGATTTTGACCTTCCCGTCGCGGATACCGCCTATCTGTTTCCCTGTTTTCGTGGCCTTTCCCGAAGCCGCCGGCCGCCGATTTCCGAGGAGCCGTACTGGCACGTCCTGCACGACATCGACAAGCGCGACCGTTACATTCTCGGCGGTTGCGTGGAGGACTTGTGGCTCGCGGTGTCGGCTCTGCTCGAGCTGTACCCCGAGACGGTCGGTCATATCGGCTATATGGGCATCAGCTTCGGCGGCGGCATCGGCGCCTTGGCGTTGCCCTGGGACGCCCGCATCCGGAGGGCGCACCTGAACATGCCCACCTTCGGCCATCATCCCCTGCGTCTCGAACTCCCGACCGTAGGCAGCGGGCGCGCGATCAGGGATTACCAGCAGAAGCACGGTAACGTTCTGGACACATTGCGCTATTACGATGCCGCGAGTGCGGCGGCGTATACCGGGATCCCCGTTCAGGTGGCGGCCGCCCTGTTCGATCCGGTGGTGGCACCGCCCGGACAGTTCGCGGTCCATAACGCCCTAGCAGGGCCGAAGAGCCTTTATGTCCTGGAAGCGGGGCATGTCGATTATCCGGCCAGGGCGCGGCAGGACGCGGAACTGCGGGACATCCTCGCGGATTTTTTCGAAGCGCTGTAGTTGCATGAAGCCCGAACCCTTCGATCGCTGCTTACGACACTTGGTAATTCAGCATGAACCGTGAATATCATCGTTGGTATAGCCCGCGGCTGAATCGCGACATGGAACTGCTGGTGTTCGGCCATGCCGGAGCGAAAGTGTTGGTGTTTCCGACGCGCGACGGGCGATTTTACGAATACGAGGACTTGCGTATCGTGCAAGCACTGGCCCACAAGATCGAGGCGGGACAATTGCAACTCTATTGCGTCGACGGCTTGGCGCACGAGACGTTTTATTGTGGCTGGCGGCACCCGGCGGATCGAATCCGACACTATATCGAGTTTGAGGACTATATCCTCAATGAAGTCTTGCCGTTCATGGCCGCGAAAAACCCGCATCCTTGTGTCATTGCTCATGGCTGTAGCCTGGGCGCCTTCTATGCCGCCAACATCGCGTTTCGTCACCCGCACCTGTTTCGGAAGCTCAGCGCATTTTCCGGGCGCTACGATCTGACCCTCAGTGTCGAGCATTTCGGCAATCTGTACGACGGCTATTACGACGACAACATCTATTACAACACCCCCTGCCATTTCCTGCCCAATCTCGGGCAAGGCGACCAACTGAACGCCTTGCGCGCCATGGACATCATCCTCGTCGTCGGTCGGGAGGATCCCTTTCTCGAAAACAACCGTTATCTGAGCCGCATGCTCTGGGAAAAAGGCGTGTGGAACCACCTCAGCGAGTGGGACGGCCGCGCCCATCAAGCCCACTACTGGCGCAAGATGGCGCCGCTATATGTGTGATTTGGATGTCCGTTTTCAGACTAAAGTACCTGTGCGGAAATGTCGCATGAGGCATGTACGACAGGCCGAAAAGTTTTTGCTATCGTCGAAATCGCCTTGTTCCATAAGCCATCGCTTTCGTCGCAGCAACCCATACAGGTATCACTATGGCCAAGAAAACATCCTCCGATTCAAATGACACTGGGGAAAAAATCCTTCGGGAAACCATCGTACAGATGACTTCCGAAACGCACCAAGAAACCGTGATGGAAGCAACCGCCCTGGAAACGCCGGCACGAGCAGCCGTTCAAGGTTTAAGGGAAGGTGCGGGCGATGCGCGCGAAGCGGTTTCCGGAGGCGTGTCGGCCGTAAGTCAGACCTTGTCCGAGGTTGTCTATAAAGGCTTTTATTATCTATCGTACGGGGTCGTTTACAGCGCTCTGGTCGTCGCGAGCCTGATACCCACCGATAATGCCATGGGCGAAGGAATCCAGGCCGGCGCGGATGCTGCCAAGAAATCCTTTGACGAGTACCAGAAGGAGCGGGCGGCTCATCGGGATTCGGCCGCTACCGTTGAAGCTCCCGCGGATGCGGGCTTAGCCACTTCCTGAGCCATTATCCTAGAAACGGCAGTTGACCGCTTAGATGCGGTAGAAACGCCGCGAGGATTCCGACCGTCGTCCCTTCTGCCGATTTCACCGTTTGGGTGAAGCCGCTACGTGCCCGATTGCACGGCGGGCGGGCCACCTGGCGGCGTTGCTCCTTCTTGCGGGAGACTACCCCGCGGCGGCGTCGCGCCTTGCCAGCCGACCCGCCCGCCGCACACTCGAGCACGTCCAACTGCCGTTTCTAGGATTATCCGCCTACTTCGAAAAAACCCCGCCTCGTTTCGCGGGGTTTTTGTTTGTCTTTTCGTTAATCGATCGGACGATAACACTCCGGCAACCGGATGTTCTCCCTTGGCACCTGGCAAACTTGCATGCGCCGGCGGGGGGATCGAATGTCGTCCATCATCGACAGCGGGTGAGAGATCAATGTGAACGCGCCTAGTTCATCTCCGCCAACAGCGAAGTCCGGAGACTTTCGAGAGCCGGAGTTTGTTTGCGCGCCTCGGGTAGTCCGTCGATTTCCTTGAGCGCGGCGGCGAAAGTCCGCTTGGATTCGTCCATGCGCGCCAGCGCCTTGAGAATCATTCCCTTTTTGTAGAGCAAGAAAGGCATACGCTGGTGGGTTGCGAGCATTTGATCGACCCGCCGCAACGCCGACTCGTAGCGTTGTTGCTCCATCTCCAGCGTCAGCGCCCGCTCGCTCAGCACGTGCAGAGGGCCGAGTCGCGCGATTCCGTCGTTCAGCACTTCTATGGCCTTGTCCGTTTTGCCCGCCGAGTGAAAGGCGTCGGCGGCGTAGAGCACGTGATCGGGTTTTATGTCCTTGGAGAGTCTGACGGCTGTCAGGTACGCCTCGGCCGCGGCTAGCGGTTTGCCCGATACCGACAGGATATCGCCGGTGAGCACGTGGCCGCGCGCCTTGGCGGCATTGTTCGTTGCCTGCCGGAGAAATTGCCGCGCGGATTCCAACGCGGCATCCGGCTGTTTCAGCACGAGTTGCGCCCGGGCCAGATGGAAGAGTGCGTCGATCCGTCCAGGAGCGAGTTTGATCGCTTTGGCGAGGTCGTCGTGCGCATGGTCGGCGTGACCCTCGTCGAGAAACAATTGGCCGCGTTTTATGAGCAGATCGGCGTTCTTGGGGTGATGAGCGATTTCGCGGTTGAGATCGTGGATGCGTTCGTGCACGTCGCCGTGAGCCAGCGTGAAGCCAGAATATCCCAGCAGTGCGGCAATAAGCAGTGTTCGTGTAGACATGAACTTTTCCTAGGTGCAAGAACGTGCCGGGACCCGAGCATTGAGCACGGGTGCCCGGCGTCGGAAGTTTATTGATAGGTGACAGTGAGTTTCGGTCGTTGCGACTGCGTACCGTACTCGGACGAACGCAGATCGACGCCGTCGCTGGTGCCGCCGTCCACGATCATGAGGCCGTTGTTCGCGGCCGCTCCGTTGACCCAGCCCTGTACCAGCGAGATGCCGGCGCCGTTGAGCTGGATGGTGTGGGTGCCGGTCGCCGAGGGCTGGAAGGAGCCGATCAGTACGCCCTGATTGTTCAGCGGATCGACGCTGTTCCAGGTGGCGCCGCCTTCGGTCCAGGCCGTGTTCACCGCATACAGGTTGTAGGTGCCGTTGCTGAGGTTGGAAACCCGCAGCGTGACGGTGGCATTGGTCACGGTGGCCATTGCCGGGATTGATGAAACATTCCACTTCATCAAACCGATGAGGCGGCCGTTGGTGCCGTCGGCGCCATCGGCGAGTACGGTCGTGGCATTGCCGTAGTTGGTGGTGGCCTTGCCGCTTGCGACATAGGTGTCTTGCGTGCCGGCGTAAGCGTTTAGGCCGTCCTGCAACTGTACCGTTTGCGGCGCGCCGCCGGCCGTGTACATGCCGGCGTCCACGTTGGCGACGCTGCTGCCCGCAACCGCGCTGAACACGGCGGTCTTGCCATCGAGCGGACTCGCATCGCTGTCGATGCTGTCGTTCCCGCCCTGATCCTGCGGCGAGAGGGTGCGCGTCCCTGGAATGAACCGCACGTAGTAGCTGCCGGCCGCAACACTGTCGAACTGGTAGGCTCCGCTCGTGTTGGTGGACTGGGTGGCGACCAGCGTATTGGTATCGGTATAGAGCCGCACCTCGATGCCTTGCAGGAAGCTCTCGCCCGTTTCGCGAATGCCGTCCGCGTCCACGTCCTGCCACACCACGCCGCTCACGTTGGCCAACTGCGGCGGCGGTGTTCCGCCCTTGGTCATGGTGAAGTAGTCGCGCACCGTGCCGTTGTTGTTGAGGAATTTGGCGTCGAGCGTCAAACCGTTCACATCCAGCACCATCGAGCCCAGTTCGTTCAGCGAGATGTACATGGCCGGATGATTGAGCGTGCCGCCGCTTGTTTTACCCGAGCTGCCCGCCACCGCGTAGACCGCGCCTGCGTGCGATGCGCCGACGCCCGATTTGGTGTAGGCCCCGGTGCCGTCGATGCGGCCGCTGCCGGACTGCACGACGTGGCTTGCGTCGCTGAAGGTCGAGGACGAGCCGTAATGGCCGTCGATGAACTTCGAGCGTTCATAGGAATGGCTGTGGCCGGTCAGTACCAGGTCGATGCCATAGCTCTCCAGTATCGGCAATACGTTCTGGCGCATTTCGACCAACTGGGTCTCGGTGTCGGAATTATGCGAACCCTTGGAGTAGGGCGGGTGATGCCAGAAGGCGATATTCCAGTCGGCGGTGGAAGCCTGCAGATCGGCTTCCAGCCAGTTCAACATCGGGCTGCCCACGGCGCGGCTCGAATCGTGGGAATCGAGCACGATGAAGTGGATGTTGCCGTAGTCGAAGGAGTAATACGCCTCCGTACCCGATGCCACACCGCCCGCTTCGCCATTGCGCGGCAGCGAGAAGATGTCGTAATAGGGGCCAGTCTCGGTGCCCGAATCGGCCGAGGCGCCGTCGTGGTTGCCCAGCGTCGACCAGGTCACGGACTGCCGTAGCATGTCCGGATACATGTTGAACATCTTCGATTGATATTCGGCATCGGTACCGCTGCTGTAGGCATTGTCGCCGAGTTGCAGCCACAAATGGGTGGGATTGGTGCCGGTGAAGTTGCGATAGGCGTTGTACACGGCGGCCTGGCCGGAAGTGCCGGTGCCGGCATCGCCGATCACCCAGATGCGCGTCGGCTGCTGTGTGCCCGTGGTCGGCGCGGTGTGGAAATAGGTATTGCTGTCGCCGCCCGAGAGTGTCTGCGTGGTGGAGCCGATCGAGTAATAGTACTTGGTCTGCGGATTGAGTCCACTCACCTGCACGCTGTGCTCGGTGGTCGACGCGGCATCATCGAAGGTGAGCGTCAAGTTCGTAGGGCTGGTGCCGACGCGCACCCGGCTGTTCGAGGCCACGTCCGAGCGCCAGCGCACGATGAGCCCGCTAGATGTGCCCATCTGCAAATAAGGGCCGCGGGTGACCGAAAGCGCGGCGGCATCGCGGGCCAGCGTCGTCGCCATCAAGGCGGCAAGAGTCAATGAAAAAACGCGGAAAAAGTTCGACGGCTTCATAGAAACTCCCTGGTGTTGGTTGTGGAGCCGCCGGAATACTACGCAGCACAAGTGACGAACTAGTGACAGGGATACGACGAAAACGAAGCTCAGCGCATCGAAGACTTCCAGGTGAGCCGAACCTGTAAAGGTCATGAATCGGTCATCGAACCGTCATCAGGCTGACCCGAAGCGATTTATAGAATCCGGGCCTCCAGAAACTCCATGAGGTGTTCCATGCAGGCCTTCGATCGACAAACACGCAATATTCTGTCTCCCATCGGCAAAGCTGCCGCGTCCGCGCTCCTGTTGGCCTTGAGCATGTCCGCTCAAGTCTTGGCGGAGGGCGGCGACATTCAGCTTTCCGCCGGCGGTGAAATCGCAGGCGCTACCATTCAAGTCCCAGGAGCGCCCGACCGCATTCGAATCCCCGTCGGTCAAATCACAGCGGACGGAGGCCGTCTTCCCCTATTTCGCCCGAGTGACCCGCTCCGGCTTCTTCACGATCTGCCGCAAATGGAACAGGGCATCCAGTTCGGCGATGTCGGCGAGGGACGCGCCATCGTGTGGAGCCGCTGCGACCGCCCGGCCCGTATGTGGGTGGAATACGCGTTCAACGAACAATTCACGGATTCCAAGGTCATCCGCGGTCCTCATGCGCTCGAAGTCTCCGACTTCACCGCGCGTCAGGACCTGGTCGGGCTGCCGTCCGGAAAGGACGTCTACGTGAAGGTCTGGTTCGAGGATCTGACCAACGCCCGCAACAAGAGCGAGCCGGTCATCGGTCGTTTCCACACCGTGGGCAAGCACGAAGACATACGCTTCGTGTGGGGCGGCGATACCGCGGGACAGGGCTGGGGCATCAACGAGGCGTTCGGCGGCATGAGGATCTATGAAGCCATGCGTCAAGTGAAGCCGCAGTTCTTCATTCAGAGCGGCGACAGCGTCTACTCCGACGGTCCCATCGAAGCGAGCAAACCGGCCGAAAACGGCCAGATCTGGACTAACCTCGTAACGCCCGAAGTCTCCAAGGTCGCCGAAACCCTGGACGAGTTCCGGGGCCGCTACAAGTACAACCTGCTGGACGCCAACCTCCGCCGCTTCAACGCCGAAGTGCCGCAGATCTGGCAATGGGACGACCATGAAGTGGTCAACAACTGGTCCGATGCCAAGGACCTGGCCAACGATCCCCGCTACACGCTCAAGGAGATTCCGGTGCTGATCGCTCACGCCACGCGCGCTTTCCACGAATATGCGCCCCTGCGCCCGCATACGGCGGAAGAGTCCGAGCGTCTCTACCGCAAGATTTCCTACGGCCCGCTGCTGGACGTGTTCGTCATCGATATGCGCAGCTACCGGGGCCCGAACACGGCCAACTTGCAGACGCAGGAGGGACCGGAAACGGCGTTTCTGGGCGAAGCGCAGTTGAAGTGGCTGAAAAAGGAACTGAAGAAATCGCGGGCCACCTGGAAAGTCATTTCCGCCGACATGCCCATCGGCCTCAACATCGGCGACGGCGTCGATGCGAACGGCCAGCCCCGCTGGGAAGCCATCGCCAACGGCGACAACGGCCCCGCCGTCGGCCGCGAGCTGGAAATCGCCCGCCTCTTACGCTTCATCAAGCACGAGCGAATCAAGAACATCGTGTGGCTGACCGCCGACGTCCATTATGCCGCCGCGCATTTCTACGATCCCTCGGAGGCGCAATTCAAGGACTTCTCGCCGTTCTGGGAATTCGTCGCCGGCCCGCTCAACGCCGGTTCCTTCGGTCCCAATACCACCGACGGCACCTTCGGGCCGCAGGTCGTGTTCGCCAAGGCGCCGCCGGCGGGTCAGGCCAACCTCTCGCCCTACGCGGGCTTGCAGTTCTTCGGCGAGGTCAACATCAACCGCAAGACCCACGAGTTGACGGTGGATCTAAAGGATCTTTACGGCGCGTCGGTATTCAGCAAGACACTCAAGGCTGAACACGGACGAGATCCCGACTGAGCAGACAACCGAGCCAGGCCCCGAATTGGTGAAAACGCATGTCGACGCCATCGGCCCATGGAAGCGTTCCTTCGTTCGACATTCAAGCGAACATTAATCGTAAGGGTGGGTTAGCGCAGCGTAACCCACCGACTCGGGCAAATTGGGGGCCATACGGCTTAAAACTGATAAGCAGCCTCGATTGCAAACAAATCCCAATCACGTTCGAGTTCTCTGACGTTCCGGTTCTCGGCAAGAGATACCCAGCCCGCACCATGGACCCGATGATATTCGGCACGAATCATAAAGTTATCGATTATGTTGAATCGAAGTCCCGCCATCCAATCTTTGGCAAAGAAAAAGGAGCCAGGAATGCCGGTACGCACTTCGTACTTTTTCCCATAGCGATCACTGACGTCTGTATAAAATACATCGTAACGCCCGATCAATTCGATATAGTGGTTGATCTTATAACCCGCCTGAAAGTAATACCCTTCACCGTTGTATTCATTATCTGGGAGAAATCGCCCGAAGTTCTCAAAGCGTATGTTGCGAATTGAATATTCAGAAGCAAGCGATAGCGACTCGCCGTTGTACTGGATGCCTAAACCGTAGGGTTGATATTCAAATTCACCCGAATCGATTATCGGATCCGATTGCTTATCATAATCGCTGATTAACCACGCAGCGCTAAATACGACCCGGATTAGCCCACCCGAATAGTCATACGCCAGCTGAGTTGCCGCCGAAAAATCTCCGATAAACTTTCCTGGACGGTTGCTGCCCCCGAATACATTAAATTCAAGGCTATTATCCGGTATGGATGCTCCAAGATTTGCCTTGAATGAAAAATTGCCGAAAGGGGAACTGAAGTCCGTGTAAAACTGGGCGCCATCGGTCGCCATGCCGACATTTCGAGTACGGTCGAAGTAAAGACTTTGGGGCAGAAATATGGAAGGTCGAGTAAAAGGAGCATCCCGTGATTCGTTATACAAACCCAGCGGTAATTTGACTCGCCCCAGGCGAACTCCGGATCGAAAGCCGGGATGATCGAGCGCCGTGACGTCCATAAGACCGTAATCGAGCCGTAGCTCTTCGGGAATTTGCTCGCCAGCTCGGCGATATAGGCCTTGGACCGCGAAGCGGACATTATTGAAGGGACGCGCCGCCGCATTTAATCCGACCTGCGTCAAGTCGAAGCTTCCGTGCCTACTGTTGCCGTAAAACTGATTTCCGGATGTGGCTACAAAACCTTGTTCGAGAAATCCGTGGACCTGAAAGCTCTCTGACCAGTTGCCAAAAGCTCCACCGGCATGTGAGCTTAACGGGCAAATCATTACTAGCAAAAAAGCTAAAAAATAGGTTCCTTTTTGCATCATTCGGAAACAATGTAGTGGCAACCGAGACTCGTGGCCTAAAGCTCCCGCTTGGGTGCTTGCTTCAACGCCAATGCGATTTAGTTTAGACGCAAAAAAGCCGCGCACAGGGCAGGGCGAGAAGGTGTCGGCTTTTCATTGTTTGATGGGATTTTGAGGGGAATCCGAAAAAGGGGCGGATATCCCAAGCTTTCTTTATGATCAAGTGTTGCCTTAACTGGCTATGTGTCAACCGAGTGTCAACGCAGTTATAACGTTTTACGGCTTTTTGTGATGCTTTGAATTGTAAGTGTTTGTATTTGGTTGTTTTTCGTGTCCTTGCGTCACGTTGCAACGGACTCTGACTCCGTAAACCCTGGTTCGAATCCAGGTCCCCCAGCCACTCCGAGCATTGTCACGTGACCAAATCGTGACATTGCTCGAAAATGCCGGGGGTATTCATATCTGCCAGCGGCATGTTGGAAAGCCCTTGCGCTGTGCAGCCGCCGCGAGCCTCCAGCGCTCTGGCCGTCAAGATCGGCCAATCGGGTAGTTGCCACAGATTCCGTTGACTCTATCCAGCGCTTCGTTTCCCGGTCTCCCATGGGCTGTGGCGGAGATTGAAACTACTGCTCTGATTTTTCGAGCCTTTCCGTCCCAAAGAGCGGGCAGGGCAACTTTCTAGGTGACATCCGGCAACTGATTCTAAACGTGTGTCTGCTCGTCGCGTCCTCCGACTCGCCGGTATTGCCTACGTCTACTAGAGCCGAGACTTCACCTGCCGACTGAGCAAACGTTCAAGCTACATGAACTGATTCTTCTTTCTCGTCGTCTTGGACGACGCCCCTCTGGCCGAAATCTTGCCGAGGAAGAGTCGTTCACCGATCCGGCGCAGCAATTCCGTGAGCGGTCATACAAAAGCCTTGGGCCGGTACTCCGAGGGCCGCGTTGAACTTGGCGGACAGGTTCTGATGCGCGGCGAGCGCCGCCAGTTCCACGATGCCATCGTCGCCGAAGGCTTGCCGTAATCGGTCGATCAAATCCTGATCTATCTCGATTCCGGTGCCCGTGATGGCCTCCACGTAGGCTAGAGCGGCTCTTTCCGCCTCGCTGAATCGAGGCGAATCCCTAAACCCGATCAGATCGTGCAATTGCTCTGGCGATACGCCCCGGTCAAGAGCATGGGAGGCGTTGAGATCGATGCAGAAATGGCATGAGTTGAGCTGGGCGATGCGAGTGCGGATCAGGGCGCGCAGCGCACCGCTCAAGGGTGAAGATTTACGTTCCAGGGCCAAATTCATCAACTGAAAGCCGACGAACGCCAGCGGCAGGCGTGCCCACAGGCGCACAGGTTCCGGCAGAACCCGCAAACGCCGGCGCATCAGGGCTAATACCGGGCGCAGGTACCAGGCATAGCTGTAGTTCTCGGGGGTGTCGACAAAGCTCATAGGGCTTCCGGTTTTCTGTGTGTAACGGTGGAGTCAGGGTTTAGACCATTTTCCGGTTTGGTGTAGCGCCCGAAGTAGGTCGGCAAGGGATTGCCGACCTACGATTGCTTCAGGTTTTCGGTATGTGGCGGTGGGCGCGATCTTCAGTCCGCGAGTCGTCGCAGTCTGAAGATCGTCCCTGGGAAAATTATGGTCTCAGCTCAACTTCAGCAGCATTTTTCCCCGCCGCATTCGGCGATTTGTCGCCCGCCCTTGGTTTCCGCTGCCGGACGGCGGGTTCCCGGTGGCGCGCACCAAGCCACCGGTTCGGCGAGAATCTTTGGTTCGATGCCGATGAAGTGCTTCTGATAAGGGCCTTCGGTGAGGGTGCGGAAGGTTCGCTCGCATACGGCAATGCGCTCGCCGCGCGGGAAGATATGGCCCTCCTCGTCGCGCACTTCCGCGTAAGGGCCGCGATAGATCACCGCATGGCCCCGGTCCAGGCATTCCCGGCCGTAGCCTTTGACGGCGACCAGGGTGACGGCGCGGAATTCGATGTTCTCGAGCACCTGCCAGGGTTCGGCTTCCCATTTGTCCAGACACACGGCGCCGAAGCCGGCTTGCTCGAAGGCTCGGACGAACTCCCGTTCCTCGAAGGCGCCGGAGATGCAGCCGCTCCACAGCGCGGGATCGTCCTTCAGATGTTGGGGCACGGGCTCGTCGGCGACGATGTCGGAGATGGCAACCCGTCCGCCCGGTTTGAGCACCCGGAAAATTTCCCGCACCAGTTGCGTTTTTTCGTCATCGCCCACCAGGTTCAGCACGCAGTTGGAAATGACCAAATCCACCGAAGCGTCGGCAATCAGCGGCTGGGTTTTGCGCTGCCTGGCCTGCCAGGATTTCAGCGCCGCCAGGGACGCCGCGTCGGTGATCGGCCGCTCGGCCAGATAGCGTTCCATTGCGGCGACGTCCAAGGCCAAATCCTGGATATAACCCTTGTGGAAACGCACCCGGTCGCCGCCCAGTTTCTCGGCCATTTCCGACTGGTATTTGCGAGCCAGGGCCAGCATGTCGTCGTTCATGTCGACGCCGATGATCAGCCCTTGAGGGCCGACCACTTGTGCCGCCATATAACAAATCTTGCCGCCGCCCGAGCCCAGGTCGAGCACGGTATCACCTTCACGTACATAGCGGGAGGGATCCCCGCAGCCGTAATCCTTGTCGATGATTTCCCGAGGCAGCAATTTCAATAGCTCGCGGTCGTAATCCACCGGGCAACACAAGGCTGCCTGCCTCTCGCGAGCACCTTCGGAATAGCGTTCTCGTACCGACTCTTCTACAAACATCATGGGCTCTCCAGATTCACTGTTCTCTTTCTACGTGTTCAATGCGCCACCGCAGGAGCTGCCGCAGCCGGCGGTGCAGCCATAGCAATGATCGGCCGTGGCGATGGCCTGGCCTTGCAATGCGGTTGCATCGATTTCCGTGATATGACGCTGTCGCCCGCCCAGCGGCAAGCCCAGCATCTGGTTGAAATCGCAGTCGTGGACGTAACCTTGCCAATCGATGCTGATCAGGCTGCGGCACATGATGCCTTCCAGGTTTTCATCGCGATGGGCGCTTTTCAGCAAGCGCATGTAGGGTTCGAACTGGCCTTTCGACACCAGGGTGCTGCCGAAGCGCTGGATGGGCATGTTGGCGAGGGCATAAAGCCGGTTGAAGACGAGGTCGTAGCGGGCCTTCAGCTCTCGATGGTAGGCGGCTTCCAGTTCCTCCTGGGCCGGCGGCAATGTCGGCCCCTGGGGGTTGTAGACCAGGTTCAGGATCAACCCCGTGCCGGGTCGGCCGTAGCCGAGTCCGTTGAGCCTTTTCAAGGCGCGAAGGCTCGCTTCGAATACCCCGTTGCCGCGTTGCCGGTCCACGTTATCTTCGAGGTAACAGGGGAGGGAAGCCGTGATTTCCACCTTTTGCGCGGCCAGAAAATCGGCGAGGCTCTCGTAACCGGGTTCTTCCAGAATGGTGAGGTTGCAGCGGTCGATCACTTGTAGACCTAAGTCCCGCGCGCTCTCCACCAGATGGCGGAAATGCGGGTTCATCTCAGGGGCGCCTCCGGTCAAATCCAAGGTGGCGACTCCGGCCCGCCGCAGCAGATCGAGCACCTGGTCCACGGTTTCCCTGTCCATCATCTCCTTGCGTTTCGGTCCGGCATTGACGTGGCAATGCAGGCAGGTCTGATTGCAGCGGTAACCCAGGTTCACTTGCACCGTGTCCAGCTCTCCGCGGACGATGACGGGAAAATTGCTGGATCGTACCAAGGGCAATATTGCATGCATGCGCGGCTTAGACTCCGTCGGGAAGTGGAAAATTTAAATCATTAGTCGCCTGCCGAGACGAAATCTTACAGCGTCGCGAAGAAAATCATCCCGGTGCGGCTGTAAGTTTTCTATCTCATTGTCCGACCAATTAATAGCATTATTCGACCATTGCCTTTAGGGAAATCCGTCATGAACCCTTACCGTATCGGTCTTGTCATCGTCCTCCTGTCGCTTGCTTGGGCTTTTTTCGCCTTCGACCTGCAACGCTTTTTCACTTTGGAGACGTTGAAAGCCCAGCAGGAAGCCATCGCCGCTTATCGAACCGCCCATCCTTTCCTCGCCATCACGATTTACGGCCTCCTCTATGTAGCGGTCACGGGGCTGTCCCTGCCCGGCGCGGCGGTGCTGACTCTGGCCGGCGGCGCCGTCTTCGGTCTGCTGTGGGGCACGGTGATTGTATCTTTCGCTTCGACCATCGGGGCAACCTTGGCCTTTCTCGCATCCCGCTTTTTGTTTCGCGACGCGGTCAAAGCCCGGTTCGGCGAGCGTCTGAAAGCCATCGATTCCGGCATCGTCCGTGACGGCGCTTTTTACCTGTTTACCTTGCGGCTGGTGCCGGCGTTTCCGTTCTTCGTCATCAATCTTCTAATGGGCCTGACCGCCATACCCACTCGCACATTTTATTGGGTGAGCCAAGTGGGCATGTTGCCTGGAACCCTGGTTTACGTGAATGCCGGCACGCAGTTGGCCAAGATCGAATCCCTGTCGGACATCCTCTCGCCCGGCCTGCTTTTGTCATTCGCCCTATTGGGGCTGTTCCCGCTGCTGGCCCGCAGGCTGGTGGATACGATCAAGGCCCGCAAGGTATATGAGCCCTGGGAAAAACCCAAACGCTTCGACCGTAACCTGGTGGTGATCGGTGCGGGTTCTGCAGGTCTGGTCACCGCCTATATCGCGGCCGCCGTGAAGGCAAAGGTGACGCTGATCGAGAAACACCGCATGGGCGGAGATTGCCTCAACACCGGCTGTGTCCCTTCGAAAGCCCTGATACGCACGGCGAAACTGCTGAGCCAGATCGGTCGGGCACCCGAGTTCGGCATCCGGAGGGCCTCTGCGGAGTTCGATTTCGCCGATGCGATGGAACGGGTGCAAAAGGTGGTCCGGACTGTGGCGCCGCACGATTCGGCGGAACGGTACACCGAATTGGGCGTTGAAGTGATCGAGGGCGAAGCGAGGATTGTCTCGCCCTGGTCGGTGGAGGTTCGCACGGAAGCGGGCACTCGCACGCTCAGCACCCGCGCCATCGTCATCGCTGCCGGTGCGAGGCCTTTCGTGCCGCCTATCCACGGATTGGAGGAGGTGGGCTATCTCACTTCGGACAACGTCTGGGATATCCGCGAATTGCCGAAGCGTCTGGTCGTCCTCGGTGGTGGTCCGATCGGTTGTGAGCTGGCGCAGGCGTTCGTCCGATTCGGCAGTCGGGTTACTCAGGTGGAGATGTTGTCCCGACTGCTGATCCGGGAGGATCCGGAAGTCTCCGAAATCATTGCGCGGCGTTTCCGCGACGAGGGCGTAGACCTTCGGTTGGAGCATCAAGCCAAACGGATCATCGTCGAGAACGGCGAGAAAATCCTGATCGTCGAACACCAGGGGCAAGAGATACGGATAGTCTTCGACCAAATACTGGTGGCTGTCGGCCGCGTCGCCAACACTAAGGGCTACGGGCTGGAAGAACTCGGCATCGAAACGACGAAAGCGCGCACCGTCGAAACCGACGAGTTTCTTCAGACGCTTTATCCAAATATCTACGCCTGCGGAGATGTGGCCGGGCCGTTCCAGTTCACGCATACGGCTTCCCATCAGGCCTGGTACGCGGCGGTCAACGCGCTCTTCGGCGATTTCAGGAAATTCCGGGCCGATTACCGGGTCATTCCTTGGGCAACCTTTACCGATCCGGAAGTGGCGCGGGTAGGCCTTAACGAACAGGAAGCCAAGGAACGGGGCATTCCTTATGAAATCAGCCGCTATGGCCTCGACGATCTGGACCGCGCCATTACGGACGGCGAAGCGCACGGTTTCGTCAAGGTGCTCACCGTACCGGGCAAGGACAGGATACTCGGCGTTACCCTCGTCGGCGAACATGCCGGCGACCTGATCGCCGAGTTCATCCTGGCCATGAAACACGGGCTGGGACTTAACAAATTACTCGCCACCATTCACATCTACCCGACTCTGGCCGAAGCCAATAAATACGCCGCCGGTGTCTGGAAACGCGCGCATGCGCCGGAAGCGCTGCTTCGATGGGTGGAGCGGTATCATGCCTGGCGGCGGGGGTGATGGCCAAATAGGGCGTTTTCATTACGGTGTACGGATTCGTGTCGGGCAGGAAGAGCGTAGGTCGGCAATCCCTTGCCGAGCCGGTACGTCGGCAAAGGGTTGCCGACCTACACATCAGGCTCCGTCACGCCGAATCGGAAAACTCTTAGCTTCTTCGCAAACCCTTACGTGCACGGAACCGTGCATTCCAGAACCGGCTCGCGACGTCCGGAGGATGAATATTTCGATAGCCCCGCATGGCCGTCTCAACGACCGGAAAATCACCGCCAAGCCGCGACGGCAGAGCGCGGGTGATTGTTGACACGCTATATTACGTGTATATACTCCTTAATGTCTTTCGTTTAAATTGTAGGTATCCCGAACTTGTCCCAAGCATGTGCCCCCTCGAGTGAAATGCCGGATTACCGGTGCTGTATGGATTGCACCGGCTTCAATCTCCGTAAGGCGACCCGTGCGGTGAGTCAGCTTTACGACGAGATGCTGCGCCCGGCCGGCATCCGGGGTACGCAGTATTCGCTTCTGGTCGCCGTCCATATGAGCGGACCCATCACGGTGACCCAGCTTGCCGAGAACGCCGTCATGGACCGAACGACTTTGAGCCGTAATCTGGAGCTTCTTGAGAATCAAGGGCTTATTGATGTCGCCTCCGGCGAAGATCGCCGCACCCGGATGGTGACGATTACCGACGAAGGACGGGTCGTGCTGCTTAAAGCGTATCCTCTGTGGGAACAGGCACAGTCCAGAATCAGGGAGGCTATGGGCGAAGACCGATTGCAAATCCTGATGAGAAGCCTGTCGGACTTGATTGAGGCATCACAGGCGCAATAATTTTTTTCGTCATTTACGTGTATATACACTAAAAGGAGATATACATGATGAATCTCGATGAACACCCCACCGTCAGGCATTTCCGCGAGACCGATCCAGCAGCGGAAGAGGCGATTGGCGGGCGAGTACTGGAAGCATCTTGGTTACGCCAACTGGCTTTGGAAGCCGGCGCGGACGACGCCGGTTGCATCGGGATTGGCCGGTCCGAGCTCGACGCACAGCGAGCGGACATCCTGCGCGTCTTCCCGTGGGCAAAGACCCTCTTGAGCTTCGTCTGCCGCATGAACCGGGAGAACATCCGCAGTCCTGCCCGTTCCGTCGCCAATCTGGAGTTCCACAATACGGGCGACGAGATCAACGAGGTCGCCCGGCGAATGGTCAGGGTTTTGGAGCAAAAAGGCATCCGTGCGATCAATGGTGCGATGGGATTTCCGATGGAGGCGGATCGCTGGCCCGGCAAGATGTGGGTGGTGTCGCACAAGCCGGTAGCCGAGGCGGCAGGTCTTGGGCGCATGGGTATCCATCGCAATGTCATCCATCCCCGGTTCGGCAACTTCGTTCTTCTCGGCACGATCATTCTGGATGCCGAGATCGACGAGGAGTCGCATCCCATTGACTACAACCCCTGCCTCGAATGCAAGCTCTGCGTTGCCGCCTGTCCCGTGGGTGCGATCGGAGCCGACGGGCATTTCGACTTTTCGGCCTGTTACACCCACAACTATCGGGAGTTCATGGGCGGATTCACCGACTGGGTCGAGGCCATCGCCTCGAGCGCAAACGCCAGAAGTTACCGACAGAAAGTCTCTGATGCCGAGTCCGTTTCCATGTGGCAAAGCCTTTCTTTCGGGGCGAATTACAAGGCTGCCTATTGTCTGGCGGTGTGTCCGGCGGGCGATGACGTCATCGGACCGTTTCTCAATGACCGGAAGGGCTTTGTCAAAGACGTTGTGCGCCCCTTGCAGGACAAGCAGGAAACCGTCTACGTCATAGCCGGCTCCGATGCGGAAGGCCATGTGGCCCGCCGTTTTCCGCATAAAACCGCCAAACGCGCCAACAACAGCCTAAGGCCAACCTCGGTGCCGGCCTTCCTGAAGGGACTTCCTAATGTATTCCAAAGAGGGAAATCAAAAGGCCTCAACGCCACCTATCACTTTACTTTCACTGGCGGCGAGAAAATCGAGGCCACTATCATCATTCGTGACGAAAAACTCCAGGTGCTGGAAGGGCATAGCGGCCGTCCGGATTTTCAGCTGAAGGCCGATAGCCGCACTTGGCTTAAATTCCTGGCAAAGGAGAAGTACCTCGCCTGGGCGCTGATTCGTCGAAAAATTCGGTTCAAGGGACCACCGGGGCTGCTGTTGGCGTTCGGCCGTTGTTTTCCTGCGTAAACCCAAGCCGATTACGGCGACAACCGGCTCGCGGCGCTGGCGTACAACGCCTCGCGGAAGGACAATCGGTACGCCTGCCGGAGAATATTGTGTCGCTCCGGAAAGGCGATGGCGCCGAAGTCGCTCGCCGCTTTCAAGTATTTGGTCGAAAACGGACATTCTTATGAAGGCAAACATTCCAAGCCTAAGAGAACTCCGGTCACGTGCTAGCCGGTGAGTGCAATCCGGCAGTAGTGTGCCATGAATGCATGATTCTGCGGCGGCCAAGTGGTGCTGGCCGAAACGGCTGCGGATGGAGGCGTTTGCTGATCGAACAGCTTGTAAGGAAGTGGAATTTGTCTCGACTAAATGTCACGCGTAAACAGCAAGCTCACGAGAACCGCTGCGGCGGAAACTCCTATCGCAGAAAGAAGTTCGTGCGCTTGCCACGAACCTGATTCCCCTTGCCGCGCTTCATCGGACAAGTCGATGATGCGGTAAGTTTGTGATTACATCCTTTTCACAGGACCCGACACTTATGCCGCTCCTATCCTTGAATCGCTACCTGAGCGCTCTCTCCGTCATGCTGCTCGTCGCGACAACGGCCTCGATTCCGCAGGCGGCCGAGCGGAAGCTGGTGTTGACCGGCTCCAGCACCGTCGCGCCCTTGGCGGCGGAGATCGGCAAGCGCTTCGAGCGGGAAAATCCCGGCGTTCGAGTGGATGTGCAGTCGGGCGGTTCGTCGCGGGGCATCGCCGATGCCCGCTCGGGGCTGGCCGATATCGGCCTGGTGTCGCGGGCGCTCAAGCCCGACGAGCAGGACCTCAAAAGCTTCACCATCGCGCTGGACGGCATCACTCTCATCGTGCATAAGGACAATCCGGTGCAGACCCTGACCGACCCGCAGATCGTCGACATCTACACCGGCAAGATTACCCGCTGGCGTGCCGTGGGCGGGGCCGACCGGCCCATTACCGTGGTCAACAAGGCCGAAGGCCGCTCGACTCTGGAGTTGTTCCTGCATCACTTTCAGCTCAAGAGCGGCGACATCAAGGCCCACGTGGTCATCGGCGAAAACCAGCAGGGCATCAAGACCGTCGCCGGCAACACGAGTGCCATCGGCTACGTTTCGATCGGCACCGCCGAATACGAGGCCTCTCAGGGCGTGCCCATCAAGTTGCTGCTCATGGCCGGGGTCGATGCATCGGTGGAGAATGTGCGCAATGGCCGGTTTCCGCTGGCCCGGCCTTTGAATTTGGTGACCAAGGCCGAATCTGAAGGGCTGGTCCGGCAGTTCATCGACTTCAGCCGCTCGGAACGTGTTCATGATTTGGTCGAAGCACAGTATTTCGTCCCCCTCGCGCACTGACGCGCGCCTCGCCGGGTGGCTCTCGGTCGCGGCCGGACTGGCAGCCGCGGTTCTGGTGCTGATCGTGCTGTTTCTGCTGCACGAATCCTGGCCGGTACTCAAGCGGATCGGTTGGCTGCGCTTTTTCACCGATGCGGCCTGGCATCCTTCCGAAGGGCTGTTCGGCCTCGCCCCCATGCTCTGGGCGACATTGGCGTCCAGCGCCGGGGCGCTGGTGCTGGCGGGGGGCTTGGGTGTGGCCTCGGCACTGTTCTGCCGGTTTTACGCCCCGCCATCCGCCGCCCGCCCTTATCGGCGAATGGTGGCCTTGCTCGCCGGCATTCCCTCCGTCGTGTTCGGGCTCTGGGGCTTGACCGTGATGGTGCCGCTGATCGCCCGCTGGCAACCGCCGGGGGCCAGCCTTTTGGCGGGCATCCTCATTCTGACACTGATGATCTTGCCCACTATGGCCCTTACCGCCGATGCCGCGCTGGCGGCGGTGCCCAAGGCTTACCTGCACGGCGCGGCGGCGTTGGGGATATCGCGTTCGGGAACGGTTCTTCGCGTGGTGCTGCCGGCGGCGCGGAGCGGCATTATCGCGGGTCTGCTGCTGGCGGCCGGGCGTGCCCTCGGCGAAACCATGGCCGTACTGATGGTTGCCGGCAATGTGGTGCAAACCCCTCATAGCCTGTTCGACCCGGTGCGTACGCTGACCGCCAATATCGCTCTGGAGATGGCTTATGCCACCGGCGAGCACCGTGCGGGACTTTTCGTGTCCGGGTTGGTTCTGACTGGGATGATCATCCTGCTGGCGGTTGCCGCGTTGCGCTTGGGCGGAGCGCGTTCACATGTCTGAAGCGGGCAGGTTCGCAATGGCTCGCAGCCGGACACTGGAGCCGCTGATGACCTTGGCCGTCTGGGGTTCGGCGCTTCTGGTGGCGGGCGCTTTCCTGTGGCTGGTGGGCGATTTGCTATGGCATGGTGCCGAGCGGCTGTCCTGGGCTTTCCTGTCGTCATCGCCGCTGAACGCCGGCAGGACCGGGGGTATCGGCCCTATCCTGGTTTCCACGCTGCTGATCCTGGGCGTGGCCGTCGCCGCCGCGGTGCCGCTGGGACTGGCGACGGCGGTGCTGCTGACGGAATTTCTTCGTCCCCGCAGTCGGTTCGGGCGACTCGTCGGCCTGAGCCTGGATGTGCTCGCCGGGGTGCCTTCCATCGTTTTCGGGCTGTTCGGCAATGCTTTCTTCAGCGTCTTTCTGGGGCTGGGCTTTTCCATCCTGTCCGGCGGCCTGACCCTCGCCTGTATGGTGCTGCCCATCCTCATCCGCACCGCGGAAGGAGCCTTACGCGCCGTGCCCGACGATTGGCGGCTGGGCAGTGCCGCGCTCGGATTGTCGCGCACCGCGGCGCTTCGCCATATCCTGCTGCCGGCGGCGTCATCGGGCCTCGTGGCCGGACTGCTGCTGGGCGTCGGCCGAGCGATGGCGGAAACGGCGGCGCTGATTTTCACCAGCGGCTATGTGGATCGTATGCCGTCCTCGCTCCTCGATTCCGGCCGCGCGCTGTCCGTCCATATTTACGACCTGTCGATGAACGTCGCCGGCGGCGACGGCAATGCCTACGCCTCAGCGCTGGTGTTGATCGGCCTGCTCATCCTGATCAACGGCACGGCCTTGTATCTGGCGGAACGTTGGCTAAACCGAAGGATCATAGCTCCATGACGCAAACTCTCGACCGACACAGCGGCTGTTCGCCCAATATAAATGCCGGTGCTTATACCGTTGGCCCATTGCAATCCGGTCCGCCCTGCTGCGTGCCCGAGCCCCTGATCCGGGTGACGAGTCTCTCCGTAAGCTACGGCGATCACCCAGCCCTGAAGGATGTAACGCTGGATATCTACAAGGGCTGTATCACAGCGTTGATCGGTCCATCCGGGTGCGGGAAGACGAGTTTTCTGTCTGCGCTCAACCGGCTGACCGACATGATTCCGGGCTGCCGAGTCGAGGGCGGCATCCGTATCGGCGGCCAGGATATACTCGCCCCCCGCCTAGATGTGTCGGCGCTGCGCCGGGAGGTGGGTATGATCTTCCAGAAACCGAATCCCTTTCCGCTGTCCATCCGCCGCAACATCGAGATGCCGCTGCGTGAACACGGCATGAAAAAGCGCGCCGATCTGGACGAAACGCTGGAACGGGTGCTCACCGATGTGGGCCTGTGGGCCGAGGTCAAGGATCGGCTCGACAAGCCGGCCTTGGCTCTGTCCGGCGGTCAGCAGCAGCGCCTGTGCATCGCCCGTGCGCTCGCTCTCGCGCCTTCCGTGCTGCTCATGGACGAGCCCTGCAGCGCCCTCGATCCCATCGCTTCCGGCATTGTAGAAGATATGATCGCCCAGTTGAGGGGACGCTATACCGTGGTCATCGTTACCCACAACCTGGCTCAGGCAAAACGAATCGCCAACTACGCCGCTTTCTTCTGGTTGCGGGAGCGGGTCGGGACTCTCGTCGAATTCGGCCAGTGCCGACAGATCTTCGAGGCTCCGGCGCATGATCTAACGGCGGCCTATGTGAGCGGGATGCGGGGGTGATGTCGATTCGTCACGGCGGTGCGCCATGCATCCACCGTTCGCGCACCTTGGCGATGAAACCCTCCCGGTTCTCCGTCATTTCGCGAATGACCCCGACCGGGGTCAATGCCGTTGAGTTAAGGCGAAGGACGTCACCCCGGCAGGGAAGGGGCCGACTAAAGGCCCGTTTGCGATTGGAATGCCGGGGTCCAGAAGCCATGGATGGCAGAGGCGTGTCACTTCCCTGTGCTCTGGATTCCGGCACAAATTCGCAAGGAGCGAATTTGGACGTGCTAAGCACGGTCCGAAGGACGAGCCCCAGGGAAGGGGCGAGCAATCCCTGCCGGAATGACGCCTTAACGTAACGGCATTGCGACCGGGGCGAGGTCCGTGCCTTTCTCCGTCAGGCAGTAGAGGTATCGCCTGGCATCGGAGGGATCGCGCTGCTTCGCGACGATCCCGGAGGATTCGAGTCGTTGCAGCCTATCCGACAGGATATTGGTTGCAATTTTTTCACCCGCGTTCGGAAACTCGTTGTAGGTCTTGCGTCCGAAGAACATCAGATCACGCACGATCAGCAGCGACCAGGTGTCTCCCACAGCTTCGAGCAGGATGTTGATCGGGCAGCCCGAACGCCGCCCGGCAGGCGCTTTTTCTCTCATGAATCGAGCGTACGCAAAACGCTTGCACGTCACAAGCCAAATGCAGATACTTGCAACGTGCAAGCGATTGTCAATCACAGCGCCGGTCGCCAGCTCATGGGAGCAGGAGCACAAAGCCCACTACATCGAAAGTTGGGGCCAAGAATCCATCCCTTGGTCATTCGTCGAAAGGAGATATTAAATGCATGCCGTTTTACCGCTTCGTTTGGCTTTGGCGGCGAACGCCGTCTTTTCACTTTCCTCCGCGCTGCTCATGCTCCTTCGCCCAGCGCTGGTGGGCGAGTGGCTTGGGATACATGCGCCAGCTGTGCTTCAAGTAGTCAGCATCGTCTTGGTCATCTTTGCTGCCGACCTGATCCATCAGGCAACGCGTCAGAGGATCGCAACGTGGCGCGCGCTTTATGCAAGTGCCGCCGATTTCTCGTGGGTAGTAGGCTCCATCGTTTTGTTGCTTGCCTTTCCTAAGCTGTTTTCACCTCTGGGCATTATTCTTGTTCTTGCCGTCGCTGGCGCGGTATTTGTCTTCGGCGCTTGGCAGCTTTGGGCCGTTGGCCGGGCTCACAGGACAGGAAAAAATGGCGATTATCGCCATTGCATTATCGTTGAAACCAATGTACCCGTTGCACAAATGTGGCCGATTGTGGGCAATATTGGCGACATCAAGAAGTACATGCCGTCATTGAAGCGCTCCGTTGTCCTGGAAGGAAAAGCACCTGCTGTCGGGGCTGTCCGATCTTGTGAAGATCACGCGGGCAAACGATGGTCCGAGGAATGTACTGAGTTCAATCCCGGCCACAGTTTCGCCGTGCGCTTTCTTTCAGAAGCTCCGGATTTTCCATTCCCGGCAAAAACAATGTGCGGCGGATGGAAAATCACACCATCGGACGCCGGTTCGCAAGTCATGGTGTGGTGGGAATTGATGCCGAAGAACAGGTTGCTTGCACCGGTCATCCTTCCTCTGTTGGCCTTTCAGGCCGACCGCGATTTCCCAAAGATCATACAGCGCATGGCTGCAAGCGCTTTAGGAAAGAGTAACGAAGTTCACTTGCAATCGATCCCCAAAGTAATGGCGCGTCTTCTGCCGAATTTTTGTTAATCTGGGCTATCCATCTGAAATGACGCCCGACCCATCATTTCACCGGACCTGCGCGAAAAGCGGCGCAGGTCCGGTGAATTCAGGCATTGGTCGTCAACCATTCCCGATCGCAAAAGGAGGTTACATGATTAAGCTGTCCACTTCTGTATGCATCAACGCTCCTGCCTCGGTCGTGTGGGAGAGGCTCGCAGCTTTGGAGGACATACAGCTATGGTCAGAGCCTGTACTCCGTGCCACATGTGATGGACCGGTCGCCCGCGGTGTTGGCGCGGAGCGCACCTGCGAATTGGCGGGAAAGTTAACGATCAAGGAGCGTTGGATCGCATGGGACGAAGGGCGGGCCTTCAAGTACGAAGGGTTTGGAATACCGTTCGTTAAGCGAGCAAGCAATGTTTGGTCGGTACATCCGGACGGCGCGCAACAGGCTTTGCTGGTGTCGGAAGCCGAAATTGAGCTGAAGGGCGGTCTAATTGGAACGCTCCTTGAGCCAGCTATGCTTGCCAGAATGCGAAGAATGGGGGCGCAGTCACTCGCATCCTTCAAGTATTTGGTTGAAAACGGACACCCTTACAAGGGCCATCATGCGGACCTTCCGCCTGCTCCCACCGGGTGTTAGCGGTGCACGAACGCCGCAAGAAACACCCAACCCGGCGTTCGAGAGGGGCGCTACGCTAGAGGGCTTCCTGCGAATGGGAGCCACAGCGAGGCACAGCGGCTTGGTCCAGGAATTCCCGGTGTGTTGCGGGAAGGGAGAACATCGGCCAGTTTTTCTGGACCGAGAACCTGTACTGTTCGAGGCCAACAGTGGAGTAGGTCGGCAATCCTTTGCCGACGAACTCGTTGGCCCAACTGCACCTCGGGAAGGGCGGCTTCGGCGCTCCAATCGCAAACGGTCATCCCAGGAGCGCTGGGATGACCCTTCCAATCGCAAACGGCCTAGCCGGGAGCGCCGGCCAGCCCCTTCCCCGGATGACCGTTTGCGATTGGAGGGGTCGCGGCTAAAGCGACCGTTTGCGATTGGGAGGGATTCCCGACCTACTCGCGAGTGCCCGTACAGTAGGTATGAAAATGCTCTAATGTTTATACCGATATAGTGAAAGATGGTCGGTAGCCGACTGGCTGGACTGATCCGGCACTATTGGGGCGAACTGCTGTTTGCCGGAGACTTGTGATGTCTGCCGTCGTGGCCAAATAAATGCTGAGGCAGGGGGCGTTCGACAGAACAGATGAATCCATTCCATGTCGTTTCAATCAAAGAGAACACTGATGACACTCGAGACTCTGACACGGACCCTCTCCGCAGCGTTCTCGTTTTCGCGCTGCTGGACAATGATCTCAACTCCGCTGTTTGGGCGTCATTCGCCGTTCAGCGTCCAGTCATAGGGCAGATTGGCCTTGATTTCCAAGCCTTGCGGCAAGTCCGGGCGATAAGTCCGGATGAATGCCTCGACGCCGCCCTTCTGTTCGAAATCCTCGCCGAACCAGTCGAAGATTTTTGATACCCTTACCGCCGTTCCCTCTACCCGCAGGCCCTTGGTGGGATTATTCAAATAGCTGGCGCTGGCGGAGTCGAGCTGCATATTCAGCTTTGCCGCGGTATAGGGTTCCGGATGTAAATCGGGGCAGCTTTTCGAGGCGCAGACGATGGCCATGTGGATGCGCGGCTCGCCCAGTCTGCGCAGGATGTCGTTCTCGATCTCGTCGAGGCTCAGGGCATTGCCGCCCACATTGCCGACCGGGCGCTTCCACACCGGATTGAGGAGATTGCCGACATCCTTGATGCTCTCAACCGGCCAGTGATCCAGCACGGTCTTGATGGCCAGAATGTTGTAAGCGTTGATGTAGAAGGCCAGCTTTTCCTCGCGGGACTTGAGATTGTCCACGGGAAAGGCAGCGATTTGTGCGATCGCCAGCGTGAACGCCGGATCGCTTTTCAACCCGGTGTAATTCAGCCATGCCAAACGAGTTCCGGCGACGGTGCGCTCGCTGAGGTGTCGCGCGAGAATCTGGCCGTAGTTGCTCCAGTCCGGTTCGGCCGCATACCCAATTCGGAAGGCCAGCGCCATGCTAAGGCCGAATAGGAAAAGCAAGTGCCTCGTCATAGATCGAGTCCTCTTACAATTGAAAGTTTGTCCCTTAGAGCCTATCCCAGTAGACCCGTTGCCCGCCAAGTAATGATGCCGCAGGCCAAGTGCAGCATGGCAAGATAGGTGTCGGTTCGTTTTTCCCAGCGGATCAAAATCCGGCGGAATCGGTTGAGCCAGCTGTGGGTCCGTTCGACCACCCAGCGCCGCGCCTTGAAACCGGCTTCCTTCTTGATCGCTTCGGCCTCCTCACCGCGCGCTCGAATGTGAGCGGTAAACTGAAAGGCCTTGGCCAAGTCCCTCACCTCGTCATAGTCATAGCCTTTGTCCAGGCACAAGCCTTGCGGCTGCTCCGGCGTGGGTACAGGGCGCGGGACGCCGATGGCCGCCAAGGTGGACCGCGCCAGCTTCAGGTCGTGCCGATTGGCGCCGGCAATCACCACACTCAGCGGCAGGCCCGCGCCATCGGTTAACAGGCTTCGCTTCGCACCTTGTTTGCCCCGGTCGGTCGGATTCGGTCCCGTTTTTTTGAACCCGCCAACGGCGCTTTCGTCATGGCCCCATCCATGGCCAACCACGACCAGTCCAAGCCCTTCAACGCATCATAAGTCAGCAGTCCTTCGCGCCAGAACGCCTGGAACACCCCGGCTTCGGTCCACTCGACAAAGCGGCGATGGGCCGAACTGCTGGAGCAAATCCCGGTGGCGTTCAGCGCATTCCACTGACACCCGGTCCGGAGCACAAACAAGATCGCATTCATCGCCTGTCGGTCCGGCACCCGCGGGTTATGGCACCCGAGCGGATGCGGTTTACGCGGCGGCAAGAGCGGTTCCATCCGTTCCCACAGCTCATCCGGAATGCGCCAGCCATCATCTTTCGTCACCAGTCCCATAAGAGCCCCTCTTGACTCGAAATTTCGGCATTAGAGGTCGCTCATCACGCTTTTGTTCCTACTGGGATAGGCTCTTAGTCGCTGGCCGGGGCCGAACCTTACGACTGATTTGGCCGAAGAGTTCAAAAGTGCGTGAAATATACGTTTCCTTGCGAGGCGCGCATCGAGAAATTCCAGCCGGCTTGTTGCCCGCAAAGTGCAAAGGTTAAAGTGAAAAGGCACCAGAACAATGGCCCGAAGCGAACAAGAAAACCGAAGGGGCATGCCTTGACCGATGACACGCTGATACAACACCGCCCGATATTGTTCCGCTATGCGCTGCTGCATCTGCGTGATGCCGACTTGGCGGAAGACGTGGTGCAGGAAACCTTGCTGGCGGCCTTGCAGTCCGATGCCGGTTTTGCCGAACGCTCATCGTTGCGTACCTGGCTGATTGGGATCCTGAAGCACAAGATCGCCGACCAACAGCGTCGTGACGCACGAGAAACCCGTTTGTTCGAGCCGGACCGGGTTGGGGCGGACGAGGACATTGAGGAGCACTTGTTCAACGCCGAAGGGAGTTGGCACTCACCGCCCAAGGTCTGGTCGCATCCTGAAAATGCTCTGGAACAGGAGGAGTTCTGGCGTATCTACGAGTGGTGCCAGCAGAATCTGCCGGCGCGTCAGGCCGAAGTATTCATGCTCAGGGAACTGGTCGGATTGGAGCCGGAAGAAATCTGTAAGGAAGCTAACCTCAGTTCGACCAATTATTGGGTTACGTTGCATCGTGCCCGCATGAGATTGCGGGCATGTCTGGAAGCGCGGTGGTTCGGCAAACAGCAGACCGGAGATAAATAACATGCGTTCCTGCCGGGAAGTCAGTGAGCTGGTGTCCAAGTCATTGGACGTTCACTTGAGTCTGAGAGAGCGAATGGCAGTGCGGCTGCACCTGATGATGTGCAGGCACTGCAGCAACTTCAAGAAACAGATGTTGTTCCTGCGCCGGGCGGGTGCGAGTTATGTGGAGTATCTGGAAAAAACAGGCCGTAAAGAATCGGTCAAGCGTTAAAGGCCGGCAATGCCGGCCTTAAAACGGGGAGCGATCAATTCATGGTTCATTGAACCGTACAAATCGCATGAATCATCAAAATGTCCCCCGGAACGACAGCGCTGTAGAACACCGTCCAACCGTCCCCTTCCGGCGTGGGCCTGCTGGCAACGGCGCTGACCGTGCCGCCTTCGTAGTAGCCGCCGCCTGTAACGACCGGGTGAGAGGCAGGGCATTTCAGGACCTCATTGAGGTATACGCCGGGCAGGACGTTAAAGGTCTCTTTCACGAACTTAAAACCGTTGCCGCCGTCGCGAGCGCAGATTGTGGTTCCGTCCGACAGAATCTCCTGGATGGCATAGCCTTCTTCGCAAGCGCCGTTGATACGGTCCTGCTTGGTCTGTTCCAGAGTGGCCAACTGGTTTTGTAACAGGTTAAGTTGAGTATTCAGCGTGCTCAGCTCGGTTTCGTGTTCACTGGCTGTTTGGCTCAGCATGACTATCTTGGCACTTGCCTCGTCGATTTGCGCTTGCAGGGAGGCTTTCACCTGGTCCAGCTGGCTCTGCAAATCGTTTACCTGCCCCTGCAAAGCTTGAAACGGTTTGCCATTGGCGCCGGGATAGGCGTTATTGGTCTCGGCATTCACTGCGGTAGCCAGACATGCGGCTGCAACGAGGCTGGAAAGGGAAAAAGCGGTTTTCTTGATCATGGAACTGTGTCCTTTTTGTTTTGTTTATTGAATTCGTTTTATCTGGATCTGCCGGTTTGCATATCCATGACCGATGTATTGAATAAACCGTGCCAAACATGAATAACCATGAAAAATCAGATGCTTATCAGGGTTGCTGAACCGAAGAGCTTCGGATTTCACTGTTGGGGCAGCCCAACGGCTTTACGCTTTAAGTTATTCATGTCGATGATTTATATGGGATCTTGTACTGTTAGCTAAAACCAACAGCGCTCGAACTCTACCGGTTCCTCGTATTTCGTCCGGATATCGGAATAAAAGAAAGTGCATTGACTTTGTCGAAAATCGCTCTTCGTGCCGAAGCAATGAACCGATAAGAAAAGGGATATCAGGCATTCGTTGCCGGGCGTGCGGCGCCCGCATTGCAACGTCAATGGGCCCTTGCCTGCCCCACGTGACTGAATCTAACCACCCGTCCCGGTGAAGAGGCGAAGCGCCACCAGTCGATCGACGATCAAGCCGCCGATGCCGATGCAGGCAGCGGTGAGCAGGAGGGCGGCGAGAACGATGTGGGTCTCGGTTCGGGCCAGAAACCTTGAGAAACGGGGGAGGCTCATCGGGCGTTCGCCGGCGTGGTTGTCGGATGTTTTCATCTTCTGGGTAGAGGGACTATTCGCCCGGATTGCGCCGGCTTGTCAAGCGCCGGTACTCGGCGTCCAGGGCGTTTTGCGCATGTTTGACGATCGACTCTCCCGCAGTTCCGGCAGTGAAGAGGAGAAAGCCTTGAAGCTGATTCCGGTACATCAAATAGCCGAGCTCGACACTGCCGCCGCGGCGGACATAGTCGACCAGCCGGGTCACAATCGACTGACAGGCAGCGTGGAGATCGCCGAGGGGCATCTTGGTTTGATAGATAGACATCGGTGCTTTCCCTGTGGCTTGGCTAGAAATACGCCTCCTGCTCGAGGCAGCGCAGGGTGAGCTTGACCATGTTGATCAACCGATGCTTGCCGATGACGATGCTGTCCACCTGACCCCGATCGACCCACCCCTCCACCACACCCGGCGATACCCCCACCAGTTCCGCGAACTTCTCCCGGTGCATCACCTGCACGTGCGGCAGCAACAGAACTTGACGGATGGCCTGTTCGTCCATAATGTCCCCTCATTGCGTTACATTGGGAAATAACATGCTATTTGAACATGTATTTTATACATTACGGTAAATAGTACAAGTATGAGATCTATGCTTGACGAATTTGCCGCGAACGACCGAATTAAGCAGCTACGGAAGACATTAGGCCTGACGAGGGACGAATTCGCCCAGAAGACAGGGATAGGAACGAACCAGCTCAGCAATTTGGAACACAAAAAGCAGAAGGTTTACGCCTGGCATATCGAGGCGATTTCCAACGAATGGCCACAGTACGGTTATTGGCTTTGTACGGGAAAGGTCCTGCCCGATGCCGGGCAAATCAGCCCCGAAATCAAGGAATCGCAGAGATATTTGAAAGTGGCCGAGCCACCGCCGGAGAAGCGCTGACGAGAGGGAGGACAATAGCCGACCGGCGTATTTTTGGGGACATCAACTTCACCCAAATCCCCGTACAGTTCCGTGTCGATAATGTAACTCGCCGGGAAGCCATCGATTTCTGTTAGCTATGGACGACGTAAGAATCAAGGGATGCTTACGGAGCTTCTCATAACGTTTCGGAAACAGTGTCGCGTCGATCCTCCCCCTGTTCGTACCAGTAAGCAATTTTTAAGACGTTTCTCTACCTCTCACTCTTTTACTGTCCATTTCGGGTTTGTCCTGGCTGAATTTGAGAAAACGGAAAAGATAAGAGATTGTTCGAGAGTTCGGCCAACATCGGGTGAATAGAAAACAGCCTCTAACTCGAAAGGAAAAGCGAGATTCGTCCGCTGTTTCCGACGTTGTCCTACGAACCAATTGTTGGATGCCGGCTAGCCATTGCCGATGCTCGATTTCTCTTCACTGCGCAGGAGGAGAACGCGGCCGGCTCGGCGGATCAGCGTATCTTTGGAGTGCCCGCGATATTGCATGACGGAGCCGGCGACTGTGAGGGCGAAGTGAACGGACGCAATGGCGGATTTCCGATTCGACGAGACCTCGACTTCGTCAATGTGATGCTCGTAGCCGAGCGTGGCTATACCGCCTAGGCGCGCTCCGATGTCAGCTATCCCCTGGTACATCTGTTTGTAGGCCGCGCAGGTTTCCTCTTTGTTCTGCGTGACCTCCACTCGTTGGCCGTAAACGACTGATATGCCGCGACTCTCAAAGTCGTTATCCAATAAATTGCAGAGCGCTTCTGGATTGCGGCTCAACGTCGCGTGGGTCTGCATTTGGTAGAAGGCCCTGACCTGATCGTCCGAGATCTTGCGCCCGCCGATGAAGTAATACCAGCTGACTCCGGCCAGGATTGCGACCAATAGCAACATGCGCATCTAAATCTCCGAAAAGTTGTTGATGATCCGCCTGCGGCGGTGCCAAATTAGGTTGGAAGAATGAATAAGATTGGCCCAATTTACGCCGATCAATCCAGGAACCTGGCCAAGAGCCGACTAAAGAAACTCACATGGCGCTCACCTTTAGGGCTCAGGCGACCGGCGGACAAATAGTTGCTAACGGCGAAAAAACCGCAGATCAAGGCAAAGGCGATGCCCAACCATTGAAGCCAATGAATCCGCCGAGTGAAGATCGCCTCAACCGCAGGGAAAAACATGCTGCTGCGACGGCTTTCAAGGAGATGATTCATCCACGCCGGCAGCAACCAATAGAACATCACAAACAGTACAAGGCCAAAGAGCACTGCACCTTTCCATGACAAACGGTTTGCAATGTGAGTCGTGTCACTCAACACCCCCTGACCGCGAGCGTTTGCGACGATATCGGCGACGGTAACCCATGTTTAAACGTCGTTTCGAATAATCCCAGCAGATAAGTCTAGTGACTTCGCGGCTCAAAAAAGCCAGGTTTGAGTCGGAAAAGGCTGAAAATCGTGTAAGCCAGAACTTACGAATAGATAGAAAAAGGATTGGAGGCGGCGTTACGGCCTTTCGGAAAGCTTCACTCTGCTCGGTAAAGTCTTCCAGCGGCAAAGGGGTAAAAGCGAACCAAGCTCAAAACTACCGCCCTGTTGTCTTATGATGCGCTCGCGCCTAGAGAATTTTCCGATCCGGTATCAGGGAGCCCGATATGTAGGTCGGCAATCCCTTCCCAATCGCAAACGGCCGCCCTGGGAAGGGCCTGGCCGGCGCTCCCGGCCAGGCCGTTTGCGATTGGAAGGGTCATCCCGGCGCTCCTGGGATGACCGTTTGCGATTGGAAGGGTCATCCCGGCGCTCCTGGGATGACCGTTTGCGATTGGAGCGCCAGGACGCCCCTTCCCACAAAGTCCTTTGTCGAGCCGATAAGTCGGCAAGGGATTGCCGACCTACGTGCTTCCCGCCCGACATGAATCCGTACACCGGGATGAAAAACGCTCTAATCGTACGGCAGCCAGGCCGCGGAACCGGCGGGTTACGGCGCGCGGAAACACCCACAGGAACCTGGCAGGTTCGATGCGATGCGCGCCTAACCCACCTTACTGCGAAATCGTTTTCAAGTAGACGGGGATGTAATTGGCAGCCAGTCCTAAGGCCTGTCGTTTCGGCATTCGCCGCTAGCATGACGCTTATTAACCCGGCCTATAAATATAGGCCGGGTTAATCCAGGGCAGGGATGCCCCGGCGCGGCGACAAGCCGCGTGAGCCCAGGCCGGGCGTGTACCGGCCTGGGCGGCGGCCCGAAATACCAGGAGGGTATTTACGGGCCTGATTAATAACTGACCGGCATTGGGTTTTGACCGGAGTTTTTTCTTTGGGTAGAGTCGGTACGGGCCTAAAGGGATTTTGGAGGCGTTATGCGTTTCGTGTTTTTAGCTTTGTTGGGTCTGATCGGTGGATGTGCGTCGGATCCGGCGGTGCGGCAGCAATTAGCCGGGGCGGTTCAGGCTCGGTGTTTGGCCGAATCCAAGAAGTATATCGAGGCAGGCGTGGAAAAGGACTACTTCACGCGATGCGTCGATAGTCGGTTGTCGGCTCTGGGCGAAGAACCGATCTATGATCCCGGTTTTGAGGAGCGATGGCCGGAGTTCGAGAATCCTACGACCGGCCAAGCTCTCCAGGAGAGATAGGCCGATTCTCGACCGCCGCCACTTGGGGCGGTTGCACTGATAGCGGGTGTCGGGCGTTCGTTGTTTGACTGTTGCTCCGTCATTGGCTCGGGTTAGGCGGGGCGGATGACGTGACCATCCGGGAACGCGCAAAGCACGACGGGTTTGGTGAGCATCGCATCGAACCGGCCACGTTCCTTGAGGGGCTTCCGCGCGCCGTAACCCACCGGGCCAAGCCGCGGAACCGGTGGGTTACGGCGCGTAGAGAGTCCGTGGTCACGGAACCGTTCGTGGCGGTGCGCGCCTAATTCCAAATCGCTTTCAATAAGGCATTAATTTTCGTAGGGTGGGTTAGGCCGCGAGGCCGTAACCCACCGAGCGACCTCGAATCGGTGGGTTACGCTTCGCTAACCCACCCTACGATTAATGTTCACTCGAATGCCGAATGGGATAATCCATCCGACTCCGGACACAAGACTCGGAACCTTGCTCTTGTCCGTCAGCAAGGCTTCGCCTGGGACAGGGATTCGTCGCCTAGCGCCGATAGCGCGGTTCTGGCCAATTCGTTCCACTGGTCCCTCTGCCAATACTCGAGATAGCGCCTGAACTGGCGCTGGGTCGAAAGAATCGGGAAGGCATCGGGACCCAGCAGGCAGAGCATTTCACCGCAGAACTCCCTGATTTCCTGTTCCGCCTGGCTGGCGCTGAATTTTGGCGCGCCATAGGCAACACCCAGCAGGGCGAGTTCGGCGAGTGTGGCCAGCACATAGGCGCGCTCTTCGCCCGCGGTTTTGTAAAGCTGCCAATGGGCGAGCTGCCGGGCGGCGGCCCACCAGAGGCCGTAATCCTTCGCGAGCGACTTCCAAACCTCGGCACTGCCCGCCAGGACCGGCATCGCCAGCATGGAAAGATACTGCGTAATGGCCCACGGGTTGGAAGGCTCGATCTCCAATGCTTCGCGATAGAGATCACGAGAGGATGCATAGGCTTTCTTGCCTTTTTCCAGCTTCGCGCGGGTGACCTCGGCATCGCCGGTTTCGCTTGCCGCGATCAGAAAATAGGCGATTCCGATGCGCTTCTCGCTGGCGGCATTCATGCCGAGACGCTTGGCCTTTTGCGCAGGCGATTTCTCCGTGACGGGCTCGGCGCACCAGGCCTTGAGTTCGGCGCGGATCGACTCGCACAGAACTTCCAGTTCAGCATCCCGATCGGCGGGGTTGCGCGCCTCGGCGGCTCTCCGGCCGTCCGCGTTGGCGCCGACCAGTTCGTCTATCCGGTCGAACTTCACCTCGAGCCGGCTGCGGATGCGTTCGTCGCGGAAGGCGTCCACCTGCCGCTCGAAGTTCCAGGGCACGGTCGCGTAGCAGACGATGCTCGCCCAGTCATGGGTGCCGGGCGAATCGGTACGAAGCCGTTGGCGCAGGTCGTAGAGCACCCAGCGGGGATCGGTGCCGCTCAAAAGGCCGCTGTAGAGCACCTCGGCCGCGATCGAGGAGGCCCGCATCCAGAGGGGGAATTGCGAGGCGATGACCCAGGGAATGCCTGCCGCGTGGAGCTCGTGAGCGATGCTGCCGCCGGGTATCAGCACCGACTCGATGTTGCCGGAATCGCAGGTCGCGAGCGTGACCACGTTGGGGCGATATTTGGTTGTCCCGGAGGAGTCCCGCGCCGTGAGTACGATCGCCAGGCGTTCGCCGTCGACCACGTCGCCTTGCGCGGAATTGGAATCGCTGCACAGCATGACGCCGTAGTGGCGGTCGCCGGAGTTATTGATCGGCGCGCCGTGGGCCAGGATGTGCACGTAAGCGTACTGGGTGGTCGAGCAGGCTTCCCGAATCTGCTCCAGGCTGGCATTGGGCAGCACCGTCAGGATCTGCTTGACCTCCCGGATGCGTTCCTCGGGCGTGTCCTTGATCTTGATCCAGGGATCGATCGCTCGCCGGATCGCGTGCAAATGGTCTTGCGCCGGCACCGGCGGGAGGCCGCCGGGCGATGCGAACGCGAACAGGATGCGCGGAGGGCGGTTCCAGTCGACCGGCAGCGGCCGTCCGCGCCGGACTTCCCGGGTCATCACGATAGGGGTGCGCGACTGCAGGAACAGGGGAGATCCGGAACCCGGAAAACCGTCCGGCGCGATAGCCGTCTCGAACGGCACCATGCCCAGCTCGAAAGAGGACAGCGAAAGCCTGAGATGCACGAGTTTCCCGCCGTCGGCCCGCGGGTCGGACAGTTCCGAGAGCAGCGCCGGAACCTGTCCGAGCACCCGCCCGATCGCCTCGCCCATTTCCCGCATCTCGCTTTCGCGCTGCGAGGCGGCGACGGGGCTTCCGTCTATGTCGTACCGCAGGCGTTCGAGCCGGTTGAGCAGTTGCCGTTGCTCGAACGGCATGTGTACGGTCACCGGACCGTCGGCGCCGCACAGCGCGAGATACGGCGTCAGCGGCGACAACAATTGATTGTGCGCGGGGCCCGGCCTGAGCAGTTCGAGTTTGACGTTGCGAATTTCGCTCATCTCAGGGCCTCGCGAATTGTTCGATAACCCGCGGCTTGCCCGTGCCGTTTCCCTCGATATGGGTCAGACGGCCGACGACTTTTCCGTCTTCCAGCGAGATCGAGACAGCGCTGGTTTGGTCCATCACGAACGATTCGCCGCCGAATTTCGCCTTGTCGATGGCCGCCATCCCGCCGTCGGTCAGCGCCTCGTACACCGGCTTGAAAGAGGCCGTGTCCTTGAGCATGGCGTCGCTGAACCGCAGCAGGCGGATCCAGGTGCCGCTGTTGAAGTAATAGCGGGAGCCGCCCATCTTAATGGCGCGTTCGAGATGAGTATGGCCGGTGACGATGAAGTCGGTGGAGCCGCCGACCGAAGCCGTCACCTGCTTATAGGTGTCGTCCTGATCGGTGATGTCGAAGGTTTTGTCGCCCGCGAGCCAATCCTTGAGCGCGCGCCGCAGCGCTTCATCCTTGCCGATCCCGGTGATCCAGCCGGTGAGGCGATCCCAGATCAGGCCGCCGGTACCCAGAGTTTCGTTCGCGGGTGTCGCGCGAGCGCCGGGTTGCTTGAAGCCCTTCTCGGCGGCCAGCAACATGTCGTCGGCGGTTTGTGCGCCGGCCGGGCCTCCGCCCTGGATGCCGGCCGAAACGTTCGGCCCCAGCAGCTGATCGACCGTGATGGCGGGCGCGCCGGTCGCCTGGCGGGGCTGGAATCCTTCCGCCGACAGGCGCTGGTCCACCTGTCCGCTGCCCCGTTGGCGCTCGCCCAGGATCGACAGCAGGCTGTTGATCTTGGCCGCCTGGGAAGGATCGAGCACCACCAGGGTTCCGACGGCGGCGGAGGTCTCGGGCTTGAGCAGATCGATCCACGCGTACCGGCGTTTCACTTCGTTCATGACTTCCTTGACCATGCGGGTGCCGGCGTTCGGGTACCATTCGCTCGGTTCGAGCGAACGGCCGGCATTCAGGCGCCGCGCGACTTTCGCCAGATCTTCGTAGCGGTTGTAGTTCCAGGCGTCGACTTCGTTGCCGTGGGTGCAGAAGACGCGGGCATTGCCGACCAGGCAGGTGTGGCCCGCGCCGGTGGTGGAGAATTCGATCCTTGCCCTGGCGAGAAGGTCTTCGCCCGCGAGCCGCGACAGAATCAGGCGCTGGACCGAGGGAAAGGACACTTCGATGTCGTGGTTGCCGATGACGATCACCAGCGTGCGTCCTTTCTTCTTCACGAAATCCGCGAGAGCCTCCCAAATTCCGGAGAACGACTTGTCGTCCATGATCCGCGTCAGCGTGGCCGTCGCCTCGTCGACGGCGACGTAGCCCCGGATGTCCTCGGCCAGGGTGTCGAACACGTCGCCGTTCAGAATCAGCGCGACGCGCCCTTCGGGACGCTGCGCCGCCACCCACCGGATATAGTTGGCGAGACGCTGGGTCTCCCTAAGGATCTGGAAGCCGGGCTTGCCGCCCATGTGGATATCGGAGATGACATGCACCTCGTCGTAAGCCGGGAACTCGCTCATGTTCCTACCCCCCCTTGATAAGTCCAAAGTGTTCGTATGACGTCCGCTGCAAGCGCGGATGATAATTCCGATTCGACGGTTTTATAAAGGATAGGCTTTAAGCTCGCTGAGCGCCGGAGACATCCTTCCGATCGCAAACGGTGTCTTCGGGAGCACCGAAGACACCCTTCCTTGCCGGGGTGACGATTTGTGTAAAGATTCATGCACAGAGGCAGCTTTTACAATGTCCTTCCCCACGGTGAGACAGAGCACAGCTCGCCAACAAGCCAAGCGAATCGGAGTCCGCTGCGGGAGAAATCGGAGAACTGCGGGCTAGACGGAACCGCTGTTCATCCCGGTTCCGCCTTCGGCGGCGCAGGCGCGGATCAGTTCGGCCAGCTTGCGGGTGGCGGGGCCGGCAAGCTTGGGCTGGGCGAAGATGAGATACAGCGGCACCTTTCGGCGCTGTCCATCGCGCAGGGGCAGCGGCTTGAGCCGGCCGGAGGCGAGCGGCTCCTCGATCAGATGGCACGGAATCCAGCCGAAGCCCAGCCCCGCGCATAACAAGGCTATCCGCTTCTCGGGACTGGTCACGCTCCAGCGCCGCGTCGCGCCGAGCCACCCGGAATCGCGCGGCGCCAGTGTGCCCGAATCGCTCACGACGACGTGCAGTTCCCGGCTCAAGTCATCGGCATCTAGGGTTCGTCCGAGCCGGTGTAGCGGGTGGTCGGGATGAGCCACGGCAACGAGTTCCACGTCCAGCACGTGATCTCCCAAAAATCCCGGCGGGACTTGTCCGCCGATCGCGAGATCGGCGCGGCCCATGATCAGCGCCTCGTCGGTGCCGGACAGCACCTCTTCGCTGAGCAGCACGCGCGTGTGCGGGCTGAGGGGCGCAAATTCCCTCAGCATGCGCAGCAAAAGGGGAGTGGGGAACAACGCGTCGACCACCAGCCGGATTTCCGCTTCCCACCCCTGCACCAGACTGTGGGCCAGTTTCTCCAGTTTGAGCGCTTCGCCGAGCAGTTCTTCTGCGTGGCGCAGAAGCGTCTCTCCCGATTCGGTGAGCTTTGCCTTGCGGCCGTGAATCTCCAGCAGTTTCAGTCCGAGCTGCTCCTGCAGCCGGCCGACCGTATAGCTGACGGACGACTGGCTGCGATGCAGCGCTTCGGCGGCCTGGGCGAATCCGCCGTATTCCACGATCGCCTGCAATACCCGCCATTGCTCGAGAGTGGTCCGGGGAATCTTCATATGATCGAATTCTTCGATAAGAATGCCCAGAATTTTGCGCTTTTTAATCGAGTCATACAAACCTATCCTGGTGCCGTCTATCGATTCTTACCAGGAGATCGCCATGGCCAACGTGCTGCAAATCAAGACCAGTTTGTCCGACACCGGCAACGCCAACCGCTTCGCCGACGCTTTCATCACCCAGTGGCGCGCGCGGCATCCGGAGGACAGGATCGTCACCCGCAACCTCGGCCGCGAGCCGATTCCGCACCTGGACGAGACCGCAATCACAGGCTTCTTCGCGCCGGCCGAACGGCGCACTCCCGAGCAGCGGGCGGCAGTGGAACTTTCGGACGAACTGATTGCGGAGCTTCAGGCGGCGGATGTCCTCGTGCTCGGCGTTCCCATGTACAACTTCGGCATCCCGTCGACTCTCAAAGCCTGGATCGACCACGTCGCCCGCGCCGGAATCACGTTCGAGTACACGGAAAACGGCCCGGTCGGTTTGGTCCAAGACAAACAGGTGTTCGTGCTCGCCGCCCGCGGCGGAGTCCATCGTGGCACGCCGCAGGACACCCAAACCGCTTACCTGCGCAATGTGCTGGGTTTCCTCGGGATGACGGACGTCAATTTCGTCTATGCCGAAGGACTGGCTTTGGGGGAGACCGCCAAGGGGCAAGCGGAAACCGATGCGCTCGGGCAGATCGCCCGGCTTGCCGGTTCCCGAGCGGTAACGACTGCGGCGAAACCGATCGATGTTTGACAAATTGTTTGAGGAGAACACCCATGACCACCTCTCCGAATTTTGTAACCCGCGAGGTCGAGCGACTGGTCACCGGCAATGCCGTTTCGGACGGTGCGGGCGTAAAACTGCTGCGCGTGCTGACCCCGGACTTGCAGCGGCGGCTCGATCCCTTTCTGATGCTCGACGAGTTCCGCTCCGACAATCCGGACGACTATCTCGCCGGCTTTCCCGATCATCCCCATCGGGGCTTCGAGACCGTGACCTATATGCTCGCGGGACGCATGCGGCATCGCGACAACGCCGGCCACGAAGGCTTGCTGGCTGCCGGCGGCGTGCAATGGATGACGGCGGGTCGAGGCATCATTCATTCCGAGCTTCCCGAGCAGGAGCAGGGGCTGATGCACGGTTTCCAGCTTTGGATCAATCTGCCCGCGCGCGAGAAGATGACCGAGCCCGGCTACCGGGACATTTCGGCGGAAGCGATCCCGAGCACCACCACGGCCGAAGGCGTGACCATCCGGATCATCGCCGGATCGGTTGCGGGCATCGGCGGCGCGGTCAGGCGCGAGGCGACCGAGCCGCTCTATCTCGATCTCGAAATGCCGGCCGGAAGCGCTTACGAGGCGCCGATCCCTGGGGGACACAACGCGTTTCTGTACGTTTACGAAGGCGAAGTCGGCGTCGGCACACGGGGCGAGCCGGTGCGCGCCCGTCAGCTCGCGGTCCTGACCAACCGCGCGGATGCCGATGGCGTGCGGCTGACGGCTTCGCGCGGGGCTCGATCGTTGCTCGTCGCCGGCCGTCCCCTCAACGAGCCGATTGTGCAGTGGGGACCTTTCGTGATGAACACGCGCGACGAGGTCGAACAGGCCATGCACGATTTCCGCTCGGGCAAGTTTTAGGTCGTGGGGAAGGTAGGCTCTTTGCCGGATAGGCTCCGTTCCAATGACGGCCGATCCCAGTGTCCCAGATCGGCGGCCGCGTCATAGGTGCTTTGGAGAAACTCCAGCAGCAGCCGGCCGGGTGAATCCGCCTGCCGCACCTCGGAATAAGGCAGGACGAATTCCTTGAGCTCGGGGCTGTAAAACGCGCTTTCGGGACGTGCCGGTGCGTCCGGAAAACCTTTCGGTTCAGGGTAGGCATAGGCGTAGAAGGCTGGAAACGGGACAGCATCGTTACCCGGCCAGAAGCCGCAACTGCTTACCTCATGGGAATAGGCCTCGCGGACCACCCAATCGGGAAGATTGGGCACGCCGCCGGGGTGTTCGGGCGCGCGCCGGCCGGAGAAGCGTGTGACCGCCAGGTCGAAGCTGCCCCAGAAAAAATGCACCGGACTGCATTTGCCGATATAGCGCGCGCGGAATGCCTTGAATACGCTATCCGCCTGGGCCAGCACCCTCCAGCACCGGTGGGCGTGCTCGGCATCGTAGGCGGCGTGTTCCCGATCCTGGTCGAAGGGAATCGCGCGGGCGACCTCGTTGGGTTTTTTCCGTATGGCGACCTCGATATCCAGCGCCCGAAGCGCGGCAAAAATTTCCCGGTAGAAATCGGCCACCGTGCAGGGTAGAAGCGGGAATTGTCGCGCCGCGCCGTCGCTGGTCCGGATCACGAGTCGATGCTCGATAAAATCGAAATCGATCTGGAACGTTCGGTCACGATAGGGAATCGGCGAGGTCGTCAGCCCGGATGTCGTCAGATAAAGCACGACATGCCAGGAGTGGTTGATCCAGGGCGTCAAGGCCAGCCGGATTTTGCCGACGATCTGTGTCCACATATGCAAGGTCGCATAGGTGTCTTGCCATGCCTGCAAAGGCAGGTCCGGCCAGGCCGAATTGTCGTTGATGGTGCTCGAAGCGTTCTGGCTCGTCATGGTGACCTCCATCGAGCGGGGAATTTCAACGTCTACTTCCGCTTGATCCCAAGCTCCTGCTCTCATCGTTATACACAAGACCCAGCGGGTGGTCGTCACCGTCATTCCGTCCATGGACGACGGAATCCAGGGCCATGGATGGTAACCGGCCGGTCGCACGCTGGCTTATCCGAAGCACAGCTCCGGCCCGCCGCTTCACCTCCGTGTGGCTGGATTCCGGCTTCCCTGCCGGAATGACGGGTCCGGGCACGTTTCGGGTCGCTCGTAAGTTGTGTATAACGATGAGAGCTCCTGCTTGGGAATACGGCCTTGGAAGCTCCAGCCTCGCAAAGGGCAGGAAGCCGGAGCCTCCAAGACTTGGGTTCCCAACCTTGAGGTTGGGAACCAACATCTGGTTTGATTTCTCGCGAGGTCCGGCCGTTCCGGAGTTCCGCATGCCGCCATGATTTACCTTTGTCAGAGCTTCCGGTTTCAGACGGAGCGAAGGCACTCCCGCATGCCCTGTCGGTCGAATCGATCAAGGTCTCACTCCGTGCGTTCGGTGCTTGTCCTGCGTCCCATCCGACTGGAGATACAGCCGTGAGCCAGCTTCCCATCGCTGACTACGCCTTTCTGTCCGATTGCCACGGGGCCGGCCTGGTCAGCCGCGCCGGCTCGGTCGACTGGCTTAACTTTGCCCGTTTCGACGCGCCCGCGATCTGCTCGCGGCTTCTGGATACGGACGGCGGCCATTGGGCCATCCGCCCGGTTGGCCAAGCATCGACGCGCCGCCGGTATCTCGACGGCACCCTGGTGCTTGAAACGACCTTCGAGACGCCGACCGGCACCGTGGTTCTGACCGACGCGCTGGCGATGGGACCCAACGAACGCGGCCACCAGCTCGGCGCCGACGCGCCGCATACCCTGATCCGCAGCGTCCGATGCCTGGCCGGGCACGCAGACCTCGAGATCGAGTACGCGCCCCGGCCGGAGTATGGGCTGGTCTTTCCCTTGTTGGTTCCGGTCGTTGGCGGCGTATCCGCGCGGGGCGGCGCCTCGGTGCTCCATCTCAGTTCGCCCGTGCCGTTTCAAATCACCCGTTCGACGGCATGGGCGGGCGTGAGAATCGAAGCCGGCCAACGCCTGGACTTCGCCTTGCAGCATCGTTCGAGTTCCGAAGCCGCGCCTCGAGTCTGGACCGAAGCGGATATCGCCGAACGGTTGGACGACACCATCACCGCCTGGCGCAGCTGGTCCGATCTCCACCAGAACTACGAAGGACCGTGGCGGGAGCTCGTCCGCCACAGCGGGCGCGTGCTTCAGGGGCTGACCTATTTTCCGACCGGCGCCATCGTGGCCGCACCGACGACTTCGCTGCCGGAAGCCGTGGGCGGCAGCCGCAATTGGGACTACCGCTACACTTGGGTGCGCGATGCGAGTTTCACCCTGGAAGCGCTGTGGGTGGCGGCCTGTCCGGACGAAGCCTATAAATTCTTCGACTTCTTGGCAGGCTCGGCCTTGACCCAGATCGAGCGCGGCGTGGATATGCAGATCATGTTCGGCATCGGCGGCGAGCACGATCTGACCGAACGCGAGCTGCCACATCTGTCCGGCTGGCGGGCCAGCCGTCCGGTCCGGGTCGGCAATGGCGCCTGGAATCAGCGGCAGCTCGATGTCTACGGCGAGCTGTTGAACGCAGCGTACCGGCTACAGGGACAGCTCACCACTCTCGATCCCATCACCCGTAATTTTCTCGCCGATGTCGCCGACGCTGCCGGTCGTTATTACCGCGATCCGGATCAGGGCATTTGGGAAATCCGCGGTCCGCCGCGAGACTTCCTGTACTCGAAACTGATGTGCTGGGTCGCCCTCGACCGGGCCATCGGGCTCGCAGATCTGCTCGGCGCCGCGGATCGTGTCGAGCGCTGGCGCGCCGTCCGCGAGGAAATCCGCCAGGCGATTCTTACCCAGGGTTGGAGCGAGCGGGCTCAGTCCTTTACTCAGGCGTTCGGTTCGGACGAGCTCGATGCTTCGGTCCTGATGATGGCGCTGGTCGGCTTCCTGCCGGCGGACGATCCCCGCATGCTGGCGACGATCGATGCGATCGAGCGGGAGCTGACGGACAAACGGGGGCTGGTATTCCGCTATCGCGCCGACGACGGGTTGAAAGGAGAGGAGGGCACTTTCCTGCTCTGCACTTTCTGGCTTGCCCACGCAGTCGCTTTGGCAGGACAGGTCGAGCGCGCCAAGGGCATCCTGGCCCGCGGCGCCGTTTATGCCAACGATGTGGGCCTGCTCGCCGAAGAGGTCGATCCGAGCACGGGCGAGCTGCTCGGCAACTTCCCGCAAGCCTTCAGCCATATCGGCTTGATCAACGCCGCGTGGGCGATTGCCGAGGCCGAGCAAGCCCGATCGGCACCGTAATTCCATTCGACATTCGAGCGAACATTCATCGTACGATGGGTAGAGCGAAGCGAAACCCATCGATGGCAGGTTAGCCCCTAGGCTCCGCGTAACCCGCCGATTCGAGGTCGCTGCGCGCCTGACCTATCCTACTTCGCCGGCCGAAGAATCGATCGTCGGCACCGGCGATCCTCATCTTTCTTTAATCTTTTCCCCGGCGGCGTTCTCATGTTGCTTCCGTACTCTAGTACCCGACGGGTGCGGCGATTCCTGGACACGTATCTAAAGGCGCACCGGTAAGAGCCGTTTTTTTGGGGGCCGCCTCGGTGCGGAGTCAGAGACTGATCTAATGCGTTAAAGGTGACTCATGCCAGCAAACATGCGGCAAGACGAGAGGATCGAGGTTTTTTCATTCATTGCCTTGTATGAAGGCCTCAGTGGATTGCTGATCGATCTCGATCTCTATGTGTTCAATAAGGCGGGCGAATTGATCGAGTGCCAGCCCATATGGAAGGGAAAGACCGTAGTGGCGCTTTCCGGGAGGGAACTGAGTAACGCGCGAGTCATGATCGGGCCGCCCATACGTGATTCCATACGCGGGCCAATCACGATGGACATGATTCGGAATTACCATGGTTTCGAGGTCGGGCTCGATTTAGTGCCCAAGACCCGCTCGGTTACGCTTTCCGCCGTGCCGGAGGCAATTTGGCGGGCATGGCAACAATCGGGCTCATGGAGCAAAAGCAGAAAACATCCCAACGCGTTCGACGGTTTTCTATTTTGGTAGATGTCGGCGTCGTCTTGGTAGCGATTCCGTTGCGCCATTGAGAGCATTTTCCGGCTTGGCGTAGCGCTCCCAACGTGGAATAGGTCGGAAAAGCGGCTTCGTCGGCAACGGGTTGCCGACCTACGAATAGGTACGGGACAGTTCCCCCATCTAGCCGCTCTACATGGTATTTGCTTTTGTCTGCCTGATTTAAGGAGTGCCGCGCTGCGGCACTCCTTTCCCGATCTCTCGATGTTACGGCTTTACTCCGATGAGTTTCCAACCGCCATCCGGAGAGAGATTTGCTCTGCTGGACGATCCCACATAGAGGACATCTTTCGTTGGAAGCATGTTCCGCACACCCATAACGGTTTCGGGATGGCCGAAGCCGTTTATGGTCCATGGTACTGCCTTGGAATTCCCATCGGGGAAGACCCAAAGGTCGGCACCGGGATTCTTGCTGAAGTTGACGCTGGATCCCGAGTCGAGCGTTCCCACGGCCAGCTTTCCTTGGAAAACCGCCATGGTCCAGGTATAGACATTGGTCGGAACGTCGAAGCCCGCCGCGCCGTAGAGCGGGGTCATGCCGCCCAGATTGTTATCCACCATGCTCCAAGTGCTGCCGTTGTATTTCGGTAACTGCTTTTCCCCGTAGAGCAGTTGAATCTCGGGACTGCTACCGAAATTGCGGCCGCGGAAGATCGGAATGGCCCGGCTGAGGTTCTTTTGGGTTTCGGTACGATCCTGGGGCTCTCCGTAGGTACTCACGAACGTGCTATAGACCGACCACGGCGGGTTCATATGTCCCCAGTAGAGGTAACCGGCGAACGAGGCCAAGTCGCCCACCCCTTGGGTCGAGGCAACGAGGTCGTCGACTTCGTAGTCATTTACTTCCCAAACCTTGGTCCAAAGAGGGGCATGGATAAGCCGCAAGCCTCCTGCGGGAATCGGCGGACTCATCCAGATCCCGGCCGGCGGGTTGTTGGTTCCGAGGAAGCTGCCGACCGAGCTGGACAGTGTCGACGGACGCCAGGTGGCCACGAAAAGACGCCCTTCGTGCACGGCCAGATTGACCGCATCGTTGTCTACCATACCCACTGTCGTGAAGCTGAAAGGATTGCTTCGAGTTCCCGTCCAGCGCAGTATTTCGCCGCCTCCGGTGAGTGTCTGCACGCCGGTATACATGGCGCCCTGCGCAGAGACGAATTTGCGGATGTTGGCGTATCGCAACAAAGTCGTCGAGCCGAGATATTGTTTGGTATCGGCATCGAAGGCAAACAAATTGACGCTCACCCCGAGCTGGCCCGGACCGGCGAGTATTGCCACGCCATTGGATACGCCGGCCGACCGCAAGCCCAAGGTCTCGTTGATGAGAGGGTCGTTCGGCGTAACATTGGTTTGCTTACCGGTGGCGATGTCATAAACCCATACCTGCGGCGGTCTCCAGTCGCCCAGGAATTGGCGCAATGGTACGGGAACGCCGGGGTATTGGCTCAGCGAGCCCTCGAGGACGTTGATGGGATTGCCGGTGGAATCGTTAGCGAAATCGCATTCCTGCAATCCGTCGCCTGCGGTTTGTCCTATACCCGCGACATTGGCTCCAGTTCCGATCCAGAGGGTCTGTTTCCATTGGGCCAGACCCCAAAGATAGGCCTGATTTCGCTTGGGCGTCGTGCCGGTGGGGCAGGCTCCATTTGCCGACGCGGCGACATAAGGCATGCCGCAACCGTTCCAACACTCATCCGGGACGGCCTTCGCCAAGACAGTAGCGGTCTGCGCGTGGGAAACCGTTACCGCCGAATGGAAAATAAAAAGAGATAAGGGAAAAACAACTCGCCAATTGCACTTGATCATGTCGATACTCCTTTTTCCAAAGTGCATGTTTCCTGTTCGTATCATATTGCCCGTAACCGGGCAGAACTCGCATATTTGGTATATGTAATCGTTGAATTAAGTGGTTGCTTTCATTCTCCTCCTGAGTTGTTTTTGAATTTTTATTACAAGATTTCGGTATGGCACCGAATATTTTATTACGCGAATCTTATGCCATATCTATATTTTTAATTAGATCAATTATTTGCTTGGAGATAGTAAAGTGTCTGTAAAATTTTCTGACACCTTGATATTGCCGATCACGCGGGGAAGTTATGCCAATTCTTTGGAAAAATGATATTCAGCGAACGTAGGCTGAGCCGAAATCGTAATATGTCAGGATCATGTGTATATTTATAATTATAATTATAGGTTAATTACTTGGCTTGGTATGGCGAATCGATTGTAAAATTTTCTGACACTGTTATTTGCTTGAAAGGCTAATTCCAAATCGCTTTCGATAAGGACTTGCTTTCGTAGGGTGGGTTAGGCGCACATCAGCACTGATTGACCGCCGATCACCGCGCTTTGCGTGCGCCGTAACCCACCCTATCGAAAGCCGAATGGAATAAAATGCCGGCTCTCAGCGAGTTTTGATTAACTGAAAAACGCCGGGAGTCTAATATTAATGAATTATTTTTTAGCCCATGAAAGCTCTTTGTATATTCGATGTCTATGCAGTGGACGGTGCAAGTTCAGGCAGTACTATTAAAGTTGCGATAATTCGGGTTTTTATTTCGTTTTATATACTCTTTCGGTTGCGGGAATTTCTTTTTCTAATGCCAGTTGCCAACGAAATGCCCATTTCCATTTAATATTCCTCTTTGCCTCAGAAAATTCGTCTGTCAGCCTCTCCAGGTCCTTTTTCCGGAATCCCCGCAGGATGGAGATTAATCCATCGTGACGGGTAATGGTGGATGAGGCTGTAACAAAGGCGAACAATTCAAAAAGATGATAAGCAACAGGACTTCTGTGCAGGTCGTTGACCACAACTGCCAACCTGCACTGCTCGTAAGAATTCTTCAACAATTCTTCTGCCTTTCGGTTGTCGAAATGGTGAAGAAACAAGCTCATCACGACGATGTCAAACCGCCTTTTTTTAAACTCGTCCGAAAAAACATCTATCTTTTCAAAGCGTATCTCCGGAAAATCTTTCGATTGCGAAGTCGCATACCGAATAATCGAGTCGTTTATATCGACGGCGGTTACTGAAACCGGGATGTTTTTCCTTCGACACCATTTGACGACTGCTCTGGGAAGATCGCCGCTACCGCAACCCAGATCAACAACTTCTATCGGACGGCCGAAATCATGCTGTTCAAGTAACGGTGCGATGGCCGAAACCAACGCTTTTTCTCCGCCCAGCCAGCGGTTGACCCTGGCGATATCCTCTAGGTTTTTGATCAGATCATCACCGCCGAGCGTTGGGTCGTCGAGGAGCTCGCTGAGATTGGAGCGTTGCGAAAAGCTGTTCATGATTATTCCTCCAATTGTTTCAAACCACTGTGTTTTCACCGGAATTGCCACCATCAAACGGATGTCCGGACATAACGGATAGTCTTTCGTCATGCGTCCCGAAACATTCGCAGAAATGCCGATGACAATTCCGAAATGAAACTTCTCCATGGCGGCATCGTTGGCCGTTTCCATCGCCAGCCATTTGTCTACGCTGCCTTTCGGTGCGATCCACCCGTTTTGCGGAACGGCAATAAGTTATTAATCAGGCCCGTAAATACCCTCCTGGTATTTCGGGCCGCCGCCCAGGCCCGGTACACGCCCGGCCTGGGCTCACGCGGCTTGTCGCCGCGCCGGGGCATCCTTGCCCCGGATTAACCCGGCCTATATTTATAGGCCGGGTTAATAATCGGAGCCTCCTCAACCTAAGCCGCATCATTCCTGCGCATAGGGGTGCCCAGTCCGCTCGCATACCCATAGCGTTCTATTACCTGCCCCCAGCGTCGAGTAATTTCCTCCCTCAGTTCCGGGGTGAGGTCGTAGCGATTGGTACGATAATCGTTCGTCTCTTCTAGGTACTGCTTCAATTTGGGAAGCATTCGCTCGAAATCGCTTAGTTCCAGCTGGTCATACAGCTTACGGAGTTGCCCGACCGGATCTTGCACGAGGTCCTCGTATCGCAGTTCATGGAAGCGGGGGGCGTGGAGCAGCGGGCGTGCTTCCTTGATCTTCTGGAACATATGCAAGAAATTTTCGAACACATAGTCTTCCAGATCGTCGTATTTCGGTTCTTGCAGGCCCTGAGCCTCGTACAAGGATTTCCACAAATGCATCGTCGAGAGAAACAGGGTGTAAGGGTCGCGCACGATATGAACGAACTGTGCATCCGGAAACAGCTCGAGCAAGACCTTGATTCGATAAGTGTGGGTGGGGGATTTCAACAGGATACGTTTGGGGTTGCGTATCGTCAGCTGCTTGAGAAATTTTACGAAGCCGTCTTTCCAGCGCTGCAGCTCCCGCGACGGGACGTCTTCCAGACTGAAATATTCGGGGCAGGGATTGCGATTGGGAAAGGCGATCTTCTGGTAAGGGGAGGGCAGTCCGAGATTGCACAGCGCAAACTCGTCTTCCTGGGGACGTTCCCAACCCATGGCCATGTTGTCGAACGGCCGCTGCTCCGGTAATAGAGCCTTGAACAGGAAACCGAGCCAGTGCGCATCGAACCGCTCCGTGAGCAGAAAGCGGTTAGGGTTGAAGCACACGTAAGTGGTTGGATAGGTGAAACGGTCGTCCAGGGCGAGAAGCTCGTGGAGCCACGTGGTGCCGGAACGCCAATGTCCGATGATGAACAAGGGCGCTTGCTTGATTTCCGTTCTGCGTACCCGACGGTTCCATATCAGCTCTTGCAGACCGTGGCTCAAGCAGCCCAGCAATATGACGAATGTCATGGCCACAATCCGGGGTATGCGTCGCACCCCAACGTCAAATCTGTTGTGTGCCAACATTCTTAGCCAGCCGAGAAAATTGCCCCCGAGCCAGATTTTGGCATACGACTTCTTTTCGCTCCGTGTCTTGCTATCGGTTGTATTCGTGGACAAATCCATTTGGGCGATTCCTTCTGTAAGGTTTAAATGAGTGACAGCGAGGCGTTTCCTCTGCGACGCGAAGCGTTCACTACGGCACGAAAAGTCGGCATCGGGACTGCCTCATTGCGCACCTGCGACCGATCCGCAGCGATCCCGCTCAAACTCGGCCTTGGTGCATGTCGTGACGAGCGGAAAGTACTCTCCCATGTGCGCCGTAATGGCGGCGGGGTCGTTGTTGGTGCCGGCATAGTAGAGCAGCGCCTCGGTAAACGCCGGGTTTGGCTGCATGTGGCGCAGGATCAACGCCGGTATGGTATCGGTCGTAGGTAACCAGTTGTCTGCGTTGGCGGGCCGGTTCTCCGGATTGGAGAAGGCGAACGTCACATAGCCATCGCCATCTTGCGCCGTTTGGGCATCGTACAAGCAGCCGTTAGTAGTCCATAAGCTCGAAGTATTGTGCATGCACAGAGACCAATAGCGGAGCTGCTCGTTGCCGGAAATATCGTCCGCAATACCCTGGAGACCCTGGGTGTCGGGGAAGCTGGGCGCCCTGAAGCGCATCACCGTCACCTCGCCGCGCGAGGGACTCAAAAACACCAATAGATACCCGGTCTGAGCGTTGTAGTAGGTGCCCCGGCCGCTTGGCTGCGGCGTCACGGCCCGATAACGCGCCAGACCGTTGTTGAAATCGGAGGCGGAGGGACTCGGTATGCCCCCTGCTGCGGATGGGCCGTCGATCACGCGGAGTCGAGGCTCGTCCCTCTCGGCGGGTAAGATTTGTGTTTCCCGCGTTTCTTCCGGCGACTCGGCGCTTTCTACTAATCTGATGAGCGCTCGCTTTTCTGCGTCCTGGATCTTCCGCATTTTCTCGCACATCCCGTGAATGCCTTCCAGGCTGGTCTTTGCAGGGTCATCGACGACGAAATAGAAATCCGGCTGAGGAATGCCGCCGAGCGAATCCGTGCCCGGATCGGGCAGGTACACCCGGTAGGCTACGGAGTTGTATTCCGTCGTGCCCCCATCGTAACGATAGCCGCCGTAGAGGATATTCGCCGGCCTCGGCGGCTTAGGCGGCCGAGCTTCGGGCGGCACGTCCAGTAGATCGACGGTGTAAGCGCTTTCCGGGACGTACGGCGTATTCGGGAGGAACGGGTTTTCGCCGCGGTCGGGGACGATGTCGGTGTCGGCCAGCAGTGCCGTCGAAAACCCCAAGAAATCGTGGTTCTGCCAGGACATATAGCGCGCTCGAGGGAACCCGGTACGGAACCGGAAGTGCCCACCGGGTGGATATGCCGGGAGCGCCTGCAAGAACCAGTACACGGCGTTACTTTCTATGGCCGGTGCAGTACTGCTCTGAATCAACCAGCCCGCGCATTCCGTGAGGGGAACCTCCTGGCCTCGGACCAGGTCCTCCTGGGCAAAACTTTCGCCGGGAAGCAACCCGAGCAGGCCGCTTCCCATCACTCCTGATATCGTCACAAGCTTGCGGAACGAATCCTTCATTGCACACCTCCTTAAAGGCAATGGGCCAATCCTTGGCCAGTCGAAGACATCCCCCGAGCTTTGTGCTTTGCCATCTACTGTATTTGCTGACAATTCCATTTGAGTGGTTCTTTCCGGTGTAAGCCCCAAGGAAATGACTAAGGAGCGAAGCGGTTCTTCGAAACGCCGCTTCGTCCGTGCCGCGCGTCAACGGCATCGCTCCTCATCACCGCGTACCTTGCGGCGCCAGCCCGCAGCGATCCCGCTCAAACTCGGCCTTGGTGCATGTCGTGACGAGCGGAAAGTACTCTCCCATGTGCGCCGTAATGGCGGCGGGGTCGTTGTTGGTGCCGGCATAGTAGAGCAGCGCCTCGGTAAACGCCGGGTTTGGCTGCATGTGGCGCAGGATCAACGCCGGTATGGGGCCGCTAGCGACGGGCAACCAGTTGGTCGCGTTGGCGGGCCGGCTCTCCGGATTGGAGAAGGCGACCGTCACATAGCCATCGCCATCTTGCGCCGTTTGGGCATCGTACAAGCAGCCCGTGGTAGGCAGCCCGGCCGTGGCATCGTGCATGCACAGAGACCAATAGCGGAGCTGCTCGTTGCCGGAAATATCGTCCGCAATACCCTGGAGACCCTGGGTGTCGGGGAAGCTGGGCGCCCTGAAGCGCATCACCGTCACCTCGCCGCGCGAGGCGCTCAAGAACACCTGGAGATAGCCGGTCTGGGCGTTGTAGTAAACGCCCTGGCCGTTCGGACGCGGTGTCACCACGCGGTAGCGGGCCAGATCATTGTTGAAATCGGAGGCGGAGGGACTCGGTATGCCCCCTGCTGCGGATGGGCCGTCGATCACGCGCTGGCCAATTTCTTCCTTCGCAATATTTGAAAGCGGCCTATCCTGCCTTGTCGCCAGAGACTCGGTGGTTTGAGCTACTGCGATAAGCGCTTGCTTTTCTGCGTCCTGGATCTTCCGCATTGTCTCGCACATCTCGTGAATGCCTTCCAGGCTGGTCTTTGCAGGGTCATCGACGACGAAATAGAAATCCGGCTGAGGAATGCCGCCGAGCGAATCCGTGCCCGGATCGGGCAGGTACACCCGGTAGGCTACGGAGTTGTATTCCGTCGTGCCCCCATCGTAACGATAGCCGCCGTAGAGGATATTCGCCGGCCTCGGCGGCTTAGGCGGCCGTGCCTCGGGAGGCACATCCAGTAGATCGACGGTGTAAGCGCTTTCCGGGACGTACGGCGTATTCGGGAGGAACGGGTTTTCGCCGCGGTCGGGGACGATGTCGGTGTCGGCCAGCAGTGCCGTCGAAAACCCCAGGAAATCGTGGTTCTGCCAGGACATATAGCGCGCTCGAGGGAACCCGGTACGGAACCGGAAGTGTCCGCCCGGTGGATATGCCGGGAGCCCCTGGACGAACCAGTACACGGCGTTACTTTCTATGGCCGGTGCTGTACTGTTCTCCATTATCCAGCCCGAGCATTCCGTCAGGGGAACCTCCTGGCCTCGGGCCAGGTCCCCCTGGGCAAAACTTTCGCCGGGAAGCAACCCGAGCAGGCCGCTTCCCATCACTCCTGATATCGTCACAAGCTTGCGGAACGAATCCTTCATTGCACACCTCCGTGTAAAGATATGAGCCAACTCCATGGCCAACTGGAGATATCCCGTGAACTTCGTGCTTCGTTATCGATTTGCCGATGAATTCGATTGGGCGATTCCTGATTGCATTAAGAAACATTAACCCGGAATGTGATGCGCGCCCTCGATCGCACGAGGTTTGCGACTGCGTTCGGGAAGGAAGCCATCGTCGCCGTATTCGCGCGTATCAACGCCAATATGCGCCAAGACGGCGTCCGCCATTTCTTCAGCGCTAAACCTTGCTGCGATCGCCCGAGTGTTCTCGGTCAGTTTCCTGTGCAGCATCTCATCGGTGAGCAGGCGCTCGAGCTGTTGGGCCAGGTCCTCGCTGTTCCAGGTTTTGAAGGTCAAACCGCCCGCCTTTTCGCCGTGCCGAATCACCTCGGTGATCCCGCCGTAATCGGGAACCAGCACCGGTGTTCCATAGCTCATGGCCTCGACGGCAACCAAGCCGAAAGGTTCTCGATAGACTGACGGATACACCACACACCGGCTATGTGCGTAAAGCGCATTGCGAACCTCGGGCGAAACAGTGCCGGCATGGTGGACGACTATGCCGAGATAGTCGGCGAGCTCCGCGATTATTTTCTTATACGCTCGGCCTTTAGCCGTGGCACCGCAAATGACCAGTTGCATGGGAATTCGGCGGACGTCGAGGAGTTTGGCTGCGTAAAGCAAAAGATCGATGCCTTTTTCAACCTCCTGGCGTCCGATGTACGAAACGATCGAAATTCCTTTAAGGAGATTCGGAAACGCGGTTTTGAGAATCGAAAGAGGAGGTTTTTCGGTCGATTCCGGGAGATCGACGCCGTTATAGATAACCCGCAACCGCTCCGGATCGAGAGCCATCTCGTCTACAATGCGATTGCGATAATCCTGGCTGATCACTATGGCAGGCCAGGGCGAACCTTGAGTGACCTCGTTCAGCCGCTCGCGATATTCTGCAAACAAACCGGCCCGCCGCGCGTACTTGGCAAAGTCCTCGTCTCCTTGAAAGGTCAATAGGTAGTCAAAGGGATGAGTACCGTTTTTCTTCGCCGCCAGAGCGAGAGGTCCGATCGAGCCGAAGCTCATCATGAGATGGTCGACTTCGTCCAGGGCAAGATATTTGAGCAGCCGCTTGACGAGGAAACGATCTGGATTCGGCGTTTCATAAAGAGACCCGATGAGGTTCACCAGCAGTCTATCGATAAAGCCGGGGAAGTTCTGGGCAAGTCGAACTCGTAATCTGAGCGGAATTAGGTACAGGAGCGAGCCTATGATTCTGTCCAGAAACTCGGACGGTCGTCGAAACTGATAGCGGGTTGCCCGGCAGAGCATCCTTTGCTGGATTCCGTCGGCCACGAGGTCCGGGTTGCATTCCAGCATCCAATAAACGGCCACTTTGAAACCCCGTCTATGCAGAGCATTGGCAAGGGTGATGTCGCGTACGGTGGAGCCGAGATAGGAGCCATTGCCGATTGTGACGAAGGCAAACGCAGGCTTGGAATTCATTGGAAAGTCTCCTCCCTGGGAAATTGCTGATTCTTCTATTCAGCCGGTACTTCATGTAAACGCACAGATCATTCCAACATCGCCGCTCCAGCGCGAACGCGACTGGTTCGTTCGATCGTCCGCTGTCTCCAGGCATATCCCTGCCTCGGAACAGGCCGATGGAACGCCGTCAGGGCTCCCGACACCGCTGCACCGGGGTTGTCGCCGCGACGCTAGAGAATTTTCCTCTTTCGTGTAGCGCCCCCACGGGTGTGATAGGTCGGCAATCCTTTGCCGACGCCCTGGATCGGTGAGAGGCTTTGTCGGCAAAGGATTGCCGACCTGCAACCTTCCCAACCCACGCCGCTAGACCGTAATGAAAAACGCGCTAGAACGTGTACGCGGCGCCCACGAAGAACGAATAATTCAAGAGGCTGCCGAACTCGCTGTCGCGAGAGCCCGTGAAACCGTTGGCAATGACGTACAACAGCGTATGGTCGGTGGCTTCGTATTCGAAGATGCCGATCAGGCGGTCGGACTGGTCGTTCAGATTGTGGATCACCCGGAAATTCACGTTGAAATCGTTCCAGATCTCGGTATCCGAATACTGGAGCATCATGTAGTCTTGGCGAAACATGGGATCGGTGGAGTCGATTTCGCCCCTAAGGAAACATTGATCGATGCGATCCCGCAGGCAGCCGTTTTCGTTATGGAAATATTCCAGGTTGACGGTCGGTCCGGCCTCGAAGGTGTACGAGGCGCCTCCCAGTAATTCGAAGTCGCCGTAATCGCCGTGGGCGCCTTCTCCGTAGAGGAGCAGCGCGTCGGTCACGTTCCAGCCGCCGAAAAAGCCGACCCGGTAGCCGGTGTGTTCCCGGTACGAAGGGATGACGGAAAAGTACTTGCCGTCCCCGGTCCAATCGATCTTGAAGGCATAACCCGGCTGAAAGTTCTGGCCTTGCGCCGAGCCGTCGGCGAATCCCGCTTGGTTGAGACCGAAACCCTGCTGCCGTCCCAACCGGCCTTCATCCGTATTGGCGATGAACGAAACGGCCCAGGTGGAATTCGGTATCCACACGGCCCGCGCATAGCCGAGTCCGGGAACTTCCACTCTCGGGTTGTTCCGCCCGTTCTCCTTGTTGAACGGGTTGGACGAAGACAGGAGCACCGACGGCCCCCACTGAAGGTTCTCGCGGCCGTAGGAGACGAACAACTCGTCCATCAGCCGATAGCGGGCGAACCACTCGTTCGTGTAGAACTGCGCCAGGCTGTCTTCTTCGCCCTCCGGGAACCCTTCTTCCCAGCGCTGCCACAGGTAGATGAAGCGTTGTTTGATACCCAGTTCCAACCGGCGGAAGTCCAGGTTGAGATCCACGCGCGGGTTGATCGACGCCTGATAAGTGGATATCTCCAGGATATTATTGGGATTCAGGCGCGAATTCATTTCCGGTTCCTGGAAAATTCCGAAAGCCAGGACGTTGATCCGCGAATAGAAGCCGTTCTTGATCTCGTCGAAAATGCTCACCGGCCCCGTGGATACGATCACGGGTTCGGTGGCCGCAGCCGCCGTTCCCGATATTGCGCACATGACAAAAACCCATAGTCCCCACGTTAGTCCACCGTTTTTTTTCATTTCATAAAGAGGTTGAGATTGAATACGTAATCCGGAAGTGGCTCGAACCGAGGCTTGGTGAGGTTGAGATAGGTCACGTCCTCGCTCATCAGTTCGTCGTACATGGTGATTTTGGAAATGAACGGGCGCTCCTTTCCGTCGATAAGCACTTTATTGCCGTATTCCATTTCAGCCAGTTTGAATTTCTTTCCCGATACCGTGAAGTACTCCGCTTTCACCCCCACCAGGCGCTTTTTCGAAATCCAGTATTTGATACGATCATACGTGGTCTTGTCGTTCTTGCTGGTGAGATCGAAAACATAGCATTCCTCGTCGCCCACCGTGTCGTCGGGCAACTGAGCAGCATTGTAGTCCTCGGCATAATTGGTCGAGGCGATGTCACCGTAGGCCGCGTTGCCCATTAGTTTCTGGCGCTGCGAAATGGGGACCGCCTTGCTCAGCCCCGGTTTGTAGAACCACATGTTGTTGTTCGACATGAGCAGCTTGTTGCCCTTGTACTTCGGCGGTGCGAGGCTTATTCCGGAGATGTCGAAGCCGCGCGCCTTGATGTCGTAATTCAAAGAGTCGGTACGGCCGTTTTCGATGGACTCTATCACCACTTCCCAGGAAATGCCCAGGAGGTTGCCCCGCGATTGATCCGCCGTCTTCAGTATAGTCTTGACGTCCGGCGAAGCCGACAACGGCGCGGCGGACAGCAATCCGGCCAGGATTAGCAAGCTTCCGAGCAAGAGGGTCGTTCTCATCGTCTTCTCCTTGTACTTTATCTACTCCATCGAAGCGGTCAACTGTCGCTCCTAGGTTCAGGTATGTCCCAGAGCGCCGACGATCTGCATGCGAGCTGCCGTGCGCGCCGGGAGACTGGCTGCGGCCAGGGAAAGAACGATCAGCAGCAGGATGCTGTAGAGCATGTAATCGGGCACCAGGTAGACCTCCAATGGCACCCGGCGGGTGATTTGGGGCGGTATCCAGGTCGGTTTGAAAAATGCGACGCCCGACCAGGTGATCAGGGTGAGGACCATGCCGAGCAGCGATCCAAGAATCCCCAATAACATGCTTTCGGCCGCGAACAGTCCGACGATGCCGCGGCGCTTGAACCCCAGTGCCCGCAGCGTGCCGATCTCGCGGGTCCGTTCCATGATCGCCATGCTGACGGTATTGATCACGCTCATGACGACGATGGTGAACACGATCAGGAAGGTGAACAGGAAGATCACGTCGAACATCTGCTTCACCTTGGTGTAAAAGGTGGAAAGCTCGTTCCAGGTCTTGACTTCCAGCTTCAAGCCTTCTGCCGCCAGTTCTCCGGCCAGCTGGGCGCGCACGGTTTCCGTTGTGTCGTCGTTCGTCAGCAGCAAGGTCAGGCGATCCACGCTGCCGGTATCGTAGAGGCTCTGGGCGAACTTGAGCGAAACCGACATGAGCTTGTCCTCCAGCGCTTCGACCGGGCCATCGAAGAGCTGAAACACCTGGGCGTCGAGCGCGTTGATCTGTCCCGACACGGTGGGCGCCATGGCGACGGCGTCGGAGCCCAAGTCCAGATTAAGCTGCTCCGCCAGTCCCCGGCTCAGGCCGATGCCGTGAATGACGTCGTCCTCCAGGGATTTGCCGTCGAACAACTGGATTTTCCCTATCATCCCGCGGGCATGCTCGTTGATGCGGCGCACGGCGGACGGCACTCGGCCGGCGGCGATGAAGATCGTCGACACCTTCCCGTTGCTCAGAAGTCCCGAAATGTGGAGCTGCGGTGCCACCACCACGATTTCCGGATGCCGGGCCAGCACCTGTTGAATGACTCCCATCTCTTCTTCGTCGATGAGATAACGGGTCGGATCGAGTTTGCCTTCCTGGAGAAAGCCGGTCTTGAAAACGCTGAGATGGCCGTTACCCTGCGCGTAGATGTAGGAATCCTTGAGGCTGGTGAAGATGTAGGCGGTGAATCCGCCCAGGGTGTTGACCGCCGCAAAGCCGAGGCCGATCGCCAGAATCGTGAACAGCGACCGGCGCCGATTGCGGAAGAGATTTCTTAAGGCGAGCTTGATCCAGGTCATCATAAGCCCACCGATCGGTCTAGCCGCATGGCCGGCTGCTCCGGCGACCTGTCATCGATGATCTCGCCGTCGCGCATCTGAATCTGACGCTCCACACGTTCCAGCAGGCGCTGGTCGTGCGTGGAGAACACGAAGGTCGTGCCGTTGTTGCTGTTGAGTCGTCGCATGAGCTCGGTAATCCTCAAGGCGTTTTCGGAATCCAGATTGGCCGTGGGCTCGTCGGCGATCACCAGTGCCGGATCGGTAACCAGGGCCCGCGCGATCGCGACGCGCTGCTGCTGTCCGCCGGAAAGCTTGGCGGGACGATGCGCCGCGTGGTCGTCCAGCCCCACTTCGGCCAGACGCTTGCGCGCCGCTCGCCTTGCCTGTGCCGTGGAAACTCCGGAGATCTGCAGCGGAAGCATGACGTTTTCCAGAGCCGAGAGTACCGGAATCAGATTGAAGCTCTGGAAGACGAATCCGATTCCGCGGTTTCGAAGCTCGCTGCGCTGGTCGTCCGACAGCGCGGCCACATCCTGGCCTTCGAAACGCACCGTACCCGAAGAGCATACGTCGAGCAGCCCGATAAGATTGCAGAGGGTAGACTTGCCGGAACCCGACGGACCCCAGACGGCCACGAATTCGCCCCTATGAATAGACAGATTCACTGTCTTGAGAGCCGTTATACGGCTTTCGCCGAGGTGATAAACCTTCCCGACCTGGCGAAGCTCTACCAGCAGCGGCGGACCAATCCTGCTCATTATTCAATCCTTTGTGTGTTGATGGCGTTTAGGCTTGCCCCGCTTCCGTCTCCGCAGTCGCGGCGCCGGCATAGGCAATGACGAACTCTTCCAGGCGTACCGTCCGTACCATAATCGTTCGGCCGCTGTCTCGATGGACGATGTGGATCAGACCGTCCTCGCCTATGGCCTGCGCCTCGTAGGCTTTCGGCGAGCCGTTCATGCCGAGACCCAGCAACTTGGCGGCGACCTCCTTGGCGCACCACAGGCGGGTGGCCCATTCGTCGGGGTCGCCGCTCGTGTCACGGAGAAGCGAGCGTTCCGATTCGCCGGCCATGGTCTCCACGAAGCTCGGCTGGCGCGGGCGGATCGGTTCGATATCCACGCCCACGGGTCCCGCATGGGCGATGGCGATAGCGCGATGTTCGCTATGGCTGATGCTGAGCTGCGGCAACCGGTTCGCCTCGGGGACCGGCGCCACCTCGGGCTGGCCCTGGTCGTTGTTGCGAATGATCAGGGCGGCCGGGTGCAGCATTTCTTCCGTCCCGGCTTGCCGCGCCAGCCAGTCGCGCACGGCATCCTTGGCTGCGATGCGCCCCAGCAGCCAATGCTGCAGGCCCGGAGCATGCGAGCGCATGTCGGAAAACGTCTCCATCTCGTCCAGATGAAGGCAGAAGCGAGCGAGGAGCGTACTGTCGAAGCCGGCGATGTCTTCGCCTGAGATCATGCGGCAGCTGGCGGAAGGCGGGAGTGCCGGCAGGTCGAGCGCATGGCTCAGCAAATAGCGGGTCGGCAGGCGGCGAAAATTAAGTAGCCGCTTCTCCCAGCGGAACTTCCAGTCCGTCCAGTCCCTGATCCGCATCCAAACGGCGCCCGCGCCGTCCTGAATCTCGATGTCGGCGGAAAGGAGCTTGCCTTCGTCGCGGGTGATTTCGATTCGCACCGGGCATCGTGTTCCCGGCGTCGGGGTAGGCCGGTATAGCTCGAGCTTGCCGATGCCGACGGGAAAGACGTAGCGCTCTTTTTCCATGGCCCAGATTCCGATCAATTGTCCGACCGCATCGAGCAACGCCGGCTCGGTCAGAAACTGGGGCTTGCGTATGGATCGGAACATGATCTCGGGCGCTTTGACCACCAACTCGCCGGCGGCGCCCCGATCGCCCAGCACGATCTCCCCGACCAGGCATTGATACACGGGTCCGTGGAATAAGTGGCGGCCCCGGTAAATTTCCTCGGCGCTTTTGGGATAGAGACGGGCATTGGCGAACTCCGTGAAGCTGAGCTCGAGATCGAGACGATAGTAGGGCGCGAACAGGACGCGAGCCTGGATCGCCGGAGTCGCTTGGTCTTCGATATGGATGGCGGCGGCGATATGGCAAGTGTTCCGTTCGGCATCCCATTGCTCGAAACGGGCCGAAATCCGGAGACACAGGCGGTCGGTGTCGGCCAGTTCGATCCAGCGCGTGGCCTTCACGTCCTCGAAGCCGATCAGCCCGTAGCCGGGTGCGAGGCAGGCAGCCGTTTCCGCCAGGATCTCCAGGCTTAGGGTCATGGGAACTACCGGCAGACAGGCGAATAGCGGTTTCACCCCGGGCGCATGGACGAAGGCGTGATCCGCGAGATGCAGATCCTCGTCCAGGGTCAACTCGCGCTCCACGGTAATCGACCGGCCGGGCACATGATCGAGAATGCGCCCGATGAAGGGCAAAACGGGCTCGTCGCCGCGTTCCGCATTTTGCCTGGTCCAGTCCTGTGCCGCCGATGCCGGGTCGAACGCATCCCTCGGCTCGTCGGTTGTCGCCGTCGATTCGGCTGGGGAAGGTTCTGGAGTTTCGAGCTCCCTCAGTGACTCCACCTCGTATACCCGCCCGATCAAGGGCGGAAGATCGCTTTCCGTTGCGCGGCTCGATAGTTCCTTCATGATCAGACCTTTTCCAAAACGAGACCCGTAATCGTGAGTCCCGGTCCAAAACCCAGGCAGACGACGCGTCTCCCGCGGGGAATCGACTTGTCGTCCAGGATCGTTTTCAGGATATGAGGCACGGTCGCCGAAGACATGTTGCCGTTCTCGCGGAACACCTCCTTGCTGACCTCCACCTGATCTTCCCGCAGACCCAGTTCGTCCTGAATGTGTTCCACGATCTTCGGCCCGCCCGGATGAATGGCAAAGGTCAGCTCATCCTTTTGCGCGTCGAAATCGATCTCTACCCGCCGCAATAACGACTGGACGAAAGACCGGATGTGCTTCTTGAGGACCACGGGCACCATGACCGACAGGGTCATGTGGAATTGATGAGACCCCGGCACCCAGGTCATGTCCTCGGCGGAATCGGGCAGGAGATGTTCGTTGAACGCCAGGACCTTGAGGCCGGGAATTTTTCTCTCACGCGCCACCGGTTCCGGATACATCGAGTAGCGGATGAATCCGTCCGCGAACAAGGTCATGGTGATGATGTTCTCGGCACGGAAGTCCTCGATGTTGTTGTGGATCGACAGCAGTTCGGTGTGGATGATGTCCACCCGCTCTTTGGGCGGAGTCACCAAGCATTGCGAGGACGACAGAAAACCGTGCGCCATCTTGATGGCGGGGAAGGCGCCGTAGCAGCCCATGTGATAGCTGTGTGTGACCGTGGTGTCGAACCATTCCTTCCGTGCGACCATGCGCTCGACGGGGCTCGGCGCCAGGTAACCGGAGCAGGTCACGTGAATGACGTCGTCCGGCGCTTTGGCCCCGTCGTCGTACATCTGGTTCAGACATCCGTCGACCACCTTGCCGTAGCTCTCGTGCCGGGCTTTGAGGTCCACGCCCTTCGGATCGTTCTTGTCCTTGAACAACTGCAAGTACTCATACTCGGGCTCCGCCAACGTGAACTCGCCGTCCGAGAAGCGGATATCGGTGAGGCGGGGAAAGAACACCAATTGCCGGCGCTTGATATGGGAAGGCGAGAGCGCGTACTTGTCCAGCTTCTCTTTCACTTCCCTGTGAACCCGGCGGAAGCCTTCCGTGTCGCAGATGTCATTGTTCAGGCAATAAGCCTTGGCGAAACCGAAGGCCGCCAGTTCGAGAGTGATGCGCTGCGGGACGGGTTTCGATACCCTCACCGGGGTGAAGTCCGCCAGTACCGCACTGTGTAGATTTGCCATATCCATATGCTCCGTTTACTCCTTGTCGGGTTCACTTAGGGGATTTGGTCGAGCGGTCGCGAGGCATCACGCCACCGCCGGTGTCAAAACGGTCGAATCGACCGCGCGCCGCGTGGTTTCATCGCGCGCCGAGGAGCGTCCGAGTCCGGCGGCGATCGCCTCGATGCTCGCTGCGATCACGAGTTCAGGCTCCTGCCGGTCGCGGCGTTCCAATACTTCCAGGCAATGCCGAACCCCGATTTCTACCGGGATCGGGCGGATGTTCCGGGAAGCATAGAGCTTGCGCAGTTCGTCGTTCACCATGCCGGAGTCCCAAGGACCCCAATTGATCGAGACGGTGTGGACGTTCGGCCACTCCACTGTCAGTCGGTCGGCCAGCTTGTTCAACACCTCGTTGGCCGCGCTGTAGTCGCATTGGCCTACGTTGCCGAACCGGCCGGCCACCGAGGAAAAGAGCACCAGGAACTTCAGCTTTGACGGGTCCAGCTTCCGGGCCATGGTCAGCGCCGGAATGACCTTGGTGTCATAAACCGCGTCGAAGGATTCCGGCGTCTTGGCGCGGATCAGCTTATCGTCGATGACGCCTGCGCCGTGGAGCACGCCGTCGATTCGTCCCCAGCGCGCATAGATGTCGTCGATCAATTGTCCGAAAGCAGCGCTATCGCGCACGTCCAAAGCATGGTAATCGACTTCTGAACCGGATTCCTTGAGGGCGGCCAGGTTGGCGCGGATCTGTCGTTCCTTGAGAACTCGTCTGAGTGCGGCCTCGACCTCGGCCGGTTTGACCTTACCGCTCTCGCGCCTCATCTCTCCGATCAGAAATTGCCGCAAGGCATCCGGATCGGCGATATTTCGGGTGGATGCCGATTCAGGCTCGGGCATCGGACTCCGTCCCACCAGCACCAGCCGCAGGCGCCGATTTCGCGTCAAGCCTTTGGCGATATCGGCGGTGATGCCATACGCTCCGCCCGTGACCAGAACCACGGCGCCGGAGTCCAGCTCCAGTTCCGGCCTGATGGTGCCATGGTCCGGGCGCTGTTGCAGATCGAGCCGCCAGCGTCCCTCCCTGGTGTGGCCTATTTCCAAGGTTTGATCGTCCGGGCGCAACTCCATCAAGACCCGTTCGATCGACTGGCTGGTCCCCAGGTTCGGATCAAGATCGATGCACTTTACCTTTAAATGCGGCCATTCGAGGGCGGCGCACTTGGCAACCCCGAGGGTGCCCGCTCGCTCTGCCTCGAACAGCCGAGACCGTTTCAGGCCGAATTGTCCGTCCAATGCGGTCAGATTGATCAGCCAGCCGCCCCCGGCCCGAACGTTCTCCTTGAAGTCCTGTTCCAGAGCTTTCAAGGTCAGGAACAGTGCCCGCGCCTCCGAGGGCCGATAGTCCTCGCTGCCTTCTGGCGTCTCCGCGCTCAATAGATTGATCAGCCCGCCCAGCGGTTTCCCGCCGGCTTTAAGGAAATCGCGCAAGCCGCCCAAGCCTTTGGGCGAGGACAAATCGACTTCCAAGCGATCACCGTCCAGGGCGCGGGTTTCGCGACCCGGGACAAGCTGCCGCGTGACATAGCCGATGCTGTTCAGCGCGTTACGAAGCGCCTCGCTGAGCTCGGAGGCATGCCCCAGCAACAGCATCATGGATGGCGTGCCCGGATTGATGACCGTTCCCCCTTCGAGCGGAGCGGGAGCGGGCTTCACGACGTAACAGGCCACGCAGTCCGGTTGTTTGGCACCAGCGGTAGACTCCACCATCTCAACCGGCGAGATCGATGGTGGAGTCTGCAATTTTTTTGGCGAATCGGCGCCTCCCTGCGCTGGTTTCGGTTCCCGCAGCCGGTCGTACCAGGCGATGATCTCGTTCAAGGTCTTGAGACCCGACAGCTCTTCGAGCACCGTTTCCTCGTCACGTCCTTCCAGCAGGTTATGGTGGTCTTTCAGGGCACTGAAAACTTCGATCCGTTTGATGGAGTCGATGCCGAGATCGGCTTCCATGTGGGCATTGAGATCGAGCATGTCTTCCGGATAACCGGTGCGCTCCGATACCGAGCGGAGCAGATCGGCCTTGAACTGCTCGGTGGGCGCGAGCCCGGTGCCGCCGGCTGCCGGCGCCTTCACCGCCACAAGCGGTGCGGTGTCGCCACCGCCGGTGGGTTTGGCGGAGACCGGTCCGCCGCTACGGACGGCGGGCGTCGGAATGACGGACAACGGCCGTTCCCCTGCCGCTTCGGCGGGACCCGCGGTACGAAGCTGAAGCGGCAAAACGGGTGCCGGCGGCACGCCGTTCAGAACCGCTCCGCCGGACGCGGCCGCTGTCGCGACCGGTTGCGCTTGTGCCATCGAGGAGATTTCGGGCGATGCGACCGTCCACTGCTGCGCCGACAACGATGCGCCCGCCAGGTTGGCGTGCAGAAAATCCAGGAAGGAGCACAAGGTTCTTTGTTGCTCGCGCTGCAGATCGATGAGCTGGGCGACGCAGTTCTGGATCAACGAGAATCTCGGATCTGATCCTGCCGGGATTCCCTCTGCTGGCGGCCCCATCGCCGGCTTCGCGGAGTTGGATGCTTCATGGTTCATCACGGAATACCTCCTTGTGTTGGTTGGAAGATCTTGCACCACGGCCAAGGATGGGCGCGCGCCCGCGGCCTGAGTTGGCGCCATGTCGGTGGAAGCCGCCGGGGACTTCAATCCTGTCGGCAACGGCACGACATTCTTGGATGTGTCCGCAGAATCGTGCCAGGGTACCGCCCGGCCGCCGTTGACCCGCCAAATCAGCGGTCCCGGATTGGCTTTCGCCCGAGCCTGGGCGAACAGCTCCGGCAGCGGACGGTCCGTCAGCCCGCGGTGTCTGAACCAGGTTTCGAAGCGTACCGGAACGCCCAGCGCGAACAGTTGAGTCAGAAGGTGGGAGAGCTGGAGCCAGCCGGGGCGCCCCGGGGCGTCGAGACCCAGGGCGGTGTGCGGCCGATCGGCCAGGATGCGGTCGACGAGTCCGCTCAGCACCAGACCGGGACCGATCTCCAGAAAAATCCGGGCTCCCGCGTCGTAGAGACGGTTCACCTCCTCGACGAAGCGCACCGGCTCGGCCAGATGGCGGGCAAGCAGTGCCCGGATTTCGGCAGGCTCGTCCGGATAACGGTCGGCCGTGGTATTGCTGAAGATCGGGAACTCGGGAGAGCGGAAGTCGATCTTGGCCAATTCGGCGGCGAGTACGGCGCTGGCATCGGCCATGGCGGCGCAATGGAACGCGCCTCTGACCGCCAGTTTGGTTACTCGTAGAGAGTTCTTGGCCAATACCGCCGCCGCCTCTTCGATGGCTTCAGCCGGGCCGGCGATGATGGTCTGGTCCGGAGCGTTCAAATTGGCGACGCTGACGGCAAGTCCGTGCTCGGCGATCAGCTTTTCGAGCCGAGCGCCATCCGCGTCCACGGCGGCCATTGCCCCTCGGGAACTTTGTCCCGCTTCGGCGGCGATGCGTCCGCGAACTTCCGAGAGCCGGATCAGGTCGTCGCGATCGAGAGCGCCGGCGGCGCACAGGGCGACGTATTCCCCGTAGCTGTGGCCAGCCGTGAAATCGGGATGGACGCCATAGTTCTTGAGCAGTTCGAACGCTGCCAGCTCGACCGCGCCAAGCGCGGGTTGCGCGATCTGCGTTGCATTCAATGCACTCTGTTGCCGTTCCCGTTCCTCGTCGCTGAACGCCGGTAGCGGATAAATGAATCGGGACAGCGGCCGAGGCAGGCGCTCGGCGAGGAGAGTATCTGCCCGCTCGAAGAAGCCGTGCAGTTCGGGCTGCGTTGCGACCAGATCGCGCAGCATGTTGATCTTCTGCGATCCCTGGCCCGGGAAGATAAAGCATAAGCCACCTGCGGCATCGGACTCCCGATAATAAATGCCTTGAGGATGCCTGATCTCCGCTTTGTCATTATCGCGCAACTCGCGAAGAGCTAAATCGAGCTTTTGCCTGAGATCCGCAACCGACGTGGCGACCATGGCCAGCCGGCAGGCGCGGACGCCCGCGCCGGTTCCCGTTTTGACTTGCTCCGATTGCAGCGAATACGCCAATTGGGCGAGATCGAGATGTTCGGGATACTCGAGTCCCTGCTGCAGGCGTTCCACCGCGTGAACGATGTGAGAACGATTCGGTCCAAAAAAAATGAAGGGTTCGGCATCGCGGGGATTTAAATCGATTGCATCGGTGTCCCGGTAGTCGCCGCCGTATTCTTCCAGTACGGCATGGAAGTTGGTACCTCCGAAACCGAAGGCGCTCACCCCGCAGCGCCGTGGATGTCCGTCAGGGTGAGCGAACCAAGGCCGAGTTTCGGTATTGATATAAAAAGGACTGTTTGTGAAATCCACGCGCGAATTGGGCGTTTCGACACCCAAAGTCGGTGGCAGAACGCGATGTTTCAGCGCCAAGGACGCCTTGATCAGCCCGGCAAGACCGGCGCTGACCTTGGTGTGGCCGATCATCGATTTCACCGAGCCGATGGCGCAGGACTGGGGCGCCGGATTGCATTCGCCGAAGGCAGTGTTGATGGATTCGATCTCCGACTTGTCGCCTACGGCGGTACCCGTGCCATGAGCCTCGATCAAACCGACCGTCGACGGATTCACCCCGGCGTCCTCGTAGGCGCGGCACAATGCACGCACCTGGCCTTGCGGATGAGGCGCGGTAAGGCTGCGATTGCGTCCATCGCTGGAAGCGCCGATCCCCTTGATGACGGAGTAGATTCGATCGCCGTCCCGTTCGGCGTCGCTCAGGCGCTTGAGCACCAGTGCCGCGACGCCCTCGCCGATAGCGATGCCGTCCGCACTGTCGTCGAACGGCCGGCATCGCCCGCGGGGCGAAAGGGCATGAGTTTGGGCGAACGCCATGAAAGCCACGGCATTATTGGTGCCGTCGATGGAACCCACCAGGGCCACGTCGGCGTCGCCATTTCGCAATTGCTTGATTGCCACGTCCAGCGCTGCGAGCGACGAGGCGCAGGCGGCGTCGACCGCGAAGTTGGTTCCTCCGAGATCCAAGCGGTTAGCCACCCGGCCGGCCACTACATTGCCGAGGAAGCCGGGGAACGAATCCTCGGTCCAGTTGGGAAGCTCGCGCTCGTAAAGAGTTTGCATGATGTGCTTCCGGGTCGCCTCGGGCAGCCCCGGAACCTTGGGCAGATAATGGGCCAGCAAGGTGCGGAAGATATAAATCGTGCCGAGGTCGTTCATTCCCCCGGAAGCGAATATGGCCGAGGTCCGCTCCTTGGGGAACGGGCGGCGGTCGAGCCCGGCGTCTTCCAGGGCGCGCTTCGCCACGTACAGAGCCAGGAGCTGCATCGGTTCGATGGAGCGCAGAGCGGCCGGGGGAATACCGAACACCGTGGGGTCGAATTGGACGTCGTCGAGGAAACCGCCCCATTTCGAGTAGCTCTTGTCCGGCGTTCCGCGCTTGGGGTCGAAGAAATCGGCCGGACGCCAGCGGTCGTCGCTGACCTCCCGGATGGTGTCCACCCGCCGGAGGATGTTCTGCCAGTACTGGCGCACGTCGCCCGCCTTGGGCAGCAGGCAGGCCATACCGATGATGGCGATATCATCCCGGTTCTGTCGCCGCGTCCAGCGTTTCGCCTCGGGCTCGTGCGCTGCGCCGGCAAGCAGTTCCTGGCTGCCCGTGGCGACCGCAGTGTGAAGCTCGGCGATCGTAAGGGTATTGTTCCTCAGCCGCGCGACTTCGCCCAGCATGTACATGCCCTCGCGCCGTTGCGTCTGGACATTTACCTTGACATACCGGTCGTCCGGGGCTGTTGCCGCGGACTGGCTCTTATGAGCGATACCCTTGGATGCGATGCGCAGTCGGCCGATGTTGAGCAGTTCGAGCACCTTCAGCGTGCGCTCTTCGGATTCCAAAGCCATTTGCAGTTCGCGCCGCGTCCGGTTGAACTCGTCGCAGAATTCCGTCTTGGCGCAACGGGTATAGATTCCGACGCCGGATTGGAGCAAGGCGGTTTCTCGGCAGGCGATCGCCTGGGCCTGAAACTCGTTCACGATCGCGCCGGTGTGGACGATTTCTTCGGTGAAGAGGTATGCCGTGCCCATGACGACCCCGATACTCATGCCGCGGGCGACGAGCGGCGCCGCCAGGACCGAAAGCATCGCAGCCGAAAGCTCGTCGTGGATTCCGCCGGCGAACAGCACCTGAACCGACTCGGGATCCTCCAGCTCTGCCGCAGTCAGGACTTCGATGGCCGATTCCCAGAGGATGAAGCTGGTGCGCGGACCGGTGTGTCCGCCGCATTCGCTGCCCTCGAAAATAAATTTGCGGGCGCCTTCCTTGATGAAGCTGTTAAGCAGCCCCGGCGAAGGTACGTGCAGATAGGTCATTATCGAGAGCGCTTCCAGTTCGCGCGCCTGACTCGGCCTTCCGCCGGCGACGATGGCGAAGGGGGGCTTGATTTCGCGGATGACATCGAGCTGTTCCTGACGCAGTTCCAGCGGCATGAAGCCGAGCAGCCCCACACCCCAGGGGAGATCGCCCATGAGTTTACGGGTGCTGCTCAACAATGTTTGGATTTGCGGTTTGCGCATGACGGACAGGGCGAGAAACGGAAGCCCTCCGGCGTCCGCCACCGCCTTCGCGAACTGGGCGGTATCGCTGACCCGCGTCATCGGACCCTGAACGATAGGAAACCGGGTGCCGTGTTTGCGCGCCAGAGGCGAGTCGGCGGACAAGGCCTGGTGCGAGCGCGCTTGCTCGATCAGCGAATCCATGCTTTCTTTCACAGCGGTGAGGATGCGGCCTACGGTGCCGTAGCGCTTGGCCAAAGGAGCTGCGAACGCGATATCCTGCCCGAGAGGCAGCAACGCGTCTTCGGTTTCTCCGAGGCGCTGTACCAGCTGGTCCCGCCAGGGTTCACCGCGAACCACCCGTTGCTCCAATTCCTGGAGCTTATCGCGGCCGGAGCGTGCGAACAGCCGAAACGGGGCTTCTTCCGGTGCGAGCAGAATCGTTTCGCTGCCGTCCAACTGGCTCCACATGCCGCGCAGATTTGAATGAGCGAGCGGGCTTTCGTCGGTCAGCCACAGTTGTTCGCACAATACGACGCCGTTCGCGCCGGCGAGCGCCGCCGCTGCAGCGCTGCGCAGCCCGATTCCGCCTTGAATCCAGTAGGGAATGTTCAGCCGTCCCTTGAGCTCCTGCAGCAGAATGAAAGTCGAGTGGCGACTAACCGATCCGCCCGCTTCATGGCCTTTGACGATCAGTCCGTCGCAGCCGGCGGCGATGGCGGCCTGGGCCGACGGGAAATCATGGACTTCGACGAAAACTCGGCGGGCGATGGATTTGACTCGCTTCCGCAGAGCAGTCAGTTCGGCCGGTGTCGAACCGGCGAGGACAAGGATGGGAACTTGGTATGGTAGGAGTTCGGAAAGTCGGTTGAGGTCTCGGGCTGCCAATCCGAGTACGTCCCAGCGGACCCCCCACTGCGCCGATTGGCTGGCGGCGGACGCCAGGCTGTCAAGCGCCGACGACAATGCATCTGGCATCTCCCGGTAGCCTAGATCCAAGATCCCGATTCCGTGGGCTCTTACGGCCGCGATGGCAATCTGCGGATCAAGACAGTGTGCCGGCGTGATAGCAATAAGCGTTTCCATCCGTTCACCTCCTATGTGATGGATACTTTCCCTAGCTGGAATTCAGATCCTGAAGCTTAGGCGAGCAGGATTTTCCTGAACCCCAGGCATTGCACGCAAAGATAACTTAGAAGAAGCGAGCTAAATCAGTTGCGTGAATTTATGTAAAAACAAGGGGCTAAAAGCCCAATTGTTTCTCAATCCAGTCATTGCGAGCTGATCATACCCAAATTCTCAAAAAAGCAAAAGTACATTTTGCCGTTGACAAGTGCGCCTTAAATTTGTGATTGTGGACTCCGCTAGAAACGGAGCGCGATTATGGACAATCGAATCTCGATTGAGAAACTCATGGAATATGTCGTTCCTGTGACCGAGTCCGGGTGCTGGATATGGATTGGGTCAATGCAGGAGGACAGTAGGCGCATGAACGCAGAGTGGGAAAACGTGCATCCGGACGAGTACTTCTGGGAAGTCCATTTCGGACACATCCCGACTGGACAGTGCGTTTGCCACAAATGCAACGTTCAATGTTGTGTCAACCCTAGCCACCTGTGTCTCAAGGCCACGGAAGGGGTATCCGGCGAGACAGCTTAATCCATTCGAGCCATCACCGACCCGGGCACCGCCCGGATCAGCGGCGGCTTGGCTTAATTCTACCTGGCGGCTTTTTGAATGAGCCCCCGTTCGTAATGCTGCTTGATATCTACGTTGTAGCTTCCGTTTTTCAGCATCGTCTTGACTCGATAGGGTTGCCCACAGGGATCCAGGTCGATTTTCGCCAGATCGACGATGCGATGGGGCTGCGGATTTTTTTCCGAATCGAGCAGCATGATGACTTTCGGTTTGAGTTTTTGCCGAGGGTTGACTTCGATAACGAGGGCTACTTCCTCGTTGCTCATTTCGACGAGGCTTCCGGCCGGGTAGATGCCGAGGCATTCGATGAATTTCGATGCTAGTTCGGCATCAAGATGCTTTCCGCTCTCTTTGTAGAGAATCGCGATCGCCTCCATGTGAGTACGCCCCGATTGATACACGCGATCGCTGGTGACGGCGTCGTAGGTATCGGCAACGGCGACGATCCGGGTAAAAGAGGGGATTTCGGTATCGGTGAGGCCGGTGGGATAACCGGTTCCGTCGAGGTTTTCGTGATGCTGGTAAGCGACCTCGATGGCACCGGGATAGATGCCGTGGGAGGACATGAGTATTTCTCGGCCGTGCACGGTATGCGCCTTTACCAGAGTCATTTCTTCATCGGAGAGCCGCCCCGGTTTGTTGAGGACCTCCAGGGGGACTCTCATCTTGCCCATGTCGTGCATGAGCCCGGACAAGCCGAGATTCCGTAGCTCGTCGACGGACATGCCCAAGTGGCGGCCGAGCACGATCGAGAAGATACAGACGTTCATGGAGTGTTGGGACGTGTACTCGTCCCGATTCTTGAGCTGGGTCAAAAGCAGCATAGCGTCGGGATTCTTGTAGACGCTGTCCACGCATTCGGAAACGGCCTCTTTTGCAAGCTGAATATCGAGGCCGCGACCGAAGCGGATTTCGTCCATGAATGTCTTGACCAGCTTGCTTGTCTGCTTATGCGTGTTTTCGGCGTTGTCGATCTCTTGTTCGACAGATAGGTGCTTTTCGGGCGGGGCGGCGGTCCACGATATGGACGAGGATTTGGCGGGCTGCTGCGTGTGCTCCGTTTCCGGATATTTTGTTTGGTAGGAATCGATGTAGACGTAATCGCAGACCTTCCGAACGGCTTCGATGTCCGCTTGTGTCGCGAGCATGAATCCTTGAAACAGAAACGGTGAATCCAGCCAAGGACGATCGAGTTCGCATACATACATCCCGATCTTCAGATCGCCGACGGGCACCTTGACCTTACCCAGGGTGGTTATTCCGTGAGAATCAAAAGACTTGTCCATAGGAGGCATTCCAAAAACAATCCGAAAGGCACGATTATTAATCAGGCCCGTAAATACCCTCCTGGTATTTCGGGCCGCCGCCCAGGCCGGTACACGCCCGGCCTGCGCTCACGCGGCTTGTCGCCGCGCCGGGGCATCCCTGCCCCGGATTAACCCGGCCTATATTTATAGGCCGGGTTAATAACAAGTATAGTTGGTGTGATTTTTGAGAATCGTGCTTAAGCCGGTTGGTGCCGATGTCGCTACTTGTTTTGGAGTATTGCGAATGATCTTGAATTTGTTTGGCCGGGCTTGCGGTTATTCAACAAAAAGGGCCTTGGGCGCCTCGCCCAAGGCCCTTTTTTGTTTTTCCGACAAAACCAGATCAACGAAACGCTGAACAACTTTGATGTCGTTCATTCTCTTCGTCCGGACCGAGGAGAATCTTCGACAGGCTCACCACGAATGGAATCAGAGCTTACGGTTCGTCGAAGGGCCTGAAGAGCTTTCCGAACATGGCCGACAGAATTGCGGCATATAGGACTTGGTGTAGCGCGCCGGGCTTTTTCGGCGCTATGGGCTCAGTTTTACCGTTCGCCCGTTAGCCGCGGACTCCAAAGCGGCGACGATGATCCGGCAATTGTCCTTTGCGTCGTCCAGCGAAAGCTGGGGCGCTTTTCCGGTCAGCGCGCATTCGCTGAAATGCTCGATTTCCAGTGTGAAATGGTTGGCCGCGGGCAGACGTTCTTCACACTGCCGCCCGTCTTCGGTCCACCACGAAAGCACCGGGATATCGCCCGGAAGCTGCCAGACGGTATGGCATTTCAAGCCGCCCTTGGTGCCTATGATTTCGTATTCCGAGCGCCGCGCCCGTTCGAAGCTGAAATCGAAATGGGCATGTTTGCCGTCTCCGAAATCGATGATGCCGCTGGTCGTGATATCCGCGCCGCTCTCGACGTATTTCGCAATGGCGGTGACGGCGACGGGCGGCTCGCCGAAAAACATGCGGGCCGAATGGATCGCATAGCAACCGATGTCCCACATGGCGCCGCCGCCGCGCTCGACACTTTCCGCGAGGCGATACAAGCGTGCCGGCCGCATCATGAACGAGTAGGTGGCGCGGACGGAGCGTATGTCTCCGACGAGGCCGGAGCGGATTAGCTCCCGCACGCGCGCATGCTGCGGGTGGAAGCGGTACATGAAGCCTTCCATCACGGTCACCTTGTGCTGGCGTGCCGCGGCTTCGATTGCTTCGATATCGGCGACGGTCAGCGCCATCGGTTTCTCGCACAGTACGTGCTTGCCGTGCTGTATGGCGCGCAACGCCCATTCGGCGTGTTCGTGGTTGGCGAGAGGCAGGTAAACGGCTTCCACTTGGGCATCGTCGAGCAGCGCGTCGAGCTTGTCATAAGTCCGGACTCCCTGTTGTTGCGGCGCGTATTTCGCCAGCGTCTCGGCGGCTGCTCCGGGACGGCGGCTGGCAATGGCGACCAGTTCGGCATTCGAGGCATCGACGATGGCGGGCATCAGGCGTTCGTTAACGCGCGCGGCACCAAGTATGCCCCAACGGAGTTTTCGGTCAGTCATGATTCATCCTTTTTGCGAATTAACGTGCACATCATAGTGTCGCAGGAATCGGTGATCGTCTCCACCGCAAGGGCTTTGACAGCATCGACCGATCCGCCCCGTCCGCCCGACTCTCGCACTTGACACCGGTTCAGCGCGAGCGCATGGTTGCTGAATGGAGAGCACATGGGGAGTGCTTTGAATTTCTTTACTAACGTTGCGCTTTTGTCTTGGCCGACAAGTCAAAAGAGCAATGTATTGGGTTTTAACACCCCGCAAGGAGTTCATCATGTCACTAAGATCTTTGATTTCCACCGGCACCAAACTCTGGCTCGATTCCATCGATCCCGAACTGGTCGAAAGAGACCGCGCTCTCGGGGCCACCGGCGCGACCTCCAATCCCATCATCATCGCCGACATCCTCAACACGGGCCGCTTCGACGATCATATGCGCGCCTTGCTCGATGAAGGCATGGACAATTCGGCCATCGCCTGGGAGATGACCGATTACCTGGTGCGCAACGCTCAGGAGGTGTTCTTGCCCGTTTGGGAAGAAACCCGCGGCAACGACGGCTACGTCAGTTTCGAACTCGATCCGCTCCTCGAAGACCGCGAGCTGAATCTGCCTCACGCCAAACGCGTCAAGGAGTACATCGAGCTCGGCAAGCATTGGGGCAGCGGGCACGTCAACCGCCTGATCAAGGTTCCCGCAACCCCGGCCGGGCTGGATTCGCTGGAGGAATTGGCCGCTGCCGGAATCAATCTCAACGTCACCCTCATTTTCTCCGAGCGCCAGTACAAGCTCGCCCGTGAGGCCGTTTGGCGCGGTGCGCAGCGGCGCTCGAGCCTCACTCATTTCAAGAGTGTGTACAGCATCTTCGTCTCGCGTGTGGACGTATACACGGAAAAGCAGATTCCGGAGCTCAGTCCCGACGCCCAGGGACAGGTCGGCATCGTTAACGTCAAGCGTCTCTGGCAGCTTAATCAGTCCTTCTGGAAGGACAAGAATCTGCCACTCCAGCAGGAAATCGTTTTCGCCAGCACCGGCACCAAGAGACCCGGCGATCCGCCCGACAAATACGTGGAAGCCTTGGCCGGCAGCGACATCCAGACTAATCCGCCCGCCACCAACGACGCTGTCGAGGGGCTCAACAAGCAATACACGCGCAAGGTCGATCAACTGCCGACCCAAGCCGTCCTAGACGAGATCGACGCCAAGGTGGACGTGGCGAAGATGGAGCAGGTCCTGATGGATGAAGGGACGGCAAAGTTCGCCGATCCGCACAAGGCGCTGTTGAAACTCATCGCGGAAAAGCACGAGGCCCTTGCGTCGACGTGATTTAGTTCGCCTATCCGTTCTAACTGCAACCACCTAAGGAGATGCCATGACCATCAAAGTTGGAGATCGCCTGCCCGAGGGCAAGCTGTACGAGTCTACCGAGTTCGACCCGGCTATCGGCTGTCCGATGAAGCCGCAACCGTTGAATGTCGGCGATCTCGTCAAGGGTAAAAAAATCGTGATTTTCGGCCTTCCGGGCGCGTATACGCCGACCTGCTCCGCGCAACATCTGCCCGGTTACGTCACGAACTTCGACAAGCTGAAAGCCAAGGATGTCGACGAAATCTGGTGCATGGCCGTCAACGATGCTTTCGTGATGGCTTCATGGGGCCGGGATCAGAAGGCCGGCGGCAAGGTGCGCATGATGGCCGACGGCAGCGCCGAATACACCCGGAAACTCGGACTCGAACTCGATTTGACCGAAAAAGGCATGGGTGTACGCTGCCAGCGCTTCGCGATGGTCGTCGACGATGGCGTCGTGAAGCATCTGGCCGTCGAGGCGCCTGGCAAATTCGAAGTCTCGAGCGCCGAGGCGATGCTCGCCCACTTATAAGAACGCCTTACTGTCTCCGGAGCCGCGGAAATCGTCACGCTGCGGCTCTTTCGCCGTCTGATGTAGAATGGCCGGCCTGTTTTCTTAACGGCACGGAACAATGCAATCAACCGATCCTTCGCTTACCGACATCCTTGGTGCCGCCGTCACGATCGCCCGTGGCGCAGGGGCCATTCTTCGAGAGGGATTCGAAACCCGTCGCGGCACTGCGGTGCAGTTCAAGACCAGCGATATCGACCCGGTCACCGAATACGACATCCGCAGCGAACAGTTCATCGTCGGCGAACTGCGCAAGCTTTTCCCTTCTCACCAAATTGTCGGCGAAGAGGGCGGAGCTTATCGCGCCGAGGAATCTCGCCCGCCTGCGCGGAATTACCTCTGGCACATCGATCCGCTCGACGGTACCGTGAACTTCGCGCACGGGTTTCCGATGTTCTGCGTATCGATGGGTTTGCTGATCGACGGCGTGCCTTCGCTCGGCGTGGTGTATAACCCCGCCACAGACGAGACATTCGCCGCCGCGCTCGGTTTGGGTGCCACGCGCAACGACCGGCCGATTCACGTGTCCGCGACGCTGGTGCTGAATCGTGCTCTGGTGATTACCGGTTTCTCTTACGATACCCATACCAGCGACAGCAATATGAAGAATTTCCTCGGCTTTCAGCGCAGCGCGCAAGCCACGCGGCGTATTGGTTCGGCCGCGCTCAACCTGTGCTATACGGCCACGGGACAGTTGGACGGACATTGGGAGATGAAGGTCAAGCCGCACGACATTGCGGCCGGCATCGTGCTGGTGCGCGAGGCGGGCGGTACCGTTACCGATTTCGACGGCGGCGACGAGATCTTGAGTACCGGCCGCATCGTTTCCAGCAACGGTCTGATTCATCGCGAGATGCTGGACGTCTTGAAAGCCGCCGACGATCGCGGTTGATGGAGGAGCTTCTCCCGCGGTTATACTTTTTCGCCCGCTGTCCCGGTGAAGGACGCGGGTGTCCGCCTACCTTAAATCAATAAGGAGTCATCATGAAAATCGGCATCGCTTCTGATCACGCGGGATTCGCCTACAAGGAAGAACTGCGTACTTGGCTAAGTTCTCTTGGCCATGAGGTCGTCGACTACGGCTGTTTCAGCGACGAACGAACCGATTATCCCACGTGGATTCGCCCGTGCGCCGTGGCTGTCGCCAACGGCGAAGTCGAGCGTGGCATCGTGCTGGGCGGCAGCGGGAACGGCGAGGCCATCGTTGCCAACCGAGTCAAGGGCTGCCGCTGCGGCTATTGCTTCAACGAGGAAACCGCCTATCTCACCCGGTTGCACAACGATGCCAACTGTATCGCCATGGGCCAGCGGATCATCAGTCTCGAAATGGCAAAGAAGATCGTCGAAACCTTCCTGTCCACCGAATTCGAAGGCGGCCGGCACGTGCCGAGGATCAAGGCGATCGATGAGTGATTCGGGATGCGGCGATGTCCCCGATAAGATGCCGCTAACCGAGAGCCGTAGGATGGGCAAAGGCCAACAGGCCGTGCCCATGTTTTCAGATGTTGGCAAAGGATTGCCGACCTCCGACTTTTTTCCGTCCCATTCGGTGGGTTACGGTGCGCGTCTAGCCATGCGGCCAAATCCGGTTTCTCGCTGGCGCACCTAACCCACCCTACCATCTGCGACAGCTCAGGGCGTAGGATGTGCTGAGGGACGAAGCGCCCTTCGACTAGGCTCAGGACAAGCATCAATCGCGAACCATGCGGTTCATGCCGGACCATCCCTGTCCGGCACCGTCCGGGCGATGCTGCCGCGCAAACCGGCCTTGCCACGCTACGCTTCGTTCAGCACGTCCTATGATCTGTTCGTAGGTCGGCAATCCTTTGCCGACAACGCCGCTAAAGCCACTGTCTGCGATTGGAAGGTCGCGACTAAAATGATTCTTCCGAACGGGCCAATCAGTCCTTTGTAATTACGGCTTGAGTGCCGAGGCTTCGCGAGCCAAGCGCGTGATTTCAGCCCAATTGCCGCTGGCGACCAAGTCTTTGGGGGTGAGCCAGGAGCCGCCCACGGCGACGACATTGGGAAGCTTGAAGAAATCCGGCGCGTTCTGCACGTTGATCCCGCCGGTCGGACAGAAACGCACGTTCGGAAACGGACCTCTGAACGAGTCGAGCATCTTGATGCCGCCCGCAGCCACGGCCGGGAAAAATTTCATGACGTCGAGGCCGGCTTCCAAGGCTTGCATCACTTCGGACATGGTGGCAACGCCCGGGAAAAACGGCAGCTTGCTGTCTACGATCGCCTTCAGCAGGGTGGGCGTCGTGCCCGGCGAAACGCCGAATTGCGCACCGGCGGAAATCGCGGCATCGAGCTGAGCCGGCGTGGCGATGGTGCCGACGCCGACGATCGCGTCCGGGATTTCTTGCTTGATCACCCGTACGGCGTCCAGGCCGGCGGCGGTACGCAAGGTGATTTCTAATACGCGAATGCCGCCTTCCACCAAGGCGCGGGACAGCGGTACCGCGTCTTCCACGCGGTCCACCACCATCACGGGCATGACACTGGTCGCGGCAATGATCTGGTCAAGGTTCATAACAGGAATCTCTTCGTCGGTTGCAAAAAAGGAGAGCCGTGTCAGTCGTCGAACTGGAAAGTGGCGCCGCCGCGTTCCGCGGTGTCGGCCAGTTGGCGCAAGCCGGTGAACAGCTCCCGTCCGCAGCCGAACTGGTTGCGCGACAGGTCGGCCGTGGCGAGCTCGCGGCTGTTCCATTCGGCGGCCGGGACCTCGGCCTCCAGGCGGCCTTCCACCGCATCGAGCACCAGCATGTCGCCATCGCGCACCTTGGCGAGCGGGCCGCCCATCACGCACTCGGGCGAAATGTGAATCGCGGCTGGAACTTTTCCTGAGGCGCCGGACATGCGGCCGTCCGTAACCAGGGCCACCTTGAATCCGCGCTCCTGGAGGACCGCGAGCGAGGGGGTGAGCTGATGCAGTTCCGGCATGCCGTTAGCGCGCGGCCCCTGGAAACGGACTACGGCGATGAAGTCCCGTTCCAGTTCGCCGCGTTTGAAGGCGGCAATCAAGTCTTCCTGGTCGTCGAATACGATGGCGGGGGCGCGCACCACCCGGTTTTCGGGTGCGACAGCCGAGACCTTAATCACCCCGCGGCCGAGATTGCCGGTAACCAGGCGCAATCCGCCGTCCGAGCTGAACGGTTCGCCGGCCGGTGCCAGTACCGCGGTATCGAGGCTCTTCTCGCTGGCGGGGCGAAAGGCCAGTTGACCATTGTCGAGCCAGGGTTCTTCCGCCCAGCGGCGCAGACCCAGCCCCAGGACGGTCTGGACGTCTTCATGCAGAAGCCCTGCATCCAGCAGTTCGCGAATCAAAAAGCCCATACCGCCGGCGGCGTGGAAATGGTTGACATCCGCTTTGCCGTTGGGATAGACGCGGGCCAGCAGCGGAACGACCGCCGACAGATCGTTGAAGTCGTCCCAGTTGATTTCTATCCCGGCGGCTCGCGCGATGGCGATCAGGTGAATCGTGTGGTTGGTCGAGCCGCCCGTCGCCAGCAGGCCGACGATTCCGTTGACCACGGCGCGTTCGTCCACGACGTCGCACAGGCTCGGGGAGGATTTGTCCTGGGCGAGTCGTACTGCTTGCCGTGTGGCGGCGCGGGTCAATGCTTCGCGAAGTTCGGTGCCCGGGCTCACGAAGGCCGACCCGGGCAATTGCAGGCCCATGATTTCCATCAGCATCTGGTTGCTGTTGGCGGTGCCGTAGAACGTGCAGGTTCCGGCGCTGTGATAGGACGCCATCTCGGATTCGAGCAGGGCTTCTCGGCCGACCTTGCCTTCGGCGAACAGCTGTCTGACTTTGGCTTTCTCGGCGTTCGACACCCCCGAGGCCATTGGACCGGCGGGCACGAAAATGGCGGGCAGATGCCCGAAACGCAGCGCTCCGATCAAAAGGCCCGGAACGATCTTGTCGCAGACGCCGAGGAACAGATTGGCATCGAACACGCGGTGGGCAAGCGCCACAGCGGTAGACATCGCGATCACGTCGCGCGAGAACAAGGAGAGTTCCATGCCGCTTTGGCCCTGAGTCACGCCGTCGCACATCGCCGGGACGCCGCCGGCAACCTGCGCGGTCGCCCCCGCTGCCCGCGCCTCGGCTTTAATCACCGCCGGGTATTGTTCGTACGGTTGATGCGCCGAGAGCATGTCGTTATACGCCGTCACGATGCCGATGTTCGGGACTGTGGCGGCTTTCAACACCAGTTTGTCATTGGTCGGCATCGCGGCGTAGGCATGCGCCACGTTGGTGCAGGCGATGCGATTGCGCTCGACGCCTTTCTGACGGGCGCGTTTCATGCGCTCCAGATAGGCCTGACGCTTGGTTTGGCTGCGGGCGCGAATGCGCTCGGTGACGGCGAGCAATGTGGGATGTAGGGACATATGTTTCCGGCTGAAGTGGCGTCTTGTTCGGGTTGCGTCGGCGATGGGCAAGAGCATGCCCTGCAACGGGGCGCAGGCGCCACATTTAATCCAAGCCGCAAAAGCGTGTCAAGAAACGTGGCCGTTCGGCCCAGGGGCGGCTGGACAGTGGGAGGGGCGGCGAGTAGTATTGCAAGGTTTTTTCATCCGGGTTTTCCGGGTCTGCCTTTATACAACATGAGCTCGGCCGAGCCATAATCGGCACGATCTTTAACAAGAGGTTTCTGCGGTGAGTCAGCTCCCATTTCCCCAATCGTTCAACCTGGTTTTTTTTGGCGGTGCCGGTGATCTGGTCACGCGCAAATTATTGCCGGCGATGTACCAGTGCCATAAGACCGGCCGGCTGGTGGAGTCGGGCCGCATCCTCTGTCTCGATCTGCTGGACCTGACGCAAGAGGCTTTCCTCGCCATGGTGGATGACAAGGTCAGGCAATTCGTGCCCAAGGCCGATTGGGACGATGCGGTGTGGGCGACGTTTCTCTCGCGCCTGACCTACCTGAAACTCGATGCCACCCAGCAGGAGCAATACGTGGCATTAAAAACCTTGCTGAAGCAGTCCCCTGCCGAGGTAACCGTATTCTATCTGTCCACCGCACCGTTCCTGTTTGCGACGATTTGCAGCAATCTCACCCGACAAGGCCTTAATGGTCCGAATAGCCGCGTCGTGCTGGAGAAGCCGCTGGGGCACGATCTGGCATCGAGCAATGCGATCACCGCGGATGTGGATCGGTTCTTCTACGAAAAACAAGTCTATCGAATCGATCATTACCTGGGTAAGGAGTCGGTACAGAACCTGATGGCGCTGCGCTTCGGCAACTCGTTGTTCGAACCGCTGTGGCGCCGAATGTGGATCAGCAACGTTCAGATCACGATTGCCGAAGATGTCGGAATCGGCAGCCGCGGAGGGTTCTACGACAAAACCGGCGCATTGCGCGACATGGTGCAAAACCATTTGCTGCAACTGTTGTGTTTTGTCGCGATGGAGCCGCCGGCCAGCCTCGATTCCGACGCGATCCGCAACGAAAAGCTCAAGGTGCTCGAGTGTCTGGTGCCGTTCACTCGGGAAGATGTTTTGACCAAGACCGTACGCGGGCAATACCGCGCGGGTGTTTCGGGCGGCCGTCAGGTGAAGGGATATTTGGAAGAGGACAATATCCCGGCCGGCAGCAAGACGGAAACCTTCGTGGCCATCAAGGCGGAGATCGCCAATTGGCGTTGGGCCGGAGTGCCGTTTTATCTGTTCACCGGTAAACGCTTGCCGACTCGGTTGGCTGAAATCGTTGTCCATTTCCATGATGTGCCGCATCATATCTTTCCTCTGCCGAGCAGCGGTTCGCGCGCGCCGTCCAAGCTGGTCATCCGCCTGCAGCCGGACGAATACATTCGTTTGTACCTCAACGCCAAGGCACCGGGCGATTCGATGGAGCTTCAGCCGGTGTCGCTCGATCTCGACTTCTCGGGAAAATTCAAGGGCCGCCGGGCCGAGGCATACGAACGCCTGCTGCTCGATACCATCCGTGGCAACCAGGCGCTGTTCGTGCGCCAGGACGAGCTGGAGCTGGCCTGGCGCTGGGTCGAGCCGATTCTGAACACGTGGGCCGCCGATCCGAGCGGTCCGAAACCTTATGCGGCAGGAACCTGGGGGCCGTCCGCATCTTCCGAGCTGCTGTCGCGCGACGGTTTTGGCTGGCATGACGAGGGTTAAGACATGGTAGACATTCGATGGTTTGACGATAACGCAAGCCTCGCACCGGCACTCGCCGCCGCGGTGGCTGCCGACTTGCGCGCGGTGTTGCAGACCGAGCCTCGGGCCGCGTTGGCCGTATCGGGCGGCCGGTCGCCGGTGCCCGTGTTCGAAGCTTTGCGCGACGAAGACTTGGACTGGGCACGCGTGGTCGTCACGCTAGTGGACGAGCGATGGGTGCCTGAAACCGATCCGGCCAGCAATGCCGCCCTGGTCAAGACTCATCTGCTGCAAGGTCGCGCGGCGGCGGCTCGTTTCGTGCCGCTCTATACCGGCAATGCGTCCGCCGAAGACGCCGAGGCGATCTTGGCGGCCACTTTCGAAAGCCTGCCCCTGCCATTCGCGGCGCTGATTCTCGGCATGGGAGACGACGGTCACACCGCCTCGCTATTCCCAGCCAGTCCCAATTTAGACGCCGGTTTGGCTCTGGGAGGTTCGGTCGCGGATACGCCGCCCTGTCTCGCTCAAGTGGGCGCAGTCGCGCCAACCGAACGCATGAGTATGACCTTGCCTTGGATTTTGCACGCCCGACGAGTCTATCTACAGTTCGGCGGCGCCAATAAGGCGGAGGTGTTCACTGCCGCGCTGGCTGAGCCGAACCGTCAATACCCCGTGAGCTTCGTGCTCACGCAAACGCAGACGCCCGTGGTGGTGTTCGCTGCAAGAAGCTGAGTCAAAAAACTACGGCGCATCGGCCGATCGTGCGGCGCGTCGTCTTTTAACGTGCACGAAGGTCATTGAAGGCTCGTTTCTACGGGGGATTCAAGCCCGAGGACGGAAAGGTCGACATATCTCTGAGGGGCGGATTAAAGCTCGAGGACGGAAATTCTCTCAGCGGCGGATTGAAACCGCTCGGCTGCGAGATCACGGTTACGGGCGATTCGGTCACGATTCTGACGACGGTGCCGGATTCTCCGCCGATCTGCAAGGGCACTCGGGCGACGGAATCGGGCGTTCCGGTCAGCGACAATAAGATCAAATCACCCGAGCTTACCTGTGCCTGCCCCCGGATTTCTCCTTCCGGAAATGCGGCCGAGCTGACATTCACGAAGATGTTGCCGTCTCTCATGGCCGCAGCCAAATCCGGAAGCGTGGCTATGTTTCTTCCGATCGTGGAAACGCAATCTACCCCTTGAATGATATTGGCTCCGGTTATGGTCGATTGTACTTGCAGTGTGCCGTCCCAGCTGCCCTGAATCGCATTCAGAAGCGGAACGATTGCGGGCCCGGGCGCGCCTACTGGACCGCAATGCAGCTGGATTCCGGTGACGTTTACCCCATTGGTGAGAGCCAAGATGAACGACATCACGGTTTCGTCCGGATTGAATTCGAAACCCGCTTGGCCCGACATCGAGGTGGTCACTGGTGCGGGTATTTCCTCGGAACCGCTGAGAACAGCGTCGAACCGAAGGGGCAAGGTGTTTCCGTTGCTTCCATGAGCCATGCCCGCGGCAATAATCGAACAGAGCAGTATCGGTACAGTGCGGCGGTTCACGTCTGATCTCCTTAGTCGTATCTATCCACCGGAAACATCGAGCGAACGCGAATCTCCCACGTTACCAGCGACGTCGATGACTTTTCCCGGCAATCCAAGTGCACTGTCGGTTTTCTCTAGGATAAGGCTTTAACCTGAGACAAATACTTTTCCGGAGATGTTCCGAGTGATGTCGGGGCGGGTCGCCCCAATCGAACGTTTGTAGTGTTGATCGTCGAAGGCCCGGAAGTGTAAACAGTCGTACCCGATGCGCTATAGTTGCTCCTTCGAATGTTTTCGCAGAATGGCCTTAAGAAGATGGAGACAAGGGCTGCCAGACGTGTCCGCTTATACGGGACGTTGCGGTTTCGCCGGACTCGTCAGGCCCGATACACGCTACCGGAGGGTTTAATGAAGAAATGCTTGTCCTTCGTTGTTCTGTGCTTTGTCGTCGCTTTCGGTTCCGCGAGTAAAGCCGAGGTATATAAGGTAACGGGTCCCGACGGAAAAGTGACGTACACCGATAGTCGTGCGGAAGGCGGCAACAGTGCCAAAGTCGAACTCGTCGAGATCGACTCTTACTCGGGCTCGCCCGAAGTTTCATCGGTTGAAGACGCCGCGGTATCCCAGAAAGTGACGATTTTTACCACCGAATGGTGCGGCGTGTGCCGGAAGGCGAAATCGTATATGGCAAGCCACGGTATTGCCTACGATGAATTCGATATCGAGAAATCTCGGTCCGCCAAGACTCGATTCGATCAGCTCGGTGGCAGGGCCGTTCCGGTCATCCTGGTCGGAAATGAAAAAATGACCGGATTTTCCCCGACCAAGCTTGAGACCATGCTGAAGGACGCTGGCATTTGATTTTCGAATCCGCCGTAGTATCCGATCGTGTAGAGATGCCGCAGGGACATCTACCGGGGAGAAGGTCGGCGTTTACGGAATCCAAGAGTTCATTTGACTTATGCAAGGGATGAGAAGATATGCAGCCGGAGAAGCAGAGAGTTTCGATTGTTCGATGGGCCCGGTGGGCCATAGTCATTGCTGTCGCGTTGGTCGTATTGATCGTGGCCGCCTTGTTTATCGTGGGCAGAAAACCGCCTACCGAAGAGGTTATCCCGCCGGTTCCGCCGGCGCCTCAGGAGCCCGGTAGAGCACCGATTCCGGAGCCGCAAGTAGAGGTTCCGGCTGCGGTCGAAATTTCCATCGCGGGACAGGGCGGGCCTGGTTGCGAAGCCGAGAAGAATGCACACGAAGTGATCGTCAAGGAAATGGGCGGGAAGGATATTTTCGACGCTTACGAAAAAGGCGTGTTGCTGACCGACGAGGAAGGCGTGACGAATAAGTATTACTTGGATGTCGATGGCGTGCCGGAAGACAAGAAGTCCCAACTGCCGGTCCTGTTCGCAACGGGAAACCATCTGAAAGTGCGATATGTGATTTGCGGGAGCGGAGGACTTCGGTTTCTGACGTCCGTACAGGCGCAGCCGAACGGTTGATGGAAGAAGGCTTGTTTCAGTTTGCGCTAACGGCTTTTCTGACTTTGGCCGTGGTCGTTGATCCGCCCGGCGCGGCACCGATGTTTATCGCTTTGACCCGCGGACTGGGAAAAAGCGAGCGGCGCAAGACCTTGAGCCGCGCTTTGCTCATCGCTTTCGGCGTAACGGTTTTTTTTCTGCTGGCCGGCAAATATCTGCTCGCGCATCTCGGGGTTACCGTGCACGCGTTCGCGATCAGCGGAGGCATTCTCCTTTTCGTGACCGCAATGCCCATGCTGTTCGGGCAGCGTGCCGGCCTTCAGGCGCCTAAAGTCGAGGAAAAGCGCACGGCAGGCGAAGACATCGCGATTTTCCCGCTCGCAATACCCTTGCTTTCCGGGCCCGGCACCATTACCGCCGTTCTGCTGCTAGCCAATAGAGCCGGTACGGATACCCGTCGCATGAGCGTGCTTGCCGGCGTCATCGCCGCAATTTATCTGATCACGTGGTTGCTGTTGTACGTCAGCGAAATCGTTACGGGATACCTCGGCGAAAGCAAGGTGCATATCATTACCCGCGTCCTTGGCATCGTGCTTGCGGCGCTTGCGGCGCAATTCGTTCTCAACGGCATCGCGGGTTTTTACCATTCTTTGATCCATCCTTTAAATCAACTGCAATAAAACCATGAAAGTACTGATAGTCGGCGGCGGCGGACGTGAGCACGCTTTAGCCTGGAAAGCAGCGCAGTCTCCCAAAGTGGAGACGGTTTTCGTCGCACCCGGCAATGCCGGAACGCTTGCCGAACCGAAAGTGGAGAATCGTCCGATTGCGGCCGAGGATATTCCGGGCTTGTTGGCATTCGCTAAGGAGCGGGCCATCGATCTTACGATCGTCGGTCCCGAAGCTCCGTTGGTGGCCGGCATCGTGGACGAATTCCGCGCGGCGGGGCTCAAGTGCTTCGGCCCCACTCGGCTTGCCGCGCAGCTTGAGGGCTCCAAGGCATTCTGTAAGGATTTTCTGGCTCGCCACGGTATTCCGACCGCCGAATACCAAACGTTTACGGCGGTCGACGAGGCGGTCGCCTATATCCGGCGAAAAGGTGCGCCGATCGTGATCAAGGCGGACGGATTGGCCGCCGGCAAGGGTGTGGTCATCGCTCAGTCGGAACACGAGGCGGTAGATGCCGTAACCGACATGTTGTCGGGCAATGCCTTCGGTTCTGCGGGCCATAGAGTCGTGGTCGAGGAATTCCTGAGGGGCGAGGAAGCCAGCTTCATCGTCATGGCCAACGGGCTGGACGTCCTGCCCATGGCGACGTCCCAGGATCACAAGGCGCGGGACGACGGAGACAAAGGCCCCAATACCGGCGGTATGGGCGCTTATTCGCCGGCCCCGGTGGTGACGCCGGAAATCCATGATCGCATCATGAAGGAAGTGATCGAGCCCACGCTGCGCGGAATGGCGGCGGACGGCATCCCTTACTCCGGCTTTCTTTATGCCGGGGTGATGATCACGCCGGACGGCACGCCCAAGGTGCTCGAGTTCAACTGCCGTTTCGGCGACCCCGAAACCCAGCCGATCATGATGCGGCTCAAGAGCAATCTGGTCGATCTGTGTCTTGGCGCAGTGGAAGGACGCTTGAGCCGGGTTAGTGCCGAATGGGACGAGCGCGCCTCGTTGGGCGTCGTATTGGCGGCGGGCGGATACCCCTTCGACTATGCCAAGGGCGACGAAATCCAAGGTTTGCCGGAGAAGGCGAGTGCGGATACCAAAGTCTTTCATGCCGGTACGGCGCGGTCGGACGGCAAGATCGTTACGGCCGGAGGACGCGTGCTCTGTGTGTGCGCCTTGGGCGAATCCGTTCTGGAAGCTCAGCGGAAAGCGTATGAACAGGTGCGAGAAATCCGCTGGGAAAACATGTATTACCGCACCGACATCGGCTACCGGGCTATAGGCCGCTGACCGGGCTGAAGATGGGCGATCAGCGCGGCGCGGTTTTTAGCGGCAGGTTCACGACCTGCGGATAACCGTCGAGTTCGAGCCCGATGCGCAGGATTTTGGCGCTTCGGGCTTCTTCTTTTCCGGGAAAAAACAGATAGCCGTAAGCCAGTTCCCCTGGTCGTAATCGCTGGTTGCGCAGCGATTTTCCGATCAAATCCCGGCGTATGCGGTCTTCCAGGTCTTGCGAGTCTTGTCCTCCGCCGACGATTGCTCCGACACCGGCGCCCGCGGCGGCGTGTTCGGGCAGATTGTTGCTGAGTCCGTCGCCAAACCCGCCGTACAAGATCATCCCGATAGCGAACGAGGTCAGCGCACCGGCACCGGCGCCCCATGCGGCGCCTCGCGCCGCATTGCCCATCAGGGTGCCGAACTGCATGGCACTCGCCACGCGGTTATGGGCTTGCTCGCCGGTCAGCAGCGGCCACGCCTGGGCATCCTGATCGATCAGAAACGTTTGCTGCGGGTTGACCCTGACGACGCTCGCGCTTTGATTATCGATGAGGAGACGTACCGGGAGTAGTCCGGCTTTGCGTATGTCGAATCCGAACGCTTGCTCTGCCTGTTCGGGATCAGCGTAAGCTTCTGCCGCCACACGAGCGCCCTCCACGTCCACGTGATCGCGGTTCGACGAGGGCAGCGGCACGGGAGGAATGCGGTTCTCATAGGTCATACAGGAAACCAGCAGGGCGCACATCAATAAAAGCGCGCGTCGGCCGGCCGGGAGGAAAATCGGTAGTGTCGGAGATTGTTTCATTTTCTGAGAGGCCGGATCGGAGCAATCCGCGCGCTGCGGGACGATGACTTCAATTATAATCCATCGTTTTGAAGCGCCTGCGAATCGACTCACTCAAGAGGGATATACGTTACTCATGTTTCAAGAGAACGAAATTTCCGAAAGGACTTTATCGCCCGCTCAACAGGATGTGCAACGGCTCTTCCAGTTTGTGGCGGCCCAGGTAATCGGACAGGATACTCTGATCGAGCGGATGCTGATCGCGCTGCTCGCGGATGGGCACATTCTCGTGGAAGGTGCGCCCGGCCTTGCCAAGACTCGGGCGATCAACGTGCTGAGCCGGGCCGTCGAGGGCGATTTTCACCGCATTCAATTTACCCCGGACTTGCTGCCGGCCGATCTGACCGGCACCGAGATCTATCGTCCTCAGGACGGTTCGTTCCATTTTCAGCCCGGACCGTTGTTCCATAATTTGGTGCTGGCCGACGAGATCAACCGTTCGCCGGCCAAGGTGCAGTCGTCCCTGCTCGAAGCGATGGCGGAACGCCAGATTACCGTCGGTCGCGTGACCTACAAGCTGCCGGATCTGTTCATGGTGATGGCGACACAAAATCCCATCGAACAGGAAGGAACGTATCCGCTGCCCGAGGCGCAGTTGGACCGTTTCATGCTGTATATCCGGATCGGTTATCCCGAAGCCCAGTACGAGCGCGCGATTCTGCGGCTGGTGCGGGAAGAATCCCGGCGCGGACGTGCCGCCTCGGAGGCGGAGTTCAAGTCCGTCAGCCAAGAGACCTTGTTTACGGCGCGGCAAGAAGTGCTCGATCTCTATATGGCCGATACCCTGGAGGAATATCTGCTGCAACTGGTGCTGAGTACCCGCAACCCCGGAGCTTACGGCAAGGAACTCGAACGCTGGCTGCAATACGGCGCGAGTCCCCGCGCCAGCATAGCCCTGGACCGGTGCGCCCGTGCCCGAGCCTGGCTGTACGGACGCGATTACGTGACGCCCGAGGACATTCAATCCATTGCTCCGGACGTGCTGCGCCATCGCTTGATCTTGAGCTATGAGGCGGAAGCGGAAGGCGTGTCGTCGGACCGCGTTGTCCAGGAGCTGCTTCGCCGGGTAGCCGTGCCTTAACCGGGCCGCTTGCGCCGATGTGCTAAAGTTCAATAAGCACATCAGACCCTTTTCGTCGGCGAAGCGGTGCGAAATCATCGTCGCTACTCGCTCGCCGGCGGCTTTAGAAAACGAGATTACAGAGATATAGCCCGATACATGCAGCCATTCCAAGCGGAATTTATCGAATACGCACTCCAATGCGGCGTCTTGCGCTTCGGTGATTTCACCCTGAAGTCCGGTCGGCACAGTCCGTATTTCTTCAATACCGGGCTCTTTGATACCGGAGCCCGTCTGGCAAAGCTCGGCGAGTTCTATGCTAAGACCATGTTGCACGAGGGCATCAAGGCCGATGTCTTGTACGGCCCGGCTTATAAAGGTATCCCCCTGGTTTGCGCCGCGGCCATGGCCCTGGCCCGGGAAACCGGGGAGGAAGTCCCGTTCGCCTTCAATCGCAAGGAGGCCAAGGATCACGGCGAGGGCGGTTCGCTCGTGGGAGCGCCGCTTACAGGTTCGGTGCTGATCGTCGACGACGTGATTACGGCTGGTACCTCGGTGAGGGAGTCGGTGGACATCATCCGGGCTGCCGGGGCGGTACCAAGCGGCGTTCTGATCACCCTGGATCGGCAGGAAAAGGGACGGGGCGAGCTTTCCGCGGTGCAGGAAGTCGCCAATCAGTTTCAGTTGCCGGTTTATTCCATCGTCACGCTGCGCAATATTCTCGAATTTCTTCAGAAGGCCAATCGTCGCACGGACGTTGAAGCGATTCGGGAATACCAGTCCCGATTCGGCGTGTTATGACACCTCTAACCGGTTTTCGCGTTGCCTGGATCACGTTTGCCGTCGCCGTTTATGGGGCGGGCAGCGATGCCGCGACTTACCGGTGGGTCGACGAAAAAGGCGCCGTGCATTACTCCGACCGGGTTCCGCCCGAGGAGGCCAAGCACCGCCGCTCCAAGCTCGATGCCCAAGGGCATGAGGTGGAAGTGCTCGAGGGGGCCAAGTCGCCGGAGCAAATCGAGGGCGAAAACCGACTCAAGCAGTTGCGTCTCGACCAGGAGCGGATTTTGGCCGGGCAACGCGATCGAGACTTGGCGCTGCTCAGAACCTACCGCAGCGAGGAAGAGATCAACCTGGCCTTGCAAGGAAAATTGAACATGCTGGATTCCTTGATCAAGGTGACCGAAGCCAATAAACAGCGCCAACAGGCGTTATTGGACGGACAGGAAAAGCGCGCCGCAGATCTGGAGAAAAAAGGTCAGGCGATTCCGAAAAATCTACGCGACACAATGGAAGCGGCACGACGACAGATCGCCGGTCACGAGGCGAAAATAAAGCGCATCGAAGCCGAAAAAGCCTCAATTTCGGATAGCTTTGCCAAGGACATCGCCCGCTTCAAAGCGATCAACGACCCGAAGCGCGGCTTGAGATGGCATCAAACCTGGATCGAGTCGCCGAATAGCGCGGATAAGTCCGATACCGGGAACATCATCGTCAGCGCTGTTTCCTGCTCAGCGGGAGCGATGTGCGACAAGGCGTGGAGCCTTGCGCGAGCTTACCTGCTCGAACATACCGATACGCCGTTATCCATCGATAACGACAAAATCCTGCAAACGGCGGCTCCCCGTGACGAGCGGGAGTTCACTACAACCGTTACCCGCATCACCCGCAAAACCGAGAACGTCATTTTTCTCGACATACGGTGCCGGCCGTCGACAGTCGGCGAAACGCTTTGCGCAAGCCCCGAAGTTCGCCAGATCCGTGCCGGTTTCAAGCCTTACGTAGAGGCCGGTTTGGCCGGTCCTGGGTGAGTTTCGTGAGCGGGCACCTCGAAAAACTTCGAGGTGCTCGTACGGGGCAGTGATGCCCCGTCGTTTTCGGCCGCGTAAGCGGCTGAAAACGTAAGCCAAGCCGAAACCGCGTTTGGGCTTGGCGAAGAGAAAAACCGCCGGGAAGGCGGTTTTTCGAGGTTTCAAGCGCCGGTTCCGTTAGCGACGCATCAGGAGCGTGCCGATCCCCTGATCGGTGAAAAGCTCCAACAGCACGGCGTGGTCGATCCGTCCGTCGATGATGTGAACGCTGGCGACGCCGCCTTTGAGAGCGTCCGTGGCGCAGCGCACCTTCGGGATCATGCCGGAGGTAATGGTGCCGTCCGAGATCAAATCATCCACTTCGGACAGGGATAGCCCGGTCAATAGACTTCCTTCCTTGTCCAGAATGCCCTTGGTGTTGGTTAAAAGTATCAGCTTTTCGGCTTTCAAGACCTCCGCCATTTTGCCCGCCACCAAGTCGGCATTGATGTTGTAGGAAAAACCGTCGGCACCGACGCCGATCGGTGCGATGACCGGGATGAAATCGCCCTGTACCAGCATGTCCACCACGGACGGGTCGATGCTCTCGACCTCGCCGACATGGCCCAGATCGATGATCTCGGGTTCCTCGGTTTCCTCGGTTTCCGGAGAACGTTGCTTGACCACGATCTTGCGGGCACGCACTAAGTCGCCGTCCTTGCCGCTCAGTCCGACCGCCGAACCGCCATGCCGGTTGATCAAATTGACGATTTCCTTGTTGACCAGGCCGCCGAGCACCATTTCGACTACATCCATGGTTTCGGCATCGGTCACCCGCATGCCTTGCACGAATTCGCTGGTCTTGCCCAAACGTTGCAGCAGATTGCCGATTTGGGGGCCGCCGCCGTGGACGACGACCGGATTGATGCCGACGAGCTTCAGCAACACGATGTCCCGGGCGAAGCTGTTCTTGAGCCGTTCCTCGGTCATGGCATTGCCGCCGTACTTGACGACTACGGTCTTGCCTTTGAAGTGCCGGATGTAAGGCAGCGCTTCGATCAGGACGTGCGCGATGTGGGTTGCGGAGTTGATTTCGATGGACTCTTGCTTTTTCACGGATGACTCCAGGAGAGTGGGGCGGAAGCACGCTGTTCCGCCGGATGTCTGAATCCTATTGATGCCCCGTATGTCCGAAGCCCCCAGCGCCTCTTCGGCTGGTTTCGAAGTCATCGACCCGTTCGAATTCCACCTGCACTACCGGCACGAACACCATCTGCGCAACACGGTCGCCGATCTGGATTTCGAAGGATTCGGTTCCCCGGTTCCAGCAGGAGACGAAAACCTGGCCCTGGTAATCGGAATCGATCAGGCCGACCAAATTGCCGAGCACGATGCCGTGCTTGTGTCCGAGTCCCGAGCGCGGCAACAGTACGGCGGCGAGATTGGGGTCTTCGATGTGGATGGCGAGCCCCGTCGGAATCAGTTTGGATTCGCCCGGTTCGAGCCGTAGCGGTTCGTCGAGGCAGGCCCTAAGATCCAGCCCGGCCGCGCCGGAGGTGGCGTAATGGGGCAGGGGAATCTCGCTCCCGAGGCGCTTATCGAGAATCTTTAACTGAATTTTGCGCATGATAACGTTCGGCAATGAGTCGTATGAGTTGTTCGGCAATGGTTTTCTTCGGAGCTAGCGGCAAATAGGTATGACCGCCGTTCCAGCAAACGAAGAGCGCGTTGTCGTCGTTTTCGAATCCGCCTTTGTCACGCCCGACCCAGTTGGCGGCCACCATGTCCAGCGATTTGGCCGCCAGCTTGTGCCGGGCATAGTCTTCGAGTTTATCGGTCTCGGCGGCGAAGCCCACGGTGAACGGGCGTTTCGGCGAGGCGCTGACGGCGCTCAGTATGTCCTGGGTCTTGCGCAGTGTCAGAACCATCTCCGACTGGTTTTTCTTGATTTTTTGGTTCGCTGTGGTTTCCGGGGAATAGTCAGCCACCGCCGCGGCGCCGATATAGATATTGGCGGACGGGACCTTGTCCATGACGCAGCGGTACATGTCCGCGGCGCTCTCGACCCATGAGACCTCGTGTACGTTCGGGACCTTCAGGGCCGTGGGGCCGGTCACCAGACTGACCTTCGCGCCAGCCCGCCCGGCGGCCTCCGCAAGCGCGTAGCCCATCTTGCCCGAGCTTCGGTTGCTGATGTAACGCACCGGATCAATCGGTTCGCGGGTAGGGCCAGCGCTGATCAGGACCGACAGTCCGGCCAGAACCCCGCCTCCGAAGAAGCTTTCCAACTCCTCCAAAATCCGTTGCGGTTCTAAGAGCCGGCCCATGCCGACCTCGCCGCAGGCCTGATCGCCTTCCGCCGGCCCGAGTATTCGAACGCCCCGGTCGGACAGGCGGCGGACGTTCTCTTGGGTCGCCGGGTTGTCCCACATGGCCTGGTTCATGGCGGGGGCGAAGGCGATCGGGGCGCGGGTTGCCAGGCACACCGTCGACAAAAGATCGTCGCCGAGTCCGATCCGGAGCTTGGCAATGAAATCGGCCGTGGCCGGCGCGATCAGCACCAGATCCGCCCACCGGGCCAGGCTGATATGCCCCATGGCCGATTCCTCGCCGGTATCGAGCAACTCGGTATGCACCGGATTGCCAGAAAGCGCCTGAAACGTCAGCGGAGAGACGAAAGCCGTCGCTGCATGGGTCATGACGACCCGTACCGAGGCGCCGGCATTACGCAAAAGTCTGGTCAGTTCGGCAGCTTTGTAGGCGGCGATACCGCCCGTAACACCCAAAACGATGTTTTTACCGGTGAGATAGGTCAATGTTGGCTGGTTTCGATAAGAGGTTGAGCCGCCGCATTATGGCAAGTTTGCGTTACGGCTTCTATGCTTTGCTGCGATTCGGTTTGAAACACTTTATTGGACGGGGGGAGCTATGCCCATCACGGATTGGCCCGACGACGAAAGACCGCGGGAAAAGCTGCTTCAAAAAGGACCGCTGGCGTTGTCGGATGCGGAGCTGCTGGCGATTTTCCTGCGCACGGGGGTCAAAGGCAAGACTGCGGTGGATCTGTCTCGCGAACTGCTCAACGAGTTCGGCTCGCTGAGGGCATTGCTGGAAAGCGACTTCGAACGGTTCAGCCGCAGCCGCGGGCTCGGGACGGCCAAATATGCCTTGCTTCAGGCCGTGCTCGAAATGGCCCGAAGACATCTCAAGGAGACGCTCCGGCGCGGAAGCGCGCTAACCAGTCCCGACCTGACCCGCCGCTATCTCGCCGCGCAGTTGCGCAGCCATCCTCACGAGGTATTCGCGGCTCTCTTTCTCGACAATCAGCACCGGATCATCGAATTTGAAGAACTGTTCCGGGGCACCATAGATGGAGCCAGCGTCTATCCTAGGGAAGTGGTTAAAAAGGCCTTGTCCTTCAATGCCGCGGCCGTGATATTCGCCCACAACCATCCTTCGGGCATCGCCGAACCCAGCGAGGCCGACAAGCACATCACGCACAGGCTCAAGCAAGCCTTGTCGCTCATCGATATACGCGTGCTCGATCATTTCATCGTTGGTGACGGGGAAGCCTATTCTTTCGCTGAGCACGGGTTGATATAGTGCGTTGCTAAGCGATCTTGTCGATGGAGCCGAACATGCAGCGTGTACCCGAGCCGGAATTGATGGACGAGGAAGATCAGGCCCGTGCCTATGCGGAAGCGGATTTTTCCGAGCCGCACGATCATTTCGTCTCCCTGTTTCGATCCGCGTTTCCGGACGACACGCTGGCCGGCGCAGTTCTCGACTTAGGCTGCGGTTCGGCCGACGTAACCGTGCGTTTCGCCCGCGCCTTTCCGAATTGCCGGATCGACGGCGTGGACGGCGCCGAAGCCATGCTCGAGTTCGGCCGTAAAGCCGTTCGCTCGGCAGGCTTGGAGCAGCGTATCCGGCTGATCAGAGCCTATCTTCCCGATGCCACCTTACCGCTGACGTCTTACGATGCGGTGATCTCGAATTCGCTGCTCCATCACCTGGCCGATCCCATGGTGTTATGGGCGTCCGTGAAGCGGTGGGGAAAATCCGGCGCGCCGATTTTTATTATGGACCTGCTGCGGCCCGAGAGCGAAGAGCAGCTAAACGAACTGGTCCGGCAGTATGCGGCCGACGCGCCGGAGGTGCTGAAACGGGATTTCTCGAACTCCCTTCGTGCGGCTTACCGGCCGGATGAAATCCGCGCGCAATTGGAGAAAGCCGGCCTAGCCGATTTTGCCGTCACTATCGTCAGCGATCGTCATCTCGTCGTGTCGGGCCGACTTTCTTTGCTGGAAACCCAGCGTTAAGCGGGTGACCGAGGCCGCTTTCATGGCCGAATAGAGTCAGTTCTTGCACGACGCATTTGTCGCGTTGACTCGAGGACCGCCGCCGATTCTGTCGTTGCTCCGGACTCCGGGCAAGACGCTCAGCACATTGTCGCCCGTGCCGCCTTAATGGCTCGGCGACACGGATCACCCTTATGCCGCATCTGTGTAAACATCTCAGACGCGGCGAATCGTCCCGGCGCATTGCTCGGCGTGTCACGGGAGGAGGCGCAGTAGAAAGGCTAAAGACAACATCGGACGCTGTGGAAAACAATCATCGTATCTGGCTGTCAATTCCAATATAGCCGTATGGTGCAAATACCCTTGGCGGTTAGCCTAAGCGCCTTGTACTGCAAGGGTAATTGTTCTAATGTAGGCTTTTTATTAGGACTTTAGAACGATAAAGGGCGGCCATGGCCATTCGGAATGCATTTTATGCCCAATCCGGCGGTGTAACCGCCGTCATTAACGCATCGGCATGCGGTGTGATCGAAACCGCGCGGCGGCACCGTAATCATATTGGTAGTGTTTATGCCGGGCGGAATGGCATTATCGGTGCGTTGACCGAAGATCTTATCGACACGGCTCAGGAATCCGATCAAGCCATTGCCGGGCTGCGGCACACGCCGGGCGGCGCTTTCGGCTCCTGCCGCTACAAGCTGAAGGGACTCGAGGAGAGCAAGGCGCAATACGAACGGCTGATTGAAGTCTTCAAGGCCCACGACATCGGCTATTTCTTCTACAACGGCGGCGGCGATTCGGCCGATACCTGTCTGAAAGTGTCTCAGCTTTCGGAGAAGATGGGTTATCCATTGTGCGCCATTCATATTCCCAAGACAGTCGATAACGACCTGCCCATTACCGACAACTGTCCCGGTTTCGGTTCCGTAGCCAAGTACATTGCGGTTTCCACCCGTGAAGCGAGCTTCGACGTGGCCTCGATGGCGGCCACTTCAACCAAGATATTCGTGATCGAGGTCATGGGGCGCCATGCTGGCTGGATCGCTGCCGCCGGAGGATTGGCGGCCGATGCGGAACACGATATCCCGCTGGTGATCCTGTTTCCCGAAATTCCCTTCGATCAAACCGAGTTTCTGGCCGCGGTCGACGAGAGGGTCAAGCGTTACGGCTATTGCTCGGTAGTGGTCTCGGAAGGCGTAAAGGGGGCGGACGGCAAGTTTCTCGCCGATGCCGGTATCAAAGACGTTTTCGGCCACACCCAGCTTGGCGGTGTCGCCCCGGTCATTGCCGCTCTGATCAAGAGCTCGCTGGGCCACAGGTATCACTGGGCCGTGGCCGATTATCTGCAGCGCGCCGCCCGGCACATTGCTTCCAGAACCGATGTCGAACAGGCTTACGGCCTCGGTAAGGCCGCCGTCGAACTGGCTTTGGATGGCCGGAATGCGGTCATGCCCACGATCGATCGTATTTCCGATTCGCCCTATCGGTGGAAGATCGGTCACGCCGACTTGTCGGACGTGGCCAATGTGGAAAAGAAGATGCCGCGGGAATTCATTTCTCCAGACGGCTTTGGCATTACCGATGCTTGTCGCGCCTATTTGCTCCCTTTGATAGAGGGCGAAGATTACCCGCCGTACAAAGATGGCTTGCCGAATTACGTCGTGTTGAAAAATGCGTCGGTTCCCAAGAAGCTGACCAGCCAATTTGCAGTTTGATTTCCGAGTTCATGCCCCATGTGACGTAAAAACAAGAAAGCAAAAAAGAGGAGGAGAAAATGGCTTATTTACTCGTCGCCCGCGCGCAAGAGGGCGTCCGGTTAGTGCTGAATGACCGTCGCTGTAAAATGATCGCCGGTTTGGGACTCATCGAGTTCCTATACATCGGTTTCACAATCGGCTGGGGAGTGGCTTTCGCGTTCACGGCTGCGGTTGCCGCCCTGATCTACGGAATCCTTTCCATTGCCTGGATTAATATTCAATCGCCGGGCAATGAGCGCATGGTGGAAATTGCCTCCGCCATTCAGCAAGGCGCCAAAGCTTATCTGAACCGCCAGTACAAGACGATCGGTCTGGTCGGCGGGGTTCTCTTCCTCGTTATCGGTGTCGCCCTCGGGTGGGCTGTCGCCATCGGCTTTGCCGTCGGTGCGGTGCTGTCCGGCGTTGCCGGTTACATCGGCATGAACATCTCGGTGCGCTCCAATTCCCGCACTGCACAGGCCGCATATCAAGGCATGAATGCCGCTTTCACCGTGGCTTTCCGGGGCGGTGCCATCACCGGCCTGTTGGTGGTCGGATTGGGCCTTTTGGGTGTCGCCGGTTACTATGTGATCCTGAAAGCCTCCGGCGTCGACGATCCGTTGCACGCACTGGTGGGACTCGCCTTCGGTGGTTCTTTGATTTCCATCTTCGCCCGTTTGGGCGGCGGCATCTTTACCAAGGGCGCCGACGTGGGCGCCGATTTGGTGGGCAAGGTCGAGGCCGGGATTCCCGAGGACGATCCCCGAAATCCTGCGGTCATCGCCGACAACGTGGGCGACAACGTGGGCGATTGTGCCGGCATGGCCGCCGACTTGTTCGAGACCTACGCGGTGACGATCGTCGCCACCATGCTGCTGGCCAGCCTGCTCACCGCCGGGTCGGAGAACGCCATCGCTTATCCCTTGGTGCTCGGCGGAATTTCCATCATTGCATCCATTATCGGCACTTCTTTCGTGGAGGTTGCCGAGGGACGCAAGATCATGAGCGGCCTCTACAAAGGCGTCATCGTCTCCGGCGGCTTGTCCGCCCTGGCGTTCTATCCGGTCACTCTGGCATTGTTCGGTGGCGATGTTTCGTTTGCGGGCGAATCGATTTCGGCCCACAGCATCTATTTCTCCGCCCTCATCGGTCTTGTTCTTACAGGGGTGATGGTCGCCATCACCGAATACTACACGGCAACCGAATTCAAGCCGGTTCAGCATATCGCATCGGCGTCGACCACCGGGCACGCTACCAACATCATCGCGGGGCTTGGCATCTCCATGAAGTCGACGGCGGGCCCCGTTGTTGCCGTATGTGCCAGCATCTGGGGAGCCTACGAGCTGGCCGGTTTGTTCGGAATCGCCGTGGCGGCCACGGCAATGCTGTCCATGACCGGCATGATCGTGGCGCTGGACGCCTACGGTCCCATTACGGACAACGCCGGGGGCATCGCTGAGATGGCCGATTTGCCCGCCGAAATCCGTAACATCACCGATCCTCTCGATGCCGTCGGCAATACCACCAAAGCGGTAACCAAGGGGTACGCCATCGGCTCCGCAGGGCTTGCCGCGCTCGTGCTGTTCGCCGACTACACCCATAATTTGGGCGGCGGCATTACCTTCGACTTGTCGAACCACATGGTGGTCATCGGGCTTTTCATCGGCGGCTTGGTGCCTTATCTGTTCGGTGCTTTGGCCATGGAGGCCGTGGGCCGTGCCGCAGGCGGAATCGTTAACGAGGTTCGGCGGCAGTTCCGCGAGATTCCCGGCATCATGGACTATACAGCCAAGCCCGATTATTCGAAGGCGGTGGACATGCTGACCGTGGCCGCGATCAAGGAGATGATCGTGCCATCCCTGTTGCCCGTGGCGATACCCATTCTGGTGGGGTTGCTGCTCGGTAAGGAGGCATTGGGCGGCGTACTCATCGGTTCGATCATTACCGGGCTGTTCGTGGCCATTTCCATGACCACCGGAGGCGGTGCCTGGGATAACGCGAAAAAATATATAGAGGACGGCCATCACGGCGGCAAGGGGTCCGAAGCCCATAAGGCGGCGGTGACCGGCGATACCGTCGGCGACCCGTACAAGGACACGGCGGGCCCGGCCGTCAATCCGATGATCAAGATCATCAATATCGTGGCTCTTTTGATCATTCCGTTACTGTAAGTGACGCGACGATCCAGTTAAAGAGGCCGGCTTTGCCGGCCTCTTTGTTTCATGCATTTTTGATTCCTTTGTCTAGTCGGAATAGGCGAGCGATTAGGTCTAACCGAATATTCATTCGTTAATATCAGGTTTGAACCCATGGTGCGCAAAACAATCTTGAATGAGATCCACCGGCAGGCCGGCGGACGCATGGTGGAGTTCGCGGGTTGGGAGTTGCCGCTTCATTATGGTTCGCAACTGGAGGAGCATCACGCCGTGCGCCGGGATGCCGGTGTTTTCGATGTGTCGCACATGACCGTCATAGATCTCGACGGCGCGGATTGCGGGCGGTTTCTGAGAATGCTCCTGGCGAACGATGTCGATCGATTGAGCGGTCCCGGCAAGGCTCTGTATAGCTGCGTGCTTAACGAGAGCGGCGGGATACTGGATGACTTGACCGTTTTCCGCAGGGCAGGGGATCGGTTTCGGATTGTGAGCAATGCCGCTACTCGCGACAAGGTCATCTCTTGGATACAGCGGCAGGTCTCTGGATTCTCCGTGGGCGTCCTGCCCAGGCAGGATCTCGCGATTATCGCGGCGCAAGGGCCGGAAACGAGGCGCAAAGCGCGTGATGGCCTGCCTTCCGAATTGCATGTGGCCGTTATGTCCTTGGCGCCGTTCGAATTTGCCGAGGCTGGCGATTGGTTCATATCTTGCAGCGGATATACCGGCGAAGACGGTTTGGAAATCATCTTGCCTCAGGCCGATGCTGCTGCCCTGTGGGCAGTACTGATCGCTAACGGTTTTAGACCCTGCGGGCTTGGGGCGAGGGATACCTTGCGTCTTGAAGCCGGAATGCGGCTTTATGGATTGGACATGGACGAGACCGTAAGCCCTTTGGAATCCGGACTGGGTTGGACCGTGGCCTGGGAGCCGGTCGAGCGGCAGTTTATCGGTCGCAAGGCCTTGGAGGAGCAGCGGAAAATCGGGCAACTGCGCCGTTTTGTGGGACTCGTGTTGAACGATAAAGGCGTGCTGCGCCATGGGCAGAAGGTCGTCGTTCCGCCGTTTGGTGAAGGTGTTGTCACGAGCGGGATTTTCTCGCCTACACTGAATCGCTCGGTCGGCTTTGCTCGTCTGCCTCCCGGCAGCTATGAGCGTGCCTGGGTAGAGATTCGCGGCCAATCGAAAGAGGCGTGGATTACGCCGCCACGTTTTGTCAGGCAGGGGCACGCGGCTTTCGGCTTGGATCGAATTTAGCAGCTATTAAGCTAGTATTTATAGGGTGGTTAGCATGGGCTCGCCGAGTTGTATGTGAGGCGTGTCACATAAACGAAAATAATATTCCGCCTTGGAGTGTGAGCGGCTATAGATGAATACCCTCGTATTGGCAATCGGTATCCTCAGTCTCGGTGTGGCGGGCTGGCTCGGCTTCAAGTTGGTCGCCGCTAAAAGGACCGCTGCTCGTTCCGATATTCAGGATCCTTCGGATTCGTTTCTGTTGGACTCGCCCAGTGTCGAGCCCACGCTCATCCGAACCGAGCCGGTTCCTCCCGAAATTCTTAAGCGTTTGGCGCCGCTGGCAACACTGAGCGAGGAGGAACTGATCGCCTTCGCTTCCGGGCGCCTAATGGAGTTCTATCCGGCAGGTTCGACCGTGCTTCGTGGCTCTGAAATGCCCGAGACGGCAGTGTTTCTGCTTAAAGGCACGGTTATGGTCGGGCCGGAACGTGGCGGCAAGACGAAGGTGGATTCGGATAGCGATGCCGCACGCTTCCCGCTGAATCGCGACGGGCTGAGTTCGATTGCGGCGAATGCCTGGACGGACGTTTGGGTGCTGCGCGTGCCCGCAGTGATCTTGCGACAGTATGCGGAGAGATCGAGCGCCCGGACGATAGTTCCGCCCGATTTGACTCGATCGCCGCTTCCTCGTGAACTGGGTGGGAGCAATTTGTTTTATGTCTTCTGCCGTACCTTTCATAAAGGCAAGCTCGACTTGCCGGCTTTTCCGTCCGTGGCCTTCAAATTAAGGCAGGCCATGCGCGAGGAGATCGACTTCGTAAAGGCGACAAAAATCGTGCAGATGGATCCCGTACTTGCGACTAAGTTGGTGCAAGTGGCCAATTCTCCTCTCTATCTCACGGCCGAGCCGGTCAAGACGTGTCAGAGCGCCATTGCTCGGCTAGGTCTGGTGGCGACCCGCAACCTCATTTTCACCATGAGTATGAAAGGTCTCTTCAACGCGGGTAGTCCGCAGATCAGAAAACTCATGTTGGACGTGTGGAAGAGCAGCCTTCAACTGTCGGTGATTTCTTCCGTGCTGGCGGCGAGAACCGGTCAGGTCGATCCCGATAAAGCGCTGTTGGGCGGATTGATCGTTCGCATCGGCGCCATTCCTTTTCTGTCTTTTGCCGAAAAATTTCGGTCTGAGTATCACGGCTCGGCGGAACTCGAGGCAGCCCTGCCGATTATTCAAGGGCCGGTCGGCCAATATTTGCTCGCTAAGTGGGAGTTTGCCGACGAATATCTCGATCTTCCGATCATTGCCGAGCAATGGAACTACTCGTCGGGTACGGATCGGCTGGGTTTGGCCGATATCGTCCGGCTAGCGGCCTGGCACAGTTATGTCGGAACGCCCAAGATGGGAGATTTGCCCCCGATCACCGAATTACCCGCATACGCTAAGCTCAAAGATGCCACGCTGACTCCGGAGCAGTCGCTCAAGGTATTGTACGATGCCAAGGAGCAGATTGCCGAAACCTTGAGGGTATTCGGTCAGTAATGTATGTAACAGTTTTCGACAGTGTCCTGTGATAGAGTTGAGAAATGAGCTTGCTGACACGAATTTTCGGTTCTAGGAGGCAAACAGCCAGCCTCAAGACGCAAACACCGGTCGAGGACGGGGCGGACGCTTATCCGCAAGCTGCGAAAATCGTTCCTTCGTCACGGGAGGGGATGTCCATCAACTTGGACATCCTGAAAGAATTGTTTCCGATCCGCACCCTCAGCGAAGACGAATTGGACGCATTCGTTTTGGAGAGAAAGGCCGAGGTTTATGGACCCGGCACGATTCTGTTCAAGGCCGGGGAACCGATCGAATCGATTCATTACCTCTTGGGAGGGACGGTTCTGATGGATCTCGGTGACGGGAAAACTTACGAGATCAGTGCAAATACTGCCAAAGCGAGGTTTCCCTTGTGCTGCGGCAAGCAGTACAGCGCCACGGCGTACGCGCAGACCGAAATTCAGATATTGCGCGTCGCCAGCAAGATCATGAGTCGAGGCGTGGTCAGGTACGAATCGGCGCAAACTCTAATAGACTCCAACGATGAGCGGATTCCGGAAGCTGTTCGGGGAGGCCGGCTGTTTCAGGCTTTCGCCCAGTCTTACGGCGAGGAAGAACTGCGAATCCCCTCTTTGCCGGACGTGGCTTTCAAGCTAAGGCAGGCCATACAACACGATGTCGACATCCGTGAAGTCGTCAACATCGTTCAACTCGATCCCGCCGTTGCCGCCAAACTCGTTCACGTCGCCAATAGCCCTCTGTACTTGCCTGTTCGTCCGATCAATAATTGCCACGATGCAGTTTTGCGTTTGGGGCTGGCGGCGACCCGGAACCTGGTGACCAGCTTTTGTCTGAGGCAGGTTTTCCGTGGTCAAGACCCTTACATCAATCAAGCCCTTCACAGGCAGTGGGAAACGAGCATCAAGCTATCCAGCCTCTGTTATGTTTTAGCCGCCGAGAACGAAGGAGTGAGTGAAGAGGAAGCCTTGTTAGCCGGATTGGTTGCCGATATCGGCGTAGTGCCGTTTCTCTATTTTGCCGAAAAGTTTCCTCGCGAGTACTGGAGTCCGGACGAGATCGAGTCGGCGATGCCTCATATTCGGGGTCCGGTAGGGGCTTTCTTGCTGAAAAAGTGGGATTTTCCGGCCGATTTGATCGAAATCCCGATGCTGGCTGAAGAATGGTATCACGACAGCGGCAATGCCCTTGCTCTCAGCGATATCGTGATCTTATCCAGGCTGCATAGCTATATCGGTACGCGTCGCATGGCGGAGCTGCCGGCAATCAATTCCATTCCGGCATGCGCCAAACTCAAGGATAGTCGGTTGTCGCCGACCCATACCCTTAACGTCCTGCATGAAGCCAAGGAGAGGATCGATCGGACTATGAAGTTTTTCAAAACCTGACGTGGCCGTATTCCGTCCAACGTATATTTCCATTTGGTTTTTTTGAGTTTATGAGCAACCCATTACTTGATATGGATGGTCTTCCGCCGTTTTCGCGTATCAAAGCGGAGCATGTCGTGCCGGCTGTCGAACGGATATTGGAAGAAAACCGTGCTGCTATCGCGAAATTGCTTGAACATGGAAAAACAGATACCTGGGAACACCTGGTAGAGCCGTTGGAAGACTTGGATGACCGGCTAAACAAAGCCTGGTCTCCGGTAAGCCACATGAATGCCGTGGTGAACAGCGACGAGCTTAGAGAGGCCTACAACGCGTGTCTGCCGCTGTTGAGCGAATACGGGACGGAAATCGGCCAAAACGAGGAATTGTACGCGGCTTACCGCGGGCTTGCCGAAAGCCCGGGTGCAACCGAATTGGATACCGCGCAAAAGAAGATCCTTGAAAATGCGCTCAGGGATTTTCGTCTGTCCGGCGTTGAATTGACTCCGGAGAAAAAGTCCCGCTTCAAGGCCATTGCCCAAGAACTCTCCAAACTCGCCAGTCAATTTCAGGATAACGTGCTCGACGCGACGCATGCCTGGAGCAAGCACATCGAGGATGAAAAGCTGCTGAGCGGATTACCCGAGTCGGCGGTTGCGATGGCGCGCCAAGCAGCTGCGGCGCAGGGTAAGAGAGGTTGGCTGTTCAGTCTGGAATTCCCGTCTTATATTGCCGTGATGACTTATGCGGACGATCGGGATTTGCGCCGCGAGTTCTACACCGCCTACAACACTCGCGCGTCCGATCAAGGTCCTGATGCCGGACGCTGGGACAACTCCGAAGTCATGGAGAGGATTCTCGCCTTGCGCCATGAAGAGGCGCGGCTTCTCGGATTCTCGAACTATGCGGAATTGTCGCTTGCCACCAAAATGGCGCCCTCGACCGATGAGGTGATGCATTTTCTGAACGATCTGGCGCGCCGCAGCTTGCCTCAGGCGAGACGAGATCTCGAAGAGCTGAAAAACTTCGCAAGCCAAGAGCATGGTCAAGAAACGCTGGAATCTTGGGATCTGACTTATTATTCAGAGAAGCTTAGGCAGCATAAATTCGCCTTGTCCGAAGAAGAGATTCGAACCTATTTCCCCGTCAATCGGGTTGTTCCCGGGATGTTCGGCGTGGTCGAACGCTTGTACGGGCTTCAAATCCGGGAAAAATCCGGGGTGGATGTTTGGCATCCGGACGTCAGGTTTTATGAAATCCTTGGCCGCTCGGGCGATTTGTTGGGCGGTTTCTATCTGGATCTTTATGCGCGGCCGAAGAAACGTGGCGGAGCCTGGATGGACGAATGCGTCACCCGGCGCAGAATCGGCCAAAAGATACAGCACCCGATCGCGTATCTGACTTGTAATTTCACGCCTCCGACCAATGGCGAGCCGTCCTTGTTGCGGCATGACGAGGTGTTGACCTTATTCCATGAATTCGGTCATGGCTTGCACCATATGCTGACCAAGGTCGATTACCTGGGTGTTTCCGGCATCCACGGCGTGGAATGGGACGCCGTGGAACTGCCGAGCCAGTTCATGGAAAACTTTTGCTGGGAACCCGATGCGCTGGGACTCATATCGGGCCACTATCGGACCGGCGAGCCTTTGCCGGAAGATTTGCTTGACAAGATGATCGCAGCCCGCAATTTCCAGTCGGGCATGCAGATGGTCCGCCAGCTCGAATTCAGTGTGTTCGATTTCCGCATTCATTTGGAATACGATCCGAGCCGGGGTGGCCGGATTTATCCGATACTCGACGACGTCAGAAAGCAGGTGGCGGTATTTGTCCCGCCGCCTTTCAACCGGTTCCCGCACAGTTTCTCGCACATCTTCGGTGGGGGCTATGCGGCGGGCTATTACAGCTACAAATGGGCGGAAGTCTTGTCCAGCGACGCTTTCTCGCTGTTCGAGGAAGAAGGCATTTTTGCGCCGGACGTAGGCCGCTCGTTCTTGGAAAATATCCTCGAGCAAGGCGGCAGCCGCAAGGCCATGGAGCTTTTCACCGCCTTCCGCGGCCGCGAGCCGACGATCGATGCCCTGCTAAGGCACAACGGCATCGTTGAAGCGGCTTAGCGAATATACAAATCCTTATAATGAAGGCAGGGCGAGGGCGACGTAAGTTGCCCCGCTCGTTGTTTTGTCTTTTAACCGATATCCGCAGCTTGCCGTAGAGTAGGATGAACAGGCTCAGGCGCCGGTGCTTTGGGGGCGCCGGTTTTTCGTAACGAAAGTGAATCCATAACAACGACGTCTATGCCATACCGGCCGTTTGCCAGGGATTACGTCCTTCTCTGGTGCGTTCTCGTTTTCTCTGGCCTTGCCTTTAGGCCTCTTATACCCGTCGATGAAACCCGCGCCGTATCGGTAGCCTGGGAGATGTGGCTGCGAGGCGATTTCCTCGTACCTTCCCTGAACGGCGAACCGTACAGTCACAAGCCGCCTCTTTTCCAATGGATCATCCATTTGAGCTGGCTCATCTTCGGCGTCAACGACTGGACGCCGCGGTTGGTAGGTCCCTTGTTCGGCTTGGCCAATCTGATTCTGACCGAGCGTTTGGCGCGCCGGCTGTGGCCCGAGTTGGAGTCGGTATCCCGCCTGGCTCCTTTGATTTTGCTCGGTCTTGCGGTCTGGTCCATGTGGACCACCTTGACCCTCTACGACATGCTGGTGGCCTTTTTTGCCTTGCTGGGCGTGTTGGGTATTCTGCGCGCGGCTCAAGAACCTTCCTATCTCGGCTGGTTGATGACGGCTGTCGGGATCGGTGGAGGGGTACTGTCCAAAGGGCCCATCATCTTGCTGCTCATACTGCCGGTCGGTCTGCTGGCACCTTGGTGGATGGGGCGCGTTCCGCGTTCGGGCTGGGGCGGATGGTACGCCGGTATTCTGGCGGCTACCGTCTTGGGCGCGGCCATTGCCTTGGCATGGGCTATTCCCGCCGGCATGTCCGGGGGCGAAGAGTACGCCCAAGCCATCTTTTGGGGGCAGTCGGCTGGCCGCATCGCCAATTCCTTCGCTCATAAGCGATCATGGTGGTGGTATGCGGCCATATTGCCGATTTTTTTGTTTCCATGGATTCTTTGGCCGGGTCTTTGGCGCAAGCTGATCGAGCTAAAGGCGGATCTGAAATTGCGCTTCTGCATTCTTCACGTTGCAGCCGTATTGATACTGTTATCGGCTGTCAGCGCCAAACAGATTCATTATCTGCTTCCTTCTCTGCCCATCTGGGCACTGATCTTCGCCCGGGTATTCGGCGATCCGTCGATTCAGGTCGGGCGCTTTGGTCAACGGGCATTCGGAACGGTCGTATTGGGCTTGGGGCTGGCGTTGGCTTTGCTTCCGGGTATCGCCGGTGTTCTCGGCTTTCCGAAAGCCGATAGCACAGTCGTGGCCGTCGCCGAAGCATCGCCCTTGATCGCGAGAGCGCTGATCATCGGACTGGGTGCTTTTCTACTGCTATGGCGGCCCGGTGACTCGGCAACGATGGTGCGGGCAGTCGTGGGAGCGATGATCGGCGTGGTGCTGGCCGCGCATCTCATTTATATCGAGGCAGGGCGATCTCACCACGACATGCGGCCTATGGGAACTCGTCTTGCCCAGTTGCAAGCGCTGGGAGCATCGATTGCGCATTGGGAAAAATACAGCGGGGATTTTCAATTCGTCGGGAGGCTGAAAGAACCGCTCAAGGTGCTCCACACGCGTAAGGCGCTGTCCGAATGGTTGGCCGCACACCCCGATGGTTATGTTGTCATCGTGTATCGCGGTAGCAAGAAGGCATTTGAGGAGAGTGCCGAATTTTCCCAGCCTTATCGGGGCAATCGCCGTATCGGATTATGGAAAGCGTCTGCTCTACTTGCGCGGCCGGATGTGGTTGCCCGACTGACAGGCTGAGCGGGCTAAACCTTGGCCATCTTTCCGAGCGCAGGCTGTGGCTTAACGAGTCCCATAGACGACGATCGTCTTGCCTTTGGCCGAAAGGAGTCCCTGTTCTTCGAGGTTTTTCAGAACCCTTCCCGCAACCTCCCTGGAGCAGCCTACGATGCGGCCCAGTTCCTGCCGGGTGATGCGGATTTGCATGCCGTCGGGGTGCGTCAGTGCTTCAGGCTGCTTGCATAGCTCTATGAGGGTGTGCGCGATACGACCGGAAACATCGAGGAATGCGAGGTTGCCGACCTTGCGGCTGGTGTGTAAAAGCCGCCGGGACAGCTGACGCCCTAGGAGATTCAAAATGCCTACGGCATGTTCGGCGAGTTCGCCGTTGAGCAATTGAGAAAATCGAGCATAACCTATCTCGGCAAGTTGGCTCGGTTCACGGGTCGTGACCGTCACATCCCGAAGCATGGAGCCCATGAATACTCCGATTTCGCCGATAAACTCTCCCTTGTTCAGATAAGCGAGTACGATATCGTCACCGCTCGGCTTGTGCGCCAGACTGACCGTAACCGCGCCTTCGATGATGTAATAGAGCGTGTCTCCTGCATCTCCGGGCCGAATAATGTGCGTTTTGTTGGGATAACGACGGCGATGGCAATACGGCAGGAGATTTGCCAGAGCCTCGTCCGGTTTCGAGAGAGAATGCATAGGCGTTGCGGGTCTCGTGAATGGAAAGCGATCTATCAAGTTTAGCAGCGATTAATTTCGCTTGGCCCGGCGGGGAATTGTGATAAAGTATGCGGCTATTTTTACTCGGGGGTCTTCGATGAAGGCGCGCGTCAAGTGGGTAGAAAATGCGCTGTTCCTGGCTGAATCCGGCAGCGGTCACACGGTAGTCATGGATGGGCCGCCGGAATCGGGCGGCCGGAATCTCGGTGTGCGTCCGATGGAAACCTTGCTGATAGGGATGGGGGGATGTACGGCGTTCGACGTAGTACATATTCTCCGCAAAGGGCGGCACGATGTGCGGGATTGCGAGCTACAGCTCGAAGCTGAACGGGCGGAAACCGATCCCAAGGTTTTTACTCGGATCCACGTGCATTTCGTCGTTAAAGGCAAAGGACTGAGCGACGCAGTGGTCAACCGAGCGGTTCAACTCTCCGCGGAGAAATATTGTTCCGCATCGATTATGCTCGGGAAAACGGCCCAGATTACGCACGACTATGAAATCATCGAAGTCGAGTGAACGATGGACAGGTTTCTCGGTCTCATGAACTTTTGGCACCGGCCCTGCACTTTATTCGTGAGCGCGTGCGGTCAAGGGGCAGTTACAACCGACTACGGGGGTAATCGTTAGATCGATGGAAAAATTGCAGTTACACGGTTTCAATAACCTCACCAAATCGTTGAGCTTCAATATTTACGACATCTGCTATGCCAAATCGGGCCAGCAGCAGCGTCGTTACATCGAGTACATCGACGAGATGTACAACGCCAAACGCTTGACGCAGATATTGACCGATGTGAATGCGATCATCGGCGCCGAAATTTTGAACATAGCGCGTCAGGATTACGAGCCTCAGGGCGCCAGCGTGACCATGCTCATCTCGGAAGGGCACGTGCCGGATACCATCACCAATATCGAGGCGCCGGGTCCCGCGCCGGAATCCGTGGTGGCGCATCTGAACAAAAGCCACATCACGGTGCACACTTATCCGGAAAGTCACCCCTATGGCGGCATTAGCACCTTTCGGGCCGATATCGACGTATCCACCTGCGGCCGGATTTCGCCGCTAAAGGCGCTCAATTATCTGATCCACAGCTTCGAGTCCGATATCGTGATCATGGATTACCGCGTGCGCGGCTTCACGCGCGATATCAGCGGCCAGAAGCATTATAACGATCACGAGATCACGTCCATTCAGAACTACATTTCGGATGCGATGGCGGAGCGGTATCAGATGATCGACGTGAACGTCTATCAGGAGAAAATTTTCCACACCAAGATGATCCTGAAAGACTTCCATCTCGACAATTATCTGTTCGAGACCGACAAAGATGCGCTGACCGACGAGGAGCGTATCGCCATCCAGAAGCAGCTCAAGCAGGAAATGGCGGAAATCTTCTACGGCCGAAATTACAAACTGCGGCGATGAGGATCACGGTCTCTAGCACGACTCCGTAAACCCCATAACTCTAAAAAGCCGGCGCTGAGCCGGCTTTTTTTATCGAACGAGCTGCCGCGCGAGTAGCGTGACCGGATGCAGTACTTCGATATGGCCCAGCCCTCTCTGCTTAAAGCCGGCTCTTAAATGCACTGCGCAACCCGGATTGGATGTCGCCAGGAAATCAGGTTTGATAGCCGTCACCGATTCGAGTACATCGTCCCGCAGGTCTTTAGCCATTTCAGGGTGTTCCAGCATATAACTGCCCGCGGCACCGCAGCAGCGCTGGGAGTTGGGTAGGGATGCTACGTCGAGGGACGGTATGCGGTGGAGCAGGTCGGCGCCGTGACGTTCCGCCCGCAACACGTTCTTCAGGGTGCACGGGGTATGCACGCAAACCTTGGCGGCCAGGGGTTTGAACTCGATGTTGTCGGGCCAGGAGAGTTCTGCAAGGAACTGGCTGATGTCCTTGACGCGCTTGGCAAGATCGGCTGTGGCTTCCAATTGCCGATAGTCGCGCAGCATCGCACCGCAGCCGCTCGCGATGGTGATGATGGTGTCCGCGTCGGACAAATTAAAAGCGGCCAGATTGCGATCCATGAGCTTTCGCGCTGAAGCCTGATCGCCGGCATGATGATGCAGCGCCCCGCAACATACCTGCGTGTCCGGCACCCGAACGCCGACGCCGAGCCGGTTCAGTACAAGCAGAGTTGAAGAGACGGTCTCGGCATCCAGAAGGTTTGCCGTACAGCCGAGAAACAGGGCGACCCGGCCACGCTCGTTCTGGCCTTGTGCGGGATAAAAGTCGTTCCAGCGTACCGAAGTGGATATATCCGGAAGTCCCGCGTCGAATTGGGACAGTCCCAGTGCTTTCAGCAAGCCCGTCTTTTGTAGCAGTCCTTTGCTCTCGCGTCCCGATTTTTCTACCAGGCGTTCCACCCAGCGGGAAGCGCGCTTATTGGTCAGCGCAATCTTGATCCCGGCGGACTTGATGCGAGCCGATGTGGTTTTTCCCACCTCGCCGGTTTCGCCGCGAAACCGATCGACGAGGCTGCCGTACGGAACATAGGCCGGACAGACCGCCTCGCAGGATCGGCACAAGAGGCAATTATCGATGTGACTTACCAATTCCGGCGTCGCAGCGAGTGATCCTTGTGCCCAGCCCTGGATCAGGGCGATGCGTCCGCGCGGGGATTCGTTCTCGTCCAGAGTTTTGTTGTAGGTAGGGCAATGGGGCAGGCACAGCCCGCATTTGACGCAGAGGTCGGTGTCGGAAAACCGTTCGGATCGATTCAAAGAAGTTCGAGAAAAACTGTAACTGGTTAGTGGCGAAAATGCCGCGTGCCGGTAAAGACCATGGCCATGCCGTGTTCGTCGGCGGCCGCGATCACTTCCGGGTCGCGTATCGAGCCGCCCGGCTGAATGACGGCGGTGATCCCGGCCGCGGCGGCCGAATCCACCCCGTCGCGGAACGGGAAGTAAGCGTCCGAAGCCATAACCGAGCCTTGAACGGCAAGTCCTTCGTCCGCGGCCTTGATCGCCGCGATGCGCGCCGAATAGACGCGGCTCATTTGTCCCGCACCTATGCCGATGGTTTGGCGGTTCTTGCAATACACGATGGCGTTGGACTTGACGTACTTGACCACTTTCCAAGCAAACAAGAGATCGGCCATTTCGTCTTCGGTTGGGGCGCGCTGGGTGACGATACGCAAATCTTCCCGAGCAACAACGCCCAGGTCGCGGTCTTGTACCAGGAGACCACCGGATACGCGTTTGAAATCCCATTCCGGCGCGGGAGCGCTAGCCCAAGGACCGGATTCCAAAACCCGTACGTTGGCTTTTCCGCTGAGCACTTGAAGCGTACCCTCGCCCAGCCGGGGAGCGATGATCACTTCCACGAACTGTCTTTCGATGATGGCGCGGGCGGTTTGCACATCCAGCGCTTGATTAAAGGCGATGATGCCGCCGAACGCGGAGGTTGGGTCGGTGGCGTAGGCGCGGTCGTAAGCCTCCATCAGTGTCTTGCCCTGCGCGACGCCGCATGGATTGGCATGCTTGACGATGACGCAGGCAGGCGAGTCGTCGAAAGTCTTGACGCATTCGAGCGCCGCATCCGCGTCGGCGATATTGTTGTAGGACAGTTCCTTGCCCTGAAGCTGTTTCGCCGCAGCGACGGTGCCGCTGGGCACGCCGGGTACAACGTAGAATGCCGCTTTTTGGTGCGGATTTTCCCCGTAGCGCATCGCTTGGGCTTTGCGGAAACGCATCACGAGCGGGTCCGGGAATGTGTCCGAGTCTTCGGCCTTACCGAGATAAGCCGCAATGGCGCTATCATAGGCAGCGGTATGCCGGAAACTTTTGATCGCCAGCTTGAATCGCATGTCATCGGACAGACAGCCGGCTTGCGCTTGAAGTTCCCCGAGAACCTCGGGGTAATCGGTCGGGTCGACGATTACGCCCACCGATTCATGATTCTTGGCGGCCGCACGAATCATGGCGGGACCGCCGATGTCGATGTTTTCGATGGCGTCGGCGAGTTCGCAGCCCGGTTTGGCAATGGTTTGCTCAAAGGGATAAAGATTGACGACCACCAAATCGATGGCGGAAACGCCGTGTTGCGCCATCACATTCTCGTCGATCCCGCGGCGCCCGAGAATACCGCCATGGATCTTGGGGTGCAGGGTCTTGATTCGTCCTCCCATCATTTCGGGAAAGCCGGTGTAATCGGATACTTCCACTGCCGCGATGCCGTTTTCGCGCAAAAGCGCGGCTGTCCCGCCCGATGACAGGATCTCGATTCCAAGGTCAGCCAGTCCTCGGCAGAATTCCACAAGTCCGGATTTGTCTGACACGCTAACGAGTGCTCGGGAGACTTTGATTTTCATGAAAAGATGACGCGGGCAGCTGAAAATTAAAAAAGATTACTCGATGCCGTACTGAAGCATCTTCTTGCGTAAGGTGCTGCGGCTAACGCCGAGTACCAGCGCCGCCTTACTCTGGTTATGACCGCATTGCTCCAATACGGTTTCGATCAAGGGCTTTTCCACTTCGCTGATGACCATGGCGTAGAGATCCGTTGCCTCATGCCCGTCGAGCTGAGCAAAGTAGCGCGTCAGGGTCATGCGTACGTGGTCGCTCAAGAGCAATGTGGCATCGGTTTTGAACTCGACGGCATTGGGCATTGCCTCGATATTCCTTGCTTGTGCTTTCATGCAGCCAATTTCCGACTTTCTTCGTTAAACAATTGGTTTATTAAATCCAGTTGCTGATTGGCACCGTCTTGAATGTTGAACAGCGGGCCGAAATCCGGCGGGCAGGAAAGATGGCTCAGGTACCAACCGACGTGCTTGCGCGCGATCCGCACTCCGAGATGTTCGCCGTAGAATGCATAAAGTCCGTTCAGATGTTCCAAAATGACATCCCGCGTTTCCTCCGCTCCGGGCAGTCCGGACTCGACGCTTCCGCTAAGAAAATGGTCGATGCGACGAAACAGCCAAGGGTTTCCGAGGGCGGCTCGACCGATCATGACAGCATCGGCACCGGTGAGTTCGAGGACGGCCGCTGCTTTTTCCGGCGAATCGACGTCGCCGTTGGCGATCACCGGGATGCCTACAGTTTGCTTGACCTGGTGAATTGTAAGGTATTCGGCTTGCCCGGAAAAGCCGCAGGCTCGGGTGCGACCATGAATCGTGATGGCGCGAATGCCCGCATTCTCGGCGATTTTCGCAACGGTGACCGCGTTGCGGTGGTTGGGGTCCCAGCCGGTGCGTATTTTTAGCGTGACCGGTACCTCCACCGCTCCGACAACCGCTTCCAAAATCCGCGCGACCAGGCGTTCGTCTCTGAGAAGCGCCGATCCGGCGGCTTTGTGGCACACTTTCTTGGCGGGACAGCCCATGTTGATATCGATGATCTGTGCGCCTCGATCGGCGTTGATTCTGGCGGCTTCGGCCATGGCGGCCGGATCGTTGCCGAGAATCTGTACGGCACGGGGTTCCGGCTCTCCGGCGTGATCGCTCCGTCGCAGGGTCTTGCGATCATGGCGCAAGGCGGGATTGGCGGACACCATTTCCGATATGGCGAGAGCTGCGCCGTAACGACGGCATAGCATTCGGAAGGGGCGGTCAGTTACGCCGGCCATAGGAGCCAGAATCAAGTGGTTAGCCAGTCGATACGGGCCGATATACATAGTGATGAGTCTATTGCGGGCGCAAAAGTCTAGCCGGATCAGGGTATGGACGCAAAAATTTTTCCTGCCATTTGTCCATGTTTTTAAGCCGCTGCAAGTCTTCAGGACGGTCGATATCCCACAACGGGGAGAGTTCCGCCCACCGCCAGCGCAGCTTTTCAAGCCGTTGCCGCGTCTCGTTCAGCACCTCCGCTCCGCCCCATGGCATGTTTCGGAACAGTTCGTCGTCGGTCCGGGTCAGCCCGAGCAAGCAGTAACCGCCATCTTCGGCCGGACCGACGACCGCATCGTTTCCGTTCATCAATGCGATGATCGCATTTTCCACATAAAGGGGATCGAGCGCCGGACAATCGGTGCCGATAATGATGATCTGGTTCGCCTTCTCGAGAGACTCGCGGGCAGCGTAGGCCATGCGCGCTCCGAGGTCGCCCCGGCATTGCGTTTTCAGGGCTGCTCCCAATAATTCCAAGCCGACAAATTCGGGGTGGCCGGTATCGGGAGAGCACCAAAGCTGTACCGGGCACAGGTTTGCGTGCAGCATCTCCCGGCCCGTTTTGCGGAGTAGAGCAGTATGCAACCGTGCCGCCGCTTCCGCGCTCAGAGCGGGAATCAATCGGGTTTTTACTTGCCCCGGAATCGGCGCCTTCGCCATGATGGCCAGGGTGGCAAGCGGAAAACGGTAGTCCGACATACTTCAACGGAACGGCAAAATCAGCAGCCGCGAAAAGTCTAGCAGTTTTGGATCGCGTTGGTCTTTGAGGCCGATTTCCATGCCTTCTTGGCCCAGGAGCGGCGTTGCGCAATAAGTGCCGCACAGCTTGTCCCAGAACGGCACGGAAAATCCGAAATTGCTGTCCATTTCCGGCTTGTAGGTCGAATGATGGATGCGGTGCATGTCCGGGGTGATGAGAAACAGTCGGAGTCTCCTTTCCCACGGAGCCGGGATGCGCGCATTTCCGTGATTGAACAAAGCACAGGCGTTCAAAAGTATCTCGAAGACCAGAATGGCCGTCGGCAATATTCCGAAAGCGATGGCTAAAGCCATTTTGTAGTAGGTCGACAGGACGATTTCCAAGGGATGAAAACGGATGGCCGTGGTCGTGTCGAAACCGAGGTCGAGATGGTGAATCTTATGCAATCGCCAGAACAGCGGAACCCGATGAAAGGCGATGTGCTGGAGGTAGATGGCGAAGTCGAGCAGGAGTAAGCCAGCTGCGAAGGATAAACTGTAAGTCAGGGCGAGTTGGTTGAACAGGCCCCAGTGGCTTTCGAGTGCGAACTCTGCGGCGAAATATGCGCCTCCGCCGCTTAAGATGCGTGCGACGGCGGAGTTGAGGGTCATCAGGCCGAGGTGCCGCGCAAGCCGGCGTATCTTGCCTTCGGGAAACGTCCGGAATGGACTACGCCACTCCCATAACAGCATCATGCCAAGCACGCCGAGAAAGAAAACAAGACGGAGGATAGATTCAGTCATGGCGGTAATATGCGGCGGCTAACTTGGCCGGATTGGTCCCGAGAAAATAGAGCAGTCGCAGTTTCCACATGAGGAGGATAGTACGCACCGTTCCGTTTTGTTCCCATCGCCGGCTGGACGTTATCACCCGCTCCAGAAGGCAGGCGGGGCTAGCGATGCGTTTTAGCCGCTCGCTCAGCGCTATGTCCTCCATGAGTGGGATCTCCGGAAAGCCGCCTATGCGCTCGAAGATGTCTCGCCGCACGAATATGGCCTGGTCGCCCGTCGCGATGCCGGTCAAGCGAGAGCGCCAGTTCATCAGGGTTTCGACGATCCGCAACAACGGACGATTCCCGGACAGCCGCACGTCGAAGCGTCCCCATGCGGTCTGGGATTCGAAAACTTTTGTTAACGCGAGGAGTGCGTTCTCCGGCAATCGGGTGTCGATATGGAGAAATAACAGGTAGCCGCCCGTCGCTACGCTTGCGCCGGCATTCATCTGCGCGGCTCGCCCCTTGGGCGCGCGTACGATCGACGACACGAATTCACGGGCCAGGTTCGGACTACCGTCCGTGCTTCCGCCGTCGGCAACGACGATTTCGATTCCCTGACTTCTTAACGGCTGCAGCCGGGATAGCGCCTCCCGGATTATGTCCGCCTCGTTCAAAACCGGAATGATGACAGACCAACGAACGTTTGCGGGCATGTCGCGACACGAGTCGCGGGACGGTTCGGCGGCCGGCCTCTCAGCTAAGCCGTTCGATCTGTTTGTCATGCCGCCGACTCAACAGTGCAAGCGATATCAAAGCTCCGGTCAAGGCAAAAGCCATGTCCGATTGCGCATCCCACAGATCGCCTTGCATCGCCAGAAAATCCTCGGCCCCGTCTCTCAAGGCCACCGCAACGGCCCATTCAACGAGCTCGTAGGCGGCACTGAGCGCGAGGCACAGGGCCGCCACAATCGCGGCCAGCCAGCGTCGATCCCGAAAAACGCCGGAACGAATGAAAATTTCTCGAAAAACAACCGCGGGCGAAAACCCTTGAAAAAAATGAGCCAGCTTGTCGAAGTTGTTTCGCTGACTCCCGAATAGCGGTTTCAGCCAATCGAAAAAAGGAACTTTGCCGAACGAGTAATGCGCGCCGACGAGGATCAGCAGGCATAAAGCCAGGATCAGGCTATAGGCCAGAGGAGTCAGAGGAAAGAGACGATGCGTGGCGATTACTGCGACGAACGCGGCCATGGCGGGTATTGCATCCAAAAGCCAGACGCTATAGCTGTACGGCTGAACGACCGACCACGCCAGCACGGAAACAAATGCAAAAATAAAGATGTTGAACAATGATCTGATATCTCCAGCGGTTTCCATTAAACATTGACTAATTACGGCTCCATGAGTAGCCTTTACGCCAGCTTACGAGATTACTCTAAGTCGTCCGAACCACACTTCGCAAAATGGCCGTGCAACGTTACGGCCGTATCGAGTTCAAGGAGGGAGCATAGTGTACGTTAAGCCTTCAATCCGGTCGCATCGGGTGTTCAAGGCGACAGCGCTGCACGCAAAGGACGGCACTTTGCCGAATTTCAATCCATCGCCCTTGTTTTCTTCGCGGCATCGATCCGTTTTCGACAAGCCGCGGCGCGCCTCCTATGAAATCACTCGTCTGAAGAGTCAATCTTTCAAAACCTTGGCTTGTCGGAGGCAATCGAATCGTGGCTGAGGTGTTACTCATAAGCCGGTGCTGGCGCGCCGAATGTTTCGATCAGTTCTATTCGGTGTTGTTCCATCAACGTGTCCCGCCGATTTAGCGGTCGGCGGCAGGCAAGGAAGTGATAATGATAAAAAAATGCATGGTCTTCATTTGTGGGGCATTTTTGCTTGCGCTCGTAGATAGCGGTGTTTCCCACGCCCGTACGAAGGCGGGAGCGACGAAATCAGCGGTAGAGGATACCGTTCCTCGGAGTGAATACGAGAAACTGAAACAAGAAGTCGAGGCGCTGAAGGCGCAGGTCCAGATTCTCATCGAAAACGAAACTTGGGAGCGAGAGTCCTTGCCGCAGGCGCAGGCACAGAAAACCCAAGAAGCGGCGGCAGAGACATCCGAGCAAGGGGAGAAGACGGCGACGGCACGAGCCGAAACGGCTCCCGCCGCGCCCAAAAAAGTATCTCCGGAAATGGGGTTGAAGGAGGGGGACCGAGAAAAAGAGGCGGAGGAGGCCAAGATAGAACTCGATCAATTCCTGAGATCGCAAAAGGTCTTGTTCAAGAGAGGCGATCTGCAGGTCGAGTTCATCGCGAGTTACGCTCAAGATACATCCGAAATATCGCCATATAAAGTGAGGGCTAGAGCGGCAAGCGCTGGTGTTTTGTTTCGCTACGGCTTGATCGACGATCTCGAGCTGGATATATCCGTTCCATTTAATTTCCAAGAGCTAGAACTAGATACAATTCAGCCGTTTTTTGCTCGCGAAGGCTTTAGGCGGCAGGATGGTTCCGGACTGGGTGACGTCAGTGGCAGTCTGCGATGGGGCGCCTTGCACGAAGAGGGCCTCGTTCCGGAAACAACGTTGAGCCTGAACGTCAAATCCGATACCGGACGGGAGGGGCGCGGCCTTACGAGTGTTTTAGGGCCCAGCGTAGGGTCCAATTTACTGATCGTAGATCCCAGTTTAGGCACAGGCTTTTGGAATGTCGGCGGTTCCGTATCGCTCGTCAAGACGGTGGATCCGGTAGTCCTCTTCGGTTCTCTGGGCTACAACGCGGTCCTCGAAGACGGCAGAATCGACCCGGGCGATCAAATTCCTTATTCCCTCGGTATGGGCTTCTCGTTGAATGATCGGGTAAGTTTCTCCACAGCCTTGAACGGTGCCGCGATACTGCGAGACAAGATCGATGGTCGAGAAATTATGGGTTCCGGCAGGGATATTCACTCGCTCAACTTGGCCGTTACCGTACAGGTGGCTAAGGGCTTATTTGTGGAACCCTTCGTAAATTTCGGCTTGACCGAAGAGGCCACGGATTTTTTCGCGGGCGTCAACGTTCCGTACCGGTTTGATCGACAGTATCCCCTGCCTTTTTTCCGATGAGCAGAGCGTCTATCTAACTAAAGGAGATTAAATGCTATGAGTAGCTGTTTTATTCAAGGTTTCATTCTCCCGGTTGGAGAAGAGAGTGGGGTGGCTCATTTTCGACTCCTTTAACGTAGTTGATCAGTAAAACATGGTGTTGGTAATAAGCCGGAGGTGTTTGCAAACTGCATAAGAAAGTTTTTGCATTGGATGCGGCTGCCTAAACGATATGACCTAGTTCGCGAAACAATTGACCCAGGCTAGGCAGGCTGACCGGCACCCTATTATCGGTTTCGACGTTTTTTCTTAGCCAAAACTTGCACGGATCGCAAGGTTGGGAAGATTACATGGAAAGTATCAACGTTCTTTACCTCGCCCTCAAACCAGAGGCAGATGATGCCGTTTCATCGATAAGAAATGCGGTGGGACGCAATATTCATGTTACGTGTGATCCCGCACAAGCTCGGAATCTTTTGAGTAGTGGCGATTTTCATGTCGGGCTCATTCAATTCGAGCCATTCGACGAAAACTTTTTCCAGCGCGTTATCGGCGACATTTTTTATTATCCGGAAGGGTCATCCATGCAGTGGGTGGCTTTGGTATCTTCGTCGTCTATGGAAAACGAGGCGGTCTGCCGGCTTATCGCAGAGTATTTCTACGATTATCACACGTTGCCTTTCGATATCGACCGCCTAAGGATTACACTCGGTCATGCATCCGGTATGGCGGGAGTTAGAAGGAAGGTATTTCCGCGTACAAGCGAATGGCTCAATAAAAGCGAGTTGATCGGATCAAGCCCGGCCATGAGGCGGGTACTTCACAGTATCGACAAAGTTTTATCTTACGACTTGCCAGTTTTGATCACGGGAGAAAGCGGCACCGGCAAGGAATTGGCCGCGTTAGCCATTCACAATCATTCACCACGTTCCGAAGGACCTTTTGTTGCCGTCAACTGCGCCGCTTTGCCGTCCAATCTGATTCAGTCGGAACTTTTCGGTTACGAGAAAGGCGCTTTCACCGGCGCTCATCAGCGAAAACTGGGATTAATCGAAAAAGCCGGAGGGGGTACTCTTTTTCTGGATGAAACCGGTGAATTACCGCTTGATTTGCAAGCCAATCTTCTTCGCTTTCTCCAGCAGAAAACCATTTATCGAGTCGGCGGCCACGAAGAGATTGCCGTCGACGTCAGAATCATTTCGGCAACCCATGTCGACCTAGAGGAAGCTGTCCGCAAAGGGCGTTTCAGGGAAGATCTCTATTATCGACTTAATGTCTTGAGGGTTACCATGCCGCCTTTGCGTGACCGGGGTTACGATATTGAATTACTGGCGGAGTACTTTCTAAATAGTTTCAAGAAACAAAATGTCTGTAAGGCAAGGCAGTTCAGTCGGCGTGCGTTGAAGGTGATGCGGCACTACAGTTGGCCTGGAAACGTGCGCGAATTGAAAAACCGCGTAGAGCGCGCGCTGGTCATGTGCGACGACGCGTATATTTCGCCGGCGGATTTGGGTTTGGAGGAATATTCGCCGCAGCCTCTCGCGCTAAACCTGAAGGCTGTCAAGGATCAGGCAGAGAAGGACATACTCCACCGGGTATTAGATCAGGCGGGCGACAGCGTAGTGACGGCTGCTCAAATATTGGGGGTATCCCATGTTACGCTTTACCGGTTGATCAAGAAGCACGATATTAAACTTCAAAAATAATTTTTTCCATTTAAAAAACCTGTCGTTACGGTTGAGCTAGCGAAGCAGTAAAATCCTTTTACCCGTTTGACCGACGCACGTCTGGCTGCCTCGGAGAGAATTTGCAGCGATGGTGATATGCCTGCGCGCCTGCAAATTACCTCTGATACTCTCTTGGTTATGCTTTTCGGTTTTCGCGGCATTGGCTCAACGAAGGGCCATGATTGCTCGTTGCACGGGAGTGTCTTTAAGGATTTGTTAGTCGGCTTTTTTCAAAAAGTTAAATTCACCGAAAATCTCAATCATTCAATATAATCAGTCACTTAGGGTTGCTGGCGGTACGGCGGAAGGACGGGAATAACAAAATTGTAAAAGTGGGCCGGTGTTTCGGGAGCCGCCTGGTTGGCGCGAGGCACTCGGACCGGAAGCCAAGGACGCGGCGGGGCCGCTTCGAGGAATCTCAGCTTTGGGGCAGGGGGTAACCGTTTTGTTATACCGAATTCACCGCGATAAAGTCCTGTGATATGACCGGGTTATTCACCCTATTACAGCCGTGTAACACGGGTGGCGGTTATGGCCGGAGCGCTGACGTACCTTAACGGGAATGGGGCGGTTTTAGATCGGCTTGTTTCGTCTGGCTTACGCCCTTTAAACCCGGAAATAAAGGCGTGGCTCAATACCTCAGGGAAAGCGGCGTGTTTACCTTTTTCAAAAACGTACATTTTCAAGCTGGAAAGCGGGCGGTGGAGGTATGTCATGCCGGCGGAATCTGGGGCGGCGGCAGGGGCGGCGCATATGGAAAATAAAAAACTCGTTTTAAAACAATTGAAAATGGCTGGTCGGGATTCTGGTGGTCAAAGGTGGCACGAGGTCTGCAATATGGTTATCGGTCGCAAGGATGCGACTCGAACAAAAGGGAATTTGATAACTGTGATCTTGCTGCGCACTGTTCTGAGGAACGGGTGCGATGGTAAGGGATGAATTCATTAGGCAAGACCTAGAAAGGAGTTCGATTATGAAATCGTATGCATTGGCTGCTGTGTTGTCTTCGGTGATGGTTGCCGGTCCGGCGTTGGCCGACAACGATTTTCGTGCTTTGGGGCAGGTGTCCAATCTGACGCCGATGACGGAAACGCAGCTCGCGGCCGTCGAGGGCGGCCAGTCTTGCTCGGGTGGTTTATTCAATCTTGCGAACACCTGTCTTAACGTAGCCGTACCTACCGTAGTTGCAATTAACCTGGGCATTTTGGGGAGTCCCAGCCAGTATATTAAGCAAATCACGTCACAGTATATTCAATAACAGCGAACTCGGAGTCCCGATGGCATCCTGATCGGGACCGGGGAATCAGGCGGGGGGCGATCATCAGTCGGCCCTCGCCTTTTTGATGAGAGCCTGGCGAGAGCCGAATGGGTTGAAAGTATCGGCTTGAAAGGTTGTTTTTATACGGAAAATGGGTATCGATGCGAATTCAGCACGATATCCCCAGAACGCAAGAGTCTATATCGTAAAGCAATCCATTTTCTGTTTTTAGCATTATTTCGTTCCCCAAATCTTCGGGTATTCCCTGTTGTGTTTTATCAGTTGATCAATAAGCACGATATCAAACTTCAAAAATAACTCTCCTCATTTACAAAAGCCTGCCATCGTGGCCGAGATTGCGGAGCGGAATACCGGCTGTTGTCGGTACTGCCTCGAACGTCCGTAAGCGCTGTTGATATTCCCTACATTAACCCCGGTACGTCCAAATCGGTATCTTGCTGTTCTTTCTTCGCCGTGTCGGCGAAGAAGAGCGCCCCGACTGCCCGCTGACTGGAGTGGATCTAAACGCCCGGCAGCTCGGCAATATCAAGAAGTTAAATTCACTGAAAATATTAGTCACTCAATATAATCAGTCACTTAGAGTTGCTGGCGGTATAACTGAAGGATGGGAATAACAAAATTGTAAAAGTGGGCCGGTGTTTCGGGAGCCGCCTGGTTGGCGCGAGGCACTCGGGCCGGAAGCCAAGGACGCGGCGGGGCCGCTTCGAGGAATCTCAGCTTTGGGGCAGGGGGTAACCGTTTTGTTATACCGAATTCACCGCGATAAAGTCCTGTGATATGACCGGGTTATTCACCCTATTACAGCCGTGTAACACGGGTGGCGGTTATGGCCGGAGCGCTGACGTACCTTAACGGGAATGGGGCGGTTTTAGATCGGCTTGTTTCGTCTGGCTTACGCCATTTAAACCCGGAAATAAAGGCGTGGCTCAATACCTCAGGCAACGCGGTGCGTTTACCTTTTTCAAAAACGTACATTTTCAAGCTGGAAAGCGGGCGGTGGAGGTATGTCATGCCGGCGGAATCTGGAGCGGCGGCAGGGGCGGCGCATATGGAAAATAAAAAACTCGTTTTAAAACAATTGAAAATGGCTGGTCGGGATTCTGGTGGTCAAAGGTGGCACGAGGTCTGCAATATGGTTATCGGTCGCAAGGATGCGACTCGAACAAAAGGGAATTTGATAACTGTGATCTTGCTGCGCACTGTTCTGAGGAACGGGTGCGATGGTAAGGGATGAATGCATTAGGCAAGACCTAGATAAGGAGTTCGATTATGAAATCGTATGCATTGGCTGCTGTGTTGTCTTCGGTGATGGTTGCCGGTCCGGCGTTGGCCGACAACGATTTTCGTGCTTTGGGGCAGGTGTCCAATCTGACGCCGATGACTGAAACGCAGCTCGCGGCCGTCGAGGGCGGTCAGTCTTGCTCTGGTCTTCTGAGTTTCGCGAACACCTGTCTTAACGTAGCCGTACCTACGATCACCGCGTACAACGTGAGTTTTCTCGGGCTACTTGGAGCTACCACCCAGAGCATTAAGCAAGTTACAAACCAGTATATTCAATAACGGCGAACTCGGAATCCCGATGGCATCCTGATCGGGACCGGGGAATCAGGCGGGGGGCGATGATCAGTCGGCCCTCGCCTTTGTGATAAGTCGGCGGCATACCTCGTTTGAACTCGGGGCTAATGTGTCGTCAAAATCGAATTGTTCATGCAGGAAAAGGAGTTCGATCATGAAAGCATATGCATTGGTTGCTGTGTTGTCTTCGGTGATGGTTGCCGGCCCGGCGTTGGCCGACAACGATTTTCGTGCCTTGGGGCAGGTGTCCAATCTGACGCCGATGACTGAAACGCAGCTCGCGGCCGTCGAGGGCGGTCAGTCTTGCTCTGGTTTTTTTAGTATTGGAAACACATGCCTCAATGTAGCCGTACCTACGATAACTGCGGTTAATCTGAGCCTCTTCGGACGAGGCTTCCAGGATATCGTACAGGTCACGAACCAGAGTATCCACTAACGGCAAACTCGGGGTCCCGACGGCATCCTGATCGGGGCCGGGAAATCAGGCGGGGGCGGTCAGTCCGTCCCCGCCTTTTTGCTGAAGACGAGGTGACAAACGAACGGGCACTAAGGATTGGCTCGCGAGCTTTTTTCCGGCACACCGTCTGAGGTGTTGACGCAAGCCTATCTGGCGCAGGCGGCGCTTCAAAACGCCATGAACACGTCAGCAGCCGATGGCGGCATTACGCAAAATCAGGTGGACAGGACAACATCGCTACGTCAGGCTTGCGAATCACAAGCATGCACTCAAAGTGCGAACCTAACGACTAATTCGCGGATTTAGTGGTATAAGGAAACATTGTCCATCGCTGTCTGGTTTAGGGAAAGGGAATGACAAAGATAAGCGGCTTAATTGTGTGGGGGGTGTTGCTGTGCGCTGCCATGGCACACACGGTTGTGGCCGAGCCGAGAACGGCGCCCGCGATAACGCGGCATACCTTGATCGAGCTCCGGGATCGGGCGGTCGTCAAGCAGCGTCTCGATTATTCCTGTGGTGCCGCGGCATTGGCGACCCTGCTGCGGTACTACTATGGCGAGGATACCTCCGAGCAAGATATTCTGAATCGCCTTAATGCAATTTTGGTCAATTTGACCAAGGAGCAATGGGCACACAAGAAGCGGATCGGTTTTTCGCTGCTCGATCTCAAGAAGGTGGCTCAGCAAAAAGGCTACCGGGCAGCAGGCTTCGAATTGACGATCGATCAGCTAAAACAGCTGATAGCGCCCGTCCTGGTCTACGTGCATCCTTTCGGATATCACCATTTCGCCGTACTGAGAGGAATTGCTGGTGACCGGGTCTACCTTGCCGATCCCGGGCGCGGCAACCTGCGAATGAGTCTATCGCGCTTTCAAGACGAGTACGGCGGCGTCATCTTCGTGCTGGGAAAGCCGGGGGAAGAAAACATCGTGTCCTATCCACTGGCGCTGGGAAGGCCTTCCGACTACCCGGAAGTGCGGTTGCGGGATTTCGCCGAGCGAGCCGACATTCTGACCAGTTCCGCGACCAATCTGAATGTCAGGATACACCCACCGCGTTAGCTTAAACCCTATTGTCCGGGGCGGGTGCGGGAGATGGTCAAGGGTGCTGTTTGGGAGAGTCGAAGAAAACCAGACGGCCGCTCCCGTGCATGACGTATGCCCAGGCATCGACCGGGAACTTGATCGCAGCGATTCCGCAGGTCGGAAGAGTGCCGAGACTTTCGCCGGTCAGCCGAGTGACCAGTTCGCTGAGATCGGGGTTGTGGCCGATTAGGTAGACTCTGTTATGGATATTCTCTAGGGACCGAATCAATTCGAGGAGAGCCGGTGTCCCTTGCAGGTAAATGCTGTCACGTACCGCGATTGCCCGGCTGTCGTAGCCGACCGCTTCCGCGATCAGTTCGGCGGTTTCGAGAGCGCGTTTTGCCGGGCTCGTTACGATTAGATCCGGTTCCTGTCCGCGAAACTTCAATACATCGCCCATGACCGGCGCATCGCGTTTGCCGCGGTTGTTCAAGGGACGGTCGATATCCGCCAGAAACGGTTGATCCCGGTCGGATTTGGCGTGACGGATGACGATTAGGCTTTTCATGGCGGCGACCGCGCGCTGTTTCCAATTTGATCACGGCATTTTCATGAAACGATCTTTCCTGTACAAGAGGGGGAAGCTGGACGCGCTTTCGATGGAAGAGCTCGGACAGTACCTCGACGGAATGATTTTTCGTTATGCACCGGCAGGTTATACTATGCCCAAATGGCGTGTTTCCGCCGCGTTCTCATCCTCTTTCGTGGTCCTAAGATTCCGACTGAGTCGTATTTGAAGCAGTTCGTTCTTTTTAATACACCCGTTTTGCAAGCAAAGTCCGTAATACTCGATCACGACAGTGATCAGTCGAGTATTCTTGGCGTGCTTGTCGTTTAGTAATGCCTTGACAATATTGTGGGTTTTGCTATTTAGGGCTAATTTGCCCCGGCTTTTGAGCTCGGGCAAGGAAAAATGCATGTGAACGTAAGAGATCTGAGCCTGGTCCGCAGCACAAGATTTGGTTACTGAGTTTCCGAGGAAAAACACACTGTGAGCTTTCGAAGCTGGATTGTCGTCTTTTTGTGTCCTTTATTTTTCAATGATGCCTTGGCCGAGCCCGGCAAGCCGGCGCCGCCGCCACCCCAAGTTCCAGCTCCGAGCGCACCCGTTACACCTCCGGCCGACAAAGCGCCGGCCAAGCCTTTCGAGTTTTCGGATGTGGAGCAGAAGGCAAAGGAATTAGCCCGCAAGCCTTATGTGCGCGACGAAGCCGGGATGCCCGAGTTTCTGACCAAGCTGGATTACGATCAATACCGCGATATTCGGTATAAACCGGAAAAAGCCCTCTGGCGCGATGAGAACCTGCCCTTTCAAATTCAGGCGTTCCATCGCGGTTTTATGTTCAAGGACCGCGTGATCATCAATATCGTGGACCACGGAAATGCGACGCGGCTCGCGTATTCGCCGGAACTATTCGACTTCGGCAAGAATCAATTTCCCAATCCACTTCCCGCGGATCTAGGATTTGCCGGTATACGCTTCCATCATCCGCTGCGGAAAGACGACGTCTCCGACGAAATCGCCGTTTTTCTAGGCGCCAGTTATTTTCGGGCGGTCGGATTGGGACAGTTGTACGGCTTGTCCGCGCGCGGGCTGGCGATCGATACCGGTTTGCCTAAGGCGGAGGAGTTCCCGATCTTCAAAGAGTTCTGGATTGAAAAGCCGGCGAAGGACGCGAGTTCGCTCACGGTGCACGCTTTACTGGATAGCCAAAGGGTAACCGGCGCTTATCGCTTCGTCATTCACCCCGGCCTTGATTTGACCATGGATGTGACGAGTCACCTTTATTTTCGCCAGAGCATCGAACGGATTGGAATTGCGCCGCTAACCAGCATGTTCTTTCACGGCGAGAACACCGATCGTTTCATGGACGACTTCCGGCCGGAGGTGCACGATTCCGATGGCTTATTGATCGGGAGAAGCACCGGCGAATGGGTATGGCGTCCGTTGAACAACCCGCGCCAGCTTCGCATCAGCGTCTTCAGAGATGAGAAGCCCGTGGGTTTCGGCTTGATGCAAAGAGACCGCAATTTCGATCATTACCAAGACTTGGAAGCCAGCTATAACCGCCGTCCCAGCGCCTGGATCGAAGCTTTGGGCGATTGGGGGCCGGGCGCGGTTTACCTGATTGAAATTCCGAGCGACGCGGAGAAATACGACAATATCGTCGCTTTTTGGGTGCCCGATCAGCCAACCGGAGAAGGCAAGGAATATACGTACAGCTATCGTCTCCATTTCGAATTGGACGAATTCACCGCGCCTGGCGGCGGAAAAGTCGCGGCCACCCGTATCGGCGCGACCATTCCGGATAGTCCTAATCGCAAATTCGTCGTCGAGTTCGCCAGTCCTACGCTCAAGCTGCTCAGCGACAAGGCCTCGGTCGAAGCCGAGGTAAGTGCTTCCGCCGGTAAGATTACCAATACCGTGGTTCAGAAAAACAGTGAAAATGATCAGTGGCGTTTGAGCTTTGATTTAGAACCCGAAAAAGATAAAGACCCGGTCGAGTTGCGTGCGATGTTGAAATCCGGCAAGGATGCGCTTACCGAAACGTGGGTTTATCAGTGGAACCGTCGATGAATCAAGTACGGATTTTAGAAGAGATGATAACGTCCGGCGATGCGGACTCCGCTCCTCAATCATGGCTTCCCGGGATCAAGGAGCGGGTCGTCGCCTACCTGCAGAGCCTCGGCTTGTCTCGGCAGGATTTGATCGAGAACTTAGCCGACGACTGTCTGAACCGTGCCCGCCGCCGGGTCGGACGCGGGGCTGGAGACGAATTGCTCAAGCGTGCGATAGAAGAGGCCCAGCGGCGTTTCGACCACGCCTTGGCGCGAGCCATGCGCTTGTCTCCGTCCAAGGATCCTCATCCCATAGCTGCGGCCCGCGCCGCCTTGCTGCTGACCGGTTGCCCGTCGGCCAGCGACGCTCTGTTCGGAAATCCGGATCCGCCGTCTGAGACGGGTGAAATGCTAAGAGAAATTCTGCCCCGACCCACTCCGCCCGAGGACTCCGTTCCTATGGCCGAACAGCCGCTGAGATTCTGGCTGTTCAAATCGACTCATCAAAGCAGCTAACCCTTTTTCAAATATGTCTTCCAATGCCAGCGCTCTGCCGGGCTATGTCCGCACTTTAAGGCGAACGTTTTTCTTCACTCTGGTAACCCTGACGGCCTTCGCGGCGCTTGCCATGATAACGAGCGCTTTCCTGCAGAACGGAATAACGCCGCAGGAGATCGTGCTGCTCATACTTTATACCTTGCTGATTCTGTGGATCAGCACCTCGTTTTGGACCGCTACGCTCGGATTCTGGTGCTTGCTTCGGGGTGGCGACAAGCGCTCGATTTCGAGACTGGTCCCGAATCCGGACATGACGTCCGACCAGGAGCCGGCGCTCACGGCGCTGGTGATGCCGATCTACAACGAGGATCCGGTGCGGGTATTCGCGGGACTGCGGGCGATTTATCAGTCGCTCCGCGAAACCGGGCGCGCGGACGAGTTCGAACTGTTCATCCTCAGCGATACGCGCGATCCCGATACCTGGATGCAGGAGGAGGTAAACTGGTATCGCATGTGCCGCGACTTCAATGCGCACGGCAAAATCTTTTACCGCAATCGCGAGAAGAACATCGCCCGCAAGAGCGGCAACATCGAGGATTTTTGCCGTCGCTGGGGCGGCCGTTACCGCTACATGATCGTCCTCGATGCTGACAGCCTCATGGCCGGTGAGACGCTGACGAAAATGGTGGATCTGATGGAGGCTCATCCCCGCGTCGCACTGATTCAATCACCGCCGCTGCCGGTAAATCATAAATCCTTGTTCGCCCGTATCCTCCAGTTCGCCAGCAGTTTGTACAGCGACATCTTCATTGCCGGGATCAATTTCTGGCAGCTCTCGGGTAGCAATTATTGGGGGCACAACGCGATTATCCGCATGCAGCCCTTCGTTCGGCATTGCGGTTTGCCGAAGTTGCCGGGGCGGGAGCCATTCGGCGGCGAGATCTTGAGCCACGACTTCGTCGAGGCGACTTTGTTGCGCGAGGCCGGATGGGAAGTGTGGCTGGCGGCCGATCTCAAGGGCAGCTACGAGGAGCTGCCGCCGACGCTGATCGACTACGCCAAGCGCGATCGGCGTTGGTGCCAGGGGAATTTGCAACATTTGCGCATGGTGTTCGCCCGCGGCTTTTCTGGACTCAGCCGTTTGTATTTTCTGATGGGCATCATGTCCTATCTGTCCTCGCCGTTATGGTTGCTGTTTCTGGTTTTAACCGGCTTTGAGGCGTATGTGCAGAGCCAAACCATGCCGGTTTATTTTTTCGGCGACAATATTTTTCCGGTCTGGCCCGAGTCTTATGCGGTCGAGATGACGACGGTCTTGCTGGTGACGCTGGCCATGCTGTTTCTGCCGAAATTCTGGAGCTTTTTGCTGCTCCTGATGCGTCCCAGAATAATCAAGGGCTATGGCGGCGTGATACGCGCCGCTTTCAGCGTCTTTTTCGAAAGCGCATTTTCAGTGCTGACGGCGCCTGTGCTCATGCTGTATCAGAGCAAATTCGTCGTCGCCATTTTGCTGCGTCGCAGCGTCGGCTGGCCTCCGCAAAATCGCGGCGATCACCGTTTGAGCCTCAAGGAAGCCACTCTGGCTCACGGCGGGCAGACGCTGACCGGGTTGGGTGCCGGATGGCTGAGCTACGAGTATGTGCCTGACTTTTTCCTGTGGCTGATTCCCGTTCTGGCCGGGTTGGTCCTTGCCATACCCGTTTCGATCCTTTCCAGCAGCACGTCGGTGGGTTCGCTCGCCCGTAAACTCGGATTTTTCCTGACTCCGGAAGAGTATAAGGCGCCGCGTGTCGTCGAACTGCTCCACGAAAATCTTGCCCGTACCGAGCAAGCGGGTGCGCAAAATGAAGGCGAGTTGAACGTTGCCGATCCGGGAACGTATTCCCTCCACTTCGCTCTTTTGCCCGATCGTCCGGTGAAAAAGCGCCAGCGCCACCAGTTGCGCGCTTTGGTGTACCAATTGGTGGAAGAGGGGCCGGAAACGCTGTCCGCCGCCGACAAGCGTGCCTTGATTTCCGATCCGGAGACGCTGACTCGGTTGCACACCTTGGCTTGGAGCCGGAAGGACAAGGACACCCCTCAATTGTCCTGAGGAGCGACCGCCCATGAACGAGCGGTTGCGCTCATTGATCCTCCACCAAGAGGCCTTGAAGAACTGCGTGCGTTGCGCCGGGATGATCGGTCCGGTGGTGATGGGGCGCGCCGTGTTGTCGCCCGTGATCCTCATCGGCCAGGCGCCGGGCGGCAAGGAAGGGCAATTCGGAAAGCCGTTTGCGTGGACAGCGGGAAAAACCCTTTTCAAATGGTTTGCCGAGATAGGCATATCCGAAGACAATTTTCGCCGCAACGTCTACATGGCGGCCGTATGCCGCTGCTTTCCCGGCAAGAACCCGAAAGGCGGCGATCGGGTTCCGTCTCCGGAGGAGATCGATCGTTGCGCCGATTGGCTGAATGCCGAAATTCGGCTTATAAGACCCAAGCTCATTATTCCGGTCGGCAAGCTGGCGATCCGTCAAATTCTCGTCGCCGATAGACTGGATCAGGTGATCGGGCTTAGGCACGAGCTTTGTCGAGAAAGTCTAGAGATAGACGTAATACCCTTGCCTCACCCGTCCGGGGCCTCCACCTGGCACCGCCGAGAACCCGGCAAAACCCTGCTGCATAATGCGTTAAGGCTAATTCGCGAGCATCCCGCTTGGGGTGAGGTCTGTCACGGCTCGAGCGACGGCGTTTTGACATAGCGCAAAAGTTATGCACAACGGATGAGTTGTTTTTCAGTGCTTTCGGTGTACCGGCGTCAGGTTTTTGACGTTTTTGGCAAGTTTTTGATTATTTGCATGTTTTGGCCCAAGAATAAAAATCGTCAAATTAAGGAAAGATCAGGACCGGCGGGGTTTCAAAAGTGTTTTAAGACTGCATTCCACAAACTTATCCACAGGTTCTGGGAAGTTCTTCTTTTTAAGGAGTGCGACAGAATGCTTATCAATAATCAATGGAAGATCTAACAAAGGAATTCCGATGCAAACAATCAACGCTCAGGTAAGGCCGGAAGGCACTCTGGAGGTTTTGTCCAAGCTGGAAGTGGCGAAGCTGCTCGATACCAGCCAGGGCGGTCTTCACGAGCTCTTCCGGCGTTGTTCGCTGGCGGTCCTGAATTGCGGCAGCGCTGTCGATGACACCAAGCTGGTGCTCGAGCAACATAAAGACTTTGACATTCGCGTATTGCAACAGCAGCGCGGTATCAAGCTGGAGGTGCTGAACGCGCCGGCCTCGGCTTTCGTCGACGGCGAGATGATCAAAGGCATACGGGAGCATCTGTTTTCGGTGCTTAGGGATATCGTTTTCACCGGATCGGAGATCGTATCGAATTCGGCGTTCAATCTGGGCAAGTCGGAAGATATCACCAGCGCCGTTTTTCACATTCTGCGCAACGCGGGCAGCCTGATCACGAATACCTCTCCGAACTTGGTCGTATGCTGGGGAGGCCATTCGATCAGCCGGGAAGAATACGATTACACCAAGGAGGTCGGCCATGAGCTGGGGTTGCGGGGGCTCAACGTCTGTACCGGCTGCGGCCCTGGAGCCATGAAGGGGCCGATGAAAGGCGCCACGATCGGCCATTCAAAACAACGTATCTACGAGGCCCGCTACGTGGGCATTTCGGAGCCGGGAATCATCGCCGCGGAGCCTCCGAATCCCATCGTCAACGAGCTGGTCATCATGCCTGATATCGAAAAACGCCTCGAAGCGTTCGTAAGGCTCGGGCATGGCATCGTCGTCTTCCCGGGCGGGGTCGGCACGGCCGAGGAGATTCTCCACCTCTTAGGGATTCTGCTTCACCCCGACAACAAGAATTTGCCTTTTCCGGTCATTTTGACGGGGCCTGCGGAGTGCGCCGGCTATTTCGAGCTTATCGACCGGTTTATGGTTTCGACGATCGGTCGAGACGTGCGCCGATGTTATCGGATCATCGTCGACGATCCCGCCGGCGTTGCCCGGGAAATGAAAGAGGGGATCAGCCTGGTGCGGGAATTCCGGAAACAGAACGGTGACGCCTACTATTTCAACTGGCTGCTGAAGATAGAGCAGCAGTTCCAGATCCCTTTCGTACCCTCGCATCAGAATATGGCTTCATTGGAATTGCATCGACAGCAGGAGCCTCACCATCTGGCAGCCAACCTGCGCCGAGCCTTTTCCGGAATCGTGGCTGGAAACGTGAAGGCGGAAGGCATACGAACCATCGAGGAGCATGGGCCTTTCGAGCTGCGGGGGGACGCGGAGGTCTTGAAGCCTCTGGATGAGTTGTTGGCGGCGTTCGTCGCACAGGGCCGCATGAAGCTTCCGGGCGTGCGTTACGAGCCGTGTTACCGGCTGGTAGCGTAAATTTTGAGGAAAAAACGATTTAAGAGGAGTTCGAGATGTTCATTGCCATGAATCGATTCAAGATTGCTTTAGGGAAAGAGAGCGAATTCATTGCAATCTGGCGGAATCGTGAAACCTACTTGCATGAAGTTCCGGGATTCCGTGAATTTCATCTGCTTCAAGGTCCGAGCAATGAGGACTTCACGCTGTTCGCTTCCCATTCGACGTGGGAGTCGAAAGAGGCTTTCGAAGCCTGGACGCGTTCGGAGGCATTTCGCAACGCTCATGCCAGCGCGGGCGGAAGCAAGGGGCTCTACCTCGGACCGCCTCAGTTCGAGGGTTTCGAGGTCGTCCTTTAAGCGATCGGTCGAGCCCTCATGGGATCTCTAGAGCATTTTCCTGTTCGGCGTAGCGCTCCCAAGCTGCAGTAGGTCGGCAATCCTTTGCCGACACACGCGGTAGACGAGGGGCTTTGTCGGCAAAGGATTGCCGACCTACAAATTATTTTGGCCCGCATTTTGAGCAATCGGATCGCCGGATAATCCGGTACGGTGGGGCAAAGGAGTTATTTCGCCGCTTTCTGCACGATGCTGTCGATGCCTTTCTTGCGCAGGTAGGCCCTGATCTTGTCGGCATCGGCCAGAGTGGCGTACGGGCCGATTTTGACGCGGTACCAGGCCGAATTATCGATCTCGATCATTTCGATCTTGGCCTTGATCTTGATCTTGGCCAGGTCGCCCTTCAGTTGCTCGGCATTCTGTAGATTGTCGAAAGATCCTGCCTGCACCAGATAAAGCGCTGCGGTGGGTTTGCTTCCCTGGCTTTCTTCCCGCTTGATCGTTTTAATCTCGCTTTCAGGAATGATGACTTCCTTTTCGGGGAGGATCTTATAAAAAGTAAACCGGGGCTCGCGCGACTTAATCGGCTGCGGTTTCTGCTCGGGTTTTTGGGCGGCTGTTTTCTTGCCCTCGGTGTTTTGTTTCCTTTCCTGCTGGGGCTGACTCTTTTTTTCGGCTTCCGGAACCGCAGCAGCGGCTTGAGGCGCCGGCGCGGGTATGGACACGGGTTCCGGGGCCTTTGGAGGGGCCTCGCTATCGGCACCTGAGAAAACGTACACAACGAGCCCGATCGCACCAGCAATGCCGACCGCCGCTAGGCCCCAACGTCTCGGAATTTGGAGCTGGCGTTTTCGGTATCCCGGAATCCGGTGCTTATAGTCCTTGGACATGCCTTTACATTGCTTCGGGTGCGGAAACGTCCAGCAGGCTTAAACCGTTGCCGATCACCTGTCTCACCGCGGCAATCAAATTGAGCCGGGCATCCCGTAACGCGGCATCCTCCACCAGGAACTGGTGGGCGTTGTAATAAGTGTGGAATTCGTACGCCAGCTCGCGCAGATAATGCACCAGATGATGAGGCTCGTGCTGAACGGCCGATTGTTCCACAACCTCGGTATAGCGGGACAGCGTGTTGATTAATGCCAACTCGTGCGTTTCCGTCAATAGGTCCAGACGATTCATGCCGCCGGCGAGGTCGCGTTTCCAGCCTTTTTCGTCCAACTGCCTAAACACGCTGCAAATCCGCGCGTGAGCGTATTGCACGTAATAAACCGGATTTTCGTTGGTCCTCGAGGTGGCCAGCTTCAGGTCGAAATCCATATGCTGGTCGGATTTTCGCATGACATAGAAGAACCGGGCCGCGTCTTTGCCCACTTCGTTGCGAAGCTGCCGGAGCGTTACGAATTCTCCGGAGCGGGTGGACATCTGGACTTTTTCTTCCCCGCGATATAACACCGCGAACTGGACCAGCAGCACGTGGAGCCGTTCCGGGGCGCCCCCCAATGCCTTGATGGCGGCCTTGACGCGGGGAATGTAGCCGTGATGATCGGCGCCCCAGATGTTGATGATTTGATCGAAGCCGCGCTCCAGCTTGTTCAAATGATAAGCGATGTCGGATGCGAAATAGGTCATCTGACCGTTTTCTCGAACCACCACCCGGTCCTTTTCGTCCCCCAGCCGGCTCGAAGCGAACCAGGTTGCCCCGTCTTTTTCGTAGAGATAGCCCGCTTCTTGAAGCTTTTCCAGCGCACGCTCGATGGCGCCGGTATCGGCCAGGCTGCGTTCCGAAAACCACTCGTCGTAATGAACCCCGAACTCCTCCAGATCCTGGCGAATGTCGTCGAGGATGCTGTCGAGGCCGGCGTCGAACACGATTCGGTAATCGTCGGCGCCGAGCAGCGACTTGGCCCTTGCCACCAGCGCATCGATATGAACTTCCTTATCGCCGCCCTGGGGCTCGTCCGGTGGAATGTCCGCCATGACTTCGGCGGTCGGGCGCCGGTATTTCTCCCCGACTCGCTTGTGCAGATCCCAGGCAATCGTCCGAACGTATTCGCCGCGATAACCGTTGCTCGGGAAGGTCAGCACCTCGCCGCATTCTTCCAGGTAGCGGAGCCACACGCTGGCGGCCAGAATATCCATCTGCCGGCCGGCATCATTGACGTAGTACTCCCGGTGTACCTCGAATCCGGCGGCAGCAAGCAGGTTCGCCACCACGGCGCCGTAGGCCGCGCCGCGCCCGTGTCCCACATGCAAGGGGCCGGTCGGATTGGCCGAGACGAATTCCACCTGAACTTTGCGGCCGGCGCCGACGGCGGTCTTGCCGAACTCGTGCCCGGCTTCGTGAATATCGGCGACGATTCGATGTTGAGCCTTGGGATCGATGAAGAAATTGATGAATCCGGGGCCTGCGACCTCCAGCTTGGCGACGATGCCGTCATGGGGCAGTGCCGCCACGATTTTTTCCGCCAACTGTCGGGGATTGCATTTGGCGGCCTTTGCCAGGGTCATTGCGAGATTGGAGGCGAAATCGCCGTGCTGCGCATCGCGCGCACGCTCCACCATAATGGTCGGATCGATATCGGGAGGTAGCTCGCCATTCGCTTTCAATGCGGAAACGGCGCCATGCAGCAGATTCTCCAGACGTTTTTTCATGCGGGGAATGGTTAGGACGGGAAAAATGAGCGGCTATTATCCTAAAATCGCGGACGTGCTTGCAACGCAGCGACTGCCAAGGGCCTGTGAATGCCGCATGGTCGCCTTCCTGTCGCTCGTCTTCCTGGCTCAGCCCCAAACGCCGTTCGTCCCGAATGGTTTTTCGGAACTATGTATTTCTACTTATAGGCCGGTTGCGGCCGGTCCGATTAATCTGCGGGCAAGTTGATCGCCCTTGCAGTCCGCTGCAGCACATCCGGAGGAGTGGCATGAATGCCGATCTGGTGCAGGCATCGAATCTTTGGCCGTTCATCGCTTATATCGCGGCGATCATGGTCGTAATCGCGGCGATGTTGGTGATCCCCCGTTTTCTTGCCCGGCCCAGTCGCGGACGCGCGACCGGCGAGCCTTTTGAATCCGGCGTCGTGCCAGTAGGCGATATTCATGTGCGCCTCACCATACGGTTTTATCCGGTCGCCATCTTTTTCGTGATCTTCGACCTGGAAGCCGTTTTTATCCTCGCTTGGGCCGTCGCCTTTCGCGAGGCCGGGTGGATCGGGTACATCGAAATGCTGGTGTTCATCGGCATTTTGCTGGCCGCTCTGGTTTATCTCTGGCGGATCGGCGCTCTGGATTGGCGTGCCGAGCGGCAGAAATTGCAGGATGCCCGACTACAAATTTAAGGGGAGTACGGGATGGAGTGGACTCTTACCAAAGCCGATTCCGACCCAGCGCCCCGCCCCGGCGAGCGCGTCAGCGAGGAAGCCATGCGCCGCAACCTGCTCATGGCGAAGTTGGAGGACCTGATCGCCTGGGGTCGAGCGAATTCCGTCTGGCCTTTCAATTTCGGGCTTTCCTGTTGCTACGTCGAAATGGCCACCGCTTTCACGAGCCGTTACGATATCGCCCGCTTCGGTTCCGAGGTGATCCGGGCAAGCCCGCGGCAAGCGGACCTGATCGTGATTTCCGGCACGGTCTTCATGAAAATGGCTCCGGTCATCAAGCGTCTCTACGAGCAGTTGCTGGAGCCGCGCTGGGTGATTTCCATGGGGTCGTGCGCCAATTCGGGCGGGATGTACGATGTTTACAGTGTGGTTCAGGGTGTGGACAAATTTTTGCCGGTCGACGTGTATGTGCCGGGCTGCCCGCCGCGTCCGGACGCCTTGCTCGAAGGTCTGATCCTGCTGCAGGAGTCGATCGGAAAAGAGAGACGGCCCCTAGGCTGGACGGTCGGCGAAGGCGGTGTTCAGAAAGCGCCGATCAAAAGCTTCCGAGACCTCAAGACTCCGGAGCGCATGAGGGCCACCGAGTTGCGCAGTCCGGATCGCCTTTAAGGTATTTAGGATGACTTTTACCACGACGGCAGGCAGCGCGACAACGACGGAAAGGCCGAAGACCGGCGCTATCGTCGGCGAACTCCGGCGCCGTTTCGGGGATGACGAATTTACCGTTCAATCCACCTATGACGGCATTCCAACCCTTTGGGTAAGCAAGGACCGTTTCGTCGATTGTCTGACTTATCTGAAGCGCGAGACCGAGCGGCCATACCCCATGCTGTTCGATCTCACCGCGGTGGACGAGCGCCTGCGCCAATACCGGGATGGGCTCCCGGCCAGCGAATTCACGCTGGTCTATCATCTTTTGTCTTTCGATCGGAACGAGGATATCCGTCTCAAGGTCGCCTTGGCCAATGGCGGTTTGAGCGTGCCGAGCATCGCCTCGCTTTGGCCCAACGCCAACTGGTACGAGCGCGAAGTCTACGACATGTTCGGGATTCGCTTCGAAGGCCATCCGAATCTCCGCCGTATCCTGATGCCGCCCACCTGGAAAGGGTATCCGCTGCGCAAGGACCATCCGGCGCGGGCCACCGAGATGGGGCGGTTCTCGTTGCCCGAGCAAAAGCAGGAGGCGGAGCAGGAGGCCTTGCGGTTTGTGCCCGAGGAATGGGGCATGAAACGGCAGAAGAACAGCAGCGATTTTCTGTTTCTCAATCTCGGCCCTAACCACCCCAGCGTGCACGGGGTATTCCGCATCGCCCTGCAGCTCGACGGCGAGGAAATAGTCGATGCCGTGCCGGATATCGGCTATCACCATCGTGCCGCGGAAAAGATGGGCGAACGCCAGTCCTGGCATACCTACATCCCTTATACCGACCGGGTGGATTATCTCGGCGGCTCGCTGAACAACCTGCCTTACGTCATGGCGCTGGAACAAATGGCCGGCATCGAGGTGCCGCCCAGGGCGCAGACAATCCGGGTGATGATCTCGGAGTTTTACCGGATCAACAATCACCTCTTGTTTTACGGCACCTTCGCACAGGACGTCGGACAACTATCGCCGGTTTTCTACATGTTCGTCGATCGCGAGAGGGTCTTCGAAATCATCGAAGCCATTACCGGTGGGCGCATGCACTCCAGCTTTTTTCGCATCGGCGGCACGGCGATGGATTTGCCCGAGGGCTGGGACAAGAAGGTGCGGGAATTCGTCGACTATTTTCCGAAACGGCTGGCGCACTACGACAAGATGGTGCTGGCGAACAGCATCCTCAAGCGGCGCACCCAGGGCATCGGCGTTTACGACACGAAAGAGGCGATCGACTGGGGCGCTACCGGACCGGGGTTAAGGGCCACAGGTCTCGCCTGGGACTACCGCAAGGCGCGTCCCTATTCCGGCTACGAAAATTTCGAATTCGAGGTCCCGTCGGGGAAAAACGGGGACTGCTACGACCGGTGCCTGGTGCGGGTCGAAGAAATGCGGCAGAGCTTAAGAATAATCGAGCAATGCCTGAACAACATGCCATCGGGCCCCTACAAGGCGTTTCATCCGTTGACGACTCCACCGCCGAAAGCGCGGACCATGCACGACATCGAGACGCTGATCCAGCACTTTCTGAACGTCAGCTGGGGGCCGGTAATCCCGGCCGGGGAGGGCTCCGCCTGCGTGGAAGGGACCAAGGGGCTGTATCGCTATTACCTGACGAGCGACGGCAACACGACGTCCTACCGTACCCGCGTCCGTACCGCCTCGTTCCCCCATCTTCAGATGATTCCACTGATGTCGCGCGGCCTCATGATCGCCGATCTCATCGCGATCCTGGGGAGCATCGATTTCGTGATGTCGGATGTGGATAGGTGAGGGGGATATGACGTTTCTAAATGGCTTGTTTGCGGAGGTTGAGGATGTCGGTCTAGCCAGCGGGTTTGGGGTAGTGGCAGCTGGTGCTGCCGGTGATTTTAGATGCGGGTCTCGCCCCGCGGGCGAGTTACTTTTGCAAACCCCATCCATGGGGTTTGCCCTTTGGGCCCGCCTTCGGCGGTCCAAACTCGCTCCCGGCGAGTTTGTCTTTGCTTGCCCAAAGACAAATTTGTCGGGAACAAATTTGGACGCGCGAAGTGCGCCCGAAGGATTTGCGCCAGGACAGGCGCAAATCCAAAGTAACCAAAAGAAACGGCGCCCGAGCGGCATGCTTTTCCTGCGCTTCTCGCTTTGGCGCTGGGGCGACAGAAGGAGCTTCCCTGCTCCTCTGTCGCCGCGCGTCTTCCTGACGCGCCCCTTCGGGCATTCCAGCGCCAAAGCTTGCGATGCTCGGGCATGCCGCACGGGACAAAAATAGCAATATCCCGTATGACGCACCTGAGCATCGCAGTCCTGGACCGGAAAAGCCCGAAGGGGTGCGCAAAGGATTGCGCACGTGTCCCGAGGGACATGGAAGTCCCTTCGGGACGCCCCGCGGCCAGGACGAGAAGCGCAGGAAAAGTGCGTCATCCGGGCGGCGTTTTCTTTGGTTACTTTCTTTTGGCCGAACAAAAGAAAGTAACCCGCGTGCGGGGCGGTTCCCCGCATCAAAAAATGATTTTTCGGGTTCTCTTATGAACGAAGCCCGCATCTTGAGCGAACAGGAAACCGCCGAAATCCTCGCGGCCGCGGGTCATTATCCCGATAAATCCGCCGCTTCCGTCGAGGCGCTCAAGATCGTGCAGAAATATCGCGGCTGGGTGTCGGATGAAGCGTTGAAAACCGTTGCCGGGCTCTTGGAGATGTCGCCGGACGAACTGGATGGGGTGGCGACGTTTTACAACCTGATCTTTCGAAGGCCGGTCGGCGAAAACGTCATTCTTTGTTGCGACAGCGTGAGCTGCTGGATGCTGGGGGCCGATAGAATCCGTGGGCATCTATCCGAAAGGCTGGGCATCGGCTTGGGCGAAACCACGACGGACGGACGTTACACGCTGCTGCCGATCGTCTGTCTCGGCGCATGCGATCGCGCGCCGGTGCTGATGGTCGGCGAAGAGCTTTACGAAGACGTGGACGAATCGAAAATCGATGAGCTATTAAAAAGGAACGGCCAGACATGGACAGACCGCTGACGCAGAACATCAAGCCCGATCTCTCGCCGGTGACGCTGGACGATTACCGCCGCGCCGGTGGCTATGAGGGCTTGGCCAAAGCCTTGAAAGAAATGGCGCCTGCGGACGTGATCGGGGCGGTCAAGGATTCCGGGTTGCGCGGGCGCGGCGGTGCCGGGTTTCCCACCGGCGTCAAGTGGAGCCTGGTGCCGCAGGGCGAGTCGGCGGAGCAGAAATATGTGGTGGTGAACGCCGACGAAATGGAGCCGGGCACTTTCAAGGATCGCCTGCTGATGGAGGCCGACCCGCACCAGCTCATAGAAGGCGTGGTCATCGCCGCCTATGCCGTGCAGGCCGATACGGCCTATATCTTTCTCCGGGGCGAATACCATCTTTCCGCGAGCCGGCTTGAGCAAGCCTTGGGGGAAGCGCGTAGCGCCGGCTATCTCGGCAAAAACATTCTGGGCTCGGACTTCGATCTGGAGATACATCTTCATACCAGCGCGGGGCGCTACATCTGCGGCGAAGAGACCGCGCTCCTGAATTCGCTCGAAGGCAAGCGCGCAATACCGCGCGCCAAGCCGCCGTTTCCCCAGATCAGCGGACTGTGGGGCCGTCCGACGGTCGTCAACAATGTCGAGACCTTTTGCAACGTGCCCCATATCATCCGCAACGGCGTGGATTGGTACCGGGGATTGGGCCGGGGCGAGGATGCCGGCACCAAGCTGTTCGGCGCGAGCGGTCGGGTCAAGAAGCCGGGGTTGTGGGAACTGCCCATGGGCACGCCGATCCGGGTACTGATCGAGGAGTGCGCCGGCGGCATGCAGGAGGGGTATACGCTGCGAGGGTTCCTGCCCGGCGGCGCATCCACGGATTTTCTGCTGCCCGAGCACTTGGATCTGCCCATGGATTTCGACGCGATGATGAAAGCCGGCAGCCGGCTCGGCACCGGCACCATGATCGTGCTGGACGATCAGACCTGTCCGGTGCGAATGGTGCTCAACCTGGAGCGGTTTTTCGCGCAGGAATCCTGCGGTTGGTGTACCCCCTGTCGGGATGGGCTGCCTTGGGTCGTCGAACTCCTCGAAGGCCTTTTGGCCGGACGTGGCCGGCCGGAGGACCTGGACCAACTCGAACAGCTCGCGCGCCTGATGGGACCCGGCAATACCTTTTGCGCGCTCGCGCCCGGGGCCGCCGAGCCGTTACAGAGCGCATTGAAATATTTCCGGGCCGATTTCGAACGCTATTTGAAACCGGCATCGACTGCAAGGGTGGCCTGATAGGATTCAATCCATGGCAAAAATCACGGTAGAAGGCCAGACCTACGACGTAAAAGCGGGAGACAATCTGCTCAAGACCTGCTTGTCGTTGGGGCTAGATTTGCCGTACTTCTGCTGGCATCCGGCCCTCGGGTCCGTGGGCGCCTGCCGGCAATGCGCGGTCGTGCAGTACAAGGACGAGAGCGACGCCCAGGGGCGGCTGGTCATGGCCTGCATGACCCCGGTGACCGAGGGCCTCCGCGTGTCCCTCGAAGCTCCTCAGGCACGGGAGTTCCGCGCCGGAGTCATCGAGTTCCTGATGACCAATCATCCTCACGATTGTCCGGTGTGCGAGGAGGGCGGCGAGTGCCATCTCCAGGACATGACGGTCATGACCGGGCATACCTTTCGTCGCTATCGCGGCTTGAAGCGCACACACCGAAACCAGTATCTGGGACCGTTCATCAATCACGAGATGAACCGCTGCATCGCCTGTTACCGCTGCGTTAGGGTTTACCGCGACTACGCCGGAGGCAAGGACCTCGACGTGTTTGCATCCCGCAACAACGTCTATTTCGGGCGCTTCGAGAACGGCGTTCTGGAAAACGAGTTCAGCGGCAATCTGGTCGAGGTCTGTCCCACCGGAGTTTTCACCGATCGGACGTTCAGCCAGCATTACGTCCGGAAGTGGGATCTACAGCATGCGCCCTCGATTTGCGTGCACTGCGGGGTGGGATGCAATACCAGCCCCGGCGAACGCTACGGAACGCTTAGGCGCATCGTCAATCGCTATAACGGAGAGGTGAACGGCTATTTTCTCTGCGATCGGGGCCGCTTCGGCTATGGATTCGTCAATAGCGAGCGGCGCATACGCCAGCCGATGCTTCGCGGAGAGCCGGTCTCCGGGGAGACCGCGCTGGCCCATTTTCAAGGCTTGCTGGGCGGTCACACGATCGGAATCGGCTCTCCCCGCGCCTCGTTGGAAGTCAACTTCGCCCTGCGGGAACTGGTCGGCGCCGAGCATTTTTACGCCGGTTTTGCCCAGGGGGAGGCATCGCTGGCAGCGGCCATACTGGACGTGCTGAGACATTGGCCGGTCCATAATCCGTCGCTGCGGGAGGTGGAGCAGGCGGACGCCGTCTTGATCCTGGGCGAAGACGTGGCGAATACCGCGCCGCGTGTGGCGCTCGCGTTGCGCCAGGCGGTTCGGAACCGCGCTTTCGAACGCGCCGACCGGCTCAAGATACCGCGCTGGCAAGATGCCGCCGTAAGAGAGGCGGCTCAAGGCGAGAAGAGCCCGCTGTTCGTCGTAGCGCCTAACGCTACCCGGCTGGACGACATAGCGGAAGCGATCTGCCGGGGAACGCCGGAAGACATCGCGCGGCTGGGCCTGGCTATCGCCAACCGGATCGATGCCAGCGCGCCGGCGGTGGCCGACCTTTCCCAAGAGGACGAACATCTGGCGGAACTCATCGGCGATACCCTCACTGCCGCGGCGCATCCGCTCATCGTCTCGGGCACCGGTTGCGGCAGTCTCTCCGTGGTCCGGGCGGCGGCCAATATCGCCTTAGCCTTGAGCAACCGGCGAGAAGGAAGGGCTGTCGATCTGTGCTATGTCGTGCCGGAATGCAATACGCTCGGATTGGCGATGATGGACGAGCGCAGCGTCAAGGACGCCTTCGCCGCGGCGAAGACCCGAGACTTGAACACCGTGATCGTGCTGGAGAACGATCTTTACCGGCGGGCGGACGCCGGGGCCGTGGACAGCTTTTTCAACGGCACGCGGCATGTGGTGGTGATCGATCATATTCGCCACGGCACCGCGGCCAAGGCCCAATTGCTTCTTCCGGGAAGCACGTTTGCGGAAACCGAGGGCACTCTGGTCAGCCTCGAGGGGCGGGCGCAACGTTTTTATTCCGTCATGCCGGGCAGCGGCGAAATCCGCGACAGCTGGCGCTGGCTGGCCGATGCCGCAGCGAAACGCTGGTCGAACATCGATGCGCTTACCGCCGCTTGTGCCGCGGCTCTGCCGGAATTCGGGCCGATCCGGAACGCCGCTCCGCCGGCGGGTTTTCGTGTCGAGGGCGAAAAGGTCCCGCGCGAACCCCATCGCTATAGCGGACGGACCGCGATGTTTGCAAACCGGGAAATCCATGAACCCAAGCCGCCCGACGACCCCGATTCGGCTTTGGCGTTTTCCATGGAAGGCGCAAGTGTCGACGTGCCGCCGGCATTATTGCCATTCGTCTGGGCGCCAGGTTGGAATTCGCATCAGCAGGCCGTCAACAAATTTCAGGACGAGGTGGGCGGGGCTTTGCGAGGCGGCGATCCCGGGGTGAGGCTTTTCGAGTCGCCGGAAACGGCGGAGCCCCGCTGGTTCGACGAAGTGCCCTACCGTCTACGCGACGAAGCCCGTTGGCGGGCCATCCCGCTTTACCACGTTTTCGGCAGCGAGGAGCTGAGCGCGCTATCGCCGCCATTGGCGGAGCGGGTGCCGGCAGCCTATGCCGCGCTGCACCCGGAGGATGCGGAAAAATTGGGCGTCGGCGAGACCCTGGCGGTGCGGCTGAACGAGCGCGTCGTGCGTTTGCCGCTGAGGCTGGAATCGTCCTTACCGAGAGGCGCCGTGGGCATCTCCGCCGGCCTTGCCGGTCTGTTCCGTAGCGATCTTCCGGCATGGATCGCCATCGAAAAAGAAGGGGAGAGGCCATGACGCTGGGGTCGCCGTTCGATATCGCCGGCATTCTCGGGGCGTTGATCACCGTGGCGGCGCTCTTGATCTGGGTCGAACGCCGGCTGCTCGCCATCTGGCAAGACCGTCTGGGCCCCAATCGCGTGGGACCTCTGGGACTGTTCCAGGTCGTCGCCGATATGCTCAAGATCCTGAGCAAGGAAGACTGGATTCCGCCCTTCGCCGACAAGCCGGTATTCGTGCTCGCTCCGGTCGTGATCATGGGATGCATGCTGGCCGCTTTCGCGGTGATTCCGATCGCGCCGGACATCGGAATCATCGATTTCGACTTCGATTTGCTTTATGTGCTGGCGGTCCTGGCGCTGTCGGTGTACAGCGTGGTTCTGGCCGGTTATGCGTCCAACAGCAAATACTCGCTGATCGGTTCCCTGAGGGCTACGGCGCAGGCCATCAGTTACGAGGTATTTCTGGCGATGTCCGCGTTGGGGGTCGTCATGCTGGCCGGAACCTTCGATTTGCGCGCCATCGTGGAAGCGCAAAGGGACGGATGGTTCGTGGTGCCGCAATTTCTGGGATTCATCCTGTTCTTTATCGGGGTTCTCGCGGAAACTCACCGCACCCCGTTCGATCTGCCGGAAGCGGAAAACGAGCTGGTGGCCGGCTATCACACCGAATATTCCGGCATGAAGTTCGGCATGTTCTTCGTCGGCGAGTACATCGGCGTTACCCTCGGGGCGGCCCTGATCGTCACTCTGTTCTTCGGCGGCTGGTTGGGGCCGGTCTTGCCGCCCCTGGCTTGGTTCACGATCAAGACCGCCGTCTTTATCCTGCTGTTCATTCTGGTGCGCGGTTCCCTGCCGAGACCGCGCTATGACCAGCTCATGTCGTTCGGGTGGCTGGTGATGCTGCCGCTGTCGTTCCTGAATTTACTGGTTACCGGAGCCGTCATCCTATGGCGATAGGGCATCGGAGGAACGAAAAGCTGGCTTCGCCTGTATCACCCATGGCTGTGGGTGAGCCGTCATGTTGAAGGACTTCTTGACTCAGTTCCAGACGCTATGGACTGTGTTCCAGCATACGTTCACCAAGGCGGACACCGTGCAATATCCCGAGGAGAAGCCGGCCCTGGCCCCGCGCTATCGCGGACGAATCGTGCTGACCCGCGACCCCGACGGGGAGGAACGCTGCGTGGCCTGCAACCTGTGTGCGGTGGCATGTCCCGTGGACTGCATCGCCCTGCAGAAGACCCAGGACGAATACGGCCGCTGGTATCCGGAGTTCTTCCGCATCAACTTTTCCCGCTGTATCTACTGCGGGTTTTGCGAGGAGGCCTGTCCGACCTACGCCATTCAATTGACGCCGGACATGGAGATGAGCGAGTACGACCGCCGCAACATGGTTTATGAGAAGGAGCATCTTTTGATCGACGGGACCGGCAAATATCACGATTACAACTTCTACCGCGTCGCCGGGAAAAGCGTGGCCGGAAAAGATAAGGGCGAGGCCGAGAACGAGGCGCCGCCGGTGGACGTCCGGAGTCTGTTGCCTTAGGAGAACGACCCCATGCTGTATGTCCTGTTTTATTCCTCCGCCTTGATCAGCGTGATTTCCACGCTGCTGGTGATCGTTTCGCTCAACGCGGTGCACGCCCTGTTGTACGTGATTTTGTCCCTGCTGGCTTCGGGCGTCGTGTTCTTTCTCATGGGGGCGTACTATGGAGCGATGCTCCAGATCATCGTTCACATCGGGGCGATCATGATGCTGTTCCTGTTCGTGGTGATGATGCTGAATCTGGGGCGGCGAACCCTGGAGCAGGAGAGAAAGTGGCTGCCGCCTGCCGCGTGGCGGTGGCCGTCCGCGATGGCGGCGGTGCTACTGACCGAGCTGATCTTCGTCCTGATGCAGGAAGAGCGGGCCGCGCTCGGCCATATCGTCGCATCCAAGGAGGTGGGCATTCGGCTGCTCGGACCTTATGTGCTGGCAGTGGAATTGGCGTCCATGCTTCTCCTGGCCGGATTGGTCGGGGCTTATCACTTGACCCGGCAGGAGGTGAAGAAATGAACGGAACCATTCCCGAGGCACACGGACTGCTGTTGGCGGCCGTCCTTTTCGCGCTGGGGCTCACCGGCGTTCTGGTGCGGCGCAACCTGATCTTCATGCTGATCTCCCTGGAAATCATGCTGAATTCGACGGGGCTCGCTTTCATCGTCGCCGGCTCGCGCTGGAATCAGGCGGACGGGCAAATCATGTTCCTGCTGGTGCTTGCGATGGCGGCGGCGGAAGTAGGCGTGGCCATGGGCTTGGTGACGCAGATTTATCATCGGTTCGAGACCTTGGATGTGGACGCTTTGAGCCGGATGAAAGGTTGAGTGCCGCTGCCGTGAAACCGATCGGCTGGATGGATCAAAAACATCGACGCCGTGAAGGGGTCGGATTTTAGAAGATTTTTCACCGCCATCTTGCGACATGGTATAGGAAACGCCGCCCTACACCCCGCAAAATGGAGGCCGAAAGAGTTGTAGGTCGGCAATCCTTTGCCGACAAATCCTGCGTCGGCAAAGGATTGCCGACCTACAGCAGCTTCGGGCGTACACCACATTGGTACATGCGCTCGCAAGGAAACCGAGGGACGGGGGCATTCCCCTGAAAAGCGATAGAAGCAGGACAACCCTTTAACTAACAAGGAGAAATACGGGTGCTGAACTACTTGGGTCTTATTCCGCTTTTCCCATTGATCGGTTTTCTGATTCTGGTGGCGAGTCAGGGGAATATGCCGAGGCGCTGGGTGCCCTGGATCGGCGCCGGATCCGTCGGGTTGTCGGCGGTGCTCGCGGCGCTGGTCGGCATCGAGTTCTTGAGCGGCTCGCTCGAACCCTACCGTCAGACGCTGTGGACCTGGATGCGAGTGGGCCATTTCGCATCCGGCTTCTCGCTTTATCTCGACGCCTTGTCGCTGAACATGATGTTCGTGGTGACCGGCGTCGGATTTCTCATCCATGTCTACTCGGTCGGCTTCATGGCGGACGATGCCGGCTACGCCCGTTTCTTCGCGTACATGAATCTTTTCGTATTCGCCATGCTAGTCCTGGTTTTGGCGGACAACCTGGTGCTGTTGTACCTGGGCTGGGAGGGCGTCGGTCTGTGCAGCTATCTTCTGATCGGCTTCTGGTACGAGAATCCGGAGAACGGCGCGGCGGCCCGGAAGGCTTTCGTGATGACGAGGGTAGGCGATACGGCGATGGCGATAGGCCTGTTTCTTCTGTTCGCGCGGCTCGGCACCCTGGATATTCAAGCACTCTTGAACAGAGCCTCCGCGGCCTGGCCGGTCGGCTCCGGTATGGCCGCGCTCGCCGCCCTGCTGCTATTGGGCGGCGCGGTCGGCAAGTCGGCCCAATTGCCGCTGCAAACCTGGCTGCCCGACGCCATGGCCGGTCCGACGCCGATCAGCGCCCTGATCCACGCCGCGACCATGGTGACCGCCGGGGTTTATCTGATCGCCCGCACCCACACCCTGTTCGAACTGGCGCCCGCAGTGCTGCAATTGGTCGCCGCGGTCGGTGCCGTCACCCTGCTGATCGCGGGTTTCACCGCGCTGACCCAGCGCGATATCAAGCGGATTCTGGCGTACTCCACCATCAGCCAGATCGGTTACATGTTTCTGGCGCTGGGGGTGACCGCGTTCTCGTCGGCGATTTTTCATCTGACGACCCACGCCTATTTCAAGGCGCTCCTGTTCCTCGCCGCCGGAGCGGTGATTCACAGCTATCACCACGAACACGACATCTTCCGCATGGGAGGACTCAGAAAACGGCTGCCGATCGCGTTTTGGAGCTTCGTCATCGGCAGCGCCGCCCTGACCGCTCTGCCGTTCACCTCGGGCTATTTCAGCAAGCACGAGATCCTGGCTTCCGCCTTCCATGCGGAGAACGGCTTCTGGTTCTGGGCTGCCGGAACGCTAGGGGCGCTGTTGACCGGCATCTACAGCTTTCGGCTGGTGTTCATCGCCTTTTTCGGCCCGGAAAACGAGCGGGCTTCGGAGCATCTCGGGTTCGCCATGAGTGTCCCGCTCATCCTGCTGGGCGCACTGGCCTTGCTGGGCGGATTTGTTTCCATGCCGCTGGGTTCGGTGTTTCCGAGATCCGAACCGGGCGAGTTGGGATTGATCGCCGGCATCTTCACCGATCTGGCGCCGCTCGTCGGTGTGGGTATCGCGGTTCTCCTCTATCTGCTCCGAACCTACCCGGTCGAAGCCCTGACGGAAACCCGATGGGGCGATATGCTGCACCGCTTCTGGTTTAGCGGCTGGGGATTCGATTGGCTGTACGGAAAGCTGCTGGTCAACCCGTTCCGCTGGCTGGCCGCCGTCAATAGCAGCGATATCGCGGACGATATCTACCGGGGGATCGCGGCCGCCAGCCAGTATGCGCATCGCGCGTTCGCCGCCACCCAAACCGGACAATTGCGCTGGTATGTCGCCGCTTTCACGGGGGGAACCGTGTTGGCCATCGCGCTGGGGATTTTGTCGTGATGCTCGCAGCGCTGATTCTGGTGCTGGCGGTCGGCGGCCTGCTCGCCTGGCAGGCGGAGCGCTACGGTGCGAACGCCCCCCGCTGGATCGCCCTCATGACGTTGATAGTGGACGGGGCGTTGCTGATCCCTTATTTCGCCGGCGGCTTTCCCGAAGCCGGCGTTTGGCTGGACGATATCCGCCTGCACTGGATACCCCGCTTCGGCATCAGCTTTCATCTCGGACTGGACGGCGTCAGTCTGTTGCTGGTCGCCTTGACGGTTTTTCTCGGTCTCATGGCCGTGGCGGCGTCCTGGACCGAGATCAGGGAGCGGGTGGGGTTTTTCCACTTCAATCTCCTGTGGACGCTGGCCGGCGTGCTAGGCGTGTTCCTCGCGCTGGATCTGTTTCTATTCTTCGTGTTCTGGGAAATCATGATCGTACCCATGTATTTCCTGATCGCGCTGTGGGGACACGAGAACCGGGCTTACGCGGCGATCAAGTTCTTTTTGTTCACCCAGGTCTCGGGACTCTTGATGTTGCTGGCCATGGTGGTTCTGGTGATCATCCATCAACGAGATGCCGGCGTTTATACCTTCGACTACTTCGACCTCTTGCAGACGAGTCTCGAGCTCAATACCGCCTGGTGGCTGATGCTGGGATTCTTCATCGCCTTCACCGTAAAACTGCCGGGCGTGCCGTTCCATACCTGGCTGCCGGACGCGCACACCCAGGCGCCGACCGGGGGCAGCGTCATTCTGGCGGGGGTGATGCTGAAAACCGGCGCCTACGGCTTGCTGCGTTTCGTGATCCCGCTGTTTCCCGAAACCGTTGCCGATTTTTCCCCCATCGCGATGGGATTGGGCGTGGCCGGCATTCTTTATGGCGGCATGCTCGCTTTCGCGCAGTCGGACATGAAGCGACTGGTCGCTTACAGCAGCGTCAGCCACATGGGATTCGTGCTGGTCGGGCTGTTTGCCTGGAATGCGCTGGCGCTGCAAGGAGTGGTGATTACCTTGCTGGCCCACGGCATTTCGTCGGCCGCCCTGTTCGTCCTGGCCGGCGCGGTGCAGGAGCGCGTCCATACCCGCGACATGAATCGGATGGGCGGGTTATGGACCGACGTGCCGCGCATGGCGGCCATCGGATTGTTCTTTTCCGTGGCTGCGCTCGGCATGCCGGGGCTCGGCAATTTCATCGGCGAGTTCCTGGTGCTGCTGGGCGCTTACCGGGTGGATGCCGCCATGACGGCAGCCGCGGCCTTGGGTTTGATCATAGCGCCGGTTTATTCGCTGATCCTGATTCAACGGGCTTTCCACGGCGAAACGCGGGAGATTCATCGAATCCGCGATTTCGGCGCGCGCGAATTGGCCCTGATGGGTTTTCTGATCGTGGCGACGGTTTGGATCGGGATGTATCCGCAGTCCATGCTGGACGTCTCCGATACGTGGCTGAAGAATAGTTTGAGAGGCTGGGGAGAGGGCGTCGCCCAACAGAATGATTCGCAACCGCCGGGCGAGCGTTTGGCGGATCGGGGAGAGCCATGATCACCGCAACCGATCTTCTCGCGCTTTTGCCTTTGATCGCGCTGTCGGCCGTGGCGGTGATCGTGATGCTGGCCATCGCCGTACACCGCAATCATCGTCTCGCCTTCCTCCTGACGGTCGCCGGCATTCTGATCTCGCTGATCACGGTCCCGCTGGTTTCGGATCTCGTGCCGAGGCTGATCACGCCGCTCGTGCTGGTGGATCGCTACGCCCTGGTCTTTACCGTCATGGCCTACGCCGCGGGCCTGGTCGCGGCGGTGCTGTGCTGGGAGTATTTCCGCGTTCGCGAGGGCCACCAGGAAGAAGTATATCTGCTGATTCTGACGGCGCTGCTGGGTGCCGGAGTTCTGGCGGCCGCCCATCATTTTGCGTCGTTCTTCCTGGGGCTCGAGATCCTCAGCGTGTCGCTGTTCGCGCTCATCGCCTATCCGCTGCGCGAAAACCGGGCGTTGGAAGCGGGCATCAAATATCTCGTGCTGTCCGGCGTAGCCTCGGCCTTCCTGCTGTTCGGCATGGCCTTGGTCTACGCCGAGACGGGCACCATGGAGTTCGCGGTCTTGGGCGGGAGGCCCGGAACCTTTCCTTCCGTCATCGGAACTATCCTGATCCTGGTGGCCGTGGGTTTCAAACTATCGCTGGTGCCCTTTCATCTGTGGACCGCCGACGTCTATCAAGGGGCGCCGGCGCCGATCACGGCCCTGCTCGCCACGGTTTCCAAGGGCTCGGTTTTTATCCTGCTGCTGCGCTACGGACTGGAAAGCGGCGTTTTTCGCGTTCCGGTGGTGGGCGTACTTCTGGCCTTGATCGCCGTGGTTTCCATGCTGGTGGGCAATTTTCTCGCCTTGCGGCAGAACAATGTCAAGCGCATTCTGGCCTATTCCTCGATAGGTCACATGGGCTATCTGCTGGTGGCGCCGGTCGCGGCGAACGTCGTTGGCGGAAACTTGGCGGCCGAGGCGCTGCTGGTTTATCTCGCCGCTTATTTCGCCATGACGCTGGCGGCATTCGGCGTGGTGACGGTGATGAGTCCGGCCGATCGCGAAGCGGAGGAATTGGACGATTATACCGGCCTGTTCTGGACTCGTCCCTGGCTCGCGACCGTGTTCAGCGTGGCGCTCCTCTCTCTGGCCGGCATACCGCTGACCGCCGGATTCATCGGCAAGTTCTATTTGTTCACCGCCGGAAGTCATGGGGCGCTCTGGATGTTGCTGGGCGCGCTCATCATCGGCAGTGGACTGGGGCTCTACTATTACATCCGCATCGTCTTTCAAATGGCCCAAGCGCCCGCCGCGCTGCAAGCGAGACCGAAGGCCCGGCCGGTCGGGGCGCATCTGGTATTGGCGATATTGCTTCTCCTGATCTTCGGCCTGGGCGTTTATCCGGCCCCCTTCATCGATCTGCTGCATCCGGAGATCAACGTTCCGAAGCAAAGCGCCGCGCAGCAGTAGGTCGGCAATCCTTTTCCAATCGCAAACGGGCGTTTAGAGCGTTTTCCGAATCGGTGTAAGGGATTCGGATATGTAGGTCGGCAATCCCTTGCCGACGTATCGGCTCGGCGAAGGGCTTTGTCGGCAAGGGATTGCCGACCTACGTTCTCCCCTCCCGGAACGAATCTGTACACCGGGATGGAAAACGCTTTAATCGGCCCCTTCCAATCGCAAACGGTCGCTTTAGTCGCGACCCTTCCAATCGCAAACGGCGTCTCCGGGAGCGCCAGAGCTGCCCTTCCGACAAAGCCCTTCGCCAACTCGGTGTGTCGGCAAAGGATTGCCGACCTACGAATTTCCCGATCCTCGCCGCTGAACGGCGGTGAAAAACACTCTAACAGGCCATTTGCAGTCAATCCTTCCGTGCGAGTGGAAACTGCTCCAAGAACCCTTCGCCAAAAATAATCCAATCCTCATCTGATTTTAATTTTTCCCTCGGCAGTTCGCTCATCTTGCTCCCGTAGGCTAATGCTCGAAGGCTGTCTCTGTCTCCGTACTCGGCAGCCTTCTCGATGTCGCGAGGAATAACAAGAGGTTCACGAACATGCCACTCGGTTTTGGAATCGTATTCAGAGGACTTTACAAACAGTATGGGCACACAGTGATCGTGTTGTTGAGATTTCTGGACATCGCGATGCTGCTGGCCGCTGCTTGGGTCGCCTTTTATTTCTGGCATCAGAAGCCGGTCATCGATCAGGACCATAGGGTCGTGATCGCTCTCGGCATTCTGGGAGCCATCATTTTCTTCGAGATCGGGCAGATTTATCGCCCGTGGCGTAACGATGCGATGCGGGGGGAACTGGTCCGCATCCTGCGAGCCTGGCTATTCACCTTGATCTCGGTCGTATCCATCGTCGCCCTGGTCCGCTTGCATGTGTGGCTTGGTTCCAGCTATCGCTGGATCGCGACCTGGGGCGTGCTGGGCTTTCTGTTCGTCGTTCTCTCGCGAGCGGTGCTTTCGCGCGTGCTCCGGATATTGCGCGCCCGCGGCTGGCAGCAAGGCCGGATCGTGATGGTCGGGCTGAACGAGATGGCGATCGCCGCGAGCCGGCAGTTGAACGAATCGCCGTGGGCCGGTTTGCAGGTGATCGGTTATGTCGACGACCGCGCCAATCCCAGAGGGCTGGCCGGAGATGTTTCCCTGCCTCGGCTCGGCGGGCTCAAGGATCTGGCGTCCCTGGTGACGCGCGAAGCCATCGACGAAGTCTGGGTTGCGTTTCCGTTCAAGGGCGAGTCGCGCGCGGAGCAGGTGCTTCACGAACTGCGTCATTTGCCGGTCAGCATCCGGCTGGTGATCGACTGCTTCGCTTTCAAGATGAGCAAGTTCCTGAATCTGAACGAAGTCGCCGGCATCCCGACGCTCGATATTTCGGTGTCGCCGTTGCACGGCATCAACCGCTACATCAAGGAAATCGAAGACCGTCTGTTGGCACTCGTTCTCCTGATCCTGGCAAGCCCGGTGATGCTGTTCATCGCCGTCGGGGTAAAACTCAGCTCGCCGGGGCCGGTGTTCTATCGACAGGAGCGGGTAGGTTGGAACAATCGCTCGTTCGTTATGCTCAAGTTCCGGTCCATGCCGATGAACGCGGAGTCGAAAACCGGTCCGGTCTGGGCGAAGCCCGGCGAAAACCGCGCCACGCCGTTCGGGGCCTTCCTGCGCAAGAGCAGCCTGGACGAACTGCCGCAGCTCATCAACGTACTCATGGGCGACATGTCGCTGGTGGGTCCGCGGCCCGAGCGCCCGGATTTCGTGGAAGTGTTCAAGGATCAGGTGCCGAACTACATGAAGAAGCACATGGTGAAGGCCGGCATCACCGGCTGGGCGCAAGTGAACGGCTGGCGCGGCGACACCGACCTGAACAAGCGCATCGAGCACGATCTTTATTACATCCAGAACTGGTCGGTCTGGTTCGATCTGGAGATCGCCATGAGAACCGTCGTGTCCGGCTTCGTCAACAAGAACGCCTATTGATGTGGGCCTTGCGGGAAAGGGGTAAGCATCCATGATTGCATCGTCATTTTCGAATTCGTTGGTCGGGAAGCCGGGGGCGCTGGCCGGGATTCTGGTGCTGTGGCTGTCCGTTTTTCTCCCCGGCTGTTCGCTGACCCCCGGCATGGATATGAAGCGGGGCAGCGATATCTCGGACGCGACCGTGCCGGTCATGAAGGACGGCAAGCTGGTCAAGGAGAAGGTCAAGATCGTGCCGATCACCGCCGATTTGATCATCGAGCGGGAAAACGCAAGACTGCAAGACGCCAGTAAGCTCACCCTGCCGAGCTCGGAAGCGGGGGCGGGGCCGTACCGGGTCGGGCCGCACGACCGGTTGCAGATCACGGTTTGGGATCACCCCGAGCTCAACGATCCGGGCGGAGAGAAGATTCTGCCCGAACTGGCGGGCAAGGTCGTTCAAGATGACGGCACGATCTTCTATCCCTATGTCGGCACCGTTCACGTGGCGGACAAAACCGTGTCCGAAATCAGGGATCTGTTGAGCGAGGGGCTTTCCAAATATTTCAAGAAGGTCAAGCTCGATGTCCGCGTGCTCTCGTTCGAGGCCCACAAAGTTGCCGTGGTCGGCGAGGTGAAACATCCGGGGGTCCAGTCGATGGTGGATACGCCGCTCAATGTCGCGGAAGCCATCAGTCGCGCGGGCGGCGTGACGGCGGAGGCGGATTTGAGTCACGTGACCTTGTCGCGCGGGGAAAAGCTCTATCCGATCAACCTCCAAGCCCTTTATGAACAGGGCAATAACGGCCAGAACTTGCAGCTGATGGACGGCGACGTGCTGAACGTACCCGATCGCTACCACAGCAAGGTCTTCGTCACCGGCGAAGTGGGGCGGCAGCAGGCGCTGCAAATCCACAAGGGCAAAATGACGCTCGCCCAGGCTTTGTCGGAATCCAACGGAGTCGACTTCAATACCTCCAACACGGAGGAGATTTACGTCATTCGGGCCGGACAGACCAAGCCGGAAATTTTTCAGCTCGACGGAGAATCGCCCGATGCCATGATTCTGGCCGAACAATTTTCGCTGCAGCCGCACGACATCGTTTTCGTGGGTACGGCGGGTGTCACTCAATGGTCGAGGGTACTCAACCAGTTGCTGCCGTCGTCCTTTAGCCAGGTCATGACCCGAGGGGCGTTTTATGGGTTCTAGCCCGGTCGCCGGAAGCGCTTCGTCTTTCGACTTCTCTCCCGAAGCAGAACCCGCAGTAGGTCGGGAATCCTTTCCCGACGCTAATGGATACTACCGGCACCTTCGTCGGCAAAGGGTTGCCGACCTACAACTGACGGTTCGTCCGAGATAAGCCTGGCCGGCGTGAAATCGAAGGGGCGTTTGTTGTTCCCGGCAAATGGCTTCGAAGATACGAATGGACTTCAGTCTCTTTCAACCGAATCGATATGTGGATTGAGTCATGAATATGCACGGACATAACGAGATTAGCCTGCTCCCGCCGCCGAACCTGTCGCGGATCGAGGAGCCGAGCGTCAGCATCAGGGACTATGTCGATCTGTTGCTCGAAGGCAAGAAAACCATCCTTCTGACATTGCTTTCGATATTGACGGTGACGGTGGTCTATCTGATCTTCGCGCCCCGCACGTACAAGGCGGATGCCCTGTTGCGGATCGACAAGAACAAGGCACTGCTCACGGCCCCGCTCCGCAGCGAGGCCAGCAAGTCTCCGGCCGAGGCCGAAAATCCGAGGGCGCAGCGGGAGGTCGAAATCCTGAGATCCCGTTCGGTTCTCGGCAAGGTCGTCGACGGTCTGAATCTGACGGTGGAGGTCACGCCCAGGTATCTTCCTCTGATCGGCGAGACGCTCGCGCGCTGGCACGATCCGCATGACGGCGTGGCCGGCGCCTGGTGGGGCTTCAACCGCTGGGCCTTCGGCGGCGAGAGGATCAAGGTCGCCGAGTTCACCGTTCCCGATCGGTATCTGGGAAAAGACTTCACCCTGATCGCTCTGGACGGCGGGCGCTTTCAACTGCTCGACCCCAAGGGAGAACCGGTGGGCGAGGGACGGGTAGGCGACAGCGTCGAGATCGATGTGGGCGAAGCCGTACCGGTCGTGATCAAGGTTTCGGAACTCAAGGCCCATCCCGGCACTTATTTCGATCTGACCCGGGAAAGCCGACTGACGGCCATCGAAAAACTGAAGAAGGCGTTCACCGTCAAGGAAGCCTCCAAGGATACGGATATTCTCAACGTCGAACTCAAGGGGCGCGAGCCTGAGCAGCTCGCCAAATCGGTCAACGACATCGCCACGACCTATGTAAATGCGACGGTGAACTGGGAATCGGCGGAAGCCGGGCAAAAATTGGCCTTCCTCGAAAGCCAGTTGCCTGTCGTGAAGGAGCGTCTGGAACGGGCGGAGCAGGCATTGAGCGCATACCGGCAGCAACACGGCGCGGTCGACATCTCCGCCGAGGCCGAGGTGCTCTTGAAGCAGGCGGCGGAAATGGAAACCCTGGGCATCCAGCTCAGACAAAAGTACGAGGAACAGACCCAGCGCCTTACGGACGCGCACCCCGACATGATGGCGACCAAGGCCCAGATCGGCCGGGTCGAGCGCAAGCTGGCGGACCTCAACAAGCGGATCAAGGAGCTGCCGCGCACGCAGCAAAACATGGTGAGCCTGTCGCGCGACGTGCAGGTCAATACCGAGCTGTATACCTCGCTGCTGAACAGTGCCCAGGAACAGCGCGTGGCCGCCGCGGGATCGATCGGCAATTCCCGTATCGTCGATTTTGCCGTTATCCCGGAAAAACCGCACTGGCCTAAGCCGATGCTCCTTATCGCCATAGCCACGGTGCTGGGCATGACCTTGGGGGCGGCGATCGTATTCCTGCGCAATTCGCTGCAGCGTCACGACAATTACCCGGCACTGCTGGAATACCGGGTCGGGATTCCCCTTTACGCGGCGATACCGCACAGCAAGAAGCAAAAGCGTCTGGCGAGATTGGTCGATCAGGATCAACCGGCGGTGCTGGCCAGCCAGGCGCCCCACGACATTTCGGTCGAATCGCTGCGCGCCCTGCGGACGACTTTGGAAGCCACGCTCGCCAGCGGCGAAAGCAAGATCATCATGATCAGCAGTCCCGCGCCCGGCATGGGTAAGTCTTTCGTCAGTTCGAATCTGGCTGCGCTGTTGGCCAGCATCCGGAAGCGGGTGCTGATCATCGACGCCGACCTCCGCAACGGTCGGCTGCATGAAGCCTTTTCCGTTCAGAAAGAGCAGGGGCTCTCGGATCTCCTTGCCGGTACGGCTTCTCTGGCCGAGACGATCACCAGCCTTCCCGAGGTGGGAGTGGATTTCATCTCGAAGGGGCGGAACGTGTCGAACCCCGCGGAATTGCTGGTGCTCGGCGGCCTGGACGCGATCCTGGAGGACCTGAAAGCCTTCTACAACCACATCGTGATCGACTCGCCGCCGATCCTGGGTGCCACCGACGCCGCCATCATCGGCAAACACGCCGACGCCACCTTCCTGGTGGTCAAGGAAGGACGCTACACCGCGCAGGAACTGGAGGTCAGCTTCCGTCGCTTCCAGCACGTGGGCATCAAGCCGAACGGCTTCATCATGAACGACATGAAAGAAGGGTCGTCGTATTACCCGTATTACGGGTATGCGTATCCGAAGGCGGTTTAAAAGGATTTTGGTTTTTTCTAGTGTGAGGAAGCTGGTTGATGTTGGGCAAGCACGTAGATGTTCGCCTTCGGCGGGGATTTGTTTTAAAGCGGGGTGTCGCCCCGCACGCGGACTACGCTGCGAAGTCCGTCCGTGGACTTCGCCCTTCGGGCCAGCGTTCCGCTGTCCCAATTCGCTCCTGGCGAATTGGTCTTTTGCTCGGCCAAAAGAAAGTAGCCAAAGAAAAGGCCGCCCGGTTGCCGCTTGAATCCTGTGCTCCTCGCTTTCGGCGAGAGGCGATCGAAGGGCCATCCTTGGCCCTCGATCGCCGCGCAGAATCCATTCTGCGCCCCTTACGGGTTATTCCCGCCGAAAGCTCCGGTGCTCGGCGCGGCAAACGGGAGGAAAACACACGTCTTTGTCCGCTTAAACAACTCTATCCACACTCCACTGGCGAGATCGGCAATCGCCTCACAGTAGTCTGTTTCGGGATTGACCATTGTTCGATAAAAAGGATTTCGGTCTCCTTCCCGTATGGCGACCCCGAGCATCGGAGCCTCGGACCGGAACAGCCTGAAAGGGCGCGCGAGGGATCGCGCGCGGCGACCGAGGGACAGGGATGGCCCTTCGGTCGCCCCCGGTCCGAGGCGAGAAGCGCAGGATTAAGGGCGCCATTCGGGCGGCCTTTCTTTTGGGTACTTTTCTTTGGCCGCACAAAGAAAGGTATCTCGCCGGCGGGGCGAGACCCGCATCCAAATAACCCGCCGCATTAGCGGCACCATTAAAGAGAGCTTTGGTTGGCACTGCAAACAGCCAAGAAACTTTATAAACGATGAAAATCCGACTCGAAAAAGACCTACCCGTACTTCTGATCGCTCTGGTGAGCGTGTCGGCTCTTGCCTCGCTGCCTCAGGTCGAATCGGCGTGGAACGGGGTCAAGGAGGTTTACGGAGAGCAGGATTTCGGGTTGCGCATCTTGCGCGAAGTGATGCTGGTGGTCGTGGTCGGCTATGCGGCGCTGGAACGGCGGTTCTGGAACGGCGCGGCGACCGGTTCGATGTTCGCTTTTCTCGCGGTGGTCGCGAGTTATGCGCTGTTCGAGGTCGCCTACGCGCTGTTTCTGGATTTGCCGCTGGTGGTGCCGATGTCGGGGCTTCGCGTGTTCGAATACCTGCCGCTGGCGCTGATCGGCTTCATGACGGCGCGGCTGGGCGCGGCCGAGACGGTTATTCTGAAGTTCACGTCTTACCTTCGTTATTACATCGTCCTGCAAGGCGTGTTGGCCATTGCCCAGGCGCTGTGGGCGCCGCCTCTGGTCGGCGTGTCGATTCTGGGCGGCGGCCGTCCGTTCGGCACTTTCGTCAGTCCCAATCTGTTCGGCGCGGCGATGTCGACCTGCACACTTTTCTTTGCGCTGGCCGAAGCCCCAAACGTCCGGAAATGGATGTACGCGACCACCTTCCTGGCCTTGCTGAGCGGCTCTCGGACGGCGCTGCTCAGTTCCTTCCTGGTTCTTTTCTTTCAGTTCTTTTCGAAGGTCCGTCCCCGCGACCGCTGGGCCCTGGTTCTGCCCGCGCCGGCGCTCGCGGTTGGTGCACTGCTGTTGGCTTCGAGTCCGCTGCTGAGCGGCCGGGACGATGCCGATCCCACGCAGGACGGCCGCATCGCGCTGTGGCAAAGAATGCTGAGCAACAATATCAATGACATGCCGGATCTTCTGTTCGGCTGGGGGCTCGGGCTAGGTTCCAATACCATCAACGTTTTGTTCGGCGCCGAACATTTTCCGGGGCAGTTCGATTCTGACAGCCTGTATCTTTTTCTGCTCAACGGGTACGGCTTGATCGGCCTCTTGGCTTATCTGGTGTTCGTCTGGATGTCCGCCAAAATGTCCGGTTATCCGCAAAAGGGATTGGCGATGACCTTCATTGTCGTGGCGGGTTTGCCATTCAATCTTTGGGAGTATTTTCCCCAGAATGCGATGCTGATGTTCCTGTGGGGCGCGGTCGTGGGAACCGCGCGTGCGCCGAATTTACAGCCGTCGCGGGCGACGGCGGCGAGTTACCGCGGCTATGGCGAACAAATCCGTTAAACCCTCGTCGGGACGGCGAATCTTCGGAGACGCCTCTTGGGCATTGCTCGGCCAGGTTGGGTCGGGCGTGGTGCTTCTTTTGGGCACCCGGATCATCACCGAATTGGTTTCGCCCGAGGTTTACGGCCAGGTCGCCTTGCTGACCGGCATCGTGGCGCTCGGCGTCGGCATTTTTGCCTATCCGTTTATCTGTGCGGGAATGCGTCTGCTGCCGGAGTGTCTGGAACCGGGCAAGCGGTCGGCGTTGCACCGGGTCGTCCGCGGTCTGGCCGCGCGTTCAAGCACAGTCGCCGTGTTTTTTCTGGCGTTCGGAGGGGCGGCGTACAGCCAGATGACCGGGTTGGATCCCTGGTTGTTCGGGGTCGCTGCCCTGCTTTTTTTAGCTACCGTGCGCCGGGAAATAGGATTCCAATTGTTGATCGGCGAACGCCGGCAGCGCGAAGCCAGCCTTTGGCAGACCAGCGACGGCATTCTGCGGCCGCTGTTCGCCATTCTGCTGGTGTGGTACTGGGGGCCGAACGCCGCCTGGGTGCTTTTGGGTTATGCCTTTGCCAGTATCGCCTCAAATACGGTCTGGTCGTTCGTTCACAGGCCCAAACGGAGCAAAAGGATCCGGCATCGTCCGGCAGTTCTGCGGAACCTAAAACGGGACGTCAGGGCTTATGCGGTGCCGCTGATTCCGATGGAACTCTTGTCCTGGTTCAGCGGCCTGGGCGACCGGTATATCGTCGGCTATTTGATGACGGCGGCGGATGTCGGCATCTACGCGGCCGCATACACCCTGACCAACGAGGCGTTCAACCGTAGCGCCATCGTGCTGTTGCGCACTTTTCAGCCGGTGTACTTTCAGCATTTCTCGGCGGGCCGGAAAGAGCAGGCGTTCAAGATCTTCTGGATTTGGCTGGGTTGCGTCGCCGCCATGGGCATAGCGGGCGTCGTGGCCCTGGTGGTGCTGAAAGACTGGGTGGCCGGCTTGCTGCTGGCGGGGAGCTATCACTCCGCGGCCGTACTGATGCCCATCATCGGGGCCGGTTGCGCGCTGCAAGCCTTGGGTATGGTGGCCTCGCAACCTCTGCTGGCGGTCAAGCGGACGCGGCCCTTGCTGGTCGGCCGTTTGTGCGGGGCCATCGCCGCCGCCGTCGCCATACCCTTAATGATTCAGAAATACGGCCTGATTGGCGCGGCCATGGCCGCTCCCGTTTATTTCGGCATCGAGGCCTTCGTCATGGCCATGCTGGCGAGGCCTTGGCGGATGATGGGCGCGGCTCGGCGGGAGGGCTTGTATCCGGAGCCCGAGGCTACAAGTTGTTGAACGGAGCGGATGATCCGAATCTGGAAGATTCGCCTTTCGAAATTGATTTCAACCCAGAAGTTGTGAAAAACCGTAGCGAGCGGCCCGCCTCCGCGCCGACAAATCGGCACGACAGCCGATTTGCACGGCAGTGCCGCCCCCGGAGGGTGCCGCACAGGGAACGTGCGGCATGACAAGCGCAGGCGTACATTGGAGTACGTTGAGCATCGCAGGAGTGGAGGCGGGCCGCGCAGTAGGTTTCTTCACAACCTCGTATTCCATAGGAGTTAGGTAAATGCCCGTACCTCTGTATTTTTTCTCTGATATCGCCTGGGACGAGAGCGATGCGGTGCTGGCATCGACGGGTTCCGCCATATACGGAGACATTCTGCGGGAATGCGTTGCCTGCGGCAGCGAGAATCTACGCTTTTGGCGAAGGAAGCGTTACCAGTACACCCTGGACAGCAGCGTCGAGACCTTTCATATCTGGCGCTGCTCCGATTGCGGTACCGGTTTTCTGAATCGGCCGCCTCATGCGGATTGGCTGAAAACCATTTACCAATACTCGGGCCAAGCGCTTACCGAACCGGTGACGGTCGCGGACATCCTCGCGCGCGAAGCGAAATTCCCCAACATCACGGTCGACGCCGCACGCATGGCGCGCGATGCGGATCGGTATAACGGTTCGGGAAACAAACGAGCGCTGGATATCGGTTCGGGTTTCGGATTCTACACGCAGGCCCTCAGAAGAGAAGGTTATCGCACCGTCAGCATCAATCCCGGCAGATATGAAAATGCCGTTTTCAAGGAGCTCAACGGGGACGAGCCGATACCTCTCATGTTCGACTCCTTTCAGGATTCAGAACCTTATGGGGTAGTCATGATGTCGCAGGTGCTGGAGCACCTTTTGGGACCGGAACAGGCGATCAGGAAAGTATCCGGACTATTGGCACCGGGCGGCGTTCTGGCTTGTGCCGTGCCCAATTTCGAATCGTTTAACGTGAAACTGCTCGGTACTCAGGATAATGCCTGTTTATGGGTGCCGGAACATGTCAATTACTTTACGGAAAAAGGTTTGAGATTACTGCTCGAACATAACGGACTTAAGGTGGTGAAAATGGAACAGACAACCAGAATTCAACCGAAGGCACTGGCAAAACGCATCAAAGCCGGACAGATGTTGTCGTCTTTTCTGGAATCCCTGGTGATAAACCTGCAAAAGCCGTTTTCGCAAGTTGTCAATTCGCTGGGAATGGGCACGTATATCAGCGTATACGCCGTCAAATCGTAGCTGGTTCAACGGAAGAGATGAAATGAATAATCGTATGCTGACCATCGTGATTTTGACCAAGAACGAGGAAGACAATCTCCCCCGTTGCCTGGACGGGATACCCAACCGATACCCCGTCGTGATCGTGGACTCCGGGAGTACCGACCGGACGATTTCGATCGCGAAAGAGCGCGGCTGCACGGTTTACGAAAATCCCTGGCCGGGCTTCGCGGAGCAGCGCAACTTCGCGCTGCAGCGCTGCAATATCCGAAGCCGCTGGGTTTTATTCGTCGACGCGGACGAGATTTATCCGGTTAGATTCTATAACTGGTTCGAATCGCAGATCGCCGCCTCGGATTCGATCGATGTCGTGATGGCGCCGTCGATTCTTTATCTGCGCGGGAAACGGCTCGATTACGCTCCGGGTTACCCGATTTATCATCCGAGACTGGTGCGCAGGGATACCGCAAAATTCGTTACCAATCATACCGGTCATGGCGAGGCCGTGCTCGATACTTGCCGTATTTCGTATTCGCCCATTCCTTACGACCATTATTTCTATCACGGCGAAATCATCGAATGGATGCACAAGCATGTCGGCAAAGCGGCGCAGGAAGTGAGGCTGCATCCCACCGCGGGAGCCGTGATGACGGCGCGCGGCCGCTTGAGCGTTTGGCTCGGGCGCTCGGTATTCAGGATATTCGCCAGATTTCTGTATCACTTCGTACTGCGGCGGGGTTTTTTGGACGGCGCCGCAGGGCTGGAGTTCGCTCTGATGTTCACCTGGTATGAGGCCACCATATACCTGCAAGCAAAGGCGGACGCCAATCGGAAACCGGTTTCTTCGGAGGGCGTGACGCCTTGCTCGAAAGTCATCCTTGAATAAAGGAGGAGGTATTTGCTATGAAGTGCTCACTTATTCTAGCGACGCTTGGAAGGGATATAGAACTGATTTATTTCTTGAATTCATTGCAGAATCAGACTTATCGAGATTTCGAGCTGATTGTCATCGACCAAAACAGAGACGGAAAAATAGATTCCGTCATCGCATCCTGCAAGACCCGCTTTCCGGTAAATCACATAAAAGTGGACTTCAAGGGAAATTCGAGAGCCAGAGATTACGGCATCCGCTTTGCGCAAGGGGATATCATCGCATTTCCCGACGACGATTGCGTTTACGAAAAAGACGTTCTGAAAAAAGTGGTCGAGGAATTCCGGGATAAACCGAACATCGCCATTTTATCGGCCGGTTCTTACGATTTTTCGGAAACCCGGTTCAGTATAGGCGTCAATTCGAAATGGCCCAGATATTTCTCCCAGTTCTATATGATGGGCGTCGAGTTTACCCACTTTTTCAACCTGAAAAGGATGGATCGGAGCGAGTTTTATCTGGATCACGAGTTCGGAATAGGGGGCAAATATCCGGGCGCCGAAGGATTCGAGTTGCTTTACCGGTTGCTGCGCGCCGGAAACAAGGCTTTTTATGACCCGGACATAAAGATATATCATGCCGATAAGGACAATTATAAAGTCGGCACGGACAGGATGCTTTTGTATTCCGCAGGGGTCGGCGCCTATATCCGGAAGTTCACGAACGAATATGATTTGTCGATGCTGTATTACATTGCGAGAAAAATGTTTGTCGCACCCGTGATAAAAATGATGGTGGCCGCGGTATTGATGAATCGGAAAAGGTTCGTTTATTCCTATAACAATTTGATCGGCGTATGGCGGGGCTTTTGCGCATATGGGAGATACGGCCATGGATAATGTGATGGATGTAGGGGTCGTTTCGACGCACATTCCTCCCGCCAAAGGTTATGGCGGCGTATCGGTAACGGCCGCGGTCTTGACCAAGGCATGGGCGGAGTCGGGGCTCAAGATTTCGCTGGTATCCTCCAGCGAATCGATCGACCGCCGGCTGGAACCGTCGGACGTGCGATTGGGCGATACGGTGGAGGTCGGTCTGTACCGGTCTTATGGGTTCAAGCGCTGGGGGTTCGGGCTCGGGGCCATCCCCAAGCTGTTCGGATTGTGCGTCAAGGCGCCGGTCGTCTATATCCATGGCATCGCCACCTGGCCGTCCACGCTTGCGGCCATCTTCTGCGTGCTGCTTAGACGCCGTTTCATGGTTGCGGTGCACGGCGGTCTGATGCCCGAGCACGTCGCCCTGATCCGCCGGCGGAAACCGCACAAGTGGCTGTTCTATAGATGGCTCACGTTTCCCACGTTACGGCGAGCGATCGCCATTCATTGCACCAGCGAGACCGAAGCGGAAGGGGTCAGGAATGTCCTCGGCGAGGATGCCCGCATCCTGCTGGTTCCGAACGGCATCGACAGCCGGGGCGTGACGGTTGCGGATTATCCCGAGGGAGAAGGCATACAGATCTGTTTTCTCGGCCACATTCAGCAGGAAAAAGGCATCAACGCGTTCATCCGAGCCTGGCTCAGGACCCGGCGCGAAGCCGACCGCCTGGTGGTCGCCGGACGCAGCGTGGACGGGGCTTATTTCAAGGAATTTCAGGCTCTGGTCGAGCAGGCCGGCGGGGCCATCCGTTATCGAGGTTATCTCGGACAGGCCGAGGTCGCGGCGCTGCTGGCGGACAGCCATTATCTCGCGCTTCCGTCCGGCCTCGAGGAAACCGGCGGCATGCGCGAGAACTTCGGCAACGTGGTGGCCGAAGCCATGGCCGCTGGACGGCCGGTCCTGGTCGCCAGAGGCTTGGCTTGGGATCATGTCGAAGCCATGGCCGCCGGCTTCATCTTCGACCGCAGCGAAGATTCGGCATGCGAAATCCTGCGCCGGGCGCAGTCGTTGAGCCGAACGGACTGGGAACGGATGTCGGAAAACGCTAGACGGTACGTCGAGACGCATCTCGATCCGGTAAGGCTTGGCGAGCAGGTCTGGCGGGTGCTGAAGGGCTCCAATACGACCGCTTCGTCTCAGGAAATAGCCCTTTGCAGGCCGGAATAAGCTCTTCGACAAGCTCAGGATAGACCCTTCGACGAGCTCAGGACAGGCATCCCGTACCCGGCCGTTTCCCCGGCACAAGACCGTATTCACTCGCATTACTCGGAGTTTTCGCATGACCAAGATCGGCCTGATTGTTCCAACCCTGAATGCAGGCGGCCTCTGGAAAACCTGGCTCGCCGCGTTCGATCGACAAACCCGAAAGCCGGATTGCCGCCTGGTCATAGACTCTTCGTCCAGCGACGACACGGCTGTCCTGGCGCGTTCCCACGGTTTCGCCGTGCATGTCATCGCCAAGGCGGATTTCAACCATGGCGGAACCCGCCAGTTCGGGATCGGCCTTTTGCCGGAAGCCGAGATCATCGTCTTCCTGACCCAGGATGCCTTGCTCGCCGGCCCCGATGCCATCGAGCGCCTTCTGGAAGCGTTTGCGGACGAGCGGGTCGGGGCTGCATACGGACGGCAGCTTCCTCATCGGGACGCCAGGCCGATCGGCGCCCATGCTCGTCTTTTCAATTACCCACCGCAGAGCCAGGTGCGAAGCTTCGATGATCGCCGCCGGCTCGGCATCAAGACCGCGTTCATATCCAATTCGTTTGCCGCTTACCGGCGCAGTGCTCTATTCGCGGTGGGCGGGTTTCCCACCGACACCGTCATGAACGAAGACACCTTCGTCGCCGGAAAAATGCTGCTGTCGGGCTGGAAAATCGCCTACCGCGCGGATGCCCAAGTCCACCATTCGCACGACTATTCTTACGCGGACGAATTCAAGCGCTATTTCGATATCGGCGTGTTTCACGCCCGCACCCCTTGGTTGCAGCAAACCTTCGGAAAAGCGGCCGGCGAAGGTCGGCGCTACGTCCTGTCGGAACTTCGCTATCTCGTGAAAAACGCGCCTTGGCTGATTCCGTCCGCCCTGCTGCGGACCGGCCTCAAGTGGCTGGGCTTCAAAATGGGAAGTTCCTTGCACCGGAAGCTGCCCTTGTTTCTCAACCGGCGTCTCAGCCTGCACCGAGCCTACTGGCGTCGGGCTTTGCCATAACTCCGTTTTCCGGTGGAGACATGAGCGCGGCACAAGGAATAGTTCGGCTGACGTTGCTCTTCTGGGGGCTCGTTTCCGCCGGGATGGCGGCGGAGGATTCCCATCCCGTGGGCGCTTTGATCGATGCCGCCAAAAAGGACAATTCGGTCGTCCGCCGCGAGGCCGTAGAGAAGCTGGGCGAAACGGGCGATCCGCGGGTCTTCGATTCGGTCGTCGCCGCCTTGCGCGACGATAACCCGGAGGTTCGGCGGAAAGCCGCGGAGGCATTGGGCGAGCTCAAAGATCCGAGGGCGGTCGAGCCGCTGATCGGCAGCTTGAGGGACGACGACTCGGCGGTTCGATGGGCGGTTGCCGTGGCGCTGGGAGAGATGGACGAGGCGGCCGTCGAGCTTCTCGTCAATGCTCTCAAGGACAGCGAGCCTTCGGTCCGATGGGGAGCGGCGAAGGCGCTCGGAGAAATTAAAAATCCTTCGGCGGTGGAACCGCTGATCGGCGCCTTGTTCGACAGCGACGCGCTGGTTCGCCGCGAAGCCGTGGAATCGCTCGGGAATCTTCGCGACCCCCGCGCGGTGGAACCGCTGGCGGAAGCCTTGAAAGACGCCGAACCCTCGGTCCAGTGGGATGCCGCGGTCGCGCTCGGACGCTTGAACGACGCTCGGGCAGTCGAATCCTTGATCGCAGCGCTCAAGGACAGCGAAGTGGGGTTCCGGGCAAAGCTTACGGAAGCGCTGGCGGCGATCGGTCCGTCCGCAGCGGAGGCTCTGGTAGCGGCGCTGCGGAACAACGATCCGGGCGTCCGGTCCGGGGTGACGGACGCCCTGGCAAACATCGGCCGGCCGGCTGTCGACTCCCTGATAGCGGGATTTACGGACGACGACAGCGAGTTTCGGCGGGCGGTCAGGGAAGCGTTGCTGACGATAGGGCCCGGTGCGACCGTCCCCTTGATAGCCGCATTGGAAAATCCGGATTGGCGAATTCGCCACGGAGCCGCAGCAGCGCTCCGGAAGGCCAAGGACTCGCGCGCGGCGGATGCGATCTCCGCAAGAATCAAGGGTGTCGCTTCGCTGGCCGAAACCTACGGCGAACAGATCGAAAAAGGCGAGTCCGGAACCGAGGACCGGCTTATCGATGCTTTGAGCTTGCTGGGGAATCCGCGGATGGCCGCGGATTTCGTCCACTGCGGAAATCCGATGCTGGAAGCGGCCGGGCGCCGATGGTCCGAGGATCACGGCCGCCCGGTCCCGAATTTATCGGAGAAGAGGAAAGGACCCCGCTGGGGCGAGCAGCAAACCGTCCTCTAATTGCGTAGCTCCGACGCTGCCTTTCTTCTTCCATTCGGCATTCGAGGCCTGGAGCCTACGACTTATAGGATGCGCTGACGAAGGAAGCGCATCAATCGCGAACGATGCACTTCCAATCGCAAATGGTATCTCTGGGAGCATCAGAGCTGCCCTTCCAATCGCAAACGGACCTTTAGTCGGTCCCTTCCAATCGCAAACGGCATCTCCGGGAGCACCGGAGCCGCCCTTCCAATCGCAAACGGTTGCTTTAGTCGCAACCCTTCCAATCGCAAACGGTCGCTTTAGTCGCAACCCTTCCAATCGCAAACGGTCGCTTTAGTCGCAACCCTTCCTTCGTCAGCGCATCCTATGTAATGGCGCCCTAACCGTTGCCTTTCCTTAATCGTGCGCTGCCAGCGGATGATGCGCCACTTCCTCCTGTGCGATGACTTCGGCCGGCGTGGGCGATCCTTCGATGGCGCGCTTGATCGACAGCTTGGTCGCCTCGTAATTCCAGTCCTGAATCTTGTCGTCGTCGTCGGCTTCCCAATGGATGAAGACGCCGACACAGATGAACGTGTTCTCGGCTTCATCCATCGGGATGATGCCGTCCCTGACGCTGTCCACCACGGCCTTGGCAATGCCGCGCTGCGCCGGCCCGAACATCTGGGTCGCCTGCTTCTCGTTCTTGATTTCGACTTTGTTGAACAACACCGTGTGGGGTTTTGCCATGAGATTGGGAGCGACCAGCGCCAGCAGCGCATTGTCGCCCCGCTTCTGGTTCGTCAAAGCGATGCAGAATGCGGTCTCCGCATTACTGCCACGCGGTCCCATTATCAGATCGATATGCGCGACCTCTTTGCCTTCTCCCACCAAGGCTTCGCCCACCAGCACTCGATCGATTTTCGGCACTTGCATTTGCATGGTAATCCCTCCTTTGAATGCGCTTATCGGCGGAACAAACGTCCGGTTCCGAGCGCAAAGTCGCCGAAGCGTCTGCACCCGGTTTGTCACCCTTAGATCACGAGTCGGGCGGAATCGTTGCAGGTTCTTATTGAAATGGCGGCAAGCCGGGAAGGCTGTGTTCTACCCATCCTGCGCGGTTCTTAATCGCTCAAGATGCCCTCGACGCGTCTCCCGTGAGCGTACGTTTGGTAGTCCCGGAGACGGAATCCCCGCCGATGATCACCGGCCTCGAGATAAGAAAGTCGTACTCACCGATTCGGCATTGCTTCCGCCGTCTGTAAGGCCGTCATCGAGTGGCGTTTCCTCGGGTTCTACACAGTCGGCCAGGAATATTTCATCGAAGTTGTCGCTATTGCCCCCGGTCAGGTCGGACCTCGACACGAAGGCGATGCGTCTCCCGTCGAAACTGATCGAAGGACTGATACTGCTGCCCGCCGCGGCATCGGTGACCGGCGTAAAGGCGCCGGTAGTGATATCGAATAAGACGATTTCGAGACTGCCGTCGGGGTTGGTCCCGGTTAAATCCCGGCCGGACACAAAGGCGATACGGGCGCCGTCGCCACTAATCGATGCGGAGTAGTTCTCGAGGAGAGGGTCGCCCTCGGTGGAATAGGTGATCTGCGTGAGTACGCCTGCGGTCGCGTCGAACAGGAAGATCTCGTCGTTGCCGTCGGTGTTGCCGCCCGTCAGGTCCTGGTTGGAGTGAAAGGCAATGCGGGTACCGTCGGCATTGATGGATGGAGCGAAGTTGCCGATTCCGGCCGCGCTTGCGATGGAGTTGGTGAGCTGCGTCGTGGCGTTGGTCGCTGTGTCGAACAGGAATATCTCCCGGTTGAAGTCGGGATTCCCGCCGGTCAGGTCCTCATCGGATTCGAAGGCGATGCGGGTGCCGTTTGCGCTGATCGACGCATTGAAGCTGCCGGCCCTGGCGGGGGAATTGGTGATCTGAGTGGTGCTATTGGCCGCCGTGTCGACCAGGTCTATTTCGAAGTTGCCGTTGGGGTTCTGACCGGTTGGATTCGCATTGGATTCGAAGGCGATACGGGTGCCGTCGGCGTTGATCGATGGCAGGTAGGCCTGGCCGACCCCGGCGTTTTCGGTGAGCTGCGTGAAGGCGCCCGCCGTGGCGTCGAACACAAAGATCTCTCTGTTCAGCTCCGGGTTCTGCCCGGTCAAATCCGCGGTCGACTCGAAGGCGATGCGGGTACCGTCCGCGTTCAGAGAGGGAGCATGGTTGGCCGGCGCTGATCCGCTCGTCGTATTGGTAATCTGGGTGATGGTGTTCGTATTCGTATCGAACAGGAAGAGCTCGAAATTGCGGTCAGCATTGCCTCCCGTCAGGTCCGCGTCGAGATGAAAGGCGATGCGGCTGCCGTCGGCGCTGATGGATGCATTGTTTTGTTGGATGATGGCTCCGAATGTGTTCCCGTCGGTGAGCTGCGTGATGCCGCAGGTCAATTGGGCGAGCGCCGTCTGCGACCAGATCCCCATCAACGGCAGGGCGACCGACAAGCCTGCACGGAGATGTTTCTTCGCTCTGCCCGTTCCCTGCTCGTTATTCCTTAACGCCTTCATGATTCCCTCCTTCCTCAAAGGTGAATCCTTTCAATTCGAGAACAATTTATTTACGGTAGTTCCTCATTTTTGTGACAAGTTTGGGGCTGGGGTAAGCAAAAGGCGGTTGTCGCTCTCATTGACACGCGGGGACATCCGGCGAGATCGCGTAGGATGGGTAGAGCGTAGCGAAACCCATCATTCCAGAATTGTGATACACCATAGACGATTCTAAAGACTCCGAGTAAACCATGACCGACTATCGCCGTTTCCGTGTCGAGGGAGGTACATATTTCTTTACGGTTAACCTCGCAGAGCGGCATCGCAAGCTGTTGACGGACCATATTGGTGCCTTGCGCGAAGCTTTTCGTGTGGTCAAAGGAGCGCATCCATTCACGATCGACGCGGTAGTGATTTTGCCGGACCACCTCCATACGATTTGGACCCTGCCAAAGAGCGAACAGGATTTCAGCCTACGCTGGCGGCAACTTAAATCAGCCCTTTCCAGAGAGATTGAAAAGGGAGAACGCATTTCCAAAAGTCGTTCCCGTAAGGGTGAACGCGGAGTATGGCAACGCCGATTTTGGGAACACGTCATCCGCGACGAAGAAGATTTCGCGTGGCACGTCGATTACATTCACCATAATCCCGTGAAACACGGATATGTAAAGGCAGTGTCAAACTGGCCGTATTCTTCATTTCATCGGTATGTCCGATTGGGTATTTACTCGAAGGATTGGGCGGGTCCGGAAATGGGGGATCTGGATTTCGAATAGGCTCTGGGATGATGGGTTTCGCTTCGCTCTACCCATCCTACGAGGGCTATGGGCTACAAGTTGTATTCGCGTAATCAATTAGCTCGGCAATTACGTAGGACTTCCAAACAATGCCAAGATCGGACTCTGGATTTATACGGCCACTATAGATGCCTAACAGCTGACAAACCGGACTGATGACACTGGTAGAGTTCTCGTGGGTAATAATCCCGCCGCCATTCCGATAAAGAATGACAGGAGAACCAGATTGGCCTTTCCGAGTTCGGCAGTCAATTAGAAAGACCGGTAAACCGTTATGATTGATTTCTGGCTCTGATGCGACAAAGCCCGTAGCCCATACTGCGAATGAAGGTCCTGTCCGCATGCCAAAGGGAAAACCTACAACACTGACCATTTGTGCTGGCTCAATATCTAAGTGAGTCTCATAACGCGTTTTATACGGATACAACGCTACGCCGTCTGATTCGGATACCGGAAGGGCAACGACGTCAGCTTTAGCGCCTAGAGTTGGATGTTCGATCCAACGCGGAGTATCGCCATTGTAGAGCGGTTCTTTTACCTTTACGAATTCGCCCAAGCCGGATTTGGAATTGTGTGAGATGACGAGAGTATCAGGTATAGCACCTGTGGTTGAAAGAAGTTCTCCGGAATCTTGGTTTCGGCCTGTGACGTTGTGACGATTCGTAATGAGGAATGGCACTCCAGCAGCACCTATGACTACGAAGCTGCTACCCGATGCAATGGTATTGCCAAGTACCTGCATTTCAATATACAGCGACTGAAACGATGGCTGTGAAATACGGAAAGGCATACTGCATCTTATTTCAAGTTAAGCCCATGTAGGATGGGTAGAGCGAAGCGAAACCCATCAACCAGCTACCGCCCCCGCATCAACCTTTCATAATCCCCCTTGCTCAAAACATACAACGGACTCGCCGACACCCTGACAGCCGCCTTGCCGTCCTTATCGACCGCAAGATTTTCAGCATGTCCCACCACGTCTACCACAACCCAAGCCTTGCCCGGATCGAGCTTTAGCGGCCAATCGCTCGCCTGCTCGTCCGTCCGCCAGATCATGAAGGTTTCGCCGAAATAGGCGGCCTGGATGTTGGCGTCTTGGGTGTCCACGGCCTTGTAGGGCAAGCCGTCGATCAGGGCGCCGGCGGTGTAGAGAGCCGCCTCGGCGGGTTTGTGACCCATGGAGTAGTCCCAGAGGCGGCCGTAGCCCCAGTCGTATTCGTGGCCGAGGCAGAAGGCCAGCCCCAAGTAGTCGCTGCGGCTGTTGGCCCAGGCGATCATCTTCGCGGCCTGTTCCGCCTGCCAGCGGCGGCCGGTGAAACCATGGGCGGTCTTGGCGCCGGCTTCGCCCAGCCAGAACGGCAGGGTGTTCTTGCGTCCGAGACTTTCGTAAGCCGAGAGAACGCCGCGTTCGTCTTCGGTGGAGCCGTTGCCGATAGGATGGCCGAAGCGGGGCGGGCGTTGCGGATAGGCGTGGACGTCCCAGGCGTCCTGGTACTTGTCGAGGCCGAGCTTGAGCACTTCGGCGAACCACTTTCCCGAACTCAAGCCCCCGGCATAGCCTCCGTCATCCGTCGTATCGCCGGGGCGCACCAGGCTGCCGCCGACGTAATGGCCGTCCTTCCGGGGCCCGTGTACCGCTTCGTACTCCCACTTAGCCCGCTCGACCCAATGGGCGGGGGCGCGCAGTTTTTGCCATTCCCCTTCGCGGCGGATGTCGATTTCGTTGGTCGCTTTGAAGAAGCGGGTATAGGCCGAGGCCTTTTCGATGAAGGCGCGCCCGTCTTCCGGTTTGTCGTTGAGCCAGTGGCTGTCGCCCGAGGTGTCGCCGAAGAAGACCAGTCCGCGCGACTTGGCGCGCTCCCACTTCGCCTGGTGTTCCGGCGGGAATCCGGGATAGGAGCCGTAGCTCTTGTAGATGCCCGTGCGCTCCAGCCAGGCGAAGTATCCGCCCTCCTGGCGGAAGCCTTTGTCGCCGTCGAAGAAGGCGTAATAGTCGTTGTTCCAGAGCTTTTTCTTGTCCAGCCGTTCCTTTTGGGCGGCGTTTCCGCGAACCACGGTGAAGCCGTCGGCGGGATAGGCCATGATGAGCCTGCCGTCGGGCGTGTGCAGGGAGGGGTAGACGGCGTAATAACCCGTTTTGGGCGTTTTTCCGAAATCGAGCGTGGCCTCGCCGGGGAAGAGACCATCGATCTCTTTCACGGCGACCTCGTTGCCCCGGTAATCCGTCATCCTGAGGCGCAGCTTGGCGCGGAAGCGGGGCAGGGGGGCCGATAGATCACTTTCCTCCAGAATCGGATGCCAGCGGATATCGGCGCGCAGCTTGAGCGGTTCGCCCGGGCGGGGCAGATTGGCAGGCGCGTCGGCGTAGACGAGCGGCCTGAGTTTCGCGGCTATCGTATTGAGCGCCAAATCGGCGTTCGGATCGGCGAGCTGCGTCTTGATCGAATCGAGCGGACTTCCGGACTCATCGGTAAATCGAGCGGCAAAGAAGAAGCTTTCGCCTTTATCGTGCTGCATCGCCAGCTTGACCAACAGACGATGCCACCCCGGCGCAAGCGCCAAGGGCGCGGCCTGTGAAGGCTCGGCGCGTTCCGGCAGGGCAGTGACCGCAAGACCCTCGGTGGTGAATCCCTGTAGCGCATTCTTGGCGGGTTCGCCCGGAACCGGGAAGTCGGCCGGCGGGTTCGGATCGTCGGCGAAGGAGAGGGGCTGCCCGTCCAGCCATCCGGCGGTTCTGATCCCGGACTGGCGCAATTTCAGCAGCGCCTGGGTCGGCTGGTCGACGTGAAGATAGAGCTGAGCGTAGCCGGTTCCGCGCGACCAGCCGTAGGAGTGATCGGTGGCGGGCTCGATGACGGTGACGCCATTGGCTGCGGCCGGAGCCTTTTGCCAGGTCTTTATCTTGCCGCCCATCATGGCGGTGCTGAGGTAGGGCTGGCCGGGATTCGGACGCAGCACGGTTTCGCTATCGAGGCCGTAAATCGAAACGCCCGCAAGGCCATCCTGCAATCCGCCCACCAGCCAGGCTTCGGGCACGCCGTTATGGAGCGTGGTAGGCGCGTCTGATGTGACGGCCGGGATTGTGAGCATCGTGCCCGCGTGTTCCGGATCGGCGAGAAATTTCGCCACGGCCGCTTCGTTTTTCGGCGAGGCGAGGGCGCCGAGCACGGTGTAGTTGTTGTCGGTTACGAGCGCGGCGGGCAGCGCGGGCAGATTGAGGCGCCGTGCCATGTCCTCGGCTTCGGGCCCGATCGAATAGTTCACCCGGAGCTTTTGAACCCGCTGGCGTGCGGCATCGGCCGCCAATCCCCGGAACAAAATTTCGCCATGATCGCCCTTGCCGTCGAGCACGTAGAGCTGTCCGCTAGGATCGGACACACTCTTCGTCCGCGCCAGAAAGCGGTTTCGGGCTTCCGCCGCCGAGGCGCTCATCCAGTCGCCGAGCGGCGTTTCCATCTTGAGGAGAAAGGCATCGAAAACCTTCGCGCCGTCGGCTTTACCCGCGTTTTCTATTTGCAGCACCTTGTCGCCCGGCAAGATGGCCACGGTGGCAGCGCCTTTCACCCACTGGTATTCCCAGGGCGAGGTGTTGGTCACTACGAATTCGCCGCGAGCGGCCAGTGCATTCGGATCGGCGCCGGCTTTTACGGTGAAGGTCTGGGCGACCTGCGACACTTCGCCGCCGCTCTTGTACCTTGCGAAGAAGCGATAGAGGCCGGGCGGAACGGCGGGATCGAGGCTGAACCTAAAGCTCGCGCCCCAAGCGCCGAAGCCTTGATGAAAAACCTGGACTTCGTCTTTTTCGGTCAGGATCGAGCCCGCGCCTTCGAGTCCCGCAGCGGTTCCGGGATGGACCCGAATCGCGGGATCTTTGCCCGCCGACATCCAAAGCGGCGTTTTGCCCAATTCCAGAAGAACCGCCGGAAGTTCGTTAGTGCCTTGTTCCGGAAGCGCCGTCGGCGACTCTGGGCCGCCGAGCAGAAAAGCGTCGAAAATCTTGGCGTCGTGGCCGGCTCCGCTGTCGCGGATTTCGATTACGGTATCGTCGGCCTTGAGCGTCAGCGGGGTTTCCGCGCCGATCCAGGCGTATTCCCAGCCCTTGGGTTTCAGCTTCACGACCGCGCGTTGTTCGAGCTTCGAGGCATCGGGTCCCGCCCAAATCTCGAAGGTCTGCACGCAAACCTCCGGTTCGCCGCCTTGCCGCCAGCGCGCCCAAAAGGTGTAGGGGCTCGCGTTCGCCCGGGGTTCCAGTTTGAATCGGAAAGCGACACTCCACGAGCCGAATCCCGGATGCAGCGAACTGATATCATCCGGACCGGTTTGAATCGAGGCGTCTCCTTCGTGCGCACTGACATCGCCCTTATAAACACGCGTCGCATTGTCCTGGGCTGCGGCCGACGGCGGCTGGCTGCCGAGTTCGAGCAGCAGAGCAGGATTCTCGGCGCTGCCCGGAACCGGCAATCCCGAGAGTTCGGCGCCGGTAGCCAAAGTCAGCCAGGTTGCCGCCGCAATGGCAAATCCGCCCTTCGAAAAAAAATGCTTTGTCATTCGATTCACCTTGCAGAATACGCCGCTGCGCAGGAAGTCGCTCGTGGGGCGAACACGCCATTCAACACGACCGGACGATAAATCCCTATCATAAGGGAGGTCACAAGAGTGTTACGGCATCGTCGAGGTCGGTTTGCGAACCCAACGATGCGGCAATGATTGATTTGAAGCGGATGAGATTCGAAAAGTTATTCTCGCTGAAATACCTGATCCCCATAGGGTTCGTGGTCGTTCTGGTTCCCTTGCTGTTTGCCGTGATGTATGCGGCCTTCGCCATGCGCGACATCGCGCGGCTGGAGCAAAGAACCTTTTATCAGATCGTCGAGCAGGTGAAAACCGCCCGCTCGGCGCTACAAATGGTTTCCGATATCGAGCGAAAAGCCAAGCTCTTCGTCATTTTGGCGCATCCGGCCTTGCGCCAGCCCTATGAGCGGCAGTCTTACGAAACCGTTCGGAACTCCCTGAGGGAGGCCTTGGGCGAACTGCTGAAAATGGGCGTGGACGAAAAAGTCGCGCTTTCGATCAACCGGTTGTCGGAGCAAGAGCGCTTGGTTTACGAGCAAATCATCAGCTCCGACACCGGCGATCGCGTCGCCCTGCCCGACGACCAGGCATTTCAAGGTTTGCATGCGGCGGCTAATGCTTTGTGGCAGGAAATCTCGGAACAGGTCGACCGGGAGGCGAAACAGCTCTACGCACAGTCGAGATCGGTTCAGCAGGATCTGGTGATCAAGGCAGGATTTCTCTTGCCTACTTCGGTTGCCGTCATCCTGTTCTTGCTGACCTTGCTCAGCCGCTCGGTCCGGCAGTTGGACGAAGCGATCCGAAGGCTGACGGCGCGGGATTTCGGAAAGCCTATCAGCGTGGCGGGGCCGCAAGATCTTCGGTATCTCGGCGATCAATTGGAATTGTTGCGGACGCGCCTGCGCTCGCTCGAAGAGTCGAAACGGCAGTTGATGGATAATGTGTCGATCGAGATCGAGACGCCGCTGGCCCGGATCGTCGAAAGCGCGGAACAGCTCGAGATGATGAGTGACGAAGCCGGTCCTGAACAGCGCGAAATCGGCCGGACGCTGACCACGAACATTCAAAAGCTGCAAGAGTTGTTGGCGGAGCTGACCCGCTACAACCGGCTTCACGAGGAACCGGAACAGAATGTCGCCGAAAGCGTTAAGATGCAGGATCTGTTAAGGTCCGTCATCGCGGATCACCGGCCTCGCCTGCAAGCGAAGTCCTTGACGGTCAAGGAATTGGTCCAGCCGGTCGAGGTGTCCGGCGATCGGGACCAGCTACAAACCATTATTGACAACCTGATTTCCAATGCCGTGAGCTACTCGCCCGTAGGCGGCGAAATTCGAATCATTCTCCGCGCCGTGGGGGGCAACATGGAGCTGGAGGTCGAAGACGACGGGCCCGGTATCGACGAAGAGGAAAGCAAGCATGTATTCGAACCGTTTTACCGGGGCAAGGCCGCGTCCAGCCTCGCCACCGAAGGTACCGGAATGGGATTGGCCATCGCCAGCGAGTGCGTCGCCAATCAGCGCGGAAAGATCGAGGTTCTCGAACCGCGGCAGGACAAACAAGGCGCTCGCATCCGGGTTCAATTACCGCTGGTCGAGGCTGCCTGAATGAACATGCTTGTCCGCAGTACAGTTTTAATGGGGCTCTCGGTGTTGGCCGGCTGCGCGGAATTCTACCCGGACCGCTACCGGGCTTCGTATTACACACCTTCCCACGATGCCTATTCGCGATCGGATATCGACGAACTGCTGGGCTTCGGCGCCGCGTTCGCCAATAAAACCGCCGCATCTCGCGCCGAGGAATGCCGGCGGATGCTCAAGCATTACCGGCAAAATCCGGACGTCGGCGTGCGCTTGCACCTTCTGATTGCGCGAACGCTTTCCGAAGCCTGCGGCGACACGACCAAGATCTTGGCGTCCGTGGGGGCCATACCCCCCGAGCGGATGCCGGACGGAAGGGTACAGAACCTGGTTGCCATTCAAATGGAGACTCTGAAGCGGGCCGGGAGTCTGTCGAGAAAAGCGGTAGCCGCGGAACGAAAACCGGACCGCAAACAGGCGACGGTTTGTGCCCCGGACTCGAAGACGGTCGATAAGACCAATCCCCCGACCGACGAGGCGAAAATTCTTCGGGAGAAACTGGAAGCCATCAGGGCCATCGAGAAGAGCATGGACGCGCCGACGATCGACACCGAGGGTGGCGAGGGGGGAGGGAAGTAGCCAGGGGCTTTGCCGTACCCCTCGGGCACTGCGCTGTTCGCCGGCTCCCTGCTGGCCGGTGCAGCGCCTTGACACCCTTGCGACAAAGGCGTGCGAGAAATGTGGGCTAATAGTAGGTCGGCAACCCCTTGCCGACGAAGCCGTTTTTCCGACGGTTGCGTCGGGAAAGGATTCCCGACCTACTCTCCCTTGGACCGCTAAACCGGACCGGAAAGTATTGTAAGGCCGTAACCCGCCGAGCGGCCTAGCCTTTGCCGCCGACAAGCGCATCGATCTTCGCAAGCAGCCTTCCGAGCGGGGTGCGGCTGAGCGCCAGGCCGAGGCAAACGCCGATGCCGTTGGCGACCATGTCGACCGGATCGAATGTACGCACGTTGCTGAGTCCTTGAAGAAATTCCAGTCCGATCCCCAGGAAAAGGAGAAACAGCGGCCAGCGCCAACGGGGCAGGAAGGCCTGTCGAAACCAGTACGTCAGCGAGGCATACGCCAAGGCATGTTGCGCCTTGTCCCAAGCGAGCAACGGCGTGGGCGGCTGAGGCGGTTCCGGCGTCAGGCTCAGCCAGACCACGACGGCGACCATCAGCCAGCCGATGCCTTGCCAGAGGCGGGGAAGGTGTAAGGGGCGGCGTGCTTCGCCGCTGGCCGGAGGTCTATGTTTGCGACGCCCGACCGTTTTCCGAAGTCCTGTTCCCATGCAGATGAATGCTTTCCTGGAGTTAAACGGCGGATTCTAGCAATTCTGCGGACGCGGAACTTGCTGGACATTTCGAATAGGGACGTCTCCGTCGGCTGGTTGCACAGGCTGAGGTGGAGGCACCGGAGGCGGCGATCGAAGCGCCACCTAGCGAAGCCGCTGCTCTTTCAGAACGATAAAACGATCTCAGCGTGCCGCGATCGCCGCCGCTTCCTCGGGAAAGATTTCGCGCATGATGCGCTCCGCCGAAGCGGTGTAGTCGTGCCGGGTCGAGACCGGTTCCCAGGGAAGCCCGTCCAGCAGGGTCCGCAAAACCAGCCGGACGTTGTTCTCCAGGTCGCCGATCCCCATGTTCCGGTAAGGGAAGTTGAAGGTTTCGAACATGAGTTCGCCGTAATGCAATGCCCAGAAACCGTAGACCAGGTCCTGCGGCGCCATGGTCCCCGGCAGCTTCAAGTCGCCGTTTTCGATGGCTTCGTCGATGACGATGACGACCCGGTCGATCACGTCCTTCATGAGCTCGTTTTGAGCCGCGTGGCTCTCCGGCGAGATTTTTTCCCGGACGCCGGCGGACTTGACCGTGTAAATGCTTTCGTATTCCACCGGGTACAGCTTGGCGTAGAAGTGGTGGGCCAGGTGTATGGCCAGCAGCCGTTCGCGGCTGTTGCCGCGGAGCTTCAGCGCGCGATCGAAAAAGTCGCGCCAGGTTCGGAGTCCGCGTATGCAAAGGTGCATCAGCACCTCCTCCTTGCACTGGAAGTGCTGGTAAATGGTGCCCTTGGAGTACTCGGTCAACTCCGCTATCCGGTCCATCCCGAAGTTGCTGAAGCCCTGTTCGGCGATCAGCTTCGCCGATATGTCCAAAATTAACTCCTTCCGGGCGATGATTTCACGTTGCTTTCGGGTTAATTTCGTCATGATTTTGACGGTATGGATAAATTTTGACGAAACGTCAATTGTTATGCTGTAATCTGAGCCGTAGCTTGGGCGAAGAACTCGCTGTGACCCAAGCAGCGTACCCGGTAAGAAGGCTGGATTTCAATGAGGCGATTCCGATGCATCGTTCCCCGTTCGTTCGGCTGATCTCGATTTTTGCAGTTCTGGTGCTAGTCCATTCCCCCGTCTGGTCTCAGAACAGTCCTCCGGCCGAGCGGGCGTCGACGGGTGAAAGTCCTGATCTTAAGACGCTCGCAGTGCTGGACTTGGAACTCACCGGCGATCTCGGCGACAGCACGCGGGAGGCCGAGTGGAGCAGGCGGCTCGCTGTCATGACCGAGGTTTTGCGGGACGATCTGAGCCGCAGCGGGTTGTACCGGGTGGTGGATCATGGGCCGGCTCCCGAACTCGTCGCCGAGCTGAAGTCGGCCCGCTATCTGCATGCCTGCAACGGCTGCGAGCTGGACATCGCCCGGCGGCTCGGCGCCGAGCGGGTTCTCGTCGGATGGGTGTTCCGAATGAGCAATCTGGTCCTCAGCCTGCACATCCAAATCCGCGACGTCGCCACGGGGCAAACCCTGATCAACCGCGCCTTCGATTTTCGGGGTGACAAGGACGAATCCTGGCGCCGGGCCATAGCCTATTTCGTCCAAGACCTGCGGGAAAGGCCGCCAAGAAGGCAATAGCTGTCCGCCTTGGGCTTTCCGGTCCAACTTCCGGAGAAAGCAAGCATGCTCGAAAAGCTGAATGTGACGAAAGCGATCGATGTGCCCGGCCACGAAGTTTGAACAGCGATCAGCGGCATCGAGCAGGATTTACGATAGGAGCATAGTCATGTCTGTCTTAAGCAAGATCATTTCAGTCCTTACTCTCGCGATCCTCGTTTCCCTTCCGGTACGCGCGAATTCCAGTATTGGGGTTCTGGATTTCGAGTTGAACGATGTCACCTCGAATCCGGGCGTTGCCGAAGAAGTGGAAAGAACGGCCTCGCTGAAACGGTTACTGGAGGAACATTTGAGTGGCAAGGGCTATCGCATCGATGCGACCGACCCGGCCGCTCAAGCCGCCGCCACCAAGGGGTTCGGATACCTCTGGGATCATTCGGACGAAGCGGCGGAGCTCGGGAAAAATAGCGGGAGCGAGTTCGTCGTGGTCGGACGGTTGCACAAGCCGAGTTTCCTGTTCGTCTATCTCATGGCGCATTTGATCGATACCAAGACCGGCAATGTCGTCGGCGACTTCATCGTCGAGGTCAAGGGCCAACAGCAGAACTTCACCGCCAAGGGCATCGAGAACCTGGCTCGGCAGATCGATACGAGACTCAAGACGGTTAGCGGGTCGTAAGCCCCGGCGGGCTGCGAAAGGTTGTGCAACGCCGGGCGGTTTCCGGTCACCCGCGCAACCCCTTTGGTACCAGCCGGCGTTCGGCGAGCTCGAAGACGCCCTCGATCAATAGCGCAAGCAGGGCCGCAGGGACAGCCCCTTGGAGGATCAATCCCGTATCGTCCAGGCGAATGCCCGTGAGAATCGGCTGCCCATATCCTCCCGCACCGATCAGCGCGCCAAGGGTCGCCATGCCGACGTTGATCACGGCAGCCGTCCTGACTCCGGAGATGATGGTGCGCAAGGCCAGGGGCAACTCCACCAGTCGTAGCCGGGCGAAGCGGGGGAGGCCGAGCGCATCGGCCGATTCGAGCAGCGGACCGGGAATGTTCTGAAGCCCGGTACAGGTATTGCGCACGATGGGCAGGAGGCTGTACAGGAACAGAGCGGTGATGGCCGGCCAGGCTCCGATTCCGAGCAGCGGGATCATGAACACGAGGAGCGCCAGCGACGGTATCGTTTGAAGAATCCCGGTGGCTCCAAGTACCAGCCTTCCCAGGCGCGGTCTACGCGCGCACAGAATACCCAGCGGAATGGCCACGAGGATGGCGGCGGCCAGCGAGATTGCGACCAGAGAGAGATGTTCGAGCGTGTGGCGCCACAGGCTGGCAGCCAAGCCCTCGACCTCGCCGTCGGACGCGATGGCTAGCCGTTTCCGCAGGAAGTCGGCGGCCACCTTGCGCTCCGATACCTTGCCGAGCTTGGCCGCCGCGTTCATGGCGGTCATCTCTTTCTCCGAAATCCGGCCTTCCAGTTGCCGGAGTACCGGAAGGACGGCCGGCAGGCGTTCGGCGAGGTCGGCCCGGTAAAGAAACACGGCGCGATAGTCGGGGAAATAGCCTCGGTCATCCTCTAGCACCCGGAGCGAGTAGTATTGAATCTCCGCGTCGGTGGTATAGAGGTCGGTCACATCCAGGCGGCCGCCGGCAAGGCCGCGATAGGCGAGCCCATGATCCAGACCCACGACCGCTTGCTGGGGTAAGCGGTAGGCTCGTTTGAGCCCGGGCCATCCATCCGCCCTAGCCATGAATTCGTTGCTGAAACCGAACTTGAGCTCCGGGTGGTCGCGCAGCTCGGAGATGGTGGTGATTCCCAAGCGGTCCGCGCGAGCGGTCATCATCCCGAGGGCATAGGTGTTGTTGAATCCGAGCGGCTCGGTCATCGACACGCCCTGTTCCGCCAGGACCCTGCGCAGCGTCGCCAGGTCCCGCTTCCCTTGTAGCCGGCCGCCCAGAACCTCCTCGATCAGAGTCCCGGTATATTCGGGATAGAGGTCGATCTCGCCATCGATCAAAGCCTGCCAAAGGAACCGGGTCCCGCCGAGCTGCTTTCGGTGTTGCACGTCGATCCTCGCGCTTTCGAGGATCTGGGCGGCGATCTCGCCGAGGATCACCGATTCCGTGAACTCCTTGGAACCCACGGCCACACCTGTCGTCTCCCCGGCTTCAGGAGCCGAGCCGTAACCGATCCACAAGCTCAAGAGCAGGATCAGCCGGTAGATCATGTCGCCCGTTGCACAAGTCCGTCGACCAGGCTGCGCTGCGCCCGCACGAAGCGCGCGACGTACTCGGTGGCCGGCGAATCGATCAAAGCCGTCATCGGCCCTTGCTGTTCGATGGAGCCCTCGCGCAGCAGCACGATCTCGTCGGCAAAATGGCCGGCCTCGCTCAGATCGTGCGTCACCATCAGAACGGTTTTCCCGAGAGCGGTGAACAGCGTCTTGAGATCGGTCTGGAGTTCGTAGCGGATCAGCGGGTCCAGTGCGCCGAGCGGTTCGTCCAGCAGCAGGATCTCGGGGTCCAGCATCAGCGCCCGCATCAGGGCCACTCGTTGCCGTTCGCCTCCGGAGAGTTGGGACGGGTAGCGGTCGAGCGCTCCCGTAGGCAGGCGGACCAGTTCTGCGAGTTCGATCATCCGCGCCTCTGTTCGCGCGGATGACCAGCCGAGCCGGCCCGGCATCAAGGCCACGTTGCCGCGGGCGGTCAAGTGCGGAAACAGTCCGCCCTCCTGGATGACATAGCCCATTCGGCGGCGCAGTGCCAGAGCCGTCGAGGCGGTGACCGGCGTGCCCATCAACTCGACGGTGCCTCGGTCCGGGAGGACCAGGCCGTTCGCCAGCCGGAGCAGAGTGGATTTGCCGCAGCCGCTCGCGCCGATGATCACCGCCACCTGCCCCTCGGGAATCGAGAGATCGATGTCGCGAAGCACGGCAACGCCGTCATAGCTTTTGGTGACCCGTGACAGTTTGAGCATGCGGCGATAATACCGGTTAATAGCCTGAATTTCGTGGACCCGCCCTCTAAATTTGTTCCGCGACAGGACAGGGTCGATTGTCGCCGGCTTCCGATGCGCGACTCGAAACGGTTCGCGGGTCGTGTAGCTCATTTTGGCACTGCGAGTTTGCGCAACGCCTCGCGAGTTCGTTCATCGGCCACGGATAAGCGCAGTTTCCGTTCAGTCGCCGCGGCAAACCGCGGAGAGGCCGCCCCCGAAGCGATCATGTGGAGCGCGGTTCGCAGCTCATCGATCAAAGACCAGTCGGCATCGGTCATGCCGGATGAATCGGGATGTCGCGAGCCCCGAATCCAGCCATCGATGTCGCCGTCGAATCGTTGGTATATCTCGAGCTTTTCAAGGGTAATCATGATCTATGAGAATGCGTTTTGAACTCAGCACCAAAAGTAATATCGCAAATAGATTGATACCAAGCCCTCTCGGGTTTGCGACATCTTGTATGGAACCTTCCAGCATATTCAAAGGTATGGCGAATCCGGGATCCAATTTGAAAACGAAGTTTTCACCATAAATGAAAACCACCTGTAATGAATAAAAACCATTACGAGCTGTCTTCCGATGGAAAGGCGAACCGCGGTTAAAATCCCGCCGGAAAATCCGATAATCCCGAATATAAGACATGGGATATTGAGATGTTGATGATCGCGGATGGAAATAAAGCTGCCGGATAATGCGGATGCGGAAAGCAGGAGCGTGATTGCCGAAAGTGCAAGTTGTTTCTTTTTCATGGATCTCTCTGCAAGGCAGGACGACGCAATAGCGAACTCAATTCCACTTCTCCATTCACCCGATGCCGAATTTTTTCGATGGAACGATCAATCGTGCCGAATCTGCGCGCAGGCATTTAGAGCGTTTTCATCTCGCTCGTACGGCAAAACAGGCCTGGCAGGAGTCGTTGGCGCCTTCGGCTCGGGTGAATGGATTCAAGCATTTGTAGGTCGGCAATCCTTTCCCAATCGCAAACGGTCGCTTTAGTCGCGACCCTTCCGACGAAGACGCTCCGGCCGGGACGTGGCGTCGGGAAGGGATTCCCGATCTACGGGGATGCACGGTCGTAGGTCGGCAATCCCTTCCCGACGAAGACGCTCGGCCGGAGCATGGCGTCGGGAAGGGCGGCTTCGGCGCTCCAATCGCAAACGGTCATCCCAGGAGCGCTGGGATGACCCTTCCAATTGCAAACGGCCTGGCCGGGAGCGCCGGCCACGCCCTTCCCGAAAACGCCGTTTGCGATTGGAAGGGGGACTTTGGTGCTCCCAAAGTTCCCGTTTGCGATTGGAAGGGTCGCGACTAAAGCGACCGTTTGCGATTGGAAGGAATTCCCGACCTACTCGCCAGTGCCCGTACAGTAGGTATGAAAATGCTCTATTAACCCGGCCTATAAATATAGGCCGGGTTAATCCGGGGCAGGGATGCCCCGGCGCGGCGACAAGCCGCGTGAGCCCAGGCCGGGCGTGTACCGGCCTGGGCGGCGGCCCGAAATACCAGGAGGGTATTTACGGGCCTGATTAATAAGTACATTCAGGGAAGTCTTGCGGCATAGGCAACCTGCAGGACAACCCCGCCAGTCAAGCCAATCTGTCGAGATCCCGCAAATATTTGCGGAATGTACTTAGGCCTATTCCTGTAGGTCCCAAAAACCCTTCGACTCGGGGCGAACGGTCTACCGAGATAGGCTCTTAGAGTTCCCGCTGTCGATATTCCCGCGGCGAGCAGCCGAAGCGCTGCTTGAAAGCCCGGCTGAAATGCGACAGATCGTTAAACCCCCAGCGGAGCGCGATTTCGGACAAGCTGTGGCCTACATGCGCCGAGTCGAGCAGGTTTTTCGCGCAATTTTCCAGCCGGCGCCGCCAGACATGGCGCATCAGGGAGGTCTCCTCGTCCTTGAAAAGATCGTTGATATAGCGGGCCGACAAGCCCACGCCGCTCGCGACCGATTCGACATTCAGGCCGGGGTCGGAAAGGTGCCGCTCGACGAACGCCTTGACCCGGTAGAGGGAGAGCGAACGGCTGCGGGAGAGATGAAAGTTCGCGGGACGCACCGAATTTATGGCGAGGGTCAGCAGGCCGAGCGACTGTTCGGCAAGGGCGGAGAACTCGTGCGGATTCAAGCGGCCCGCCTGGCTGGCGGACCCGCGAAGGAACATGGACGCCACGGCGCCGATGCCGTCTTTTCCGGGAATCCGGCGCGCCGTGCAGTGCTCGATTCCGGCAATTCTGTCTCTCAGCATCGTGCGCGGAATAGAGACGATCAGTTTCGAAAAAGTCCGCGGGCAGTAGATGCGGTGGGGCCGGGTGGCATCGTAGAGGGTGATGTCGCCGGGTCTTAGAAAAACCTCCCGTCCCTGCTGTTCCAGGGAGTATTGGCCCGAGAGCAACACCACCGCGAAATAGGCGTCCTGATCGGATCGATACGGCTCGCCCGGCAGCCGTTCGATGCCGATGGCGTTGGACCGGATAGCGGAGAGGCGCAGGTCTTCCCACGGATATATCGTCATCTCGTTGAACAATGCGCCGTCGGCGGGTGGGCTGATTTCCACCTTGACGTACTCCCGGCCAATGACTTCCCGCAGCCAGCCCTGCCTCTCGCTTCTGGGCACATCGGCTGTGGATAGCGTTAAGGCCTTGGTATTCGATGTGTGCATGGATCAGGTTCGCGTTTTTCTCGATGGCTCCGGATAGTAGGCGTGCGGCAAACGGCTGTAAACGGCGAAACCGCCGTTTCAGTCAAGTTTTCTTTCCGTCCCGATCCAGCGGACAAAGGCGGAAATATTCATACTGCGCGGCACCGATTTGTAACCGGAATTCACGATGAGATTGACGATGCAGCAAGATTCAGGACTCGCGGGAAACATGATATTGCTCAGAGGCGCCGCGCTGTGGCTGTTGATGGCTCTGGTTCTGGCCTGGTGCATGGTCGGCCTGGGATTCGGTCTGCCCGTGCTGCCGGCCATTTTTCCGGGCAAGTTCACCCGCCTCTTGCAGGCGCATCTGGATTTCCTGCTCATGAGCGCCCTGATTTTCGGCTTCTATGCCGCCAGAGTGCCGCTGCCCTGGCATGTGCGCTGGGCCATGGTGGTCGGTGCCTTCACCAATTCCAGCCTGTTTTTGATGCAGGCGATGTTTCCGGTGCTGGATACTCCCACGCCCTCGGACGGTTTGTTTCCGGCGGCGTTTCGGCTGTTTTTGCTGGCTAGTATCGTCCTCACCAGCTACGGTTTCGGCAAGGGGGCGGTCATCGTATTGCGATCGACATTCAGGAACGATTGAAGCTCGACGGACGCCCTCCGGCGCATCACCCTGACTCGGCCGGATCGAGTTCGCAGAGGCTGGGCAGCCAGGGGAGGTCAGTGACGCCGTAGTCGAGCCCCAGTTGGCTCAGCAAGGTCGTCAGTTGTCCTCGGTGGTGGGTCTGATGGTTGAAGAGATGTGCGACCAGCAGCCAGAAGGGCCGGGTGCGCGTTTTACGGTCCGAAAGGCTGGTATAGGTGAAGGGCTGAGCGAGACGTTCGGGAGAGAGTGTCCGGGTCCAGTCGAGAATCTTCCGGTCCATCGTCTCGCGCTCCCGCCGCAAGTCGTCGAACGCGGAATAAAGTTCCTGGCCCAGGGCTGCCGTTGTCAACGGCAGCCCAGCCAAGCGTCCCATCCAGATGAGGTCGGCATGGAGCAGGTGATTGAGCGTGCCGTGAATCGAGCCGAAAAAAGCGCCGAGATCCTTTTTCCGGAGTTCGTCGGGAATTTCGGCGCACACCCGGTAGAGCTTCTCGTTCATCCAGGCGTTGTATTCGGCCATGGTTTCGTAATAGCTGAGCTCGTACATGAGACTATTGCTCCAATCTGCGTTTTCGTAGCCCGTATGCAGCGCAGCGGAATACGGGGAAAGAGGATTATTCGTTCACCGCGACCACCGCTTCCTTGCGGGCTCTCGACCGGCCGGTGCTATTGATGAACACCACCGATCCGATGATGATCGCCGATGCCGACAGGATGCGCGGGGTCAGCGGTTCCTGCGCGAACCAGTTGCCGAGGAACACCGCCACCAGCGGATTGACGTAGGCGTAGGTCGCCACCAGCGGAATCGGCGCGTTTTGCAAGAGCCAGGCGTACGCGACGAAACCGATCATAGACCCGAAGGCGATGAGATATGCCAATGCCAGCCACGAGTCGGTGGAAACCTCCGAAAAGCTGAATCCCTTCAATTCGCCGTTCATGGCGCTCGCGGCCATTAGGGCGCAACCGCCGGCCAGCATTTCCGCGCCCGTCGTCATCAAGGCGGACTTCGGCAGATTCATGGTTTTGCCGCAGATCGAGCCGAGTGCCCATAGAAATCCGGCGATCAGGAGCGCCGCCACGCCGAGAGCGTCCAAATGCAGGTCGTCCGAGAATTCCGACGGGCCGACCAGCAAGTAAATCCCGGTGAAGCCGATGGCCAGCCCGGCGATCACTCGGGCCGTCGGTCTGACGCCGTTCGGCCTGAGCGCGTCGGCGATCACCATGAACATCGGCACCGCGCCGATAATCAGCGCTGCAATGCCCGATGGAACGGTCTGCTCGGCCCATGAGACCAGCCCGTTGCCGCCGAGGAGGAGCAAGGTGCCGACGATGGCTGCCGATCGCCATTGGCGAAGGGTCGGCATGGCATCTCCGGCCGCGCGTCGCCAGATCAGCAAGATCACGCCTGAAACGAGGAAGCGGAGCCCGCCCGACAGAAACGGCGGAAGCGTTTCCACCGCGAAGCGGATCACCAGATAGGTCGAGCCCCAAACGAAATAAACCGCCAGCAACGCTAGCCAAATCCTCGTTTTCATTCCTCGAACGCCTGGATGACCTCGGTTTCCGATTTGCCGGCCTCGATCCATTCAACCATGGCAGGATGGCCGAGCACCGTATTCACGTAGTCCTGCGCCACGGGACCTGCATCGAGCCGATAGGTCCAAAAACGCAAGGCCACCGGTGCGTACATGGCATCGAGGACGGTGAAGCGGCCGAACAGCCAAGGACCGTCATTCGCGTGCCGCTCCCGGCAGTCCTGCCAGATTTGCCCGATTCGGGCGACGTCCTTTTGAGCGTCCTCGGGCAATTCCTTGGCAACCGGTTGTCGCCGGCAGTTCATGCTGCAATGTATGCGCAAGGCCTGAAAGCCCGCGTGCATTTCCGCCGCGAGCGAGCGGGCCTTTGCCCGGTCGGAAAGAGCTTCAGGCCATCCGCCGGTCTTCGGGAATCTTTCGGCCAGATATTCGAGTATGGCCAGGGAATCCCAGACAGTAACCCCATCGTTCACCAGTACGGGCACTTTTCCGGACGGCGAATAGGCGGTGATGCGGCTTGCCGTGTCTTCTCGATAGAGGGGAATCCGGACCTCTTCGAAGGGAATGCCGTGGTGTTTCAGAAACAGCCAGGGGCGCAGCGACCAGGAGGAATAATTCTTGTTGCCGATGACCAGGGTCAGATTCATGAGAGACAACTCCTTTTCGATGAAAAAAGTTCAGATGGACAAGGACGGGCTGTTCGTGCGGTTTCCACCGCGGTCGGTGATTTCCCCCAGAATTTCCGCGATCAGGCCGATGCCCCGCTCGATGTTTTCCGGAGCCGCATGGCTAAAGTTCAGGCGCAAGGCCGGGTAACGCTGGTCTCTTGCGGGAAAGAACGGTTCGCCCGGCATGAACGCCACGTCGCGCGTGAGGGCCGCCTGGAGCGCCGCCAGGGTATCGCACTCGCGGGTCAGACGCAGCCAGAAGAACAGGCCGCCGGCAGGCGCCCGCCACTCGGCGAGCCCCTCGAAATGGCGCAGGAGGGCGGCCTGCATGGCGTCGCGCCGTTCCCCGTAGACCCGGATCATCCGCGCCATGTGTTCGTCGAACCCGGCCGAGCTCAGAAACCGCGTGAGCCAGGCCTGGCCGATGCGGTTGGTATGCAGATCGCTCGACTGCTTCAGCCGCACCAGTCCGGAGAAGAGTTCCGGCGACGAAGCGAGATAGCCCACCCTGAGGCCCGGCGCGGTGATCTTGGAAAAGCTCCCGAGATAAACCCAGGGCGCCCGTTCCAGATAGGCGCAGATCGGGGTACGGTCGACCGTCTGGTAGACCAGGTCCCGGTACGGATCGTCTTCGATCAGGGGCACGCCGGTTTCGTCCAGAACCTGGGCTACCGCGCGCCGGACTTCGTCCGAGTAGCAATACCCGGAAGGGTTCTGGAAAGTCGGGATCAAATAGACGAAAGCCGGTCGGCGACGGTCTATGGCCAGGCGCAACGTATCCGGATCGACGCCGTCGGCGGACAGCGGAAGTCCTTCGAATTCCGCGCCGTACACGCCGAGCGCCTGGATCGTGGCGAGATAGGTGGGCGCTTCCAGCAAGACCTGCGAGCCTTCGTCGACGAACAGCTTCCCGACCAGGTCGATGCCCTGCTGCGAGCCGGATGTCACCAGCACCCGATCCGCGTTGCAATCCACCCCCAATGTGGACAGGTTCTGCGCGATCAGGCTCCGCAAGGCAGGTTCGCCTTCGCTGGGGCCGTACTGGCGGTAGTCGTCGGCGAGGCCTTCGAAATCCAGGGACGGCATCAGTTCGTCCGCGGGCAATCCGCCGGCGAAGGAAATCACGCCGGGCCGCTGGGTGACTTGCAGGATGTCGCGGATCAGGGAACTGGTGAGCCGCTCGGCACGGCGGGACAATCGAAGCGTCATGGGATCGTTGATTCCTCGGTAAAGGATTGAAGCAGTATTTCGCCTTGCAGGTATTTTACGGCCCGGCCCGAGATGAGAACGCGTTCCCCCCGCAGTTCGCATTCCAGTTCGCCGCCCCGGCTGGACAGTTGTCTCGCGGAGAAGCGGGTTTTCCCGGTGCGCTCCGCCCAGTAGGTCGTCAGCAGGCAGTGGGCCGCGCCGGTCACCGGATCTTCCGGAATGCCGACCTTGGGTGCGAACATGCGCGAAACGAAATCCACCGAGCGGCCCGGCGCCGTGACGATGACGCCCATGAGGTCGAGCTTGGCCAAAGCCGAGAAGTCGGGCTGCAAGGAGCGTATGTCCTCTTCGTCGGCAAAAACGCAAAGGTACATGGCGCCGCGCAGGACTTCCAGGGGATTGCGTCCCAACCCTTCGGCCAGGAGGTCCGGGCAATCGCAAATCATGCCGTGACTCGCCGGAAAATCCAGCGTCATGAACTCGTTCTCGCGGCGAACCCGGAGCTCGCCGCTGCGGCTGTCGAAGATCACTTCCCGCAAGGCCGGCTCCATTTCCCGGAACACCACATGGGCCGCGGCCAGAGTCGCGTGGCCGCACAGGTCCACCTCGACCGTGGGCGTGAACCAGCGCAAGCTGTAACGCCCGTTCCCGCCGACCAGGAAAACGGTCTCGGAAAGATTGTTTTCCGCGGCAATCGATTGCAGCGCGGAATCGTCGAGCCAGCGACCGAGCACGCACACGGCGGCCGGGTTGCCGCCGAACAGGCGATCGGTGAATGCATCGATCTGATAGATGGGAATACGCATGGATTTTTTTACCTTCCTAGAGCGTTTTTTATTGCGGCTTGGCGGCGAGCATCGGAGATGCGTGGGTCGGCAATCCTTTGCCGACAGAGCTCCCGCCGACGGGCTGCGTCGGCAAAGGATTGCCGACCTACTTCGTGCGCTACGCCAAACCGAAAAATGTTGGTTTAGTAGGCCGGGAATCCTTTCCCGGCGTAACGGCTCGACCAAGCCACCTTGAGTCGGTGGGTTACGTTCCGCTAAGCCACCACAATAAATGTTCATTCAAATGCCGAATGGACTATCAGAGACCGGACATGCCCACGTAACCGGGCAAGGACCGGATGCGTGCGATCCATTGCCCGATGTGTGGAAATTCGTCCAGTACGACGCCGCCTTCCGGAGCGAGAGCGACGTACGGATAACAGGCGATATCCGCTATGGTTGGGTGGTCGGCGGCGAGCCATCGATTTTTTTCGAGATGATTCTCCATGACGCCCAATCCGGATCTTCCCAGATCCTGGCATTGCGCCAGATCCCAGGGACGGTTGAATTTGGTTACCGCCCGAGCCCGTGCAAGCCCGTACAGGATTTCGTTTTCCGACAAGGCCAGCCACTGCATGACCCTGGCCATCGTTTCCGCCTCGGTAGGGAGCCACCGTTCGCCCCCGTATTTTCTGGCCAGGTACACCAGAATCGCCATGGAGTCCCATACGACGGTGCCGGCATCGTCCAGCACCGGAACCTGGCCGCGCGGATTTAAGGCCAGGAAGGCCGCCTGCTTGTGTTCCCCCTTCATCAGGTCGACGGGTATGGATTCGTAGTTCACCCCTGACAATGAACAAAACAGCCTTATCTTGTAGCAGTTACCCGATAATTCCATGTCATAAAGCTTCATGATCGTTCCTCATTAAGATTTGATTTTTCTCGGTCCGTAATGTCATTGAATGGCGAATTCGGCGGCCTTCGCGCTTGATTTCCGCCGACTGCCGCATCGGAGAGTGCTGACTGACCCAAAGGCTTGTCACTACGACGGCAGCCACGCCGAGCAGCGAACCGCTCAACGCCTCCCCCAGCCATAACGCGGAGGCGCCCAAGGTCAGGAATGGCTGCAGCAGTTGTATCTGGCCGATCTTTGCGATACCGCCCACGGCCAGACCGCGATACCACAATATGAATGCCAGGAACTGGCTGACCACGGCGACATAAGCGAACCCGGCCCAAGCGTCGAACGGCGCCGAGAGATCGGTATGCGCCATGATCCAGCACAGCGGTCCCAGCAACCAAGGCACCGACAGCACCAGGGCCCAGCTGATCACCTGCCAGCCCCCCAGAATGCGGGTCAGCCTGGCGCCCTCGGCATAACCGAGCGCGGCCAGCAAAGACGCCACGAACAGCCAGAGATCGCCCGAGCGAAGGCTGCCGCCCCCGGCTTCGAAGGCGAACGCGAACACCGCGGCCGCACCGATCAGCGCCGCGATCCAAAAGCGTCCGGGCAGCCGCTCGCCCGCCAACCACGCGCCGAAACAGGCCGTGGCCAAGGGCGTGACCGAAAGCGCGATGCCGCCGTGGGACGCCGGCAGTTCGCGCATGGCCCAGGCCGAAAGCACCGGGAAGCCGATGATGACCCCCAATGCGACCAAGGCTAAGCCTCGAAGCTGATGACGCTTCGGCCAAGGTTGCCGGGTGACCAGCAAAGCGATTGCCGCCAGTCCAGACGCAAGCACGCCGCGTCCAAAGGCAACGAACCAGGGATCGAGATGCAGGACGGCGACGCGCGTTGCGGGCAAGGTCAGACTGAAGCCGGCAATTCCCAAAATAGCGAGAAGCCAACCCCGGCGTATCTTCGACGTGTTCGACTGCATGACAACCGATTCCCCGAGCGTGTTTTCGTAGCGTGGTGGCCGTACAATAAATTGCCGCCGGCGGACAATACAGATACAGTTGACGATCCGTTCGGCCATCCTGTACCGGTCGCGGAGCCATAACAATCATGAATTCCCTCAACCTCGATCCCCACGACAGCCGGCCCTTGATCGAACAGATCGTGGCGGGCATCAAGCAGCGCGTCGACGAGCGCGCCTTGCGGCCCGGCGCGCGCCTGCCGTCGATCCGGCATTTCGCGAACGAGCACCGGGTCAGCAAGTTCACCGTGGTCCAGGCCTTCGACCGGCTGGTGGCGATGGGCTATCTGAAATCCCGGCAGGGGTCGGGTTTTTACGTGGCTCAACGCTCGGAATCCGGCGCTGCGGTGAATCAGTCCTGCCGGCTCGAGCGGGCCATGGACGTGCTCTGGCTGCTCCGCAACGCCTTGCAGGAACAGCCGCACATCGCCATGCCCGGCGCCGGCTGGCTGCCCGGCGAATGGATGGACGGCGAGGGCATTCAGCGCAGCCTCCGCACCCTCGCCCGCAAGAGCGGCACCTATCTGACCGGATACGGTCTGCCGGCCGGCTACGAACCGCTGCGGTCCCTGCTGGCGCGGCGGCTCGACGATCAGGGCATCGGCTGCTCTCCCCGGCAGATCGTCACCACCCGCGGGGCCACTCATGCCCTGGACCTGATCAGCCGGCTGTTCGTCAAACCGGGCGACGCCGTGCTGGTGGACGATCCCGGCTATTACACCCTGTTCGGTTACCTGAAGCTTTCGGGGGCGCGGCTGGTCGGCGTACCCTGGACTACTCAGGGGCCGGATACCGCCGCGATGGAAAGCCTCATCGAGGAGCACCGGCCCAAGGTGTTTTTCACCAACACGCTGCTCCACAACCCGACCGGCGTCAGCATTACCCAGGCGGTGGCCTACCGGGTTTTGCAACTGGCCGAGCGCTACGATCTGATGATCGTGGAGGACGATATCTACGGCGATTTGTTGACCGGACAGGCGACGCGCCTTGCGACGCTCGACCAGCTGGAGCGGGTGCTGTTCGTCAGCAGTTTTTCGAAAACCGTTTCCGCAAGTCTCCGGGTCGGTTTTCTGGCCTGCAAGTACGAAATCGCCGAGAGTCTCACCGATCTCAAGCTCCTGACCAGCCTGACCACCTCGGAAATCGACGAGCGGCTGGTCTACGAACTCCTTACCGACGGCTATTACCGGAAACACCTGGAAAAACTGCGCTCACGCCTCCGCAAGGCGCGCGGCGAGGCGGTCAGAAACCTCGAAAGCAGCGGGCTGGAAATTTACCAGGACGCGGAGGACGGACTGTTCATCTGGGCTCGCCGCGATGCGTCCGAGAATGCCACGTCGCTGGCCGCGGCGGCGGCCAAGCAGGGCATCATGCTGGCACCGGGCGCTCTGTTCAGACCTCAGCAGGAAGCCTCGCCCTGGCTGCGCTTCAATGCCGCGGGTTGCGGGAATCCGGCCATTTTCCGGTTTCTGGATGAGGGGCTTGCCGGCCGGGATTCCGGAACGGATTTCGACGACTGAAACGTGCCCGGCGGAAGTCGTTGGCGCCTACAGTCAGGATAGATCGACTCAAACCTTCGTAGGTTGGCAACCCTTTGCCGACGAAGACGCTCGGTCGGGATGCGGCGTCGGGAAAGGATTCCCGACCTACCGGGCGGCACGGTTGTAGGTCGGCAACCCTTTGCCGACGAAGACGCTCGGTCGGCAGGTGGCGTCGGGAAAGGATTCCCGACCTACGGGGCGACACGGTTGTAGGTCGGCAATCCCTTGCCGACGAAGACGCTTATCGTTTATCCACCATTTCGGGGCTCACTTCGAAGCGGCCGATATTCCTGAAAACGGGCGCGGGGTTCACGCCGAAGGTATCGCGAAAGCTGTGGCTGAAATGCGTCGCGTCGGCGAAACCCGCGTCCAGCGCGGCGCGGGTCAGAGTGTCGCTGGCATGCAGCAGTTCCAAGGCCGACACCATCCGCTTCCACAGACGGAATCGACGGTAAGGCAGGCCGGTGCACTGGCGGAACAGATGAAGGAAGCGGGAGGGTGAAAGGTCGACCAGCTTCGCCAACTCCTCTTGCGAGAAATTCCGGTCCGGCTCGCGGCAAATTCGCTCGATGACCTGCCGAATGCGTTCATCCAACTCGATCGGCGGCTGATCGCGGGTATTCAGCAGCCGATCCAGGCGCTGTTCGACGGCGATACGGTTCGGGTCTTCCTCGTGGACCCAGCGAAAGCATTCGATCGTTTCCGCATCCTCGAAAAACCTTACTGTCGTTTCCGAATACGGAAAACGCTTCCGGAATCCTGTCGCGTCGGGGCCGTTTCGCTCCACGAACAGCTTTCCGTGCACGCCGCCGGCCATATCCAGGGCATGCCGAATCCCCGCGGGCACCACCGCGCAACGGCAACTCCGCCATTCGCCGTCTGCCAGCCTGATCCGAAACGGGCGATAGATGCCCACGTGCAGCACGTTGGCGCCATAGACGTGGGTTTCCAGATGCTGGATCGGACCGCAATAGAGTACCCGTCCGTGTCCCATGTAAAGCTGCGAAGTCCCGGGATAAAGCGCGCGCATAGCCAGTTTATGCAAGTCCTGTCGGCGAGACGTGAGTACAATCCCGAGCGCCGGCCATAGGCGGAGACGGTCTGGCGGCTCGGCAATCCATAGTGATACGCCGTCCATCATAATGAACCGGAACCGGCGTTTTCCAGAACTTTTCCGGGAGGATTTCCATGAACGACACATTGACACGCACGGAATTTCAATCGCGTTTCGAGGCTTTGCTGAGCCAGCTCTCAAAGGACAATATGATCGATTACGCCTTCATCGATATTCCCTCGGATCGAAAACCCTGGCTGGATACCGGCATCGACTTGTCCGCGGGCGAGCGGGTGACCACCTTTGCCGTGGGCAAGACCTGCCTCAAGGGCACCGATCTCTGGTTCGGCGCCGATTTCCAGCTATGGTGCCGAATCGGTCCGGACGGCGAAATCTTCCGCGGCACCCGAGCGAGCAATACCTTCGCCGTAGAAAAGCCGGATCGGCTGTATCTCGCCAGCTATTTTCCCGGCGAATGGGCCACCCGAACCGGCGAGTTGGCGACGCCGGACGAAGTCTACGAGCAGGCGAGCGGTTGCCTGGCGGCCTTGATCGTACGCTGGCGGGTCGAACCGATCGAAGGGCTGAAAAGGCTGGCGGCGCTCGGCGACGTGGACGGCCTAGTCGCGTCCGAAATCGACCGTTTGACCGATCCGGTCGTCCCGCCGCCAGGTTGGAACTATCTGTGGTTCGTGGGGCCTGCGGAAATCTACCGATCCTGCCGGACTCCGGAAAAGGAACCGGCCATCTGCTGCCACACCCATCGCGATGTGGGTTTGTTGCAGAAGGACGTTTCCCTGCCATTCGAGCCGAACACGCGCTTGCGCTGGGCCTGGCGCATGGATCGCCTGCCCTCGGAGGTGCGCGAGGACACGCTCGCGACCCACGATTACATGAGCATCGCCGTGGAATTCGACAACGGCCAGGACATCACCTATTACTGGAGCGCCGAGCTGCCCGTGGGCACCGCCTACCGCTGCCCGATTCCCACCTGGACCGCGCGCGAAACCCATGTGGCGATCCGTTCCGGCCGCGAGGGTCTGGGCGATTGGTTCAACGAGGAGCGCGATGTCCACCGCGATTACCTGGACTTCATCGGCGGCCCGCCGCCGGCTCGCATCGTGCGGGTGTGGCTGATCGCAGTGAGCTTCTTTCAGGGGCGGGAAGGAGAATGCCGGTATTCCGGCATCGAGTTCGTGACGAGGGAAGGGGTGACGTCGATACAATAAGCCCGGCTGCGTCGTGGCGGCTTAACGCAACGGCGTTATCGTTGACGGGACCAATCCATGCATTTCGATTTACGCGATCTCGAACTGTTTGTCGCCGTGGCCGAGGCCGGCAGCATTGCCAAGGCGGCCGAGCACTGTCATACGGTCGCTTCGGCCGTCAGCAAGCGGCTGTCGGATCTCGAAGCGGGGTACGGTACGGCGCTGCTGGTGCGGAGCAGCAAGGGCGTCGCGCCGACGCCGGCCGGCCTTGCATTGCTCGTACGCGCCCGCGCCGTCCTGCATCAGGCCGGGCAACTGGACCGGGAGCTGCGCGGCTATTCGGCGGGAGTTCGAGGGCAGGTGCGGGTATTCGCCAACATCTCGGCCATCGTGGAATTCCTGCCTTCGGCGCTCGCCTCGTTTCTGTCGGCCCATCCGGAGATTCAGGTACACCTGGAAGAGCACGTGAGCGGCGTCGTCGTCCGGGCCGTAGCCGACAATCTTGCCGATTTGGGCATCGTGAGCGAGATAGCCGCCGAGGACGGGCTCATGATGATTCCGTTCCGCGAAGACGAACTGGTCTTGATCGTTCAGCCGGACCATCCGCTGGCTTCGCGCGAGCGCGTCGATTTTTGCGAGACGCTGGACTCGGATTTCGTCGGGCTCCACAGCGACAGCTCGCTGCACTACCGGCTACTCCGCGCCGCCGCCGATGCGGGCCGGCCGCTCAATCTCAAGATACGGGTTACCAGCTTCGACGCCGTCTGCGCCATGGTGGCGGCGGGGCTCGGCATCGGCGTGGTGCCGCGGGCCGCCACGACGCCTTATACCGCATCGCTGGGACTGGTGCCGGTCGTTTTGAACGATGACTGGGCAAAGCGCCGGCTTCATCTCTGCGTCCGTTCGCTGGAGGGGTTGTCAGGGGCGGCGCGGCTGTTGTTGGATCATCTCGCCGGAGGAGCGGCTTAGAGCATCCACGGTCCTATGGGGCGGCCGGCTGCCGCAGGTCGGAAATTCCTTTCGGACACAGCTCAGTCGGCAAAGGATTGCCGACCTACGATCGTGCCGCTGTGGCATCTACGGTTCTGTGCGGCGCCACAGCTGCCATAGGTCGGAAATTCCTTTCCGACACAGCTCAGTCGGCAAAGGGTTGCCGATCTACGACCGTGTCGCTCTAGGTCGCGAATCCCTTCGCGACATTAGGCCGCTCGGCCCGCGGCTTGATTTCCAAGGCGGTATCCGCGACCGGATCATCTCGCCGGCGGGGCGGTTTGATTCGGGCCATCGCGAGACGCGATGGCGACATCGCCAAACATCGTTTTTCCTCCATGCGTTCTTTCGGCATTCTTGCTCACACCTGTTCATTACGAGGAGAAAAACGATGTATCGCTGGAACCCGGAAGACTATGCCCGCCATTCGGCCGGTCAGGAAGCTTGGGCGCGCGAACTGTTGAGCGGCCTGAACCTGCGCCCGGACGACCGGGTGCTGGACATCGGCTGCGGCGACGGCCGAATCACGGCGGAACTGGCGCAGCGGGTGCCGTTCGGCGGCGTGGTCGGCGTCGATCTTTCGGAAGACATGATCGGCTATGCAGCAAGACGGTTTCCGGCGTCGGATTACCCTAACCTCGAGTTCCGGCAGGCGGATGCCCGGACGCTGCCTTTCGACGAGGAATTCACCGTGGTCTATTCCAATGCCGCTTTGCACTGGGTCCGGGATCATGAGCCGGTATTGGCCGGCATCGCCCGTGCGCTGAAGCCGGGCGGCCGCTGCCGGATGGAGATGGGCGGCCGGGGCTCTGCCGCCGCGCTGATCGCGGCGTTCGAGGCCGTGGCGGACGGTCCCGTGTGGCGGGAGAATTTCGAGAACTTCGAATCGACCTTCGGTTTCCACGATGCGGAGAGCTATCGCCGCTGGCTAGGGGAGGCGGGGCTCGACGCCGAGCGGGTCCGGCTGACCGACAAGGACATGGTGCATGCCGGCCGCCAAGCCTTCATCGGTTGGCTGCGCACCGCCTGGCATCCCTACACGTCGAGAGTCCCGGCGGAGCGGCGGGGGCTCTTCATCGACGCTGTCGCCGAGCGCTACCTGGCCGGAAATCCTCCCGACACCGCGGGACGGGTCCATGTCGCCATGGTGCGGCTCCAGGTGGAAGCGAAAAAATGAGCCGCTTTTGGCTGAAGGGCAAAGGTAGATGGAAATTAGAGCTGCGACTCTGAAGGATGCGCCGTTTATCAGCTCAGCGCACTTCTTCGCGAGCTTGAGCGTTTTCATCTCGCTCGTACGGCAAAACAGGCTTGGCGGAAGTCGTTGGCGCCTTCGGCTCGGGTGAATTGCTTCAAGCATTCGTAGGTCGGCAATCCTTTGCCGACGAACCCGTTAGCCCAACTTCACCGTCGGGAAGGGATTCCCGACCTACTCGCGAGTTCCCGTACAGTAGGTATGAAAATGCTCTTACCGGCAGGTTCATCGCGCATGAGCTGTCCGAAGAGGCGGCGGGCCGTTTGCTCGAATCGATGGATGAATGGGCAATCCGCAGCGGTCGACGTTTCAGGGGTGATTTGTATACCCATGAAGCTGGAGCTGGCGGCCAGACGCTTCGGAAGTGAGGAAACCCGTGGGCAGCCTACGATGTTTTCGGGTAAAGCCAGCCGGCCAGAATCCCATAAACGGCGAACTCGACCACGCCGAACAGAAACCATTGTGCCGCCAGGCTTCCCGGAATGGGGTACAGCAGGTATTGATTGAGATCCACCAAGAGTCCGGCGAGAACGGCGAAGGACAGGCCGTGAACCAGCCCTTCCTTGATGCCGCCGTTCCGTGCGCAGCGAATGTAGCTCAGGACGAAGAGCAATGCGATGCCGGCCGTGAGCAGCAGCGACAGCCACAAGCTCCTTTCCGCCTCCGGCCTGGCGATACCGGCCAACGCGGCATCGGCGTCGCGGAGAATCACCATGTGGACCAGACCGTTCCAGAGCAATGCGAATACGAAGATGGCGGCGGTCGCGAGAAGAAGACGTCTTGGGTTCAGGTTCATGTCTTGGTTCGGTTTGAGCATGATGGATTCGGGAGAAGGAAACGGCAGGCCGATTATACGTCGATGTTTTCCTCGACATAGGCGTAGAGGACCTGGTCGATAAGGACGCCGTCCTTGAAGGCGGCACGCCGCATTACCCCTTCCCGTTTGAACTCGGCTTTCTCCAGCACCCGCATGGAGGCCGGATTCCACGCAAACACGCGGGCTTCCAGGCGAATCAGGCCGAATCGCGACATAATTTCCGGCACGAGCGCGCGGGCCGCGGCCGTAGCAATCCCCCGTCCCCAATACGGCTCGCCGAGCCAATAGCCGAATTCGGCGGATTTGGCATAAATGCCCTCCCGCGGGTCGATGCCGATTCCGCCGATGGCGCGGCTGTCCACTTCGATGGCCCATGAGGTGCGGACGGGCATCCCGGCGACATGAGCTATCCACCAGTTCGCGTCTCTTTCCGTGTAGGGATGGGGGAATCGGTCGGTCAGATTCCGCCATATCTTGCGATTATTGGCGAGCGCCACGAGATCGGCCTTGTCGTGCTCCGACCAATCGCGGATCACGCCATGCTCGAATTCGGTCCGCATGGGTTTTCTCCTGGGTAAAAACCAACAATATCTATTCACTGCATAGGGGAGCGTCGGTGTTGGCTCTCAAACCGGCTTTACGTGCCCTGAACTCGATGGGTGTCGTCTATCGACGGATTCGCCTCGACCCGCACGATGCTTTTCACCGCCTCGCGCAGCCAGATGTGGCCGGGGTCCCGGTCGTGGCGGGCGTGCCAGAGCATCGAAACCGTGAAGGTCTCGATCTCGATCGGCGCGGGGCTCAGGGTGAGCTTGAACGCTTCTGCGCAGCGCCGCGCCATGGACGCCGGCAGGGTGGCGATGGCGTCGGCCTCCTTGAGGATGAAGGGCAGGGCGGAGAAGCGCGTGGTTGAAAGTAAAACCCGCCGTCGCAAATTTCGGCGCGCGAGCGCTTCGTCCACGACGCCTTCGAAGCCTCCGGAGAAGGACATCAGGAGATGGGGCAGGGCGAGATAGTCTTCCAGGCCGATGGGCGAGGGTATGCCCAGCCGCGCGCCGTCGAACAGGCACACATAGCCTTCCCGGTAAAGGTTCTCCTGGCGGTGCCAGCTCGCCACGTCCGTGAATCGCGAGACGCCGAGGTCTATTTCCTGGTTGTCCAGTAGTTTCGCTCCCTGTTCATGCCCCGCGAGACGGATCGCGACACGCACACCGGGCGCCTCGCGCTGGATGCGCTCGATCAGGCTCGGGGAGAGCGCCACCTCGATGCTATCCGGCATGCCGAGGCGGAAGCTGCGCTCGGCGGTGGCCGGATCGAAGCGCGGAGTCCCGTACATTTCCCGATGGATGATTTCGAGCGCCGGACCGAGCTGTTCCGCAAGTTCCAAGGCCCTGGCAGTCGGCTCCATGCCTTTCGCCGTTCTCAGGAAAAGCTCGTCCTTGAACATTTCCCGTAGTCTCATCAGCGCCGCGCTCACCGCAGGCTGGCCGAGATATAGGCGGCCGGCCGCCCGCGTCACGCTCCGTTCCTTCAGGAGAGCGCTGAATACCGGCAGCAGGTTCAGGTCCGCCTTTCTAAAATCGATTTCGTTGATGTTTTCAATCATAACAATCGATTTGAATAATAGAAAAACGATCCTCAGAATTCAAACCGCGGCGGAAAGCTCTAAGAGCTCTAAACAGTGCTTTTAGAGCGACCCGCAGTCTCTATCGTTCGGAGGTCACCATGTCTTATCGCAAAAAAGCCCTGATTACGGGCAGTTCCCGTGGCATCGGGAAGGGTATCGCTCTCAAACTCGCCGCTCAGGGCGCCGATGTCGCCATTCATTATTACCGCAACCGGGAGGCTGCCGACGACACCCTGGCCGAAGTGCGCCGGCGCGGCGCGGACGGATTCATCGTCCAGGCGGACATTTCGAACCCGGCCGAAATCGCCCGGATGTTCGATGAAGTCGGCGAGCGATTCGAGGGGCTCGACATATTTGTAGCCAACGCCCGGCCCGAAGCCGCCGAATTCTTCTATCCGCCCCTCGAAATCACTCCCGTACAGTGGGATTCGGCCTTCGATTCCCAGGTCAAAGCCTTTCTCGTCGCAGTGCGGCAGGCAGTGCAGCTCATGCGCGACGGCGGCCGAATCGTCGCCATAACCCACTCGCCCGGTGGCCGCACAGGGAGCCTGCAACCCTGGGTTGCCATGGGTTCGGCCAAGGCGGCGCTGGAGTCGCTCGTCCGCTACTTTGCCGTGGCTTTGGCCAAGCGAGGCATCACGGTGAATGCGGTCAGTCCCGGCTGGATCGAGGACAGCGTGCTGAACAGCCTGCCCGAACCGGCACAGGGCGCCATCCGGCGCTGGCATACCCGCGGCTGGACTCCCATGGGCCGGCTCGGCACGCCGGCCGACATCGGCAATGCCGTGGCCCTTCTCTGCTCGGAGGATGCCGGCTGGATTACCGGCCAGGTACTCTTCGCCGACGGCGGCGCGTCCCTGATGGACGCCGGACATCCGCCCGAGCTGCAGCTCGGCTGGTGACCATAGCCCTGCTATTCGTTTCTCCGGCGTGAGCCGAGCGAACTCGGTATGGCGGAGCGTCGCCGAGAAATCGTACGGGGAAACAATCTCGCGGGCTGCGGATGCGCTTCCGGCGAAACCGGTTGCGAGGATGCCGGATTTTCCTATCCGCCTTTGGGTGGGGAATTCCGGCGTTCTCGCCGTCAGGCCGGCCGTTCATAGTTCCAGGCGCACGCCGGCTACGGGATTCATGCCCCGCGCATCCGCTCCGGAGCCGGGTTCCCGGTAGTTCTTGTCCAGCCTGCTCTCCAGGTCCAACTGTGACGCCCGGTGCCGATTCGGCTACCGGCGGGCGCGCAGATTCAGGGTTGCCCGGCTGGCTCGGAAACAAACCGTGCGGTCCTTTATTGATCAGGCCCGTAAATACCCTCCTGGTATTTCGGGCCGCCGCCCAAGCCGGTACACGCCCGGCCTGGGCTCACGCGGCTTGTCGCCGCGCCGGGGCATCCCTGCCCCGGATTAACCCGACCTATATTTATAGGCCGGGTTAATAAACACCTATCTTCGGTGCTGAGAGCCGATCAATTCGTTGTACGCGCCCGGCCGCGAAAAACCGCGGCCAAACCGGTGGCCATCAGCCAGAACGCGGAAGGCAGCGGAACCGGGGAAACCGTCGTGGACGAGACACTGGCCGCCAACGCATTTCCGTCCGCGTCGCCGAGTGCGTTGACGGCCAGTCTCAATGGGCTGCTGCCGGCTTGCCGGAAATTAAAATTAACTACCGCCAGGGTAAAACTGTCGGCCTGCAGGGTATTCAAGTCCTCCGGCGAATCAAAGGACAGTTCGAACAGGTTCAGCACCCCGCTACCGCTTGACCCGACCGAAGTGACGTTTGCCCCGAAATCGAGAACATCCAGTTCGTCCCCTAGCACCGGATCGCCGAAACTGGTACCGACATATTCCAAATGGCTGCTATCGAAATTGAGATCCAGATCGTAGCTGCCTAGCGAGGGCGCTTCGCCGGCGCCTAGTCCGGATATCGTGATGCCGACCGCGACCGACCACCCGGTTCGGCCCACCGGCATGACCCCCAGTGTGATCGCGGACTCGGCGAGTCCCGATGCGGACAGCAACAGCGCAGCTATTAAAGGCTTACAGTAACGGTCGAGCATCTTGATAGTTTCCTGTTAACGAGTTCCTTGAGGGAAAGATTTCGGGAAACTCCGATCCGGTTCTTGGCCAAGTTCAGGACGAACGATCGCTCGTCGACGACGCGAACCATGGGCAGAAACCGGGTTTTCCGAGTTTCCGTCGATGGATAGGGCGAGGTATCCATGCCTCACTCGGCTGCGCACCGAGGACGGGTACACGACAAGGTCAGCTTGCGGGCATCGAGCGCGTCGATCGTACCGTTCTTGTCGATATCGCGGGGATCGTCCGGACCGGACGCGGATTGATTCCGCACGGCGAGGATCAGGTCGATATCCAGGCGATCGATATCCCCGTCGCCGTCCAGATCGCCGGCCAGCGGGGTCGTTTCGCACGAATCGGGAATATGATCGGCATCGGCGTCACCGGCCCGGCCTTGTTCGATATCCAGAACGTCCGACACGCCGTTTTCGTTGCAGTCCGGAAACACGTTCAGATAGTACACGTCCTGCTCGCCGTTGAAGGTTGCGGTATAGGCAACGCTTGCGCCGTCCCTCCTGGAAACCAGGGTCGAATAGTCCCCCATCTTTTGGGAAGCGTGCGGATAGCCGATCGTGGTATCGAAAGGCTGGCTGACCGGAACGTTTTTGCTCCACGTTGCGCCGCCGTCCCATGAATACGCGTAATACAACCGCGAGACGTTATAGCTGCCGCTATCGCGCGTGTCGTACCAAACGGCATCGATGCGCGAGTTCGGAGCTACCCCCATCATGCCGAACCATTGCCACGAATCTTTATTGGGTTCGTCGTCGTTGACCCTGATCGGCGCCGACCAGGTCTCGCCGCCGTCGCTGCTTCGGACGAATTTGATGTCCAGATTGTCTTCGCCGGGCGGATCCACCGTCGCCAGCACATAGACCTTGCCGCGCAACGGCCCGTTGGATCGGTCGACGTCGACTTGAACGTCGCCTATGGGACCGTACCGATTCGGATTGTTTCGAAAATTGAATAAAGGCGCGGGACCGCCGATATCCAGGATCTGCGTCGTAAAGGTGGGTGTCGAATCCGGATCTCGCGCGTCCAAGGACTTCGAGAAAATGTGCTGGTAGTGGTTTCGATTCTGGGTCTCTTCGTCCCATTCACTGGGTTCGAGCCGTCCGGCGATATACAACTCGCCTTCCGGCCCCACCGCCATGGTGCCGAAACTCGGGTTACCGGGAATCCCCACCGGTAGTTCGAAGCTCGCTCCGCCGTCGATGGAACGGGTGAAACAGTAGTCATCGCCGGTTTCGCGCCAGTTGACGTAGACATGGCCATCGCCGATTCCGCCGCTACGGTCTACCGCGAGCTGGCCTTTGTCGCCGCCTCGTCCGTGGGCGAATACCGGTTCTTGCCAACTGCGCCCGCCGTCGGTCGACTTGATGACTTGAATGTCTTCGATATAGATGCCTTGCTCGTCGAAACGCAGACTCTGAAAGTAAAAGTTCCCCTGAGCATCCACATCGATGACCGGATTGCTTCGGCCTTGTCCCGGCGTCAACGATCCCGGAAAGGTCCAGCTGGAACCGCCATCCTGGCTATGCGCCCAGCCGCCTTGGCGAAAGGAGGACTGCACGGAGTCGAACTGACGCCAGGCGATGACGATGTTGCCGGGGTCCAGCGGATTGATGGCCATGGTGGGCTCGTTGGCCGCATCGCCGGTAATGTTTTGACCGGCCGCGTCGACGTTGACCTGGATGCTGATGTAAGGACCAAAAGCGGAATGCGTCGCTGCGGCGTCGGCGCATGCGAACGCCAGTATCCATCCGGACCACACCGCGGCATGCCGTCCCGGATGTGGATTGCGTAAACCGGACCGTATCATGCGCGGTAACTCCGGGATCTGCCGAACAGGCCGAATCCGGCGAGACCCGATACGAACAGCCACACCGCGGCCGGAACCGGTACCACGGTGGTTTGAAAACTGAAATCGCCGACGATCGCGCCCACGGTGCCGCCAAAATGCTCCCATCCCGGCCCGACCCCGAGTTCGCCCGACAGGGTGAACGAATTCGGGTCGAGCCCCATCGCCACGTTGAACAAGTTGAAGGATTCCGATCGGAAAGAATAATGGTTATAGAGCGTCCAGCCCGATTGGCCGGTATCGGCATCGATGTTGGCCGCATCGAATTCCAACGTGTAGTCTCCGGAGACGATGCGGTTGCTCGGCGATCCGGTATCGATCCGGAAACGGCTGACGCCGCCAAGACCGATCGCGCCGGTGACGCTGCCCGCGAAATCGCCCGGATCGAACGTCAACGTGGTCGGCTTGGTTCTCCGGCCGACCGGGACGTCGACGGTAGCGCCGTTGACGGCGAATTCGAGACCCGTGGCCGGGATTTCGCCGACGCCCGGCACAATATGATCTTCCAAAATTTGCGCGTTGTTGCGCACCGCCGCGGCTTGTGCATCGAAAAATTCCTCCAGATATATGGAAGGCGCATCGGTCGCGTCCAAGGAGACGGCGGCGGCCAGCGCATCCCGGTCCAGGTTCATGATCAATGCGCCGCCGGAAACGGTGGCGGCGGTCGCCGTTGCCGGAAGGAATGCCAACCATGCGGCTAGAAATGTCAAACAGGGTGCAAGAGTTTTGCCGAATCGCGAGAGTCGGTGGCGTGTAGTCATGAGGATAAGTCCGTAACAGGTCGAAGGTGGGAGCGTTTATCCGGCCGATTGGCCGGATAAACGCGATAAACGGCCCCCGGGCGGCTCGGCAGCCCGGGTCGACGGCCTCTATTCGGCGATCAAGCGGATAAAGCCGCCTGGACCGACTTTCGGCGGGCGCCGGCCAGCAGGCTTAACAAGCCGCTGCCGAACAGCCAGACCGCTGCCGGCACCGGAACCACGGCAGGCGAAACCAGAGTGAAGGTAGCGGCTTTACCGGCGGAGTTCGAGCCGTCGCCGCCGAACAGGAAAGCGGTCATATTGGGTGACCACCAGAGTTCCCCGGTCATGAGCAATTCATCGCCATTGGTGGTAACGCTGATGTTGCGGGCATCGTAAGTGGACGTTCTGAAGCTCGTGTTGTTCCACAAGGTCCAGCCGCTGTTGACGCCGTCATTTCGATTCGCGTTGTATTCGAAGGTGTAATCTCCGGACGTCAATGTACCCGTGAAACTGCCACGGGTCATCACGACACCGTTCAACCCGATCTGGCCGTTGGCGATAAAGGCGGACGAGTCGACCAAAGCATCCTGACTGGCGTCCCAGGTCAACGTGGTGGGCTTGTTGGCGCGGCCGCCGGCGCCCGTTGGAATTCCGGTGCCGGTCAGATCGGCGGGATTGACGACGTATTCGAGCGTTGACGGCGCGGGGTAGGTGTTGGTGGGCACCGTTATGATATCCGCAATGGTCGAGTAAGTATCGGCCACCGCCTTGGGAAAGAAGTTCGCGACATAATATTCGGTTAACCCGCCAGGACCGATGGTTAGTCCTTCCAACAGGTTGTTCGGGTTGTCATAGGTAACGCTGAAAGTTCCCCCGTGCAACACACCGGCATCGGCCGAATTGGCCATGATCAGGGCAGCCGCTGCGAGAATGGTCTGTCGGATCTGCATTTTCTTGACCCCAAATTTTTGCATGGATTTTTTCCTGTGATTTGAAACATCGAGAGGTTGTGCGGCAGGCTCGAGAAATCCATAGCCCTTGAATAACTCTCACAGGAGAGGCGGCCCGGCCGTCTTGAATACCAAGACCCGCGGCTTTCCGAGTCCGCCTCGCGGCGGAGGTGGCGAAGGCGTCTCGTCCCTGAGACCGATATCATCCTGGGCCAACGGACAGGCATGCGCCCAACCGCCAGTCGTCGCTGATAAGAACCGCCGAAATGACAATGACAATAAGGCTCGAAAACTGGCGTTCTTATCGGGCAAGTCAAGCTGCTAAAGCAGATACCGTGCCAGTGAGCAGGGGTATTCCGAGACTAACAAGCTGTAATTTGAAAATACCGGGGAACGGTGGAAGCAAAGCGTAATTTACCTGGGAACACATGCCAATTTACAGGCATGTCACGGGAAAGAGGCAGCGAGTATCAGTGCATTAACAAATGTATCGTTAATGCGTAGGTATCCCGGCGCCCATGGCGGATATCAATGCGCGACAAACCGCATTATGTGGGGAGCAGGTTAAATGCCACAATTCAATGCGCATGACATCATCATAATCTGTTGTCTTATTTGACATTAATCGTCTGTCCTGTGAAATCCCGCAAGGCTTAAGGCATACAACGTAATTATTCGATGGCAATCGACAAATACACCAGGGATATTCGGGACAAACTGCGAGATTCATGCTTTTGCGGGAATATTTCCCGATATTTGTAATCCATGGACTACGTTCAGCGGACCATGGATTATTGGACTTCGTCTGGGCCGCCAAATCAGCATCATTTGCCGGCCGCACAAACGGTCGCTGCGTGCTTGAAGATACCTTGGTTTCTTCGGTTCTCGTGCCTATCCTTCAGGAAGCAGTCCTTCATCCGATCTCTTGTAGGCGATGTATGCCAAGCGTCGTTGAGCCAGAGGATGGCGGCCGTAATGGGGTGAGACGGTCACCTCGAAACCGGCGCCGGCGAGAAGACGTTCGATTTGGGCGCCGCCCAAAACGCCGATCCGGTGCCGCTCCTCGGAACGGCGGTAGCCGTGGCCGCCTTTCCTGAACACGGTAATGTCCCGAATCAACAGGTTTTCCTGCGGCTGTTCGGATATCTCCACCAACACCGCCCAATCCGGCCCTTTGCGCCAGGAGCGATAGTGCATGGGTTCGCCGTCCGAGCGGACAAGGATGTCGAATGCGAAAACGCCGCCTTTCGGCAGACAGGAAGCGATGTTCCGGAACAAGCGGTCAAGGCGCGCTTCCGACGGCGCTCCGTCGGCACAATAGTTCAGGGCTTCGCCCAGGGCCGTGACCGCGGCGCAAGGGCGGAAGTCCACATCGTACAGCGATGCGGTTTGAAACTGTGCTTCGGGCGCTGTACGCCGGGCCAGTTCGATCATCGGCGCGGAAACATCGACGCCCAAAACCGAATATCCGTGCTCCAGCAGTTTCCTCGCCCAGGTTCCGCTTCCGCAACCCAGATCGATTATCAGGCCGGAATCGAGACCCGCGGCGCGGAACAGCGCCAGCAACTCATCGCCGGCGCCATCCACCAGATCGGGGAAGCCGACGTGATGAACATAGGCGAGATCTTCCTCATAGAACGGCATCATCGTTTCGAAGCATTTTTTCGACTGGAATTCCGCCAACCCATGGGGCGGTCAAAGCCGGTCCATCCCGATGGGTTCGCCGTTATCGGCACGGGTTTTGGTCAATCGCCGTTCCGCGTCTGCTGCGGCGCTGTCCTTGCCCTGCTTTCGATACACCTCGGTCAGCGCCCAGAGCGCCCAGGCGTCATTCGGCGCTTCTCGGAGCGAAATATCGAGCTCCCGCTCCGCCCCCGCCAGATCGCCCTGGAGAAACCGCAGCGCGCCTACCGAACGGCGTATCGGGTAGTACCAGTAGGGCGGTTCCATATAGGGCAGCTTTTCCTGAAGCGCCGCCGCTCTTTCGAAGGCGGCGGCGGCGTTTCCGAGATCGCCTTCGGCCTGGGCGATGCGCGCCGAAAGCACGTCCTGGGCAATCCGAACAATGTCCGCCGCCGGGACGCCGGCTTCCGTCAATCCGGAAAAATCCGCCGTTTTGGCGATCCCGGTCAAGGCGTCGAGTTCGAGCCGCGCGTCCTGCGGCGCTCCCTTGGCCGCCGCCGCAACGCCACGGGTATAGCGCCACATGGCTTGTACGTACGGGAACTCCGAGCCCGGATCGGCCATTTTCAGGACCGTTTCGGGCGGACTGAACTGGGCGTGGGCGAAGTATGGCGCGGCCTTGACCGGTTGTACCCACGGCACCGCACGGACCGTCTCGTCGGACAGCACGCCGGCGAGTTTCTCCGCCGCCGCGAGAGCGGTTTTGCCGTCGCCCGCCATCTGCGCCGAAACCATCAGGAAATGAACGTTGTGCGGATAATAGCCTTGCGCGTAGATGCCCTTTGCGCCGGTCTCCTTCAAATAGGCCTCGTCGACTTCGATGGCGGCGCGATTGGCTTCGAGAGCGTCCCGATAGCGGCCCAGCCGGTAGTAAAGGTGTCCCGGCATGTGGACCAGATGTCCCGCGCCCGGCATCAGACCGGCGAGGCGTTTCGCATAAGCTTCCGCCCGTTCGGGCCGGTCGGAAGCCTCCATCATGTGGATGTAATAATGAACCGCGCCGGGATGGTCGGGGTTGTTCGCCAGCACCCGCTCCAGGACCTCTACGATTTCCGCCGTGCGCCCCTTGGGTTTGCGGCCTTGGTCAGCCCAGTAGTCCCAGGGCGCGAGATCCATCAGGCTTTCCGCGTACAACGCGGCGATCTCGTCATCCTCGGGGAAACGCTGGGCGAGTTTGCCCATCGCCGTGGCGTAGGCTTGGTCCAGGCGCTTCCGGTCGGTCTTCGGATTCTTGTCGTAGCGTTTCGCGAGCGCCTCGATCAAGGCTTGCTCCTTGGGGCTCGCGTGCTTGGCAAGGGCTTTCGCCCGCTCGATCGCGGCCCAGGCCGGGCCGACCGCGGAAGGCTCCATCGGCGCATTGATATTCGGTCCCAACACCAAGGCTTCGCCCCAGAAACACATGGCGCACTGGGGATCGAGTTTCTGCGCCATGCGGAAGGCCCGTTGCGCCTCCAGATGGTTGAAGGCATAGGCCAATCTCAAACCCTGATCGAAATATTGCTGGGCGCGGGTGTTGCTCGTGGTGATCTTGTAGCTCAGCGTGCCGAGGTTGTCCCACAGGGGCGGTTCGCTATCGACGTAGACAGCCTGGGCGGCAGCCGTGTCCTTGGGATAATGCCCCGCTTCGGTGTGAACATGGCCCGTCGTTTCGGCGGCAAGTGCCGGTTGCGTGCCGATCAGCAGCGAGGCCAGCAGGCCGATGCCGACGGTATCGGAAAATTTCATGATCCCCTCCTCGTTAAGCTTAGGCTTGAATGCGTTCCGTCGAACGGGAAACGCGATTATCGTAAAAACGACCGTTCATTGCTTAGGCGTAAAAACCAAACTCTCGGGTTCCGGGTTTGGTGATTTCCGCTCGCTTTTGTTTGCCGTTATACCGAAGCGGTCACATTGTGGCAGTGAAATTGTAACAACGGCTTGCGCGAAGAGGCCTCGCTGAGCCAGAATAACCTTTCGACACGCTCTGAATATTTACTCGTACCCGATCCGATCCATGAATCTCCGTCACTTCGCCATTCGTCGCATCGTCGCCCTCGTGGTGGTCGTCGTCGTGCAAGTGGTGATGTGCGCGCCGTCGTGGGTTGGAGATGAGTAAGTAAACGACCTGATTCAACAACCCCCGCCGGCGCAAGCCGACGGGGGTTTCTTTTTTGGGGCCTCCGCCGGACTCCGGCTCTACCAAGGAGAACCCCATGACGATACTATCCGGCGCCCAACTCACCGTTCGCCTCCTCGAGCGGCAGGGCGTGCGCGTCGTTGCCGGCATTCCGGGCGGCGCGAATCTGCCGATCTACGATGCCTTGTCGAAATCCGCGCAAATCCGCCACGTCCTCGCCCGGCACGAACAGGGCGCGGGCTTCATTGCCCAAGGCATGGCGAGGGTCACCGGCGTTCCCGCGGTGTGCATGGCCTCGTCCGGACCCGGAGCGACCAATCTGCTGACCGCTATCGCCGATGCCAAGCTCGACTCGATCCCGCTGGTGGCGATCACCGGCCAGGTGCCGCGCGGGATGATCGGCACCGACGCCTTTCAGGAGGTCGACACCTACGGCCTGACGATTCCGATCACCAAGCACAATTTTCTGGTGGACTCGGCGGCGGAACTGCTCGAGGTGATGCCGAACGCCTTCCGCATCGCGGCTTCGGGACGTCCGGGGCCGGTGTTGATCGATATTCCCAAAGACGTGCAGACGGAGTCGATCGACGTGAACGCATGGCCCGAACCCGGCGCGCCGGACCCGGCTCCGCCGGTCGATATCGCGCTCGTCCAGCGGGCGGCGGATCTGATCGAGGCGGCGGAGCGGCCGATTCTGTACCTCGGCGGGGGCATCATGCACGCGGGGGCGTCGGAAACGGCGTCGGCCCTGGCCGAAAAATCGTCGCTGCCGACCGTGATGACTTTGATGGCGTTGGGCGCATTGCCGGTGGACCATCCGCTGTCGCTGGGCATGCTCGGTATGCATGGGGCGCGCTGTACTAACCTGGCGCTGGACGAATGCGATCTGCTGATCGCCGTCGGTGCCCGTTTCGACGACCGGGCGACGGGCAAGGTCGCGGCGTTCTGTCCGCACGCGAAGGTCATTCACATCGACATCGATTCGGCCGAGCTGAACAAGATCAAGACGGCCCACGTCGGCATCCGGGGCGACGCGGCGGCCGTGTTGCAAGAATTGCTGCCGAGAGTGCGGGGGCAAGACCGGGACTCGTGGCTGGCCCGCGTCGCCGAATTGAAGCGGATGTTTCCCCTCGTCACGCCCGGCATAGCCGACCCGCGAACCCATTACGGCTTGATACGCGCCGTGGCCGAGAACCTCGACGACGAGGCGATTGTCACAACCGACGTCGGCCAGCACCAGATGTGGGTGGCACAAAGCTATCCTCTGCGCCGCCCGCGCCGCTGGCTGACCTCGGGCGGCCTGGGCACCATGGGCTTCGGCCTCCCGGCCGCGATCGGCGCGGCGCTCGCCGAGCCGGACGCGGCCGTGGTCTGTTTCTCCGGCGACGGCAGCATTCTGATGAACGTGCAGGAGCTGGCGACCGCCGCCGAGGAGGACGTCAACATCAAGGTGGTGCTGATGAACAACAACGCTCTCGGTTTGGTGCACCAGCAGCAGACGCTGTTTTATGGCAAGCGCATCTATGCGTCGCGGTTTCGTGCCGCGCCGGATTTCGTCCGGATCGCCGAAGGCTTCGGCCTGCGCGCCGTCGATCTCGATACGGCGGAGAACCCGAAGGAGGTCCTGCACCAAGCGCTGACCACTCGCGGCCCATGCCTGATCCACGCCGGCATCGACGTCGAGGATCAGGTATTGCCCATGGTGCCGCCCGGTGCTGCCAACATAGAGATGATCGGAGGCTGAATCATGGACGGACAGTCTTTATTCGAACAACGGACGTCGGCGCGGACCGTGCTGGAGCTCGACGTCGTCAACCATCCCGGCGTCATGTCCCACGTGGTCGGCCTGTTTTCGCGCCGCGCCTACAATGTCGAGGGCATCCTCTGCATGCCGGTGGGTGCCGGCGCGACCAGCCGAATCTGGCTGCTGGTCAATGAAGACGCGCGCCTCGCGCAGATGGTCAAGCAATTGGAAAAGCTGGAAGATGTCCTGAGCGTACGGCGTCATGGCGCGGATCACGAAGTGTTCGAGCGGTTGGAGGAGTTCTTCCGCTAGAGCGTTTGGTGGCGGCTGCTTGTGAGCCACCGTCTTGCGCGTCGATCCCGTTTGTCGGCAAAGGATTGCCGACCTACAACCGTGCCGCCCCGTAGGCCGGGAATCCTTTCCCGGCGCAGCGGGTCGGCAAGTGCGTTCGTCGGCAAAGGATTGCGGACCTACGACCTCCACCTTTCAGGCAGTCGTTCTCTAGTTCGGGAGTTCCGGCCAGTCTTATGCCCACACCGCGAACGATGTGACTGATTATCGAATCTTGCCGACCGGGGTTCTCAAGCGTAATCTGGACCTGAGCCGCAGATCCAAGTTGACGGACCGAGGTTTGGCAAAGATTTAGGAACTCGTAACATTCAGAAGGACTCCAAGTTTGCGGGGCTGCATGCCAAGGAAGGGCGCAAACGACGGTCCGTTGCGGCTGTTTGCAGACCAACCTTCGAAATATAGGGAGTTTGCCATGTATACCAAGTTCGCTCCTAGGCTTGGCAGGTTCACATCTTTTCTTTTCGCGGCTGTTTTGTTGTGGTCCGCGAGTTGGGCGGCAGCTGCGAAGGAATGCTGGCTGGATCTCTATGATAAGGCGGATTACCAAGGTTCCCACGTTCGCTTGAAAGGACCCGTCGAACTGTCCAACCTCAAGTCACTGAGCGGCGAGGACTGGAGCAATCGCATCGAAAGCCTGGTTGTTGGTCCGGATGCGGAGATTTATGCCTTTCGGCAGGAAAATTTCGAGGATACACCCCAGGGACCGATCTATCACCAGAAAGAGCTTCAAGCTTTGGGAGAAAAGGACATCGGGAGTGCCCAGGATTTGAAGATCAGTTTCGGGCCCGGAACCAAGGAACACCATCTGGGCGACCTGAATTTCCACCGCAATATCAATTCGCTAAAGGTCCAGTGCCGGCGGTGAGACCGGGGTGTGCGGTTTGAAGAGACCCATTGTCGGCAAAGGATTGCCGACCTACAACTACGATTTCTGCGACCTGCCCCAAAGTAGGTCGGGAATCCTTTCCCGACGCCGACGGGCGGCCAACGGCTTACGTCGGCAAGGGATTGCCGACCTACAACAGTGGGAGCTGGGTTTAGCCCGCGACTCAATGCCATTCGATATCGCGGGCTAAAGCCCGCTCCACAAGATCCTCCATGATCCGCCGTTCAGAACTGGATGCGGTGTCGCAACCGGGAGCAGGTTAGCGCCCAGTCTATTCGCCGACGATCCGGTCGACGACGATCTTGTAGCTGCCGTTATCCTCGGGCGCCACGGCTTCACTCAAGCCTTGCAGGTCGCCGGCCTCGGCCTTCGGCTGTCCGCTCTTCGAAATGCGCGCCCCGATCACGATGCGGTCGGCGGTAGAGAGCGTCATGCCCTGCATCATGGACATGGAGTCGTCCAGCACGACTTTTACCGGCAGGTCTTTTGCCTGCTTGCGGACGACCGCCAAAGGCATGGGGGGGCCTTCGGCCGCACGGGCGAAGACGAAAAGGGCATCGTCCGGCGCAACCCGGCTTTTCAGATTTTCCGCCAGGGTCACCGTAACGCGGATCTGTTTGCCCGCGCCCTTTGCGGCGGCGGGTTCCGACGGCGTTGTTTGGGCGGGGAGTCCTTGGACCTGGGCGATGTATCCCTCAATCTGCTTGGCCTCTTCGCTGCCAGGCCCGAATTGCTTTTTCAGTCTTTCCCAATACTCCACGGTCTTGGCCGCGTCCTTCCGTTCGGCGGCGGCGATTCCCGCCATCCAGAGCGCGGTTTGGTGATCGGGATTCTTCTTCAGGATTTCGTCGACGATTTCGGACGGCTTGCCGGCCATGCTGCCCTGATGGGTTTCGGCCAATGCCTGGGCATACAAAGCCTTGACGTCCAGATCCTCGGGGGCGAGCTTGAGGGCGAATTCATAGGCCGTTACCGCCTTGTCCGGCTGATCGGTCGCTTGCAGCGAGCGGGCCAGCAATACCCAGCCCTCCAGATCGTTCGGCTGCTTGGCCAGCCTTTCCGCCAGCTGGCGTATGCTGTCCTGGACATCGGCCATGTCGTTCGGCGCACGTGCGCCGATCAGGTCGATGCGGCCCAGCGCGAGGTAAAGCGTCAAGGCCAGTACCGGAACGATCGCGAGCGTGGCCAGGACGGCCGAGCGGCCGCGGGTGCTCGACTGAGCTTTCGTCTCTTCGGCAGCCTCGAGATCCCCGAGCAGATTCCGTTCGGATTCCGCGGTCAGGCGCTCCAGATCCTCGGGGCTTGCCGCTTCCTGGGCGAGTTCGGTTTGCCGCTGCCGGTGCAGAAGGAGATTGAGCCGCGCCCGGTTTATCCGCCCGCTGCCGGTCTTGCCGAGGAGCGCGGGAAGGAAAAAGACGTAGCCCACTATCAAAAGCAGTACGGCCGAAAGCCAGAAACCCGTCATCGATATTTACCCTTCGAGATTGTTTCGAAGCCGCTCCAGGCGCTTCTTTTCTTCATCGGTAAGCGTCAGGTCCTCGCCCGTGTTGCGGCGTCTCACCTGTCGCCATAGAAAAGCGCCTCCGCCGGCCAGAAGCAGGAACGGCCCGACCCACAGAAGAGCCGTCGTCATTTTGAAAGGCGGGCGATAGAGCACGAAATCGCCGTAGCGATCGGTCAGGAATTTGACCGCTTCCTCTTCGTTCTTGCCGCTTTGGATGATGGTGTAGACCTCGTCCCGCAGGTCCTTTGCCAGATCGGCATCGGAATCGGCCAGGGACTGGTTCTGGCAGACCAGGCAGCGAAGCTCTTCGATCAGGCGCTCGTAGCGCTGTTGCTTGGCCGGATCGTCGAACTCGCGGATTTCGATGGCTTGAACGGTAAAGGGAAGAATCAGCAGGAACGGCAGTAACCGATGCATCATGAAGACTTGGCCTGTAATTGGCGGATCAGGGGGAGTAGTTTCTTTTCCAGGATTTCGGGCGTGATCGGTCCGGTCTGCTTGTGGCGGATGATGCCGTCGCGATCGACGACGAAGGTTTCCGGCACGCCGTACACGCCCCAGTCGATGCCGGTCTTGCCTTCGGGATCGAAGGCGCTCGCGGTATAGGGATCGCCGAAGCGCTGCAGCCAGGTTAGGGCGTTATCCCGCTCGTCCTTGTAGTTGAGGCCGTAGATGGGAACGATGTTCTGCTTGGCGAGTTGCAGCAGCACCGGGTGCTCTTCCCGGCAGGACGTGCACCAGGACGCCCAAACATTCACCAGACTGACCTGACCCTTGAGATCGTCGCTGCTCAGGGTCTTGCCGGCATCCGCCACCTGGGGCAGGGCGAACATGGGCGCCGGCTTGCCGATGAAGGGCGAAGGCACTTCCTTGGGATTCAGAGTCAGACCGATGCCGAGAAAGATCACCATGACGGCGAACACGGCCAATGGAATGAGATAGCGCATGATGGGTTATGAATATGCCGTTACGGAAAGAGACGTACTATAAATCAAGTGCTATGTAGCCCGGGATAAGCCTGTCCTAAGTAAAGTAGGTCGGCAATCCTTTGGCGACAAACTGTCGGGAAGGGTCGTCCTGGCGCTCCAATCGCAAACGGTCATCCCAGGAGCGCTGGGATGACCCTTCCAATCGCAAACGGCCTGGCCGGGAGCGCCGGCCAGGCCCTTCCCGAAGACGCCGTTTGCGATTGGAAGGGGCCGATTAAAGGCCCGTTTGCGATTGGGAAGGGATTCCCGACCTACGATTCTATTTCGGCCCACAAAGGATAGAGTCCGCATGCTCGACGCTAGTGATCTTTACTGTCACGCCGGCTTGCTTTCCGCCGACTCGCTCCAGGCTTCCGCCTGGCGGGTCGCCAAACGGTAGCGGCGGTCCGCGGCGGAGAACAGGCCGCCGGTCATCATCAATAATCCGCCCAGCCAGATCCAGCGGATGAACGGCTTGTAATAGAGCCGCACGCTCCAGGCACCGGCATCCATCCGCTCGCCGAGAGCGACATACAGATCGCGGGTGAGGCCTGGATCGATGGCCGCTTCGGTCATGGTATTGCGCTGCACGCGGTAAATGCGCTTTTGCGGCCGGAGTTCGGCCGCCTCCCGGTCGCCCCGCTGCACGCGGAAATCGCCTTGCTGAGCGATGAAATTGGGGCCTTGCACCTCGGTCACGCCCTTGAACGTAAACGTGTAATCGCCCAGTGTCGAAGACTCGCCCGGTGCGAGCCGCACGATCTTTTCCTCGCTGTAGCGGTCGGACAGGACGACGCCGGTGAGAAATACCGCGATGCCGATATGGGCCAGGGTCATGCCGTACACGCTGCGGGACTGCGTCTTGAGGCCCTGAATCGCGGTTCCGCGCAGACGGACCCGGTTCCAGAGGCTTAACAGCGCGCTGGCCGCGAGCCAGAACGCCATGCCGAGTCCCGCCATGGTCTTGATGTCCTTGGCGTCCCAGAAAACCGCGGTGGAAACCACGCCCAGCACCAGGCTTCCGAGAAACACGTGGCGCACGCGCCGCCCGATCTTGCCGAGGTCGGCCTCGCGCCAGGCGAACATCGGTGCGATGCCGGCCAAAAGAAAAATGGGCGCCATCAACGGGCCGAACACGCTGGCGAAATACGGCGAACCGACCGAAATCTTGCCCAGCTGCAAGGCGTCAAGAATCAGGGGATAAAGCGTTCCCAGCAGAATACTCGCGGCGGCCGTGACCAGCAGGACATTGTTCAGCAGCAGAAGATTTTCCTTGGACACGAAGCCGTAGCGGACCCGGTCCTTGACCGTCGGCGCCCGGACCGCGTAAAGCAGCAACGAACTTCCGACCACGATGGCCAGGAAGACCAGGATGAACAGTCCTCGCGCCGGGTCCGAGGCGAAGGCGTGCACCGAGGTCAGGACGCCGGAACGGACCAGGAAGGTTCCGAGAAGGCTCAGCGAAAAGGCGAAGATGGCGAGCAGCACGGTCCAGGCCTTGAAAGCGCCGCGCTTTTCGGTGACCGCCAGCGAGTGGAGCAGGGCGGTCGCGACCAGCCAGGGCATGAACGAGGCGTTTTCCACCGGGTCCCAGAACCACCAGCCGCCCCAGCCGAGTTCGTAATAGGCCCACCAGGAACCGAGCACGATGCCGAAGGTCAGGAACACCCAGGCGATCAGGGTCCAGGGCCGCGACCAGCGTGCCCAGGCCGAATCCAGGGAACCGCCGAGCAGGGCCGCGATGGCGAAGCTGAACGCTACCGAGAGCCCGACGTAGCCCATGTACAGCATCGGCGGATGAACCGTCATGCCGATGTCCTGCAGCAAAGGATTGAGATCGTTGCCGTCGGCGGGCGGCGGGAAGTGGCGCTCGAAGGGATTGGAGGTCAGCAGAATGAACAGCAGGATGCCGACGCTGACCAGGCCCATGACACCTAAGACGCGCGCCAGGAATTCCTCGGACAGGCTGCGGCTGAAGATCGTCACCATCACCGTCCACAGCCCCATGATCAAAGCCCAGAGCAGCATCGAGCCCTCGTGGGCGCCCCAGGCGGCCGAAATGCGGTAATAAAGGGGCAGGGCGGTATTGGAGTTCCGCGCCACGTAGAGCACGGAAAAATCGTGGCTTACGAAACTCCCGATCAGGCAGAGGAAGGCCACGGCCAGAAAGAAGAATTGAGCGCGCCCAGCGGCGCGCCCCACCGCCATCCAGACCGGCACGCCACGGGCCGCGCCCAGCAGCGGAAACACGGACTGCAACAGCGCCATGAACAGCGCCATGATCAAGGCGATATGCCCCAGTTCCGCGATCATTTCTGGTAGTCCTTATAACTGGTGGACACCTGCCCGCTTTGCTTCAGCGCGTCGGCGACTTCCGGCGGCATGTAGTTCTCGTCGTGCTTGGCGAGCACTTCGCTGGCCTCGAACACGCCTTCCGCGTTGATCTGCCCGACCGAGATGATGCCCTGACCCTCACGGAACAAATCGGGCAGGATTCCGGTGTAATGGATGGGAACCGTAGAGGTTCCGTCGGTGACCGAGAAGCGTACCGTCAGGCTGTCGGGTTCGCGCTGAACGCTGCCCTGAACCACCAGTCCGCCCACACGGAACGGGTAACCCTTGGGCGCTTCGCCGGCGGCGACCTGCGAAGGGGTATAGAAGTACAGCAGATTCTTCTGGAATGCGGTGAGCGCGAGAAAAGTCGCGATGCTGACCCCGATCAGAATCAGCCCGACCACGATCATGCGGCGGCGGCGCGGGGTCATGACCGTCTACCCTCCTGCTTCGCCCGGCGCGCGATGCTCTTCATCACCTCGGATTTCCGGCGTACCGCCCAGAAGAGATTGAGGCCCAAAACGACAAACATCAAACCGTAGGACGTCCACACATAAAAGCCGTAGCCGCCCATGGAAAAAAACTGTTGCCAATTCATGGAATCGATTGAAGCTCGTTAAGACTGTTAACCCGTTATTAAACCATATCGAGCCGATAATAAATGCTCGATTGAACCAAATCGTGAAAAACTAATGGAGCCGGACAGTTCTCAAGATGTCGATCGCTCGATCGGACCGCCTGAGGTCGGAACAGTTCCTTGGGAGTCGTTCGCCAAGGACATTCCGTTCTGCTTGAAAACGACCGCAGATTGTAGGGTGGGTTAGGCATGCACTGCCACAAACTATTTTATGCCGCGGGACTCTCCGCACGCCGTAACCCACCAGGCGAGGCCGCGGAACCGGTGGGTTACGGCGCGCCGAAACACCAGCGAACATTGCTGGCTCGGTGTAATTCCAAATCGCTTTCAATCAGGCATTAATTTTTGTAGGGTGGGTTAGGCCGCGAGGCCGTAACCCACCGAGCGACCTCGGACCTGTCCTGAGCCAAGTCGAAGGGTCGGTGGGTTACGCTCCGCTAACCCACCCTACGCCGGAATCGGAACTTGACGCCTCGACTGAATAGTTCCTTAGCCGGGTTTCTCGAAAGCCAGCACCAGATAGCGCAGCAGCCCCAGGTGGCTCGCCCATTCGGCGAACAGGGTCTCGATGATCGCCGACACCGTTTTCACCGACATGTCCTTGGCCAGCTTCCGCACGAAATCGTAGGTGGGCAGGGTGTTGGACGTAATGTCTTGTTCGTGCCGAACGATGAATCCGGTTTCCTCGGCCAGGCGGCGATAGTCCCGCAAGGTGCTGTGAAACTTGCAGCGCCCGTAAAAACCGGCCGAGGCCGGCCAGCGGGAAGCGACAGTCATGGCGGGGCGCAATAACGGTGTCGGGACGAAGTCCGACAAGGCCAACCGCCCGCCGGGTTTCAGCACCCGATACGCTTCCTCGAAAAACCTTTTCCGGCTCGGGAAATGGAAAATGCATTCAACTGCCAAAACGGTGTCGAAACTTTGGTCCGCAAACGGCAGGGTGCAGGCGTCGGCCTGAACCCAGTTCAAGACGTTCCCGGACCCGGCTGAGACGCGTTCGCTCGCGCGCCGCAGCTGCCGCCGATCGATATTCAGACCGGAAACGTCGATGTCCCGGAATCGCCCGTTGAGGCTTGCGACCGTGCCGCCGAAGCCGCAGCCCGCATCCAATATCCGCTGGCCGTCATCGACCTCGGCCGCCGTATAGACCAATTCGGTAAGCCGTTCGGCCGCTAGCGCGAAATCTTCCGGCGAGACATCCGCCTGCTTGGGGTCTGGCCAGTATCCCCAGTGGACATGACGTCCGAAAGCTTGATCGACGGCCGGATGGCCTCGATCCAGGAGATTCAAAAGGGCGTCGAAATAAGGGAGTTTGACCGGGCTGGACATGAGTTCTTGTGGAAACGGGATGGGACCGTATGCCTGTATACTACCAATCGGGCGGGCAAAAATGAAAAATCCGTCGTCGACACAGCTGTCGGCAAGGATTGCCGACCTACTTGTTCTAGCGATGCGGGCTTGGTAGGTCGGCAATCCTTTGCCGACACATGCGCTAGTTCCCAAGCTCCGGCTTGGGAACTAGCGGAAAGTTCTCTCTCACACCGACACCCATGAATCCCCAAGCTTCGGCCCTGGACAAATTTCTCGAGCAACACGCCGTCGAAAGCAAAGGCGATGTTCTGATTTTTCGCGCCATACCGGGAGACTATCTCCGGCGCTTGGACGGACACTCGATACTGTGCCAGCAAACTTACAAGCCGGAAGCAGATGCGCTAGTCAAGCTCGGCTTTAAAGTCGTCGCCGATCCCGATGCGCCGTCCGGTCTCTGCATCGTTTTTGCGACCAAGCACAAGGAAGAGACCCTTTACCACATGGCGCGGGCGGTTTCCCTGCTGAGCGAGGGCGGGACCCTCGTGGTTGCCGCCGCCAATGACCTGGGCGCGTCCTCGCTGGAAAAACGCTGCGCGGAACTGCTCGGCGTCGTTCGATCGTTCAGCAAGCATAAATGCCGGGTATTCCGCGGAACAAAGGAAACGGCCCGGCTCGACCAAGCGCTGCTGGCATCCTGGCTTGGCGCCGGCGAACTTCAGCCGATTCCGGGAACGGATCTGGTGAGCCGCCCCGGCGTATTCAGCTGGAACCGCATCGACCCCGGCTCGCGCCTGCTCGCCGAGTATCTGCCGGATGATCTGACGGGACGTGGCGCCGACCTCGGCGCCGGTTACGGCTATTTGAGCCGGATGCTGCTCGCTCGTTCTCGCTCCGTCGCCGAGCTGCACCTGTTCGAGGCCGAATGGAAAGCGCTGGAAGCTGCCCGGCGCAACCTCGCCGCGTTTGCCCACGGTGTTCAGCTACATTTCCATTGGCACGACGTCACTGCGGGGTTGCCCATCGACCGGCTCGATTTCGTCGTCATGAACCCGCCGTTTCACTCCGGCCGGGAGGCGGAGCCCGGCCTGGGCCAGGCATTCATCCGCGCGGCTCTGGCTTCCCTCAAGCCCGGCGGCCGTCTCTACGTCGTCGCCAATCGGCATTTGCCTTACGAAAAACTGGTTCGGACGTACGCCGAGCATGAAAAAACGCTAGCCGAAGCCGGCGGCTATAAAGTCATGGAAGTGCGGAAATAAGGGGGAGATGGACAATAAACTCGCTGCCTTTGCCGGGGCCTTCGCTTTTCGCCTCGATCCTTCCCTCATGCAGTTCCACGATTTTCCGAACGATGGTCAAGCCTAGGCCCAGCCCGCCTTGCGCGCGGTCCAGGGTACGTTGGCCTTGGGTGAAAATATCGAATAGATAGGGCAATAAGGTGCCGGGAATACCTTCTCCCGTATCGCGCACCGAGATCACCGCGCCGCCGTCGTCGCGGGTAACCGTCAGCCAGATTCGCCCTCCCTGCCGGGTGTACTTGGCCGCGTTGTTGAGCAGATTGGACACCACTTGGGTCAGGCGCACGGGATCGCCCTCGAGCGGCATCGGTTCATCGGGCATCGAAACGGACAATGTATGATGCTGGGCGTCGATATACGATTGGCTGGTCTCGATCGCCTGTCGTACGACCGTGGCGATATCCAGCGGAGTCTTGTGCAGGGTCAGCTTGCCCTGAACGATCCGCGACACATCCAGGAGGTCGTCGACCAGCCGAGCCAGGTGGTCCACCTGCCGGTCCACCATGTCGCGAGCCCAGAGTATCTTTGGATTGTCCAAGTCGAGCCTGCGCATGATCTGCACGGCATTGCGGATCGGAGCCAGAGGGTTCCTAAGCTCATGGCCGAGCATGGCGAGGAATTCGGTTTTCCGCTGGTCGGCTTCGCGGAGCATTTGCTCCGCTTTTTTGCGCTCGGTGATGTTCGTATGCGAAATCACCGCCGCTCCGGGCGGCGCTCCGAGCGGGGTGACTTGCATGACGAACCAGCGTTCCCGATCCGGGGCATGGCAGGGATACTCGATCGCGAAACTTTCCCGCTCGCCTTTCAGCACGCTCAGAATGCCGGTGTATGCCGTTAGGGCATCGTCCGAAACTCCGCCGGAACTGGTGCGGCACACCTTCAGATAATTCGCTCCGATATCCGTATTCGGGACCGGTGTTCCGGGTTGCGGACCGTTTTCGCGCGCGAAGCGCTGCCAGGCTTGGTTGACTGCCAGGATGTTTCCCTCCCGGTCGACTACGGCTACGTGCTCGAGCAGCGAGTCGAGTATGGCGCGATTCAGAGCTTCGCTGGCTTGCAGCGCTTCCTCGACGCGCCGGCGCTCGGTAATGTCGATGCCGATGCCGCCGACGAATTGGGTCCCCGCGGGATCTTCGAACGGAAACTTGAAAACCCACCAGCAGCGGCGTTCCCCGGTGAGATCGGGGGTTGTTTCAGTGGTCTCGACCGTCTTGCCGCTGATCAAGGCCTCCCTGTCGTTCTTTTGGAACTGCTCTGCAATCTCTCGCGGCCAAAGTTCGAAATCCGTTTTTCCGAGCCAATCCTCCGGTCGCACTCCGAGGCGGTCGTCACGAACCTTGCTCATGTACACATATCGTCCTTGCGTATCTTTCATCCAGGCTACGGCCGGACTATTGTCCATGAAAGCATGAAACCGCGTTTCGCTTTGCACGAAGTCCCGCACCAGCGGCGTAATATCGGCCAAGGCCGCGACAGCGCCGCGCGGGGAGCCGCCACTATCGAACAGCGGCGTTGCCCGGCCGGCGAGGTAGTGACGTTCGCCCGTGGGAAAAACGAACTCCAGCGAGGTTTCCTCGACCGGCTGATCTGCCGCGATCGCCCGGCGCAAGGTCGATTCGACGGGCGTGAGCGGAGCCTCGGTGCTGCGGATGGTTGATTCGGATGGGCGCCCTGCCGTCTCGCCGACATTCGATTCGGCAGCGACACCGGTGAAAGCCGCTGCGGCAGGATTGCCTCTTACAGTGCCGCAAGCGGCGTCGTCGGCAATCCATACGGGTATCGGAACCGCATCGAACAGGACGGACAGTTCTTCGTTGCTTTGGCGCAGCGCCTCTTCGGCTTTCTTGCGCTCGGTGATGTCGCGGATGAAGCCGTGCGCGAGGATGCTGCCATCCGGTTCGAGTTTGGGCACGGCGCTTCCTTCGATCCAGATTTCGCCCCTGATCGGGTGTCGCACGCGCCATTCGGCTTGCCAATCGGACAGGGCGCGCGCCGATCCGGCGATCGTAGCGCGCAAGTATTCGAGATCGTCGGGATGAACCAGGGCGAAGGCGGGTTCCGCATCATCCGCTAAGTTCTCGGGCGGAATGCCGTAAATTTCCGTCCATCTGGGGCTGGCGTAGGGAAGGCAAATGGTGCCGTCGGGTTTGAATCGAAAGGAGCAAATGGCCAGCGGCACCGTGGCCACGATGTTGGCCAACTTTTCCTCCAGTTCGGATCGCCTTTTTTCGGTTTGCCGATGTTCGGCGATTTCGGTCCTGAGCTGAGCCTTTCGTTCAAGTACCTCATGCAGCGCCCGCCGTTCCATCGTTCGCAAACGCGCGACCACCAGACTCATCAGCGTGCCAACCGCCAACAACAACACTACGCGGAGTCTCTCCCTTTCTTCGACGATGAACAGCGAATCGACAGGTTCTTCCAAAAAGTAGGCCCCTACGGCGGCGCTTAACACGGTGGCAAGGAACCCGGCTCGAAACCCGCCTAGCCAAGTCGCGAACAGAACCGCGACCAGAAAAAGAAGCAGGGGAGGCGCCCCCCAGAAGATCGGCTGAAGAGTCTTTAATATCAGCATTACGGCGAACGTCGCCAATACCGCCAATACATAGCCGTTCAAAAAAAGGCGTTTAAGGTGACGCACCATCTTTCTACCGCTTTTCCTGCGGAATTTAACAAATTTATGAATCTTACCGCTCCGGGTTTCGAGTTGCCGGGAAATCCGACAGAAATTTCTCGACAATTATCTCGTCCGCATCCAGACATTCGTGGAGCGTACCCGTGCGTTCAACCTAGAAATGGCTGTTGGACGTGCCCGAGTGTGCGGCGGGCTGGCCGGATGGCGAGCCTGTCCTGAGCCCGAGTCGAAGGGTATGCCCAGAGCCCCGTCGAAGAAGCGCGAGACGGGGAGCGGTGCCGGCGCACAGCCGCGACCGGGTAGTCTCCCGCAACCAGGATCGGGTGCGTAGCGGCTCCCCTCAAACGTTGAGGAAGCTGAAAGCCGGAACACTCGGGATTCATGAGACTTTTTGAGTCGATCCGAGCGGTGAAAGGCGGTTTTCAAGTTCAAGAGTTTGAACAAAGGCGAAATCGCGTCTGAATATGGGCGTGCACTCTTTGCTCTGAGCGAACATGAGTGGAGACGCGTCGGGCAAATATATGAAGATCAACCGAAAACAGCAGGCTGTAGGCATATTGAAACGAATATTATCAAGGACAGCGCGCAGCGCTTGAACTGGTAGAACAACGTACGTGGAGGCGAGCCGCGCGCATAGGAGCCGCGGACGCCCGCCCCGGACGGGCGGGCTGGCTGAGGCCACAGGGAAGTGTACTTGCGGTGCCCTGGAACGGACTACCAGGTTCATCCCCACGCATGGGGGGGTGAGCGGCGGGCGTAGGAGCCGCGAACGCCCGCCCCGGACGGGCGGGCTGGCTGAGGCCACAGGGAAGTGTACTTGCGGTGCCCTGGAACGGACTACCCGGTTCATCCCCACGCATGGGGGGGTGAGCGGCGGGCGTAGGAGCCGCGAACGCCCGCCCCGGATGGGCGGGCTGGCTGAGGCCACAGGGAAGTGTACTTGCGGTGCCCTGGAACGGACTACCAGGTTCATCCCCACGTATGTGGGGGTGAGCGGCGGGCGTAGGAGCCGCGAACGCCCGCCCCGGATGGGCGGGCTGGCTGAGGCCACAGGGAAGTGTACTTGCGGTGCCCTGGAACGGACTACCCGGTTCATCCCCACGTATGGGGGGGTGAGCGGCGGGCGTAGGAGCCGCGAACGCCCGCCCCGGACGGGCGGGCTGGCTGAGGCCACAGGGAAGTGTACTTGCGGTGCCCTGGAACGGACTACCCGGTTCATCCCCACGCATGGGGGGGTGAGCGGCGGGCGTAGGAGCCGCGAACGCCCGCCCCGGATGGGCGGGCTGGCTGAGGCCACAGGGAAGTGTACTTGCGGTGCCCTGGAACGGACTACCCGGTTCATCCCCACGCATGGGGGGGTGAGCGGCGGGCGTAGGAGCCGCGAACGCCCGCCCCGGATGGGCGGGCTGGCTGAGGCCACAGGGAAGTGTACTTGCGGTGCCCTGGAACGGACTACCCGGTTCATCCCCACGCATGTGGGGAACAGTGGAGGACTACTCGCGGCTGCGGAGAAAACAACGGTTCATCCCCACGTATGTGGGGAACAGATCGCTCAAAAGATAAGGACTCCTGATAAGGACGGTTCATCCCCACGTATGTGGGGAACAGTGGTCGTGCCGATCGTGCTCTGCAACGCTGTTCGGTTCATCCCCACGTATGTGGGGAACAGTTTATCCGTTTCAGTTTCATAAAAAGATCAGGCGGTTCATCCCCACGTATGTGGGGAACAGTGACGGCTTTGGGTGCGCCGTCCCGGTCCCATCGGTTCATCCCCACGTATGTGGGGAACAGTCCGGCTGGCTCAACAGCATCTGCCTTTCGATCGGTTCATCCCCACGTATGTGGGGAACAGGAGCCAGATTGATTTCGTGAAATCCGCGAGCCCGGTTCATCCCCACGTATGTGGGGAACAGCTCGATTGGGGCGCTGTGGTCCTCGGGCGTGTGCGGTTCATCCCCACGTATGTGGGGAACAGTAATCGGCAAGACCAACTATCAGGGTTGCAAACGGTTCATCCCCACGTATGTGGGGAACAGTTCAAGCTAGTCGAAAGCCAAAAAGCGCCGTACGGTTCATCCCCACGTATGTGGGGAACAGGTACGGCCTGGGACGCAACGGATTTCGCCACGGCGGTTCATCCCCACGTATGTGGGGAACAGCCGCCGAACCGCCTCCCGAGTTCAGAGAATGGCGGTTCATCCCCACGTATGTGGGGAACAGGTCGGGCAGCATGGAGGCGACGTTGCCGACCCGCGGTTCATCCCCACGTATGTGGGGAACAGCGCCGCATTGGTCGTAACCTCATGTTGGGAAACGGTTCATCCCCACGTATGTGGGGAACAGATGCCACTTTGCTATTTCCGCCCAGAGGATATCGGTTCATCCCCACGTATGTGGGGAACAGGAATCGTAGATGCAGCCGTAGACAAATACATACGGTTCATCCCCACGTATGTGGGGAACAGACTGTAATTCGATATTTAGTCGGTCAATTTCTGCGGTTCATCCCCACGTATGTGGGGAACAGGCATCACGTGATATGCAGTTGGTGAAGATGCGCGGTTCATCCCCACGTATGTGGGGAACAGGTGCTTTTTGGTATCAATAGCCTGCTCAGTGGCGGTTCATCCCCACGTATGTGGGGAACAGCAATTGAAATATCGCGTTCATAATCAGATTTCCGGTTCATCCCCACGTATGTGGGGAACAGATAAAGCTCTTTCCCCCGGTAGATATCTCGACCGGTTCATCCCCACGTATGTGGGGAACAGGGTTCCGGCGGTCGGTTCCACCAGGATGTAGGCGGTTCATCCCCACGTATGTGGGGAACAGGGAAATACAACATTCCGGTTGTTGGTAAGTTTCGGTTCATCCCCACGTATGTGGGGAACAGTTGTCATTGGCTACCCCCGTAGATAACTACCACGGTTCATCCCCACGTATGTGGGGAACAGCGAGGTGGCCGGCCTACCCGAAGCGGGCATGCCGGTTCATCCCCACGTATGTGGGGAACAGCATCAACGATAGTTTTACCCGCCACGGATGGCCGGTTCATCCCCACGTATGTGGGGAACAGGATTCATTCGACTACGCGACGCGCCCGGTTATCGGTTCATCCCCACGTATGTGGGGAACAGGGAGGGCCGCCATCTTTAGGCAACAGTTCGACCGGTTCATCCCCACGTATGTGGGGAACAGCTCAGAGTATTCCGTCGAATCTTGAGGACTCGCGGTTCATCCCCACGTATGTGGGGAACAGATCTCCGCTTCAAGCGTCTGCACCCTCAATGCCGGTTCATCCCCACGTATGTGGGGAACAGCGCGCCACCCTGTGAACGCCGACCACCGACGCCGGTTCATCCCCACGTATGTGGGGAACAGTAATCGGCGGTCGGGAAGTCGCCGTCGCTGATCGGTTCATCCCCACGTATGTGGGGAACAGTCCGACTGAAAGGGCACAAGCCCGTCTCAAAGAGGTTCATCCCCACGTATGTGGGGAACAGAGCATTGGGTTGAACGGGAAGCCGAACATTACCGGTTCATCCCCACGTATGTGGGGAACAGCATCGAGAGCGATTTCTTTTAATCTGCGATCCCGGTTCATCCCCACGTATGTGGGGAACAGTATTGCACTCGCCACAGCATCGGTGTTGATGACGGTTCATCCCCACGTATGTGGGGAACAGCATCGAGAGCGATTTCTTTTAATCTGCGATCCCGGTTCATCCCCACGTATGTGGGGAACAGTATTGCACTCGCCACAGCATCGGTGTTGATGACGGTTCATCCCCACGTATGTGGGGAACAGAGTGCGCCGAGATATGCAGTAAAGTGCATTTACGGTTCATCCCCACGTATGTGGGGAACAGATCGTCCGGCGGGTTTTTTACAAATCTGGGGCCGGTTCATCCCCACGTATGTGGGGAACAGACCATTTCTAACTCATTGTTAGAATTGGCAAAAATCGCCGGTCGAAATTCTACCGGCGATTCGCCGCTTTGAAAATGAAAAATCCGGGTTGTTAAAGAGCATTATTTCCCTCTCCGTTGGCCGGTTCGGGAGGATAGAAGGACACCAGTTTCAGGCCGTCCAGTTCGACCGGCATGCGCCGGTTCTTGCCGAGGGTTACGAAGTCGAAGCCCGATTCCGTATTGGTGGACCATACCATCACGGCGTTGCCGTCTCCGAGGCCGGCTTCGACTTGCGTCCAGAGCATCTCGCGCATACGCTTCGACAAATCGCCGACGTAAACGCCGGCGCGAATTTCCACTAGCCACACGCCCAGGCGGCCGCGCAGCCGGGGAGGAACGTTTTCAACCACGATGACCAGCATCGCCGAGACTCTTGGGGTTGGGGATGGCGGGGCCGACGGCGTCTTCCGGGGCTTCCGGCGGTTCCAGGCCGCCCGCGGCGAGCATGTCTTCGATGGTGGGGATGATCTGCTGGAGGAGCTTGGTTTGCCGGAAGACGTCCCGGCAGGCGAGGCGGACGGCGCGTTCCGGTTCGCCCGGCTGCTGGGAGGCGATCTTGAAGGCGACCGGCACGACAGTGTCGAATTTGAAGAGGTCGGCGATGTCGTAGACGAAAGACAGAGGCTTTCCGGTGTGGATGAAACCCACCGCCGGCGCGTAACCCGCTGCCAGCACTGCGGCTTCGGTGATGCCGTACAGACAGGCGGTGGCGGAGCTGACGCAACGGTTGGGCAGATCGCCGGAGCCCCATTCGTCGGCGTCGTAGTTGCGGTGCTTCCAGGTGACGCCGTAGCGCTTGGCGAGCAGTTCGTACAGCTTTCGGACCCGCGCCCCCTCAATGCCGCGGAGCTGCTGGACACTACGCCGCTCCGGCGGCTTTTCCTTGAACCGGAACTCGTACATCTTGCGCACCACCTTGAGCCGGGCGTCCTCGTCCAGGGCTAGCTTGGCCTGATACAGGAGACGGTCGGAGCGCGCGCCGCCCGGCTGCCCCGAGGCGTAGAGCCGAACCCCGGCTTCGCCCACCCAAACCAGCAAGGTGCCGACCCTCGCCGCCAGCGCCGCCGCCCGGTGCGACACCCGCGTGCCGGGTTCCAGCATGATGCAGGCGATGGAGCCCACGGGAATGTGGGTGCGCACGCCGGTTTTGTCGATCACCACGAACGAGCCGTCGAGCACGTCGATCTCGCCGTATTCGATGAAAATGAGCGAAATGCGCTCTTTCATGGCGATGGGTTTGAGGGGAGGGAGAAGGTCTGTCATGGCGTATCAGCCTCAGTCTTCGCCCGCAGCGGCGAGTACGGCCGCGCGCAGATCGGGGGCGATAAAGTAGCCCTGGGCGCGCAGCACGTCCATCGGTACCGCAACGGTGTCGATATACCCTTGCCGCTTCGCCAGCAGCAGTAAACCGCAGACCCCCACGACCGGCACACCCAACCGCCGCGCGGCACGGCGTCCACGCAATTCGTCCACAAGCAGGTGGGCTTGTAACTGATGCGCAAGCGCCAAGGCGGCGGTTTCACCGGCATCCAGGCGCGGAACCGCAATTCCTTCGGGCCAGGCCGCATCGTCCACCACGTCGAGTTGCCCTCCCTCGACGAATGTTTTTATCGCCTGTGCGTCGGGCCGCCGTGCTTGGGCAAGGCATTCAGCGAATACCGTGGACGGCAACACCGCGCGCGTGAACAATCGAACGGGCAAATCCAAAAGACCGAGTTTGGCGAGCGCGATGAGCGGACCGCTATCAGCGACGAGACACGTCATCCAGGTCCGCCAATTCCTGACGCAGGTCTTCCGGCGAATAACGCACCACCGGTATTTCACGCGCCGAACATTCTTCCATGAATTCGGCCAGCGTCATGCCAGCCAGCTTGGCGGCCTCACGGAGCGACAGTGCTTCCTCATCGAACAGCTTCACCGCCAAGGCCACATTCACACCCTCGCGCAACAGGAAGTCATCGAAGGGTACGGCTACGAAGATCGGCTGCCCATGTTTGGTGACGACGGAAAGCTTGCCCGCTTCGGCATCGCGTACCAGTTCGCCGGTCCGGTCGCGCAAGTCGCGGATCGTAAAGGTGTGCATGATGTCTTCTCCAAATATGCCCACAAGTAGGGGAACAATTTATCCCAAGCGCCGTACTAACAGCAAACCGCAGCCGAAGGCTTTGGCAGGGCCGATGCCGTGGAATAACGCTTCATTTTTGAATACTACGGGGTCAGTTACGATCAACGATCCTTCGTAATCCAAAACGCTGAATTCGATAGTTTCTTTTGATTTGGATTTCACAGTTCTATATTGTCGATAGCCGGAAATTTCCACCGCAGATACGAGTTCACCTGTGAATTCATCCTCTATCCAAGGTATTTCAAAACCTTTGGAAGCTGCTTGCCTTGTCAACCACTGAATAGCGGCGGCTTTACCTAGTTCGAAGGCTTGCCGCCGTAGCTCCGCACCTTTTAATCCCGCTTGCTTCAACTCGTATTTAGGTCGCATAAATACGTCATCCCGTTTGCGTTTTTTGGTGATTTTTTCTGTCAATCCCTTTGCGCTACGGGTCTGTTTGAAAGCGGCTTCTTCTTCCGGTGTGCGGTTTACCTTTCGATGGCTTACCGCGTTGGCGCGCAATCGGAAAGCGAATTTGTCCCCTGACTTGATAGCTGGCGCATAATCCTTGGTTTCCACGCGGAGCAAACCCGGAACGCTTTGCGGCTCCCGTACGGATACTAGATAAAACAAAGGCCAACCGTTCTGGCGCTCTTCGCGGAACAGGAAATCCCGCTTGGCTTCCGCATTATCTGGAAACAAATGCCAAAGTAATTGATGGCTAACGTAGGCGTTTTTCATCATCAGATCGATGAGCCGGTCCCGGTCTAATGACTCGGCATTCTCTACATGTACGCGGCTAAGATACATGGTTGCCCCCTGCAAGACTCATATGCTCCTCACGGCTATCGAACTGCCATCGGGAGCGGCTTGTAGGTTGATCGTAACGTTGTGTGCTCTGAACCGCTTCCATTCCGGCGTTTTCGGTTTCCTCCCAGAAGTAACGAATGGTCCCGACAGGTAGTAACTCATTCTCGATAGGTGAAGGACAGATAATATTCCCGGCAGCCATGTAAAGCGCGCAAAAATGGGTTTTATCCAGGGCTGTTCGCAAATCAGGAAAAGTCAACACACGCGCTTGTACAGGCGCGCTCAAGGGACAGGATTTTCGTCCGAGATAAAGATGGAACTCCGGTCTAGCCAGTTTGTTAACGAGATGCTGCAAGGTATAGGGAAGGGTATTCTGCTTGCCCCATACCGCCACGATAGCTAACGAATCACAGCGGTATTCGCGGCTGGAAAGTATGGTTCCGATCTTATCGGAACCGGCTTCTAATTCCTGCTTGCGGGTAAAATACCGGACATTCTTTTCCGCCCTGGGGACCTGCGCGGTGTGATAGTCCTTCAACAGGCTGCCGGGTGTCAGCAATTTAACGCCTATACCATAAGCTGAAGCCAATTCTGTCTGTCGTTCATCCTCATCGCGCCGAATTCCGAGGGCCGCTGCCATAAGCCCGAGAATGGCGGATTTGCTTGGGTGGGTCGCGCTGTGCCGGGATTCGCCGATGGCGATTTCTCCCCAAGCTGCCATCGGGCCATAGAGCCGGAAAACCAAATAATCCTTCATGTTCGGTTCTCCCTTGTTCATCGCGCCGCAAACTCGATAAGCGCCTTCAAACTTCCTACGCCATTTTCTTTTTCAACATTGAAGTAGTACCGTTCATCGGCGCAGGGGCCATAAACCTGATCCATGTTTTTCTGCTGCCGTTCCATCGCTTGGATAGCGCTGTTCAGCATATCGACACCGGTGATAGGTTTGAGAAAAGCGACGGATAACGAACGTGGCTGTTGCGGGCCTTTTTCCGCCAGCGCATAGGAAGCATGGGCGCGGGACGCATAACTGTTCTGCTTGCCAGAAGGCGCGATTTTCGCCGCACAGGAAATCAAACCGGCGATGGCTTTGCGGGCCAATTCTTCATTGCCGGAAAGATTTTTGATCAGCAGGTCGCGGTTAATGCAGAGATAGAGATAAAACAAGCCGGCGGCAAAACCGAATTCGCCGATATGGGCCGAACCTGCATCCAGCTCGTGGGTATTGAGATCGTCCACCGCCGTGAAGTAATCGTCTTCCACGGCGACTCTGTGTACGGTAATGGCGTGAGCTACCTGGGCGGCAGCTTCGACATTGAAGATCGGCTTGGAAGCCAACATGCGTCCGAATAACGCGATATCGACGGCTTGGGTATCTTTAGTCAGGAATCCCAATTCTTCGGAATCGGGAGCGCGCTTTTCGTGAGCCAGCTTATCTACCAAAGCATCTATGGCTTCCTGCTCGGAGCGGCTGACATGAACCAATTGCTCAATTTCCAGTTCTTTGAGCAAGACCTTGATCTTTTCCGGCTCAGGGAGACTTCCTGCTTTCCTTTTTTCCTCGGCCGTAAGAGATTTCAATTTGCCGAATTTATCGGCGATGGCTTTTGCCCATTCCAGCGCGTCTTCTACAGAGATTCCGGCCTTTTGCAGGCGATCATACGCTTTGACGCCCAAGAGTTTAGTGCGAGTTCCGATGTGTCCATCGAGACTTTCCTTGAACAAATCTGAAACGCGCCAAGCGCGTTTAAGGCTTTGCGAGGAAATCCGCAAACGGTCCTCTCCACCCATTTTGGCCGTTTTCGGTTTTCCAGTATCGTCACGGTTCAGATTGGACGGCGGATAAGAAGTGAGAAAATGCAACTGGATAAATTGGGTCATGACTATTTTCCTTATTGTTGAATGAATAGATTAAGCGAATGTCTATTTTTCAAGTTCAAGCGTTTTACTGTAGTAATCCTTAGCTAGTTCAAAGGGTAGGCGGCGTACTTCGGGAATATCAATTTCGCCATTGAGTTTTTGTGCCCAAAGAAAAATGGTGTCGGCTAAAGAAATGACGTTGACTTCGTTTCCCAAGAGATCGACTGCGCGTCGTAAATTGATGAATAGCTCATCCCAATTGGTAACCTTTTGCATTTTCTGAAAACGAAATTCCGACATTACCGGACGGGCCAAGCCGTCTTTCGGAGTACCGAGTTGGGCCGCAAAAGAATGGCCCGAGCATTTTTCGACGCGGGCCAGCAAAGCCGCTAGGACAGCCAGCGCTTCGGGATAACGTTGGCTCCAATATGGCAACCGACGGCACAATCGAACGAACATAGGGCCGGCTCCGGCAAATATTTGGTCAATGTTGTCGCACCGTCGCAATTCCGCCCGTTCCCCCCGATGATTCGCGTTTTCCTTGGAGATGCCTTGAAGCTCTTCCCACCAATCGCGCAAGCCTTGCTTATCGTAATAAGGTTTACTCATGATTTTCTCCATTTATGGGAATTAGGCTGCTTTGCCAAATTTGGCGAGTTGTTTGATCTGCTTGCCCTTGACGAGCCAATCCACCAACTCGTTACGGGCTTGGATGATTCGCTTCATACTCATGTCTTCAAAATTTCCGGACGTAGCCCACAGATCAAATAAATGGATGGCTTGGTTGGTTAATTTTTCCCTCCAAGCAAAGTGAAGAGCGGATTGATCGGTGCCGTTTTGTAAACAGTCCAGTAAGCCTTCCAAATTTCGGTAGAAATCCGGTTCGGTTTCCTGCCAGAAGGCACTGTCCAGAAAAGAAAAGTCGCCTTGGGCGTCTTGAAGCCGCTTAAACCACGCCGTTTTGATTGCGCTGCGGAGATTTTTCATAACTTCGACGGCGGTATCGACCCATAAGGCGACTGTTTCCACCAGGGTTTTCCGGTAGCTTTCGGGAACCCGGTAAACCGGCATCAAGCTTTCATACCAGCAGCGCACATTGGCGTTTTCGGCGTCGTAGCCGAACAACCATAACTGCGGTTTACCCGCGGCTTTTATATGGGATTGCCGACGATCAATGAATATCTTTATTACCTCGGCCGGCTGATTGGTATCGACCGTTAAATTCACATTAAGCCAATGGCGATAGCAGAACCCGCCTGGCTGTCCTTTCATGCTGATAGGTGGCTTTTCATGCTTGGCGTCCAGATAGTAGGGTGTCAAAGGATGTTGCCAGGCACCACTGTAGTTCACGCCGCCGCCTAGCCGGCGATATCCGGTAACGAGGTTTTCGCTTGGTTCGCCAGTGAGTTGGCAAGTTTCTGCTTCCCCGGAGAATTGCAGCCGAATACGGCGCGGCATGGCCCAGAAGACTTGCAGGGGATGGCAATCCTGCGGCGTCGTGATTTCTCCTTTGGGACTGACCCGAGTTTTCGCCATCCAGGGAAAATAGTCGGCGCGGGCGGTTTTTCGGAGATTGCCGGGAAGCGTGCGGATTTTTTCCTGTGTCAGGACGTTCAACCACAACTTTTGCCAAAGAGTGGATTTGCGGTGTTCCTGATTGAGCATCACCAGGGTCGTCAATGGACCGTTGCCGCGCAGTCCCACCCGATGCTGTCCCCAGGCGGGAACGCCATTGATTTGAACGGTGAATAAGGCAATCGCCGCCCAATACGGGGAAATGTTTTGAATACTCCCCTGCTTGACGAATAAATCGGCGTTTTTCTTGCGGGTATTTTCGCTGAGTACGCCGCCGATAATATCTTCCACGGGCAACAATTCCGCCTGCATCAGTTCCTCGGCGTCGTAGTCCTGCATAAACGCCGGTCCTTCTCCGTCAAGTTCGAAACAATCCTTGTAGACCAGGAACTTTTTTTCGAGGTATTCGGGAGATGGCGGCTCATCCCAAAAATCCTCCCATTCCAATTCGCTATCCGGTGCGGCGGCGGTATGCAAGAGGCCGAGCAGGAATTGATATAGGGCAGCCTTGAAATCGGGGCGGGGAGCGAAAACATCGACGATGGGGTTATTCTCATAGCCATCGGTGATTTGATGGGGAGCGATTTTTTCCGATGTCTCGCTTCCGTTAAGGCGAATAACAGTAATCCACTGGTCTTGAAGAAGGTTCATTTTGTCTCCCGAAAACAAAAATAGTCAGTTCCCTTTGTTCCCGCTTTAGAATTGGAATGCGAGGAAACGGCGTGTCGTTCCCGCTCCGCCTCCATGGCACCTCAGAATCTCCAATCCAAGCGGGCTGGTGAACGGCTTAGGTCATCCGCAAAATCAAAGCTTCGGCCAGCAATAGGCTAAGCAGTAGAGAAAGGATCGCTACAGTTAATGCCAGTATCGGAACTCCTGGCGGTCCATTGCTGTCTCTGGCACGTTTTCCCAAAAAAAGATTCAATAGCTCAACAAACAGTGCCACGCGAAACCTCCTGCTCATGAGTAATCGAGAACAAGACGATAACGCCGAGCAGATAGCAGGTCAATATTAAAATAAGTAGGGTACGGAAGTTAAAAGGCAAAAATTTTGGTAAACTCTCGTATTCCCCACATCCGTGGGGATGAACCGTAGGGAACGGAAGTTACCTAATATGGTGAATTAATGTTCCTCACGTCCGTGAGGATAGATTGAGGAGGTAACCCCTCCTCAATTCCCTTTAAAAATAAACCCTTGCATGGAATCGTAAGAAATATCTACTGAATTCCCTGTTTTGTCCTGGACCCTTCCCCGCCATCCTCCTTGTTCATCCGACTCCAACGGCAAAATCAAGTCGGATGCATGGAACTTGACATTCCGTTGCTTTAAATCATCCACCATTCGCTGATGTTCAGCGTCAAGAGCAACACCGCCGATACAACGCTCGGGCAGCTTTACGCTGCTCAGATCCCAAGGAAAATCGCCCGAGTACAAGGGGCGAAGTTCACCGTTTTCGATGTAAGCCAAGTAAACGGTTTTCTGCTCATCACCGAGCCGCGTTGGAATGCGGACTTCTTCATCCCAAAGCCCGCTGTGGGTATAGCCTTCGTCTAGGTTCAAGGCGTTGAAATCAGCTTGGCTGACTTTGGCCTTTTTTTCGCCATCCACTTTCAAATCGCTGTCGCTCAATGTTTCCGGAAAGCTGGAAATTCCGTCATACACGTACTCGATTAGTCGGCGGGCATCCTTGGGCATGCGGAGCAATCCGTTTACCCGTAGTGCCTTATGAGTCAGCCAAAGCTGGGCGGTATTGGGGTAAACCCAACAAGCTTTCGGAAAAGCCGCTCGATACCAATCGGATTTGGGCGCTTCGGTAAAACTCGGAGCATGGATATAAAATACCGGACGAGGACGCAAATCCTTAAGCTGTCCTTGTGGAAGCCGCTTTCCATTTAAGTCTCGGCGATGGCGGTGTAGACGACCGGCGCGTTGGATGAGGAGATCGACCGGGGCTAAATCGCTGATGATTGAATCCAGATCGACGTCGAGAGATTCTTGAATCACTTGGCTCGCCACGAGTATTCGCCCGCTTCTATCCTCCGATTTGGATTTGGTGCCGAACCAACCTAAGACTTGTTCTTCCCGATCCAAACGATCCTTGAGAGCAAATCGGCTGTGAAACTGCGACAGGCGATTTGTATCTATTCCCGCTGTTTCGCTCAGGTTGTAAAAGGATTTGCGCACATCGTCCACGGTATTCCTTATCCAACAAACACAGCGGCCTTCATCGGCGGCACTCTTAATGAGATCAATGACTTGTGATTCCCGATCAAGAAATTCCAACTTGATCGCGCGTCGGACTTCGCTGCGGGTTTTGATGCGGGATTCGGAAAGTTTCTGTCGGGTCAGGTGCGTGACGAGCGGATAAGGGCTCTGGGTGGAAACGGTTTGAAAATCGCCTTTCAGCCCCTCTTGGAAGGCGTCAACGAGTTCCTGCCGCATTTTGCTCGGCAGCGTAGCGGACAGGAGAATGGCGCTGCCACCCATACGTGCGTGGCCCTGCAAGACGGTTTGCAACAAACGGTGCATATAAACGTCATACGCATGTACCTCATCAACCACTAACACTTTTCGGCTCAGGCCATACAAACGCAGGGATTGATGGCGGGCGGGAAGGACTGTCAGAAGTGCCTGATCCAGCGTTCCGATGCCGGCATCAGCCAATAGCGCCTTTTTGCTGTTGTCCGCCAGCCAAGCGGCGCATTGAGCCGAAGCCCCCGGCTGGCCGGAATAGTTCAACCCGTCGTTGGCCTGGTTAAGTATTGAATCGTGGAATAGCTTGGACAAATGCCGTGCGCTGTGCGCTAGCACCAAAGAGGGCCTTTCATCCGGTTCGTATAGTTTGCGGTAGCATTCCGCCATGCGTTCGTACATGGCATTGGCCGTTGCCATGGTGGGCAGACCGATATAGAAACCATCGGCCAAACCTAACGCCATCAGGCGTTGAGTAAGGATGAGTGCCGCTTCGGTTTTCCCTGCACCGGTGACATCTTCCAATATTAAGAGTTGCGGCTCCGCCTCCAATATGTGCTCGTGGCAAAAGCGTTGCAGAGGTGTCGCGTTGTCGATGTAAGGAAAAAGTGGCTCGATGCCCGCGTAATGCGCCACTTTTGCCGGCAGCACAGCGGCTCTGAGTAAAGCTTCCTCGGCGCGGGGTAGCGCATATTTCCGCCAATAGTGGTCCAAATCCGTTTTTTCGGAGCAATAATGGAATATCTCACGATTCGAACCGATCCAGTCGCACAAGACCGCAAGTCCCGCCAGACGCCAGGAATGAGGCTGAATCGCTTTGGCAAAATCCCTGTTCTCCAATAGCTTTGCAAGCTGGGTTGCGTCCGGGGCGAGCAGGGTTAAGCAGTCCTGCCAAAAGCACTCCGCCGCCGCCAAATCATCTTCGGCAAAGAAGGCATCGGTTCTCCAATTATGATCGCCGTTGCAGATATTGGGCGGCTCACCGTGATGCCCCGTGACCAGCTTCATCCATCGGTCGAAAAACCATTCTTTGCCTTGCCGGAACGCGCGGCTTTTCGGCTCCATACCAAGAAAACCGGCATCGGAAAACTTGCCCAGAAGGTATTCATGCCAAAACAAGAAACCGAGGCTGTCATGGCGTAATGCGTAATCCTTGCGTTCGGTTTGCCCTGTCAGCTTTTCGTGAAGCTCTTGCTCCAAACCCTGAAAAGAGATGGCGAACTTTCCTAGATCGTGCATCGCAAGACAAAACGTAAGCCATTGCACAAAAAGTCTTAGAGGCATGGCCAAGTCGTTGGCGAGTTGCTCTGCTAGACGCGGATGCCTTTTCAAGAACACTTTCCCCACCGCCGCCACATCCAGACTGTGATACGGCAAGAGGTGATAAGGCGTTCCCGCTTCGCCTTCTTTACGGGCCTTCCCCCAATATTTCCAATACCCATTTTCCATTTCCTATCCCCCAATAACCAAAAACGGCGAAATCGCTTCTTATGTTTCTCTTACAATCGCTTCCCCAATAACCGTCGCGCCAGCAAAGTCTGCATGTCGCGCCGTCCGTCCGCGATCAGCATGACATAGACGGTATCGTCGATGGTTCGATAAACGATTCGGTAAGGCTTGAAGAATAATTCGCGGTATTCATGAATGCCGAGGGCCGATAGCTCTCTCGGGTAGACGCCCTGCTTGGGAAATTCCGCGAGGCTATCGAAAACATGCTGGATTTCGTCCAGCACGTGAGCGGCGCGTCCGGTGAATCCTGTGTGCAAATGTAGTCGAACGGATCTTCGAGGTCATCGGCGGCATCAGCGGTCAAAAGAACGCGATGAACCATCACTCTCGTCCCTTGTTGCGTAATCGGCCGATAACATCGGCCGGTTCCTGCACGTTGCCGGCTTCGATCTGCCGGGTTCCGAGCGCCAAAATTTTCAGCAGCGCCAATGTTTCCTCCGTTTCCTCATAGGTTTTGACGTCCTGGATAACCGGCTTGGCTTCGCCGTTCTGGGTAATTACCAGGGGTTCGCGTTCTTCGGTGAGTTGGCGTATGACCTCGGCGGCGTGGGCCTTGAGATGGCTAATGGGCTTGATCTGTTTGGAATATTTCATTGGTGGGTTCCGGATTAAAGCAGTTTCCATTCGTACGTAAGGATTGATTGCAAATGGGCTTGGTGTGGGAGCGGGCTTTAGCCTGCGATCAGGCGATTATCGCGGGCTAAAGAAGCCCGCTCCCACGAGCCGTAAACCACTCCGACAGCCGCTCTAAAGAGGAGGACTGGATTTAGTCTTAATTTGGTTCCTTATCAATCCGAAGCGGAGTGGCGTATAGGGTTCCAACTGCCGCTACATCGATGCAGTGATATGGCAAAAGGTGATAATTCGCCCGATCACCGGATTCGCGTCGAATTACTGCCCAATATTTCCAATAAGCACGATCAGCGGCCATCTCTTATCTCCCATGCAATGTAAACCTTATAGCATGGGTAGTGGCTCACTAGGTGAGCCTGTGCGGATGCCTGTATGTCAGAAAAGGCTGAAATTTTTGTAAGCGAATGCTTACGTCATGTATCGGAACGAGACTCTGGGGCGGGGGTTTGGGAGGTGAGTGTTTGAAATACCGATGGGATGTCGGTTTGCTCACTTGGTTTATGGACGAGTCGCCCTCACCCGGCCTGCCGGCCACCCTCTCCGAGAGAGAAGAGGGTTTCTACACAAATCGTCATCTCGGCATTGCGAACGATGCGCTTCACTGCGTTCAGCACATCCTACGAGCTCTGATTAAGTCCTTCGACAGGCTCAGGACGAACGGTAACGTATTGATTCCGTTCGTGGTGAGCTTGTCGAGCCATGAACGGAATCCACTTGTTCATAGCTTCCTTTACTTGGGCGATCGCATAGACCGGTATGCTCAGCCATTCAACCCGCCCAGTGTTTCCTTCAGCGCGTCCTCCACCTGTTCCAGCCAGATGAATTGCAGTTTCTCCTTTGCTTCGGCGGGGATTTCCTCCAGTTCCTTTTGATTGCGGGCCGGCAGGAGGACACGGGTGATGCCGGCGGCGAGGGCGGCGAGCACCTTTTCTTTGATGCCGCCGACCGGCAGGACCAGGCCGCGCAGGCTGATTTCGCCGGTCATGGCGGTGTCGTTGCGGACCGCCTTTTGGGTGAGCAGGGAGACTAGGGCGACGAAGATGGCGACCCCGGCGCTGGGGCCGTCTTTGGGCGTGGCTCCCGCGGGGACGTGGATGTGGATGTCGCTTTTTTCGAATACTTCGGGCTGGATGCCGAGATCGGCGCAGCGGGCCTTGGCAAGACTCAGGGCGGCTTGGGCGCTTTCCTTCATGACATCGCCCAGTTGTCCGGTCAGCGTCAGTTTGCCGGTGCCGGGAGCGCGGCTGGCTTCGATGAAGAGAATGTCGCCGCCCACTGGGGTCCAGGCGAGGCCGGTGGCGACGCCGGGCACGCTGGTGCGCATCGCGACTTCGCTTTCGAAGCGCCGCGGGCCCAGAATGGTCGGCAGAAGCTCGGGGGTCACCGTCAGGCGCTCGATTTCGCCTTCGGCGATGCGGACGGCGGCATGGCGGAACACGGCGCCGATTTCCCGTTCCAGGTTTCTTACGCCGGCTTCGCGGGTATAGTCGCGGATGATGGCGGTGAGCGCCTCGTCGGTGATCTCGCATTGATCGGGGTCCAGGCCGCAAGCTTCGGCCTGCTTGGAAACGAGATAACGCCGGGCGATCTGAAGCTTTTCTTCGGTCGTGTAGCCGGGTAGGTGGATCACTTCCATGCGGTCGCGCAAGGGACCGGGAATCGTGTCGAGCATGTTCGCCGTGCTGATGAACATGACGTGGCTGAGGTCGAACGGAACCGCGAGATAGTTGTCGCGGAAGGTGCTGTTCTGCTCGGGATCGAGCACTTCCAGCAGGGCCGCGGAGGGATCTCCGTGGAAGCTGGCGCCGAGCTTGTCGATTTCGTCCAGCATCATGATGCAATTGCGCGCGCCGGCCTTACGGATGGCCTGGATGATGTTGCCGGGCAAGGCGCCGATATAGGTTCGCCTGTGTCCCCGGATTTCGGCCTCGTCGTGAACCCCGCCCAGGCTGACCCGTACGAATTTGCGGCCGGTGGCGCGGGCGATGCTTTGTCCCAGGGAGGTTTTGCCGACGCCGGGCGGCCCGACGAAACAGAGGATCGGGCTTTTTCCCGCAGGATTCAGTTTGCGTACCGCGAGATATTCGAGAATCCGCTTTTTGATCTTTTCGAGGCCGTAGTGATCTTCATCCAGGACCTGCCGCGCCTCGGCGACATCCAGGCGGTCCTCGGTCTCCACCGACCAGGGCAGTTCGACCAGCCATTCCAGATAGCTGCGCACCATGGAGTGCTCGGCGCTCGCCTCGGGCATCCGTTCCAGCCGCTTCAGCTCCTTCATCGCCTGATTTTCGGCCTCTTCGGGCATTTTCGCCTTGGCAATGGCTTCGTACAGTTCGCCGATTTCCTCGGTGCGTTCGTCGGTTTCGCCCAGTTGCTTTTGAATCGTCTTGAGCTGTTCGCGAAGCAGGAATTCGCGCTGGCGCTCATCCATGGTTTGTTTGGTCTGGTCGCTGATTTCCTTGGAGATGCGGAGGACCTGAATGCGATGGCGAAGAAGGTTCGAGATTTTGTCGAGCCGTGTCTGAGCGTCCAACGTCTCAAGGATTTCCTGCTTTTCGGCGATCGCCAAATCCATGAATGAAGCCACCAGGTCGGCCAGCGTGTGTGCCGAGGATACCTGTTGAACGGCGTTCAACAATTCCGGCGGGGCCTGAGGGAGCAGCGCCAGTACTTCGGCCACTTGGTTCTTCAATTGCAGCAGACGGGCCTCGATGGCGGGCGTTTCGATCTCTTGTTCCTTGATCGGCTCGATGCGGGCTGCGAGAAACGGATACCCTTCCAGGAATTCGAGGATACGAAAGCGTTGCTCGCCCTGGCAGACAATGTTGTGCGAGCCTTCCGGCCCGGTCACGTAGCGCAGGATGGCGGCCTGGGTGCCGACCGTATAAAGTTCGTCCGGCTCGGGTACGTCTACTTTGGGGTCCCGCTGCAGCAGGATTCCGACCGAGGTGTCCCGGCGAAGCGCATACTGGGCCGCGGCAATGGAGGGTTCCCGCCCGACGCTGATGGGAACGATGACGCCCGGGAAAAGCACGATATTCCGCACCGGAATGATCGCGATGGTATCCGGAGGTAGGATTACAGCGGACTCGGAGTGTTTGTCTGATCGTTGTTCGGTTTTCATGGCGGCAATCAATCCGTCTTAAAAAGAGGAATGGTCAGACAGCCGTTTGCGTAAATCGGGTCACCGGGACGCAATCGCCAAGGCGGCAATTGGATGCGCCGCTCGAAGCGGCCGTAAGGTATTTCCAGGCGATGGATGACGGCGCTATCCGGGGCGATCTTCAAGGACCTTTCGCCGGATATGACGACTAGGTCCTCGGTTACGGCGACATCGATGGCTTCCGGAGGCACACCCGGCAATACGACCGTGATGGTGATCGCATCGCGGGTTTCGATGATGTCGACGGGCGGTTCCCACGTCGGCCGGGAGGCGATAAGTCTATGGACTTGAAAGAAGCGCCGATGGAGCCGCTCCGCCTGTTCCAGCAGTTCGCAGGCTTGCGCCCACATCCAGGTTGTCGGACCGTGCGACATGACAATAATCTCGCAAAAGCGGGCTTGAAGCCGTACATGGCGAAAGCCGACGCGAAGCCGAGAATTCGGCCGCGGATATCCGTATCCGACTCATGAACTCCCTTAAAAGACTCCCGTTTCGGTGAACCCGTGGGAGAGGCTGTGCCGTACTCAGGTTTCGCCGCTTCCCAATCGCAAACGGGCCTTTAATCGGCCCCTTCCAATCGCAAACGTCGCTTTAGTCGCGACCTTCCATGTACTCCATACGTAATTGGACGTTTCGGCCGTCGCGAAATTCATTGATATCGAGCCGATAGACGGCTCGAAGGCGTCGGCAGGCCAGCCAATCGGCTGGTTGGTCGACGAAAAAGGCAATACCGTCGATCAGCTTGTCCGAGTTCGGGATCTTGAGGAGAAATTTGAGATGGCGGTCTCCGACGATGCGGCTTTGCGCCACGTCGAATTCGCCGTCGAACAAGGGTTCGGGAAAGCCTTGGCCCCAGGGGCCCGCTTGGCGCAGCAGTTCGGCAACTTCCAGCGCCATTTCGTGGGCTTCGAGCGGCCCGTCGCTGTGTATCGCGTGGTCGAGGTCCAGGTCGGCCAAATGGCGAGCCACCTCTTCCTCGAACAGCTCGGTGAAGTGCGCCAGGTCGTCCCGGTGGAGACTCAGGCCCGCGGCCATCGCGTGTCCGCCGAATTTCCGCAGCAGGTTCGGGCAGCGCGTCGCGATATCGCTCAGGACGTCGCGGATGTGCACGCCCGGAATCGAGCGCGCGGAGCCTTTGATCTCGTCGCCGTCGGTACGGGCGAAAGCAATCACCGGCCGATTCACGCGGTCCTTGATCCGGGACGCCAGTATGCCGACCACGCCCTGATGCCAGGAATCGTCGAACAAGCAAAGTCCCGGCTTAGTCGCCAAGGAGGTATCGAGGTCTTCGAGATGAGCGAGCGCGTCGAGCTTCATCTGTTCCTCGATCTCGCGCCGATCCCGGTTCAGCTGGTCGAGCCGGACGGCCATGGCGCGGGCGGCATCGGCATCGTCGGTCAGCAGGCACTCGATGCCGAGGGTCATGTCTTCGAGCCGGCCGGCCGCGTTGAGCCGGGGCGCGACGGCGAAGCCGAGGTCGGCTGCCGTGATGATGCGTGAATTGCGCCCGGAAACCTCCAGCAGCGCCAGCAATCCTGCGTGGGCTTGTCCCGAGCGGATGCGCTGAAGTCCCTGATGAACCAGGATGCGGTTGACGTGATCCAGCGTCACCACGTCGGCGACCGTGCCCAGAGCCACCAAGTCCAGCAGTTGCGCGAGATTCGGCTCTTCGGCACCAGTTCGAGCGAAATGGCCGGCGGCTCGAAGTCGGATTCGCACCGCGGAAAGGACATAAAACATCACGCCGACGCCGGCCAGATATTTGCTCGGGAAAGGATCGCCGGCCAGATTCGGGTTGACGATGGCGTCCGCGCCGGGAAGCTCCGACCCCGGCAGGTGATGATCGGTGATGAAGACCCGCATGCCGCGGGCTTTCGCCGCCGCCGTGCCTTCCAGGCTGGAGATGCCGTTGTCGACGGTCAGGAGAACGTCCGGAGTACTTTGGGCGGCCATCGCGACGATCTCCGGCGTCAGACCGTAGCCGTATTCGAAACGGTTGGGTACGAGATAGGAGACTCGCTCCGCGCCGAGCAACCTCAGTCCCCGGACGGCCACCGCGCAGCCGGTGGCGCCGTCTGTGTCGTAATCGGCGATGACGAGAATGCTCTGATTTTTTCGAATCGCCTCCGTCAGTTGATCGGCCATGGCTTCCATGCCGCTCAACAGCCAGGGCGAGGGGAGTTTTGCCAGCGAGCGGTCCAGTTCCTCGGCGACGATCAGCCGGCGCGCGGTGTAAATGCGTTGCAGCAGCGGCGGGAGATGGGAAAAGGCTCGATCGGGAAGTTGATCCGATCCGCGGGGGACGATTTTCTTTTTAACCGGGTAGTAAGGCATTGGGCGGCAAATGGGTCTGTGGAGAGCTGTCGTAGGTCGGAAATCCCTTTCCGACACGCCGTCGGCAAAGGATTGCCGACCTACACAATACTACCGAGTCAAGCCCGCAATGAGCGGAACGTAATGATCGATCAACAAGGCCGAAAATATCCCGACCAGATAGACCAGCGAATAGCCGAAAGTTTTCATGGCCAGCTTGTTGTCTGCCTCTTTCTTGAGGCGAATCGCGTAGTATAAAAATCCGATTCCGAGCCCCACGGCCGCTCCCAGATAAAGAAAGCCGCTCATGCCGGTGAGATACGGGAACAGGCTTACGATCACCAGCAATATGGTGTAGAGCAGGATGTGCAGCTGCGTTACCTCCACGCCGTGGGTCACGGGCAGCATGGGGATGTTCACCTTGGCGTAATCGTCGCGCTTCGCGATGGCATAGGCCCAAAAATGGGGCGGGGTCCAGGTGAAGATCAGCAGGAACAGCAGCAGGGCGTAAGGGTGCACCCCGCCGGTCACGGCGCACCAGCCGAGCACCGGCGGAGCCGCGCCGGCCGCGCCGCCGATCACGATGTTCTGCGGAGTCGCGCGCTTCAGATAGACGGTGTAGATGAAGGCGTAGCCGATCAGCGAAAGAAAGGTCAAAAACGCGGTTAGCGCGTTTACGAACAGGATCAGAATCGCCATCGAGAGCGTGCCCAGAGTGGCGGCGAAGATCACCACCTGGTTCGGCTGAACGTGCCCTGAGGGCAAGGGGCGGTTCTGGGTGCGCGCCATTTCGGCGTCCGCACGGCGGTCCAGGAAGTGGTTGAGAGCGGCTGCGGACGCGGCGGCGAGACCGATGCCGAGGCTTGCCCACAACGAAACCGCCAGAGGAGGGAGTTCCGGAACGGCCAAAAACATGCCGATCACGGCGGTGAACACGATGTGGCCGACTACCTTGAGTTTGCACAGGGCGAGATAGGTTCGCCAGGAAACGGCATTCGTGGATTCGATATCAGTCGTCGAGTTCATCGTTTCGCTACGGTCTTCGTTTACAATACCGGCTGGTTCGGCAACCTGCCGTTCAATCCTCAACACATTCAGGAGAGCGTCAAATGCAGTTTCGCGGACTCCGTCTGGCCTTGCTGGTATTACCGTTGTCGCTTCACGCTGCTGAGCCTGCGGTTCACGAGTTCCGGCTGGATAACGGGTTGAAGCTTTTGGTCCAGGAAGACCACCGTGCGCCGGCAGTCGTTACGCAGGTTTGGTACAAAGTGGGCGCAAGCTATGAATACGGCGGTATCACCGGCATCTCGCACATGCTCGAGCATATGATGTTCAAGGGTACCGAGAAACACCCGCCGGGCGAATTCTCCCGTATTATCGCAGCAAACGGAGGTCGAGAAAACGCCTTCACCGGGCAAGATTACACGGCCTATTTTCAGACCCTGGAAAAAACCAGGCTGCCCGTGAGCTTCGAACTGGAAGCGGACCGCATGCGGAATCTGCTCCTGTCCGACAAGGAATTCAAGAAGGAACAACAAGTCGTCCTGGAGGAGCGGCGGCTGCGCACCGACGATCAGCCGCGCGCCAAAATGGAGGAGCATTTTCAGGCGGTTGCCTACACCAACAGCCCTTACAAGAATCCGGTCATCGGCTGGCCGGACGACGTCAGCGGATTGACGGTGGGCGATCTCAAGCATTGGTACGGACTTTGGTACGCGCCGAACAACGCCATCCTTGTCATCGTCGGCGACGTGAATCCGCAGGAGGTTTACGCACTCGCCAAGAAATACTTCGGTCCGTTGAAACCCAGCAAACTGCCGGAAATCAAGCCGCGAGGCGAGGTCGAGCAACTCGGGGCGCGGCGTATGACGGTTCGTCTGCCGGCCAAGCTGCCGTATCTCGTGATGGGCTACAAGACCCCCGCCTTGCGAACAATAGGCGAAGAGGATTGGGAGGCTTACGCGCTCGAAGTCGCCGCCGGGATTCTGGATGGCGGCAACAGCGCGCGGCTGTCCAGCCGCTTGGTGCGCGGGCAGCAGGTGGCGGCATCCGCCGGAGCCGGCTATAACCTTTATTCACGCTTGTCCAATCTTTTTACCCTGGAGGGGACGCCCGCCCAAGGCAAGACCTTGCAGGCACTGGAGAAAGCATTGGGCGAGGAAATCCGTCGCCTTCAGGACGAACCGGTTTCCGCCGCGGAACTGGAGCGGGTCAAGGCGCAGGTTCTGGCCCATCATATTTATCAGAGGGATTCCATGTTTTATCAGGCGATGCAGCTTGGCATGACCGAAACCGTCGGGCTCGGTTGGAAAACCGTCCAGGAGTATGTGGACAAGGTCAACGCCGTGACGGCCGAGCAGGTTCAAAAGGTTGCCCGGAAATACCTGATCGACGATCGGCTGAGTGTGGCCTATCTGGAGCCGTTGCCCATGCCCGAAGGCGCGAAGGCGCCGGAAGAAGCCGCACCGATGGGAGGTGATCATGTTCGTTAAGCGCATGTCCCGATGGATCGTGTTTCTGTTCTTGTTGATCAGCGCGCCGGTTTACGCCGTGCCGGAAATCCAGCATTGGGTCTCGCCGCAGGGCGGTCGGATCTATTTCGTGCCGACCGAAGGCTTGCCGCTGCTCGACGTTCAGGTCGTGTTCGACGCGGGCAGTGCCCGCGACGGTGAAAAATTCGGCCTTGCCGCTCTCACGTCCGGCATGCTCGACACCGGCGCGGGAGACTGGGATGCCGATGCCATCGCCCAGCGGCTCGAGAGCGTCGGAGCATCAATGGGAACCGGTGTTTCGCGCGATTCGGCCTATTTGTCGCTGCGCAGCCTGACCCATCCCGAGAAGCTCGGTGTCGCCTTGGATACGGCCCGGGAAGTCTTGGCTCACCCCCGTTTCGAGCAGAAAGACTTCGACCGGGAGAAAAACCGGACGCTGCTCGCGATCAAGCAGCGCGGCGAGGAACCGGACGAACTCGTCGAGATCGCGTTTTTCCAAGTACTGTACGGTAACCATCCTTATGCCCATCCGCAGGAGGGTTTCGCCGAAACCGTGGCGCCATTGACCCGCGAGGATCTGGTCGATTTCCATAAACGCCACTATGTGGCGAGCAATGCCATCGTCGTGATCGTGGGCGATGTGAAACGGGCCGAGGCTGAAGCTGTCGCCGAAAAACTGCTGTCGGGCCTCGAAAAAGGCTCGGCTCCGCCAGCGTTGCCTGCGCCCGCGCCGCTGCAGTCGGCCGAAATCATCAAACAGCAGTTCCCGTCGGAGCAGACTCATGTGCGTGCCGGAGTTCTAGGGATGACGGCGACCGATCCCGACTATTTTCCGCTTTACGTGGGTAACCACATTCTCGGCGGCAGCGGCCTGGTTTCCCGCGTTAGCACGGAAGTCCGCGAAAAACGAGGGCTTTCCTACAGCGCCTACAGCTATTTCATGCCGCTTCGGGAACTCGGGCCTTTCCAGATGGGGCTCCAGACCCGCAACGATAAGGCCGAGGAAGCCTTGCGCGTCGCTCTCGACACCATCAAGGATTTCGCCGCGAACGGACCGACCGATAAGGAACTGGAAGCCGCCAAGAAAAATATCATCGGCGGTTTCGTTTTGCGCCTGGACAGCAATCAGAAACTCACCCTGCAGGTGGCCAACGTCGCGTTTTACAACCGTCCTCTTGATTACCTCGCCACGTTTACCGAGAAGGTGGAGGCGGTGACCCGGGAGGATATCAAGCGCGCTTTCCGGTCCCGGATCGATCCGGGCAAGATGCGGACCGTGCTGGTCGGCGGCGGGGCGAAGTGAAGAATGAGCTCCGCATCATCGCCGGCCGTTTCCGCAGCCGCAAGCTCAAGTTTCCCGATGCTCCCGGACTCCGGCCGACGCCGGACCGGGTCCGGGAAACGCTGTTCAATTGGTTGCGGAACGACATCGAAGGCGCTCGCTGTCTCGATCTATACGCGGGTAGCGGCGCGCTGGGATTCGAAGCCGCTTCGCGCGGCGCCGCCAAGGTCGTGCAAGTGGAACGGGATGCGTTAGTGTGCGGAGCTCTCGAACGGAATCGTGCGCTATTGAACGCCGAGGCGGTGGAAATCGTCCAAGCGGAAGTCGGGCGTTTCTTGGAGGGTGCGGGGCAGCCGTTCGATGTGGTTTTTCTCGACCCGCCTTTCCACCAGGGCTTGGTCATTCCGTGCTGCCGGGCGCTGGAAGAGAACGGTTGGCTCTCATCCCACGCTAAAATCTATGTGGAAACCGAGAGCAGTTTTCGGCTCGAGAGTCTTCCGGAAAACTGGCGGACTTTGCGCGACGGCAGGGCGGGAGAAGTCGGCTACCATTTGTGCGAACGCATCTCTTCCGGTCACTTCCCATGATCATTACCGCGATCTATCCCGGAACATTCGATCCCATCACCAATGGCCATGTCGACCTGGTGACGCGCGCCGCCCGCATCTTCGATCGAGTGGTCGTCGCCGTGGCGGAGAATAAGAACAAGACGCCGTTGTTCAACCTGGACGAGCGAGTGGAATTGGCGCGAGCTTCGTTGCAGGCGGTGGGAAACGTCGAAGTTCTGGGCTTCGATACCCTGCTGGTGAACTGCGCGAAAAAGTGTGGCGCCACCGTGATTCTGCGCGGATTACGTGCAGTGTCGGACTTCGAGTTCGAATTTCAATTGGCCGGCATGAACCGCCATCTTTGCGCGGAATTGGAGACGATGTTTTTGACGCCCAGCGAAAAGTACGCGTTCATTTCGTCTTCGGTGATTCGCGAAATCGCGAAGCTAGGCGGGGACGTGTCGAGTTTCGTGCCGGAACTGGTGCGGGAAGCATTAGTCGCAAAGTACGCTAGTTTCCCAGACGCGCCTTAAAAGCTACTACGCGGTTCGAGAGCGGCGTTGCGAAGGTGTGGGACCAAATCCGCCGGGAGCGGATTGGGACGTGCGGAGCACAAGGCGTAGCCCGAGCCGGCAGGAAGCGGCGAGCACTCGTCATGTACTCAATGCACACTCCGGGCCTTGTGTTGCGGCTCCCATCCGTGGGAGCCGCCCCGAACGGGGCCTGCCTTCGGACCGCTCGCGACGCTTTTGGAACACGTTTTTAGTGAGATTGTTATGGCTCTGATTATTACCGACGAATGTATCAACTGCGATGTGTGCGAGCCGGAGTGCCCGAACGGCGCCATTTCGCAGGGCGAAGAAATTTATGAAATCAATCCGGCGCTCTGTACCGAGTGCGTCGGGCATTTCGATAAGCCGCAATGCATGGAAGTGTGCCCCGTGGACTGCATTCAAAAGGATCCGGATTACTCGGAAGACCGCGATTCCCTATACGAAAAATATTTGGCTTTGACCAAGGGGTAAGGCGCTACACGAAGCGATGCAGGTCCGGATAAGGCCGACCGTTGTTCCAAAATTGAGTTGGTCTGGAACCCCTTTCGATGTCTTTGTCGGCAAAGGATTGCCGACCTACGACTCTCCCGATCCGCATCACTAAACCGCGGTGAAAAATGCACTAGCGGCTTATCCCGGTCCACATCAGACTTAGCGTAGGTCGGCAATCCTTTGCCGACGAATGTGCCCGCTACACTGAGTCGTGTCGAAGGGGCGGCAGCCCTCGCCGGCTCTCGACTTGAAACTCTTTAGAATTTCCGCTCCGCGTGCCTGGCCATCTGCCGCAGCTTGGCCACGGCGAGTCGATTGATGTCCTCGGCCTTTTGCCCGGTCAGCAGTTCCAGGGCCTGATCCACCGAGTTCACCGCATGAACCGCGAACTCGCGGCGGCGGACGGCGTCGACGACGTCATCCTTCAGCATCAAGTTGCGGATGTTGACTTTCGGGATGACGACGCCTTGTCTGCCGGTAAGCCCCCGTGCTTCACACAGGCGAAAGAAGCCCTCGATTTTTTCGTTGATGCCGCCCACCGTTTGTACCTCGCCGTATTGGTTGATGGAGCCGGTGACGGCGAAGGCCTGTGCGAGCGGTATCCCGGTGAGAGCGGAAATCAAGGCGCAAACTTCGGCGAGGGCCGCGCTGTCGCCGTCGACATAGCCATAGGATTGTTCCAGGGCGATGTTGGCGGAGATGGCCAAGGGGAATTCCGTGGCATATTTGTGGCCCAGATACCCGGAAAGAATCATGATGCCTTTGGAATGTATGGCCTGCCCCAGTTCGGCTTCGCGTTCGATGTCCACTACGCCGCGGCTGCCGGGATAAATGGTGGCGGTGATGCGCGCCGGCATGCCGAACCGCACGTCCCCGATTTCCAGTATGGTCAGGCCGTTGATCCTGCCGACCGAGTCGCCGTCGGTGTTGATCAGAATGGTGTCGTTCATCATGTCTTCCAGCAGAATCCGGCTGATGCGTCCGAGCCGTTCTTCCTTGGCGGCCAAGGCTTTTTGGATATGCCGTTCGGCGATTGTCTCCGCGCCTTCCTGCCCACGGAATTGCTCCGCCTCGGCGACCAGTTCGAACACATCGTGCACGCGCGCGGAAAAGCGCTCCTGGTGTTCCGCCTCCCGTGCGCTGAACTCGATCAGCCGGGCGACGGCATCGGCCGTTATGGGCTTGAACCCGTCGGCTTCGGCATGGGTTTTGATGAGCCGCGCAAAATCCAGCACCGATGCGGACGTCAGCGGGATATCGTCGTCGAACTCCGCGAGAACCCGGAACAGTTCGTTGAACTCCGGGTCCATGGACTGGAGCAGGTAGTAAAGTTCGCGAGAGCCGACCAGAACGAGCTTGACGGACAGCGGGATCACGTCCGGATCGAGTGTCGGAGCGACGGAGGGTTGCTCTTCGGCGGGAAGCTCGATCTTGATTTGCCGGGCCTTGAGCGTTCGCTTCAAGGTCGGCCAGACGTGGGGCTCGGCGAGCAACTTTTCGGCCTCGATGATCAAATAGCCTCCGTTGGCCTGGTGCATCGCGCCCGGATAAATCAGGCGGTAATGCGTGGTCAGGGTGCCTTGCTCGCTGATGTATTCGAGGCGTCCGAACAGGTTGGGGTGATTGGGATTTGCCTCGTAGATCACGGGCGCCCCGATATCGGGGCCGTGGCTGACCAGCAGCCGCGGGGCGTATTGGGTGATCAGAACGGCTCGTCGTGTTGATTCTTCATGCGCCTCATGGCCTCGGTCTTCGGCCAAGTGTTCCGCGACCACGCGAGGCAGGTTGCGGCGTATGTCGGCCAGATACTGGAGTATCGCCGGCAGGTCGGCATACTTTTGATGCAGGCCGGCCAATAGGGGCTCTATGGCTTCGTCGATGGTGGAGGCATCGAGCTGTCGCTGCCGGTTGATGCTTTCGCGCTTCCATTGCGGCATTTCCGAGAGGAGTTCGTTGAGATAGTCCTCCAAATCCCGGACGTGGCTGTGAAAGCTGGACTTTTCGGTATCCGGCAAGGCGGCGAAGTCGTCTTCGTCGGCGGGCTTGCCGTTAACCAAGGGACTGAACACTACGGTGTCGCCGTCGCGGAAAAGGGCCATCTTAAGGTCTTTCGCGCGCCGTTCGACTTTGTCGACCGCTTGGTTGTAACGTTGCTTGACCTCCCGATCTATGGCCGTTTTGCGCCTTTGATAAGCCGGATTCTCGAAGGCAGCCGGAAAGGTTGCGAGCAGATTGTCGACCAGCATTTCGATATCGGCGAGCAAGGATTTTCCCTGGCCCGGCGGAAGTTGCAGGGCAAAAGGCTTGCGCGGGTCGTCGAAATTGTTGATATACGCCCAGTCGCTCGAAGACGGCCGCTCCTTGGCTCGCGCTTTGAGGTAATGGGTCACCAGCGAAAGCCGCCCGGTTCCGGCTTCGCCCATCACGTAGATGTCGTAGCCCGGTCTTTGCATGGCAACGCCGAAGGCGATGGCCGTCTGCGCCCGGCTCTGTCCCAGCATGCCGCGAAAGGATTCCAGGTCCTCGGTCGTGGCGAAGGGCAGTTCCTCCGGTCGAATGCGAGCTTTGAGAGCTGCGGGAGGAAGTCCGGACATTCCGTAAGAGTTCGTCATCGGGGATATGCTGGCAGCGGTATTTTTTGGCGGTCGGAAAGCTATTTCAACGGAACGATCTTGGCTTCCGATGTGGAAGCACTCCGCATTTTCCGGTCCATCTGCTGTAGTGCGCGCGGAAATTCGCTTTGGATGCGCGGCATGATCTTCAGTGAGTCTTCGGTGTAATAAACCGCGTCGTAAGGGACCGGCTGGTCCAGGGCGCTGCGCTCCGAAGATCGAAAATTCTGCCAGGCGAGCACGATATTGCTGCGGGAAACGGCGCCATCCAGAAAGACGGTTTCCTCCGGATCGATCACGGCCAGATACTGCATGCTGCGGATAGGGACGAACAAAGCCTTTTCGCCGCTTCGATAAAGCAGGGTTCTCGACCGGTTGTAAACGACGGCGGCCAGATTGCGCCTTTCCCGCTTGAGCTCTCGGGTACGATAAAAGATTTCTTTCGTGTACATCTCGCCGCCCTCGCAATAGGTTCCAGCTTACGCTAACGCTTAGCCCGGCCAGTTTCAATCATCTGGAATACAAAGTGTGAGTTTGCTATATTCGAAAGGCAGACTTGTCAAGAAAGCCGGGATGTAAGCACTGCTGGCGTCCCACTTCTGGTATGAATTTAGTGGAAAGCCCCGGCATGTCGAGTCAGTTCTCACTCTCCGTTCCAAGTGCCAGCGTGAACGCGTCCGGACGAGGTCAGTCCAATTCAAGAATCATAAAAGACCATCTCATCAGCACCGTTACCCTTTGAGTTTGGAGAAAAACTATGACGATAAAAGTTGCTATCAACGGATATGGCCGTATTGGGCGAAATATCCTGCGGGCGTTGTACGAGTCGCGACGGACCGGGGAAATTCAAATCGTGGCGATTAACGATCTGGGCGACGCCAATACCAACGCGCACTTGACCAAATACGATACGGTACACGGACGCTTTCCGGGAGAAATTTCGGTGGATGGCGACTACATGATCGTCAACGGCGACCGGATACGCGTGTTTGCCGAGCGGGATCCGGCCAAGTTGCCCTGGCGCGATCTGGGCATCGATGTCGTCCACGAGTGCACCGGTATCTTCACCTCCAAGGCCAAGGCATCGGTCCATCTCGAGGCGGGGGCGAAGAAAGTGATCATCTCGGCACCGGGGGGAGAAGACGTGGACGCCACCGTCGTTTACGGCGTCAACCACCAGACTCTGAAGGCAACCGACACGGTGATTTCCAACGCCTCCTGCACGACCAACTGCCTGGCGCCGCTGGTCAAGCCTTTGCACGAGGCGATCGGTGTTCAGCACGGTCTGATGACTACGATCCATTCCTACACCAACGATCAGGTGCTGACCGACGTGTACCACAAGGATCTGCGTCGCGCCCGGGCCGCCACGCAATCGATGATTCCCACCAAGACCGGCGCCGCGGCGGCGGTCGGATTGGTGTTGCCCGAATTGGCCGGCCGGCTGGACGGTTTCGCGATTCGAGTCCCGACCATCAACGTTTCGCTGGTCGATCTCACTTTCGTCGCGTCGCGCAAGACCAGCAAGGACGAGGTCCACGAGATCATGCGCAAGGCCTCGGAAGGCTCGTTGAAGGGGATTCTCGGTTACAACGACCTGCCCTTGGTATCCATGGATTTCAATCACGATGCCCGCTCCTCGATTTACGAGGCGACCCTCACCAAGGTCATGCAGGGCAACATGGTCAAAGTACTGGCCTGGTACGACAACGAGTGGGGCTTCTCCAACCGTATGTTGGATGCCACGGTGGCTTTGATGGAAGCTAGCTAGACACGAACGATTAATTAAATGAGACGAACCAAGATCGTAGCGACTTTGGGACCGGCGACCGACGATCCGGCCATTTTGGAACGGGCCATAAGAGCGGGCATTGATGTCGTACGGCTCAATTTTTCCCATGGCGACGCCGAAACCCACAAGAAGCGCGCCGAAGCGGTGAAGGCGATCAGCCGCAAGCTGAATCGGCATGTCGGCATTTTGGTCGATTTGCAGGGACCCAAAATCCGGATCGCGCGTTTCCAAGGGGACGGCAAGGTTCATCTTCGGGAAGGCGCGCGCTTCGATCTCGACACGGCTCTCCCCCCGGACCAGGGCGACGAACGTCAGGTCGGGTGCCTGTATTCCGATCTTCCCAAGGACGTGAAGCCTGGCGACGTTCTGTTGCTGGACGACGGCCGCATCGAATTGGGCATCGACAGGATAGAAGGCTCGCGGATCGTCTGCCGGGTGGTCGTCGGGGGCGAGTTGTCCAACCACAAGGGCATCAACAAACAGGGCGGCGGCTTGTCCGCCGCCGCGCTGACCGACAAGGACAGGGAAGACATCAACACGGCCGCCGAAATCGATGCCGATTACCTCGCCGTATCCTTTCCGCGATCCGCCGCAGATATCCGTGAAGCGCGGGACTTGCTGCGCGCCGCCGGGGGAGAGGCGGGGATCGTGGCCAAGATCGAGCGCGCCGAGGCCCTGGAGCCGGGCGTGATCGAGTCCATCGTCGATGCATCCGACGCCATCATGGTGGCGCGCGGCGATCTCGGGGTGGAAATCGGCGATGCCCAGTTGCCGTGGGTCCAGAAAGATCTGATCAAGCTGGCGCGAAGCCGGGACCGTGCGGTCATTACGGCCACGCAAATGATGGAATCCATGATCCACAGCCCGATGCCGACTCGTGCGGAGGTGTTCGATGTGGCCAATGCGGTGATCGATGGCACCGATGCGGTCATGCTTTCCGCCGAAACGGCCAGCGGCAAATATCCGGACAAGGCGATCGCGGCGATGGTCCGGATATGCAAGGAGGCCGAACTGCACCCGCGGGTTCGGCAGTCCACCCATCGTATCGACGAGACGTTCGACTACATCGACGAAGCCATCGCGATGGCGTCCATGTATATCGCCAATCACTTGCCGGTTAAGGCGATCGGCGCGCAGACGGAATCGGGATCGACGCCGCTGTGGATGTCGCGCATCAGTTCCGGCATCCCGATTTACGCATTGACCCAGCACGAAAAGACCTGCCGCAAAGTGACTCTCTATCGCGGCGTTTATCCCATCAGCTTTTACAGCACGACATCCGACCACGCGGTGCTGAACCGGGAGATCATCAACGAATTCCTGAGCCGCGATCTGGTCAAGCCGGGCGACCTGGTCATCCTGACCAAAGGTGATCTTACCGGCGTGCGCGGCGGTACCAACGCCTTGAAGATTGCCCGAGTCGGCGCCGTATAACGTGCGGGCCGCCGTTCGGGGCTGTCGATTCCTGCTTTTTTCGTCATGAGGGAGAAAACATGAACGGCGACTATTTGACGCGATTTCTCATCCACGAGCAGCGCAAAAATCCGAACGCCACGGGCGAGTTCACCATGCTGCTCAGCGATATCGCGACCGCCTGCAAAGCGATTGCGCACGAGGTGAATCGCGGTGGTCTGGCCGGCAATCTCGGTATCGCGGGTTCGGAAAACATCCAGGGCGAAGCGCAGAAGAAACTGGACGTGATCTCCAATGAGATTTTCATCCGATCGCTGGAGTGGACCGGCCATCTTGCGGCGATGGCGTCGGAGGAAAACGACGAAATCATCCAGATTCCGCCGAGTTATTCGAGGGGCAAATATCTGATTTGCTTCGATCCTCTGGACGGGTCGTCCAATATCGATATCAACCTGACGGTCGGTACGATCTTTTCCATCCTTCGGGCGCCCGAAGGCCGGGACAACCCTACCGAGGCGGATTTCCTCCAGCCGGGGACCAAGCAGGTCGCCGCAGGTTTCTGTACCTACGGTCCGACCACCCTGATGGTGCTGACGACCGGCAATGGCGTGAACGGCTTTACCTTGGACCGGGATGTGGGGGAATTCGTTTTGACGCATCCCAAGATGCGGATTCCCGAGGAAACCTCCGAGTTTGCCATCAACATGTCCAATCAGCGCTATTGGGAAGAACCGGTCAGGCGTTATATCGAGGAATGTCTCAAAGGCAAGGACGGCGGCCGGGAGAAGAATTTCAACATGCGCTGGGTGGCGTCTATGGTCGCGGAGGTTTACCGCATTTTGACCCGGGGCGGCATCTTCATGTATCCCTACGACACCCGCGACGCCAGCAAGCCAGGCAGGCTGCGCTTGATGTACGAGGCCAATCCGATGAGCTTCATCGTCGAGCAGGCGGGAGGGGCCAGTTCGACCGGGCGCCAGCGGATCATGGACATCGAGCCTGCCGGCATCCATCAGCGCGTCCCCGTGATTTTGGGATCAAAAGCGGAAGTCGAGCGGGTGTTGTCTTATCACCTGTAATCTATCGGTAGGCATTCATCTCTCCCTCTGGGACATGGCAGAAACAAGGTTCCGATTCATGTTTCTGGCGTAGGGTGGGTTAGGCCGCGAGGCCGTAACCCACCGAGCGACCTCGAATCGGTGGGTTACGCTCCGCTAATCCACCCTACAGTCTACGGCCAGCCAAAATCCATAGACTGCGAAATCCCTAATTCATGCCTGCGCCGGGTATCATAGTGTTGTTGAGACGATGCGAGAATGCGCGCGGCGAACACGCGTTGCGCATCCGCTCCGGCGATTAAGGCTGCCGCAAACCTTCGGTTTGCCCTTGGTTTCCCTGCTGGACTTTAGGAAGGCCGTGGGGATGCAGAAGGCCGAAGCGGTAAGCCAATAGCAATAAGATGAACAGGCCGATGGATAAGCCGATGCGCACCGTCAAGGCTTTGACCGTTCGGGGAGAACGGGTGCGGTCCTTGACGAGATAAACCAGGGCCGTGCCTAGGCTTCCGACGATGACCAGGAGGAGCAGAATGATGAGAACTTTCACAACTAGATTGTCTTTTAGTTTGAGGTGGTGCGGGCACCGGATGTTTTCACCCGGAGGTGGCGATTGCGCGATTATAGCTTCAAACCGGGGCTGACTGCTTCGCTGATAGCGATCATGGTCCTTCCCCTGTTCATTTCCTTAGGCGTTTGGCAGTTGCATCGAGCCGACGAAAAAAAAAGCTTGATCGCATTGCATCAGCAGCGGATGCAAGATGAACCGCTGACCTTGGGTGCCGAAGAACCGAACTTGGAGGATGTTCGATACCGGCGAGTCATCGTTTCCGGGGAGTACGACGTGGAACATCAATTCCTATTGGATAACCAGGTCCACCAGCAGAGCCCCGGATATCACGTATTGACTCCTCTGCGCATTGCCGGAACGGACTCGGCGGTCTTGGTGAACCGCGGCTGGATACCCATGGGTGCAAGCCGAGCCGAACTGCCCGATGTGGATATTCGTCAGGCTAGCGTACAAATCGCCGGCTCGGTGGACCGCTTTCCGGGCGTTGGTTTAAGGCTCGAAGGCGCTGAAATACCCGCGGCTGGCTGGCCGGCCGTGGTCCAGGTCGTCGATCCTGAACGCATCGGCGAGCGGTTGGGCTACACGGTCCTTCCCTATCAGGTTCTGGCGGATGAAACGGTGGACGAAGCTTACATCCGGGCTTGGAAGGAAACCCGCCTCGATCCCGGAAAGAACCTGGGATACGCGCTTCAATGGTTTCTGTTCGCGTTAATCGGCCTGGTGTTATATGTTCGCCACGGCGTCAAATTACAGCCTCGAAGGCAATAATTTCCCTAATTTTTCACCCATTCTTCCCATGTCTACCGCAAAGAACTCTCTGTGGCGAAATCGCGCCCTGATCATTTTTATCGCCCTAATATCCATTATTCCTTTCGGGCTGGCTTGGTACTACGCCAAGAATCCGCAGCTGATCACCAAGCGCAGCAACTACGGCAGCCTGATCCAGCCGCCGAGCCCTATCGATTACGGCGAATTGCTCGCGCACCCCGTCCGTGGAAGCGAGCTATTGTCGGAGATCAAAGGTCGCTGGGTGATGCTCCACGTGATTCCGGATAGGTGCGGCGACCCTTGCGCGGAAACGATTCATAAGACCAAGCAGATCCGGCTCATGCTGAACAAGGAAATTCCGAGGGTGCGCCGTTTGCTGCTGCTCGGAAACGATTCCGCCGCCGCCGATCTCGCTCCCGTGCTCAATGACGATGAAACCTTGCTGGTGGCGGTGACGAGCGGGGCGTTATCGCAGAAATTGGCCGCCGCCGTCGGAAAGCCTTTGACCGAGGACATGGTGATTCTGATCGATCCGTTCGGGAATGCCGCGCTATGGTACGACTCCGGGTTCGATCCTTACGGCATGCTCAAGGATTTAAAGCATTTGCTTCGCGCATCCCAGATCGGCTGAATCGGATGCCCAAGCCTTCGAAACATTCTCCGATGCGGTTTAGCGCCCTGGTAGGTCGGGAATCCTTTTCCGACGCCGCGGGTTGACAAACCGTTTTCGTCGGCAAGGGATTGCCGACCTACGGTGGTGAGAAATGCTCTAAAGCAGAACCTTTAATCGTTCCGGATCGTCGTGCTGGAACCTCGAAACGACAATAACAAAGTGGGACTATGTTCAGAAATCTAACGCTTTTTTCCCTGGTTCTCGCCTTCTTTGTCATGGCGATGGGAGCCTATGTCCGCATTTCGGATGCCGGGCTAGGGTGTCCGGATTGGCCCGGCTGCTACGGAAAGATGATCGTCGAAGAGCCGCAAATCGCCGAGGCGTTGCGGCAGACGCCGTTCGACGCGGCCAAAGCCTGGAAAGAAATGATTCATCGCTATCTTGCCGGAGCCTTGGGCGTTTCGGTTTTGATACTGGCGGGACTCGTATTCCGGGTGCGGGAAAACCGAGGCAAGGCGATCGCATTGACTTACGCAAGCCTTGCCCTGGTGGTCGGACAAGCGCTACTCGGCATGTGGACGGTGAAATTCCTGGTCATGCCAGCGATCGTCACGGCCCATCTGATGGCGGGGTTCGTGACGCTTGCCCTGTTGTATTGGTTATACCGCACGGTGAGTCCGCAGATTCTGCCGGTCGGGGACACCCGTTGGCTGCGCCGCTTGAGCGGTTTTTCTTTGCTGTTGTTGTTCGCGCAGATTTTTCTGGGCGGATGGACATCGTCCAATTACGCTGCGCTGTCCTGCCCCGATTTCCCCACGTGCATGGGTTCGCTGTGGCCGGATGCCGATTACGTCGACGGCTTTACGCTTTGGCGGGGTACCGGTCCCGACTATCAGAGAGGCGGATTGCCGCTGGACGCCCGCATCGCCATCCATTGGGCGCACCGTATCGGAGCCGTCGCGGTATTTCTGGTCCTCAGCCTGTTGGCCATGGGCATTACCTCGAATCGTAAGGTGCCCCACCTGAGCAAGGCCGGTGTGCTCCTCAGCTTTTTGCTGCTGGCGGAGATCAGCTTGGGGATCGCAGCGGTGCTGCTGCGCCTGCCGGTCGCCGTGGCGGTCGCGCACCATGCCGTGGCCGCGCTGCTTTGGCTGAATGTGCTCCATGCCTATCTTTATCTCCGCCTGCCGCGCCGAGTCGAAGCCGAAGAGCCCGCGCGCGAGGAAGCCGTCGAGCGCATCGGTGTCGCGCCGCCTGCCGAGGTCTTGCCGCCGGTCGTCCCGCCGGTTCCCGTCGAAAAGGTGCCTGCGCGGCCCACGCCGGAGGGCATGTTCGTTCGGCTCAAAAGCCAGCTCGGGAAAACCCGCAGCGGTCTGACCGGATTTCTGGGTACGCTGGCGCTCGGCAAGAAGGCCATCGATCGCGACGTCTTGGAAGACATCGAGTCCCAATTGCTCATGGCCGACGTCGGCGTGACGGCGACTCAGGACATTATTCGCCATCTGACGGAAAGTCTGGAGCGGGATCAGCTAGCCGATGTCGGCACCTTGGCGGCCAGCCTCCGCGAGTATTTATACGATGTCCTGCGGCCCGTCAGCGTTCCGCTCGACATTCCGGTCGAGACGCGGCCGTTCGTGATCCTGGTCGTGGGCGTGAACGGCGTGGGCAAGACCACGACCATCGGCAAACTCGCCAAGCGTCTTCAAAACCAAGGCCACAGCGTCATGCTGGCGGCCGGCGATACTTTCCGCGCTGCGGCGGTAGAGCAGTTGCAGACCTGGGGCGAGCGGAACAACGTCCAGGTGATCGCCCAGCATACCGGGGCCGATTCGGCTTCGGTCATCTACGACGCGGTGCAGGCGGCCCAGGCGCGGGGCGTCGACGTGCTCATCGCCGATACCGCGGGACGTCTCCACACGAAATCGAATCTCATGGAGGAACTCAGCAAGATCAAGCGCATCATGGGCAGGTTGGACGAGACCGCGCCGCATGAGGTGCTCTTGGTGCTCGATGCGAGCACCGGCCAGAATGCGATTTCCCAAGCCAAGCTGTTCAACGAAGCGGTCGGGCTGACGGGCATCGCGCTCACCAAGCTCGACGGTACCGCCAAAGGCGGCGTTATTTTCGCCTTGGCCAAGCAGTTCGGGCTGCCCATCCGGTTCATCGGGATCGGCGAAGGCATCGATGATTTGCAGGATTTCGATGCGCGGAAATTTGTGGACGCGTTGTTCGCGGAGTGATCGGAGATCTACTCGCGGGAAAATGCGGTGAAGCCGTTGGCGTCGATATGACCAAGACGAGCGATTCAAGCCCGGACTGCGCAATCGGAAGCGCCGTGCCGGGCGTGTTTTAATCCCTGGTCTTGAGTCTCAGCTCGCCGAGCCGGCCTGTTTCTTCGAAAAGTCCGGTGAGTTTTCGTTTAAATTCGTTAGTAATCGGCCCCATATCCTTTCTCTCCTGAACGACTCTGGGAGTCAGGAGCACGACAAGTTCGGTTCGATTGCGGACCTTGTTGGTAGTTCCAAACAAGGCGCCAATAAAGGGAATCTTGCTTAGGAAGGGTATCCCTGTTAAGTCCTTGGTCTGATTGTCTCTAATTAGGCCGCCCAAGGCGACGGTCCCGCCACTTCCGACGGCAACTGCACTTTCAATCGCTCGCTTTGAGATGATGAAGGTATCTGTGTTTCCCACTCTGGTTTGCCTTGGCGTACTGACTTCCTGCGTGATTTCTAGGGTCACCAGTCCTCCTGCGTTGACTCGAGGGCGGACATGTAGGATGACGCCGGTATCGACATATTGAAAGCTGCTGGTTATGGTCGGCTGGTTGGTGACGCCGACGCCGGCAAGCCCGGTAGTTTGGGCGGTCGCGAGGGGAATGGTGTCACCCACGTTGATCTGTGCTTCCTGATTATTCAACACCATCAGGGAGGGCGAGGAAATCACGTTGACCTTGTTCTCGCTCGCCAAGGCATTGAGGACGATCCGGATGTCCTTGGCGCTATTGACGAAGGCATAGGAAAAGCCACCTCCCGCAGCCGCGGCAGCCGTCGTAAGCGCTTCAGCTGTTAAATCTCCCGTGCTGCCCAGTGCATACGCGCCGCTGCCTTGATTGAACAGCCACTGGAGCCCGTATCGTAATTGGCCGTCAAGGCTCAGCTCGACGATCGAGGCATCGATCAGTACCTGTAAGGGTACTCGATCCAATTCTTTGATCACCGCCTCAATTTCCTTGTACTCCTGCGCCTTGGCGGTGATGATCAGAGCGTTATTCGCCGGATCTGCAACGATGCGCATACCGGCGAACTCGGCGACAGCGGCTCCACGCGCGCGTCGGGTGCCGTTGACATCTCGTCCTCCGATGCCTCCCCTTGTTCCGGTGCCGACGCCGGTCCTGGTTCCGAGTCCCCCGGTTCCGGTTCCCAAGCCGCCGGTTCGGCGAGAACCACCCATAGTGGTAGTGCCGACGGTATCACCGGCGGCAGAGCCTAAGCCGCGGGTGGATTGAGATGTTCCAGTGGTTCCGAACGAGGATCCATCCTGATCGCCGGCGCCGCCTGCAGCACCGAAGGCGCCGATTTCAGTGCCTGTCATTCCCGGGCTTATAGAGGGTCTTGGCGCTCTCCGCTGCGCCGCTCCCTCGCCGAAAATGCCGCTGAGGGTCTCAGCTAATTCCACGGCATCCACGTTCTGCACCCGGTAAACATGGATGCCGCCTACTCGGGTGGTGCTATAGCGGTCGAGTCGTTCCACCCAGGTTTCCACCTCGTCCAAATAGCGCGGCTGGGGGGTCACCGCCAAAACGGCGTTGAGACGTTCGATAGGCAATAATCGGACTACGCCAGCCAAAGGTCCTTTGGCCGTGTCGCCCAACACTTTGTCCAATTCTTCCACTATCGTCGCAGGTTCGACGTTTCGAAGCGGATAAAGGCCAACCGACATGCCGCGCATGAAATCCACGTCGAAGAGGCGGATCGTATCGAGCACGCCTTCCAATTCCTCTCCGGTGCCGGCGAGTACCAGGATATTTCGGGTCTCATCGGCGCGGACGATGGACTTGGGCGGCATCATCGGTTCGATGACCTTTTGCATTTCCTGCACGCCCACGTAGCGCAGCGGTACGACCCGCAACTGATAGCCTGAGGGGAGCGCCTGGCTGGGTAAGCCGAGCCGGGCACCGGGAGCGTTGATCGTCGCCGTGGCGTCCGGTTCGATGCGGTACAGGTTTTGCTCGCGAATCAGTACCGCCCCGTTCATTTTGAGCAGCATTTCCAGCGTGGGGATCAGCTCCGCATCGGCAAGGGGACGCGCTGTCTGGAGGCTTACTTTGCCTGCTACCTTGGGGCTAAGCACGTAATTGACTCTCAGCATGTCGCCTAGTATGACTTTGGCCACTTCGCCCAGGTCGGCATCATCGAAATTCAACGTGTATTTTCCCTCTTTCGGAGGCCGTTTCTCGACGGGCGCGCCGGGGCCAATCACGCTGCCGGACGGAGGGTAATACTCGGGTGGTCTCGGCGGTTCTTGGGCAAGCGGTTCAGTTTGTAGGGGAACGGTCTCAGCCTCGACTTTCTGACCCTCGGTCGTTAAATTCGCCGGTAAGGACGGCGGTCTCAGTGCACTAGGCTTAAGGTATTCGCATCCAGAAAACCCCAAGGCAAGCACCAGCGGTGCTACGACGAATCGATTTGTTGTTTTGCGCATGGACTCTTTTCGTTTTTGATGTCTGGTCGTCAGTCTATCTAAAGCATTGTTTTGCAGGATGCGGTGAATACCCGAACCGCATTCTACGATTTATCACCATGATTCAACACGAATGACTACTCGGTAAAATCTCGAAAAATCGCCATTCCGGCATCTTTCGAGCAGAAAAGTGAAAGCAAAGGTTTCTTTCTCTCCCCGGATAAGACGCAGCACGTCGACCACTTGCAACGACTCCGCCCTCCATGAAGGCAGCTGAAGCAGAGCATACCGGATGCGCTCCAGGAAAGAACCGCCATCTGATCATGGCTACAGCCATTGATGACGCCGGAACGGGAAGGTTTCCTCTTTGCATCAAAAAAGCCTCATGAGTGGATTTTTCACGCCCTCATGAGACTCGGTATTCCTAATCGCTGAAGATATTGTTACTACTCTACGCCTTCGGCTTCTTCCTCAGCCGTTTCCTCTTCCTCTATGACTTCGGGTTCTTCCTCTGTTTCTTCAACCGCCGGAGGAGGCGGAGGCGCAGGCGGACGTGTCGCCGGCCTCGGAGGTGATGGCTGCTGCGGGACTTGCTGAGGCTGTCCTGGTGTCGCCTGAGCGGGTGCAGTCTTGGGTTTGGGTTTGAGCAGCATCAGCTCTCGTTGTTCGTCGTCACGTTGCAGCGTTACTTTATCCGGGGCGAACTCGACCAATGTCCAACCTTCGATCGAACCGTTTTTCTTCAAGCGTTTGTACTTGCCTTTGGCGTCTACCAGGAGGGCAGTCTTGTCGGTCGGAGTGAAAGCGATCCCCATCAGCTTCACGGTCAGAGGCATATCCGGTGTCGCCGTAGCCGTTGTTTCCCCTCCTTCCGCTCCGGGGCGGCGGCCTTCCATGAATAACGGGCGCTCGACGATCGTTTCGTATTCCTGAATGTCGGGCAGTTCGAAATCTTCGGCGTCGACCGGCTCGGTTGCTTCCTGACTCGCGGCTTTTTCCGAAGGTGTCGCCGCGATCGATCGCTTGTTTTTCAACACCGCCGATTCGACGGCGACGCCGATGAGCAGCACACTTGCAATGCCGGCCAAAATCAAACTGAGTAAATTGTCGCGGGCCCACTTGGTCATGGCTTAATTGCCCTGCATGTAACCGATAACGTCAAAGTCCACGCTCAGCTTATCGACCGGCTGGGACTGCTTGGTCGCCGGATTGCGCGGCATCCGAATCGGCCGGATATTGATGTTCTCCACGAACAGCATGGGCTTCGAGGTCTCGATGCTGTGCAGAACATCCCGCAATACGTCAGTGCTGCCGTTGACACGTATCTTGACGGCGATTCGCGTGAAATTTTCTTCCTTCCGCTCGGGGATCACCTGGGTGCTGGTCAGCTCGCCGCCGGCTTGGCTTACGATCTCTTTGACCATCGACTGCAAATCGGCGGAAGCCAAGGCCGCAGTATCGCGCGCAATAAAGCGCTCGTCCTGCTGTCCCGCGGCTTTGATCTGTTCCAGCTTGGCGAGCAGCTCGTCCTTTTCTGCGGCGACTTTTTGATAGCGTTGCAGACGAAACCGTAAATCGTCGACGGTTTCGCCGTACTCCCGGGCAAGATCGACCAGCGGGGCAATCGCCACCACATAAAGCAGGGCGATGGCACCGACTAGGATTCCTAGGGCCAGGAGCTGCGGTTTACTCAGTTGCAGCCGGTTTTTCAGAAAACCTCCCGTTGACGACTTCGCTGGCGATTTGAAAACGTTCCAATCCACTGGCCATGTCTTTTGTCACCGGCGACACAAAACTGGTATTTTGAAAGAACGGCGATGCTTCTATCAGCCCGATCAAGGCCGAAGCGGATGGTGACTGTCCTTGTACGACCAGCCGGTGATCCCGGTACTGCAAGCCGTTGAGCCAGGTTTGATCGGGCATGACGTCGGTCAGCTCCTTGAGCATGTCCACCATGGCCGGCTCGGTACGCTTCTTCTGCTGAAGAAATCTCGTCTGGTGCACCAAATCCTCTACTTGTTGGCGCAAGGATTCGACTTCCTTGGCGGTCTTGCTGGCCTTTTTCACTTCCTGTTCCAGGTCCAGTGCGATCGATCGATTGGTCCAGATCGGCAGAACTCCCAGCGTGATCAAGAGCGATGCGATCAAAGCGGCAAGTGCCAAATTGATTCTGTATGGCCAAGGATTGCGTGGCGGCCGGTACTGCTCGGGCAATAAATCGTACGCCCCGATCGGGGAGTCGCCCGCCGCATCGACGACGTCCGGTCGCCATCCCCAAACCGCCAATTCTTCCAGCAAGGCATCCAATTTGTTGCGGGGCGCCAATACCAGTTCCGCCTTGATCTGCCGATTCGTCGGCGACCGCTCCAGCAGGCGCGCCGAGTAATAAACTTGATCGCTCTTGAATGGCGTCAGGCGATCCATTTCAAATGCCGCCACCTGATTCAGGTTTTCTTCGGCCGCCAACGGAAGCTTTAACGATTTCCGCAAGCACTGGCCTGGCGTCAAGCGCAGGATTGTTTTTGCCTCGGCCAGCGTCGGCATGCTTTCTATGAGGCGTTCCCGTTTTTGGCTGCCGCTCTCGTCCAAGCTGAAATAGCCGAGCGGGCGGTCTTCTTCATCGTTGTGGTAGACCGCATTCACGCCATCGTCATCCTTGGTCAATATCAGATATTCACTGGATGCACCGAGAAGTTTTCTCAATTTCGCCGGCACGAGAAAGGACAATTCGCCGCTCCACCAGCGGAAGAATCTTGCGGCATCGAGATTGATCGGCGTATCGAGTTTCAGCATGTGTACTGCATGTGTGCTATTGGTCGAGCGCTACGCCGACTGTCTGCGGTTTCCATCTCAGGAAAACGAAAGGGCTTCCCCCAGGGCGTCTCGCTTCCCGTCGGATGACGGCCATAGCCGGCGGATCGGAATGGTTTCGCGATATCGGGCGGGCGAGAATCGTGTAAACCGAATCCCCGGTCGAGTGGAACCGAATTCCGGGAATGGCGGGAAGCGGAGGAGGTGGTGTATTCCCGGTTCCGCTCTCACGGGCGGCGAGAAAGCTGTCCACCGCCTGGCTGTTTCCGTCGGTCAGGGCCAGTAAAACAGTTATCGAGGCCTTTGCCGGGTTGACGCCATCGACGTTATTGTAGACTGTGAAAAAGGGCTCCAATTTTTGGTATAGCGACGGTGTAATTCCCAAAACGCCGCGGAGTTCTTCCAGCACGAGAAAATTACGGTTTTGCGGCATCTGATCCAGCCCGGCGGCGCGGTATTCGGCGGACTCGGCCCCACTGAGACGCTTTAGGTCATCGCTGTCGCGCCAGTCGAAAATGGCATCGGCCAATTTTACCGCCTGATCTTCGTCTTGGGTCACTTTGGTCAATATAGTCCGTAGTGTCGATTCTCGGGCGGCGTTGAGATCGATTTTTCCTGCCTCGTCGTAAATGCGTACTTCGATGGGAACGCCGCCCAATGCCAGTCGATAAGGAGTGCCGTCCGCGCGCCATCGCTGCGCCGCATTCGGCAAACTCAGCATGAACATGGCGTAATGTATGCCGCCGTCGGATAAGGCAACCGCCTTGGCGCGTTCCCGGGAATTGGTCACCAATGAGGTTTCCCGCTGGGTCGACAGCGCGAAACTGCCCGCCATGATGGTCATCAAAGCCAGTATCCAGAGCACCAAAATCAGGGCTACGCCTTGCTGTCCCGTTCGTGCGTGAAACGCCATAGGCATTATCGGTGAGTTCGCAGCGCGATCACTAAAGGAGGCCAGGGTTCTTCATGCTCCGGTTCGATTTGCACTTGAATCAGCATCGGCAACTGAGACTGCTGCCATTCCGGCAGCCAAGTCGAATTGCTTGTTTGAGCGGTCTGAAGATTTTCCGGCAGGTAGGACAATTTGATTTGATCCAGATTTTCCAGCAGCAATACATCTTCGATCGGCTCGGCCGCTACGGTGGCTTCGCGCGAATTCGGGTTCGAGACGTACGGCCGCATGGCGACCTTCAGATCGTTATGTTGCCCGTCCCTAGCGACATATAATCTGAATCGATATAGACCGCCGGCCTTGACCTGCGGCGGCATTGTCGAAACATATTCGAGCCAATCCTCTCCGCCTCTCAAGGAAATGGCGACGCCTTCGGACTCTTCCATCTCGACCAGAGGCAAAGCGCTTCCGATGTGGTTGCGCAAAAAATTCTCCACGAGGAAAAGCCGGCTTGCCCGCGCCATTTTGTCCTCGCCGCTGTCCCAACTGGTTACCCCGATACGCAAACTGCCGAATAACAAAAGCATCATGACGCCGAGCAGAGTCGTGGCGATGAGTACCTCGATCAGAGTGAAGCCGGCGCTGGTCCGGTGCTTATGCGCGGTCATCATCAAAAACTGCTGATTCCTGCTGCTTTGTTAGGCAGCAGCCTGAGTGTCGTAAGCTCGAAGAAGCGGGGTTCATCGCCTTCCTCCCATTCTATGCTGAGATCCACCTGATAGGGCGCGACAGGCAAGTTCTCGGCAAACGGGATCTGTTCCTCCCCTTGATAGGGGGTTACGCGCATAGTCCAACGAAAAATCGCGTCGATTTCGCCGCTCGTTTCGCCCGGCTGCAAAGGGGTCTCCAAGTCGGCAGCCGCAAGCAGCGATTCGGAGATCACGACCGCGCGAGCGTACTTGTCGGCGAGTCCCGAGATTCGTCCGGCGCCGCCGAAAATACGGAGCAGCACGCCCAAAGCCAGAGCCAGGATGGCGAAAGCGACCAGGATTTCGAGCAAGGAGAATCCGCGTTGTTTAGTCTTCACGGATTACGACCTCCCCGGTGAGCCAATTCACGTCCACCAGGCGCTTTTTCCCGGCCGCCTCCAAGGTCACCCGCCCGCCGGTCGAGGAGCCGTCCGGGAAGAAACGGATATTGCCGATTCCTTCGTCTCCGGCTTCCCTCTCGGCGGTGTAAAGGCTGAGGCGGACGCTGTCGGGCAGTGAAAAATGTTTTCGGCGACCGCTGACCCGGTAGGCTTTGCGGTTCACGTCGAGCTCGAATGTTGCCTCGCGCGCTCCGCTGAGCGCCTGTCCGCGTGCATAGCGCAGGCCGGACGCGATATCCCGCGTGGCAGCCGTCAGCTGGGCACGGTTCAGAAGCGGCGTGACGTTCGGTACCGCCACCGCCGTCAGTGCGGCGGCTATAGCCAGCGCCAACAGCATCTCCAGCAACGTGAATCCGCCCGACCGTGAGGGGCCGCGGGCTTCGGCTCGGAACCTTGCGTGCGGACGCCGAACCTTGTGTTTGACCGCGCGAACGGGGTACCTCAGGCTATCGAGTTTTCGGTGCGCAAATGGATTTCTCGCCTGCTGCAGCGTCTTTTTTTCAAGCCCGAGGCATTCGAAGAACACGCCTTTCTATTCCCAGCTTACGATATCCTGGTCCTCGCCTTCGCCGCCCTCGGCGTTGTCGGCCCCCAGGGTGAAAAGATCGAATTTTCCGTGCTGGCCGGGCGAAGCGTAATGATAAGGATTGTTCCAGGGATCGACCGGGACCCTTTTCTTGCGGAGGTAAGGGCCGTTCCAGATTTTGGCGTTGCTCGGTTGCTCGATGAGCGCTGCGAGTCCCTCGTCGGTGGCCGGGTAGCGGCCCACATCCAACCGGTACATGTCGAGCGCGGAAGAGAGTTCCTCGATTTGCAGCTTGGCGGTTTTGGTCTTGGATTCTCCCAGGTGCTTGACGACCTGAGGCCCGACCAAGCCGGCCAGCATGCCGATGATGGCCAGTACGACCAAGAGTTCGATCAGGGTAAAACCGCGCTGAGCGCGGCCATGATGATGTCGATGTTTTTGCATAAGAGTACGAATCATAAGTAAAACGGAATCAGGTAAACGGGTGGATGGTATAAAAACCGTGTTAAAAAGCGAGGTCATTGACGCTCAGGATCGCCATCAAAATCGAGATGATGATTCCGGCGATCATGAGACCTAGGCCAACGATTAACACGGGTTCCAGCAGAGCCAGCATACGCTGTACGGAAATCTTGATCTCCTTGTCGTAAGTGACCGCGACCCGTTCCAGCATCTCGGCCAAATGGCCGGATTCCTCGCCCAGCTTGATCATCTGCATGGCCAAGGTCGGAAACAGACCGCTCTCGATCAGGGGCGCCGACAGGCTTCCGCCTCTTTTGAGGCTTTCCACGGCTACTCCGACTCCGTCGACGATCACTCGATTTCCGAGCGTCTCCCTGACGATGGTCAGGGCCGCCAGCATGGAGACACCGTTGGCGAGCAAGGTCGCCAAAGTGCGGCTGAAACTGGCGACTTCCAGTTTGCGGATCAGGTCTCCTACCAAAGGCAGGTTCAACAACCGGGCATCCCACACCTGGCGACGCTCCTGGTCCGCGAACTGATACCGAAAATAGCTGGCGATGCCCGCGATCAGCATCAGAAGCACCCACCAGTAGGATTGCAGTCCCTCTGCCACGCCGATTACGATTTGAGTCGGCACCGGAAGTTCCTTGCCGGCGGATTCGAACATTTCGGTGAACTGCGGAACCACGAAGGTCAACAGGAGCAACAACGACAAAACCGCCATGGTGACCAGGATGGCGGGATAAATCAGCGCGGTGGTGACCGTATCGCGGAGCTCCTTGGATCGTTCCAGATAATCCGACAAGCGCTCCAACACCAGTTCCAGCGCGCCGCCCGCTTCGCCGGCACGGATCAAATTGATATAGAACCGCGAGAAAACGCCGCCCTGTGCTTCCAGAGCGTCGGACAGCTGCGCGCCGCCCTTGACCGAATCCAGCACTTTGGCGATCAGACCGTTCAAGGCCGGTTCGTTCGCGGTCAGTTCGAGCAGCACGGTCAGCGCACGATCGAGCGGCAGCCCGGCGTGCAGCAGGGTCAGCAGTTCGCGCGTGAACAAGGCGATCTGTTTCTGGGAAATCCGGTTCTTGCTGCGCTTGAGGCTCAACCAGGCGAACGGCCGCGATTTCGCCGGCGCTACCCGAATCGGCAAGAATCCTTCGTTTTGCAGGGCCAGGATCAAGGTGGCTTCGTCGGCGGCTTCGCGCTCCGCTTCCACCGTTTCTCCATCCCGATCCACGGCCTTGTAGACGTAAAGAGCCATAATCCTCAGCTATCCGAAGTGACGCGCAGAACTTCCTCGATCGTGGTCAGGCCCATGACGGCCTTGCGCAAGCCGTCTTCGTACATGGTGTACATACCCTCCTGCAGGGCAAGTTCCTCGATCTGCCGCGACTGGGCATGGCTCATCACCAGACGGCGGATACCGTCGCTCATGACCAAGAATTCCTGGATTGCAAGGCGTCCGCGATAGCCGGTTCCGTCGCACTGCTCGCAGCCTTTGGGGTGATGCAGGACCACCGGACCATCGGCGAACCTCGCCAGCCTCATTTCTTCCACCATCTCGGCCATGGCGGGATAGGGCTCGCGACAATTCGGGCAGAGGCGGCGCACCAGGCGTTGACCCAGGATGCCGTTCACGGTGGAGGTGATGAGATAGTCCTCCAAGCCCATGTCCATGAGGCGGGTTACGCCGCCCGCGGCGTCGTTGGTATGCAGCGTCGACAACACCAAATGGCCGGTAAGCGCCGATTGCACGGCGATGCGAGCCGTTTCCAAATCGCGCATTTCGCCGATCATGATGACATCCGGGTCTTGCCGGACGATCGAGCGCAGGGCGTTGGCGAAAGTCAGTCCGATCTGGGGCTTGGTCTGGATTTGGTTGACGCCCTCCAGTTGATACTCCACCGGATCTTCGACCGTGATGATCTTGCGCTCGGGCGTATTGAGCTTGTGCAGCGCCGTGTACAGCGTGGTGCTTTTGCCGCTGCCGGTGGGGCCCGTTATCAGGATGATGCCGTGGGGAAGCGCCAGCACGTTCAGGAATCGCTCGAGCATGGCTCCCTCGAAGCCGAGGGACGAAAAATCGAAGACGATGCTTTCCTTGTGCAGGAGACGAATGACGACGCTTTCGCCGTACATGGTCGGTACGGTGGAGACGCGCAAATCCAGCTCCTTGCCCTGCACCTGGAGCTTGATGCGTCCGTCCTGGGGCAGGCGGCGCTCGGCGATGTTGAGCTTGGCCATGATCTTGATGCGCGAAATTACGGCCGCGGTGGATCTGACCGGCGGAGCTTCCACCTCGCGCAGCACGCCGTCGACCCGGAAGCGGACCTTGAGCCGCTGTTCGAACGGTTCGACGTGAATATCGGAGGCGCGCGACTCCACCGCCCGCTGCATGATCAGATTGACCATGCGGATTACCGGCGCTTCGGAGGCCAGGTCCTTGAGGTGCTCCACATCGGCCTCGTCGATTTCCTCGTCGCTGCCGAGGTCCTCGACAATCTGGCCCATCAGGGTCTTTCCGGAACCGAGTTGCTGTTCGAGCGCTCGGTCGATTTCGGACGGCAGTCCCACATACGGCCGCACGGGTTTTTCGCAGGCCAGGGCGAGGGCGGCCAATAGATCGCGATCGAACGGATCCGCCACCGCAACGATGAATTCATTATCTTGGGCGGCTATGCCGACTACGTGATTTTCCTTGAGAAAACGGATGGCTACGGTATCGGGAAGCGGCGAGGTATCGGGATAGTCCGCGGGCGACACCAGGGGCAATGACCCGACCTCGGCCAATATTTCCGCGGTATCGCGCTCGGACACGATGCCGAGCCTGGCCAGAAGCGCGGGCAGCTTCTGCTCGTCGGCTTGCGCCGCCAAGCGTTTTGCGCGGTGGATCTCCGCCTCGCGCACCTTCCCGCGCCTGACGAGTTCATCGGCAAAACGCTCGTACGGGTGTTCCACAATGGATTCCGCGTAGGTTGCCGGCGGATTTAGCTGTTGCGGTGCAATGGCCAAAGTCTTTTCTCGCATAAAGCAAAGCGCCTTAGACCTAAAAAGATCTAAAAGTGCCGGATCGGAACCGAAATATTTAATTTCTCAGCAGAAATCGAAGGGAATATTACACTAAATCGCCAATAACAATCGGTTTGCCGATATCCTTGGGCGAAATCCCAGCCGTTTTCGGCTTGCTCGGCGACAGTTGGTCCGAGTTTTTTCATTGATTTGACCAAGTGCGGTAAGAGTCGTTGCATGCCGGACCCTCTATGGTCGTGCCATAGGTCTTTTATCGGCGAAGGATGAAAAGCGGCGTTGCCCGGCAATCCGGGCGACGCGATATCGGATAGGCGGAGAAACGTACTCGTCCCACTTGAGCCGTGACCTCGACTGGGTTCGGCGCAGGCGGCCGATACCACGCGATGCCGGTTAGTGAAGATGACTAAGATCACCCCGGCAGGGAATGACGGCTTAACTTAAGTGCATTGCGATACCACGAAAGGGGTTGCCCGCCTTTTTCCGGCTTCATATTATCCTAGAAAGGGCAATTGACCGCTTCGATGGGCTCGAAGAACTTCATGAGTCCCGGCTATTCCGGCTTTTATCCGCTTCGCCGCTTGGGTGAAGCTGCGGCTCACCCGATTGCCGTTTCTAGGATTATTCCCGTTCAATCTTAAATACTTGGATTTATCTATGAATTTACTCGCCTCGGAAGTATTTGAGCGTTTCAGGACTCAGGGTCTGATCGTCGACCACCGCGGACCTGATCAAGTCATCCGCCGCCTCGCGCCTGTCGACGATTGCGCGCCCGGGGACTTGGTGTTCGTAGATCATGTGAAATATCTGCCCCAAGTCCGTGAACTGAAGCCCGCCGCAGTAGTGACTACCGAGGCGATCGCCGCAGAATTGAGCGATGCCGGGGCGTCTCTGCTGATCGCACCGAATGTGCGCCTGGCCATCGCGCTGCTCAAGCAGACTTACGGCGACCGCGACGTGCGGGATGTCGAATGGCCCCGGATTCACCCTTCCGCGGTGATTCACGAGAGCGTCGCGGTGCCCGAGGATGCGGTGATCGGTCCCGGCGTGGTGCTAGGCGCCGAGGTCAGTCTCGGCCCCGGCGTAGTGATCATGGCGAATACGGTGGTGGAAAAGAAGGCGAAAATCGGGCGGGAGACGGTGATCCATCCGCGCTGCACCGTCGGCTACGAGTGCGAGATCGGTGCCAACGTCATCCTGAAGGCCGGCTGCGTGATCGGCTCGGAAGGTTTCGGGTTCGCCCAGGACGAGCGCCGTCGCAATTACCGCATTCCGCACACCGGCAAGGTTATCGTCGAGGACCGGGTAGTGATCGGCGCCAATACCAATATCGATCGCGCCACCTACGGAGCCACCATCATACGCTCAGGAGCCGTAATCGATGCCCTGTGCCATATCGGCCACAACGTCGAAATCGGCGAAGACTGCATTCTCTGCGCTCATACCGGCATTTCCGGGTCGACCCGGTTCGGGAAAAGGGTCATCGCTTCCGGCCAGACCGGAACCCTGGACCATATTACCGTGGCCGACGACGTCGTGCTGCTCCACCGCGCCGGGCTCCACAACAGCATCAAGCAGCCCGGCATGTACGCCGGCGGGCCCGCCCAGCCGTTACAGCAATATCTGAAAAACATGGCGGTTTTTCCGCGCTTGCACGAGATGTGGACGCGGTTGAAGAATCTGGAGAAAAAAATGGCTGACTTGGCGAAGGCTGAGTGATATGAAAATCGCCACTTGGAACGTCAACTCCCTGCGCGTACGTCTGCCCCACGTTTTGAACTGGCTCGGGCGGGAACAGCCCGATGTGCTTGCCGTTCAAGAAACCAAAATGATCGATCCGGAGTTCCCGGTCGCGGAACTGGCCGAGGCCGGCTATCTCTCGGTTTACAGCGGACAGAAAACCTATAACGGCGTTGCGGTGTTCAGCAAGCTCGATTGTTGCGATCCGGTCACCGATCCGACAGGCTTCGACGATCCTCAGCGGCGCATTCTTGCGGTTACTATCGGCGACTACCGGATCGTCAATCTTTACGTGCCGAACGGCGGGGAGGTGGGTTCGGACAAGTACGCCTACAAGCTGGACTGGCTGTCCAAGATGCGCGATTACCTGCGCCTCGAATTCGAGCGTCACCCGCGCTTGGTCGTTCTGGGCGATTTCAACATCGCGCCCGAGGATCGGGACGTCTATGATCCCGAGTCCTGGCGCGAGAGGATTCTCTGCAGCACGCCGGAGCGGGAGGCGTTTCGCGCCTTGCTCGATTTAGGGTTAATCGACGTTTTCCGGCGCTTCGATCAGGCCGAAAAGAGCTATACGTGGTGGGATTACCGTCTCAATGCGTTCCGTCGCAACATGGGGCTGCGGATCGATCATATTCTGGTCAGTGCCCTGCTGGCCGACGATTGCTTGGGCTGCCGCATCGATGTCGAGCCCAGAAAGCTCGAACGGCCGTCCGATCATGCCCCGGTGGTGGTAGAATTCCGGGCCTGACCGGAGGCGGCTCACTTAACGGGTGAAAACGTCGCCGGATTCTACTCGATCCGAATTCGCTCAAAGCTTCCGGTCTCCGTGATCCACAGAATCCCGTCGCCGCGTTTTCCGGTGCGGCAGTTTTCACGGATGATTTGGACGATCTCATCCACCTTGTCGTCCGGGGCGACGATTTCCACCCGAACCTTGGGCGAAAAATCGGTCAATTCTTCCCGAATGCCGTGGCTGACTTCCGGTTCCTCGTGCTGGCTGCAACCTTCCACCCGGCTCACAGTCATTCCCGGAAAGCCGCGCATCTGGCGGAATGCGTTTCTGAGCTTGCTCAGCCGCTGGGGCTGGATGATGGCTTTGATCTCTTTCATGGACTCTCCTCTTTCAAGCTTCGATGCGTTTTTCTTCGAACCATCGGTACAGGGTCGGCAGCACCACCAGGGTGAGCAAGGTTGAGGTGATCAATCCGCCGATCACCACGATCGCCAGCGGGCGCTGGACTTCGGAGCCGGGACCTGTGGCGAACAGGAAGGGCACCAGGCCGAGCATCGCGACCGTCGCGGTCATCATCACCGGCCGGAAGCGCTGCCTGCAGCCTTCGACGATAGCGTCCGCCTGGCACAGCCCATCTTCCCTCAGCCCTCGAATATAAGACACCAGCACCACCCCGTTCAGCACCGCAATGCCCCACAAGGTGATGAAGCCGACCGAGGCCGGGACCGAGAGGTACTCCCCGGTGAGAAACAGCGAGAAGATGCCGCCCATCGACGCGAACGGCAGCACCAGAATGATGAGGGCGGCGAAGCGTAAGGAGTTGAACAGCAAAAACAACAGAAAGAAGATCGCCGCGATGGTGATGGGGATAATCACCATCAGGCGGTGCATGGCTCGCTCCAGGTTCTCGAATTGTCCGCCCCAGGTGACGTAATAGCCTTCCGGAAGCTTCACTTGCTCGGCGACGGCCTTTTGCAGTTCCGCGACGAAGCCGCCCAAATCGCGGCCCCTGACGTTCGCGCCGATCACCAGACGGCGCCGGGCAGTTTCGCGGCTGATCTGCGCCGGTCCGTCCACGACCTCGATGATGGCCAAATCTTCCAGCGGCACCAGGGCGCCATTGGGGGATTTCAGCAGTATTTGTCCGATGGCCTGCGGATTGTTTCTGAATTTTTCAGGAAACCGGACTACCGCCGAAAACCGCCGCTCGCCCTCGTAGATTTCGGTACTGACGCGGCCGCCGATGGCGGTCTCGATGATGTCGTTGATGTCGGCCACGTTGATGCCGTGGCGGGCGATGGCCTGGCGGTCGATATCGATGGTGAGATACTGCTGGCCGCTCACGCGTTCGACGCGGATGTCGGCGGCGCCTTCGATCGAGTTGAGCACCCTGATGATTTCATCGGCCTTTTGCTTCAGCACTTCCAGTTCGTCGCCGAACAGCTTGATGGCGATATCGGAGCGCACCCCGGTCACCATTTCGTCCACCCGGTCCGAGATCGGCTGCGCCATCACGATATTCACGCCCGGCAGCACCTTGAGCTTTTCGCGGATGGCGTCCATGACATCGTTCTGATCCCAGCCGTCCGGAAGCTGATCCTGGGGCTTGAGCGTCACGATAGGCGTGGATTCGTTTTCCGGCTGCGGATCGGTCGGGCTTTCGCTCCGTCCCAATTGTGAAACGGCTTTAGCCACCCCGGGCACTTCCATTGCCAGGCGCATGGCTTCGCTTTCGAGGCGGATCGACTCGTCCAGCGACATGCTCGGGACCCGGTTGATGCCGGGTACGATGGAGCCTTCCTTCATCTCGGGAATGAAGGACGTTCCCAGGAACGGAAACAGCAAGAGGCTGCAGACCAGTAAAGCTAGGGCGCTCGCAACTACCTTCAAAGGATTGCCCAGGGCAAAGTGCAGCAGCTTGAGGTAGGGTCGCTTCATGAATGCGATGATGCGCGTGTCGTGATCCGCCCCGCCTTTGAGAAGGTAGGAGCACAGCACCGGCGACAGGGTGAGCGACACGATCAGCGAGATGAACAGGGCGATCGCGATGGTGTAGGCGAGCGGCGCGAACATCTTGCCTTCGAGCCCGGTCATCGTCATGAGCGGCAGGAACACCAGGCAGATGATGCCCACCCCGAACAGCACGGGCGTGCCCACCTCGGCGGCGGCGCGCAGAACGATCAAGCTGCGGCTTTCGCCGGTTTCTTTAGCCTCGCCCAAATGGTGAAAGGCGTTTTCCACGACTACCACCGAGCCGTCCACCATGATGCCGATGGCAATGGCGAGCCCGCCGAGGGACATCAAGTTGGCCGAGATTCCGTAGTGGTTCATCGCCATGAAGGTAACCAGCGGCGTGATGATCAGCGTCGCCACCACGATCAGGCTGGAGCGGATGTCGCCCAAGTACAGGAACAGCACGATCACCACCAGGAAAATGCCTTCCATCAGTACCTTGGTCACGGTGTGGATCGCCGCATCCACCAGGTCGGTGCGATCGTAGAACGGCACGATTTTAAGACCGTCCGGCAGCATCCCTTGTTCGTTGATTTCGTTGATCCGTTCCTTGACCCGGCCGACGATCTCCTTGGCGTTGCCGCCGCGGAGCTGCAGAACGATCCCGCCCACGGCTTCCGTGTAGCCGTTCTTGATCACGGCGCCGGAACGTACCGCATGACCGATGCGTACCTCGCTGACATCGTGGATATAGATAGGCGTGCCCTCGATTTCCTTGAGGACGATGTTGCCGATATCCTCGACATCGTGAATCAAGCCGACACCGCGGATGAGGTATTGTTCGGCGTATTGCGGCAATTTGCCGCCGCCGCTGTTGGCGTTGTTCAGGGCCAGCGCGGTGTAGACGTCTTTTAGCGTCAGGCCGTAATGGCGCAAGCGGTCTGGATTGGGAAGGACCTGATACTGACGCTCCAAGCCGCCGATCGAGTTGATTTCGGCGACGCCGGGGATGCCGCGGAGCAGTGGGCGGACTACCCAATCCTGTATGGTCCTGCGCTCGGTCAGTTCCTCCTCGGTCAGGGCGCGTTCGCCGTCGTCGGGCCGCTCCAGGGTGTATTGGTAGACTTCGCCCAGTCCTGAGGAAACCGGTCCGAGAACGGGCGTGACGCCTTCCGGCAAGCGTTCCGCCGCTTCGATCAGCCGTTCGAGCACCAGTTGCCGGGCGAAATAGACATCGGTTTCGTCGTTGAAGACCAGGACGATCTGCGACAGAGCATTGCGGTTCACCGAGCGCATCTCGACCAGGCCTGGAAGCCCCGTCATGGCGATTTCCAAAGGAACGGTCACGAATCGCTCGACTTCTTCCGCAGAGCTGCCGGGCACTTCGGCGGCCACTTGGACTTGGACGTTGGTCACGTCGGGAAAGGCGTCGATGGATAGGTTCTGCATGGCGTTGAAGCCGAACGCGACCAGGCACAACGCGATGATGACGACTACCAGTCGCTGCTTCAGGGCGGCGCGGATCAAGTTTTCGATCATGGCCTACTCCAGCTCTTTGCGGATACGTTCGTTGTTCAGATGGAACGCGCCATCGACGACTATCCGCTGTCCTTCGGTCAATCCCGCGATGACCCGGCGGAGTCCGCCCAGATCCGGGCCCAAGGATACCGGTGTCAATACGAACTGGTCTTCGGTCGCATGCACGAACACATAGTCCCGGTCGCCGGTTCTCACGACGGCTTTGGCCGGGATATTGAGCGAGGTGATTCGGGGCCGATGAATGACCATGGTCGCCAGCATTTCCGGTTTGATCTTGCGTTCCGGGTTTTCAAGCTCCATGCGCACGGTCACCGTGCGAGTCGATGGATTGACGATATCCGCCACGTAGATCACCTTGCCGGTGATTTTCTGTCCGGGCAGCGCCGGAATCTGCACCTCGGCCCGGCCTCCTATTTCGACCAGATAGGCTTTCTGCTCCGGTGCTTCGGCTACGACCCAGACTTCGGACAGATCGGCGATCGTGAACAAGTCATCGGCGGGCTGGACGATTTGGCCTATGGAAATCTCCCGCTCGATGACCGTTCCCGACAGCGTAGCCGTGACCGGGATCACCGAATCGATCTGGCCGCTGTTCGACAGGCGTTGAATGGCGTTCTCGCTCATGCCCATTACCGCCAGTTGGTCCGCGCTGGCGCGGACTTCCACCTCGACTTCCGTCAATTCGCTTTCCCGCTCGGTGAGCTCCGCACGGCTGATCACGTCGGCTTTCAGCAGCCGGCGCGCCCGGTCGACCGCCAGCCGGTGCAGGTTCATTTGCGTCTTGGCTTTCAAATATGCGGCCTGAGCGATGCTCAGCTCGGTGCTGTTGATGGTCGCCAAGCGCTCACCTTGGCGCACGTTTTGTCCAATGAAGGCCATTACGTTGGTCACCCGGCCGGTGACGCTCGGCCCGACGCGAGCCACTCGGTGCTCGTTCAATGTGACCCGGCCCGGCAAATGAAGGGTTTCGCCGATTTCCGTCGATGTGACAGGTTCGATTTTGAGTCGTTCAAGTAATGATGGGGGCGCCTTGACGGCAATCTCGGCGGTCGTCTCCGCATTTTGGAGCTCCTGCTGTCCGAAGACGGGCCAGACGCCAAGTGCAAGCAACGCAAAAAATATGGGTTTTTTCATAACGGCTGATCCTGATAGTCCTGAGCCCGAAGCCGCTCGATTTCGAGCAGCGCGGCGTTCTTATCGAACAAGGCGTTGATGTAGTCGACGCGTACCGCTTGAAAGGTGCGCTGGGCATCCAAATAATCGAGAATGCCTCTTTCGCCGAGGCGGTAGGCGGCTTCGGCGACTTTCAGTGCCGATTCGGCTTCGCGCAGCAGGCCGGATTCGAAGGTCTCGATTTGCTGACTGGCGATGCGGAAGGCGGTAATCGCGGTGTCCAGTTCGTATACGAGGCTCAGTTGCTGCTGATTCGCTAGGGCGTCCGCCCGCGCCCGGTCGGCGGCGGCGCGGGCGATGGGGCCTTGCCGCTGATTCCACAGAGGAAGCGGCACGATGAGGTCGACCCGCCATTGCTCCAGGTGGGGCTCACGATAGACGCCGGCTTTTATGGTGGGTTGGGGATAGCGCAGAGCCTGTTCCAGTTCGAGCTGGGACTTGGCCCGGTCGACTTCCGCGCGCGCCTGAACTAGGGCCGGGTGATTTTGCAAGACGCTATCCCGGAGTTTATCGAGGTCGGGGGGAGGAATTTCGGACGGCAGTTCGCCGGCGATTTCTATCTTGGGAGGCAATGCGCCGCCGATAAAGGCGCGCAGGGCGGTTTTTGCCTGTTCTACGCGCAAGGCGGCGCTTTCCCGGTTTTTGGTGGCCCCCAACAGTTCCGCTTCCGCCTTGACCAGTTCGTAGCGGGAGGATTCACCGACCTCGACGCGCAACCTGATCTTATCGCGTATGGATTCGAGGAGCTCCCGATTGGCTTCCGTCATACGAAGCAGCTCCTGCTGCCGCAGCACGTTATAGAACGCCTGCTTGACCCGGGTCAGCACATTGAGGCTGACAACCCGGTAGGATGCGCTGGCCGCTTCCACACCGGCTTCGCCGGCTTCCCGGCGAGGGCGGCGGACATACGGGAGTTCGATGGGTTGAGCGATATCGACGCCGCCCAGAGCTCCCCTCAAGACCCCCGCATCCCGCGCTACCGATTCTCCGGCTCCCATTTGAATCTCGGGGTTGGGATAAGCCTTGGCGGTGATCAGATCGCCTTCCGCTCCCTGGACTTGGGCGCGGGCAGCGACGAGTTCGGGATTGTTTTTGAGGGTCAGGTCAAGTATTTGGCTCAGAGTCAGTGGCTCGCTGGCCACAGCCGGACCGAGCATGGCCAAGGCCAGCGATCCCCATAGACAAAGCGATTGCCGTCGGTGCAGAAACATTCATGTCCTCAAGCTTCTAAGTTTGGAACAGGCGCGATCACACGGCGGATCGGAGCCGCTGTGCTCGCTTCGGCGGCCGATCAATGCCTGCCGCCGATCAAAACAGAAGATGATGAATCAGAGTCGGCGCGGAGGTGGGACTGTCGGTTTGGAAATCCAGCCCGTCGTTACGTTCTCGCTGGCCGCGAGAATCTTCGCAAGAGGACGCGACAACGGATAACAGTAAAAAGGGAGCAGGTAACGGTCGGGGTCATGATCGTCGTCGTCGTCGGCGCACGTCTGATGTTTGGCGGATGGTACGCGATCTTTATGAGGATCGGACTTATTGCTTTCCTGTGCGACGGATTCTGCGGCAGCGGGTGCCAAATGAGGAAAATCGACAAGGAATTGGAAGCGGGAAATCAGAATGAGCGCGCAGAAAAAGGCGATTAGTACGACTAAGCCGATACGTTCCTTGGGAAAGGATGAATCGATTGTTGTGGATACCCAAGGCTGCATTATTTCTCGAACAAAATGACAGATCGGCCAGTGCAAAAGCGGATGTTATAACTCCGGAATTCTACCCATCGTTCCCATGGTTTACAAACCAAGAGCTTTTAATAATGTGTTCCACAAAACGGTGAAGCCTTGTAAGCACCAAGAATTTGGGGAAGCGTATCGGCTCATGCCAAAACCTCAATCCAAGAGAGCGAAGCGCAGCATGTTTGTGGTGCTTCAAACTAAGGAGATTGTTTTTTAAGGAAAATTATTCAAACCTCAGGTCAAGCCCGCGCACACGCCCAAACATCGACTCTAGCAACACCTGCCCGGCGTAACGCCCCGGCAAGCTCCTTCGCCGTTGCACCGGTGGTGATGACATCATCCAAAATGGCTACGTGCCGATGCTCGATCGGCGTTTCAACCGCGAAGGCGTTGCGCAGGTTCTTGCGGCGCTGTTTGGCGGGAAGTTCTGCTTGGGCGGCGGTCGCGCAGATGCGGCGGCAGCTGTGGAGATCGAGCGGAATGTCCAAGCGGCGCGAAACCGTACGTGCGATCTCGATGGCCTGGTTGAATCCCCGTTGGCGGTACCGGCTAGGATGGAGCGGAACCGGCATGATGGCGCAGGGCGTTTCTTTCAGTGCCGCCAGTTTTTCCGCCATTAGAATGCCCAAGAGCCGCCCGCAAGGATAACGGGCGCCGAATTTCAGCGAATGAATCAGGTGGCGGACGGGCTCCTCGTAACGAAACACGGCGAATGCCGAGTGGAAAACCGGGGGCTTTTTCTGACAGCTTCCGCAGAGGTGCGGCACGGGGGACTCGATGGGAATGGCGCAGCGCGGGCATGCCATGATGTTGTAAGGCAAAGATTGCCGGCAGCCCCGGCAAAGATCGATGCCATTGCCGCCCGGATCGCCGCATAACAAACAGGTGGGTGGATACAGCCAATTCTGTATAATGTTTGGCCACTTGTTCACGTTTTTCCGTTTTTGAAGTTGACAGCGTTCAGTCGCCGGTTCCGGCCATAGTTCAAGTCTTTCCCGGAGTAGCCATGAAAATAGCAGAAGAGTTCCAGTTGAATGCAGCGGCCCAAGCGTATTTTTCGGACAGTCCGCTGCGTCACGACTGGCGATTGGATGAGGTCGAGGCATTGTTTGCTTTGCCGTTCAACGATCTCGTCTATCGGGCGCAAACCGTTCACCGGCAACATTTCGATCCGAACGAGGTTCAGGTCAGCAGTCTCCTGAGCATCAAAACCGGCGCTTGTTCGGAGGACTGCGCCTACTGTCCGCAGAGCGCCCGTTACGATACGGATTTGAAGCGCGAAGATTTGATGCCTTTGGACGAGGTGCTGAACGCGGCGCGCGTGGCCAAAGACCAGGGCGCAACCCGGTTTTGCATGGGGGCGGCCTGGCGCAGTCCGAAAGACCGCGACGTCGAGCGGGTTTGCGAGATGATCGAGGGCGTGAAAGCTTTGGGACTGGAAACCTGCGTCACTCTGGGCATGCTCACGGACGGCCAGACGCAGCGGCTGAAAGAGTCCGGGCTCGACTATTACAACCACAATCTGGACACCTCGGAAGAGTATTACTCCAAGATCATTACAACCCGCACCTATCAGGACCGTCTCGATACGCTGGAGCGCGTACGCGATGCCGGGATCAACGTGTGCTGCGGCGGAATCGTCGGAATGGGGGAGAGCGACCGGGACCGCGCAGGGCTGCTTCTCGAATTGGCGAATCTGCCGAAACATCCCGAGAGCGTGCCCATCAACATGCTGGTTCAGGTGGAGGGCACGCCCTTGGCCGGGGCGTCCAGGCTGGATTCTTTCGTTTTCGTGAGGACGGTCGCCGTGGCGCGCATCCTAATGCCGAAATCGCGGGTGCGTTTGTCCGCCGGGCGTACGGATATGAGCGATGAAATCCAAGCGCTGTGTTTCCTCGCCGGCGCCAACTCCATTTTCTACGGCGAAAAGCTTTTGACGACGGAAAATCCGACCGTCGAGAACGATAAGCGGCTTTTCCGGCGCCTCGGGATTCGGATGTCCGGATGCGTCGATCACGCTTGAGCGTTTTTCCGAAAGCTCGGAATTGCTGAAAGTACATGTGGCGTAACTGGCTGCGCGGTCAGCTCGACGAGATCGAAAAGCGGGGGCTCTACCGTCGGCGCCGGGTCGTCGAAGGGCCTCAGGGCGCCGAAGTCACCGTCGACGGACGGCGTGTGGTCAATTTTTGCAGCAACGACTATCTTGGGCTCGCGAACCATCCGGCCGTCGTCGCAGCGTTCCGGCAGGGAGCCGAGCGCTATGGCGTCGGGGCCGGCGCGGCTCATCTGGTCTGCGGCCACGGTCGCGCTCATCATGCATTGGAGGAAGAACTGGCCGAATTTACCGGCCGGGAACGCGCCTTGCTGTTTTCCACCGGCTACATGGCCAATCTCGGCGTGATTTCGGCTTTAGCGAGGCGCGGCGATGAGGTTTTCGAGGATCGCCTCAATCATGCCTCGTTGCTCGACGCTGCGCTGCTTTCGGGCGCCCGGCTCAAGCGTTATCCCCATTCCGATCCTGCGGCGCTGGGGCGCGAGCTGGAGCTCTCCGCCGGAAAGCGATGTCTCATAGCGAGCGACGGAGTATTCAGCATGGATGGCGATCTCGCTCCGCTTCCCGCTTTGGCGGCGTTGGCCCGGCAACGGAGCGCTTTGCTGATGATCGACGATGCCCACGGTCTCGGGGTAACGGGCGACGGCGGGCGCGGCAGCCTGGCTCGGCTCGGTTTGACTCCGGACGATGTGCCGGTGCTCGTCGGCACTCTCGGAAAGGCATTCGGCACCTTCGGCGCATTCGTCGCCGGTAGCGCAGATCTTATCGAGTTTCTGATCCAGCGCGGCCGTACCTATATTTACACGACGGCCATGCCTCAAGCCGTGGCGGAAGCAACCCGGGCCAGCCTGCGCCTGATTCGGGAAGAATCCTGGCGGCGGGACAGAGTGAACGGTCTGGTACATCGCTTCCGCACCGGGGCTGCGCAGATAGGGCTGCGTCTCATGGAATCCGATACCCCGATTCAGCCGATCGTGGTAGGCGACAATCAAAGCGCCGTGCGAGCGAGCGAGGTCTTGCTGTCCGCCGGCTTCCTGGCCGCCGCCATTCGGCCGCCGACCGTTCCGGCGGGTACGGCGCGCTTGCGTTTCACATTTACCGCCGAGCATACCGAGGCTCAGGTGGACCGGCTTTTGGGGGCGCTGGCCGATCTGCCGCTTGAAACATTCGGCAGCAACGGGGGTGAGGATCGTAGTATGACCAACGAGGCCCTCCCGTCTCCCGCAGGTCATTCGGGATGAGAAAGCGAGATCTGTTGTACCGGGAAACTTTCGGTCAAGGGCCGGATCTCGTGATGGTGCATGGCTGGGGAATGCACAGCGGTATTTGGCGGGATTTTGCGGAGATGCTGGCCGCCAAGGCTCGGGTCACTTTGGTCGACCTTCCGGGGCATGGGCGCAGCGAAAACATCGCCGACTTTTCCATCGATCATCTTGCCGATGCCTTGATGGAGACCGCGCCGGAGCGTGCCCACTGGCTGGGTTGGTCGCTGGGAGCTTTGCCCGTGCTGCATATTGCGGATCAATACCCGACCCGCGCGAAAAGCATCATCGTCGTGGCCGGAAGTGCGCGTTTCGTGGCCGACTCGAAGAACCGCGGAGCGGAAAACGATTGGCCGGGCGTCGATCCCGCGCTGCTCGCGGAGTTTGCTTCAGCCTTGGAAGAGGATTATGAAGGCACGATCCGGCATTTTCTCGGGCTTCAAATCTTCGGCATGGAGAACGCGAGGCTACTGGTCAAGGAGTTGGCGGCGAAAGTGGCGGAATGCGATCCCCCCGATGGGGCGGCGCTGCACAGCGGGTTGAATTTGCTGCGGCAGGCCGATTTGCGCGAAGTCTTGCGTCGATCAATCGTTCCCAGCTTGATTATTCTGGGGGCGCGAGACCGATTGGTTCCCAAGTCCGCCGGGGCGTCGATGCAAGCGCTGAACCCTCGAAGCGAATTGCATGTGATCGATGGGGCGGCCCATCTGCCGTTTCTCACGCATCCCGCGGAGACCGCCTCGTTCATTACGGATTTCGTCGCAAGACATGATGGCTGTTGAATCTTTGCCAACCAGCGAATGCGGCTCCGACGGCCGTCCCGATAAGCGGTTGATCGGTCGTTCTTTTGGCGCAGCCGCGGAACGTTATGACGGACTTGCTGAATTGCAGCGCAGGGTAGGCGAGAAGCTGCTGTCCCGTTTGGCAGGTATGAGCCTCGGTCCGGAGAGAATCGTGGATGCTGGTTCCGGAACCGGGTATTTGGCGACACGGCTGATTGAGCTGTATCCAAAAGCGGATCTCGTGGCTTTGGATATCGCTGAAGGCATGCTGCGTTTCGCCAAGTCGCGGTATGGCGAGTCGGGGGCCGGACGGTTGGTATGCGGCGATGCCGAGGCAATGCCCTTTCGGGACCGTTCGATCGACCTGGTTTTTTCCAATGTGGCGATTCAATGGTGTTCCGGCCTCGACTCCGTATTTCGCGAAATCGGGCGCGTCTTGAGGCCGGGCGGCGTCGCTCTTTTCAGCACGTTTGGTGCCGAGACGCTGAAGGAGCTTCGGTCCGCATGGGCATCGGTCGACGATTACTCCCACGTCAATCGGTTCGGCGATTCTGCGGCGGTGAGGTCGGCCCTGCGAGAGGCGGGATTCCAGGAAATCGATGTCGCCGCCGAGGTCCATAGGCTGGAGTACGGCTCGGTTTATGAACTGATGCGAGAATTGAAGGGCCTTGGCGCTCATAATGTAACGCTAGACAGACCGCGCCATTTAACCGGCAAGGGCGCGTTGCGGCGCATGATCGCGGCCTATGAACGGCAATCGGGCGGCAGTGGTCTGGAGGCCACCTTCGAGGTCGTTTATGGGTGTGCCAGAGGTCCCGCGAAATGTCGTTGAAGGCGCGCGGTATCTTCGTGACGGGTACCGACACCGGTGTCGGCAAGACAATCATAAGCTTGGGGTTGATGCGGCTGTTACAGGACACGGGACTGAAAGTGGCGGCCATGAAGCCGGTGGCGACCGGAGCATTTTGGCAGGATGGACGGTTGGTCAACGAGGATGCCTTGTCGCTTCAGGCGAATGCGTCGATTCGGCCGGACTACAATCAGGTCAATCCATTCGTTTTCGAACTCCCGGTTTCGCCCCATATCGCCGCCAGGAAGGCGGGCCGAGAAATCGACTTTCAGCGTATTCTGCAGGTCTACGAGGAATTGGCCGGGTCCGCCGACTACGTGGTGGTGGAAGGTGTCGGCGGCTGGGAGGTGCCTTTGAACGAGCGGCAACGGGTGGCCGATCTAGTCAGGGTGCTCGACCTCCCTGTGTTGCTTGTGGTGGGTTTGCGTCTCGGTTGTCTGAATCATGCTTTGCTGACCCAGTGTGCGATCGAAAATGCCGGCGCGAATTGTATAGGCTGGATTGCCAACCAAATCGAACCGGATTTTTTATTGTCTACCGAAAATATCGAGACCTTGGATCATTCGCTCGATTGGCCGTTGCTGGCCGTCGTGCCGTTTAATAGTGAGAAAGAGTTTGTTGCGCGGGATATTTTCCCTACTGTGGTAAAGGATAAAATCTTGCATGCGCTGTATTCATAAGTTACAGTCTCGCGGCTTAAGCTGCGCTAGCTGCAGGCCGGTTTTCTCAGGTGTTTTTGGTTCTGTTTGAGCCCGGACTCGAGTTGGTGTCCGACTCATGAATCGTGCCGAGGTCGGAAGTTCGAATGATCGAGTCAGGACGGGATGCTAGGCCTGGCAGCCAACGATTCGTACTGACGCCGAATGCGTCCCTAAACGGTCGTCAAGCATCGTTTCTGATGCTCGGAATCGCCTTGGTGATGGCGGTTATCGCAGGGAGCTTTGCATCGATGGGTGCGTGGCTCGTGTTGCCATTTTCCGGGGCGGAATGGGTTCTATTGGCCTATTGCTTCAGGCTTGGTCTGAGAAACTGTAGGATTCGCGAAGTCATTACGGTCACGGAGACCTTGGTTCAGTTGGAGCGAGGTTATGGCACACCGGAGCAGATCTACCGATTCCAGCGCGCATGGGTTGCGCTCGATTGGACTGAATCGCCGATAAAAGGGTACCCAAGCCGTTTGTCGTTTCGCTCCCATGGAAAGGAAATTGAAATCGGCCGATTTTTGGCCGAGCCCGAGCCCGAGCGCGCGGCGCTCGCGAGCGAATTGCGAAAGATTTTGTTTGATAGCAAATGATTAGACACAAAGCATTTCTATAGACTGAGGAGAGGGCTCCGTGAATAAGATAAGACGACTGCTTGCTGGGTTGGGGTTAGTGTTATGGGGGGAAGCGCACGCCGACTATGCACTTAACATGACGCCGGGCGTCACCGAGGTCAGCCGCGATATCCACGATTTACACATGTTGATTCTGTGGATTTGCGTAGTGATCGGCGTAGGCGTGTACGGCCTCATGATTTACTCGATCATGCATCACCGGAAATCCAAAGGAGTGGTGCCGGCGCAGTTTCACGAAAATACAAAACTCGAAATCGTTTGGACGGTTATTCCTTTCCTCATTCTTTTGGGCATGGCTATCCCGGCAACCAGCGTGATGGTCAAGGCTTATGACACCAGTGGAGCGGACATGACCGTCAAGGTCACCGGCTATCAGTGGAAGTGGCGCTATGAATATCTCGACGAAGGCATCGATTTCTTCAGTACCTTGGATGCCAAAAGCAATGAAGCCCGCCAATTGGGTGCCAATATCGATCCCGCCTCAATCCCTAATTATCTGCTGAACGTCGATAATCCTTTGGTGGTCCCGGTCAACAAAAAGATACGGTTTCTGTTCACGGGCGCCGACGTGATCCACTCCTGGTGGGTACCTGACCTCGGCTGGAAGAAAGATACCATTCCAGGCTTCGTGACCGACGCTTGGGCGAAGATCGAGAAACCGGGCATTTACCGCGGGCAGTGCGCGGAACTTTGCGGCCGCGATCATGGCTTCATGCCTATTGTCGTAATCGCCAAGACCAACGAGGAATATAAACAATGGGTTGCCGAGCAGAAGACTAAGGCTGAAGTAGTCAAGGCCGAAGCGACCAAGGCTTTCACCATGGATGAGCTGATGGCGAAAGGGAAGGAGGTTTATAACTCCAGTTGCGCGGGTTGCCATCAGGCCAATGGCGAAGGCATCCCGGGAACTTTCCCGGCGATCAAGGACAGTCCGGTTGCGACCGGCTCGATGGATGAACACCTTAACGTCGTACTGAAAGGCAAGGGAGACATGATGCCTGCATTCGACGATTCGCTCAATCCGGTGGAAGTCGCCGCCGTAGTGACTTATCAGCGGAACGCCTTCGGCAATAACAAGGGCGACATGGTTCAGCCGTCCGAAATCAAGTCGCAACATTAATCGATTAACAGTAGATGAGGTGAAGTGCTATGTCATCAGCAGTGGCAACTCATGATGAGCATCATGACCATGGCCCCGCCAAAGGGATCATGAGATGGGTGTTCACTACCAACCATAAGGATATCGGAACCTTATACATGACCACCGCCCTGATCATGTTCCTGGTCGGAGGCGCTATGGCACTGGTCATTCGTGCCGAACTGTTCGCACCCGGCATGCAGTTCGTGGATCCGATGTTCTTTAACCAAATGACCACATTGCACGCCCTGGTCATGGTGTTTGGCGCGGTCATGCCGGCTTTTGCAGGCTTGGCAAACTGGATGATCCCGATCATGATCGGTTCGCCGGATATGGCTTTGCCCCGGTTGAACAACTGGAGTTTCTGGCTTCTGCCTTTCGCCTTGCTGCTCCTCGCGAGCACGCTGTTCATGGAGGGCGGTGCGCCGGCAGCCGGGTGGACGCTCTATCCGCCTCTGGTTCTCCAAGGCGGCGCGCATCTGCCGTTTGCCATCTTTTCGGTCCACTTGCTGGGTATCTCGTCGATCATGGCGGCGATCAACATCATCGTCACCGTGTTCAATATGCGCGCGCCCGGCATGACGCTGATGAAGATGCCGTTGTTCGTGTGGACCTGGGTCATCACCGCATTCCTCTTGATCGCCGTCATGCCGGTGTTCGCAGGCGCGGTGACCATGCTCCTGACCGACAAGTTCTTCGGCACGAGCTTCTTTAATGCAGCCGGTGGCGGCGACCCAGTGCTTTATCAGCACTTGTTCTGGTTCTTCGGGCATCCCGAGGTTTACATCATGATTCTGCCCTCGTTCGGGGTGATTTCCATGATTATCCCGACGTTTGCGCGCAAGCCGCTGTTCGGTTACAGCTCGATGGTTTATGCCACGGCTTCGATCGGGCTCCTGTCTTTCGTCGTCTGGGCGCATCACCAGTATACCGTCGGCATGCCGCTTGCCGGGGAGCTGTATTTCACCTACGCCACGATGTTGATCGCCGTGCCCACCGGGGTGAAGGTGTTCAACTGGGTCTCCACGATGTGGAAAGGCGCGATGACCTTCGAAACGCCGATGCTATTCGCCATCGCTTTCGTGGTCCTGTTCACGATGGGAGGCTTCACTGGGCTGATGATGGCTATTTCGCCTGCCGACCTCCAGTACCATGACACTTACTTCATCGTCGCCCACTTCCACTATGTGTTGGTGCCCGGTGCGGTATTCGCGCTCTTCGCGGCGACCTATTACTGGCTGCCCAAGTGGACCGGCCACATGTATGACGAGCGTTTGGGCAAGCTACATTTCTGGCTGTCGACCATCTCGGTCAATCTGTTGTTCTTCCCGCAGCACTTTTTGGGACTGGCCGGCATGCCGCGCCGGATTCCGGATTACGCGACCCAGTTTGCGGAATTCAATGCTTGGTCGAGTGTCGGTGCCTTCGTTTTCGGTTTCTCGCAACTGATTTTCGTTTACGTGATCATCAAGGCCATCCGCGGCGGCGAGAAAGCGACCGACGAAGTTTGGGAAGGCGCGCACGAGCACGGTCTGGAATGGACTTTGCCGTCTCCGCCGCCCTACCACACTTGGACGACGGCACCCGAGATCAAATAGGAAACGAAGCGGTCCCCGCCTCTAGGGCGGGGACTGTGGTTTAACGCTATGGATATTCGAAAAAAGAACGTACTGTTGGCGGTCGTCATCGCGATTATCGCGCTGATGCTCTACATCGGTGCGATCCTTAAATTAATTACTACGTCATCCGGTCAGTGAACGATTCAGAAAGCAGAAAAGTCAATAAGCGATTGATTTGGTCAATCGTCTTAGTGGCTGTCGGAATGTTCGGTTTCGGCTTCGCCATGGTTCCGCTGTACAACGTGTTCTGCGAGGTTACGGGACTGAATGGAAAAGTGAAAACGGAGGCGGTCGCGGACGCCGCTTATGTAGTCGATCAATCGCGGGAACTGACGATCGAATTCATCACCTCGGTCAATGAGAACATGCCGCTCGCTTTCCGTGCGGAAAAAAACAAGATGAAGATACATCCGGGGCAGTATTACACGGTCAAGTTCTATGCCGAAAATACGACCGATAACAAAATGGTCGGGCGTGCCATTCCCAGCGTAGCTCCCGGCGTGGCCACGGAATACCTGAACAAGACCGAGTGCTTTTGTTTTTCCGAGCAAGAATTCGAACCGCACAAATTGCGCGAAATGCCGGTTCGATTCGTGATTGATCCGTCCATTCCGGAAAACGTGAAGGATATGACCCTTTCCTACACGTTCTTCGATATCACCGACAAGAACCAGAACTGACGAGAGAAAGATCAACAATTTCAAAAGCAGGGGAATGTAATGGCTACGAAAGACGCGTACTATCTACCGCACAAAGCGAACTGGCCCATCGTGGGATCGATCGGCCTGACGACTTTGCTCGTGGGATTTGCTAATTACCTTAACGGATCGAGCATCGGTGGAACCTTAATGGTGCTGGGAGCGGGCATCGTGATCTTCATGATGGCCGGATGGTTTGGCTCGGTGATAAAGGAAAGCGTCGCCGGGTTGTATAACCAGCAGGTGGACGGTTCGTTTCGAATGGGGATGATTTGGTTCATTACCTCGGAAGTATTCTTCTTTGCCGCATTCTTCGGCGCGCTCTTTTACGCACGTATCTACTCGGTGCCGTGGCTGGGCGGAGAAGGTAATTTCTCTGCCGGAGCGACTGGAGACTTGTGGCAGGGATTTCAGGCGATGTGGCCGACCAACGGACCGGGACAGGTGGGCGGCGAGTTCGAACCCATGGGCGCATGGGGTGTTCCGGCTCTGAATACTCTGATCCTGTTGAGCAGTGGCGGAACCGTTACCTGGGCGCACTGGGGATTGCTGGCGAATAATCGCGGACAATTGATCAAAGGTCTGATTGCTACGGTTGCCCTAGGTTTTCTGTTCGTGATTCTGCAGGGGGTCGAGTACCACGAGGCCTACACCGAAATGGGGCTGACCTTGGGCTCTGGAATCTACGGCTCGACGTTCTTCATGCTGACCGGGTTCCACGGTTTGCACGTGACCATCGGTGCCATCATTCTTACGGTCGTCTTGCTCCGGAGCATACGCGGACACTTCAACCCGGAACACCATTTCGCGTTTGAAGCGGCCGCCTGGTATTGGCACTTTGTCGACGTGGTGTGGTTGGGCCTCTTCATTTTCGTCTACTGGCTGTAACCCGCCACTGCTTTTTACCAAAAGGGGCGCTACTCTCCTTGGGTAGCGCTCCTTTTGTCTATCCGCCCGGAAATTCGAATAAAGGTGTCAGGCCGATCATTGTCGAGTCGAGGAAGACGGGAGTCTTATTTCATTGGTAAATAAGCCGCCGATATCGACGCGATCGAAATGATAACGGCGGTTGCAGAATTCGCAGCCAACCTCGACTGAATCCTCTTGCTCCAAAATCGATTCCACCTCGTGATTCCCCAAGGTGAGCAGGACGGATTCGATGCGCTCCCGCGAGCATCCACAGCGGAAGGAGATCGGTTCCGAGTCGAAAAGCCGTACCGATTCTTCATTAAAGAGGCGATACAACAGTTCTTGACTGGGTAAATTCAGCAACTCCCCCTCGGTAACCGTATCCGCCAAGTATTCGACGCGCGTCCAATCGTCGCGATCGCGTTGTTTGGCAGGCAGTTCCTGGATGAGCAACCCTGCTGCGCGCTGTTCGTCGGCCGCTAACCAAAGTCGGGTCGCCAGTTGTTCCGAGCGTGAAAAATACGTTTCGATAGCGCCGGCCAGATCGTCTCCCTCGAGAGCGACGATACCCTGGTACGGTTCGGAATCCTCGTTCTGGACCGTCAACACCAAGTGCCCCGGACCGTAGATGTCGGACAGCGTTTCTCCCGTTACTTCGCCGCGCCAGTGTGCGAGTCCGCGAATAGTTCTCTGGTGCGTTGCCTGCGCCACTAAAGTATTCAGCGGTCCGTGGCCTTGAGCCTGAAGAATCAAAGACCCCTTGAACTTGATGGTGGCGGATAGCAATAGCACGGCAGCAAGTGCTTGTCCCAACTGGCTCGATACGGCAGGAGGGTAAGGATGGCGTTCGAGCACGGCTTGCCAACTCGCGTCGAGCCGTACGAGTTCGCCTCGTATCCCGAGATCTTCAAACAAGAACCTTTGGAAACTGTCGAATTCACTCATCGTCTAACCAAAAAGTTTTAAGGAATGTCACTTTGCCTTTTAATAGGCAGAAACTGCTAGTCTACAAGGTTCTGCTAGCGATATTCATGCGGCTTCTGATTGACAGATCACCGAAGAGTAAATTCCATGTTTACGAAAAAGCTTTTGCTGCCTGATGACGATTCCGCTCTTCCCGGCCGAGTGGAAAAGATGCCGGTTCCGGAGTTGCATTTTGTAAATGGACATCGGATGGAGCCGCCATATCCGGAAGGATCGGAAATTGCGATTTTCGGTCTTGGCTGCTTTTGGGGTGCGGAGCGGAAATTCTGGCAGACGCCCGGCGTTTACGTAACGGCAGTCGGCTACGCTGGCGGAGCTACGCCTAATCCCACTTACGAAGAAGTATGTAGCGGGATGACCGGTCACGCCGAGGTCGTACGCGTAGTCTACGATCCTAATAAGATCCATTACCAAGATTTGCTGAAACTATTTTGGGAGTCCCACAACCCTACACAAGGCATGCGCCAGGGCAAGGACATCGGGACGCAATACCGCTCGGTCATTTTCACCTATACGCCGCGCCAGAAAGAACTGGCTATCGTTGCCCGCGATGCTTATCAAGCAGCCTTGAGCCAAAAAGGATATGGGCGAATCACCACCGAAATCCGCGAGGCTCCCGAATTTTTCTATGCGGAACCCTATCACCAGCAATATCTGGCCAAGAATCCCGGCGGATACTGCGGTTTAGGCGGTACCGGAATAAATTGCCCTACTGAATTTGGCGCGAGCGTACACACCGACACCGATTGATAGCACTTAACTCCTTTGGCTATTATCGGGCGTCTCACAATATTAAGAGTTTCCATGAAAAGAATTCTGTTGATTGCATTTTTCACATTGGGCCTTTCAGCTTGTGCGACCTCACCTTTGGGGCGCACCCAGTTCATGATAATGCCAGAGGACCAAATGGCGGCCATGGGGGCACAGGCCTTTGTCAACATGAAACAAAAATTGCCCATCGATCAAAGTCCGCAAACGAATCAATACGTTGTGTGTGTAGCCGGGCCGATTGTTAAGGAGGTAGGGGGGGAATGGGAAGTCACGGTGTTTCAAGACGAATCGCCCAACGCATTTGCACTGCCCGGCGGGAAAATCGGTGTACATACCGGCATACTTCGGGTCGCCCGGAATCAGGATCAGCTCGCGACAGTCATTGCGCATGAAGTCGCGCACGTGCTTTCTCGGCATTCGAATGAGCGAGCTTCCCAGCAGGTGGCCGTGCAACAAGGGCTGAATGTCATCCAAGCGATAACCAATCCGACTACTCAGACGGGCCAAGTGATGATGGGGGTATTGGGCTTAGGCGCCCAATACGGTGTTCTTATGCCGTATAGTCGTCTACAGGAAAGCGAGGCCGATTTGCTCGGATTGGAACTGATGGCCAAAGCAGGCTTCAACCCGCAACAAAGCATCGATCTCTGGATCAATATGGAACAAGCGGGCGGTGGGCAGCCGATAGAGTTTCTTTCGACTCATCCGTCTCATGCTACTCGCATGCAAGAGCTTAAACAAAACATGCCCAAAGCCCTGGAAATGTATCGAAACGCACAGGCAATGGGTAAAAACCCTCGTTGCGGTGGTTGATCCGGCATCCCGGGCGATGCGCGTTCGCGCAAAAAGAAAAGTGCAGGGAGAAAGATCCCTGCACGTCAAGAGGAGGATTGTGAGCACTAAACGTGCGTCTGGTCTCAGCTAGGAGCAGCTCCTAACGAGTGATTAACATTCTAGCAGTGAAACTTGTACGCGAAATGTGACAAATTGTCGCGCAATCCAAGGATTCGCGTGTTGAAAGGAAATAATCCATCGGGAAATAAAAAAGGCAGAAGAGCTAGTCTTCTGCCTTAATGAGGAGGCTATAGCGCACAGCTACAGATAGCATCTGATCGTCGGCCTGCTACCGTCTTGCCGGTTCCTTAAGCATCAGAAACCACGATCTAATACTAGCAGTCACATTAGTAATCAAAAATGTGACAAATTGTCGCATTCGCCCAACAAAGTCGGCCATTTACAATCCGCTCCATGAACTCAAACCCGCTCATGAACATTCCCACTCCGGCGGACACGGAAACCGACGCCCGTCAAAACCTTCGCTGGCTGTTCGTTTTACGCAATCTTATGATTACGGGGCAAGCGCTTATCGTTCTCATCAGTGTCTACGGATTGGAGATACCGCTTAGCGAAGTGCCTCTTACAGCCATCATGACGGCGCTAGGCGCCTTCAACTGGTGGACGTGGTTGAGGCTCAGCAATCCCCGCCCGGTCGCCGAAATGGAGTTGTTCATGCAACTTTCATTCGACGTCCTGGCGATTACCGCGATTCTCTATTTCACCGGGGGCGCCACCAATCCCATGGCCTGGTTTTTCCTGCTTCCGCTGATTATCGCGGCTACCGTGCTGCCCCAGTTTTATACCTGGTATATGGTGATCTTCACTTCCGGGTGTTACACCATACTCATCGGCTTTTACCAGCCGCTTCCCGACATTCAAGCCGTAACTTTGCACGGCGACGCCCCGCCCGCCGTTCAGGCCCTGATGGAGGACCACAGCATTGAACTGCACGCGTTCGGCATGTGGTTCGGGTTCGTATTCAGTGCCGTTCTCGTGGCTTACTTCGTCGTAGAGATGGCGAAAACACTGAGAGAGCGTGAACGCCGCTTGGCTGAAGCTCGCGAGCAGGCTTTACGGAACGAGCGGGTTGTTGCGCTGGGGACGCTGGCGGCCGGTGCGGCGCACGAGATGGGCACCCCGCTGGGAACCATGGCGATCCTGATTCATGAAATAGAGAGCGAATGTGAAGGCGCCAAGCAAGACGATTTGTTGGAAAAAATGAAAATCCTGCGGGAGCAGGTGGTCCGCTGCAAAAAGGCCCTTTCGGTCATGTCGGCGTCGGCCGGTGCAATCAGAGCCGAATCGGGCCACGTAATGCCGCTGACGAACTATCTGGAGGAAACGGTGGATAGCTGGCGGAAACAGCGTCTCAACGCCGAGTTGGAATACGAAAAGGTTGGGCCTTTGCCTCCGCCGTGCATTTTGGCCGAGGATACCCTTACCCACGCTTTAGTTAATATTCTCAACAATGCCGCCGATGTTTCGCCGCGTGGGATAAAGCTGCGCGCCCGCTGGAGCTTCGAGCGCGCGACTTTGGAGATCCTCGACCAGGGACCTGGCATTGCCCCTACGCTATCCCAGCGTCTGGGAAAGGCGCCGATCACGACTAAAGAACATGGGTTGGGGGTCGGGCTATTCTTGGCATTTGCCACTATCGAGCGCCTGGGCGGTCGAATAGAGATGTTACCTCGTGTCGAAGGCGGCACCTGCACTCGCATCGAACTTCCATTGCTGCGTCCGAATTAAGATCTATGAACAGTGCAAAATCCTCATCCGATACCCCTCGTCCCAGTCTGTTATTAGTCGATGATGACCCTACGTTCTGCGGAGTTTTGAAGCAAGCCCTCGAGAAGCGCGGATTCGAAGTGCACGCCGCTCAAGACCTCGAAACCGGCACCGCGCTGACGGAGCAAATCGAGCCCGAGTACGCGGTGATCGATCTGCGCATCGGCCACGATTCCGGACTGGTTTTGGTCAAGCGGCTCCACAATCTCGACGCCAACACCCGTATCGTCGTCTTAACCGGGTACGCCAGTATCGCCACGGCCGTCGAAGCCATAAAGCTAGGTGCGATCCAATATCTCACCAAGCCCGCCGATGCCGACGAGATCGTCGCGGCCCTCCACAAGGATCAGGGCGACGTCTCCGTTGAAATCAAGGAAAAGCCGCTCTCCGTTCGGCGCCTGGAATGGGAGCATCTGCAAAAAGTTTTGATCGAGCACGGCGGCAACATCTCCGCCGCAGCGCGGGCGCTGGGGATGCATCGCAGGACTTTGCAGCGGAAGCTGGATAAGCGGCCGGTGAGGGAGTGAAGTAAAGCGGGAGCGTCTTTCTCTCCGTTCCTATGCTTCGACGCCTAGGGTTTCGAAGCGTGATTTCCGTTTTTATGAGAGCGTTGCGGGCTTGTTTTCGGGCGGCGGTTGTGCGGTTCTCAATCGCTATCAGCAGGCAATCTCGTCAACATAGAGCGTTTTTCTCCGCGGTTTTGCGATGAGCATCGGAAATGCGTAGGTTGGCAATCCTTTGCCGACAAAGTCGTCGCCGACGGCGTGTGCCGGCAAAGGATTGCCAACGTGCCTCGGGCGCAACGCAAAACCGGAAAACGTTCTAGCTACTATGGTCAGCCAACAGAATTGGATGGCCAGCACTTGGAGTCTTACTCCGTAAGCCTTTGGTATCGGAATTCGTGGCAAACGCTGTATCACGATGCCTCTTTTGCCGATAGGCAATCGCTTCCGCTTCGCTTTTCGGCAGTGGCGGCTTCATCGAGTTTGCAGGTAGGAAAGCCAGGGCAGTCGGCCCAATCCTCTTGCCTTTGGTCTGACACAAAAATAGACGACTCGTTTTTGTCTAACGGAGCCGAAGGGTGACATTTTGCGTCAGTTTCTGACCTCGCATATCCCTGTTCAAGGGCTCTCTTTCCTTTCTGAATCTCGGAATCACGCATCCTGCCTGCATCCGGAACGCTGGCATGGCCTGTGCAATAACCTAGCCGAGAGCAAACAACGCTTCTTATTCAACCCTCCTTTAACTCAATGGAGTTCGACATGAACGCGAATATGAATATGAGACAGCAAGGTGGTTTTACTCTGATCGAATTGATGATCGTTGTAGCGATCATCGGTATCCTGGCGGCTGTCGCGGTGCCGGCATATCAGGACTACACGGTCCGCGCCAAGATTTCTGAAGCTTTGGGGCAGGCCGATATGGCAAAGAATACTGTAGCTGAATATCGCCAAACGCAAAACTCTTTCCCTGCAGACAACCCGGCAGCAGGCCTTGCTACGGCGGCTAGTTTTGCCAGCAGATATGTAACATCACTTACCGTTCAAAACGGTGTTATTACGGTGGCCGTAAATCCGACGGCAACGGGTACAACTGGAAACGTCATTATGACCCCGACTGTAGGAGACGCGGGGCAGGTAAATTGGACTTGTACTGGGAGTATCCCCAAGAAATACCTACCGTCTAGTTGCCGTTAAGAAGCACTAACTACGTCCTCTCCGCCGGGCAGAGGGCAGCGGAAAAACTTGATGCGGAGGCTTACGTTTCAAGAGTTCGTCAGTCAACAGCTGTTTAAGGGTTTTTCCTTAATTCAACACAAAAACTTGACCCCTCCATGCGAGGGGTTTTTGTTGGGCCATGAATACCACGCTGCATAACCATGCTATTGCTCTGCTAAGTCTGCTCGTTATAACGGGAGCGGCTTATTTCATTTATTCGGCTGCCTTGGGGGGGGCGTTTAACTTTGATGATGCGCCGAATCTGCAAGCGCTAGCCTTCATCGAGGATCTGCCGTCGGCGTTGGCTTTCATAGTGAGCGGTGATGCGGGCCCACTTGGGCGACCCATTGCGCTGGCCAGTTTCGCCTTGCAATTTTCCGCCTGGCCACATTCGCCTGAAGAGTTCTTATATACCAATATCCTGATTCATCTCATCAACGGTTTGTTGGTTGCTTGGTTCGCTTTGCGCTTGGCGCGGGTGAAGGAGGATATCAGCGGGTATGCCTTGCCATTTGCATTAACGCTGTTCAGCTTGTGGACATTACAGCCATTGCTGGCATCGGCCTCCCTGATGGTGGTGCAGCGGATGACCACGTTATCGGCAACTTTTGTGTTGGTCGGTCTTGTCGGTTATCTAGCAGGCCGTCAGCGTATCGTTCACGCAAGACGTCGAGGATGGCCAATGATGGTGGGCAGCTTGGGCGTAGCGACACTCCTGGCGGTTCTGACCAAAGAGACGGGTGCCCTGTTGCCTGTTTATGTTTGGGTCTTGGAATACACATTGTTTGATAGCCCACAGAACATTCGGATATTTAGTGTATGGAGGCGACTGCTCCATGTGCCTGTCGCTGTATTGCTAGGTTATACAATTCTCCAATTGCCACACATTTTTGAGGTCACCCAGAGAGGTTTTTCAGCCTGGCAACGACTTGTCAGCGAAGGACCAATTCTCTGGACTTATTTACGCCTAATAGTGTTGCCTAAGTCTTCGGACCTAGGGCCATTTCATGACGATATCGCGGTTTCGGCGAGTTTAATTGAATCCCCTCAAGCGTTCTTGGCGTGGTCGGCCTGGGGTGTTTTGATTGCTACGGCAATATTGCTTCGCCGGCGGTTTCCATGGTTCAGCTTTACTGCAGGTTGGTTCTTGCTTGGTCATGCGCTGGAATCCACCCTTTTTAATCTGGAACTTTATTTTGAACACCGCAATTATCTACCCAGTCTTGGTCCACTGGCCTGGATCAGTGCATCAGTGTGGCGGGTTCCGAAAAATTACAAACGGGTAGTAGTTGGAGTTACTGCAACTTACGTGTTGTTACTAGGTTTTGTGCTTCATGAAGTCACGGCTGCATGGGGCAGTCCGGACATTGCAGCAAGGTTATGGGCTGATAAGCATCCTGCTTCTGAAAGAGCACAGCAGTTTTTAGCCAATAGATTGATAGCAGGGGGCGACGTTAAGCTTGCTTTGTCCGTCATCGAAAATGCCTATGACCGTGATCCTTTCAACATCGGGTTAGCTTTGCAGGCTGTGCAGTTGTCGTGCGCCTTGGGTGAGGATGTGTCCGTAAAAGTTGAACAAAGTCTCGTTACGTTATCTCGTGCTCGAGTGGACTATTCTATATTGGATACGCTGGAAATGATTTTGAATCAATATCAGCAGCGAAAGTGTCTTGGTTTAACCCAGGAGGCTATGCACCGGCTGATCGATAACTTATTGGCTAACCATCACTACCAAGGATTGGCCATCACTCGGTTTAAGTTGCACCACGCCAAGGCGCGTTTATTTTTCGAAAATCGGGAATTGGATCCGACAGTTCGGCATCTTGAGCAGGCGTTTGAAGCGCTACCGGACCTGGACACCGGGGTGTTGATGGTCGGTCTCTTAAATAGTGCAGGACTCCGGGATGAGGCTTTAAAGAAGCTCGAGTTTTTCAAGCAATCGCTTCCACTGAACCCGGTTCTAAGGCAGCAATGGAAAGAGCGCTTAAATGAAGTTGCGGAAGACCTTCGTCAATCTGCTAACGGATTCTAGCGTGAGCGAGGTTGTTTGCAGAGAAGAGCGCGAGAAACAGCTGGTTGTTTATTTATTGTTGAGTCACCGCTCTGCAATTCTCCCTTAAGCAGTGTCTGATAAATCAATCATCTAAGAAGGCGATTGCCCGATTTCATCAATCAGACGCAAAAATTATCATTTGTAGGCTAGTCTTAATGCCGACCTAAACAAGCGGCTAATAGATAGTTCATGAACTCGACTGAATCAGGTTTCGCCGGACGGGAAAGTCGCCAAGAAGCAATATCTATTGTTATACCTGCCAAGGATGAGGCTGGCAGTTTAAGATGGCTGTTACCGGAAATTCGCAGACAAATGCCGAACGCGGAAATTCTAGTGGTCGATGACGGTTCGACCGACGAGAGCGTGGCAGTTTGTCATAGTGAAAATGTCAGGGTTATTAGCCACCCCTACAGCATGGGAAATGGCGCCGCTATCAAGACGGGAGCTAGGCACGCACACGGCGACCTGTTCGTATTCATGGATGCCGATGGACAGCATGATCCTGCGGATATTCCGAGATTGCTGGAAAAGCTGGGTCAGGGCTACGAGATGACGGTAGGAGCAAGGCATCCTAGCAGTCAGGCGTCTTTTGGGCGCCGCGGCGCAAATTGCTTTTACAACAAATTGGCTTCGGCGATGACCGGACATCAAATCGAGGACCTCACATCGGGTTTCCGTGCAGTTCGCGCCAGACATTTCCGCAAATTTCTATATTTGCTGCCGAATGGATTTTCCTATCCAACTACCAGCACAATGGCTTTTTTTCGATCTGGGTTTCCGGTTGCGTATGTGCCAATCCACGCTAGAAAGCGCGAAACGACTGGCACCAGTAAGATCCGAATAGCGCAGGACGGATTTCGGTTCTTTATCATTATTTTGAAAATCGGCACTTTATTCTCGCCCATGCGACTTTTCCTTCCCCTAGGCGCTATGCTGTTTTTTAGCGGTCTAGGTCTTTATATCTATAATTATTTAAGTCAGGGACGATTTACCAATATGAGTGTATTTTTGCTTTTGTCGGCGCTATTTATATTTTTGATAGGTATATTATCGGAGCAAATATCTTCATTGCATTATCGAGGGGTCGAAGAAGATTTTCGCCGTACCAAGCGGGACAATTGGCGGTCCGGTATTTAATCGAAAACTAAGCTGTTATTTAATATTTAGATGAGTCGACCTAAGGCTATGTTATGGAGTGCAAGAAATGCATGCGATGGGAGAACGATTTCGACGGTTCAACGCCGATTAGAATGTTATCTAGGGCGTGTCCACTCTGCGGAGGAGAAGGAAGCAAGGATCGCATGGCTAGCCGTTATTTACATCTCCCGTTTGATAGTTTTCAGATATTGAGATGTCGGTCGTGCCAAATTCGTTGGCTAGATCCAGTACCCTTGCCGGATTACCTATCGCGCCTTTATGACCGAAATTATTTCGAACCGGAATTAGAAGCCTTTTCCTATGAGCGTCAGGTTCGGGAAACAAGCGTCTGTTTCCAGGAAACGGCGGCGGCGTTTAAACAGAGACTCACGGGGGACGCAACGGTATTAGATGTTGGATGCGCCACCGGTGATTTCCTTTTGGCACTGCGGCAGGCTGGGGTAGATGGTCTCGGTCTCGAACTTTCTTCCTATGGCATTGAAAAAACGGTGGATAAGGGACTGAAAGTCGTGCAGGGCGATTTATTTGCGTCGCAGCTTGATGGGCTATCGTTTGGCGGTGCTCACCTTTCTCACGTGCTCGAACACTTACCGGACATACGTGGTGCCATGGCTCGCTTGCGCTCGCTTTTGAAACCAGATGGATTGGTATATATCGAGGTCCCGTATCAATTTGACGGTTTCACAGATCGTTTTGATCGGTGGCTTAATCGTGGCCCTCGGCAATTCGGATCTTTCAGTATTCACCATTGTACATTTTTCACGCCTGCATCGCTTTCTACGCTGTTGATGATCCATGGATTCGAGATGTTGTCACTGACAACCTATCTGCCCTGCCGACGTGCGGTTCGAAAGCCTACACTTCGTAAAAGTTTTCTTTGCCTAGGGCTGTGGCTAAGCAACCGAATATTGCAGCGGGGAGATGTAATATCAGTCTGGGCTAAACGTCTACCCGATTAATGCACCACTTGCGGAAAGTTATCGAGGCTACACTCGGTCAGGTTGTTGGGCGAAGTGTCAACTTTCTTATTCCGTTTGTGCTTTTGCATCTTTATTCGCCTAACACGGCGACCGATCGCTTTCTTCTTGCGTTTTCCGTTGCATTTTATTTCTGTGGCACCATGGCCAACTCATTGAGTGATGCTAGCGTACCTCGGGTCGTTTCGAGGCGCCCGTTACTCGCTGGCTGTTATAGGATGCAGTTAAGTGCTGGGCTTGGTGTGGCTGCAGTGGTTGCCGTGTGGCTGACGAGTCCACCTGAGAATGGCGTACCATATCCGTTATTCGCTGGCATTTTCACCATGGTTGGAGCAGCGGTCTATGCGTCGTTTCCCAGCGGTATTCTTAATGCTCGGGATAAATATGCATTGCCAGGTTTGCTTTGGGGCTTGCGCGTCATACCGTTGCTCTTCTGGGGAGTGGTGCGTCCCGAGGCCGAGGAATTGGGTTGGCTGATGTTTGGTATCGGATGTGCGGATTTAGTCAGAGCTTTCTGGCTTGACCGTAGGGCGCTACACCAAGATTTCCCCTCGGAGCAAGGAGGCTGGAGCAGTCTCGATTCCTATATTCCGGTTGTGCTTGCGTCGATCTTTAGCGGATTAAATCCCATTGTGGATCGGTTTATTGCGGTACTTGCAGGTGAGGGCGCGGTTTCGGTCTTAGAAGTCGGCGAACGCTTTTACGGTCTTCTCGCTACTTTCGCTACCATTGGCGTGATGAACCTAGTTTTGGTCCGCCTCAGCCAGGCTTGTGACTGTGCAACTTTTGAGAGCTTATATCAGCGGCTGACTAAAATTGCTGTTTTATGGGCCGCCGCTTGGACCTTGCTGGGATGGAGCGGCTGGGTCATCCTTGGAGACTGGCTGATGGCGCACGTCATACGTGTTACGCCAGAACAAGTCTCCGTAATTAATTCGGTCTATTTTTGCAACTTAATCGGGCTTCCCGCTTTCATACTAGGTTTGGTCGGTGCGCGCGCGTATTTGGCCCGCGGCTGGCAGCGTTCATTGATAAGGCTCTCAATTTTGTCAGTGATTGTTAACGCTGGTTTGAGTCTTATATTGTTTTATATCTTCGGTGTGCCGGGAATCGCTCTTGCAACCTCCAGTGTCTATATCACGGTTACTTTGACCATGTATGTGCACCTGTTCCAGCTAAGCCGAAAAGTACCTCTCGATAGTTATCAATCATCGCCGTAAGCGAAAACCGTTCTCGAGCATGTGTCTCGATGGCTTTGCGGTTGAGTTGAGCGACGTTGGCGAGCGCATGTTTGATTCCCTGAGCTAGTATTTGCGTTTCGCATCGTCCGATGAGAAAACCATTCTTTCCTTCGACAATTAGTTCGTCGGCCCCCGTGTCGGCTTTTACCGCGAGAACAGGCGTGCCAACACTAAGAGCTTCGATCAGTGCGTTGGACGAACCTTCGACTCGCGAGGACAGTACGAAAAGAACTGCTCGTCGTACTAATTCAGTTGGGTTTTCCATAAAGCCCATGAGGATTACTCTATCGGATAGACCGAGTCGCTCTATCAAGAGTTCCAGTTTCGACCGTTCGCTACCTTCTCCGATAATGAGTAGCCGGTATCCCGCTAATGATGCGCCGAGCAGGGAGAAGGCTTCGATGAGGGCATCGAAGCCTTTTTGTGGGTGTAAACGTCCGACTGCAATTAGATATGGCGCAGGGGCCTGTATGGGCGTTTTATTTACGGAATCAAGTCGGGCTGGATCCACGGCGTTCGGAATGACAGCTAAATTTCTTGAAGAGCGGTTGACGAATCCGAGGAATGATCTCCGCATGGTTTCAGACAGAACGATGATTCGGTCCGCTTGCAGGTAAGTATAGCGATATAAAAATCTGGTCAGCCGAGGGAATCGCCAGTACTGCATCCATCCGTCTGGCATCAAAGCTTCCCGTACGACGATTCGTACTTCACTGGGGAATAGTGGCCGCAGTAGCAAGATGGCGATATTAATGTCCGACAGAGTGCTGAGAATGGTTCGCGGGCGTTTCTGCCATACCAAGCGGATAAGTGCTGTGACCCATCCTAGCGTGCCTCCCAGGTCTACAATTTCAACTCTGGAGTCGATATGTGGAATCAATTCACCTATCGGTCGCACAAGCGCTAGCGTTATCTTTCCTGAGCTACAAAGGTTGTTTACGACTTGAAGCATGACCCGCTCGGCGCCGCCCGGTTTGAGGTTCGGCAGCACCACGACCACGTTTGCTCGCTTGGAGGTCATGGCGGCGTTTTAGTTAGGACTAACATTCATTGTTTGGAGGTAACGATCGATGAGATCCTGTGTCCCGCTGGCTAAACGTTTATTAGCGACGTGAGGGTCGTCTCTTAAAATTTTTATTATGGTGCTGGCTAGAGCCTCGGGGTTGGAAACTGGAACGACGTTCTTGTGATTTTGCGGATCCAGCACTTCGATTATGGAATCATCGTAGGCAGTAGCTACGACTGAGATGCCCAACATCTGTGCTTCCAGAATAACGTTCGGGTAACCTTCCCATAGGGAGGACGATACGAGTAACCGGGCGCCGGCTAGCCAACGATAGGGATTTGAGTCAAAACCCGGCATCTCGACTGCTGCGTTCAAGTCTAGCTCGGCGATACACTCTTCAAGATAAGGGCGCATGATTCCTTCGCCCAAAATCAAGAGCCGTGCCTCTACTTGTTGTCGAACGATAGCAAATGCGCGGATCAGTGTTACGAAATCTTTCTCAGGCACCAAGCGTCCAACTCCTATGATCACTGGTGGCGAATTCGCCTTAAACCACGGATGATCGAACGGTTCTCCAGCCATCTGTTGAAGTTTTTTTAGGCCGATAGGATTCGGAATTACCGTGACTTGGTGGGGTTCTAACTTCAGCCTGTAAATGAGTTCTTTGCGCATAGTCCGGGTAAGGGCGATGACTGTGTCTGCTCTGGAATAAAACCACCGCATGAGATACAGTCGAGCCGGGTGTTTTAAATTCCGGAGAGAGCTAGCTTCTCTGACGACAACGCGAGTATTGCTACGTGCTAACTTATGTGCTAGTAGAGCGGCAAGATTAGCTCCGGTTAATGTACTGAGTAATGCGGTCGGTTGTTCCCGTTGAAGATATCCGACTAGCTTTAAAGTTGTAGAGATTCCCAGGCCGATTAACCCGGGACCGGGTTTTCCGGCTCGAAGATCTATAGTTCGGACATTCGTGGGGATTTCCGGCAACAATTCGCCCTCGGCACGGGCCAAGACCAAATCCACGGTGTGTCCCCGCTCGGCGAACGCTTTCGCAAGGGTCAAAAACACGCGCTCTGCTCCACCAATTCGTAAGTCGGGGACGAAAAGGGCAATGCGAGTCATCGTCGGGTGCCGTGCCAGAGCAGTAGTATATAGAGACTCCAGAGTCGCAGACTGCGGTCGCGCACACCTTTGCGATGTTCCCAAAGCATTCTTTTCACAAAGGCAGGATTCAACGGCTCGTGGAATGATTCCAGTCGTTGGATCAAGTTATCGCCGATCTTTCCTCGAATCCAAGTATGCACCGGTACTCCGAACCCTTGCTTGCGGCGCTGCCACACGTCTTTAAGCAAAATTTCGTTAAATGCTGCATACAGGATGCGTTTCCCCGCGAAAACATTGCGGTGCCACGAAGTGGGGAAACTGAAAGCCAATTCGACGACCTTTCGATCAAGAAACGGCGCACGGACTTCCAGACTATGCGCCATGCTGGCGCGGTCTACCTTAAGCAAAATATCTTGAGGCAGATAGACCAGAGCGTCGGCAAACATCATGCGGGGCAGGTCGTCTAGAGTTGTTTCACACAGAATCTTCGGTGGGGTATGTCCACGGCCTGCTAATTCTGGAGCGAGCATTTCCAGTTCCGTTTCTGAGAACATTCGTGCGCATACATAGGGTGTTTCTGATTCCAGCCGATCGACCACATGGGTGAAAAGATGGGCTTTCTTCAATATGCTGCGGCTGTGATGTGCCATGGGCTCGGGAAGAAATCGTATGGCCCGCTCCGCTGTCTTGCGTAGGATCCGGGGAAGGCGCGTATACCACCGTAGGATCTGCCGTGCCTGATAGCGCTGATAGCCGCTGAACAATTCGTCACCGCCGTCTCCCGATAATACGACTTTTACGTGACAGCCAGCCAGTTGCGAGACGCTTGCGGTTGGCAGGAGAGATACGTCGGCGAAGGGTTGGCCGACATGGTTTAGTATCAGTGACTCCAATGCTTCCGGTGTTTCAGGAGGAAAGGTATCCTCGGTATGTCGGGTAGCCAGATGCTCGGCGACTTTCCTTGCATGCACACGTTCATCGAAAGCCGGTTCAACGAACCCCATGGTGAACGTGCGCAAAGGCCGTGACATCCTGCTTTGTGCCAGCGTCGCGATCAGAGAAGAATCGATGCCACCGGAAAGAAAAGCGCCGACTTCAACATCTGCTACCAATCGGCTATCCACCGCTTGGATGAGGGTGTCTCGGAGTCGCTCTTCGGCCTCGATTTTCGATCCGGAGTATCTGTCTGGCATCAAGGTCCAGTAGGCTGTTTGCCGGAAGCCGCCGTCGGAGCTCCAAAATAACAAGTGCCCTGGCAGGACTTCGTTGACGTTCTTGTAAGCCGTAGTGCCGGGAAGATAGAAACCGTAGCGGAGGTAATCGGCCAAGCTATCAGGGTCTTCGCTCCACGCTTGAGGGACCAGTCTGGATAAGGCCGGCAGTTCCGAGGCGCAGGCGATGGAGTAGTTGTCCTCCTGGTAGTAAAGCGGTTTTTTTCCCATACGATCCCGCGATAGCATTAAGGTTCGGGAGACCGTGTCCCAAAGGCTTAAGGCCCACATACCCTCCATCCGTCGCAGAAACGATTCCCCATGGAGGACGAGCCCAGCCAGTACCACTTCTGTGTCTCCATTGGTGTGGAACCTCCAGAACGGGGCGAGGTGGGTGCGCAATTCTTTGAAATTGTATATCTCGCCGTTGTATGCTAGCCAATATCTGCCTGAGGGATCACTCATAGGCTGACGGCTGGCCGCCAGATCTACGATGGAGAGACGGCGGTGTCCTATACACCAATATTCACCAGATTGCAGCCCGAATTCATCGGGGCCGCGGTGGTGCATCAGGTTCAGTGCCTGCTGGATTCTTGCCCGATTTTCGCCCGTTTCCCGAGTTTTTCGATAAAGAAAGGCGAGTCCGCACATTCAATGTTCACCTGCTACTAGCGACATGTATATAGGGCTTGTATACCTGCAGATAGCTCTCTGCGGTACGATTCCACGTTAAATCCTGATCGATGAGAGATTGCTTCGCCGAACTACCCAGCTTTCGGCGCAAAGCTGTATCAAATGCCAGTCGCTTTAGGTGGCTAGCAAGAATATCCGAATTCCCCGGCTCAAATAGCAAGCCGTTGATACTGTCGATGACCAATTCAGCTACACCGTCGATACTGGTTGCCGCGAGCGGTAAGCCCGCGGCCATTGCTTCCAGAATGGCATTGGGTCTTCCCTCGGAGACGGAGGTAAACACAAACACATCTGCGTTAAACAGTTGTGCCGGGATTTCTTCGGGTGGAAGAACTCCTAGAAAATGTACGTGCTTTCCCACCTTTAAATGCTGGGCCAGTTGCTCAAGGCGGGCTTTCTCAGGCCCATCGCCAATCACGATCAATCTAGAGTTTTCGATATTTGCTTTTGCGAAAGCTTCTATGGCTGTATGAATAGATTTTAGAGGTGTTAGATTTCCGATTGTGATAAACGTAATGCCAAAATCCGATACCTGATAATTCCGGTCGATTAATAAGAATTCATCCGCTACACCGTTGGGAATCACAAGCAATTTATTCCGCATCGTAGGAAAAAATTGTCCGACCAACGTGCAAATAGCATCACTGACGCACACGATCTTGCGATTAGTGGCTAGGCAGGTTTTGAGAAAGATGCGGTCGATTACGGAGTTTTGAATTCGCGCTACGTCGCTACCCCGCAATGTAGTAATCACTGGTATCCCTAAAATACAGCCTGCCATCCCGGCAATTGCGCCACAGGCGGCCCAGTTTGCATGGATGATGTCCATATGGCGAAAGTGTCTTAGGCAGGACAAAAACATGGCGGCTATGAATAACGGCATGAGCAAAACAAGCCAGCGATGGTTGCGGAGAGCGACCGGAATCCCGCCCGGCTGATGAGCAATCGTTTGAAAGCGCCGGGGTGCATAGCAGAAAAAGCGAACAGCGTAGGGAAGCGAGCAACAGTCTATAAATGCAATATTGGATGCAGGGGTTATAACGGATACATTCGCATGTTGCGCCAAGTGTGCTACCAACCGTTGGACAAAAACGCCGCTGCTTGGGTTGGTGCGCAGCGGAAAGGACGTCGTGAGAACGCCGATATTCATGGGTCTGGTTCGAATCGGTGATGTTGTGCTTCGTTAAGCATAGCGCACGACTTGCTGGATAGAGGTATGAGGGGCGCTTAAAGAAGGAATGGATGATTTGCCGCCGAAAGCGAGGGGGCGGGCCTACCAAAATAATGTAAACTCGGAAGTGAGTTTTTGTTTAATTGGGCGCGGTTTATGGGCCGACAATAAGACTAAATCACCGATACCGCCGGATTTTTTGCACATGTGCCCTGCGTCGGATAACGGTCCAACAAAATTGCGACTGTTTTTTCTGTTTCATGCGCGCCACTCTAAGTAGCCACCGAGTACTAGCTTTATCTGAAGTCACGCCTGCCACTTTCGCCCGCAGGGAAATGTAGGTGCGTCAGCTTGTTGATCCGGTAAGTCCACAATTTTTGGAATGCGGGCACGGAGTTGATCGGTGACCTGCCGCCATGCCAGTCTGGAACACTAGTGAGACCGACGTTGGCGTGTTGCCGCATATTGCCGCGACCGGAAACTTGACGAGAACAATAAGAACCCCGGATGCGCTCCATGCACCCGGGGTTATCGCCCGCTTGGTTGGCTATCAAGACAGATCGTGGTGGTTATCACGCGGGGTGCGGCAGGCTTTCGTAATTTTGCGGAACGCCGGACCAATCAGGGTGCCGGGAACCGTTCGGCAAGTCGATCCTCACTCCAAGGTAATGCGTCGTCAACCAAAGCGCCGATGGCGGGGTGTTTGTCCTAGGTTCGGGAAACATTATCCAGGCTTTTTCTTCAACTGCCGATTCAAGTCCAGCAGTTGTTGCTCAAGCTTTGGCAGAGACTCACGAATGGTATCCCATGCGACTTCCAGATTGATCTCGAAATAGCCGTGGGCCATTCTGTTTCGCATACCTCGCATCGGTTTCCAGGGTATTTCGGAATGCTCGGCAGCGAGGTCCGGATATTCGTTGACCAATTTAGTGGCCGCCGCGCCAATGACCAGAATATTCAGTATCACCGCCTGCTGCGTCTTACGGATCAGCGAAAAAGTTCTCCTTTGTCACTCCGTTGGTGTATTCGCGTGCCAGCCGGATGGCTTCAAGCATATGACCCAGGTAATCAGCCGCACGAAGTCGGTGTTTGTCGTCGCTCACAGCGGGGCGGCCTCCTGGAGAACCTTGCTCCGGATTTCCGCAGGGAGGTCTCCGGGCGTAAGCAGGTCGACCGGCACGCCGAGTAACTCTTCAAGCGCGATCTGCAGTCCACCGAGATCAAGCAGCGTCGTTCCGGGAAGGGGATCGATCAGGATGTCGAGATCGCTCCGATCGGTATCCTCGCCGTACAGAACAGAGCCGAATACGCGGGCATTTCGGGCACGGCTTCGGTCGACCAACCGACGGATATCTTCACGATGCGCTTGCAGAGCTTCGGAGGGTTTCATGTGAATAGGCTAGGCGCTTGTAATTTGTGGCGCGTTTAACCGGTAGCGCAGGCGTTGTTCATCCAACTGGCGCCCTTTGACTGGGCTTAAGAGGTCATCTATATATTATGTATATTTTGCCAGCTTTGAGTTCCTTGATCCGAATTCTCTGTGAGCGAAAAACAAAAACCCCGGATGCGCTCCATGCACCCGGGGTTATCGCCTGCTTGGTTGGCTATCAAGTCACGTCCTGGTGGTTATCCCTAGAGGATAGCTGTCCTTACCTCCTTGTCGGCGACTGAATGAGTGTGGCAGAAAATTCGTTTCAGACTAAGTCGGAAAATGCTGAAAATTGTGTAAGCTTTGGCTTACATACCGAGCGGGGCGTCCATTGTCGTGAATCGGGCTTAGCAAGACCGCGTGGCCGTTATATCATTAAGGGCCGATTTATTATTCAGAAGATCTCTTGCCGTTCATGATTAGCCGTATCGCCGATGTTGACCGCAATACACTGGAAACCCAAGTGCGGGTTTGTCTGAACCTGGATGGAGTCGGCACGGGTGTTTTCGAAACCGGCGTTCCTTTCCTCGACCATATGTTGGATCAGGTGGCACGGCACGGATTGATCGACCTTGAGGTACGTGCGAAAGGCGATCTGCACGTTGATGCCCACCACACGGTGGAAGACATCGGCATTACGCTGGGCCAGGCGGTGGAAAAAGCTTTGGGGAGCAAAAAGGGGATACGGCGTTACGGTCATGCCTATATTCCCCTGGACGAAGCTTTGTCGCGCGTCGTGATTGATTTTTCCGGGCGGCCAGGTTTATCTTACGACGTAACTTTTACGCGTGCCCGGATAGGCGAATTCGATGTCGATTTGTTTCTCGAGTTTTTTCGGGGATTCGTCAATCACGCAAAAGTCACCTTACATATCGATAATCTGAAGGGACAAAATGCCCACCATATTGCCGAAACCGTGTTCAAGGCTTTCGGTCGTGCCATGAGAATGGCCATAGAACCGGATACCAGGATGCAGGATGTCGTCCCTTCGACTAAAGGAATGATTTAGAAAACTTATACGGAACTCTCGCCCGATTCGCTTTTATCCATGTCTTCCGTTGCAGTCATCGATTATGGGATGGGAAATCTGCATTCCATAGCCAAGGCGCTTCAACACGCCCACTCCGAAACCGCCGTGATTGTCACGGACAATCCCGAAACAATTCTCAATGCCGACCGGGTCGTATTCCCGGGGGTCGGGGCGATCCGCGATTGCATGAATGCATTGGCTGATCGGGACCTCGTAACCATCATCGAACGGGCGGCGGCCTCGAAACCGCTCTTAGGTATTTGCCTGGGGATGCAGGCCCTGCTCGAGGAAAGCGAGGAAAACGGCGGAACAGCTTGCCTGGGTTTGATTCCCGGCCGGGTCGTACGCTTCGCCGATGGAGTGGCGGACGCTGCCGGTCAGCCCTTGAAAATTCCACATATGGGATGGAACCGCGTCAGCCAGCAGGAGGCCGATCATCCGTTATGGCGAGGCATCGCTTCCGACAGTTGGTTTTATTTCGTTCACAGCTACTTCGCGCGACCGACTGATTCCCGAAACGTTGCGGCGACCACCGACTATTCGGAACCCTTCGCTTCGGCGCTGGCGCGCGAAAACATCTTTGCCGTTCAGTTTCATCCTGAAAAGAGCCAGGAAGCCGGATTGCGATTGCTGGCTAATTTTCTAAACTGGGACCCGGGGCGATAAGGCACCGATCATTCACTCTATCCGTTACTGAGGATTTTTTTATGCTTTTGATACCTGCTATCGATCTGAAAGATGGCAAGTGTGTCCGTTTGCGGCAGGGCCGCATGGAAGACGATACGGTCTTCTCCGACGACCCGGTGGCGATGGCGGGGAAATGGGTGTCGGAGGGGGCGAAGCGCCTTCATTTGGTGGATTTGGACGGTGCCTTTGCGGGGATTCCGCGCAACGCGGAGGTTATCCACGCCATACGCGAAGCTTATCCGGATGTACAAATCCAGGTGGGCGGTGGAATCCGGGATGAAGAGACGATTCAGGGTTACCTGAACGCCGGCGTCGATTACGTCATCATTGGTACCAAGGCAGTCAGTGCGCCTCATTTCGTGCGGGAGGTCGCGGCGGAGTTTCCGAACCATATTATCGTCGGTCTGGACGCGAAGGACGGCAAAGTAGCGATAGACGGCTGGTCGAAGTTGTCGCATCATGATGTGATCGATTTGGCTCAAAAATTCGAGGACGATGGCGTTGAAGCCATCGTTTACACCGACATCAGCCGGGACGGCATGATGGAGGGCGTCAATGTCGAGGCAACCGCAAGGCTGGCTCGCTCCATACGCATTCCGGTGATTGCGTCGGGCGGCATCCGGAGTATTCAGGATATTCACGCCCTGGGCAGTGTGGTTGGCGACGGCGTCATGGGCGCCATAACCGGCCGCGCTATTTATGAGGGCACCCTTAACTTTGCCGAAGCCCGTAAAGTAGCGGAAGAATACTGATCCATGCTTGCCAAGCGCATTATCCCCTGCCTGGACGTCGACAATGGACGCGTGGTCAAGGGCGTCCGCTTCGTCGATATCAAAGATGCGGGAGATCCCGTCGAGATTGCTAGGCGTTACGACCGGGAGGGCGCGGACGAACTGACTTTTCTCGACATTACCGCCAGTTCGGACAATCGCCACACGATGGTGCACGTGGTGGAGCAAGTGGCGGGCGAAGTGTTTATCCCCCTTACGGTAGGAGGCGGCATCCGAACGCTCGAAGATATCCGCCGCATGCTGAATGCCGGCGCCGATAAGGTCAGCATCAATACCGCCGCAGTCGCCCGGCCGGAGTTTGTGCGCGAAGCGGCGGAGCGTTTCGGCTCTCAGTGTATCGTCGTCGCTCTCGATGCCAAGCAGGTGTCCGAAGATCCAAAGCGGTGGGAGATCTTTACTCACGGCGGGCGCAAGCCGACCGGCCTTGATGCCATCGAGTGGGCGCGTCGCATGGTGGCTTACGGAGCCGGCGAAATCCTCTTGACCAGCATGGATCGGGACGGCACCAAACAAGGGTTCGATCTGGAACTGACTCGCGCAATCAGCGAAGCCGTATCCGTTCCGGTGATCGCCTCGGGCGGTGTCGGCAATTTGCAGCACCTGGCCGACGGGATCTTGCAGGGCAAAGCCGATGCGGTGCTGGCAGCCAGCATTTTCCATTTCGCCGAATACACCATTCGGCAGGCCAAGGAATACTTGGCGGCTCAGGGCATCGAGGTGCGGCTATGACGGCGTGGCTCGACGAAATCCGCTGGACGTCCGAAGGGCTGGTTCCAGTCATTACGCAGGAGGCGGCCACGGGGCAGGTCCTCATGTTCGCCTGGATGAACCGGGAAGCTTTGCGGCTTACCAGCGAGGAAGGCTACGCGGTCTACTGGTCGCGCTCGCGGAATCGGCTTTGGCGGAAGGGCGAGGAATCCGGGAATCGGCAGAAAGTTCTGGAAATTCGCCTGGATTGCGACGAGGATGTGATTTTGCTCGCGGTCGAACAGGCCGGCGGAATCGCCTGTCATACCGGACGGCATCACTGCTTTTTTCGGGTGCTGCGGGATGGCTGCTGGGAGACGGTGGAACCTGTCCTGAAATCTCCGGAAACGATGTATAAGCGCTGATATGGACGTGTTGAAGGAGTTGGCTAGGGTGCTCGAGGAACGGAAATCTCAGGATCCGCAAAAATCCTATGTGGCGAGTCTTTATGCCAAAGGGCTCGACGCTATCTTGAAAAAAATCGGCGAGGAGGCCACCGAAACCGTAATGGCCGCCAAGGACGGAAACCTCGACAAGATTGTCTACGAAGTTGCGGATTTGTGGTTTCACAGCCTGGTATTGCTCGCTCATCAAGGGTTGAGTCCGGATCAGGTATTGGCCGAATTGCAGAGGCGGTTCGGTCTCTCGGGGCTCGAAGAAAAAGCAGGACGCGACGACAAGTCCGGTTAGAGCGTTTTTCACCGAAGTTCAGTGGTAAGGATAGGGAAATTCGTAGGTCGTTGAGGAGCTTTGTCGGCAAGGGATTGCCGACCTACGAAATCTAAAGCGTTTTTCATCGCGGTATAGCGGCGGGCATTGGAAAACCGCCCCGTACCCAGTCGAAGTAGGTCGGCAATCCCTTGCCGACGCTCCACCGGACGTTCATGGAATCGAGCCGAAACGCAGATGCAACGCCCAGGTCGTTGAGCTGCCCGCGATCAGGAAGCCAAGCACCGCGATCCAGGCCTTGCGGCGATATCGTTTGGTCAATGTGCCCTGTGGAACGACCGATAGCAGATAAGGACGGCCATAACCGGGCTTTTTCATCAGGTGGAACTCGGTTTGCTTCGTTCTTTTGCGCCAGGATGCCATGACTTCACGCTCGGCGTGCTGCCGCGCGATTTCCCACTCCTCCGCATCGATCTCGCCGTCGCCGTTCTTGTCGAAGCGCTTGAGAAGCTCGGAACGGTTTCTCTTCCAGCGGATTAACAGATCGCCTACCTCGTTATGGAAACTGGTGCCTTCGGAACTTCCGAGAGACACGAACTGGCCGATCGCATAAAGCGGATCGTTTGCCTCGATGCGGTATTCCGTGTAGCGATACGGTCCGGACGAGAACAGTGAATCCCAAAATCCGGTTTGCAGCGGTGCGTATCCTGGTCGCGCGAGCTGCCCGCGCCATTTGAGTCGAATGGACGGCATGACCTCCGCGCCTTCGGGATCGACAATGCACCGTCCGGTGTCGTCTTCCAGGTGGAAGATGGCCTCGCTAACGCCGCTCTCAATGGTTTGCCATCGTGTCGTGCGGTGGCCGTCTTCATAGTCGGTCACTTGCTTTTCAACTTTGTAACTGTACCAAACGCAGCGTGCGCCGCTAAGCGGGGCATGGATCGGCTCGCCATCCATCAATTGGGCTCGACCGTCGAGTTCGACGTAACCCTGGGCTGCCGACCGGACCTTGGCTGTGGGCGTGTCGGCGATCAGGCGAGCGCGATGCAGCCAGCGGAATGCGAGAAAGAAGAAGGCTACCCCGGTCAGGGCGACAAGCCCTGTCGCCAGCCAGAAGTGCTGTGGAGAGGATTCGAGGATGAGGTCGCGAAATAGCACGGCTTTCGCCTTAGCCGAACAGCGCCTTTAGATCCACATCGCGTTTTTCTTCTTCCGTGAATTCCAGCAATTCGAAGGGTTTGAAGTTGAATAACCGGGCGATGATCACATCCGGAAATTCTTCCAGCCGGACATTGTTGTAATTGACGCTCTCGTTGTAGAACTCGCGCCGGTCGGCAATCGCGTTTTCCAGTCCGGTTATCCGGGACTCCAGTGCCCGGAAGGAAACGTCCGCCTTCAGTTCGGGGTAACTCTCCGCTACCGCGAAGAGCTGCATCAGTCCTTGCCGCAGCTGGCTTTCCGCCGCCCCGAGAGCATGCAGATTGGCGGACTCTCGGGCCGCAGAGATCCCGGCACGGGCCTGCATTACTTTTTCCAGCGTGTCCCGCTCGTGTTGCATGTACTGCTTGCAGGTTTCGACGAGTTTTGGCAATTCGTCGTGACGCTGTTTGAGCAGCACGTCGATGTTGGACCACGCTTTTGCGGTATCATGCTTCAAATTGACCAGCCGGTTGTAGATCAAGATGGCGTACACGATCACGAACAAGATCGTGCCGACCAGAATGAAACCGCCTACGCTCATAATCTCTCCTCGCGTTCTTGAAGTTGAATCAGGGCTTGGAGAAGTATAGACGGCGGGCCCGGCGCATCATTTGATCAATCGGAGTGTCGTAAGGTGACGATTCAGATTTATAACGGTGTCGAGCCGAAATTGGGAACAGGAACTTACATTGCCGACAGTGCGCTGGTGATCGGTGACGTGACATTGGGCAACGACGTCTCCATTTGGCCGATGGTGGTCGCGAGAGGCGATGTGCACCGAATCGAGATTGGCGACGAAACCAATATTCAGGACGGCTGCGTGCTGCACGTCACCCAACGAAGCCGCTACAACGAAGAGGGCAATGCCTTGATCGTCGGGCGGGGTGTCACCGTGGGGCACCGGGCGGTACTGCATGGGTGCACCATCGGTGATCTATGTCTGATCGGCATCGGTGCGGTGATCATGGACGGTGCCGTCGTGGAGGACCGGGTAATGATCGGTGCGGGGGCTTTGGTGCCGCCCGGCAAGCGTTTGGAAGGCGGTTTTCTTTACGTGGGATCGCCGGCGAAACAGGCACGCCCGCTCAAGGAGGCCGAGCTGGAATATTTAAGTTTTTCCAAGGACGGTTACGTGCGTTTGAAGAATCAATATCTGAGTGATGCCAGATTGCTTGGCGCTTAGCACTAGCGACCACGCTCCCGATTGAGAATGTCGATCACGGGATGCGTTTCCGGCCGTATGCCCCGCCAGATAAAAAACGCCTCGGCCGCTTGTTCGACCAACATGCCGATGCCGTCAACGCTGACATCGGCCCCCACATCTTTTCCCCATCGGACGAACGGTGTGGGCTCCGTCCCATAGGCGAGATCGTAGCAACATCCGCCGGCTCGGAGAATATTCTTCGGCAGATCCGGCAGTTCGCCAATCAGGCTGGCGGCGGTGGCGTTCAGAACGAGATCGAAGGATTCCGTGCCCAAGTCTGAAAAGCCGCATCCGGCGATCGGGCCGAGATCCCCAAACTCCTCTGCCAGCCGGACCGCTTTGTCGGGTGTGCGGTTGGCGATCACCAGGCAAGACGGACCTCGCTCCAACAGTGGACCAATAATGCCGCGGCTTGCGCCGCCCGCGCCCAAAAGAAGGACTCGGCGGTTTTCCAAGGAAAGTCCGAGATTGACCGTAAGGTCTCGCATCAAGCCGACGCCGTCGGTGTTGTCCCCGTAAATCGTTCCATCCGGACGTAAGGCCAAGGTATTGACGGCTTTGCTGCGTTCCGCGCGCTCACTTTTGGAATCGGCAATTTTCCAGGCGAGTTCCTTGAGGGGAACGGTGCAATTCAAGCCTTTCCCGCCACCGGCGAAAAAGTCTCGCACGCGGATTTCGAACGTTTCCGGCAGAACGTCTTGCGCGGTATAGGTCAGACGCTCTCCGGTCTGTTCTGCAAAAAGCGCGTGAATACGGGGCGATTTGCTGTGGCCGATGGGGTGACCGAAGACGGCATAACGATCTGCTGGCAGCATGACTAGGTGAATCCGGCGGAAATCTTGATGAAGACAGTTTTAGGTTTCAGCCTTTGCGCAGTTTAGGTGCTCTGTCTCATGGCGTCTTCGCGAAGCCATTCGGCAACGGTCCTGGCGTAATAGGTCAGAATGGCGTCCGATCCTGCGCGCTTGAGCGCCAGCAAAGATTCGAGCACGGTCTTGCGCTCGTCGAGCCAGCCGTTTTGTGACGCGCCTTTGAGCATGGCGTATTCCCCGCTGACTTGATAGGCGAACGTAGGGACGCCGAAGCGGTCTTTGACGCGGCGGATGATGTCCAGATAAGGCAATCCCGGTTTGACCATGACCATGTCCGCGCCTTCCGCCAAATCGAGCTCGACTTCCCGCAGGGCCTCATCGGAATTGGCGGGATCCATCTGGTAAGTGTATTTGTCGCCGCTCCCCAGGTTGGCCGCCGAGCCCACGGCATCTCGGAAAGGTCCGTAGAAGGCGGAGGCGTACTTGGCGGAATAGGCGAGAATACGCATGTGTACGAATCCTTTCTCTTCCAATGCGTCCCGGATTGCGCCGATGCGCCCGTCCATCATGTCCGAAGGTGCCACGATGTCGGCGCCGGCTTCCGCATGGGACAGCGCCTGTTTCACGAGTACTTCGACGGTTTCGTCGTTGACCACGTAGCCGTTTTGATCTACGAGCCCGTCTTGGCCGTGAGTCGTGAAAGGGTCTAGAGCGACGTCGGTGATGACACCCAGTTCCGGCAGCTGTCGTTTCAGTAGGCGTACCGCTCGTTGCACCAAACCCTCAGCATTGTAAGCCTCGCGTGCGTCATCCGTTTTTTTGTCGGGTGACGTTACGGGAAAGAGTGCGATGGCGGGAATGCCAAGCCGAAAAGCCTTTTCGCTTTCGCGTAACAGCAAGTCGATGCTTAGTCGCTCGACGCCGGGCATAGAAGCGACCGGTTCCCGCCGATTTTCGCCTTCCAAGATGAAAAGAGGGTAAATCAAATCATTGGTGGAAAGCTGTGTTTCCCGCACTAAGCGCCGGCTGAATTCATTCCGTCTCATTCGGCGCAAGCGAACATTGGGGTAAGAAATGCTATTATTTAACGACATGGTGGCCGGTTTATTGCGTGGGACACAGAGGAACTCGGTAGTTTAGTGCATGCCGCCGAGTTATGATAAGAATATTAAAAAGTCAGCAGGAGTTTTTAAATGAAATTTACTAAGTCTTCCTTCGGCCTGGCAAGTTGGGCCGTTGCATTGTCGTTGCTGTTAAGCTTCTGGGGAGCGGCAGCGTGGGCGGAGGAAGGATTACTCCCTCCACAGCAGGTTATCCAGCACAGTGCCGACGAACTGCAAACCACGCTGCAAAAGCCGGAATACAAGGGCGATTTCAGGAAAGCTACTCAGTTCGTTGATGGCATCATCGAACCGCATGTGGATTTCGATCGTGTGTCGATGTTGATTTTAGGAAAGTATTGGAAGACGGCGACGCCCGAGCAAAAAGAACGTTTTAAAAAGGAATTCCGGATGCTGCTTGTGCGTACGTATACCACCGCCTTTACCGAATACGCCAACTGGAAAATCCGTTATCTGCCGCTGCAGATGAAGCCGGAGGACAAGAAGGTTATGGTCCGTACCGAAATTCTCCAGGCGGGCGCTCAACCCGTGGCGGTCAACTATCGAATGGTGTTCACCAAAAACGATTGGAAAGTGTACGACGTATTGATCGAGGGCATCAGTTTGCTACAGAACTATCGTGCCAGCTTTACCGATGAGGTTGCCCGTACCGGCTCCCTCGATCAATTGATTTCACACCTGGCAGAGCGCAACGCTACCGCCATGAAAGAGCCGCTCGGGGCAGCGGGCGGCGGCGATAAAAGAGGCTCATAGCCAGTCTCTAGGTTTCAGGTAATTCTTGTACAGATTATCTTCGGCGCTACCTTCCTGCGGCTTCCAGTTATAGCGCCAATGCGCGATCGGCGGCAGAGACATTAGAATGGATTCTGTCCTGCCGCCCGATTGCAATCCAAACAAAGTTCCTCGGTCATAAACCAGGTTGAATTCGACGTATCGTCCGCGGCGATAGAGCTGAAATTCGCGCTCCCGTTCGCCGTAGGGCATATCCTTCCGTTTTTGGACGATCGGAACATAAGCCTTGATGTAATGATCTCCGACGCTGCGCAAAAAATCGAAGCAGCGATCGAACCCCCATTCATTGAGATCGTCGAAAAATAATCCTCCGATGCCCCGGGTTTCATTGCGGTGTTTGAGAAAAAAGTATTCATCGCACCAGCGCTTGAACTTGGGGTAAATATCTTCGCCAAAGGGAAGACAGGCATCCCGGGCTACAGTGTGCCAATAAATCGCATCTTCTTCGAAGGGATAATAGGGTGTGAGATCGAAGCCGCCGCCAAACCACCATACCGGCGTTTCGTTTTCCTTCTCCGCGAGGAAAAAACGGATATTGGCATGAGAGGTCGGGACATATGGATTCAGAGGGTGAATGACCAGGGATACGCCTACGGCTTGAAATGTCCGGCCTGCGAGTTCTGGCCGATGCGCAGTGGCGGAGGGTGGCAGATTTCTGCCGAACACGTGGGAGAAATTGACGCCGCCTTGCTCGAACGTTTTTCCGCCGGTCAATACGCGGGTTCTTCCTCCGCCGCCGCCATTGTATTGCCAAAGGTCCTCCAAAAATCGTGCGTCTGGTTCCTCGTTTTCCAGGGCGAGACAGATTTTGTCTTGGAGGTCTTGAAGATAAGCTTTAACTTGTAAGATATCGGGTGTGTTCATTCGGCGATCTTCCCGTAAAAGTCGAGTGTGGATGGGAGTCTCCGGGATGTTGTTCGGCTCGAGCGCTTTGCGGCTTTCTTCTTCTAAATGGACGACGAGATTGTAGCACGGTGGAATAGGGATGTTGTTGCCTCGAAAACATTATGAGTCCCGAAGGGGAAACGGAAACCAACAAGGTAAGCGGCGCCCCAAAGAATGGCGGCAACCCATTGAACGAGAATGTCCAATTGTAATTTGAGCCTGAAGGTTTATTCGGATCTGTTTTCGGTGCTTGGCCGGCCGTACTTGCGTACTTGGCTGGACGGGTTGCCGACTCGGTTGGACGCGGTTTTTAGCTCCGCGCGGCATGGCGATTGGCCGGCTTGGCAGGCCGCACTCGATGGCCTGCCAAAAATCGATGCGTCCGTGGTCGATTTGAATGCCGATAGCATCCTTGTCGATGGGGGATGCAACGAAGAACAGCGGGACCGCATCGAGAGTCTGCTGCTCAGGTTTCATCCGTGGCGCAAGGGTCCATATGCCATTCATGGCATTCATATCGATACGGAATGGCGCTCCGATCTTAAATGGCGCAGGCTGAAAGATCATATTCAGCCGCTTGAAGGCCGAACCGTGTTGGATGTCGGCTGTGGAAATGGTTACCACGCCTGGCGCATGATTGGATGCGGGGCCGAGTTGGTGATCGGAGTTGATCCGACACTCTTAAGTGTCGCGCAATTTCTGGCGATCAAGCATTTTGCCGGCGATTTTCCGGTTCATGTGCTTCCCTTGGGTATAGAGGATGTTCCGCTCAATCTTCGTGCCTTCGACACCGTTTTTTCGATGGGGGTGCTTTACCATCGCCGTTCGCCTTTCGATCATCTTTTGGAGCTCAAGGGCTGTCTCAGATCCGGCGGTGAATTGGTCTTGGAGACTTTGGTCGTCGACGGTGGGCTGGGTCAGGTTTTGGTGCCCGAGGATCGCTATGCGCAGATGCGCAATGTGTGGTTCATTCCGTCCTGCGCTACCTTGTTATCGTGGCTAAGGCGATGCGGTTACCGAAACGGCCGGGTCGTCGATGTGACGAGGACCACAGCCGACGAGCAACGCTCCACGGACTGGATGCGCTTTCAGTCTCTGTCCGATTTCCTGGACCCGGCCAACCCGGAACTGACGATCGAGGGCTTGCCCGCGCCGGTGCGCGCGGTGTTCATCGCCGAGAGCCCTTAGAATCGGAAACCACCGCTGGCGTAAAATTATCCCTCTATCCTTTGTTCCTCCCTCGCATATTTCTTCATGAAAACACCCTGTATCGGTTTTGTCAGCCTTGGCTGTCCCAAGGCGTTGGTAGATAGTGAACGCATTCTGACCAAGTTGCGTGCCGAAGGTTACAGCCTCGTTCCGACATATAAGGACGCTGATCTTGTCGTTGTGAATACCTGCGGATTCATCGATGCCGCGGTCGAGGAGTCCCTGGACGCCATAGGCGAGGCTTTGAAAGAGAACGGTAAGGTCATCGTTACGGGATGTCTGGGCGTTCGCGAGAGCGAGATTCGATCCCGCCATCCTCAAGTGCTGAAGGTTACCGGCGCCCATGCCTATGAAGAGGTTGTCGAGGCGGTGCATGAGCATTTGCCGCCTCTTCACGATCCTTTTGTCGATCTGGTGCCGCCGGAAGGAGTCAAACTAACGCCTCGCCATTATGCTTACCTGAAGATCTCCGAGGGCTGCAATCATCGCTGCACGTTTTGCATTATTCCGAGCTTGCGCGGTGATCTGGTCAGCCGCCCCATCGGCGACGTGATGGCGGAAGCGGAGCGCCTAGTTTCGGCTGGAGTGAAGGAACTGCTCGTCGTATCGCAAGATACCAGCGCCTACGGCATCGATTTGAAGTATCGAACCGGCTTCTGGGGCGGGCGTCCGCTCAAGACCCGCTTCTATGATTTGGCCAAGGCTCTGGGGGAGTTCGGGGTTTGGGTGCGGATGCATTATGTTTATCCCTATCCCCATGTGGATGAAGTTATCCCGCTCATGGCGGAGGGAAAAATCCTGCCCTATCTGGACATTCCGTTCCAGCACGCCAGCGCCCGAATTCTGAAGCTGATGAAGCGTCCGGCAGCCGCAGAGGATGTCTTGGCCCGGATCGCCGAGTGGCGGAACATCTGCCCGGAAATCACGCTTCGCAGTACGTTCATCGTCGGCTTTCCGGGGGAAACCGAGGCGGATTTTGAGCAGCTGTTGGCGTTTCTTCAAGAAGCCCAGCTCGACCGGGTCGGGTGCTTTACCTATTCGCCCGTCAAGGGCGCGGTTGCCAACGAGTTATCCGATGTTGTGCCGGAAGCCGTGAAAGAAGAACGCCTCGCGCGGTTTATGGAGGTTCAGGCTCAAATCAGCGCTGATAGGCTGCAGTCGAAGATCGGGTTGCAGGAAATCGTTTTGGTCGACGAGGTTGTGGAGGAGGGAGCGGTCGCTCGCAGCCGGGCCGATGCTCCTGAAATCGATGGCCAAGTATTTATCGATGGCGCGACCCATTTGAAGGTCGGCGACTGGGTCGAGGTGGTTCTTGAGGATGCCGACGACCACGATTCGTGGGCGCGTCTCGCAAACCGTTAGATTTGTAGGCGGCTATCCGGCGAAGAAAGATAGCCGCCTCGTTCTGCGAATCGAATCAGCCGTGGTGATGTCCGCCCGGACCATGTACGTGGCCGTGATCCAGCTCATCGGGCGTAGCATCGCGAACGTCCGTGATTTCAACCTCGAAATTCAAAGTAAGGCCGGCCATCGGATGATTGCCGTCCAGGACTACCTCGTCATCGTCTACGCCGATTACCGTAAGCAGCTGAAGACCTTCCGGAGACTGCGCTTGAAATTGCATGCCAGGCAGTATCTCTTGTCCCTCTTCAAAGGCCGTTTTCGGTACCGACTGAATAAGGTCGTCGTCTCGCAAGCCATACGCTTCTTCCGGCGGAATGCTGACCTTGAGCTTGTCGCCCACGGCGCGACCGGTTAACGCATTCTCCAGTCCGGGAATGATGTTGCCCATGCCGTGAATATAGGCCAATGGACCTTGATCCTTGGAACTGTCGAGGATGTCGCCGTCATCGCTGGTGAGGGTGTAGTGGATATGGACCACTTTGCGGGGTGATACTTGCATGAGATACCCTTGCTGTCGCGGTGGTTGAAATTCCCATCATAACGAGTTTTCACTATGATAGACAGCGTTTTTCCGATTTAGATCAAGCGACAAAGCGATAAGGAGATTTTTTGGGTTTCCCGGCGGGTTTGCTTTGTTCCTTGTAGATGAGATACACGAAAATCCCCATCAATGCTGTCAAAATCCCGCATTTCACCCGCAGCAGAAAATCCAGTTTCGCGATCCAGTGCGGATGAGAGAGGATGAACTCGTTCATCTGGCTGAACCAGTTCTCAAACATAAGCACGACTCCTCGAAATACTCTGGATGAGTGAACTTTCTTCTTAGAACCGATCTTACTCGTTTGAATCCGTAATTTTTCAAAAATCGGTGTTGACGATCTGAGCCGATCGACGCTGTTGTCATACGGAAGCAGATCGAGGGTCCGGCACGTTGAGTGTGCCCGCCGCCTAAGGTAACATTCCGGCTTCTTTTAGGTCTAACGAACAAGATACTCCTCTGCCAATCTTCAACTTCGTCAAAAGGTTGTTCAAATTGCCGCAGCCCAAGCCGGAGGCAGCGGTGAGCGTTAGGATTTATCCGCGATCTGAACACATGATTTCCCGATCGATGATCAGCGATAACGCGCTAAAGGTGCTTTATCGCCTGAAGAAATCCGGGTATCAGGCTTATTTGGTCGGCGGTTGCGTACGCGACTTGCTTTTGGGGCGCGAGCCGAAAGATTTCGACGTGGTAACCAGCGCGCATCCCGAAGAGATCAGGGCGATTTTCCGCAATTGCCGTTTGATCGGTCGGCGTTTTCGCCTCGCTCATGTGCATTTCGGCGAGGAAATTATCGAAGTGGCAACCTTTCGAGGGCTCGCAGGCGAGGAGAGTCACGGGGGGCGCATCATCGAGAATGGCCGCATCCTTAGGGATAACGTCTATGGAACCATCGAAGAGGACGCCTTCCGCCGCGATTTCACGGTTAATGCGTTGTATTACAACATCAATGATTTTTCCGTGGTGGATTACGTCGGCGGCATGGAGGATCACAAGGCCGGTATGCTGAGACTAATCGGCGACCCGGAGCAACGTTATCGGGAGGACCCGGTACGGATGCTGCGGGCGTTACGCTTCTCCGTCAAACTCGGCTTTACCATTCATCCGAGCTGCGCCGATCCGATCAAACGGTTTTCGAGTCTGCTACAAGAAATTCCGCCGGCTCGTCTTTATGAAGAGGTTCTTAAGCTGTTCTTGTCCGGTTATGCGGTACAGACTTTCGAACAGCTCAGGCACTACGGTTTGTTCGCGGCACTGTTTCCCGAGACGGAGCGGTGTTTGGCCAAGGAGCAGCAGGGGTTTCCGCTGACATTCTTGGCCAAAGCCTTGGAACGGACCGATCAGCGAGTGCAAGAGGGAAAACCGGTAGCGCCATATTTTCTGTTCGCGGCCTTGTTGTGGGAACCGGTTCGGGCGGGCGCGCAAGCCCGAATCAAGGCCGGAGAAAGCGATATTTTGGCCTATCAGGAAGCTGCGGGTGAGGTGATTGCACGGCAAGTTCGTCATACCGCTTTGCCCCGGACGGTCAGTCTACCGGCTCGGGAGGTTTGGGCCTTGCAGCCGCGTTTTGAACGGATTGTCGGCTCACGGCCGTTTCGTTTGTTGACCCATCCCCGCTTTCGTGCCGCTTATGATTTCCTGTTGCTCCGGGCCGAGACCGGAGAGGCCGAGCCGTCGCTCGCCGAGTGGTGGACTCGATTCCAGCAGGCCGACGAAGCCGAGCGGAAAGCCATGACGAGTCCCGGCCGGCGCCGCTCCGGCAGATCCCGGTCGCGTAAACGCAAATCGCGCTCTGAATCTTCTGCCAATGTTTCCGTCTGATCATGTTGTGCCATTCGATAAAACGGCGGCCTATATCGGTCTGGGCGCCAATTTGGGCGATCCCATCGAAACCATCAAGTCGGCGCGCTCGGCTATTAGTAAGATAGAGGGTATCCGGGAGTTGGCTTTTTCGAGCCTTTATTGCAGTGCGCCCATGGGACCGGGCGATCAGCCCGATTACATCAATGCCGTAATGTCGGTCGAAACGACATTGGGGCCGCTGGAGTTGTTGCGCAAACTTCAGGCCATAGAGACGGCTCACGGGCGGGTGCGCAAGGGCGAACGCTGGGGACCTCGGACGCTGGACCTGGATTTGTTGCTGTACGGGTGCGAAATCATAGCGAGCGAAGTGCTGACCGTCCCTCATCCGGGAATCGCGGACCGCGAGTTCGTGCTGTATCCGCTCGAGGAGATCGCGCCGGAGCTCGAGATTCCCGGCAAGGGGCGATTGGCTGATCTGGTTCGGAAGTGTCCGCAACGAGGATTGAGGGTAATCGAGCATGTATGATGCGGCCAAGGCTTTGACTATTCCGGATCTCGCGGCGATGAAACGGCGCGATGAAAAAATCGTGGCTCTTACCGCTTACGATGCCAGCTTCGCCAAACTCATGGACGATGCCGGCGTGGATCTGGTTTTGGTCGGCGATTCGTTGGGAATGGTCGTGCAAGGCGAGCCGACGACGTTGCCGGTGACCTTGGACGATATGGTCTACCATACCCGGTGCGTGGCGCGCGGAATTCGCCGCGCCGTATTGGCGGCGGACATGCCGTTCGCCAGTTATTCCGGTCCGGCGCAGGCGATCGATAGCGCCGCTAGGTTGATACGTGGCGGGGCACATATGGTCAAGATCGAAGGCGGGCGGAAGCGGGTCGAGATCGTTCGTGCCTTGGTAGAGCAGAATATTCCCGTTTGCGGTCACTTGGGGCTGCTGCCTCAATCGGTTCATCAGGTCGGCGGTTATCTCGTGCAGGGAAAAGAAGAAAAAGCCGCACAGGCAATCCTCGAGGATGCCTTGATTCTTCAGGAAGCGGGTATTAGTGTGTTGGTGCTCGAATGTGTGCCGGCGACCTTGGCCGGCGAGATTACGGCGGCTCTCGATATCCCGACGATCGGCATAGGTGCGGGTCCGGGCTGTGGGGGCCAGATTCTCGTACTGTACGATATGCTCGGCATCACGCCGGGCAAGCGCCCCAAGTTTTCCAGAAATTTTCTTCAAGGCGCCGAGGATATTCCGTCGGCTATCCGCAATTACGCAGACGATGTGAGATCCGGCCGGTTCCCGGCGTTGGACCACAGTTTTTAGCGGTTCTTTCGGCGGATAATCCAAGGCTCGTCATGCTCATTATCGAATCCATAAGCGATTTGCGCCAAGCCGTGCGGGAATGGCGTTCGAAAGATCTTTCCGTGGCTTTCGTGCCGACCATGGGAAACCTGCATGCCGGGCACGTGCATCTTGTCCGCGAGGCGAAGCAACTCGCCGATAAGGTTGTGGTGAGCGTCTTCGTCAATCCGACTCAATTCTCTCCCGGCGAAGATTTCGATGCCTACCCGCGAACGCCCGCGGAAGATTCGGAAAAGCTTCGCAGCGCGGCAGTCGATCTCCTGTTCATGCCTTCGGTGGCCGAGCTGTATCCCACGGGTTCGGGGGTTACAACTTTCGTCGAGGTGCCGGGTTTGTCCGATGAACTCTGCGGTCGGTTCCGGCCGGGACATTTCCGAGGCGTCGCCACTATCGTCAGCAAGCTCTTCAACCTGGTGCAGCCCGATGTCGCGCTGTTCGGCGAGAAGGATTATCAGCAGCTGTTGATAATCCGCCGTATGGTGGCGGATCTCGATTTTCCCGTGCGCATTCGCTCCGTCCCGACCATCAGAGAGCCGAGCGGATTGGCGATGAGTTCTAGAAATGCGTATCTCACGAGCGAGCAGAAGGAACAGGCGGCTATCTTGTATCGCTGCCTTTGCCTCGCGGCGGAGGCAATTTGCAGGGGCGATAGCGATTTCGACCGTATCGAACGGCAGCAGATCGAAACCTTGCAAGCCGCCGGATTTCGTCCGGATTATTTCAGCGTCCGGCGCGAATCCGATCTGGTACCGGCAGGACAGGACGATTCCCATCTCGTCATACTGGCAGCGGCCTGGCTGGGCAAAACTCGCTTGATCGATAACGTTCGGCTGACGCGCTCCTAATGAATGGGAGCGCTAATTCTTTCCGTTCAAGGCGGTCCTGATGATGTCGCTATTGACGAATCGGCCGGCTTCGGTTCGGACGAATTCCTCGAACTCCCGTGCCACTGCGGACAGGCGTTTGCCGGCCCGATGCACGATGTACCATTGGCGCATGATGGGAAACGATTCCGCATCTAAAACGACCACCCGGCCGTCTTCCAGTTCGCGTTCTACGGTATGTATTGAAACAATGCCAAGCCCGAGTCCTTCTTCCACGCCCTGTTTGATGGCGCCGTTGGTGTTCATTTCCATGCTGGCGGAAATTTGCACGCCCTTTTCCGACAAGAAGCGCTCGACCGCATTGCGGGTGCCGGATCCCTGCTCCCGCATGAGGAAGGTTTCATGATTCAGTTCGCTCAACGGAATGCTCTTTTGGCCCGCCAACGGATGATTGGCGGGGGCGATGACGACCAAGGGGTTGTCCATAAATGCTTCTGCCGTCAAGTCCTGATCCTCCGGCGGCTGCCCCATCAGTACGATGTCGGCCTCATTGTCGTCGAGTTGCTGGAGCAGCCCTTTGCGGTTGGTGACTTTAAAGCTGACCTTAACTTTCGGATAACGCCGGCAAAAATCGGCCAAAAGGCGGATAGCGAAATAATGAACGGTACTGGCAACCGACACGGCCAAACGCCCGCCTTCCGTGCCTTTCAGTTCCTCGATCAGTTGTTCGGCTTCTTCCAATTGCAACGAGATGGTGCGGCTCAGCCGATATAGTTCTTCCCCGGCCCGGGTCAGGTAAATTTTTTTGCCCAACCTCTCGAATAACGGCAAACCGATGACATCCTCGAATTGTTTGATTTGCATCGAAACGGCAGGTTGCGTCAGATAAAGCTCCTCCGCCGCGCGGGTGAAGCTCAGGCGGCGTGCCACCCTCTCAAAGACTTTTAACTGCCGAAGTGTAATGTTCATGCTTTCGCGCCAACAGGCAATCTATAAAGAATTATTTATCTTGAAAGTATGGACTCATTGATTCTTCTTATGCAATATCCTCAGGCCGGTGTTCAGTCGCGATCTTAAATTCAGCAAGGGTAGCGCAGAGCTTCGACGTGGCGGCAGTCTGCCACCGTCGTTCCGTGCACTATGGTTGAATTAGGCGTTTTCAGGGGGCGGCGGTGATGAGGTGGTTGGTCGATATCGCTTTTTGCCCGTACTGCGTCGTCGCCGCTTGCATCGGGTTGGATGCAGTCTGCCGTGAATTTAGGGTGGCCTCGTGGTCCATACATGCGCCCGTGCGGTTAGAATAACGAAATAGGAGGAGGCTCTCATGTCCAAGAAACATCCCGTCATCGCTGTCACCGGTTCGTCGGGTGCAGGTACGACTACCGTAAAACAGGCGTTCGAGCATTTGTTCTTTCGGCTGAACATTGAGCCGGCGGTGGTGGAGGGTGACAGTTTTCACCGTTACGACCGTGCCGAAATGCGTAGCCATATCGCCAATGCTCAAGCGGAGGGCCGGCATTTCAGTCACTTCGCCGTCGAGGCGAACTTGCTCGAGGATTTAGAAAGCTTGTTCCGGCAGTACAGCGAAACTGGCACCGGCAAGCGTCGCTATTACATCCACAACGAGGAAGAAGGCCAGCGTCTGGGGGGGTACAAACCGGGTACCTTCACGCCGTGGGGCGATATTCCCGGGGGAACCGACTTATTGTTTTATGAGGGATTGCACGGCGCTGTGAAGAACGAGGTCGTGAATATTCCGCAATATGCGGACCTCTTGGTGGGTGTGGTCCCCATCGTCAATCTGGAATGGATTCAGAAAATCCACAGGGATACTGCGGAACGCGGCTACAAGCCGGAGGACGTGACCGATACGATTCTGCGACGCATGTACGATTACGTGAAGGTCATCACTCCGCAGTTCTCCCAGACGGATATCAATTTTCAGCGAGTGCCTCTGGTCGATACCTCGAACCCATTCATCGCACGTGACATTCCGTCGCCGGACGAAAGCCTCGTGATTATCCGCTTCAAGAATCCACGCAAGTTCAACGTAGATTTCCAAAATCTTTTGTCGATGATCAAGGACTCGTTCATGTCCCGCTACAACTCGATCGTCGTGCCCGGCGGCAAGATGGGGCTGGCCATGGAAATCATTTTCCGCCCCATTCTCGAGCGGATGATGGAAGAGAAGAAAAATGCTTGACCGAGGCCGAACATGCGACAAGGCGGCTTTTTCAAGGCCGCTGTAAATTCGCGTATGCGAGCATCAGCCACTTGACTCCGGATTCGGCAAAATTCACCTGAACCCTGGCTTGATTGCCTTCCCCCTCGTACTGAAGGATAACGCCTTCCCCGAATTTTGCGTGGCGAACACGCTGTCCCAGCTTAAAAATACCGTTATTGTCGGTGGTGCTGGTTGACGGCTGTGAGGAAATCATGGGTCGGCCGATGCTTCCGCGCATGCGGACTTCCTGAAGATGTTCGGACGGAATCTCCCGTAGGAAACGCGAGGGGCGGGGATAGGTTTCCTTGCCGTACAACCTCCGGGCTTCGGCATAGGTGAGGTAAAGTTTGCGCTTCGCGCGGGTGATGCCGACGTAGCAAAGGCGGCGCTCTTCTTCCAGGCGTCCCGGTTCTTCCAGCGATTGCAGGCTGGGAAACAATCCTTCCTCGAGTCCAGCGATGAACACCAATTCGAACTCCAGTCCCTTGGCCGCATGCAGGGTCATGAGCTGAACGCAGTCCTCGAACTCGTCGCTTTGATTCTCCCCGGCCTCCAGCGCGGCGTGGGACAGAAACTGGTCGAGCTTTGAAAGCTCCGTATCCAGTTGCGGCTCGTATTCGAACTGGCGGGCGGCGTTGACCAATTCGTCCAAGTTTTCGATTCGCGCTTCGGCCTGTTCGCCCTTTTCCTTTTCATAATGGGCTCGGAGACCCGAGGTGGGAATAACATGCTGCACCTGTTCCCAAAGAGAAAGCTCGGCCGTGTCTCGGGTCATGGTCTCAATCAGTTGCAGAAAGCCGGCTAAGGGATTCCTGGCGCGGGTGGGCAACGCGGCGTCGCGGCCGAGCATTTCCGCCGCCTGCCAAAGAGAGCAGCGCTCCGAGCGGGCTAAATCACGGATCAAGTCGAGTGTCTTGGCGCCGATGCCGCGCACGGGCGTATTGACGACTCGTTCGAAGGAGGGGTCGTCATGGCGGTTGGCGATCAGGCGGAGATAAGCGAGAGCGTCCTTGATTTCCGCCCGTTCGAAGAAGCGAAGTCCGCCGTAGACCCGATAGGGAATTCCCATGGCCAGCAATTTCTCTTCAAACTGGCGGGATTGAGCGTTGGAGCGGTAAAGGATTGCCGCATCTCGGCGGGCGTTACCTTCTTGCCCCCACTGCTTTATCCGCTCGGCCACGAAATAAGCCTCTTCCTGCTCGTTGAAGGCGGCATATACCGAAATCGGCTCGCCGATGCCGCCGTCGGTCCATAGGGTTTTTCCGAGTCGGCCTTCGTTATTCGCGATGAGGGCGTTCGCGGCATTTAATATGTTGCTGGTGGAACGGTAGTTCTGCTCCAGCCGAATCAGACGGTGACTTGGATAATCCTTCTGAAATTTATGGAGATTCTCGACTTTCGCACCGCGCCAGCTGTAGATGGACTGATCGTCATCGCCAACGACGAACAGATTCTCGCGCTCGCGGGTGAGAAGCCGCAGCCAGGCGTACTGAATTCGGTTGGTGTCCTGGAATTCGTCTACTAGTACGTGATGGAAACGGCGCTGGTAATGATCCAGCACTTCGGGTGTATCCCGCAGGAATTCGTGGGCGCGCAACAGCAATTCGGCAAAATCGACCAGGCCCGACCGCTCGCAGAGTTCCTCGTAAGCCAGATAGATGCGCTGCATCTGTTTTTGGAATGGATCGTACGACTCCGGCAGGTGACGGGCTCGGCGTCCTTCTTCTTTGTGGGCATTGATGAACCATTGTACGTGGCGTGGCGGCCAACGGGCCTCGTCCAGGTCGAGACTCTTGAGCAGACGACGGATGAGCCGATGCTGGTCGTCCGAGTCGAGGATCTGGAAGGCATCTGGCAATCCCGCTTCCTTGGCATGACGGCGCAACAGGCGGTGCGCGAGTCCGTGGAAGGTGCCGACCCATAAGTTTTGAGCGGATATGTTCAGCAGACTTTCGATACGTCCGCGCATTTCGCTCGCCGCTTTGTTGGTGAACGTGACTGCCAGGATGCCGTGGGGCGACGTGCCTTCCACCTGCATCAACCAGGCGATGCGATGTACGAGTACGCGGGTCTTGCCGCTTCCGGCGCCGGCCAATACCAGAAGGGCCGGAGTGGGCGAAGTTACCGCCTCTCGCTGAGCCGGATTCAGGGGATCGATAATCGGGGTAATGTCCATGGTGCTATTTTAATGGAATCAGCTTGCGCGATTGATATGAAGCTTGCACAATCGCACTCTCTTTGAGAGAGGAGGTTAGCGATGAGTTTCGATATAAAAAAAATGACTAAACGCGAGCTCAACGTCGGGCTTAAAGACCAGAAAATCCGTTACGGTGTCGGCGCCGCACTGGCGCTAGTCTCGGTATTTCTGGCCAATATCCCGCTGTTGATCGTAGGCGGTATTCTATTGGCTTCTGCTCGTCTTCGCTGGTGCCCCGTCTATTCCGGGCTCGGTAAGAACACGGTAGATCCGACTGAAGAGCAAGCTAGTTCCACCAGTTCTCAGACGGATCATTAAACCGGCTTTCATCGACTGGACCTCGTCGGTCCCAGTGCTACACGGCGCAGGGAAGCGCCGAAATACTCGCCTTCTGCCTTGTCGCGCGCAGCGCCAAGTTGTCTTTGAATAGTCATGTTCGGTAACTCGCCGGCGCTTGAGTCCGCTGCCGAATCCGTCTCCTCCCGCCTCCAACGATAGACAATTCGGGAAAGAATTCATCGTAATCAGTCTAAGTTTCGAGCTGAACTTCACGTAAGAATTTTACGTGGAGATTTAATAACGAACGATGAATTTATTGGGGTTGCATGTTGCGTATCCTTAAAGGCTTTATCGCTGTTTTTTTTCTATTTGGGGTTCCGAGTCTCCTTCCGGGATCTATAGTGCGAGATTCCGTCTTTGTTGTCCGGCTTCTGTTTGAAAACCCGCCGACCACTCTGCCGGTTCCCGTCGCCGGTGTTAAACCACGAAATCTGCAAGATACATGGGGAGCGATAAGAAGCGGCGGCCGAACGCATGAGGGGATTGACATCTTCGCTCCCAAAGGAACCCCTGTCCATTCGACTACGCACGGGATTGTTATGAGAGTCGGACAGAATCGATTAGGCGGGAATGTCGTCTCGGTGTTGGGGCCCGGCCGTCAGGTTCACTATTACGCTCATTTCGAACGTGTGGCACCGATCCGGGTAGGGGATATCGTATGGCCAGGCGATCTTTTGGGTTACGTAGGGAATACGGGTAACGCTCGCACTACGCCGAGCCACCTTCACTATGGCCTCTATCTTCCAGGGGGTAGAGCTTCAATCCATTTCCTCTGCTCGCCGGAAATTAGCCTTCGGTGTCGTTTCGCGTGTGCCGCGTTGTCGTTCAGGGGCAAGCGATTCTTAATATAAAGAAGCTTGGTCAACGTTTGCATCTATCGATCATTATAGTTTCTTGTGAGGAATCAATATTTATATAATTTTGATTATTGTAAACGTAAAGTGGCGTAATATGATGGAACCGCTGGCGATCATTAGTCGGTTGATACCCGCGGGAGGTTTAAATGATTGTGATGACTTGGGTTGAGCTTCTGTTAACTGGCTTGCTTGTGGCTTCCGTAGCCTTTTCGATTGGTTTCTGTATCAACAACTACGCAAACGTTAATAAAGAGGGGAGCATCGGATTTATGAAGAAGGCGACGAAATGAGTTTGCTTTCTCCGGGGCTTTTGCAGCCCTGGGGCGATGTTTTCCGATTCGTGCATGATCGATTTTTGTAATTTTCCGGGGGATGGTGGTCGTTAGGCCTATTCCTCGGAAAAGCTTCTCCACTCCGGAATGATCTTTTTCGTCATTGTCTGATCTAGTCGCCGCCAGCGACGCCGATTTCATTCAACTTCATCTGCAAATTTTTCGATGGATAGAGGCATTGCCTCTATCCACGACAGAACTCTATTCCCTTCATGGCGCGTATCCCAACCGATCAACGAGTTTGGCGTGACGGGTTTCGAGCAATATCGACCTTCGGGTTGGATCGCCGATCAAGCCCGTTTTTGCCGCGCTCGCGCAGTGAAAACTGACAATCCGCTGATTCACGGTTTCTCGTCGAGTTCATCGAGCACCGAAGGCTCTCTCGGTGTATGTAACAAATTGTTGATTATTAAAAAGAACCTTCCAGTCGAGGCGCCTTCGTCGAGGTTGGTTTCGACTATGCCATTGCCCCGAAAAAATATTCAAGGATCTTGCTTGACTTGGTTGCAGATGATTTCTATATTCCATTCAGGTGGTAATAAGTGGAAAAAAATGGAGCCCAATGGAAGTAGGGGGATTTCTTGTTTCGAGGCGTTAACTCCATCAATCTCGACGAAAAAGGTCGTCTGGCCATGCCTACGCGTTATCGAGCGGAGTTGCATGAGAATTGTGACGGCCAATTGGTGGTTACGGTCGGTCTGGACAAATGCCTCATGCTCTACCCGCTTCCCGAGTTTGAAGAGATTGAGCGCAAGCTGGTGAAGCTTCCTTCTCTAAATAAACAGGCAAAGCGTTTGCAGCGCCTGTTGATCGGCCATGCCACCGAGTGTGAGATGGATGGCCAGGGACGGTTCCTGGTTCCCGAGCCTTTGAGGAAGTTCGCCGGATTGGAAAAGCGTGTGGCGCTGATCGGTCAAGGTAATAAATTCGAGATTTGGGACGAGGATTCCTGGAATGCCTCTCGTGACGAGTGGATCGAAGAGGAGCGCCTGGAGAGCCTGGAGGACTTGTCGCCCGAGTTGGGATCTTTGGCGCTGTGAGTCAGGAAGATCGGGCGCACCGGCCGGTCATGCTGCGTGAGGTGCTGGATGGTTTGGCACTGAAGGCTGACGGCTTGTATGTCGACTGCACGTTCGGGCGTGGCGGACATAGTGGAGCAATCCTCGAGAGCTTGGGGCCGGAAGGAAGACTGCTGGCTTTGGACAAAGATCCCGAAGCCGTAGCCTCCGAAGAGGCCCAGCGGCTTATGACGGATCCGCGGTTTGCCCTCGAATACGGCAGTTTTGCGAGTCTGCGCGAATTTGTACAGCTCCGCGGATGGTCAAGTCATGTCGCCGGAGTGTTGATGGATTTAGGCGTGTCTTCGCCTCAGTTGGATGAGGCGGGCCGGGGATTCAGTTTTATGCGCGACGGTACTTTGGATATGCGCATGGATACCGGCCGAGGCATGACGGCGGCCGAATGGCTCGCGGGTGCGTCCGAGAGCGAGCTGGTCAGCGTGCTTCGGGATTACGGCGAGGAGCGTTATGCCCGGCGCATCGCCGGGGCGATCATCGAGAGGCGCTCGAAAAGCCCGATCGTATCCACGGGTGAATTGGTCGAGCTCATCGAAAAGGCCGTTCCCACGCGAGAAAGAGGCAAACATCCGGCGACGCGGAGTTTCCAGGCGATCCGCATCTTCATAAACAGAGAGCTGGAGGAGCTTGAGCAGGGACTGCGGCAAGCCATGGATGTACTAAAGCCCGGCGGGCGGTTGGTGGTCATAGCTTTTCATTCATTGGAGGACCGGATCGTGAAGCGATTTATGCGTGATGAGGAGCGCGGAGGGGCGGTGCTCTCGCATTTTTCCTTGCACCCTACCGAGCCTGGAAGGCTGAAGCGCATCGGTAAAGCTCGCATGCCGGAGCCGGAGGAAGTTCGAAGCAATCCGCGTGCTCGAAGTGCGGTCCTGCGCGTGGCGGAGCGCATCCAATCATGAGATTTCTGCTGATGTTGCTTGTGGTGGCCGTGGCCTCTGCCTTGGGTGTTGTGTACACCAAGTATCGCTCGAGGATGTTGTTCGCCGAGGTTCAGCAGCTCGAGCAGGAGCTGGACGCCTATGACGAGGAATGGGGACAGTTGCAGCTCGAGCAAAATACGTGGGCCGAGCATAGCCGTATCGAGAGGCTGGCGCACGGCCGCTTGGGCATGATGTTGCCTGCTAGAGAATCAATCATTTATATCAAACCTTAGACGTCGCACCGAAATATGTTGATTATCCAACCCAGGCCGGTAAATGAGGCAGACTACAGCGGTCGCTGGTATTTTCTGTTGATCGTTATGCTGGTCGCCATGACGGGTTTGATCGGACGCGCCGTTTACCTACAGGTGTTGGATCGACAATTCTTAAAACGTCAAGGCGATCTGCGTCACGTCGGGATATTACCGGTGCCGGCGCACCGGGGGCGGATTTTTGATCGTAACGGAGAGTTGCTGGCCATCAGCACGCCGGTCAAATCCATCTGGGTCAATCCGAAGGAGTTCCGCGAGGCACAGATTCCGGCGGACAAGCGCAAAGCCTTGGCGGATCTTCTAGGCCTATCGTCCGGCGCGCTCGAGAAACACGTCGGAAGCGACGAGCATCGCAGTTTCGCTTATCTGAAGCGAAGGATAAGCCCAGAATTGGCCGACCAGGTGATTGCGCTGGGCATCGCGGGTGTTTATTCGGAGCGCGAATATCGTCGGTACTATCCCACCGGAGAAGTGGCTGCTCACCTGGTCGGCTTTACCAATATCGATGACAAGGGCCAAGAGGCGATGGAATTGGCCTACGACGATTGGCTGAAGGGCGTGGAGGGCGCCAAGCGGATAATCCGTGACGGCAAGCGGCGCGTCATCGAAGACTTGGAAAGCATCAGGCCGCCGGTACCCGGCAAGGATCTTGCTCTGAGCATCGATCAGCGCCTGCAATATTTAGCGTATCGAGAACTCAAGAAAGCCGTACTTCAGCATCAAGCGCGCTCCGGCTCTTTGGCGTTGCTGGATACTCAGACGGGTGAAGTGTTGGCGATCGTCAATCAGCCTTCTTACAACCCCAACAGCCGTACTCAGGTCAAGGGCAGTGCGTCGCGCAACCGGGCGATCACCGATATTTACGAGCCGGGTTCGACGATGAAACCGTTTGTTGTGGCCCTAGGCCTGGAGCTCGGACTGTACCGCCCCGATACCGTAATCGATACGGCGCCGGGTACGATGCGCGTGGGACACAACATCGTCAAGGATATCCACAACTATGGCGTTCTCGATGTTGCGCATGTCCTTCAAAAGTCGAGCAACGTGGGCGTCACCAAGATCGCGCTCAACTTGCCTTCGAAAAAGTTCTGGGCGTTCTATAACAATCTAGGTTTCGGCCAACCTTTGGAGACCGGTTTTCCCGGTGAGGCCAATGGTCGCCTTGCGGACTATCAAGGCTGGAGTCCGTTCGAACAGGCGACCTTGTCCTTTGGTTATGGCGTATCCGCCTCGACGTTACAGCTCGCGAGAGCTTACCTGTCCTTGGCCAATGACGGGGTGATGCCCATGGTAAGTCTGGTCAAGCGAAACAACTCACCCGAATTGCATCGGATCATGTCGGCCCAGACCGCTGGCGGCGTGCGCGCAATGCTGGAGCAAGTCGTGACCCGTGAAGGGACCGCGCTGAAGGCTGCCATTCCAGGCTTTCGCGTGGCCGGCAAGACCGGGACGGTCAAGAAAAGCGGGGTGGGCGGCTACTCATCTTCGCGTTATTTGTCGGTTTTCGCGGGAATGGCGCCCGCAAGCAAGCCACGCCTAGTCATGGTGGTCATGATCGATGAGCCGTCAGCAGGCGAGTATTACGGCGGAGCGGTGGCCGCGCCTGTTTTCTCGCGTGTCATGGAGGGGGCTTTGCGATTGTTGAACATCGCCCCGGATCAGGGAGATATCATGCCAATCCTCGCCGCGCAGCAGGATGAGCCCGCATGACGACCGTCGAAACACAGATTCGGGCGCATAGGCTGGATGCCTTATTGTCCGGCTTTGTCGATGCTCCCGTTTCGCGTTCGGTTGAGGTCGGCGGACTCAGTCATGACAGTCGGCGCACTCGTCCAGGCGATCTTTTCGTGGCGCTGGCGGGACACCGTTCGCATGGCATGCACCATGCCGAACAGGCGATTCGGCAAGGTTGTTCGGCCATCATTTATGATCCTGCGGATGACGGCGATGTTTTGGCAAGGGGTATTGCCGGAATGCCCTGCATGCCGGTCGAGTCGCTCGACCAAAAAATCGGCTTTATCGCGGATCGTTTTTTCGGCGAGCCGTCCGCGTTCTTGGACATTGTCGGCATTACCGGCACCAACGGCAAAACCTCGTGTAGCCACTTCCTCGCCGATGCACTTTCGGCTAAAGCGCCGGCTGCCGTAATCGGAACTCTGGGCTGGGGGGTGCCCGGCTCACTCGAGATTACTCACCACACCACGCCGGACGCCATCGAAGTTCACGATCTTTTGGCTCGCCTGCACGGCCGAGACGTCAAGTTCATAGCCATGGAAGCCTCGTCCCACGGCCAGGTTCAGGGTCGACTCAACGGCGTCCGTTTCAAGGGGGCGCTATACACGAATTTCAGCCGTGATCATCTGGATTACCACGGTACGATGGATGCCTATCTGGAAGCAAAGTTACGTCTTCTGGCTTGGCCGGGGCTCGAATTCGCGGTTTTCAACGCCGATGATCCGATCGCCGACGCCATTTTGAGCCGGGCACCATCTCATCTAAAATTGGTCGCTTTTAGTTCGCGCGAGCGAAAAATCGAATCTGGAGCCGTGGTCTCCGTAAGCGTCGTACATCAAGATTCGCAAGGAATCGCTTTTCAGGCACGGTATCGTCAGCAGCTTGCCGATGTGTTCGCACCGGTCTACGGCGATTTCAACGTGGAAAATCTGGCTGCTTCCTTGGCCGTTTTGCTTGGTTTGGATTGCGAATTGCCCGAAGCAGCGGAACTGCTCAAGAATGTTCGCCCCGTGCCCGGACGCATGGAACGATTTTCCGAGCGAGGGCGGACCGCTGTCGTGGATTACGCCCATACCCCCGATGCCCTTGCCAGTGTTTTGAGGAGCTTGCGTCGGCATTGCGAAGGAAAGTTGTGGGTGGTTTTCGGGTGTGGCGGCGACCGCGACCGCGGCAAGCGGCCGCTGATGGGTGCCGTCGCAGAAGATCTGGCCGACGGCGTCGTATTGACCGATGACAATCCCCGCTCCGAGAATGGCGACCAGATCATCCGGGATATTCGGTCCGGTTGTCGTCTCGGTAATACCGTCACGATCCGCGATCGCCGTGAAGCCATCGCCTGGGCACTCGAACGGGCGGCTGTCGGCGACATCGTTCTGGTAGCTGGAAAAGGACACGAAGACACCCAAGAAATTCAAGGCCAGAAATATCCTTTCAGTGATCGCGAAGTGGTAATGGAAATCCTTTCCGCACTGGAGTTGCCGAGATGAAGATGCGTCTTTCCGAATTCAGCACGATTGTCGGCGGTGAGCGGCATGGCGACGATGTGGCATTCGAGAATCTAAGTATCGATACCCGCTCTTTGAAGCCCGGTGATCTCTATCTGGCTATTCGCGGAGCCCGGTTCGACGGCAACGAGTTCGTCGCCCAAGCGAAATCGGCGGGTGCCTGTGGAGCAGTGGTCGAGCGCTGGACCGATTGCGAATTGCCACAAGTGAGGGTCGAAGACGGACGAATAGCGCTCGGACGGTTTTCGGCGGCTTGCCGCGATCGTTGGACCGGTCGTTTAGTCGGCATCACCGGCAGCAACGGAAAAACGACCGTCAAAGAGATGGTTGCGGCCATCCTGGGAGTTGCCGCACCGGTGCTCAAGACGCAGGGCAACCTCAATAATGATATCGGTGTTCCTTTGATGTTGTTGCGGCTGGCGGACGAATACCGTTTTGCAGCAATAGAAATGGGTGCGAATCATCCGGGCGAGATTGCTTACGTCGCCGGATTGGCGAAACCGGACGTCGCCGTAATTTCCAATGCCGGAGCGGCGCATCTGGAAGGTTTCGGCTCGCTCGAGGGTGTGGCGTCAGCAAAAGGAGAATTGATTGCTTCACTCGGGCCGGACGGTACCGCCGTGCTCAACGCGGACGATCGTTTCTTCGGACGCTGGCGCGAAATGGCCGGCTCCCGGGAGGTCATCAGTTTCGGCTTCGGCCCCGATGCTGTGGTACGCGCCGATGCGGATTCCATACGAACGGGCATAAGCGACGGTAAGTTCCGCTCGTCCTTCGATCTTCTATATCAAGGAGGCCGTTATCCTCTGGCTTTGTCCTTGGCTGGAAATCATAACGTGACGAATGCGCTAGCGGCGGCAGCGGTGGCTTACGCACTGGGTTTCGATATCGAACAGATACGGACAGGGCTTTCCCGCGTTGTTCCGGTGCCGGGGCGCGTCGAGCCGGCAAACGGCATTCGAGGATCCTTGTTGATTAACGATGCCTACAACGCCAATCCCAATTCCTTTCGGGCCGCTCTAAATGTGCTACGGCAGCTTTCGGGCGAGCACTGGGTTGCCTTGGGCGCATTCGGCGAACTGGGTGAGGCGAGCGCGGAGTTGCACGCCGAGATCGGCCGCCAAGCGAAAGCGATGGGCGTGGCTCGGTTATTTGCCGTGGGCCCGAATGCGGACCGGGCGGCGGAGTCTTTCGGCGAAGGTGCTCTGTATTGCCAAGAGCAGGACCAGTTGATTGAACAAATACGACAGCAGATTAACGAGAACGTTGTGTTATTGATTAAAGGTTCACGCAGTCAACATATGGAGCGGGTAGTAGAGGCATTGCGGGAGCGGAGCAATCTATGCTGCTGATACTGGCAGAGGCTCTCCAAAAGTACTTCGACGTTTTTCGCGTCTTTCAGTATCTGACGTTACGAGCCATTTTGGGCGTGTTAACCGCCCTGATCATTTCATTCATTGTCGGACCGGTGATGATCCGACACCTCAGTAAATATAAAGTCGGACAGAGTATCCGGAGCGACGGGCCGCAGAGCCATTTTTCCAAAGCCGGAACCCCGACCATGGGCGGGGCGCTCATTCTGGTGTCGATAGCGATCAGCACCCTGCTTTGGGCCGATCTCAGCAATCGCTATGTGTGGGTCATTTTGCTGGTCACGCTGGCATTCGGCCTGGTGGGTTTCGTCGACGATTACAAAAAGCTGGTACTGCGCAATAGCGACGGCTTGGCCGCACGACACAAGTACTTTTGGCAGTCCGTGGTCGGTATGGCGGCAGCGGTGTTTCTTTATGGCACTGCCACGGTCTCGACCGAGACTCAGTTCATTGTGCCGTTCTTCAAGCAGGTTGTGCTGAACTTGGGTTTCGCCTATCCAATTCTGGCCTATTTCGTGATCGTAGGTTCGAGCAATGCGGTGAACCTGACCGATGGCCTCGACGGCCTCGCCATCATGCCGACGGTGCTCGTGGGTGGTGCTCTCGGCATCTTTGCCTACGTCTCGGGCAACGTGAACTTCGCGGAATACTTGGGCATTCCTTTTATACCCAAGGCGGGCGAGTTGGTGGTATTTTGCGGCGCCTTGGTGGGGGCCGGGCTCGGATTTCTTTGGTTCAACGCTTATCCGGCTCAGGTCTTCATGGGCGATGTTGGTGCCCTGGCGCTGGGCGCCGCTCTCGGAACACTCGCTGTTTTGGTCCGGCAAGAGATCGTGCTGATGATCATGGGCGGCGTGTTCGTCATGGAGACCTTATCGGTGATGCTTCAGGTCATTTCATTCAAGCTCACCGGTCGCCGTATTTTTCGCATGGCACCTATTCATCATCATTTCGAGTTAAAGGGATGGCCGGAACCGCGCGTGATCGTACGCTTTTGGATCATCACCGTGATTCTGGTCTTGATTGGACTCGCGACCTTGAAGTTGAGGTGAAAGATGGCGGCAAACGCAGAGGTTTATCTTGATGCCGTAAATCCATTGGACAAACTCGGATTGGACCGCCGCTCCGCGCGTGTTCTGATTTTCGGGTTGGGCAAGACCGGTCTTTCGGTAGCGCGTTTTCTGGCAGGCCAAGGTATCGAATTTGCGGTGACCGATACTCGGGAATGGCCCCCGTGTCTGGCAGAATTGCGCGAGACTTGCCCCGACGCCGGAGTCTTTCTGGGCGGCCTTCACAGTGCGGCATTCTCGGCCGCTACCCATTTGATCGTTAGCCCGGGCGTGCCGTTGGACCAGCCGAAAATCAAGGAGGCTCAACGGCGGAAGATACCGGTATTCGGCGATCTCGATCTTTTCGCATGCATGGCGAAAGCGCCCATTCTGGCGATCACGGGAGCGAACGGCAAAAGTACCGTAACGACACTAGTCGGCCTGATGGCGGAAGCCGACGGCAGGAATGTGCGAGTGGGGGGGAATCTCGGTACACCGATGCTGGAGCTTCTGGACGACCGAGCGGAGCTTTACGTTCTAGAGCTGTCGAGCTTTCAGTTGGAGCGTTCCTCGCTTTTAAGGCCGGACGCAGCGACCGTTCTCAACATCAGCCCCGATCATATGGATCGCTATCCGGACATCCAGGCTTATGCCGATGCCAAGCGACGAATTTTTCGCGGGCAGGGCGTAATGGTGCTGAATCGCGACGATCCTATGGTTGCGGCGATGGTGGAACCGGATCGACGCTGTGTGTGGTTCGGCTTGCGAGAGTCGGGTGTCGATTACGGCATTTCGGTCGCCGACGGAGCGGAGTGGCTGACAAGTCACGGCGAGCCGCTGATCCGGACTGAGAAAATCGGTATTCAAGGACGCCATAATGTATCCAACGCCCTGGCGGCCGTCGCGCTGGGAGAAGCGATCGGCTTGTCGCAAGCGGCCATGATCAATGCGCTCGAAAAGTTTGAGGGGCTGGCGCATCGCATGCAAACGGTGGCGGAAATCGACGGCGTCACGTGGATTAACGACTCCAAAGCCACCAACGTCGGTGCGTGCATGGCGGCCTTGGCCGGGTTGCATTCCAAGGCAATACTGATTGCGGGGGGGGATGGTAAGGATGCAGAATTCTCCGTACTCAGACCCGTAGTCGCCGAAAAGGTGCGGGCGGCGGTGCTGATGGGCAAAGACGCCCCGTTGTTGGAAACGGCGTTGAGAGATGTCGTTCCCACGGTCCGCGTCGAAAATATGCGTCAGGCGGTCCGGGCTGCACGGTCCTTGGCGCAGCGTGGCGATTCGGTTCTGCTGGCTCCGGCATGTGCCAGCCTCGATCAATACAAGGACTATCAGGAAAGGGGACGGGTGTTCACGGAAGAAGTCATGGGGCTTTCGCCATGAGGGCGAAAGTGACAGTCCGCGGGCGCGGGTTGGTGCTGCATTGGGGGGACCGGCGCTTTTATTTGGACACTGTCTTATTGGTTGCGTCCTTAGGGCTTCTGCTCCTCGGTTTCGTAATGGTTGCCTCGGCCTCTCTGCACCTCGGGGAGAAACTCGCCGAGGACAGTTTTTATTTCCCCCGACACCAGCTAGTCCACATCGCTCTCGGTCTTTGCGCCGGTTGCGCCGTCGCCTCGGTCAAGTTAGAGTCATGGCAGAAATCGTCGTTGAGCTTGTTCCTGTTTGGGCTCGTTCTACTGGTCGTGGTTTTGATGCCCGGCGTCGGCAAGGTCGTGAACGGGAGTTCGCGCTGGATCAACTTATTCGGCATACGGGTTCAGGTTTCCGAGGTATTCAAGCTCATCGCCGTCATTTATACGGCAAGCTATATCCACCGTCATCTCCGCACGGTGCGCGACTCGGTTCAAGGAATGATCCGGCCTCTGGCGCTGCTATCCATAGGTGCATTACTGCTGCTCCTGGAGCCCGACTTCGGTGCGACTGCGGTAGTCATGGCGACGGCACTGGGCATGTTGTTTCTGGGTGGTGCGAGATTATGGCAGTTCGGCGTACTGCTCGGCCTAATGACATTTGCCGGGGTTGGGCTGATTTACAGCGCTGAATACCGTTTGAAGCGCGTACTCAGTTTTACCAATCCCTGGGAACATCCGCTCGATACCGGTTTTCAGCTTACCCAGGCCCTGATCGCGTTCGGTCGCGGCGAGTGGACCGGGGTGGGTTTGGGTTCGAGCGTGCAAAAGCTGTTTTATTTGCCGGAGGCGCATACCGACTTTCTCTTTTCCATCATTGGCGAAGAGTTGGGATTGGTCGGTACCACCGCTGTTATCTCGCTGTTTATGCTGATTGTTTGGCGTGCGCTCGTAATAGGTCAGCTGGCCGACCGGGCTGAGAACCGCTTTGGTGCGTTCGTTGCTTACGGCATCGGTATTTGGTTTGGACTTCAATCGTTTATCAATATGGGAGTGAATATGGGCATGTTGCCCACGAAAGGACTGACCTTGCCGCTGATGAGTTACGGCGGCGGAAGCATGATGGTTATGTGTGCGGCATTAGGACTTTTATTTCGGGTTCGGAGCGAAGCCCTCGAGGCTTATGCCGCGGCGCCCAGGGTTAGGGCCAAATGGGCGCACGTCTGATGATCATGGCCGGCGGTACCGGCGGTCATGTGTATCCGGCCTTGGCGGTCGCGCGGGAGCTTTTGGCACGGGGGCACGAGGTAGTCTGGATGGGGACTCGGTCCGGGTTGGAGGCTCGAGTCGTGCCGGCGGCCGGTATCCCCGTGGAATGGTTGTCGGTGTCAGGTTTGCGCGGCAAGGGCTGGTTAGCCAAGTTGAGTTTTCCGTTCATGCTGACGAAAGCTTGCTTGCAGGCATTGTTCATTTTGCGTCGCGTCAAGCCGAGCGTGGTTCTCGGGATGGGGGGATTCGTCTCGGGGCCGGGGGGGCTTATGGCGCGTCTGCTGGGTATCCCCTTGGTGCTTCATGAGCAAAACCGCATTCCAGGAACTACCAATCGCTGGCTCGCCCGGAGGGCGCAAGTGGTATTGGAAGCTTTTCCCGATAGTTTCGCACCCAAGTTGGGAGCGCTCTGTACCGGAAATCCGGTACGGCAAGAAATTGTTTTTCTTAAACGAGAAATCGGGGCCGGATGGGACGAGCCCCTTAAGATTTTGGTTCTCGGAGGTAGCCAAGGCGCCAGGGCTTTGAACGAGATCGTGCCGGAGGCCCTCGCGAGGGTTGAGATGCCGATTCGCGTTTTTCATCAGACCGGAGAGGCGATGCGGGCAAAAACAGCGGTCCGGTACGCACAATTGAGACTGTCGGCGCGGATCGAAGCATTTGTCGAGGACATGGCCGAGGCTTACGCCTGGGCAGATTTGGTGGTTTGCCGTTCGGGAGCGATGACGATCAGTGAGCTGACCGCGGCGGGGTTGCCGTCGATCTTGGTTCCGTATCCATACGCCATAGACGATCATCAGACTCACAATGCCCGGTACCTCGTCGATAATGGAGCGGCCGTGCTGATTCCTCAGGCCGAGCTGTCCGCGGAGCGTCTTGCCGAAGAAATCACCGCCCTGATGCAGGAACCGGCCCGACTGAAGGCCATGGCGGAGCGCGCATCGGCCCTGGCGAAGCCGGATGCGGCCCAGGTGGTAGCCGAAATCTGCCTGAATGAGGTCGACCGTGAAGCTGCCTGAGCAAATCGCGGGACAATACGGCATGAACCGCATCCGTCGGATTCACTTCGTCGGGATCGGCGGCACCGGCATGTGCGGCATTGCCGAGGTTCTTCTAAATCTCGGGTATCAGGTCTCGGGCTCGGATCTTAATGAAAATGCCAATACACGGCGCTTGGCTGAACTCGGCGCGAAAATATTCTTCGGTCATGCGCCCGTGCATATCGCGGAATCCGAGGTCGTGGTCGTATCCAGTGCCGTCAATCGATCCAACGTGGAAGTCGATGCTGCACGTTCCCAGAAAATTCCGGTCATTTCGCGGGCGGAGATGCTCGCCGAACTGATGCGGTTCCGCTACGGCATCGCCGTAGCCGGCACCCACGGCAAGACCACGACGACCAGCCTGACATCCAGCGTACTTGCCGAAGCCGGACTCGATCCTACATTCGTTATCGGAGGGCGCCTCAACAGCGTAGGCACCAACGCTCAGCTCGGCAAAGGCTCCTATCTTGTCGCCGAGGCGGACGAGAGCGATGCCTCTTTCTTATATTTGCAGCCCATGATTGCCGTGGTCACCAATATCGACCGGGACCACATGGAGACCTATAGCGGTGATTTCAGCAGACTGAAGAGGGCCTTCGTCGAATTCTTGCATCATGTGCCGTTCTACGGTCTGGCCGTGCTGTGTCTGGACGATCCGGGCGTCAGGGATATTCTGCCGGAAATCAGTAAGCCGATGAAAACCTACGGTTTCAGTCCGGAAGCCGACATCCGGGCCGTGAATATCCGTCAAGACGGATTGCGTTCGCATTTTTCGGTGCTTAGGTCGGGGTGCGATGAACCGCTCGACGTGAGCCTAAATCTCCCGGGGCGGCATAACATATTGAATTCATTATCAGTAATTGCCATCGCTGGAGAATTGGGTATTTCCGACGAGATCATACAGCGTGCTTTGCTGGGATTTCGGGGTATTGGACGGCGTTTTCAGATCAATGCCGAGGTACCTTTCGGCGGCTCCTTCGTCACTTTCGTCGACGACTACGGGCATCACCCGCGAGAGATTGCGGCGACCCTCGACTCGGCGCGCCAAGCCTGGCCGGACCGGCGGCTGGTATTGGTGTTTCAGCCGCATCGCTATACGCGGACGCGCGATCTGTTCGAGGATTTTGTGCAGGTTCTGTCCAAAACCGACGTTCTGGTGCTACTCGATGTCTATGCCGCCGGCGAAGCGCCGGTAATCGGCGCGGACGGGCGGGCATTATCGAGGGCGATCCGGGTGCGAGGCCAGATCGATCCGGTTTTCGTCGAAAAGGTAAGCGACCTGGCTGAAATCCTTCCGGGCATAGTCGAGCCGGGCGATGTCGTTTTGACGCTCGGGGCCGGAAGCATCGGGCAAGTTGCTGTCGAATTGCCGTTGTGCTTGACCGACATGCCGGTCGGAGCAATCCAGTGACTGCGGTCTGCGAAGATGGGATAAGCGCGGTCAGTTCGCTCGGTTTAAGGGGCGAGATGCGCTATAACGAGCCACTGGCGAACCACACCTCCTGGCGCGTCGGTGGACCGGCCGATCGCTTTTACTTGCCGGCCGACGCGGACGATTTGGTTCTGTTTTTGCGTTCGCTGCCTCCCAATGAACCGGTTTTCTGGCTGGGCCTGGGCAGTAATCTGCTGGTTCGGGACGGCGGAATCAGAGGTACGGTTATCTGTACCCGAAATCGTTTGAGAGTACTTCGGCGTTCAGGTTCCGGACGCATTTATGCCGAGGTGGGCGTGCCTTGCGCTCACGTGGCCAGATTTTGTTCCGAACAGGAACTGACCGGCGCCGAATTCCTGGCGGGAATTCCGGGCACCATGGGCGGCGCCCTTGCAATGAATGCCGGGGCATTCGGCGGCGAGACATGGCCCCTGGTGGCGCGGGTGGTGACGGTCGACCGTTCCGGTACGTTGCGGGACCGCAGCGGGGGCGACTTTCTCGTTGGCTACCGCAGCGTGAAGGGGCCAGAGAACGAATGGTTTTTGGCTTGTGAGCTCCGGCTTCAGTCTGGTGATGCGGTTGCCAGCCGCGAACGAATCCGGGCGTTGCTGGCTAAACGAAGCGCATCGCAGCCCATCAATCTGCCGAATTGCGGCTCGGTGTTCCGGAACCCGGTGGGCGATCATGCTGCGCGCCTTATCGAAGCCTGCGGGCTCAAGGGGTATCGCATGGGCGATGCATGCGTTTCCGAAAAACACGCCAATTTCATCATTAACACGGGTGCGGCCAGGGCGGCCGATATCGAGGCTCTGATAGGGTTCGTCCAGACGACCGTTGAGCAGACATTCGGGCAGCACTTGATTCCCGAAGTTCGGATCGTGGGCGAAAAATCGACGAGGAGAGATTGAATGAGCAAGCGAATCCTGAAATCGGCTGAATTTGGACGTGTTGCCGTGTTGATGGGCGGTGCCGCCGCGGAGCGCGAAATTTCTTTGAAGAGCGGTCAGGCGGTTTTGGCGGCCTTGTTGAAAAATAACATCGATGCGGTCGGCATAGATGTAACGAGAAATCCGATACAGCCGCTGCTCGAACAACATTTTGACCGCGTGTTCAACGTGATCCATGGAAGGGGTGGCGAAGACGGCGTTCTTCAAGGGGCTCTGGAAGCCTTGGGACTGCCCTACACCGGAAGCGGTGTCCTGCCGTCGGCCTTGAGCATGGACAAGCTCAGGACCAAGCTGTGCTGGCTCGGAGCGGGATTGCCGACGCCGCGCTGGATGAAACTTCAAGGGCCGGAGGACGTAGACCGGTGCGCCGATCTGCTGGGATTCCCGGTCATCGTGAAACCCGCTCAAGAGGGTTCCAGCATCGGAATGGGGCGGGCCGAAAATAAAATCGAATTAATGGAAGCATGGGAACGCGCTTCACACTATAATTGCGCGGTTTTTGCGGAGGCTTGGATTGTCGGTCGGGAATATACAGCCGGCGTGCTCGACGGCGAGCCGTTGCCGTTGATTCGCTTGGAAACGCCCCATTCTTTTTACGATTTCGATGCCAAATATCGCGCCGAGACCACTCGTTATCACTGTCCGGCCGGACTTCCCCGTGAAGAGGAGGCCGCTCTCCAGAAATTGGCTCTACAAGCTTGCGATACGCTCGGCGTGACCGGCTGGGCTCGGGTGGATCTTTTGGTCGATCAAGATAACCAGCCGTGGTTGATCGAGGTCAACACGGTTCCCGGCATGACCGACCACAGCTTGGTTCCGATGGCGGCGAAAGTGGCGGGCTTATCGTTCGAGGACTTGACGTGGCGAATATTGGAAACGAGCTTCCCGCGTCGCGGAGAGGGCGATGCCGAGGCCTAAAGCGGTGCCCGTCAGGGCATTGTTCTTTTTTGGGGTCGTGGCTCTCTGCGGTCTGGCTGCCATGAGTGTCGATCTCGGGCAGATCAAGGGTTTCATGCCCATACGTTATGTGCGCGTGGAGGGGGAGATTCGGAATCTCGATGCGGCAGAGTTCACGAGGACTTTGCTGCCGTTGACCCAGGTCGGATATTTTCTAGTGGATACGCATGGCATTGAAGAAGCCGCCAAATCATTTCCTTGGTTAGACAGCGTTCAGGTTGCTCGGCTCTGGCCCGATACCTTGCTGCTGAAAGTCGTTGAGCAAAAACCGGTTGCCCGCACCAGCGACGGTGGGCTGATCAACGATCGCGGGGGGCGGTTTTCGCCCGGAAACGTCCAGTCCTATGTGAAGTTGCCGATCCTCGACGGCCCACCGGGACAGGAAAAGCAGCTTTTGAGCATGCTTTATCTATTGAACGGGAAGTTAAAGCAGAAAGGTATGCGAATCGATTCCTTGAAGCTCACGGGGCGGCGGGCGTGGAGCGCTCGTCTGGCCAGTGGCGTGGAAATCGAGTTCGGAAAACAAGATCCGGCTCTTGCGCTGGAACGTTTGCTGACGTTATTGCCGCGCTTGGGCGAAGCGCGAATTGCGGCGCTCCAGAAAGTGGACTTGCGCTATCCGAACGGGTTTGCAGTGATTTTCAGACCGCAATCCCAAGCGGATCTTGTTTCTCTGGCCCAACCCGATTGCATCGCGCGCGGCCGAATTCGGAGCAGGATATATACCTGACGTGAATTAAAAACAAAGATTCATTGCAATGGCTAGAAAATCAGATCGGAATCTCATCGTTGGCTTGGATATCGGTACCTCCAAGGTGGCTTGCATCGTCGGTGAGATAAACGAGGACGGTGAAATCGAGGTGGTCGGTATCGGTACCCATCCGTCCCGCGGCCTGAAAAAGGGTGTGGTGGTCAACCTGGAGACCACGGTTCAATCGATCCAGCGTGCCGTCGAGGAAGCCGAATTGATGGCGGGATGCCGGATTCAGTCGGTCTATGCGGGCATCGCGGGCAGCCATATCAGCAGCATGAATTCGCACGGCATCGTCGCCATCAAGGAGAAGGAAGTAACCCAGAGCGACGTGGATCGCGTAATCGATTCGGCGCGCGCGGTTGCCATCCCGGCGGATCAGAAAATCCTTCACATCCTGCCGCAGGAGTTCGTGATCGATAGGCAGGAAGGTATCAAGGAACCGGTCGGCATGTCGGGAATCCGTCTCGAAGCACGGGTGCATATCGTAACCGGCGCGGTCAGTGCGGCGCAGAACATCATCAAATGTATTCGTCGCTGCGGCCTGGACGTCGAGGACATCATCCTGGAACAGCTTGCGTCTTGCACGGCGGTGCTGACCGAAGATGAGAAGGATCTCGGCGTATGCTTAGTAGACATCGGTGGAGGAACCACCGATGTGGCCGTATTCACCGACGGAGCCATTCGCCATACGGCCGTCATTCCTATTGCCGGAGATCAGGTAACCAACGACATCGCGGTGGCGCTTAGGACGCCGACCCAGTTCGCCGAAGAAATCAAGATCAAACACGCTTGTGCGTTAACCCAATTGGCCAAGCTGGAGGACACCATCGAGGTGCCCAGTATCGGCGACAGGCCGGCGCGCCAGATTTCCCGCTTGAATTTGGCTGAAATCGTCGAGCCTCGCTACGAGGAGCTGCTGTTGCTGGTGCAGCAAGAGCTGCGTCGGAGCGGTTTCGAGGACTTGATCGCGGCGGGAATTGTGCTGAGTGGCGGCAGCGCCAAGGTCGAGGGATTGGTGGAGTTGGCGGAAGAAATTTTCCACATGCCGGTACGCCTGGGTTTGCCGCAGTATGTCACCGGTCTGACCGATGTGGTTCGAAATCCGATTTACGCGACGGGCGTCGGACTGCTTCTATTCGGCAAGCAGCACCAGACGCTGGCGGGGAGGTATATGCCCTTGGGAACGGGCTTTAAAGGGTTGTGGGCAAGGATGAAGAGTTGGTTCACGGGTAATTTTTAGGATCGAAAATTCCCCGGAGTGGAAATGCAGTTAAGACGGGGTGGAAACAATGCAATTCGAACTAGTGGATTCTTATAGCCAAAACGCGGTTATCAAGGTAATTGGCGTCGGGGGCGGTGGTGGAAATGCTCTCAACCACATGGTCAACAGCCATGTCGAGGGCGTTGAATTCATATGCGCCAATACCGATGCGCAAGCTTTGAAGAACATTCGGGCCAAGTCGGTCATTCAGCTGGGAAATGCACTGACCAAGGGGCTTGGAGCGGGAGCGAATCCGGAAATCGGCCGACAGGCCGCCTTGGATGATCGCGATCGCATCATGGAAGTTCTGGAAGGTGCGGACATGGTGTTTATTACCGCCGGCATGGGCGGCGGAACCGGGACTGGAGCGGCTCCGGTGATTGCCGAGATTGCCAAGGAAGCGGGTATTCTTACGGTTGCCGTGGTCACCAAACCGTTTCCGTTCGAAGGCAAGAAACGGCGTAGCGTGGCGGAAAGAGGCATCGAGGAGCTCGGTCAATTCGTCGATTCGCTGATTACGATTCCGAACGAGAAGCTGTTGCCGGTATTGGGCAAAGACGTCAGCTTGATCAATGCCTTCGCTGCCGCGAACGATGTCCTGCTCGGCGCGGTGCAGGGCATCGCCGATCTCATTACCCGGCCGGGGCTCATCAACGTGGACTTCGCCGATGTGCGTACGGTAATGTCCGAGATGGGCATGGCGATGATGGGTACCGGTGTGGGTACCGGCGAGCACCGTGCCCGCCAGGCAGCCGAAAAAGCCATCGCCAGTCCCTTGCTCGAAGACATCAATCTTCAGGGCGCGCGTGGCGTTCTGGTCAACGTTACGGCCTGCCAAACTCTCTCGATCGGCGAGTTCAGCGAGGTGGGCGACGCCATAAGAGACTTCGCTTCGGATGACGCGGTCGTCGTGATTGGTACGGCCATCGATCCGGAGCTGGACGATGAAGTGCGCGTTACGGTGGTGGCGACGGGACTAAACAACCAGCGGCAGGCGAACGAAGCGACGATCAAGTTGGTGCATAAGCACACGGGTGAGATCGATTATGATCAATTGCAGCGTCCGACTGTAATTCGCAAGCAGCCCAAGCATGATGTTCGGGCGGAAGCGAAGAAGGATATGGATCTCGATTACTTAGATATTCCGGCGTTCTTGCGCCGTCAGGCCGATTAAGAAAGTAGCGAGGACGCTTCGGTCCGCCCCCACTGGTCTGAGCCCTGCGTAGTTCGTATGCTTGGGCGGTTTAAACTGTGCAGGGCTATATGAGGGATTTTTGGGGATAGTCAGACAAGATAGGTGAGTCGAATGATCAGGCAAAGAACACTAAAGAACGTTATTAGAGGTACCGGAGTCGGGTTGCACACCGGAGAGAAGGTCTATCTGACCCTCCGTCCGGCTGCTCCTAACGCGGGTATTGTATTCCGGCGCGTGGACTTGCCTGAACCCGTCATCATCGAGGCAAGGCCGGAAAATGTCGGCGAAACCACCCTATCGACAACCCTCGTCAAGGGGGACGTGAAGATTTCCACCGTCGAGCATCTCCTATCGGCGTTCGCCGGGCTCGGAATCGACAATGCCTATGTCGATGTGAGCGCGCCGGAGGTACCCATTATGGACGGCAGCGCCGGCCCATTCGTGTTTCTCATTCAGTCGGCGGGCGTGGAGGAGCAAAACGCACCGAAGCGTTTTATTCGGATAAAGCGCAAACTTAGGGTTGAAGACGGTGATAAGTGGGCTAGTTTTGAGCCTTATGACGGCTTTAAAGTCACCTTTACGATCGATTTCGAACATCCGGCTTTTCGCAAGGATGTGCAAACGGCCAGCATCGATTTTTCATCGACATCTTTTGTTAAGGAAGTGAGTCGAGCGAGGACCTTTGGCTTTATGCGCGATATCGAAGCCTTGCGCAAACGCAGGCTGGCCCTGGGAGGCAGCATGGATAATGCGATAGTGGTGGATAACTACCGCGTCTTGAACGAAGATGGGTTGCGTTACGCCGACGAGTTCGTAAAACACAAGATCCTGGATGCGATCGGGGACCTTTATCTCCTCGGACACAGTCTGATCGGTTCGTTTACCGGCCATAAATCCGGCCATGGTTTGAACAATCGACTGCTGATGGAGCTGCTCAAGCAAAGGGATGCCTGGGAATCGGTGACTTACATGGAAGACGACGTTCTGCCGATTTATTTCATGAGGGCGGCGCAGGCCGCTGGCTGATTCCTTTTCTCTCTGGACTGGTCAGGTCCAGGCGAACGATCGGTGTTAAATCCTTATCGAAATGCGGCAGGGAAGCCGATTCTTATCCAGCTGCCGGGTTGGACTTCTCTCGCGTGCCCGTAATTTGGGCATCAGTCCAGGGGCAAACGATCTCTGTCGGCTGAATTTTCGACGCTGTTTTTTATTGATTTTCTTTTCCGGGGTCGGCGTTCCTCAGTGCCTGCACTGTTGCGCTCAGCCGCAGCAGCGCTTCCTTAAGTTCCCCGGAAGATGTCGACAATGCGCTATTTTTCAGTACCTCGGCGGCGAAGCCGGATGGCAAGGCGAGAACTGGTTTGTCGAGAGGTCTTGCTGCGGCAGGCAGTGCGTTACGAATCAGTAAATCGTTGAACCGGTATCCGGTCGATTGCTGAACCTTGGATAAGAGGTGCAAGGCATAAAAGCGTATTTGTGAGGCCCAAGCCGGCGAGTCCACGTAAAGAATCAGGCGGTCCGGCTTGACCACGCAGTCTACACAATGGTCCGCAAGAAAGCCTGGCAGTGCTCTTTTTGCCACATCGAGTACGCGGCGGTGTTTTTCTACCTGGATCAGGAGCCCTTGGATCGCGGCGCCTTGAAATAGACCGGCAACGGATTCTGGTTGGCGCATCTTCGAAATCAGCCCTCCATGGTAGTCGCGGTTAGCCGAATCGAACCCAGCAAACCTGTTCGAATTTGCCTCAATTTCTCGCCAACGTCTGATATGGCCCTCGACTCATTATAAATACCATGGTTTTGCGGTATCATCGTTGGATTATTTTTCGTTTGGACTCGGAATTAAACCGCAATGCTAGGCAAGCTAGTAAAGAAGATCGTTGGCAGTCGCAACGAGCGAATCATCAATAGAAAAAGAAAACTCGTCAAGAAGATCAACGCGCTGGAACCTCAGTTCCAGAATCTATCCGATGAGGCGTTACGAGGGAAAACCCAAGAATTCAGAGACCGCCTGAACGAGGGTGAGATGCTCGATGCGTTACTCCCAGAGGCTTTCGCCGCCGTCAGGGAAGCATCTCGCCGCGTTCTGAACATGCGCCACTTCGATGTTCAGTTGATAGGCGGGATGGTGCTCCATGACGGGAAGATCTCGGAAATGAAAACCGGCGAGGGCAAGACGCTGGTCGCCACCCTGGCCGCTTATCTGAATGCACTGCCCGGTAAAGGCGTACATGTCGTCACCGTCAATGACTATTTGGCGCGCCGAGACTCCGAATGGATGGGCAAGCTCTATAACTTCCTCGGACTCTCCGTGGGCGTCATAGTCAGCAGTCTGAACGCGGAGCAGCGCCGGGAATCCTACGCGGCCGACATTACCTACGGTACCAATAACGAGTTCGGCTTCGATTACCTCCGGGACAATATGGCATTTTCCCGCGACCAGAGGGTGCAGAGGGAAAAATATTTTGCGATCGTCGACGAAGTCGACTCCATCTTGATCGACGAAGCCAGGACGCCTCTCATTATTTCGGGGCCGACCGAGGACCGCAGCGACCTTTACCATAAGATCAACGCCTTTATTCCTCATCTCAAGCGTCAGGAAAAAGAAGGCGCTCGCGGCGATTACAGCGTCGACGAAAAATCCCGGCAAGTCTACCTTACGGAGGAGGGGCACGAGCGCATCGAGCAGTTGCTGGTTCAGCAGGGATTGATCAATGCAGACGAAAGTCTGTACGACGCCGTCAACATCAGACTCATGCATTTCATCAATGCCGGATTGCGGGCTCACGCGCTGTTCCAGCGGGATGTCGACTATATCGTTAGGGAAAACCAGGTGATCATCGTGGACGAGTTCACTGGCCGCGCGATGCCGGGACGTCGTTGGTCCGAAGGGCTGCATCAGGCGATCGAGGCTAAGGAGAACGTTCCGGTTCAAAACGAAAACCAGACGCTGGCCTCCATCACGTTTCAGAACTATTTCCGCCTGTACGAAAAACTGGCCGGCATGACCGGTACGGCCGATACCGAGGCCCCGGAGTTTCATCAGATTTACGGCCTCGAAGTTGTCGTCATTCCGCCCAATAGGCCCATGGTCCGCCAAGATCTCGGTGATCTCGTCTACCTCACCGTTCGTGAGAAATACGGCGCCATCATCGAGGATATCCGCGAGTGCGTGAAACGCGGCCAACCGGTGCTGGTGGGGACTACATCCATCGAAAACTCGGAACTCTTGGCGACTTTCCTCCGTAAGGAAGGCATTCCGCATCAGGTGCTGAACGCCAAGCATCACGAGCAGGAAGCTCATATCATTGCGCAAGCCGGTCAGCCCGGTGCGGTCACTATTGCGACCAACATGGCGGGCCGCGGCACCGACATCGTTCTCGGCGGCAGCCTGGAAGAGGATTTGGCGGCTATCGATCCCAGCGATCAGGGGTCCGTCGCTCGCTTGAAAGAGGAGTGGAAAGTCCGTCACGCTCAGGTTGTGGAAGCAGGCGGCTTGCACGTCATCGGATCGGAGCGGCATGAATCTCGGCGCATTGATAACCAGTTGCGGGGACGGTCCGGACGGCAGGGTGACCCCGGCTCATCACGGTTTTATTTGTCCTTGGAAGATCCCTTGATGCGGATTTTCGCTTCCGATCGGGTGGCCGTGCTCATGCAAAAGCTGGGAATGAAGGAAGGCGAGGCGATCGAACACCCATGGGTGACACGGGCGATCGAGAGCGCTCAACGCAAGGTTGAAGCGCGCAACTTCGACATCCGCAAGCAGTTGCTGGATTACGACAATGTCGCCAACGATCAGCGCAAGGTGGTTTATCACATGCGTGACGAACTGATGGAGGCGGACGATATTTCCGAGGCGATCACGAACATGCGTCGGGACGTTGTCGGCCAGATATTCACCCAGTTCATTCCGCCGCACACCCTTGAAGAGCAGTGGGACGTCAAGGGTCTGGAAGACACGCTATTGCGGGAACTCGGATCGAAGCTGCCGGCGCAACAATGGCTGGATGAAGATTCGCGGCTGGATGAGGACCGCCTGCTCCAGAAAATCATCGATCAGCTGGATGCGGTTTATCAGGCAAAGAGTGCCGTTATAGGCGAATCGGTCATGCGTCATTTCGAGAAAACGGTGATGCTGCAAGTTCTCGATAACGCCTGGAAAGAGCATTTGGCGGCCATGGACCATCTGCGCCAGGGCATCCATCTACGCGGTTATGCGCAGAAGGATCCGAAGCAGGAATACAAGCGCGAAGCGTTCGAGATGTTCACCTCCATGCTGGACGGGATTAAACACGAGGTGATCGGCATCGTATCCAAGGTTCAGGTGCACAGCGAAGAAGAAGTCAATGTCATGGAGGAACAGCGCCGCGCCGTACCTCAAGAAATGCATTTCGAACATGCCGAGGCACACGCACTGACTGCGGAACCTGAAGAGGCGGAGGTCGAGGAAAAGCCGGTTAAACCACGGCCCGCACAGCCTTATATCCGGGACGTCGCCAAAGTGGGCCGTAACGAGCCTTGCCCTTGCGGTTCCGGGAAGAAATTTAAGCACTGCCACGGCAAATTGGATTGAAATCGCCGCGTATGAGCGTCTTGAGCGAAGAGTTGACCCTGGCAACCGTAAAAGGCGTCCGGCTCGGTGCGGCCTGTGCCGGCATCAAGCGGAACGATCGTGACGATATCGTGGTGATCGAAGCAGCCAAAGGGTCTACCTGTGCGGCCGTTTTTACCCGAAATGCCTTTTGCGCCGCGCCGGTGATCGTGGCGAGAGATCATCTCGGACACCATCCACGCTGGCTCTTGGTCAATTCCGGGAATGCCAATGCCGGAACCGGCCAGCGAGGGCTGGACGATGCTCGTCGGACCTGCCGGACGCTCGGCCGGCTGACCGGCGCGGCGGCCGAGCAGGTGCTTCCTTTCTCGACCGGTGTAATCGGCGAATATCTTCCGGTGGAAAAGATCGAATCGGCTTTGCCCAAAGCCCTGAGCGCCTTGGACGAGGCGGGATGGACGCGCGCGGCAAGGGCCATCATGACGACCGATACGCGGCCTAAAGGTGCAAGCCGGACTGTCAATCTGGCTGGAGTATCGGTGACCGTCACTGGCATCGCCAAAGGCGCCGGCATGATTCACCCCGATATGGCCACCATGCTGGCCTTCATTGCCACCGACGCGAAGGTTGAACCGGCTAGTTTGCAGGCTTGCTTGAGCGACGCCGCCGACGGTTCTTTTAATTTGATCACGGTGGACGGCGATACCTCGACTAATGACGCCTGCGTTCTGTTCGCAACGGGCGGAGCCGGTAATCCCGAACTTAGCCGGCAAAGCGTGGATTTCCCTCTCCTGGCCCGAGCGGTTCGGGAGGTTTGTGAAGACTTGGCTGAAGCCATCGTGCGGGACGGCGAAGGCGCCACCAAGGTGATGCGGATAGAGGTCCAAGAGGCCAGGGATGAAACCGAAGCGCGGAATGTGGCCAAGTCTATCGCCCATTCGCCTCTGGTCAAAACCGCTTTTTTCGCCAGCGATCCGAACTGGGGCCGGATTTTGGCTGCGATCGGTCGTTCAGGCTGCGCCGATCTCGATATATCGGGCGTTTCTATATGGTTGGGGAACGTGCTGATCGTGGAAAATGGAGGACGCGCCATGAGTTACACCGAGGAGGCCGGGAGAGCCGTGATGTCTGAGAATGACATCCTGATTCGCGTTGTGCTGGGGAGGGGGAGCGCGCATCAGCGTGTCCTGACGTGTGATCTCTCTTACGATTACGTCCGCATCAACGCGGAATATCGAACCTAGTCGAGGCTGAACGTATCCCGGTGAGCGGTTGCTCCGAGTTGCATGTAGCCGCCGGTGTCATCCGGAACGGACTCGGCCAAATTCTCATTGCGCGGCGCCTCGCCCACGTCCATCAAGGGGATCTTTGGGAGTTTCCGGGAGGCAAGCTGGAAGCCGGCGAAACCGCAAAGGAAGCTTTATCCAGAGAAATCCGCGAGGAGCTTAACCTCGAAGTGATAGAGGCATCGCCCTTGATTCGGATTCGTCACGCTTATCCGGAGCGTTGCGTACTGCTGGATGTGTGGCGGGTGGACCGGTTCGAGGGGACGCCAATCGGCATGCAGGGACAGCCGATTCGTTGGGTTTCGCCAGACGAATTGCCCGGCTTCGCATTTCCGGCCGCGAATCGCCCCATCGTAACGGCTGCCAGACTTCCCGATCAGTATGCGATTCTGGACGATGAATCGGGCGATGAGGCGCTTTTGCGCGAGCGTTTGCACCATCTGGTGTCGCGCAGAGCCGGTTTGATCCAATTACGGGCGCGCCGATTGGGTGTGCACCAATACGAGGCGTTGGCGCATTATGCTGTGGAGTACTGCCGGGAACGGGGCGCGATCCTACTTCTGAATGCGGATCCGTGCTGGGTGGTCGGGACGTCCGCCGCGGGGCTTCATCTTACGGCACAAAGACTGATGAGCTTGAGTGAACGGCCATTGGAGAAAGCCCGGTGGGTTGCCGCATCTTGTCACAATCTCGGTGAACTGAAGCACGCGGAGCGAATCGGCGTCGATCTGGCCGTTCTTGCCCCTGTGCTGTCCACGCCCACCCACCCCCATGCCGTGCCGCTAGGATGGATAACTTTTGCCGAGTTGGTGGATCAGGTAAATATTCCGGTCTTCGCTTTGGGGGGGGTGTCTCCAGCGGATGTGGACGTTGCAAAGTCCCATGGGGCTCAGGGCGTGGCGGGAATTCGCGGATTTCTTCCGTAAACGGCACTGAAATGGGTCGTATGCACATTAATGGTGCGTTTTTGTTTTGCGAACAAGTTGTTGCACTATTGTAATTCCGGGAGATAACAGCGTTTTTCTATTGGTACAATTTTTGTTTAATTACCCGCTTGAGATTTTTACAACCCTAATATTCGGGAGATAAAGAATGACGCCACAAGATGTACTTCAGCTGATGAAGGAAAAGGAGGTCAAATACGTTGATTTGCGGTTTGCCGACACTCGGGGCAAGGAACAGCATGTTTCCATTCCGGCGCACAGTGTGGACGAGGACATGTTCGAAGACGGCAAGATGTTCGACGGTTCGTCTATTGCGGGCTGGAAGAGCATCAACGAGTCGGACATGATCCTGATGCCTGATCCGACGACGGCGGTTATCGATCCGTTTTTCGACGATCCAACCCTGATTTTGCGCTGCGATATCGTCGAGCCCTCTACCATGCAGGGTTATGAGCGCGATCCTCGCTCCATCGCCAAACGTGCTGAAGCTTACATGAGATCCACGGGCATCGCGGATACCGCGCTGTTCGGGCCAGAAAACGAATTCTTCGTATTCGACGATGTGCGCTGGGGCGTTTCCATGCAGGGTTCGTTCTATAAAGTCGATTCCGAAGAAGCCAGTTGGAACACCGAAAAAGTTTACGAAGACGGCAACATCGGCCATCGTCCCGGCATCAAAGGCGGCTATTTTCCGGTGCCGCCCGTTGACTCCATGCAGGACTTGCGCGCGGCCATGTGCAATACGCTCGAAGAAATGGGGCTGATCGTCGAGGTTCATCACCACGAGGTGGCGACCGCCGGACAGTGCGAAATCGGCGTCAAGTTCGGTACGTTGGTCCGGAAGGCGGATGAGGTGCTTACCCTCAAATACGTGGTACACAATGTCGCTCACGCTTACGGCAAGACCGCGACCTTCATGCCGAAGCCGCTGGTCGGCGACAACGGCAACGGCATGCATGTTCATCAATCACTGTCCAAGGGTGGCGTGAACTTGTTTACCGGTGATTTGTATGGCGGCCTTTCTGAGTTGGCGCTGTTTTACATCGGCGGCATTATCAAGCATGCGAGAGCTTTGAATGCCTTCTGCAACCCGTCCACCAACAGCTACAAACGCTTGGTGCCGGGGTTCGAGGCGCCGGTCATGTTGGCTTATTCCGCCCGCAACCGATCGGCATCGATCCGCGTTCCGTATGTCACTAATCCGAAAGCGCGCCGCATTGAGGTTCGTTTCCCTGATTCCACCGCCAATCCATATTTTGCTTTCGCAGCCATGCTGATGGCCGGTCTCGACGGTATCCAAAACAAGATTCACCCGGGCGACGCCATGGACAAGGATCTTTACGATTTGCCGCCGGAAGAGGAGAAGAGCATTCCGCAGGTTTGTCATGCGTTTGATATGGCGCTGGATGCATTGAGTGCGGATCGCGAATTCCTGACTCGCGGCGGCGTCTTCACCAATGATGCGATCGATGCGTACATCGACCTCAAGATGCAGGAAGTCACCCGTCTGCGCATGAGCACGCATCCGGTTGAATACGATATGTATTACAGCCTCTAAACGGCTATTCGGCCCGAATCTGAAAACGCCCCTTTATGGGGCGTTTTTTTTTGTTCGGGTATTTTCCGAATCCGAGACGCTATAGAGAGCTCGCGTAAAGAGTAGTCTGGCGATTCATTCGGCTGAACAAGGCTGTCTATCCCAGTGACAAGTCCGAAAGGGCGAATGTGAGCTCAAAAGTGACTGGCTCGGGCGGTAGCGCCTTTGTCGAGTGTTGGATTATCTATATTGGTAAATTCCGAAATAACTTCAAATGGAACAGATGTTTCAGCAAATCGGTCTAATATGCACCAAGATGGTGCGCATTGCCTGAGGTTCTGTGGCCGCGAGTGTCCGCTGCTGAGTTCTATAGGTCTTGAGGCACCTACAATCAAGCGCAGCTTGCATGGACAATTGGCCTCCATCTTGCTTTTCAAATCGTAATGAATAACCCAGATCCCATTCCACTATATCAACGCATCCTCGATCATTTAACGGACGCCGTGTTGGTTTTCGATCCCGCGTACCGCCTGATTTATATCAATGTGGCCGGGGAAATGTTGTTCGCAGTGAGTGCACGACAGGTTCTGGGTTCGGGGGCCAAAGAGCTTTTCTTTCTATACGATCAGAACATCGAGAAAGATTTGAAACGAACCTTGCAACAGGGTGAATCGTTGACCAAGCGAAATTTGTCGTTGGGTCTTCCGTCTCAAGCTATTACGGTCAATTTCACGATCACGCCGATGCTGGAGCAGGATAAACCGGTCGCCGCATTGGTGCAGATTGAACAGGTGGATCGGCATTTGCGCATCTCCATGGAAGAGCAGCTTCTGGCACAGCAGAACGCCGCTCGCATGCTGTTGCGGGGATTGGCCCACGAAATAAAGAACCCTTTGGGCGGTCTGCGCGGTGCGGCGCAGTTGCTCGACAGGGAGTTGGTCGAAGAAGAGATGCGGGAGTATACGAAAATCATCATGGAGGAATCCGACCGCCTGCAATCGCTGGTCGACCGGATGCTTGAGCCCAACAAACCGCCGCGGAAAAGCCGGCTCAATATCCACCGGGTACTGGAGAGAGTGCGTCAGTTGGTGCAGGTGGAGGCTCCTCCAAGCGTCGTCATCGAAAGAGACTACGACCCGAGTTTGCCGTTGGTGAATGGCGATAGCGATCAGCTGATTCAAGCGATCTTGAACATCGTGCGCAACGCGGCGCAGGCGGTAGGGAAGAAAGGGCACATCCTGATTCGCACGCGCATCCATCGCCAGGTGACCATTGGTCATAGGCGCAACCCGATGGCCGTCAAGATCGACATCATCGATGATGGTCCGGGTATCAAGCCGGAGTTGCTCGGTCAGATTTTTTACCCGATGGTAACCGGGCGCGCTGACGGTACCGGTTTAGGCCTGTCGATCGCACAGTCCTTGATCAATCAGCATGGTGGATTGGTCGAGTGCTCGAGTTCCCCGGGCAACACGGTTTTTTCTATTTTCCTGCCTTTGGAGAAGGACCATGAGTAGTTCAGCCCAAGTATGGGTGGTTGATGATGATCGCTCGATCCGCTGGGTCTTGGAAAAGGCCTTGCAAAAGGCATCGATACACGCGCGCTGTTTTTCGAACGCCGGCGGATTGCTCGATGCTCTCGATCAGGGCAAGCCCGATGCCATATTGACCGATATTCGGATGCCGGGCATGGACGGGCTGGAGCTTTTGCGGCAGCTGCAGATCAAGCATCCGCAACTTCCCATCATCATCATGACGGCGCACTCGGATCTGGAGAGCGCGGTCTCGGCATTCCACGGCGGCGCGTTCGAATATCTGCCGAAGCCGTTCGATGTGGACGATGCCGTTGATCTGGTGCAGCGTGCATGCGCACAAAGTCAGCGCGCGCGGCAAGAGCAAGGTCCGCCCGAGGTGGCCGAGGAAACGCCCGAAATCATCGGGGAGGCGCCGGCCATGCAAGAGGTTTTTCGCGCCATCGCGCGACTCGCCCGCTCCCACATCACCGTTCTGATCAACGGCGAATCGGGGACCGGGAAAGAGTTGGTTGCGCGGGCGCTGCACCGCCATAGTCCACGGGCCGACAAGCCTTTTATCGCCCTCAATATGGCGGCGATCCCCCGCGATCTGCTGGAATCCGAATTGTTCGGCCACGAACGCGGTGCGTTTACCGGCGCGCAGGCTCGCCGCGCCGGGCGTTTCGAACAAGCCGACGGAGGCACGTTGTTCTTGGACGAGATCGGCGATATGCCCGCGGATTTGCAGACCCGTTTGTTGCGCGTGTTGGCCGACGGCGAGTTTTTTCCCGTTGGTGCGCACGCACCGGTCAAGGTGGACGTCCGCATTATTGCCGCCACTCATCAAAATCTGGATACGCTTGTCGCCGAAGGCCGTTTCCGGGAGGACTTGTTCCACAGGTTGAACGTCATCCGCATTCACCTCCCGCCCTTGCGGGAGCGTCGCCAGGATATTCCTTTATTGCTGAACCATTTCCTCAAGGAGGCCAGTCAAGAGCTGAAGGTGGAAACAAAAGTCTTGTTGCCGGATGTGGAGGACTATCTTTGTCGGCTCGATTGGCCGGGCAACGTGCGTCAGTTGGAGAATACCTGTCGCTGGATCACGGTTATGGCGGCGGGCAAGGAGGTTCATCTGGACGATCTGCCGCCGGAATTACTGAGTGTTAAGGCGAGTACCTCTACTGTCGTCGACAGTTGGGAAGATTGTTTCCGGCAATGGGTCGATAAGCGCTTGAGGCGTGGGGATAGAAATGTCGCAAAGGAAGCTATAGATTCAGCCGAAGGGATTTTGATCGCCACGGCGTTACAATTCACCCGCGGGCGTCGCCAGGAAGCAGCAAAGTTATTAGGTTACGGCCGCAATACATTGACACGAAAGATCAGCGAGCTGAGTCTGGACGTGTAAGAAATCGAGTACCGGCAAGCTTATCGTCAACAGCTCCGGCTTTGATGCGATAATCGCCCCTTTCCGGCTTTGTCGTCTGCGGACAGCCGCAGAGGAACGACGAGCTTTTCGTGCCCAATCTGAAATTGCCAAATAAGCGGACCGACTATGCCAAACCGAAGTCTTGTGAATAGTAAGCGAAAACCGTGGTTGACCGAGCTGCCTGCCTTGGGGTTGAAGGCCAAGGATTTGGCCGTGGACATCCGCCGTCATTTCAGCTACACGCTCGGCCGCGACAAGTACTGCGCATCCGCGCACTATGCCTACACGGCGGTCGCTTTGACGGTCCGCGACCGCTTGATGGAGCGGTGGAAGAATACGCATTACGCCTATGAGGAAGCGGACTGCAAGCGTGCTTACTATTTATCCATGGAATTCTTGATGGGGCGGACCTTGAGTAACGCCACGCTCAATCTCGGGATCGACGATCCTCTGCACGAAACTTTACACGACCTGGGGCTGGATCTAGAGGAGATCGTCGAGAGCGAGCAAGATGCCGGATTGGGTAACGGCGGGCTGGGTCGGCTGGCTGCTTGTTTCGTAGATAGCTGTGCGACGCTGCAGTTGCCGGTGATGGGCTACGGCATCCGTTACGAATATGGCATGTTTCGGCAAAACATCGAGGATGGCCATCAGGTCGAGGAGCCCGATCATTGGCTGCGGAACGGCCACGTCTGGGAGCTGGAGCGTCCGGAACTGACGGTGCGGATACGTTTCGGCGGGCGGACGGATACTTATGGCGGCGACGAATCCCACCCGAGGAGGCGCTGGGTGGATACCCACGATGTGCTCGCAGTGCCGTACGACATCCCGATTCCCGGTTACAAGAACGGTACGGTTAACACGCTGCGCCTGTGGAAAGCGGCTGCCACGGATGAATTCGATCTACAAGACTTCAATGCCGGAGATTACACCGAAGCGGTCCGTTCCAAGAACATGGCGGAAAACATCACCATGGTGTTGTATCCCAATGATGCAAGCGAGAACGGAAAGGAGTTGAGGCTACGCCAGCAATACTTTTTGGCTTCGGCCAGTCTTCAGGACGTCATCCGCAAATGGGTGCTGGTGCATGGCGAGGACTTCAGTCGGTTTGCGGAAAAGAATTGTTTTCAGCTCAACGACACCCATCCGAGTATTGCCGTAGCCGAGCTGATGCGCCTTTTGATGGACGAGCATGGGTTGCATTGGGATGAGGCTTGGGCCATCACCTCGCGTACCATGGCTTATACCAATCACACACTGCTTCCGGAAGCCTTGGAGAAATGGCCGGTGCGCCTGTTCCGGCAATTGTTGCCGCGGTTGCTGGAAATCATTTTCGACATCAACGCGCGATTCTTGGGTGAGGTCGCCAACCGCTGGCCGGGCGATCTGGACCGATTGGCGCGGATGTCCCTGATCGAGGAAGGCTGGGAGCAACAGGTTCGCATGGCTTACCTGGCCATCGTCGGGAGCTTTTCGGTCAACGGGGTGGCGGAGCTTCACTCCAATCTGCTCATGCAAGGGCTGTTTCGCGATTTTTACGAACTGTGGCCGAATAAGTTCAACAACAAGACCAACGGTATTACGCCTCGCCGCTGGCTGGCCGGGTGTAATCCCAAGCTTGCCTCGTTGATCACGGAAACGATAGGCGAGGGTTGGTTGACCGATCTGTCCCAACTCGGCAAGCTGGCCGCATATGCCGATGATTCTGCGTTTCGCCAACGCTGGAGGGAAATCAAGCGCCATAACAAGGAGCGTCTCTTACGCTATAAGAAAGCGGAGCTGGGCGTGGATATCGAACTGGATGCGCTGTTCGACGTTCAGGTTAAACGGATACACGAATACAAGCGCCAGTTGCTCAACGTACTTCATGTCATTCACCTCTATGACCGCATTAAGCGCGGCGATACGGCCAATTGGACGCCGAGGTGCGTCCTATTCGGCGGCAAGGCGGCACCGGGCTATGCCATGGCGAAGCGAATCATCAAATTGATCAGTAATGTGTCCAATGTGATCGATCGCGATGCTGCGGCCGGCGAGCTGCTCAAGGTGGCCTTCCTGCCCAATTACCGGGTGACTGCGATGGAATACATTTGTCCCGGCACCGATCTTTCCGAACAGATTTCGACCGCGGGTAAGGAAGCGTCCGGTACCGGCAACATGAAGTTCATGCTGAATGGGGCGCTGACTATCGGTACTCTCGATGGCGCCAATATCGAGATTCGTCAGGAAGTGGGGGCCGAGAATTTCTTCCTGTTCGGCCTCACCGCCGAGGAGGTGGAGGCGAAGCGAGGCCAATACGATCCCGAGTCCGTCATAAACGGCAATGACGACCTGCGCCGGGTGATGCATCTCTTGGAAAGCGGGCACTTCAACCAATTCGAACCGGGAATTTTCGATCCCATCATCCATGCCATAAAAAGCCCGCACGATCCTTGGATGACGGCTGCCGACTTTCAAAGTTACGTAGAAGCCCAGAGGCGCGCGGCCGCTGCTTACCTCGATCAAGAGCAGTGGGCAAGAATGAGCATCCTAAACTGCGCTGCTGGCGGCAAGTTTTCCACCGACCGCACGATTTCGGAGTACAACCGCGACATTTGGAAACTGGAGCCGATCCGCCCTCGGTGTGAATAAGTCCTAACGTGTTCCACATCGTCCTTTACGAGCCGGAAATACCGCCGAACACAGGGAATATCATCCGTCTCTGCGCCAACACGGGCGCTTGGCTGCATCTCATCCATCCCTTGGGCTTCCGGCTTGATGACGCCAGGTTGCGGCGCGCCGGCCTCGATTATCGGGAATGGGCAGATGTGCGGGAATACGGGGGACTGGATGAATTCTTGGAACGGGTTCGGCCGGAGCGGCTGTTCGCGCTCAGCACCAAAGGGCGGTGCTGCTACGCGGATGCCGACTTCCGCCCGAATGACGCCTTGCTGTTCGGTCCGGAGTCCAGGGGATTGCCGGAAACCTTGCTGGCTTCCTTGCCGAAGCCGCGCCTTCTTTACGTGCCTATGAAACCGGAAAGCCGCAGCCTGAATCTGTCCAATACCGTAGCGTTGGTGCTTTACGAAGCATGGCGGCAGAACGGCTTTTCGGGAGCGATTGAACGGGTTTGACCGAAGCAGGCTCAACCGGCCAAGGCTTCCGGCTTCTGTTCTCTCAGGAGTAGATTGTTGACGGCCTCTAAAGGCGCGAGCCCTTCGTAAAGGATTTTGTAGGTCTGTTCGGTAATCGGCATCTCGATCCCGAGACTTTGCGCCAGCTGGTAAATAACCTTCGTAGTAAGAATCCCTTCGATTTCTTGGCCGATTTCGGCCGCGACTTGCTCTCGCGGGAGCCCTTTGCCGAGCCCGAGGCCGAAGCGCCGGTTTCGAGATTGATTGTCGGTGCAGGTCAAAATGAGATCGCCGACACCGGCAAGTCCCATGAAGGTTTCCGGTTTGCCACCCAATGCCAAACCCAAGCGCATCATCTCTGCGAGTCCGCGGGTTATCAGCGCCGCACGGGAGTTGGCGCCGAAGCCCAGGCCGTCGGCGACCCCGGCGGCGATAGCCAGTACGTTCTTGGTCGCCCCGCCCAACTGAACGCCGATGATGTCTTCGGTGGTGTATGCGCGGAATCGGTTGTTATGAAGCAGCCCCGCCAGCATTTTGGCGAATTCGATCTCCCGTGACGCTACCGTAATGGCGGTCGGGAGATTGGCGGCCAAGTCGCGGGCGAAGCTTGGGCCGGACAGCACGGCGGCGGGAATGTCGGGTCCCAGAACGTCCTCCGTGACTTGGTGCAAAAGCTTTCCGCTTTGCAGTTCCAGACCTTTCGTGGCCCATGCGATCTTGGATTCCGGGGTGAGATGCGGTGCCAGGTCCATCAGGAGGTTTCTAAATGCATGGCTGGGCACCGCAACTACGAGAATTTCCGCGGTCTTAACGGCTTCTTCCAGATTCGCGACGACCCGGAGGTTGTCGGGAAAGCGCGCACCGGGTAAATAGCGCTCGTTGCACCGGGCGGCGTTGAGTTTGGCCAAATGTTCGGGGCGATGCCCCCAAAGCACAGTGGGATGGCCGTTGCGGGCTATCAAAAGGGCTAGGGCTGTGCCCCATGAGCCCGCGCCGAGAACTGATACAGCTGTCATGTGGGCGATTGCGGACTATCCCGTTAATGGCTTGTGGGGGCGGAGCCCTGCTGCTGTTGCATCTGCTGCATGTACAAGGCGTCGAAATTGATGGGGGCAAGGAGCATGGGCGGGAAACCGCCCTTGGTCACGAGATCGGAAACGGCCTCGCGCGCATACGGAAAGAGAACGTTCGGACAGTAGCTACCGATCAGAGGGCCGAGTTCTTGGTCGTCGAAGCCCGCCATCGCGAAAATCCCCGCTTGGCAGACTTCCACCAAATAAGCGGTTTTTTCGCCGAGTTTAACGGTTACCGTCGTGGTGAGACTGACCTCGTACAGATTTTCCTGAAGCTTTTGCGCATTGCTCGACAGGTTGAATTCGACCTTCGGTTCCCATTTGAGCGTGAATACCTCCGGCGAATTCGGCGTCTCGAAAGAGACGTCCTTAACGTAAATCTTTTGCAGGACGAACTGTCTTTCTGGCTGAGTGGTTTCTTCGGCCATGGATAATCCTTATTTGTTTCGTAAGCTTGGAAAAATCGGGAGAGGGCGAATTACTTGTTATTCCGCTTCTTAACGACGGGGTATTTTTGGTCTTCCCATGCGAGCATGCCGCCTTTCATTTCAAACACTCGGGTGAAGCCTAAACCGGTCAGTTTCTTGCAGGCCTGGGGAGATCGCGTGCCGGACTGGCAGGTTACGATAACGGGATTTTGTTTGTATGCCTCCAATTCCTGTGCTCGTTCCTCGAGTTTGCCCAAGGGAATGAATTTCGCATTTTCGATATGGCCGTTGGCATGTTCGTGCGGTTCGCGGACATCGATAATGATGGTGTTTTCATCATTCATCAGGTTTACGGCTTCCGTCGGCGAGATTACTTTGTGTTTACGGAAGGCGCTGTCGATAAAATCCTGAATCAGCAAAATCGTAACAATGAGCAAACCGCTGGCCATGATCCAGTGATTGCCCAGGAATTCCAACAGGCGGTCGGGTGTGACAGTCATAGAGAAAATTCGGCTCCAACTAATGATGACAAAATACTTCTTTCATCAGCTTGATCAGCTGCAGTGTGCGCTCGTCGTCAACGTAATAGTACACGCGGTTAGCGTCTTTCTTACAGGCGAGAATACCTTTATCGCGCAGAATGCCCAGATGCTGAGAGATATTGCTCTGAGTCGTGCCGACCTGCTCGACGATGTCCTGAACGCTGACTTTATTGTTCCCCAAAGTGCATAAAATCTTGAGTCGCAGCGGATGGGACATGGCTTTCAGGCAATAGGCGGCCTGCGCGATATCGGCATCTTCCGTAATCAGTATCTCGTTTGGTTTGGTCATCGGAGGCTTCGCATTGTAAGAGTTTGTGCGCTCTTTAGCCGCGATTGCTCGAGCAACACGGGGTTGCAAAAAAAAGTTAAAATACTACTCCGTTTTTCCCTTTGCCTAAGCCCATGGCGCCTCATTCTCAAATTCATATTTATCCGGCGATATTGAGTTCGAGGTCTTTTCCTTTCCGCGAAAGCGGCCGCTTGGCCATTGGGACATACTGATTTTTTCTGCGGGAAGCAACAAAGCCTTTATTGCCAGGCAAACGCGCAAAAACCGAGAGGGAGATTATACTTTGAAGTTGAATCGTCCTAAACCTGTTGTCCTCATCATTCTGGACGGTTTTGGTTACAGCGAAACCAAAGACCATAACGCTATCGCTCTTGCAAGAACCCCGACATGGACGAAGCTGTGGAATACTTGCGCGCATACGTTGCTCGATTGCTCCGGTGAAGTCGTCGGCTTGCCCGACGATCAAATGGGCAATTCCGAGGTGGGACATTTGCATTTAGGGGCGGGTCGACTTATCAATCAGGATTTTACGTTGATCAGTAAAGCGGCTAGGGACCGTTCGTTTTACACCAATCCCGTTCTGCGCGAAGCCGTGGACAAGGCCCTTCGGAACGATAAGGCACTCCATATTTTAGGACTGCTGTCGCCCGGCGGCGTTCACAGCCACGAAATTCACATTCATGCAATGGCGGAGCTCGCGGTTAGGAAGGGGCTGAGAAAGGTCTATGTGCATGCCTTTCTGGATGGGCGAGATACCCCACCCAAGAGCGCAGGCGACCCGATACGCAGAATGGATTCGAAGTTCGAAGAACTGGGGGCAGGGCGGATTGCATCCATTATTGGCCGTTTTTACGCGATGGATCGCGATAATCGCTGGGACCGTATCCAGCAGGCATACGACCTTATCGTGCAAGGAAAAGCCGATTACCGCACGGAAACGGCGATCGAGGGCTTGACGCTGGCTTACGAGCGGGGTGAGTCCGACGAGTTCGTCAAAGCGACTTCAATCGTTCCGGACGGTGAAGCGCCGATTACTCTCAAGGACGGCGATGTCGTGATATTCATGAATTTTCGGGCCGATCGCGCCCGAGAGCTGACGCGCGCACTCAACGAGGCCGATTTCGTGGGGTTTCGACGCGAGGTCGTTCCGAAGCTGGGTGGGTTTGTTACATTGACGGAATATCATCAAGACTTTACGTTTCCCGTCGCTTATCCGCCGCAAGACGTGACCAACAGCCTGGGCGAAGTCTTGTCGAAGCATGGTCTAAGGCAGTTGCGGTTGGCCGAGACTGAAAAGTACGCTCACGTTACGTTTTTCTTCAACGGCGGAGTAGAAACGCCCTTTCCCGGAGAAACGCGCATCTTGGTGCCGTCGCCCAAGGTCAAGACCTACGATCAGAAGCCGGAAATGAGTGCTCCTGAAGTGACGGATGAATTGGTCAAGGCGATCGAGTCCGGCGAGTACGACGTCATCATCTGTAACTACGCCAATGGGGATATGGTTGGTCATACTGGTAACCTGGACGCATCGATTCGGGCGGTAGAGGCTTTGGATGAGGCATTGGGTCGAGTCGTCGAGGCTCTCGACAAGGTCGGAGGCGAAATGCTGATTACGGCAGATCATGGCAATGTCGAGCAAATGATCGATCCTTCGACCGGCGAAGTTCAGACCGCGCACTCGGTTAATCCCGTGCCGCTCGTGTATAAAGGCAAAGCCGGTAGGTTAAGCGACGGAGGCGGTCTGGCCGATGTCGCGCCGACATTGCTCGCGATTATCGGGCTTGAAAAGCCGGCGGATATGACGGGGCGATCGTTGCTGATTTGAGGTTTGCCGTTTTGTCCTGTCACCGAGTCGCGCGAGTTTTCTGTCTGGCTCTAGCATTCAAAATGCCTTTCGCGGCGGCGGTCTCGGAACCAAAGGATCGTTTGGATGAACTAACTACGGTTCGGGAGCGTATTAAGACGGTCCAGAAGTCCAGGGACGCTCTAGAGTCGCGCAGACGAGCTCTGGTCGGGCAATTGAGCGGTATCGAGCGGGACTACGGACGTCTGGCAAAACGGCTTAAAGAGCTCGAGATTCAAGCGCAAGCCCAATTGCGGCATTTGAACGATTTGGAACGCCAATGCAGTGAGTTGCGGGCGGCAGTGAAAGCGCAATATAAAACATTGACAGGACAAGCTCGTGCGGCCTATGCCGCCGGCCGGCAAGATTGGCTGAAGCTGGTGTTGGATCAGGAAGACCCACGCCAGCTCAGTCGCGTGCTGGCTTATTACAATTATCTGAGTCAAGCTCGATTCTCGCTGCTGAGGGAGATGCAAAAGGATTTAACAACCGTTTCGCAATTGCAGCAGCAAGCGTCGGCCGAAGCGGCGAAGCTTCAATCCACTCGTGAGCAGGTAGCAAAAGATCGCCTCGAGTTGGATAAGTTCCGACAATCCCGACGCGAGGTTTTGGCCGACTTGGAACATAGCCTTCAGGATAAGGACGCCCAGCTGAGGCGGCTCCAGGAGGATGAAGAGCGCCTGCAAGATCTGGTTGCCGCCATTCGCCCTTTGTCGGACGACTCGGCGCGAGATCGGTCAGCCAGCAAAGGACCCTTTTCCGCCCTTTATGGTCAGTTAACATATCCGACGAAGGGTTCACTGCTTGAGTCGTTCGGCAGTCCGCGAGCGAGTGGCCGTTGGGATGGTGTCGTTATACGAGCACCGGAGGGCGCGCCGGTGCATGCCGTTGCGGCGGGGAGGGTGGCATACTCCGATTGGTTGCGGGGCTATGGCTTGTTGACCATTATCGATCACGGCGAGGGATATATGAGTCTCTACGCTTTCAATCAGAGTTTGTATAAGAATGTCGGGGACTCGGTGAACGGCGGTGATATCATCGCTACAGTCGGTGCCAGCGGCGGTCGTGCGGAGTCCGGACTTTATTTTGGCATTCGCGAAAAAGGAAGACCGGTGAATCCTATGTTATGGTGCAGTCACAAAGACTGACTTTTTACGGATTGATTTATGAGGCCTTATCCAGGGCGTTTTTGGTTGTAGGAAAATCTATGTTGCGACAAAGAAATTTTCTGGTTCTTATCTTTGGCGTTCTGCTCGGCATTTTGATCAGTACGGGCAGTAGCGTCCTCGCCGAGCGGGAGGCCAGTGGCGATACAAATGCAATCCCCTTCGAAGGATTGAAAACCTTTTCGGAGGTTTATGGACGCATACGCCAGGATTACGTAGAGCCGGTAACGGACCAGAAATTGTTGGAAGACGCCATTCGCGGAATGCTCGCTGGTCTCGATCCGCATTCAGCGTATTTGGATCAGGAGCAGTATAACGAGCTGAAGGTCGGTACTACCGGACAGTTCGGCGGCTTGGGTATCGAGGTCGGAATGGAAAACGGTTTCGTGAAGGTCATCGCGCCTATCGACGATACCCCCGCGCAGAAGGCTGGCATAAAAGCCGGCGACCTCATTATCCGGTTGGACGACAAGCCGGTAAAAGGCATGAGCCTGAACGACGCGGTTAAAATGATGCGTGGCGAGCCGGGTAGCGAGATCGTGTTGACCATAGTTCGCGAGGGTGTCGAGCAGCCGCTGAAGGTTAAAATCGTACGCGACGTCATCAAGGTCAAAAGCGTAAAGAGCCGGCTTCTTGAGGAAGGATACGGCTATGTTCGCATTACGAGCTTTCAGTCCAAGACTGGAGACAATGTCATCGAAGCCATCAGCGAGCTCAAAAAGAAAGGCGACTTGAAGGGCGTTGTGCTGGATCTTCGCAATAACCCCGGCGGAGTTCTCAATGCGGCGGTGGCGGTTAGCGATGCCTTCTTGGAGAGTGGCCTGATCGTTTATACCGATGGTCGTGTCGAAGACGCCAAGATGAGGTTCAGTGCGACTCCGAATGACGTTCTGAACGGTGCTCCAATCGTAGTGCTGATAAACTCCGGCTCCGCTTCGGCCTCGGAGATTGTGGCCGGTGCTTTGCAGGATCATGGACGCGCCATCATCATGGGCGAAAAGACCTTCGGCAAAGGTTCGGTGCAGACAATCTTACCGACCAGCAATGGCGGCGCGGTCAAACTGACCACGGCGCGCTATTACACGCCTTCCGGACGCTCCATTCAAGCGGAGGGCATCGCGCCGGACGTACCGATCTCGAAGGTGAAGTTGGAAATGGCCGCCCAATCGGAGTTTTCTCCGATCAAGGAAGCCGATTTGGTAAACCATCTCGAGAATGGAGCCGAGAAACCGCTCAAGAAGGACGAAACCAAAGCAGGGGATAAGAGTGAAGAGGCCTTGGCCCTGCAGGATTATCCGCTGAACGAAGCCCTTAATCTTCTAAAGGGTATCAATATCATGAGATACGGCCATAAAAAGAACTAGGCCGTGTCGGAGAATTGAAGCACACCCCCGGCTTGACCGGGGGTATTGTTTGTCGAGCGTATTTGAGTTGCCCGAGCTTCCCAGCTATTTACGCCGCCGATAAAGTGGTTCTTTAACGTCTACGGCGGCTTGATATTTCACCGTGAACTCCTGCAATGCGGGCAGCAGTTCTTGCGCATTCGCGGAGCCGTTCGGTTCGAAGGCGTTTACGCCTACCCGACTCAGAAAAAACATCTGATCCCTGAGAAAATCGCCGCGGGCGCGAAGCTCGCCGTTAAAACCGTAACGTTCCCGCAAAAGCCGAGCCAGAGAAAAGCTTCGGCCGTCTGTGAACTGGCGAAATTCCAAGACGATTATCGAGAAGTACTTAAGATCATCTGCAATTTCTTCGAGACTGTCGTCGCTGTTTAGGCGCAGCCCCAAGGGGACGCTGCAAGCGAGCAGGCGATCCCTTTCGTTCTTCCAGCGGAGCAGCGAAACCGTTACAGCCTGTTCCGGCAAGGCTTCGTCGTCGCTCAAGTGCCGCCAGTCGTTTGCGACGATATGGCCGTCTTTAATTATCTCCATAAACTCGCCCCTGGAATGGTCGCATACCGATACGTCTAACCGTTTCAAGAAATGCCTCGTCTTCCAGTCGATGCTCTCGGTAAGTTTGGAAGATGGCTTCTATCGCATGGCAAACCTGGTCCTTGGCTACGGAGGGACCTAGGCGTTCACCGAGGGAAGCATCCTTTCCGGATGAGCCGCCCAGGGTAATCTGGTACCACTCTTCCCCTTTTTTATCGACGCCCAGAATGCCGATATGACCGACGGTATGATGTCCGCAACCGTTCATGCAACCCGAGACATTGATCCGGATATCGCCTAGATCGTAGAGATAGTCCAAATTGTCGAAGATCTGCTGAATGCCGTTAGCGATAGGAATCGATGTCGCATTTGCCAATGAGCAAAAGTCGAGGCCGGGGCAGCAGATGATATCCGTCGCCGTGCCGATATTGGGTGTCGCCAGTTCAAGAGATTTAAGGCGCTGCCATAAGTCGTGCAAATCCGCCTGTTTAACGTCGGCCAGAACGAGATTCTGGGTGTGGGTGACTCGAATTTCGCCAAAACTGTAATGGTCGGCTAAATCGGCAATTACATCCATTTGGCTTGCGCTGAGATCTCCTGGAGGTTTTCCCGGTGTTTTCAGGGACACGAAGACAACCCGATAACCCGGCATTTTATGAGGGAAGGTATTATGGCGGAACCAAGCGGCAAACTGGCTGTCGTGGGCCGTTTTTTCCGCTAACAAGGGATTGTCGGCTAGCGTCTCGTAGGGCGCGGGTTGGAAGAACGTCTTGATCCGCTCGATTTCTTCGAGATCCAGGAGCAGGTCGTCCTTTATTGCAGCCCACTCGGCTTCGACCATTTCGGTAAACTTTTCCTTTCCCAGCTCTTTCACCAGGATCTTGATTCGCGCCTTGAATTTGTTGTCGCGACGTCCGAAGCGGTTGTAAACGCGGAGAATCGCTTCCAGATAAGACAGCAGGTGCTTTTTCTCGAGAAACGGGCGGATTGTCACGCCGATGATCGGTGTGCGCCCGAGGCCGCCGCCTACCAGAACTTCGAAACCTATCTCGTCCCGATCGTTCTTGACGAGCTGCAAACCGATGTCGTGTAGCTGGGTTGCGGCTCTATCCTTTGCCGCACCATTGACGGCAATCTTGAACTTGCGCGGCAGAAAGCTGAATTCCGGATGGAGGGTGGACCACTGCCGGATAATTTCGCAATAAGGGCGTGGGTCCTCGAGTTCGTCTCCGCCGACTCCCGCAAGATGATCGCTGGTGACGTTGCGGATGCAGTTGCCGCTCGTTTGGATCGCATGCATCTGTACCGTAGCGAGTTCGCTCAGAACATCCGGCACGTCCTCGAGTTTCGGCCAATTGAACTGAATGTTCTGTCGCGTCGTGAAGTGGCCGTAACCCTTGTCATAGGTTCGCGCGATATGAGCCAACATCCGCAGTTGGCGCGACGAGAGCAGGCCATAAGGAATGGCAATGCGCAGCATCGGCGCGTGTTTTTGGATGTATAAACCATTCATCAAGCGAAGAGGCCGGTACTGATCTTCGCTGAGTTCTCCCTTCAAGAACCGCTCTGTTTGACCCCTGAATTGAGCGGCGCGCTCATTCACTAAGGTCTGGTCGTAATTGTCGTACTGGTACATATATGGAAGAAATCCGTCTGCCTAGGCGAGAGAAAAGCCTGAGTAATTCAGTAGGGAAAAACTATAACATGGAGCCGTTAATAGGAAAAAATAATAAAACTGGATATATCTATGAATTTACTTCATATCGACTCTGCCTGTAAACGCCGTTCTTCCGTCACAAGTGCACCTGAACCGAAGTGCGGAAAAAGTGCTTGGTTATTCATTCGCTAGCCCTTCTATATATATAATGCAGGGCTGTTTTGACTGGGGGGTCGTGCTGCTTGACGGCAGTGGCACAGACGTTTTTCAAAAACACCGAAGAGGGCTTAGCTTTGTTACGCGCATTCGTTTTACTTTCGCTGCTATTTCTTGTGCCCGGTTTGGCATCGGCCGAAGGATCGGAGGTCTTGGGGCTGACCGGTACCCAACGGGGCCTTTATTGCGTCTTGGTCTTCATCATCGCGTACGGGTTCGTGATGACCGAAGAGTTTACCCATTTGCGAAAATCCAAGCCGGTCATTCTTGCCGCCGGCATCATTTGGGCGCATGTGGCTTATCTGGCCGCCAGCAACAGCGTTCCATCGGAGAAGGTGCACAAGGCCTTCGAGCACGATCTCCGCGAGTATGCCGAGCTGTTTCTGTTCTTGTTGGTCGCTATGACCTACATCAATGCCATGGCCGACCGAAATGTGTTCGAGGCCCTGCGTTCCTGGCTGGTGAGCCGTAAATTCGGTTATCGCAAGCTTTTCTGGATCACCGGGGTGATCACTTTCTTCCTGTCCTCGGTAGCTGACAACCTGACTTCCGCGCTGTTGGTGGGTGCTGTGGTGATGGCTGTCGGTGCAAATAGCCCACGCTTCGTAGCTTTGGGTTTTGTCAATTTGGTGAGCGCGGCTAATGCGGGCGGCGCGTTCAGCCCCTTCGGCGATATCACCACGCTAATGGTCTGGCAGGCCGGCAAGGCGGAGTTCTTCGACTTTTTCGAGCTGTTCATTCCGTCGGTGGTAAACTTCGCTGTGCCCGCCGCCTTCATGCACTTCGCCATACCGGACGAAGCACCCAGTTTCCCCGATGAGGAGCAGGTCAAGATGAAGGACGGCGCCCTAATCGTTTGCGGCTTGTTCGCTCTCACCATCGTGACCGCCGTTAGCTTCAAGCAATTTCTGCATCTTCCGCCGTTCCTGGGCATGATGGTGGGACTTTCCTTTCTGATGTTCTATGGATACCGCTTGAAACTGTTGTACAGCGCCGAGAATGGGAGGTTCGATGTATTCGCCAATGTTCGCGATGCGGAATGGGATACCCTGCTGTTTTTCTTCGGCGTGGTATTCGCTGTGGGCGGTTTGGGCTACATCGGTTATTTGGAACTGGTTTCCGAGGCGATGTACGATGGACTCGGGGCGACGACGGCAAATATTCTGATCGGCGTGCTTTCGGCCATCGTCGACAACATTCCGGTCATGTTCGCGGTGCTGAGCATGAATCCCGATATGGACCTTTATCAGTGGATGCTCGTGACCTTGACCGCCGGCGTGGGCGGAACCATGCTGTCCATCGGTTCGGCGGCGGGTGTGGCCCTCATGGGGACGTCGCGCGGCATGTATACCTTTTTCAGCCATCTGCGCTGGACGCCGGCCATTATCGCCGGCTATGCCGCGAGCATTTTGACCCACTATTGGATCAACGGCTAACGCCGCTTCGGCTCATTTAAACAAGGCGTAGCCGTTATCCGCGGCTACGCTTTTTTTCGCGGTCTAATCCGCGTCCTTCCCAAGCATCGAGCAAGATCGCCACGAGCATATCGGCGAGCACGTTTACCCCGGACCGGAGTCTCGCGAGGATCCAGTCGACCGGCGCGATCAGAGGTATCGCTGCGGCTACGATTGTCTCCGGCAAACCTGACGCACTCAGCACCAGTGGAAGGATAATCAATCCCGCTTCCGGAATTCCGGCGACGCCGATAGCCGCCATAAGCGCCGAGAGCACAATAATGGCTTGTTGTCCGGCTCCAAGCCCGGTAACCCAATGCCTGTGCCAGGAACAGTGCCGCCATAGCCTCGTACAGCGTGATGCCGTCGTTATTAAGATTTGTTCCGGCGCAAACCGCGATGCGCGCAGATGAGTCCGAGACGCCGATGGTCCTCAGGCACCGCAAGGTAACGGGCATGGCCGCCAAACTGCTGTTTGCCGATAAGCCGGTCATGATGGCATCCGCGCCTTGCTTCAGATAAATGTGCGGTGGCTTTCCACCCGCCAGCCATGCCGCCAAGGGATAATAAACGAGGCCGTGCAAAGCCAGGCCAAGGCTTATAACACCGAGAAACCCGCCTAAATCGGCGAAGATTTCCAGACCGGTTTTTCCGACGACTTGAGCTACGAGGCCGAAGACTGCGAACGGAACGGCTTCGACAACCCAAGAAAGCACCTTGGCTAGAATCTGATAGGCCGAGGATACAAATCCTTCCAACGGTCGAATGTCTGCGATATCGCTCTCGCCTTGGCGATCTTTAAGCCAGCGTAGGGCGGCGCCGAATAGCAAGGCGAGCAGAACTACCGAGATCACGTTATTGCCGGCAAGCGGTTCGATCAGGCTTTGAGGGATATAGGCGCCGAGGTTCTTCAATGGGTTGAGGGTTGCCGCCGGGACCGCGTTTGAGCTCGCCAGAGCGGAATTTCCGGAAAGTTGGGCGGTGAGTTGCTCGATCCTGTCCTGCCATGCCAGCCCGGGTTCTATCGCATTCATCAGCAGCAAGCCGATCATGCAAGCGACCGAAACGTTGATGAGGCAAATCGTCACCAGCCGTCCTCCGCTTCTTGCGGATATATGGGTTCGCGCAAATGCATCGAGAATCGCAAATAGAATGAGCGGCACGGCAAGCGCTTTCAAGAGTCGGATCACGAGCATTCCGAGCTGCCCGAGATGGTCGTTTCGAAGGCCCCAAAGATAAGCTTCATCACCACCGACGACGCCGAGTAACGCCCCCAGCGCGACGCCTATCAGTACGCGTATCGACAGGGGCCATCGTTTTGCTTTCATGTTCAGTTTCTGTTGATCGAAAGAGAGGATGTTATCGCATCGTTCAAGACTAAGGCGGTCGGCGTAGCTTAAGGCGACATTTCCGATAGTCCAGGGGGCCTGGGACTAGTGCCCATTTCGGCATGGCGCGGTCTTCAGGCGTGGTTTCGGCCGTTCTGCGTTAGGGATTTGTCCCAATTGACGGTACTTGCGCTTGTTGCTTACATCACTCGAACGAGAGGCTGCTCACTGCCCAAATAGCCAAGGCGATGAGCGGCGCATTTCTATTCATCGGACGGACAAGGAGGGTTCGAATCATGAGATTTATCACCTTCGGTTTATTGTGTCTCGTCAGTCTTACCGGTTGTGACGGCTCCGGGAGTTCAGGCGAGAAGAAGGTTCCTTTGGATCAAGTGCCGCCAGCCGTAAGAGCAACGGCAGACAAGGCGGTGCCTGGAGTCCAATGGGAGAAAGCTGAGACGGAAACGGAAAAGGGCCAGGCCATTTACGAACTGAAGGGACGTGATTCATCGAATCGTAAAGTAGAGGTTGAGGTGACGCCCGAAGGGACATTGGTCGAGGCCGAGACCGAGATTCCGTTGGAGGAGGTCCCCATCGTCGCGCGTGAAGCATTGAAAGCGAGGCTGCCCAATTTCAAACCGGACGAGGTCGAATCGGTCACTAAGGGAATTGGCCCCGCCGGATACGAGTTCGAGGGACGGGACGAAAGGAACAAGAAGATCGAGGTTTTTGTTTCGGCGGATGGCACTCAGGTGACCATCGAGGAAGATGATGACTGAGGAAGGTATTTTTTACGCTCGGTCGGTTTCGCACCACCCTGGGCAACATCTACTCGACGGGAGCGGCCTGAAGGTAGCCTCCACATCTCACGTCTCCGTCGATATCAGGGGCAGGGATGGTCGCGGCGGTTCACGTTCCTGCCGACGCCAAACCCGGGACCCGCTAGGCTCCGAGTTTTTTCGATCAGCTGGGAATCACACGTGACGTGAACGCGTCGCACACGATGTCTTTCATGGATGCGCCTGCCAGGAAGGCTTTCTTTTGAGCGGCTTTCACCATTTCCGGGTGTCCGCACAGAAAAACTCGCCATCCTGTCAAGTTGGGCACCTCATTCAACGCGATCTGGTGAACCCTTCCGCTTGCGAATTCTTTCGAAACGTGGCTGCCCGAAAGACAGGCTGTGTACTCGAAATTGGAGTAGGCTCTGGTAAGTTCTCGCAGTTTATCGGTTAGGTAGAGACCGTTCGGAGTCCGGCTGCCGTGAAAGAGCCTGATCGGTCCGATATGGCCCTGGGCGAGAGCGTCACGAACGACGCCGTACAGCGGCGCCAGTCCGCTGCCCGTGCCGATCAGCAGCAGGCCTTGTTCGGGCGATCCGGGTAGGTAATAGCAATCGCCGCCTGGACCTTGAATGTCGATCGTGTCGCCCGGGCGCAAGGCGTCGTGCACCCAATTGCTCACTTTCCCTTGTGGTACTCGCCGTACGTGGATATGAATATGAGGATCTTCGGTCGGTAGGCTGGCGACGGAATAGCTTCGCGCCAGATTCTCGCCCTGATACAGGTTGATGAATTGACCGGCCCGATACTCGATCTGTTCGTGGGCTTTCAGGCTGACCTGCATGATCTCGGCGTTTAGAAGCTCCATGCCCACAATCGTCGCGGGGGTCCTGGAAAGCTCGTTGCCAGGCAACGAGACTGAAAGGGTTTCTTCCGGATTGCAAATACACGCCAGAAAGTAATTCTTGGCTTTTAGCGTCGGCTTCAGTCCTTTTTGCGAAGCTTCCGGTGGACGCCCGACCTCCGCCCGCATCAGACAGGCTTGGCAAATACCGGCGCGACAACCGAACGGCACGGATGCGCCGTGCTCGGTCAAACACTCAAGAACGGACTGACCGTCGCGTAGCGAATAGATTTGTCCATCGTAGCGGATGTTCGGCATCGAGACCCTTCCCCAGAATAAGCCGCGGGTTATCGACCGAGAACGTCGTTCCGAGTACTTTCGGCGATGGCCGCAGCTTCGGCAATTAGTTCTTCCGGAACTTTGAGTTCCTGCATGGTCGCGGCCAGGTTTTCCATCACCGCATCAAAATGAGCGTCGTTCAATCCGTTCTTGACAAGATGAGCGTGGCCTCGCCGCATGTCGAGACCGGAGTAGTGATGAGGACCGCCGAACGCCATGGTCAAGAATGCTTTCTGCTTGGCCGCTTGTGCCTCCATGTCGACGCTTTCGAAGAAATGCGCGATTCGGTCGTCGCTCAAGACCTTGCGGTAAAAAATATCGACGGCAGCGTCTACGGCAGCTTCGCCCCCCAGCTTTTCAAAAAGACTTTGGCTCATTTAGAGTTCTCCAAAACTATGGGTTTCTGTCAATCATGTAGCATTAATGCATCTTTACGCGCATAAAAAAACGCGTAAATCGCGTTTATTGCACTTAATATGCGTGCTCGATGAATATTAAGAGACGGTACGCTACTCTGTCAATCGGCCTAGGTTTGCGGATTGCAGGCTTGGACAAAAAGACCGAAAATCGGCTGCCTTTGTCCCCGGCACCCGCTAGACGCAACACCTTGGCAAGGTTCGACGATCGGTAGCGCTGGATTTACCTTATCCGAGTGAAGTGCCGGTGCTAACGTGTGTTCGTCTTCGCTAGGGGGCAAGTTTTACGACTCTCAGAGGAGATTTTGCAGTGAAAAGAATTATGATGATCTTGGGGGCCGCGGTCATCGCGACGTTTGCTTGGGCGGAACAGTCCAATGTAGCACCGGCTCCGAATGGGATTACGATCCCGCAGAATTATAAAGATTGGCGGCTAATCGCCGTTTCTCAGCGTCCGGAAACCAGTACGCTCCGTGCCATTTTAGGTAATGATGTCGCTATTGCTGCGGCGAGAGCCGGAAATACCAATCCTTGGCCAGATGGAGCGGTGCTGGCCAAGCTGGTGGTAAAGCAAAAAAACCATCCCAAATATCCCACGGCCATGGTGCCGGGTGAATTCGTCCATGCCGAGTTCATGATCAAGGATTCAGCCAAGTATGCTTCAACGGGCGGCTGGGGTTTTGCCCGCTGGCTGGGAGAGAAGCAGGAACCTTATGGCAAGGACGCGAATTTTGTACAGGAATGCGTCGGCTGCCACACGACTGTTCAACAGAACGATTGGGTATTCACGGGACCGATCAATTTGCCTTGAACCGGAAAAGACGATATCGGCGGGGGTTGCTTGGGAATTGCCCCAGGTGCATGTAAAATGCGCCTCTTAATTTCAAGAGGCTGCCCGTCACTGCTGCTTGCAAGATAGATTGGAACGGGTTTGGCGGGGCGGTGAAACTGCACGCATAGAGCCGAGTCCAATAACGAGCGAAACAGGCTGTTATCTGGTAACCCATACAGCTTACAGGAAAATTTGAAATGACTTTCGTAGTAACCGAAAACTGCATCAAGTGCAAATTTACCGATTGCGTCGATGTTTGCCCGGTCGACTGCTTTCACGAGGGGCCGAATTTTCTAGTCATCGATCCTGATGAATGTATCGACTGCACTTTATGCGAGCCCGAATGCCCCGCGAACGCGATTTATTCCGAAGATGAAGTTCCGGAGGGCCAGGAACAATTCATCCAATTGAACGCGGAGCTTTCGAAAGTGTGGCCAAGCATCACGGAAGTCAAGCCAGCTTTGGAAGATGCGGACGAGTGGAACGGCAAACCGGACAAGATGCAATATCTCGAAAAATAATCGGAAGGTCGTGGCTAGCGATGAGTTATACGGCGGGGAGTTCAATCGGGTTCGATAATTCGTCTTTTCGTCGCCTCAACTGAAAAGTCTCAATCTCCGCTGTCGAGGGCGCTGTTGAAGTCAGCAGCGCCTTTTTGTCGTGAACAGTCGGTCTTGAACCGAACACGTTTCAGCAGCTGCCGCTGCTGTTTTCACAATCGCTCAAGATTTGTCGTCCGCTCTTGGAAAACTGAACTGGGCGGCGCGTGCCGGGATGTGCGCACCAGGCTGCGGGGTCTTGTAAGATATACGGCTCGATCCCGATGAAATCGTCTTCATAAGGATCTTCGGTAATCATGCGGAAGTGCGTTCGCACGCCGCGATCCGCTCCCCGCGTGGAAAGATGTATCCGTCCTCGTCGCGAAACTTTTCGTAGGTGCCGCGGTAAATGACCGCATGGCCGCGGTCGATGTACCCCTTGCCTTCGCCTTTTACGGTGGTTACGGCCACCGATCGGAATTTGATGCTCCGATGGCCTGCCACGGCGTCGTATCCCACTTGTCCAGCTTCACCGCAACGGAAGTCCGACTCGACCCATGCTTTCAAGAATTCCTGTCCCTGAGGCACCCGAAATACAAGCGCTCCGCAGTTTCGAGTCGGTTTTGAGGTGGAGCGGGAACCGGTTCGTCGGAAACGATACCGGCAACGGTGACAGGCGTTTAGCAGTCCTCGCAGATCTTACCTAGAGATAGAGTATTTGCCGAAATTCGGGGCTGCTCGAGGTTGGTAGCTTTTCGCGATTAATTCAGCCTTAGAGTTGAGCTTTGCGAAATGATGCTATTGAAAAGAGTATAATTTTTGTTTCCCTCGTTCACTCGGGATGACGCCGAAGACGCCATGAAATTGCAGCAATTACGCTATATCTGGGAAGTTGCGCAGCACGAATTGAATGTTTCTGCGACGGCGGACAGCCTCTACACGTCGCAGCCCGGAATTAGCAAGCAAGTCCGGCTTTTGGAGGATGAACTGGGGCTTCCGATTTTCGCGCGGAACGGCAAGCACCTGACGGAGATTACCGCAGCCGGCAAGCAGATTGTGGCGATTGCCGGAGAAATTTTGGGCAAGGTCCAGGATATAAAGAATATCGCGCAGGAACACCGCGACAATAAGGTCGGTTCGCTGTCCATCGCCACTACGCACACGCAGGCGCGCTATGCGCTTCCTCCCGCCATAAAGGAGTTCATGCGTCGTTACCCCGGGATCAAGCTCAATATCAACCAGGGCACGCCGATGCAGATTTCCGAATTGGCGTCGCGCGGGGTTGTCGATATGGCGATTGCCACCGAAGCGATGGAACTCTTCGAGAATCTCGTCATGCTGCCGTGTTACCAGTGGAATCGCTGTGTCTTGGTACAGCAGGGGCATCCATTGACGGAAAAGGCGGAGCTAACTTTGCAGGATGTCGCCGAGTATCCCATCGTGACTTACGTCTTCGGATTTACCGGACGTTCGCAGCTGGATCAGGCGTTCGAGAAGGCAAATCTGCATCCCCAGTTAGCTTTGACTGCGGTGGATGCGGACGTGATCAAGACCTATGTAAGGCTCGGTTTGGGAGTCGGAATCGTTGCCAAGATGGCTTACGACCCTGTCGCGGACGCCGATCTGATTCCGCTCGATGCCAGTCATATGTTCGGTTTGAGCACGACGAAGATCGGGCTGCGGCGGGATATGTTCATCCGCGGATTCATTTACGAGTTCATCCGCTTATTCGCGCCGCATCTGACGCGGGAATTGGTGGAACAAGCCATGACCCAGCGGGAACAAAAAGACGTCGATGCCTTGTTCGAGAATATCGCGCTGCCGGTGCGCTAGTTTTCGCATGCCCGGCTTGGTGATGCGCCAAGGCCGGTGTTGATCCTCAAGCTTTTTCAGCTGTTTTCAGATTCCCGGCATGTAGGCCGCATTCCTTCTTCCCGGCATCTTCCCACCACCACCGGCCTTCGCGCTCATGCTGATTGGGCAGAATCGGCCGAGTGCAAGGTTCGCAGCCTATGCTGACGAAACCTTTACGATGCAGTTCGTTGAAGGGCACGTCGTAGGCCTCGATGTAATCCCACACCTGCGCCGACGACCAGTTCGCGAGCGGATTGAATTTGATCAGGCGATGGTCGGGCGTGGAAAAAGCTTCGTCAAGCTCGATCTCGGCCAAATTTTCCCGAGTCGGGTTTTGGTCGCGTCGCTGACCGGTAATCCAGGCGTCCAGCTGACTAAGCTTCCGGCGAAGCGGCTCGACCTTGCGGATGCTGCAACATTCGTGATGGCCGTCTTTGTAGAAGCTGAATAAGCCTTTTTCTCTGACTAAAGCTTCCAGTTGCACGCGATCCGGCGAAAGAACGTCCAGCCGAATGGGGTAGCGCTCCCGAACGGTCTCGATCAATCTGTAGGTTTCGGGATGCAAGCGACCGGTATCCAAGGTGAAGACCTGAATGCCCGGCTTGAGCTTGCTGGCTAGGTCGATCAATACCACGTCTTCGGCGCCGCTGAAGGAAATGGCGATGTTGTCGAACCATGTCAGCGCCGCCTTGAGAATCGCGCGGGGATTTTTTCCGGCCAGTTCGCCTTTAAGCTGATCGAGATCGAAGAATTGAGTACTCATGTCGTATCGGGGTAGAAACCGTGACGGATAAGGTAACACACGAGATTCAATCCTAAAAATTCTAAAAACAACTTTTGATATAGAAAAACGGGATAAGATCAGACGAAAAAGCCCCGCCGTTTTCGGCGGGGCTTTGGTGTTCTCGGTCGTGGAAGCAACCGATTACATCATGTCTTCCATTCCGGCACCGGGCATGCCGGCTCCTTTTTCTTTCTTCGGCTGTTCGGCCACCATGGCTTCCGTGGTGAGCATCAGACCGGCCACGGACGCGGCGTTCTGCAGCGCGGAACGGGTGACCTTGGTCGGGTCCAGGATACCCATCTGAATCATGTCGCCGTATTCACCGGTCGCAGCGTTGTAGCCGAAGGTGCCTTCGCCTCCCTGAACCCGGTTCAGGACGACCGAAGCTTCTTCGCCCGCGTTGGTCACGATTTGACGCAGCGGCTCCTCGATCGAACGGCGCAGGATGGCGATACCCACGGTCTGGTCGTGGTTCTTGCCCTGCAGATCCTTCAGCGCGTTTTGAGCACGGATGAAAGCGACGCCGCCGCCCGGAACGATGCCTTCTTCAACCGCAGCGCGGGTTGCGTGCAGCGCGTCTTCCACGCGGGCTTTCTTTTCTTTCATCTCGACTTCGGTGGCTGCGCCGACTTTGATCACGGCAACGCCGCCGGCCAGCTTGGCCACGCGCTCTTGCAGTTTCTCGCGATCGTAGTCCGAGGTGGTGTCTTCGATCTGCTTGCGGATCTGCTCGACGCGAGCCTTGATGTCTTCCGCTTTGCCGGCGCCGTCGACGATGGTGGTGTTTTCCTTGTTGATCTGGATCTTCTTCGCACTGCCGAGATCGCCCAGGTCGACTTTTTCGAGGCTCAGGCCCAGTTCTTCGGAAATGACGCGGCCACCGGTCAGGATGGCGATGTCTTCCAGCATGGCCTTGCGGCGATCGCCGAAGCCCGGCGCCTTAACGGCGCAAACCTTGATGATGCCGCGCATGGTGTTGACTACCAGGGTCGCCAACGCTTCGCCTTCGACATCCTCGGCGACGATCAACAGCGAACGACCGGATTTCGCCACTTTTTCGAGCAGCGGCAGCAAGTCGCGGATGTTGGAGATCTTCTTGTCGTGCAGCAGGATGTACGGGTTTTCGAGCTCGACGCTCATGGTTTCTTGGCTGTTGATGAAATAGGGCGAGAGATAGCCGCGGTCGAACTGCATACCCTCGACAACATCCAGTTCGTTGTCCAAACCGGAACCTTCCTCAACGGTAATCACGCCTTCCTTGCCCACCTTGTCCATCGCGTCGGCGATGATTTTGCCGATGCTCTCGTCGGAGTTGGCGGAGATGGTGCCGACCTGGGCGATGGCTTTACTGTCGGTGCAGGGCTTGGAGAGTTTCTTCAGCTCTTCGATGACCACGCCGACCGCCTGATCGATGCCGCGTTTGATATCCATCGGGTTTGCACCCGCCGCTACGGATTTCAAGCCTTCGCGGACAATGGCCTGAGCCAGGACGGTTGCCGTGGTGGTGCCGTCGCCGGCGACGTCGGACGTCTTCGAGGCGACTTCCTTCACCATCTGAGCGCCCATGTTCTCGAACTTGTCTTTCAGTTCGATCTCTTTTGCGACCGAAACGCCGTCTTTGGTGACGGTCGGTGCGCCGAAGCTCTTTTCCAGCACGACGTTACGGCCTTTCGGGCCCAGGGTCTGCTTCACTGCGTCGGCCAGAACGTTAACCCCGGCCAGCATGCGCTGACGGGCGTCATCGGAAAAACGGACTTCTTTAGCTGCCATCAGTTAATTCCTCCAAAATCAGTCTGAACGTTAGGTCGTGGATCAGGCTTCGAATACGCCCATGATGTCGTCTTCGCGCAGCATCAGATATTCGGTGCCGTCGATTTTGACTTCGGTACCGGCATACTTGCCGAACAAGACTTTGTCACCGACTTTTACATCCAGTGCGCGCACTTGACCGTTATCCAGGGCTTTTCCGTTTCCTACAGCAACCACTTCGCCTTTGATCGGCTTTTCCTTTGCGGTGTCGGGAATGACGATTCCGCCCGGGGATGTTTTTTCTTCTTCCCAGCGTTTTACGACGATACGGTCATGCAAGGGACGAATTTTCATGATGACTGTTTTCTCCTTGAAGAAGTTTGAACCTCAAAAAAACACTGTAGTGTTAGCACTCTCTGTCGAGAGCTGCTAACAATATAGCGATGCGGATTTAGTTTTCAAGGGGCGCAATATGAAATTTTGATTACCGAATCGAGCTAGCATTTCAGAAAAGATGAAGGCCAGCGTTAGGCTGGCCTTCGGTTTTATGGCCTCGCGTGGCCGGTCTTGTGGAAAGCGGGTCGCCGCCCTACCTAAACGAATCGGCGAAGATGTTGTCGGCCCAATGGAACATGTGCTCGTAATTTTCCGACGACGGCTCCGCCGCTTCGCCGAACGAATCCTCGACGCGCTTCATGCTGTGCGTTGTCGGATCGTATTGGTAAACCGCAGTCAACCACGACGCTTCGGTCTCGGTGATGGGGCTGAAGCAGGCCGAATTGGTCGTCGGCTGCGGGTCCGGTGTTTCGCCGACGAACGCGCGGATGATCGAGTCGACGCAAACTTTGGCCTGGGAGTTCGCCATGTGGCCGGACTTCGGTTGTGCCGTTGCCTGAGAATCGCCGATCACATAGATGTTTTCGTAGACGGTTGAACCGTAAGTCAGCGGATCGACCGTCGCCCATCGGCCCGTCGGATCGTTGACCACGCCGGCGTCGAAGACGATCTGTCCGGCTTTCTGGTTGGGAATCATGTTGAGCACGTCCGCCGACAACGCGCCGATCGTGGTGTCTATTGTCTTGAGCGATGAATTGACTTGGGTAATGCCTACGTTGGCGTGGTATTCGAGCGTTCCTGCATAGGTCTGGCTGAATGCCGTGCCGAATGTATGCGGCTCGGCCACGATGTCTGGGTTCGCATCCAGCACGATGATCTTCGAACGTCGCTTCTTGCGCTTCAGATAAGCGGCGACGATACATGCACGCTCATATGGGCCGGGTGGGCAGCGATAGGGCGCTTTGGGGACGTTCATGACGAACACGCCACCGTCCGGCATGGCCGCCAATTGATTCTTGAGCAGGGTAGTCTGGGGCCCGGCTTTCCAGGCGTGGGGCGTCAGGTTCGGGTCGTACAGACGTTCGGCTCCGGCCGGATTCGGGTTGATGAAGTCGATGCCGGGCGCAAGGATCAGATGCTCGTAGTCTAGTGTGGCGCCATTCGACAGACCCACCTTGCTACCGACCGGGTCGATGGCGGCAGCCATGGCTTGGACGATCTTGACGCCTCGATTTCTTAAACCGTCGTAGCTTAGGTTGATCCGGTTCATCGAGATGGCGCCGGTGATGACCAGGTTGGACAAAATACAGGCGTAGTGTGTGGCGTTGGGCTCAACCAGGGTGACATCGATGGTATTGTCCCAATGTTTGAGGTATTTGGCGGCCGTTGCGCCAGCGAAGCCTCCGCCGATGATGACGACTCGATTCGAGAGCGGTGTCGCGGCGCTCAAACTTCTGGGTATGGCCGCAACAAGCGAGGTTGCGCCGGCGAGTTTTAGAAATTGCCGTCTGTTGAAAGCAGTCATATTTAGTCTCTCCTGTCGGGAGTTGGCGTCATTGGTCCTGCGGTAGGAGGCTAGTCGTCCGAGGACGAGGCTCGCGGAAGCGAGCCAAGGTAGTCGGCGATCAACCGTAGTTGATCATCGGTATAACCGCGGGCTTGCCTGTCCATGATGTCCTCGACCGGGCGGTACTTTCTTTCGATCAGCTCGTCATACAACTCGTCGGCAGACTCCCCTGCCAGCGACTCGTAGCCCGAACCGTCGGTTCCGTGACATTGCGCGCATTGCGCGGCAAGGAGACGTCCGGCGGGAGGCTCGGAAAAGGCGCTTAGTGGAGTGGCCGTGGCAGTAATCAATACGAAACACGTTCTTAGGGGGTAAAACGATTTACGCATGTGTTACCTCGCTCGGTGACGTTAATGAGGTTTGGCCAATTCGTTTGCCGTCGCGCGGTCACTTAAGTTTCCCCGCGCGACGGGACGTTTCTCTGTCGCCCTTGGTGGGGGGCAGGTTTCGGGTGTGTTTCGGTAACCCTACGGGATGTACTGAAATTTCCATGCCGCGGCCGCTTTCTGGGCGGATTCTTGTTCCCGAATACCGGGTTAACGTACCGGGTCGTGACCAAAGGAGTTACAGAATATGCTAATAAAACAATAAGTTGATATGGCATTAGCGGAAACCCGTGCTGGTGTTCACGCGGCTAGATGAAGCTGCGACGATGGACGCGAGCGGACTCGAGCTCGGCGGTTGTGACGCCGGCTAGCGACGAAAGAACAGGTTGATCAGCAGAGTCAACACGAGGCTGATGATGATCATGGAGGTGATGGGGATGAAGATGTACCGGTTTTCGTCCTGAATCCGGATATCACCGGGAAGCTTTCCGAACCAGCCGAACAGTCCCGGGGCGTAGGATAGGACCAATCCGAGCAGAAACAGGCCGATACCGACGTAGATGAGAATTTTCCCGAAAGACATCGCTCAAGTCCTCTTTGACGCTTCGCCACCATCAATCAAGTAGACCGTCGCGAACAGCAAGAGTGCTGCGATGCCTAGCAGCCACCGAATGTCGGTTTTGGTCGTGCGGCGCTCGACGAATTCCGGGGCGCGTAATGCGTCCATGAGACCTTCCGGCGTTTCCAGACGATGATAGCGGAGGCCGGTTGTCGCGCTCAGTTCGCGTAGATGGTTTTCGTCCAGCCAGGAAAGATAATAGCCTTCGCGCGGCGGTCGGGGTACGGTCTCGGTTGTTTCGTAGGCTGTGCTGGATTCCGGCATTTGCGCGATATCGGTGTTTTCCCAATAACCGATGAGCCGGTTTTCGCGATCGTATTTCGGCACTGTGGTCGGATGCAATCCGCCCACACCCACGATCAAGCCAGCGATTTCTCCCGGTTTTCCGGAAAATGTCGGTCGTATTGTTTGCGGCGGTGCTTCCTGGCCGTCGGTGAAGAGCGCCAGCCGAATGCCGGGATCTCGGTTTTTTACGTCCCGGATAGCGGCATAAACGCCTTGAGCGACAAAGCTGTTGGCTGCCCAGGCCATGCGCCAGTCGACATGGGCGAGCACATCGTCGATCACGCGCAGGTGTTCGCACACTTCTATGGGTTCGAACAGTAATTGAACGCTCTGAGTGGTGAAAAGTCCGAGCCCGACTTCCGAGCCGCACGGAAGATCATGCACCGCCTGCCGGATCGATTCCTTGACGAAATTGAGCCGGTCCGCCGGCATGTTTGCGACATGGTAATCGCGGACATTCATGCTTTGCGTGATGTCGATGACGAAGGCATAGCGATAGACCCGAAGCGGCAGCGGGAGTTTCGGATCGGCAAAGGTCAGCGCCACGAGCACGGTGGCAACGAACAGCGCCGTCGTGCGCCAGTCCCGGCGAACGAGCCGCATCCTCACGGCGCACCACCCGGAATCGTGGGCACGGTAGCGAATACACTGGGTTTCGCTCCGTGCCAATCCGCCTTTTCCCGCTCCTTGGCCGGCGGGGTAATCCTATGTGCGTATTCGAGATTGAAACGGGCATCCCAGTTAGCCGGATTCAGCCGAAGAGTCTTCTGCAACTGTTCCTTGGCCAGGGCGACCAGCGTGTTGACACGGACATATTCCAATACGCCTTTGGCGTTCCACAGTTGGGCGGCCTCTCGAAGATACAGTGTTCCAAGATTGTAATGAACCTGCTCGCGAAGGTGCTCGTCGCCGCGTTCGAGAATGGTGGTGTAAAGGCGCAGGGCTTCCTGCGTCTCGCCCGATCGTTCGAGCCGATGGGCTTTGGCGAGTACCAGAACGGGCGGTGTTTTGTCGTCGACCTCGACCCTTTCCGGCTGGGAGATTAGAGTGTTTTGGCGGGCGATTCGGAAAACGGCATAACTTTCGTAAACGACTCCGGCCAGGAGGGCTGCCAGAAGACCCCAGATCAGCATCGGCGAGCGCCACATTCGCATCAAACGGGCCACGACTTCACCTCCAATGCTTTGGCGCTCAGGAGCAGTGCCAGAAATGCGAGAGCAGCGGCATAGCAGTAGCCGGAGATGTCCCTTCGCGGCAGTTTTTCCAGGTAGTGCAGCGGAAGATTTTCCAACTGCTCGACCTCTAGAATTGCGCGCTGCAGCGCTTCCGGATTTTCCGCCTCGAAAGCCCGATAGGGGACGCCAAGGTTTTGGAAATATTGATGTAGAAAATATTCCGGCGTCGTGCTTTCGCCCGGATTGACCGGCTTCTCCGAAAGGCGTCCGCTCCTTGGATTTCGGAGGTAAATCCAGTAAAGGGTCGCCTGCGTTTCCTGAAACCATTGCCGTAGCTGGTCGCGGGTTTCCTCTTCGATGCGCGCCGCTCCGTCCGAGACCAGCAGAACGATTCGGGACCCGGTGAACGGTTTTCCGCTGTAAAAATCGAGCGCCATCGCCAATCCGGGCGCGATGTTGGTTACTCCGTGACCGCGACCGCTGGTCGCTTCGATAGCCGCTAAGATCGCCGGCCGATCTTGAGTGAAAGGCATGACGTAGATTGGTGCAGCCGAGAAATCGATCATGGCGAACAGATCGTGCTCCCGTCGGGCGACGAATTCGGCCAGCAGCTTGCGGGCTATGGCGCCTTTGGTTTCCTGCGCGCGACCGCCCATATAGCTGCCGGAGAAATTCTCGTTCATGCTGCTGCTCCTATCGAGCAGAAGCACGATGTGGGCCCCGGTCCCGACTCTTTCCACCCATTGCTCATGCAAGTAAGGACCCGCGATGCCCAGGCTGAGACTAAGCGCTGCAGCGGCGGCGCTAGACCGCAGCAGTCGATCGAGCATCGTCGACAGCGGATCGCTCGGGAGCATCGAGATGGAGGGATAGGAAATCGCGGCTTGCCCGCGTTTTAATAAAGGAATCAGGGCGGTAATGCCGAGAATCAGTGCCCAAGGTGCGGAAAGCCCGATGCTCAAACACTCCTCCGTTCAGCAAGGACACACTGGCGGCATAAGGCTTCAAGCCGGGAAAACAGGGAATCCGCTGGTATCGGTGCATCGGGGGCGGTGAAAAAGACTTGCCGGGACAGGGCGAAGAAATGGTTAAGCTCGTCTCGAAGCTCGGCGAAGGCCGGATGGTCTGCCAGGAAGGATTCCAATTCCCCGGCAAACAGACGAAAACCGGCGGTGTCGTCCAAGGCTCGGTGCAGGAGCTTGATCGCGGTCCGGTACGCATCGGCATCGGCCGGTTTACGGCTGAGCTTCTTGAGATCGCGCATGGTGCGCGCAAACGGCGGGGCTGTCTTTGTAAAGAACGGCAGCTTGCCGTAACGCCATGCGAGAAGCGGCAGTACGGCCAGGGTTCCGGCGAGATAGGCGATAAGCCTCAGGCGGTGTGACAGGATCGGAAGCGGCTCCGGTACCACGGATTCGCGGATTTCGACTTTTTCGTCTGCAATGTCGGGCGGAATGATCGGTGCGATCGTGATATACCACGGCGGCGTTCGCGCTTCTAGCGGGGCTTGTCCCTGAAAACGGACCGGCAGTGACGGGATGGTCAATTTTTCCGGTTGCCGTACGCCTTTGAACACCTGATAGGTCAGCCGCAGTCGGTAATGGGCTACGTCTTTAGCGTTAGTCTTGGTCCAACTGACGGTGCGGAGATCCAGCCATTCATCGAGCGCGCCGGGCTTGGGCAGATATTCGGTCTCCAAAGCATAGCTTTCGGGTACCGTGATGAGGACGTGATAATCGATCAGGTCTCCCATGACATAGCCGAAATTCCGCGGTGCCGACGGCTCGATGCGAGGCGTCAATTCGGCGGAGCAGGCGAGGGCAGGGGCCAGTAGAAGCGCCGGGCTCAAGCCGAAAAGCAGTTTAAACATCGGGCGCATCGTTCAGGTTCGATAAAAATAACGGGTCAGCTCGTCCGGGTCGAAACGGTCGATCAGGAAGAACGGCTCTCGACCATGAAGCGCGCAAATCTGCCCCAGTTCCTCGCGGCGCTTCTCGAACGACGCACTGATCTTCTCTCGTAGCGCGGGTCGCATGAGCAATCGCCGCCGGGCACCGGTCTCTGGGTCTTCGAAATTAACGAGACCCCACGAAGGTAGCCGATCGAATTCGGCGCTGTTCCATAAAACCACCGGCACCACATCATGGCGGACCAGGGCCTTGAGCAGTGTATCGAGGCGATCCAGGGTTAAATGAAAATCCGAAACGAGAAATACTAAGGCTTTCCGTTTCCCGAGATACGGTACGACCTCGTTCAGCCCGTCGGAGGATCTGCCCCGAGGGCGGAGGTTCTTGAGGTTCTCCAACAGTTCCGGCGCGGCGCCTTTATGCCAGCGCAGCGGCAGGAGCATGTCCTGGAGTATCGTGCTGTCGCAGCCGATAAAGCCGAAGAAGTCGCCGGTGCGGTAGGCGGTATAGGCCACCGAAGCGGTGAATTCGGCCAACAGTTCGGTCTTCGATCTCGTGCCCCGGAAACCCATCGATGCCGAAAGGTCGGCGACTACATAAACGGGAATCGCGCTCCTTTGGCGAAAAGTTCGCACCATGAGCTGCTCGAAAGGATCGTGCAGTGTGGCGCGTATATCCAGATTTCGCGGGTCCGGATTGGATGTTAATAGCGTATGACCGGCGAATTCGTAGCCGCCGCCCTGCCGTGCGCTACGGTGGTGGCCGGGATGGACACCCGGTGAGCGCCAATTAACGTGATAATGAAACTCGGGGATCAAGGCGCCGCGACGCGTTGCAGAATACCGCTCATGAGTTCACCGACCAGATCGCTTCGGCGAAGTTCATAAACCGGATTGAAGAAGACCCGGTGAGCGGTGGTGTCTACGAAGACCTGCCGAATGTCCTCGGGGATCAGGCTGGTCCGATCATTCAGCCAAGCCGAGACCCGGGCCGCCCGCATCATCATGCTCATTCCCCTGGGGCTGGCGCCGGCCAGGACCAATTGCCGCATGTCCACGCCGTCCATTTTGATGCCGTAATCCTGAGGTCGCCGAGTCGCCTGCCAGAGATCGAGCGCGTATTGTTGCAATGCGTCGCTGGCCTTGATCTCGACTTGAATGACACGGGCGATATCCGCAATGTCGCGGTAGGGCAGAACGCCTGGCTGTACGTCCTCTATCAGCCGATCGGTGTCGTGAAACCGGGGGTCAAACATCAAGGCACGCTGCATAGCCGGGTCCTGTGGCGTTTCGATGTGCAGTTCCATCAGGAAACGATCGCGTGCCGCCGAGGGAATTTCGAAGGTTTCTTCCTTCTCGACCCGATTGCGATCGGCGAAAACCAGGAGGTGCGGGAAAAAATACTCTCGGTTGAAGGCCGTTATGCTGCGTTCGGCCATGACCCGCAACAGTAATGAATGCACTTGAGGGCGGGCCCGGTTCACCTCGTTGAAGAAGAAAACGGAAAGCTGCTCGCCGTTCTTGAGGATGGGGCCCGGATCGACCTGCGGCCTGCCTACCTCGTTGATATAGGTATGGTAAATGAGATCGTTGGGCATCAGGTCGATTGTGCCCTCGATTCGTTCGTAAGCGCCGCCCAGTCCCCTAGCGACTGCTCTAAGTAAAGTCGTTTTACCCACTCCGACGTCGCCTTCCAGCATGACGTGGCCGCGGGAGAAAATCGCTAGCGTGATTTGGCGGATGGCGTGATCGAGGCCGATTACGGCGTTTCCGATTTCTTGCTGGAAGCTCAGGGCGCGCTGCCGCCAATCTGAGAGCAAGGTATCTTTATCGTATCGAGACATAGCGCAGAAACGGGTCAACGGAGTAGGGAGAGGTGCAGCAGCTGACCCAATAGGTTACAGCATCGGAAGGCGCAAAGGAAAAACCCCGCATTGCGGGGTTTTTGTCAGGGTTGGTTGCCGGTCGATCGCTTGCTAGAAATGCATGGCGTAATCGTACGAACCGACGTTCCTTAAGCGGTACCGGTCTCGGTCTGCTTTCCCGAATCGATGAGCGGATCGAAGCGCTGAATTTGGCTGTATCCGAAAGAGATCAGTTGCACGCCGATATCGACGACGAGTCTGTAAAGTTCCGGCATGCGCGAAACGAGATAACCGATGTAGCCCAAGGCCGAGATACCGAGTCCGGCGGCGAGAACGGTCGGCAGGCCAATGCCGTGGAAAATTCGAACAATCTGGGTCAGTATGTCCAGCGGCAACAGCAGCATGACGCCGAAGTAGACGAGCGTCATAAAGGTAAACAACACGAATACGACGAACTTGAACGTCTTCGCCAATATAAGATCTATTTTCATGCGTATTTTTTCCTTCCCAAGCTAAAGCTAAAAACCTCTTCTTCGGGCCGGACCGATGGGAGTTGTGATTGCCGCCCAAGCCTCCGCGGTAGATCGGGAGCCCCTTCAAAAAACAAAAGCCGCGAAATACCGGCTTGAATTAATATGACTGTGATAATTTTCGCGGCATTTTAGCATATCAATCCTCCTCGGCCAGCTTTAATCGGGGCGAAGGATCTTGACTCAAAGCGGACGGATACCGCAGCAATCCAGTATTGCCGAGTGCGACGGGCCGGTCGGCTTTATCCGAAGGATAGCGATACTTTCGATCGTCATGAAATTCGACATGTGGAAATTCCGGACGTTTTGTATCGAGCATGCGAAAATTGCTTCCGTTTCAGTGCGAGGCATCTATACACGGCACCTTTCTCTTTAAATGACCAAGAAAGTTTTTCGTCTGTTTCCCCCACCCTTTGAAGAAGTCGTTCTAGAAGGACTTTATCTACAACTGAATCTGCACCGGCAGGGCACGCCCGACTCGCCGTTCGTCTATGCCAATTTCCTTACCAGCCTGGACGGGCGGATCGCGCTGGAGGATTCGAGCGGTCAGACTTACCTTCCGAAAAGCCTGACCACGCCGGATGATTTTCGGTTGTTTCTGGAGCTGGAGTGCCAGGCGGATTGCCTAATCACTCACGGCGGGTATCTCCGTTCACTGGCGCAGAAGCGCTTGGGAAACATTCTGCAAGTCGGTTTGACGGATACGACTCGCGATCTCGCGAAGTGGCGCGAGGAGCAGGGGCTGAGCCCTCAGCCGGCGATCATTATCGCGAGCGCCAGTCTGGATTTTCCGATGCCGGCATCCATCAAAGAACATCGTCAAGCCTGTTATATCGCTACGGGAGAACAGGCGGACCCCGCAAAGCTGGACTATTGGCGCAAGCAAGGTTACGAGGTGATTCTGGCGGGAAAGGGCAGAATGGTGGAGGGCGACGTGCTAACGCGCAGGCTGGGCGAGCTAGGTTACCGAACCATTTACCTTATCGCCGGACCCCATATGTTGGATACGATGGTGCGGAACGGACGTCTGGCGCGCCTGTTTCAAACCATCACCCATCAGTTGATGGGTGGGGAGGCGTTCCGTACTTTGCTGCCGGGACCGGAATTGGGGCCGTTTGGACACTTGAAGCTGGTGTCCTTGTATTACGATCCGACCTCGCCGTTGGGGGCGGGGCAGTGGTTCGCGCAATTCGAAAGCAATCACTCGTAGAGGCTGTGGGAGTCAAGGGGAATTGTATGGTGAAATCGGCGCTCGTCACTGGCGCGGCTCGCCGCATCGGCGCTGAAATCGTGCGTCGGCTGCATGCGGCCGGATACAACATCGTGCTGCATTATCACCGGTCGGCGACCGATGCCGAGGCTTTAGCCAACGAGCTCAATGCCGTGCGAGCGAACTCGGTTCGTTTGTTGCAGGCTGATCTGCTGGAAACGGAAAGACTGACCGAGCTCGTTCGGCAGACGGCGGCGTTTTGGGGTGGTTTGGACGTGTTGGTGAATAACGCCTCCGGTTTTTATCCTACGCCGTTTGGAGCGATCACTGAGGTTCAATGGAACGACCTCTTGGGCAGCAACCTCAAGGCGCCGTTTTTCCTGGCTCAGTCGGCCGTTCCCTATCTACGCGACCGTAAGGGTTGCATCATCAACATCGGCGACATTTACGCCGATCATCCTATCGAGAAATATTCGGTCTACAGTCTCGCCAAGGCCGGATTGGCGACGATGACCCGCGCTCTTGCCAAAGAGTTGGCGCCGGAAATTCGAGTTAATGGCGTCGCGCCGGGCGCCATTCTATGGCCCGAGCACGACGCCGATCCCGCGAAGAAAGCTGAAATCTTGGCGCGTATTCCTATGAAACGCGCCGGGGAGGCTTCGGATATCGCGAAAGCGGTATTGTTTCTGGTCGATGATGCGCCGTACGTGACCGGGCAGATGCTGGTCGTGGATGGCGGGAGGAGTTTATTCAGCTGATATCCGAAACCGAGCCCACCCGCCACTGGTTGACGCTAGTCTTGTCGAATTTGGCCCACAGCTCGGCGTAGGTCTCGCCGATCACCGGATGCTTTCGATTCGGCGCGATCTCCGCGAGCGGCTCCAATACGAAGGCGTAACGGGTGATGTCCTCGCGCGGCAATGTAAGCTTTCCTTCCTGGAGCACCTCGTCGCCGTAAAGAATCAAATCGATATCGAGGGTACGCGAGGAGAACTTTTTGCAATCTCGTGTACGCCCATGATTGTTTTCGATCTCGCTCAGGATCTTTACGATCTCGGATACCGGGAGTTCGGTGGAAAAGGCCGCTACCAAGTTGTAAAAGCGAGCGCCTTCGAAGCCTACCGCTTCGCTTTCGTAAACGCCGGAGACAGTCAACGAGCCGACACGCTCTTCCAGCTCTCTCAAAGCGGAAGGAATGTGCTTTTCTCTTTCGATATTGCTGCCGATGCTCAGGAAAACATCAGGCATATTTTCGTTTATCTCCTCTTTCGATAATGATTCCGACATCGCTGGCTTTACGGATCGCGCCCTTCTTGTTTAGCGTCAACCTAAGCCACGGCACATCAAATTCATCGATAACGATTTGAGCGACCTTCTCGGCTAGAGTTTCCACGAGAAAGAAGTCGCTTTCTTCCACGAAAGAAATGATGCGTTTGGACACCGCTTTGTAGTCGAGCGTGTGTTCGATATTGTCCGATGCCGCCGCCTCGCGGATGTCGGTACCCATTTCCAAATCGATCAGGATGGTTTGCTTGATCTTTCTCTCCCAATCGTAGATGCCGATCACCGTCTCGATCTCAAGGCCGCGTAGAAATATAATGTCCATCGTCAATCCGACCGGTTTTCGCTATTTCGCGAATTGGTAACATAAAAATTACAAAACTGGCAACCAGGATACATAATAAGCGCATGGCGGTGTGGTTTTTAGTTCCTTTGGCCTATTTCCTAGGCTCGCTATCCAGTGCGGTAATCGTAAGCCGATTGTTTCGCCTTCCCGATCCCCGAGAACAGGGCTCGAAAAACCCCGGTGCGACCAATGTGCTGCGGTTGGGTGGTAAAAAAGCAGCCGCGATTACCTTGTTAGGAGATGCCGCCAAGGGGTTGGTTCCGATCTTGTTGGCCAAGGCTTTTGACGCTGACCTGCTTGTGATCGCTTTGGTGGGGTTGGCGGCATTTTTTGGCCATCTTTACCCGGTATTTTTCCAGTTTAAGGGCGGCAAAGGCGTTGCCACAGCCTTGGGGGTACTCTTGGGATTTTCATGGATGGTAGGCTTGGCTGCTCTATTGACGTGGATTGCGATTGCTTTCGTCTCGCGTATCTCGTCGCTTGCGGCTTTGGCTGCGTCCGTTCTGGCACCCGTCTACGTTTGGCTTTTGACCGGTTCCGAGGCGTTGATTGGCGCCTCGGTCGTGATGGTCTTGTTTCTGATTTGGCGGCATCGGGGAAATATCGAGCGTTTGCGTCATGGACAGGAAGCGCGGATCGGGCGTAAAGCCTGACGGTTTCAGAATTGCCGCTTGTTTAGGCTGTTGACTCTTGCGATAGGGCGAGCGGTGCTAACTTGCTTAAGGGCCACCGCGGAAGAGCGTTGATCTCGGGGGGCTCCGTTTGGCCGGCGAGCAGTCTCTGGCAGCCGGCAAATGCGATCATGGCGCCGTTATCGCCGCAAAATTCGAGTCGCGGAAAATAAACCCGGCAGTTTTCTTCGCTAGCCATGTGCTGAAGTTTGTCGCGCATAGATCGGTTGGCGCTGACCCCGCCCGCGACCACTAAGCGGGTGAGCCCGCTTTCCTTGAGCGCCCGCCGGCATTTGATCGTCAGTGTATCGACCACCGCATCCTGGAATGCCTTGGCAATGTCCGCTTTATCCTGTCGAGTTTTGGCGGTGGATGCGAATGTTTGTAACGTATGCGTTTTAAGGCCGCTGAAGCTGAAATCGAGACCTGGCCGATCGGTCATGGGGCGAGGGAATTCAAACCGATGCTCGTCGCCTTCCTCGGCCAATTCTGCGATCGCGGGACCTCCTGGATAGCCCAGATCAAGCATCTTGGCGGTTTTGTCGAAGGCTTCCCCGGCGGCATCGTCCACCGATTCTCCCAAAATGTGATACAGGCCGATGCCTTCTACCTCGACGAGCTGGGTGTGGCCACCGGAAACGAGGAGCGCGATAAACGGAAAATCGGGTGGGTCGGACTCCATTAAGGGCGCGAGCAAATGGCCTTCCATGTGATGTACCCCTATCGATGGAATTTCCCATGCCCATGCTAGGCTGCGGGCGACGGAAGCGCCTACCAGGAGCGCGCCGATCAATCCCGGGCCGGCTGTATAAGCGATTCCGTCGATTTGCCGTTTGGAAATGCGGGCGTCTGCGATTACTTGCCGAATCAGCGGAACCAGTTTTTTGATGTGATCACGGGAGGCCAGTTCGGGTACTACGCCTCCATACTCCGCATGAGTTTTTACCTGACTATACAGGCGATGGGCCAAAAGTCCCTTGGTGGCGTGATAGATCGCCACGCCCGTTTCATCGCAGGATGTTTCAATGCCGAGTACGTACATACAAATTGACTTTTACCTTGCGCTCTGTAGTGAGTATAATTAGCACTTTTAAGTTGGCGGGGTAATCCTGCCTCGGGAATTTCGTCATTTTAGTCATCAATCTTGGGAAGCTACATGCCGTCGATTAAGCTTAGAGAAAACGAGCCCTTTGAAATTGCTATCCGTCGTTTTAAACGTGCCTGCGAGAAGGCCGGTATTCTTTCCGAAGTGCGCCGCCGCGAATTCTACGAGAAACCGACCGAGGAACGTAAGCGCAAAGCGGCTGCAGCAGTGAAGCGGCATCTGAAAAAGCTTTCCCGCGAACGGTTTGCTCTGCAGAATTTGCGCAAAGGGCGCCCGCAAACCTGATAGCCCCTTTCGATGAGCGTATTGAAAGAACGTCTCCAGGCGGATATGAAAGCCGCCATGAAAGCCGGAGAAAAAGATCGGCTGGGCGTCATTCGGCTGATAATGGCCGCCATCAAGCAGCGCGAGGTGGACGAGCGGATTCAGTTGGATGATGCGCAAGTCCTTGCCGTTCTGGACAAGATGGTCAAGCAGCGGCGTGAATCCATCACGCAATTTCAATCGGCAGGGCGGGATGATTTGGTTGCTGCGGAACAGGCGGAGCTTGGCGTTATTCAGGAATACTTGCCGCAAGCATTGAGCGAAGAGGAAGTGGAGTCTCTGATCAAGGAGGCTTTGGCGGAATCGGGTGCTTCCGGAGTCGGCGATATGGGCAAAGTTATGGCCGTGCTGAAGCCAAAAATGCAGGGGCGAGCCGATATGTCGATGGTTAGCTTGCGGGTCAAAAGCCTGTTAAGCGGCTAGGACACGGTAGTCTTGATGTTTTTTAGGAACGGCGTAGCGTGAACTGAGCTGCCGGTATAAACGATGGCCGGCAAGATTCCCCGTCAATTCATTCAAGAACTGATCGCTCGTATCGATCTGGTCGATCTGGTTGATGCGCGCGTGCCGCTTAAGCAAGCCGGCAGCAACTTTACTGCTCGTTGTCCTTTTCATAGTGAAAAAACACCCAGCTTTACCGTAAGTCGCGATAAGCAGTTTTACCATTGCTTTGGTTGCGGCGCACACGGTAATGCCATTGATTTTCTGATGGGCTATGACCATCTGAGTTTTGTCGAAGCGGTGGAAAGTCTCGCTGCGTCGGCGGGGTTGAAAATTCCGGTAGACGCCCAGAGTGCGACGGTAGATCCGCAGTCTAAGATGGCGAAGGCCATTTACGAACTGCAGGATGCTGTTTCCCGATTCTATGCACACCAGTTTAAAGTCCATCCCGAAACGTCGCGAGCTATCACATATTTGAAACGCAGAGGGGTCAGCGGCGAACTCGCTCAGCGATATCGCTTGGGTTATGCTCCTCCGGGGTGGCAAAATCTACCGTCGGAGTTTTCGCGGGAGCTGCTGGAGGCGGCGGGTCTTATGATCATGAAAGACGATAAGGCTTATGACAGATTCAGGGATCGTATTATCTTTCCCATTCGGGATCGCCGAGGCAGGGTGGTGGGCTTTGGCGGACGGGTGATGGGCGACGAAACGCCGAAATATCTCAATTCGCCCGAGACTATCGTTTTCAAAAAGCACAAGGAAGTATATGGACTATACGAGCTGTTAAAGCAGTCTCCGAGGCCGGAGCGCATCGTCGTGGTCGAGGGCTATATGGATGTGATCGCCTTGGCTCAAAACGGCATTTCCAATTCGGTTGCAACGCTTGGAACTGCTACGTCCGCTGATCATGTCGAGCTGCTTTTCCGTTATACGGATGAACTGGTTTTTTGTTTCGACGGAGATTCTGCGGGACAGAAGGCTGCCTGGAAAGCGCTCGAAGCAAGCCTTTCGTTCTTACGGGACGGACGGCAAATCCGATTTCTGGTTTTGCCGGAGGGGCAAGATCCTGATTCCTTGGTCCGATCGGAGGGTGCGGATGCTTTCCTAAACCGTCTCGATACCGCGTTACCTTTCTCTGACTATTTCTTCAGGTGTTTGGTGCGTCGGCTTGATTTAGGCACCTTAGAGGGACGCGCCGCTTTGATTAACAAAGCCAAACCATTGATTGGTAAGTTACCTGCTGGTGTTTTTCGTGAGATGATCGACAAACGTCTGGAGGAACTTGCGGGGCATGGGGTAGTCGAACCATCCGATAAATCGGCTAAGCTTGTAGGGCCGTCGGAATCAAGGGTTGCATCCGTAAGAGGTCGAGTGCAGCCCTCTGCATCACGTATCCTTTTGGCGCTTCTGGTCCAGAATCCAGAACTTGCGGCCATGGTTGGGGCTGACCTGCGTAGTAAGCTGCGTACGGTTAATAAGAATGGATACTTAATCGAAAAGGTGCTCCGGATTCTGGATGAAAATCCGGGTTCGACTAGCGGCGGCATCCTGGAGCATTTTCGCGGTGCGCCGGAGGAAAATTTTATCGCCAACCTCATAGAGTGGGATACTTTGTTGCCCAAGGAAGGTATACGAGCTGAGTTCTCAGATGCTTTAATGCGTTTCAGTCATCAGCTCAAGCGGGAGCGTTTGGATGAGCTCATCAAGAAATCGAAAAAAATGCAGCTCAGTTCCGAAGAGCGGGAGGAAATGCGAGTGCTCATGAGTCAATGAGGCCGGTAATTTAAGTTTCCTGTTTTCTCAAACTTTTAATATACTGTATTGTTTTGCGGGCATACAGCAGTCGCGGGTCAGTTGATGAATCTGGAACAACAGCAATCTCAGCTTAAAGAGCTTATCGCCAAAGGTAAAATGCAAGGTTACCTCACTTTTTCCGAGGTGAATGACCACTTACCCAGCGATATCGTCGATCCGGAGCAGATGGAAGACATCATCTGCATGATCAATGATATGGGAATTGAGGTGCACGAGGATGTGCCGGATGCAGATTTGATTCCCGAACCTGCCGTTGTTACCGAGGAAGATGAGGACGAAGCGGCGGAAGTCGCTGCGGCACTTGCTTCCTCCGTTGATGCCGAATTGGGCAGGACCACAGATCCCGTACGTATGTACATGCGTGAGATGGGAACGGTCGAGCTGCTGACCCGCGAAGGTGAGCTGAGCATCGCCAAGCGCATCGAGGAAGGACTGAACCAAGCGGCGAATGAGTTGGTTCGTTTTCCAGCTGCGATGGATCATTTTATCAGGGCCTTCGATGCTGTCGAAAAAGGAGAGGCTCGGTTGTCGGACTTGATTTCCGACTTTTTCGATCCGGCAGCCCAGTCGGAAGAGGTCTTGCTGGATGAAGAGGCCGACACCGAAATTCTCGATGAAACCGAGAGTGGGCCTGACCCGGAACTCGTTAGAGAGAAGCTCGAGCTTTTCAACAAGCAGCACAAAGCTGCTGTCAATGCACATCACAAGCACGGTTATCACCATGAACGTACGCAGAAAGCGTTCGACTCTCTTGCGGAAAGTTTCATGGAGTTCAAGAAAACGCCCCAGTTTTTCAAGGAGTTGACCGATCTGTTGCACAGTGCGGTCGAGAAGATTCGGGAGCAGGAGCGGATTATTCAGGATATCTGCGTCGTCAAAGCAAAAATGCCGCGCGCAGAATTCATCGCCTCTTTCGCCGGTAACGAAAGCAATCCCGATTGGTTTCAGAAACTGTTGGGGGCGCGCTATGGTGAGATATTGGCTTCTTATGCCGACGAGGTGAGGCGTGCGCAAAGCAAACTGGCGCAGATAGAAAAAGATAATCAACTGTCGATCGCCGACATTAAAGAAATCAATCGGCGCGTCTCTGTTGGCGAGAGCCAGGCACGTCTCGCCAAAAAGGAGATGATCGAAGCCAATTTGCGTTTGGTCATTTCCATTGCCAAAAAATATACCAATCGGGGATTGCAGTTCCTCGATTTGATCCAGGAAGGAAACATCGGCCTCATGAAGGCGGTCGATAAATTCGAATATCGACGCGGTTACAAGTTTTCCACCTATGCAACGTGGTGGATTCGCCAGGCGATTACGCGTTCGATTGCCGATCAGGCGCGCACCATCCGAATTCCGGTGCACATGATCGAGACGATCAATAAACTGAACCGTATCTCGCGTCAGATGTTGCAGGAAATGGGACGGGAAGCGACGCCGGAAGAACTGGCGGTCCGCATGGATATGCCCGAAGATAAGGTTCGCAAGGTTCTAAAGATCGCCAAGGAACCCATTTCCATGGAAACCCCCATCGGCGATGATGAGGACTCGCATTTGGGTGATTTCATCGAGGATTCTCGGGTGATGTCTCCGATCGAGCATGCAACCGTCGCAAGCTTGCGCGAAACGACTCAGCAAGTGTTGGCCGGATTGACGGCTAGAGAAGCGAAAGTCTTGCGGATGCGTTTCGGAATTGATATGAATACCGACCACACCTTGGAAGAAGTGGGCAAGCAGTTCGACGTGACCCGCGAGCGTATTCGTCAGATCGAAGCCAAGGCATTGCGCAAACTCCGTCATCCTTCTCGTTCCGAGCAACTACGCAGTTTCCTTGACATGGATTAACGACCAGTTCTCGGGCCCTTAGCTCAGTTGGTTAGAGCAGGGGACTCATAATCCCTTGGTCCAAGGTTCAAGTCCTTGAGGGCCCACCAAGTAAAACAAAGGCTTGCAGCGATGCAGGCCTTTTTCATTTTGAGCGAATGCCCAATTTCTGCTCAAGACTGGACTTTCGCTCCCGCCTGATTCTAACGACCATTCTCTTTGGTTGTTCCTTATCCGATAAACGTTTAACCGAGGCTAATCCCTCACTGCTATCCCAAAGATGCTCGGAGGCGGCTGCAAGGCACCGTAAAGCTTGAGAAGCGAAGCGCCGGGCATGGTAGAGCTGTGTGATATGCCGCATATAGTGAGTCATAAGCCCTAGTTTGCGAGGCTACATCTAGATTCCCACTCGAATCAGGCGCGGAAATGCGCTCGGCACAGACCTTGCTCGGATAGTTCAGCCACGATCTTCCTCTCGAGGCTTGAAAACTGTACTTGCTCCCCGATGGCGCCAAGACCCGTTAAGGAACAACAATAAATGAAATCGTCCGTTGCGCTTATTCAGTCGACTTACTTGGAAACTCGAAAACCCTTGCTGCAATTGCTCAAGCGCCGTCTCGGTTGCAGCGATACTGCGGAGGATGTAGTCCAGGAGGCCTATTTGCGGGTTATTCAGCAAAACTCCGTCGACGAAATAGTTAATCTGCCTGCTTACCTGTTTCGTATCGCGAGCAATTTGGTGGTCGATTACGGGCGGCAGGCCGTGGCGTCGGCGCAGGCTCATCACGAGCCGCTGGAAGAAGACCTGATCTGTCCGAAACCGCTTCCCGACAAGATCACGGAAGCAGGCCAAGAGTTGGACCTCCTTGGCCAATCGATCGCTGAACTGCCTCCGCAATGCCGCCGTATCTTTCTGCTGCACAAGGTCCAGCACCTCAGTCATGCCGAAATAGCCGAGCGATTGAATATCTCCCCTCGTACTGTGGAAAAACAGGTCGGTAAAGCGTTGAAGATTCTGCGCGATAGAATGCGGACTAGATAGCGCCGACGTTCTACTGCGAAAGAATAGGGTGCGGCAAATCCCGCTCTGACGTGTCCATCCTTGATGGTGCCCAGTAAGACCAACTTGCGTTCAAACTGGCAAAGTACTTTTCAGCGTTATTTTCCCAACGAACTCGTTATCATTTGACAAGGAGGAGTTGACCGGCTGTAATCGAAAAAGCTGGCAAGTGCCACGCCAGTTCGTCGCGCAGACAACAAGATAAAAAGAGCGGTTATGCATCCAAACCCCGTGGAGACGACGATCTCCGACGAGGCGATCGAGTGGTTCTCGAAACTCCACTCCGGCCGGGTTACGCCCGAGGATCGCAATCGTTTCGAGGACTGGCGAAAGCGTAGCTCCCTGCATGCCAAGGCTTATGCGGATGTCGAAATGTTTTGGGCGCTGCTGGACGAGCCGGCCCGACGGGTCTTCGAACGAGAAGAGACTTTGGCGTCGGAACAGACGGATGCGACCCCTCTCATCCGTAAAGCTGGGCAAAGGGTCGCTAGGCGACCGGCGCGCCGTGCCTTCGTGGGCTTATCTCTGGCTGCTGCGCTTGTCATGTACCTTTGGTTGCCGGGAGCTTTTCGCTTTTGGACCAGTGATTATCATACGGAGTGGGGCGAACGGCAGGAGATTACGCTGGAGGACGGCTCCCGAGTTTCCCTCAATACCCACTCAGCCTTATCGGTCGAGTTCTCCCCGGAACGACGCGTGATCAAACTCCTGGAAGGCGAAGCTTATTTCCAGGTGAGCCACGATCCAGACCGTCCCTTCATCGTCCTTACCGCTCATGGCGTGGCCAAAGTCACGGGCACCGCGTTCAACGTATACGAGCGGGATGACCGTATGACCGTCACCGTGTCCGAGGGGCGGGTGCGCGTCTACACCGAGGGGGCCGAGGATCGGGCGATAGAACTGAGCGCCGGATTGCAGGCGACCGGCAGCATCGACGGCATAGGCCCTGTTCTCCGCGTGGATGCCCGGCAGGCGTCGGCCTGGCGCGAGGGACTCTTGGTGTTCAACATGCAGCCGCTCGCCGCCGTGGTCGACGAGATAAATCGTTATTTCCCCGGCAAGATCATCATCGCCGATCCGCGCATCCGCGAGCGGGTCGTCAGTGGCGCCTTCGACCTGACCCGGCCCCGCGATATTCTTACCGCCATCGAGAAAACCTTAGGACTAAGCTCGGTAAATCTTTCCGGCGCTCTGACCTTGCTTTACCAGCCCACCCTCTGAGCTCTCAGCCGCCGCATCCGGCCGAGGGCTGGCGCACCTTCCCTCGCCGCCTGAATTCCTTTCTCACGCCTATCCCAAAGCCGTAGTCGTAGGTCGGCAATCCTTTGCCGACAAATGCACTTGCCGAACTGGGGTGTCGGGAAAGGATTCCCGACCTACTGAGGGCACTACACCAAACCTGACAACGCTCCAGCAGCACAGCGCATCCATTCCTCGGACACACCTCGCTTCAAATCGCCCTCAAAATTTTCGTCCCGGAGTACGGGGTCGGTTTTGTGTTTTCGTCAATACGGGTATCCGGGGCAAAAAACCTCGGCGACGAAAACCGATCCTGGTTGCTTGAACTCGAATCTGGAGGACGAAAACATGGCTTGGGATGAAGACGATACGACGATTTACCACGTGGTCGTCAACCATGAGGAGCAGTATTCGATTTGGCCGGAATACAAGGAAGTGCCTATAGGATGGCGAACGGTCGGCAAGAGCGGTCCGAAGCAGGAGTGTCTGGACTATATCAGGGATGTGTGGACGGACATGCGGCCTCTGAGTTTACGCAGACACATGGAGGAGGCGTCCCTTCAGGAAGCCGCGTCGGCAGGGAAGGAGGCTTGATGCGCGTGGGAATTCTCCGGTTCGGAGGATGCTCTTTCTGAGAAGGCGATACGGATGTCTCGGCCAGTGATTTCTACGCCTAATTTCCCTCGGCTGTCGCCGGCCGAAGTGCATGTCTGGTGTGTGCCGCTGATTTCTGATCTCGGCAATGCCGCAGACCACAGCGCCGTCGCTTACGAATCCTATTCCTGGTACTTCGCAGATTTGTCTAATGACGAACGGGAAAGAGCCGGCCGCTTCGCGTTCGAGCGAGACCGGGCTCAATACGCCGCGGCCAGAGGAATTCTCCGCCGGCTGCTCGCCGGATATCTGAACATCGACCCTTCTGAAATCCGTTTCGCCTATGGCGCTTTTGGCAAACCGGAATTGCGAAGTCCCTCCGTGGACTCCGTCCCGACGGGCCGCTGCGCGTCCCATTTCGCTCCCGGCGAAATGGTGGCGGGCCGCCCGGTCGAGCGGCTCCGGTTCAATCTTTCCCATGCCGGGGGCTGGGCGGCATACGCCATTTCCTGCGATAGCGAGGTCGGCATCGATATCGAGCCCGTGAGAAACGATGTCCCCTGGCAAGAACTGGCGCCTTTGGTCTTTTCGCCGAACGAGCAGGCCGAATTCAGCGAAATTTCCTTGTCCGAAAAGACGGCGGCATTTCTTCGGGGCTGGACCAGAAAGGAGGCCTATGTCAAAGGCCGTGGCGACGGCTTGTCGTTTTCTCTCGATGCCTTCGACATACCCTTGGGACCGCTCGAAACCCGATCCGCCGTCGAGATTCAAGACGCGCTGGGGCAGTCGTCCGGCTGGTGGCTTTACCCTCTCGACCTGATTCACGGTTTCGTTTCGGCTCTCGCGGTAGAGGGAGAGCCGGTCCGAGTCACGGTTCGCCACTGGGTGGAAAGCACGACAACGACCAAGCCGGCGACCGCCGTTCCTTCCCGTGAATCCGACTCGAGAGCGATTTCTAGTACGACCGGAAGCTTGCTGGGAAATGCTGGTTTGAAGGGTACGGAACTACGCAGGCATTCGGAGGGAGCATGGCGAATTTGATGCTCCGGAAGCCGGCGATCGAAACGGCGGCAGACGCGCAACCGGGGAATCCGGCTGCAGGTAAGGTATACCCTCCAATCGAGCGCAGAGCAAAACTCTCATCCGCCGATTTTTTCTCCGGGTACGTGGCCAAAGGCGTTCCGGTAGTCGTGAGCGGGGCGCTCAACCATTGCCCGGCACTCGCTCGCTGGACATTCGACCATCTGCGCCGAGTCTCCGGCCAACGCTTCGTCAAGCTCAAGCAAGGGCTGGCCGATGAAGGCGTCGCCGGTTTGAGGACGGTCGACGCCAGGTTGAGCGAGTATCTGGATCAACTGGAGGCCTACCAATCCCGGCTTGAATCGGACGAAATGGCAGCCAAGGATCGGCCGCCCTATTTTCACGACGTGCCGCTACTCGGCGTCTTACCCGATGCGGCAAACGACCTCCGCGGCTTTCCGTCGGACTATTTTCCGGGCTGGTACCGACCTTATTGGTTGCAGTTCGCCCAGTTCTTCCTGGGGCCGACACACAGTCTGACGCCGCTCCATTTCGATTGCCTGCTCACCCATAACCTGTTCTTCCAGGTGGCGGGGCGCAAGCGTTTCATCCTGCTGGATCACGACCAGCTCTCCTACTGTTACCGCTATCGGTGGCGCTGGTGCGAAGTGGACGCCGAAAACCCGAATTTCGTGCGCCATCCGCTTTTTCGGGAGGCGCAGGTTCGAGAGTGCACCGTGGAACCGGGAGACATGCTTTACATGCCCCCGGGAATGCTGCACCACGTCCGCAGTCTCGACTGCGCCATCTCCTTCAACGTGGACTGGCATACCCGCGACAGCTCCGTTCAGGGAATTTTGGCATTGGGACGAGGGATGCCGCTCAAGAACGTGTACTACAACACGGTGATCGCCCTCGGGCTATGCGCCGGCGTTTCCGCCAAGCGGGTACTCCCCTGGTACCGCTCATATCTGAATTACGTTTCATAAAGGAGGCCGCAGTGCGCAACTTCGAGGAGTCCGGAGTGACGGGAAATGTTGGGATGACTTGCTCCAATCTGGTCGAGCTGCTGGGCGCGAGAGCCAACGAGAATGCCTTGGGAAAAGGATACGTTTTTCTCGCCGACGGCGAAATCGAAAACGGCCGGCTGACGTTCGCCGATCTAGACCGGCGCGCCCGCGCCATCGCCGCCCGCCTTCAGACCCTGGGGATGGTCGGGGAACGAGCGGTGCTGCTGTATCCGCCGGGGCTTGAATATATCGAGGCCTTTTTCGGCTGCCTGTATGCCGGAGCCATCGCGGTACCGGCTTATCCTCCGACCCGCCAGCATCTGCCGCGCCTCCAGGCCGTGATGCGCGATGCCGCACCCGCCGCCATCATGACCACGGCGGAACTCGCCGCAAAATTCCGGGATGAATTCGTGGGAGGCGCGTTGCGCGCCGCGTCGAACTGGTTCGCCACCGATACCGTGGCTTCGGACGAAGCCGGGTGTTGGCAGGCGCCCGTACTCGCGCCGGAAAACATCGCCTTCCTGCAATACACATCGGGTTCCACCGGCGACCCCAAGGGCGTGATGGTGAGCCACGGCAATCTGCTCGCCAACCAGGAGGCCATCCGGCAAAGCTTCGGACACACCGAGCGCTCGACCGTGGTCGGCTGGCTGCCCCTGTATCACGACATGGGCTTGATCGGAAACATCCTCCAGCCGCTTTATGTCGGCTCTACCGCCGTCCTGATGCCACCCATGGCCTTTCTGGAGAAGCCGGTACGCTGGCTGAAGGCCATTTCCGAATTCCGGGCCGCGACTTCCGGCGGTCCCAACTTCGCTTACGATCTCTGCGTTCGCAAGGTGACGGCCGAACAAAAGCGCGACCTGGATCTCAGCGCCTGGACATTGGCCTTCAATGGGTCCGAACCGGTGCGTGCCGCGACTTTGGATCGCTTCGCCGGTGCCTTCGCCGAATGCGGCTTGCGCCGCGAAAGTTTCTTTCCTTGTTACGGTCTGGCCGAGGCTACGCTGTTTGTAACAGGAGCGAGGCTAGAAACCGGAGGCGTGAGGCTGGAGGAAACAAAGGCCAAACCCAGGATCGGCGATTCCTCAAGCCTCAAGTCTCCAGCCTCCAGCCTCGTTTCCTGCGGCTTGCCCGCGGATCGCCATATTGTCCAAATTGTCGATCCCCATACGGGAAAACCGTGCCTGCCGGGCCGGGAAGGCGAAATCTGGGTCTCGGGCCCCAGCGTGGCGCAAGGCTACTGGAACCGCGCCGAGGAATCCGAGAACACCTTCAGGGCGAGGCTAGAGGCTCTAGACCATAGACTTCGGACTAGCGGAATCCGGCCTATGGACTCTGGCCTAAAGCCTGAAGTCTCATTTCTCCGCACCGGCGACCTGGGATTACTCGACGACGGCCGGTTATACGTTACCGGGCGTATCAAGGACCTGATCATCATCCGAGGGCGGAACTATTACCCGCAGGACATCGAGCACGCACTGACTGACAGTGTGGATGTCCTGCGTCCCGGAGGCTGCGCCGCATTCTCTGTGACCTGTCAGGACGAGGAAAAGCCGATCGTGGTCGCGGAACTGACCCGCGAAGCCATACGGAAGGCCGATTACGAAGCGATTTTCGCATCCTTGCGGAGCACCCTGGCCGAGGCTTGTGAATTGACGGCCGCCGAACTGGTTCTCGTCCAGCCCGGCGGCGTTCCCAAGACCTCCAGCGGCAAACTGCGCCGCCAAGCCTGTAAGCAAGCGTACCTGGAGGGTGCTCTACCGGTGTTGGCGCGGTCGGACGACCCGAAGGAAGGGGGCGCGCAGCTTGCCGGGCAGGACAGCCCGGCTACTTCGGGTGGAATGAGGAAGGCGAGCGAACGCAAGGCGACGCCGCAGGAATTCCAACTCCAACTTCTGCAGGAAGCCTTGTCCGTCGTTCCTCACCCGCAGCGCGCCGCGCTGATCGCTCGTTTCCTCCGGACCAAGATCGCCCATCTGCTGAAGATCGAGGAATTCGCCGTATCCATGGAATCGCCGCTGCGAGCGTCGGGCCTCGATTCCCTGAAGGCCGTCGAACTCAAGCACACGGTGGACGAATTATTGGGCATCGAGGCCCCGTTGACGCTATTCCTGTCCGACCGGTCGGTGGTGGAAGTGGCTGAAGCTCTTGCCTGTCAGGCTGAAGGTTTGAGGCTGGAGGCTGTAGGAAATGACAAGGAACAGGCAATAGTCTCCGTTTCCTCAAGTCTCGAGTCTCTAGCCTCGAGCCTTTCTTCGACCCAGTTTTCCATGTGGACGATGCAACACATGGAACCGAACAGCATCGTTTACAACCTGCATCTAGCCTTGCGCATCGAGAACGGCGCCGACGCGGAAGCCTTGCGGCGATCCTTCTACCGCCTGGCGGAGCGGCACGAAATGCTGCGCACGGTTTATCGCAACGAGGGCGACGAGGTCTTTCAGTCGGTATTGCCGCTGGCCGACCTGCCCGACTTCTTTACTGCCGTCGACGCCTCGGTTTGGTCGGAATCCGAACTTCAAGACGACATGGCGCGGCGCATCCGCGAACCCTTCGACTTGGCGCACGGACCGGTCTTGCGGGTGGTCCTCTATCGACATGGAACCAAGGCTCCGGACTTCAGGCTCAAGACTTCGGATGTCCAGGAACCTGTAGCCCATAGCCTAGGGCCTCAAGCCTCTCCGCATACCCTCCTGCTTTGCGCCCACCACATCGCCCTGGACCTTTGGTCGGTGCTCGTGCTCGTCGACGAGTTGAGAAAAATCCGTTCGGAATTGGGTGAGACGGTTCCAGGGCCGAGCTTGTCCCCACCGGCTTCCAGCTATGCTGAATTCGCGGCCTGGCAACGGAACTATCTGGAAAGTCCGGCCGGCAATGCCGACTGGGATTACTGGCGGCAACGGCTTTCCGGAGAACTCCCGATCCTCGCCCTGCCCACTGACCGTGCGCGGCCTGCGGTACCGAACTACCGCGGCGCTTCGGTAGCGGTTCGCCTGAGCCGGGAGGAAACCGACAGGCTAAAGGATTTCGCGGCGCGGAGCGGCGTCACCCTGTTCACCCTATTGCTCGCGGCGTACAAGGTCCTGCTCCATCGCTACACCCGTCAAACCGACCTGATCGTAGGCGTTCCCACGGCCGGGCGCAGTCAGGCCCGATTCGCGTCCGTGGTGGGCAACTTCGTCAATCCGGTGCCGCTGCGCAGCCAGCCCGCCGCAGACAAGCCTTTTTCAGTTTATCTGGCGGAGATACACGACGCTTTATTGGGTGCTCTAGAACATCAGGACTATCCGTTTTCCCTCATGGTGGAACGTCTGCATGTCGAGCGCAACGCCGATCACTGGCCGGTCTATCAAACCCTATTCGTGCTGCAGCAGACGCAAGCGAATATCGGAAGCGAACTGGCGCAGCTCGCTCTGGGGGAAAACGGCGAGATGTCGGTCGGGAACGATTGGCCAGTGCGCCCCCTGGCCATCAGGCAGCGCATAGAGCGGTTCGATCTCAAACTGATGGCGGCCGAAGATGGAGCCAGCCTCCTGCTGTCCTTCCAATACCGCACCGATCTTTTCACGGAACGGACGGTTTCCCGGATTGCCGATCATTTCCGCAATCTCTTAGAGGCTGTGGCGGCGAATCCCGCAACAAGTATCGGCGGCTTGAGGCTGTTCGGCGAGCAGGAGCGAAATCACCTGTTGGACCAGGCCGTTGGGCCGGAGATGCCGCTTCCGGAAGAACCGTGCATTCATCGGCTGTTCGAGCTGCAGGCGGCCAACACCCCCGATCTTCCGGCCGTGGCGTGCAAGCAGCAACGCCTGAGCTACCGCGAATTGAACGCCGTCGCCAACCGCTGGGCGCATCATCTGATAGCGCTTGGAGTCGGGCCTGGCAGCCGGGTCGGCATTTGCGTCGAGCGCTCCGCGAATTTCGTGACGGCCATCCTGTCCGTGCTCAAGGCCGGCGCCGCCTACGTTCCCCTCGACCCCGCTTATCCGGAAGACCGGGTGGCCCGCGTGCTGGCCGACGCCGGCGTCGGCCTATTGCTGACGCAAACCGGCTTGAACGCTTCCAGCCATTTTCCCGCCATCGTCCGGCTCGATATGGATCTATGGCCGGAAGGACCGGAACCGGCGCACGACGATCCGCACCCTGCGATGACGCCGGACCATCCCGCCTATGTGATCTACACATCGGGGTCGACCGGACAATCCAAAGGCGTCGTGGTTTCTCACCGGAGCCTCGCTAATTACACCCAGCTTATTGCCGGGCAGATTTCCGCGATCGCCGGATTTCGTTACGCAATGGTATCTACGCCCGCGGCGGATCTCGGCAATACGGTCCTGTTCGCTTCCCTCGTTTCCGGCGGATGTCTGCATGTATTCGACCAGGATGCCGCCACGGATGGGCGCGTGTTCGCCGACTACATCGAACGCCAGCCGATCGACGTGCTGAAGATCGTGCCCTCTCATCTCGCGGCCCTCCTGGATTCGGCCGAAGGCAGGACCATCGCGCCTCGACGGGCGTTGATTTGCGGCGGCGACGTGCTCACCTACGATCTGGTCGGCCGGATCATCGCCCAGCGTCCGGAATGCCTTATCTTCAATCACTACGGCCCCACGGAGACCACGGTCGGATCGCTGATTCTTCCGATTGAACCGGACGTGCGGGAGAGCGGGGCAAGGGAATCGGTACCGATCGGCCGCCCGATCGCCAACAGCCGGGCCTATGTTCTCGACGGCAATCTCGAACCGGTGCCGAACGGTGTCGCCGGCGAGTTGTACATCGGCGGCGCGGGGCTGGCCCAAGGGTATCTGAATCGTCCGGACCTGACCGCCGAACGCTTCGTTCCCGATCCGTTCGGTGCAGGCCCCGGCGAGCGCCTGTACCGGACCGGCGACCTCGTGCGTCGGAGAGCCGACGGCCTCGTCGAATTCCTGGGGCGCGCTGACCATCAGCTCAAGATTCGAGGCTTTCGTATCGAGCCGGGCGAGATCGAGGCCCGCCTGCGGACCCATCCCGAAGTGCGGGATGCCGTGGTGACGGCCTGGGAAGACGAACGCGGAGTCAAACGTCTTGCCGCGTACATCGTATCCAGCGGCGACGAACCGGACCCGGAAGCCCTGCGTGTCCATGTCCAAATCGCTCTGCCGGACTACATGGTTCCGGCGGCCTTCGTGTTCCTGGACGGTTTGCCGCTGACTCCCAACGGCAAGCTGGATCGGAGGTCCCTGCCTAAGCCCGATCCTTCCCGTCAATTGACGCGCCGATACGCCGCACCCCGAAACGACGCGGAAGCCCGGCTGGCTGCCATTTGGGCCGAGGTGCTGCGCATCGACAGGGTCGGCATCCACGATAACTTCTTTTCGCTGGGAGGGGATTCCATCCTCAGCATACAGGTGGCGAGCCGCGCTCGGCGGATCGGCTTGAACCTGGCGCCGCGGCAGATTTTTCAGCACCAGACAGTGGCGGAATTGGCGCTGGCGGCGGAAAGCGCGGCTCCGTTCGAGGCCGAGCAAGGCATTATCGAAGGACCGGCTCCTCTAACGCCGGTCCAGCAGAAATTCTTCGCCCAGGATCTCGCGAATCCGCATCACTGGAATCAATCCCTGCTGTTGGACATGCTGCATCCGTTCGACCCCGGCCTGATGGAGCGCGCCGTGGAGCAACTGGTGTTCCATCATGACGTCTTGCGGCTGCGGTTTTCCCGCGACGCGGCGGCTTGGCGGGCCTGTTACGTCGGGAAAGAGCGGCAGCCCATGTTTCATCGGGAAGAACTGTCCGCTATCCCTGACGCGGCGTTCGAGGCCTTTCTTGCCGGACGCGCGGAGTATTGGCAGCGACAGATCGATCTCGGCGAGGGGCCCACGCTCCGGGCGGTCTGGTTCGAACTCGGGCGGGGACGCGGCGCGCGGCTGTTGCTGGTCATCCATCACCTGGCCATGGATATCGCGAGCTGGCGCATCCTGCTGGACGATCTCGTGCTCATCCACGACCAATTGGCCTCCGGCCACGCCGTGACCTTGCCGGCCAAAACGACCTCTTACCGGCAATGGGCTGCGCGGCTTCAGGACTATGCCGGAACCCTGGCGGGGGAGGGGAGAGCGCCATCCTGGTGGCACTCGCGGGAGGCTGCTGAAACGGCTTTGCCGGTCGATCGCGACGAAGGCACGAACACCGAAGCCGATGCCGCCGAGTATACGGTCAAGCTCTCCGAAAAACTCACTCGGGCGCTCATTCAGGAAGCCGGAGCGGCCTATCGGACCAGCGTTCAGGAATTGTTGCTCATCGCCGTCGTCAAGGGTCTTTCGGACTGGTCCGGCCTGCACCGGTTGCGGGTGGAGGTCGAAGCGCACAGCCGCGACAACGGCCCGTTCAGGGATTTGGATTTTACGCGGACGATAGGACGGTTCACGACCTCCTACCCGGTGACCTTCGATATCGATCCGGCGAACGCCACCGGAGGCATCATCAAGGACCTCAAGGAGCAGTTCCGCCGCCAGTCCGCACGGGGATTCGACTACACCGTCTGGCGCTGGCTCGGCGAAGGGCGGGAAAAAGGCTGTTCGGCGGATGCGCCCATCCTGTTCAATTATCTCGGCCACCTGGACCTCGGAACCGACGCCCACGCGTATTTCCGGCAATGCGCGCTGGCATCGGGCATCGCCCGCGCCTCGGCGAACCGCCGGACGCACGAATTGGCGGTCAACGCCGCGGTCAGCGGCGGGCATCTCCAACTGACCTGGATTTACAGCGCGGCGCGTTATGGCGGCTCGACCATCGCCCGCCTCGGCGACGCCGTGATCCAGGCATTGGAGACGCTGATCTCCCACTGTCTCGAACCCGGCGTGTCCGGGCTAACGCCCTCCGATTTTCCGCTGGCCAAGCTGTCCGCGCAGGAGCTCGACAGACTGCCTTATCCGCCGGGAAACATCGAGGATGTCTATCCGCTGGGGCCCATGCAGGAAGGCATGCTGTTCTATTCCCTGATGTATCCGGGATCGGGCATCTATCACATGATCGATCGCTACGAAATCGACGGGGATGTCGAAATCGAGGCTTTCAAGGCGGCCTGGCAGGAGGTCTTGGACCGTCACCCCATCCTCCGCACGTCCTTTCTTTGGAAAGACTATTCGAGTCCGCACCAGTGCGTGCAGAAGCACCTGGCGCTGCCGTTCGATTATCAGGACTGGAGAGGAATGGACCCAGTCGAACAGGAACGGCGGTTCGAGGCGTTGATCGAAACCGAGCTGAAAACGGGTTTCGATTTCACGGTGGCGCCTTTGATGCGGATACGCCTGGTCCGGTTCGGCGACCGACGTTACCGCTTCATCCGCAGCCATCACCACATTCTCATGGATGCCTGGTGCAAGTCCCCGGTTTTGTTGGAGTTCCGGGCGAACTATGAGGCCAAGGTAAAAGGAGAGCCCTGCCCGCCCAGGGAGGCTGCGATACCCTATCGGGACTATATCGGCTGGCTTGCGGAGCAGAACCGGGAGGCTGCTGAAAATTTCTGGCGCCGGTACCTTACCGGATTCGGCGAACCCACGCCGCTGGTCGTGGACAAGCCGGTTCCGCCGGAAACAAAAGGCACGAGCCAGGTCCGGGATCGGGTGGCGCCGTTGTCCGAGGAAGACACCAAGGCGCTTCATGCTTTGGCGCAGCGTTGCCAAGTGACGCCGAACAGCGTCTTGCAGGCCGCCTGGGCGCTGATGCTGGCCCATTATTCGCGGTGCGACGAAGTCGTGTTCGGAGTGACTGTGGCCGGACGCCCGACCGATTTGCCCGGGGTGGAAACGGCGCTGGGATTGTTCATCAACAGCCTGCCGTTGCGGGTCAAGGTCAAGCCGGATCAGCCGGCCCTGGAATTCCTGCGCGAACTGCTGTACCACAATCTGGAGCTCCGCCAATACGAATACATGCCTCTGGTACAGATACAAGCTTTGAGCGAGCTTCCCAGAGGCCAGGCGCTCTTCCAGCACCTGTTCGTGTTCGAAAACGCGCCGGTCGATCCGACCTTGCGGGGTTCCAAGGACGTTTTGAACATCGTCGACGACAAGCACCGCACCCATTCCAATTATCCGATCAACGCGGTGCTGGTTCCTTCCCCGCGTTTCCACCTGCAAATTACCTATGACGTAAACCGTTTCGAACCGGCCGCCGTGGAACGGATGCTCGGGCATTTCAAGACCTTGCTGGAAAGCCTCATCCGCCATCCCGGCGCCCGCCTGGGCTCGCTCCCGATGCTGACCGAAAGCGAGCGCGGCGCAATCCTGGAGCAATGGAACCGGACCGATCATCCCTATCCCGAACCTCGGGACATCGTGGCCCGTTTCGAAGCGCAGACGGCGCTGGCGCCCGAGGCGGTCGCCGTCGCCTGCTGCGGCGAGGCATTGACCTATCGTGAACTCAACGCCCGCGTCAATCGCCTGGCTCACGCCTTGCGCGCCGCTGGGGTGGGCCCCGAGACGCTGGTCGCCCTGTTGAACGATCGCGGCATCGATTTCCTGGTGATGATGTTGGGCGTGTTCAAAGCCGGCGGCGCCTATCTGCCGCTCGATCCCGGCCATCCCGACGCACGCCTGACGCAGGTGCTGGAGGAAGCCCGCGCCGCTCGGCTGCTGGTTGGCAAGTCCTTCCGGGAACGGGCCGAATCAGTGTGCCGGACGGTCTCCCGGCGGCCGGCGCTGCTGGTACTGGACGAACCCGTGGCGCAAAGCTATCCGGCCACCGATCCCGAACGCCTGCACGGCCCCGGCAGCCTGGCCTTCACGATCTTCACGTCCGGCTCCACCGGAACGCCCAAGGGCGCCATGGTCGAGCACCGGGGCATGTTCAACAACCTGATCACCAAGGTTCCGACTTTGGGTTTGAGCGAAGCCGACGCCATCGCCCAAACCGCGGGACAGTGTTTCGACATTTCCGTCTGGCAGCACCTGACGGCTCTCGCATGCGGCGCTCGGGTCGAGATTTTCCCGGACGACATCGTGCGCGATCCCGGCCTGCTTCTCCGCCAAATCGCCGAACGCGAAGTCACCGTTCTGGAGGCGGTTCCGTCGATGATCCAGGCCCTGCTGGAAATGGCCGGGGGTATCGAGCTGCCGCGGCTGCGCTGGCTGATCGCCTGCGGCGAGGCGTTTCCGCCGGACCTCTGCCGGCGCTGGATGAAACGCTTCCCGCACGTGCGGGTGCTCAATGCCTACGGTCCCGCCGAATGCTCGGACGACGTTTCCTACTACGAGGTACCGGAAACGCCCGCAGAAACCGAAACGATCGTGCCGGTCGGGCGCCCCGTGGACAACACCCGGCTGTATCTTCTGGATGCCTGGCTCACCCCGGTTCCCGTGGGCGTGCCCGGAGAAATCTGCGTGGCCGGTATCCAGGTCGGGCGAGGTTACCTGCACCGGCCGGAAACGACGGCGGAAAAGTTCGTTCCGGACCCGTTCGGCCCTGTCGGCGGGCGCTTGTACCGCACCGGCGACCTCGGCCGTTACCGGGAGGACGGCGCCATCGAGTTCCTCGGACGCATCGACCACCAGCTCAAGATTCGCGGGGCGCGGATCGAACCGGGCGAAATCGAGGCGCAGCTTCTCCTGCATCCGGCCGTGGAGCAAGCCGTGGTGGTGGCCCGAGACGACGGAGGCGCGGGCGGCAAACGTCTGGTGGCCTATGTCACGGAACGCTTGCCGTTTTCTCCCTCTCCCTCCGGCAACGGGCCGGATGCGCAACCCGGAGAAAATTTGGAGAGCAAGCCGAGTATCGCGGCTCGCGAGGAAACCGCGGACGGTCTTTCCCTGATCGACCAGTTGCGCGCCTATCTCTCGGCACGGCTTCCGAACTTCATGGTGCCATCGGTCTTCGTTCGCCTCGACGCCATGCCTCTCGGTAGCAACGGCAAAATCGACCGCAAGGCCTTGCCGGCGCCGGACGTCGCCGCTCAAAGGGAAGCGCGCTACGTGGCCCCGCGCACCCCTGCGGAAGAAATTCTCGCCGACATCTGGAAAGACGTATTGGGCCTGGATAGGGTCGGCGTCGAGGACAACTTTTTCGATCTCGGCGGGCACTCCCTCATCGCCGTACAAGTGCTGTCTCGGGTACGGACCGCTTTCGATGTCGAGGTTCCCCTGAGACGCGTCTTCGAGGCCTCCACCATCACACAGCTCGCCTTGGTGATCGAGGAATGCCTGATCGAACAACTCGAATCCCTTTCGGAAGAGGAAGCCTTGGCGTTACTGGAGGACGGATCATGAACTGAAGAAACACTGTAAGAAACCTTCCCGTGTGGGTAAAGGCATCTACTGAAGTCGTCGCCCCGGCATGGATTGCCGGGGTCCGGAAGCCAAGGACGGCAAAGGCCTCTTAACTCCTGTGCTCTGAATTCCGGCACGAATTCGCCCGGAGCGGAGTGATTCTGAGGTGTCATTCGACCAGCCTGCAGAAAGAAAAAATAACGATGAAAACGACCGATAACTTGAAATTTACTGGGGAAGACGTCCTGTCGATTAACAAGGATCGACAACAAGAAGCTGTCGCTCATCAAGGAGGGAATGGTGTTGAGACAGGTTCGAAGAATGGCCTGTGCCCAGGTGCCCTTACCCGCAAGAGTACGGCCATTGCCGCGGCTTTTGCGGCCTATGTTCCGCTTGCTTCCGTCGGCGCCGAGCCGCAGCCCGTCGGCAAGGCCACGACGACCGCTCAAGCGCCGATCCAATTCGACATTCCGGCGCAAGATTTGCCCCGCGCCCTGTCCGCTTTCACCGTGCAGAGCCGCGTCCAGGTTCTTTACGAAGGCGATGTCGCCGAGGGGCTGCGCAACGCCCCCCTCAAAGGCGCCTATACACCGGAAAAGGCCTTGAAAGTGCTGCTGAGCGCGGCTCCCGTTCAAGCCCGTTTCACCGGCCAACGGACGGTGACCCTGGAGCGCAAGCCAATCGCCGTTCAATCCGGCGGCGATGCAGCCGACGCCATCGCGCTCGGGAAAGTGACTGTCAGTGCGGGAGCGGAGGCCGATCCGAACGATCCCTACAACGAGGACTACGCCGTTTCCAAATCCTTCCCAGCCACCAAGACCGACACGCCGATCATCGAGACGCCGGTATCGATTCAAGTAGTGCCGAGAGCGGTGATGGAGGATCAGAAAACTACCAGGATTACGGATGCTCTGGAGAACGTGAGCGGCGTTCGAGCGCAATCCTCCCTCGGAGCGGGCACCGGCTTCATCGTTCGCGGATTTCGCAATCCCTTGACCTACCGCAACGGCCTAATGGCAGTCCCGAGCGGTTTCCGTTCCGAATTCGATACGGCCAATCTGCAAAGCGTCGAAGTGCTCAAGGGGCCGGCGTCGGTTCTGTTCGGACGCGCGGAGCCCGGCGGCTTGATCCATGTCACGACCAAGAGGGCGCTCGACATTCCTTATTACTCCCTGGAACAACGGTTCGGCTCGTACGACTTCTATCGCACCGAATGGGACGCTACCGGCCCGATCACCGACGACAAATCCTTGTTGTATCGCTTCACCGGCTCCTACCAGAACAACGAGTCGTTCCGGGATTTCATCTCCAATGACAGGATCATGGTTTATCCCAGCGTCACGTGGCGACCGACCGAGGCAACCGATATAACGATCAACATCGAGGGGCTCAATCAGGACTACCAGGCCGATTATGGCATCCCTGTCATCGGCAAGCGCCCGGCGAATATCCCCGTGAGACGTGCCTTCGGCGATCCCAACGATCCGTTGGACAATATTTCCAGGGTGTTGCTGGGTACCGAAATCAACCATCGGTTCAACGAAGACTGGGCCATCCATAACCGGTTCCTCGCCAACTTCGGCCATGGCGACGAAACCTTTCTCAACCCTGCACCGGCGTTCGGGAACGCATTGAATCCCGTTACCGGCATCCTTCAGCGCAACGTCTTTTTCCAGCGTTATGACAGCGAGGGCTACACTACCAACCTCGATTTGACCGGCAAGTTCCGGATCGGTCCAACCGACCACGACGTCCTGGTGGGATACGACTATTTCCGGTCCTTCACCAAATACCGCACCCAGGGTTTTTTCGACACCCCCGACCCGGCGCTGGCGATCAACATATTCAATCCTTCGCCCAGTTATGGAATCGACAAGGCCGTATTCGACAGTGCCGTATTAGAGACGGAATTTCAGAACAACCGCTCGGTGATCAAAGACGAGTGGCACGGCGTTTATTTCCAGGACCACATCACCTTGTGGGACAAGCTGCATATCATGGGGGGAGGCCGTTACGACTGGATCGAAACGGGTAGAGGTCGGGGCAGCTCCTTCTCGGCTGCCGACAAAAACCTGCCGGACACCATCCGGAAAGACGACGGATTCAGTCCGCGCGTGGGCATTCTCTACCAGCCTTGGCAGTGGCTGGGAGTTTACGGTAATTGGACGACCTCGCTCGGCGCCAACAATGGGATATCGGCAGCCGGGAGATCCTTTGATCCTCAAATCGGCGAGCAATTCGAAGCCGGAATCAAGACCTCTTTGTTCGAAGATCGTTTGCTCGCTACCTTGGCTTATTACCACATCACCAAGGACAACCTGCTCACCCCCGACCTGACGACGCCCGATCCCAACGACAGCGTGGCGATCGGCCAGCAGCGCAGCCAGGGAATCGAACTGGACGTAGCGGGGCGTATTACCGACAACTTGAGCATCATCAGCAGCTATGCCTTCACCGATGCCCGGATTACCAAGGACAACCGAGCCCTGAATGGCCAGATTAAGGGGTACGAGGGCAAGCGACTGAACAATGTGCCCGAGCATGCGGCAAGCCTATGGCTCAGATACGACCTCAACGGGTACGAAGCGCCGGACGGTTGGAGTTTCGGTCTAGGCGGCGTACTGGCGGGGCAACGGGAAGGCGATGTCGAGAATACCTTCCAATTACCCGGCTATGTGCGGATGGACGCCTTCGCGGCATACCGATTGAAGGTAGGGCCGACGCGCGTCACGGCTCAATTCAATATCCGCAACCTGCTCGACAAGACGTATTACGAGTCCACCGATCCGGATATCAATGTATCGCCGCGCCTGGGCGTTTATCCCGGCGCACCGCTGACGGCCATCGGTTCGGTGCGGGTGGAATTTTGATGTTCAAGTATTTGGATAGCTAAGACGACCCGAACACGCAATGCCGATGAGCCTCCTTGCAAACGTCCTTGAAAGAGAAGCTGGGCTTCAGAGCGGTGCGCGACGTCTCGGTCGCTCAAGGCGCGTGCAGGGTCTGGCTTAAGGTACACCGGTGGATCTGGGGTGAACCAGCAGAGGCGATTCAATCGGCCGGGAAAAGAGGATTGTGATGTGTAGTATCAAAACCATTTCTGCGCTCCCCGGCCATCCGGACCCGGTGGTATTGGAGCCTGACTTCAACCGGGTTCATGAAATCTTCGAGAAGCTAGCGGACCGGTACGGAAAACTTTTCACGGTTCAATTTGCGAACCGGCCGCTAGTAGTCGTCGCGAATGCCAATCAGATCAATTTCATTCTTCGCAAAAGGCCGGACCTTTTCGGCCCATATAGCAGGAAAAACAGAGTTCTCGAAACCATGAAAGTGGACGGAATCGAGGCTGCCGACGACCACGGCTGGAAACGTCAACGGGAAGTTATAGCGGCATCCATGGAATCCCGCCATATGGCCCAATATTTCGAATATATCAAGGCGGCTACCGGAGATTTGAAAAACCATTGGATCACTCATGGCGAAAACCTTTCGAAAATTGATTTGGAAGCGGAGATTTTGGGCTTCTCGATATCGGTATTTACAACGATGGTATTCGGCGATCTGACCGATATGCCAGTGGGCGAGCAAGAGGTCACGAAGAATATCTTACATAACCTGGTCCCCATTTTGGGCAGGCGCATCGATGCCTTACTGCCGCAAATGCATTTGGAAAGCTTCTCCGAAAACAAGTATTTTGACGAAGACATAAGGGAAATCTTCAGAGTCGTTAAAAATGTCATCGCACGTAAAGGATCCCTTTTAAATGACACAAATGGGGCTGGCAACGCGGTGAGCATGGTCCGGCTTCTTATAGAAGCCATGAAAGAAAAGGGTTCTGATATTCGCAATATAAAACTCATCGAAAATATTCTGTTGATAGTTCTGGCCTCCGAACCCACTACAGCGAATACCCTGCTCCGGGTGCTCTTCTGCATTGCCAAAGACCCCCAGGTCCAAAGGGACATTCAGGACGAAGTCGATGCTGTACTAGGCAATGGCGGCATTATCGAGGACATTGAAGATATCAAGAAGCTCAAATGTATCGACGCCGTTATTTTAGAGACGATGAGAACGTCGTCGGTATCCCGCCTCGCGATCGTGGAGGCCAAGGCGGATTTGGTAATGGACGATGTCGAGATACCAGCTGGAACTCCATTGGTATTGCTGATCGCGCGTTGCGCTCTGGACGATGAAAATTTTCATCAGGCCAGGGTATTTGATCACCGGCGATGGCGCAGCGAAACCAAAGCGGAATCTTCCAAACATAACGGCAAAGCCTTTTTGGGTTTCGGCTCGGGGCCGCGTTCATGTCCGGGAAGAGGTTTGGCCATGCTGGTTATCAAAAGCGCCTTGGCGATGATTTGCGGAAATTTCCAAATCCGACTGTCACCCGAAAAACAGCCTGGCGATAAAACCGGTTTCAATGATAAGCCGCTGTCCTTTGGTCTTACTATCGAAATTCGCGATAGGCGTCATGACGTCGCGCTTTAGAAAAGATTAAACCTATTGCTGTACGAAAAAGTATTCCACGAACGCGAACATGGAACGAAACTCGGGACACCTTACTCTTCGACGGCGTTTTCGCGCTTTCTGGCTCAAGGTGCATTTATTTATCGCCTTGGCGGCAGGGTTTGTTTTCGTCGTTCTCGGACTGACGGGGTCGGTTAATGTTTTCTTCCGAGAATTGGAAGAACTCGGTTTGCCGACGCAAACCCATCACGAATCCGATGTGCAACCACACTCATTGGACGAAATCATGCAAACCCTCACGGCGGCACATCCACAAAGAAAGGGGCAATGGATCTTGGTATTGCCTGGGTATGGGAAAACCTATTTGTGGGCAATATATCCGAACCCCGAGGAAACGATGGATGAATTTTACGCACCGTTGCGGGTTTTGGTGGATGTTTACAGTGGTGAAATCCTCAAGGAGAGCTTTTGGGGGCAATCCTTATCGACCCTGATTTACGAGATTCACGCCAGCTTTCTTTTGGGCAAGCTCGGTTCGAAACCCGGCAAACTGGGTTTTGACATAGTCTGTTTCTCCGGCCTGCTCCTGCTGCTTTCCGCGTTGAGCGGCTTGTACCTGTGGTGGCCGCGTTGGAACAAAATGAAAACCGCGATCACTTTCAAACGAAGGGCGAGTCCGGAACGGTTTTATTTCGATTTGCATAAAGTAACCGGCTTTTACGCAGCAACGGTTCTCGTCACACTGGCTTTTACCGGGTTTTCGTTCAATTACGATGATTATCTAAAGCCGTTGATACGATGTTTTTCGCCTATCGGCGCCGAGCATTTAAAGGACCCCGAACTTAAATCGGAATCAGCCGCCGGTGGGCGCCGGATTTCGATAGCCGACGCCGTGGCAATAGCCGACTCCGTTTTTCCCGGCGCAGAACTGCGTGGAGTACAGACGCCGGACGGTCCCGATGGCGTCTATGTCATCGAGAAAAGGCAATCCGGAGAAGCTAACCGGCTCAGGCCGCGCACCAAGATCTGGATCGACCAGTACACCGGCAAGGTGCTGGCGGTTCAGGACCCGAATCAATTTACCGCCGGCGAGACATTCCTCAACCTCATGTGGCCCCTGCATAGCGGAGAAGCGATTGGCCTTCCGGGCCGCATCGCATGGTGTGTCATCGGTTTCACGCCCTTGATCCTTTACGTCAGCGGAATCGTGCGCTGGCTACAGAAGCGAAAGGCGGCAAGGCGGAGCGAGGCCGGGTTCAAGAAACGTCTGGAAAGGACAATGGGATGAAAAACGAGATCGAATTATCCGAATCCAAGTCTGCATTATCCGCAAGCAAACGAGCGCTTTTGCAAGAACGCCTGCAAGGGCGGCTGATTCCCCGTCGGCTTGGACCATCCACGATGCCCAAGCGGCCTCAGGGACCATCGCCTCTGTCTTTCTCCCAACAGCAGTTGTTCTTCCTCGATCAATTGGAATCGGACAGCGCCGCCTATAACTTTTCCATTGCGGTTCGGCTTAGGGGAACGCTAGTCGTTGATGCATTGGAAAAAGCCATCAACGAGATCATCCGTCGGCACGAGTCCTTGCGGACCGAATTTGTCATCGCGAACTCCGAGCCGATCCAGCGAGTGCTGCCGGAACTTAGCTTGTCCGTCAGTGTGGAGGATCTGAGCGGACAATCTCCGTCGGAACGCCGCAACTACCTTGGAAAACTGCTTAACCGGGAATCGAGAACGCCTTTTGATTTATCCGAATGCCCGCTGCTGCGCGTCAGGCTCTTTCGCTTGGCCGAGGGCACCCAAGACGAACAGGAGCATGTTCTCCTCATCACCATGCCCCACATTATCACCGACGGCTGGTCGGCGGCTGTTCTATACCGGGAGCTGGCCACGCTGTACGAAGCTTATGTCCTAGGCCGCCCGTCACCGTTACCCGAGTTGCCCATCCAATACGCCGACTTCGCTTATTGGCAGCGGCAGCGGTTGCAACCGGATGTCCTCGCGAAAATGTTTTCGTTCTGGGAGCGTCATTTATCCGGTTCCGATTCCGGTTTCGAGTTGCCGACCGATCGGACGAGGCCGGCGGTGCAGACGTATCGCGGGAGCGACTACCACTTTTTTCTGGCCAAGGAACTCACCGTAAAGCTGAACCAGTTATGCCGCCGGCGGAACGTGACTTTGTTCGCGCTCTTGTTTTCCGCCTTCAATGTGCTCCTGCATCGCTATACCGGTGAGCAACATATTTGCGTAGGGACCCCGGTAGCCAACCGCAACCATGCGGAGCTCGAAGGGCTGATCGGTTTTTTCGTCAATGTATTGGCACTGCAAACCGATCTTTCGGGCAATCCGAAATTCACCGCCTTGCTGGGCCGAACCCGCGAAACGATGTTGGATACCCAGCCGCATCAGGAGTATCCCTTCGAGTTATTGGTTAAAAAGCTCAAGCCGATTCGAGATGCGAGTTCCAATCCGTTATTCCAGGTCATGTTCGTACTGCACAACGTGCCGTTCGACTCGATACGGGTAACCGGACTGGATATCACGCCATTCTCGGTCGAGAACCATGTTTCAAAGTTCGACTTGACCCTGCACGTTACCGAAGAGCCGGACGGTCTGCGCACATCCCTGGAATACAACGTCGATTTGTTCGACGAGAGCACGATCGCCCGCATGGCGAGTCACTTCCGGGTATTACTGGAGCACATCGCAGACGCTCCGGACACGCGGATCAGCGAATTGCGGCTGCTGACGCCGGAGGAAAACCGGCAACTGACCGAGGAGTGGAGCACTGTAACCGCCTACGTGTTATCGGATGGCGGTCCGGAGAGTGCGAATGGCCTGCCCGCGCGCTCGGGAGAAACGTCGGCGGACGGATTCATCCACGCACTGTTCGAGGATCAGGCGCGGCGTGTGCCGTCAGCAATCGCCCTGTGCGGCAACGGATCGACTTTGACTTACGCGGAGCTTAACGCCAGGGCCAATCAACTGGCGCACTACCTCCGTAGCAAAGGGGTAGGACCCGGAATCACGGTCGCACTATGTATCGGTCGCTTGCCGGAAATGGTGGTCGGGATACTCGGCGTTCTGAAAGCCGGCGGAGCCTATGTGCCGATCGATCCGAAATACCCCAAGGACGAGATTGCGTATCTGCTGGACGATTCCGGCGCAGCGCTGCTTCTGACTCGGGAATCGGTGCTGGCGGCGTTGCCGAATCTATCGATAGCGGCGACATGCGTCGACTGTGATTGGGAAGCGATTGCCGAACAACCCGTCGTGGATCCGCGGGTGACGACCGATTCCGGCGACCTGGCCTACGTTATTTACACCTCCGGGTCCACGGGAAAACCCAAGGGCGTAGCCGTTACTCATCGCAATGTCCTGCACTCGACCCAGGCCCGGTTTGCCTATTACCGCAACCCGGTGGAAAGCTTTTTATTGCTTTCTTCCTTTGCCTTCGACAGTTCCGTGGCGGGCATATTCTGGACCTTGAGCCAAGGCGGAAAACTGTGCATTCCCGATGATTCGACTCATACCGTTCCGGCGTTTGTGGTCGATTGGATCAGGAAAGAGCGGATTACCCATTTGTTAGGCCTGCCGTCTTTTTACAATATCCTCCTCGAGCAAGCGGATGCGGGGCAACTCGATAGCTTGCGGGCGGTTATCGTCGCCGGAGAAGCTTGCTCGGCGGGAGTGGCCGAACGCCACTACGCACAACTGCCGGGAGCGGATCTCTATAACGAATACGGCCCCACCGAAGGCACCGTCTGGTGCACCGCATATAAAATCCCGCCGAAATTTTCCGAGGACTCGATACCCATCGGCCGCCCCATTCCCGGTGCGCGGATATATCTATTGGATGCCTATTTGAATCCGGTGCCCGTTGGCGTACCCGGCGAGCTTTATATCGGCGGCGAAGGTCTTGCCGCCCGCTATTTGAATCAGCCGGCATTGACCGCCGAACGTTTTTTGCCCAACCCTTTCGATAATGCCTCCGGGGCTCGTCTTTACCGGACGGGAGACCGTGCGCATTTCCGCGCCGACGGCAATATCGTGTTCTTGGGGAGGGCCGATCACCAAGTCAAGATTAGGGGGTTTCGAGTAGAGTTGAGCGAGATCGAGGTCAAGTTGCTGAAGCACCCGGATATCGAAGCAGCGGTCGTGACCGATCACGAAACCCCTTCGGGAAGCAAGCGCCTGATTGCGTACCTCGTGCCAAGGCAAGGCGAACGCGCGGCCGACGCCGACGGGTTACGCGCGTTTCTGCAAAACATGTTGCCCAGCTACATGATTCCGTCGGCCTTTGTATTTCTCGATCGTCTCCCGCTGACGCCCAACGGCAAACTGGACCGCAAGGCATTACCTTCAGTGGACGTCCGGGATCAATCGGAGGACCGCTACGTCGCACCGCGCACCAAGATCGAGGCCGTGTTGTGCGCTATCTGGGGGCAGGTATTGGGTCTGGAGAAAGTCGGCATCCAGGATAACTTTTTCGAGATCGGCGGCGATTCCATATTAAGCATGCAGATGGTGAATCGGGCGAAGCAGGCCGGCTTGACCATTCATCCCCGGCAGGTTTTCGAATACCAAACCATCGAAGCATTGGCGAAAGCAAAGGACCGCGACACGGACGTGCAGGCGGAACAGGGCATCATTACGGGAGAAGTTCCCTTGACGCCCATCCAGCGGTGGTTTTTCGAACAGTCCTTCCCTAACCCGAATCATTGGAACCAATCGGTTCTGCTGGAGGCAAAACAGCCGATCGTCCCCGCGGTACTGACAGACGTCATACGGCACCTGCTGCACCACCACGATGTTTTGCGCACCCGTTTTCGCGAGTGCGGCGGTCTTTGGACGCAGGTGCTGGCGGAGGATGTCGAGGGCGCAGTCGAAATCGTTTCGGTCGATTTTTCGGGTCTCGCCGAGGATCGCCGGCAAGCCGCGCTGACCGAACAGGCTTCGCGGTGGCAGCGCAGCCTCGATTTGCGTCACGGGCCTTTAATTCGGGTGGTGTGGTTCGATTGCGGAGGCGATTCGAGCAGCCGTTTGTTGATCATCATCCACCACCTGGTGGTGGACGGAGTAAGTTGGCGCATTCTTTTGGAAGACATGAGCGCCCTTTACCGGCAGGCTCTCGCGGCGCGAGAGATGAGGTTGCCGAAAAAAACCACCGCCTTCAAGCAATGGGCGGAACGCCTCGCGGATCATGCGCAAACGGCAATGCCGGAGCGCAACGTCGCCTATTGGCTGAACACCGATTGGAGCCGGATCGCTGCACTGCCGATGGATTTCGCCGGGGGCGTCGATTCCGAGGCAACCGGCGAGACCGTGACCATTTCGCTGGACCCGACGAAAACGTCCGTTTTGCTGCAAAACGCCCCGCTGGCCTATGGCGCGCGGATCAACGAGGTTCTTCTCGCGGCGGTAGTGGCCGTGCTGGCCGAATGGGCGCAAAGCGACTCGGTATTTTTGGAAATGGAAAGCCATGGCCGTGAATACCTTTTTGACGATGTAGACATCTCGCGCACCGTAGGCTGGTTTACCGCCTTATTTCCGGTTTTGTTCGAAATTTCGCCCGATCGGGCTTTTCCGGAAATAGTCCAAGCGGTGAAGGAGCAACTGGCCGTCATCCCGAACCACGGCATCGATTACGGCGTCGTGCGCTATCTGAATCGGAATCCCGATCTTGTCAGCCGGCTGGAAGCCGTTCCGGAACCTCAAATCGGGTTTAACTACCTTGGCCGAATCGATCAAGGAACCGCGGTCGATGCTTGGTTTTCTCTCGCTCCGGAACCCGCCTGCCGCCTGAACGATCCAGCGGGAATGCGGCCGCGCAGCCTGTCGATCGATGCCTCGGTCGTGGCGGGTGAATTGCGCGTTCATTGGAGCTACAGCCATGCCTGTCATTCGCGGGAAACCATCGAGCGACTTGCCGGCAGGCTTTTAGGGATACTCGAAGATGCCGCCGCGGCTTGTTCGGCAGCAGCATCGCTCGGCGATGCCGTGAATTCGGAGCAACAAGAACCATCAACTTCCATTGTGAATCTGGCCGCGGAAGCGATTCTGGATTCGTCCATCACGCCTGCTTTCCGCCCAGGGAAACCGAACGGACTTCCTCGCAATGTGTTGTTGACTGGAATTACCGGGTTCGTGGGCCCTTTTTTACTGGACGAACTATTGGCGCAAACTCAAGGAAAGATTTTTTGCCTGGTGCGTTCCGGTTCGGCTGAGGACGCAGCCAATAAAATCGAAGAAACCCTCGATCGCTATGCCATCCATAACCCTTTGGCAAAACAGCGGATCGTGCCTTTGCCCGGTGATTTGGCAAAACCGTTTCTCGGACTGCCGGCGGCGCGGTTTCGGGAGTTGGGCGATGAAGTCGACGTGATCTATCACAACGGATCGTCGACCAACCTGATCTTATCTTATCCGGCTTTGAAACCCGCCAACGTGTCGGGTACGCGGGAGATCCTTCGCCTTGCCTGCACCGGCACGGTCAAGCCGGTTCATTACGTATCGACGTTGTCTATTTTCGACGACGGAACCGAGCCCGAGCCGCCAGGATTTTCGGAGGACGATCTGCCCAGCCTGAATACCCGTTTGACCTTGGGGTATTCGCAGAGCAAGTTGGTGGCCGAGCATCTGATTCGAATCGCGCGCGACCGCGGCTTGCCGGTTACCGTTTACCGATTGGGCACCGTGACGGGACATGGCGGCACCGGCGCTGGAATCCGAATGATTTCCACTGCCGGTTTCTTAAGGTGTGCCTCGATCTCGGGATATTTCCCACGAATAGGACGTCATTCGTGCTGACACCCGTCGACTTCGTCAGCCGCGCCATCGTGGGGCTGTCCGCCCTCGATTCCTCGCCAGGGCGTACCTATCACGTTTTCAATCCTCATCCGACACCGGTATCGGATCTTATTGCCTGGCTCGACAGGTATGGGTATCGGATTGAAAAGGCTTCACCCCCGGAATGGATGAGCGCCTTTTCCACGCTCGCCTCTCGGTCGCCCGATCAGCCTTTGCACACCATGGCCGGAATGGTGGAGTCCTTTGTAGAACATCATCACGATGGTTCAGTGCCTTATCGATGCGGCACGACGGCTGAAGCATTGAGGCAAGCCGGAATCGCCTTGCCGACGGTCGATGAGGGCGTGTTTGCCAAATCGCTCGATTATCTGGTCGACGCGGGCGTTCTGGAACGGCCCTTTCGTTGAGCGACTTGCAAGCATCCACCCTGAAACAACACGCCGGATTAGTTCGATGGACCTGCTCAAACGCAAAGTAGCAGTAAGGTGCCCCGGTTGGGATAACGACAAGCCGCCCCGATATTTTTCCCAGCCTTATAGCCTCGTCGAGGGATTGGAGTGGATTTACCACGTCCTGATCAATCCGCCGCGAAGCCACGGCCCATTCGAAGAATTCGTTCCCGATAACAGCGTGATAAATACCGTTATGCCTCGGATAAAGCTGGGTTTTATCGGAGATATCATGATCCTCGAAGGAATGGATTTAAGAATCGGGGAGGATATCAGGCGCTTTTTCTCTGATACGGATTTCCTGGTCGGTAATTTCGAAGGGACTATTGTTACCGGCCACCGCAAGCAGGTGTTTATGGCCCAGGCTCACACCGAGGAGATTTTGGACCATCTGTCCAAGCTTTTTCCACCTGAGCGCACGGTTCTATCCTGTGCCAATAATCACACGGGCGATTATGGCTGGGATGGGTTTTGCGAATCCTACCGGCGGCTGCAAGATTATGGCTTTATAACCGTGGGAAGGCGGGATGAACCGTCTGTGCTCATTGACGGTAAGGTAAATATTGTCGGTTGTACCCGTTGGTCGAATCAAAAATGCGAATTCGTAGCGACGATAGATGAGGTCGATGATTATTTTGCTGGCGATGCCGAATTCAATATTTTGTATCCGCACTGGGGATACGAAATGCAATTGCGTCCTAAATATCATCAGGTGCTGCACGGCCGCAGATTATTAAACATGTGGGATATGATCATCGGCCATCATTCGCATTGTCCGCAACCAGTCGAGCTTTGTGAAACTAATCGCAATACAAGATTATTAGCTTATTCATTGGGAAATTTTTGCTCCTCTGAAAATAGGGGAGATACCCCTATCGGGATTATTCTGAAAGCCGATATCGGGCCGGATAGCAACGGTGTCTGGGGTGTCGGCAGAATGAACTGGGAGTTTATATATGCGTTCTTGCACAAGAAACAGCGATGCGTCGAGCTCGAAATACGCCGCACTGAACCTGCTCGGTCTCGATAATGTGACAACCCGATGAGTGATTTATTCGGCTTTCTTCCGTTTCGGTCATGGATCGCGCTCTTGATCGCTGCCCTAACGGGCATGGTTAGTGGGCTTAGCGGGGTCGCACTGCTCGCCGTGATCAATGGCGCACTGCAGCCCCCTGCTTCTATAGACGAGTATTGGCCGGTATTCGTCGGACTGTGTGGCAGTTTTATCGCGGCCAGGCTCGTATCGGAATACGTCGTCATATTCCTAGGACAAAATACGATTCGTGATTTACGAATCAGGCTGTGTCGAGAAATTCTCGAATTACCGCTGGCTGAATTTCAGAAAATGGGCCCCGGCAAGGCCTTGGCAAATCTCACAGAAGATGTGGCGGCAGTCTCCGAGGCGTTCACCCGAATTCCTTCCATTTGCGTCAATATCGCCGTGGTGTTCGGCGGCCTGGGTTATCTCGGCTGGTTATCGAGGGATATCCTCTGGATCGTGTTAGGGGCCATGGCCGTCGGCGTCCTCAGTTTTAGGACGATTCAATACTGGGCCTATCGATGGCTGGTGGTCGCCCGCGAGCACGAGGATTCGGTATATAGATACATTCGGAACATGACCGATGGAATCAAGGAGCTAAAGCTCAATCAGCCGCGTCGCCGGGCGTTTTTGTCGGACTGCGTGGAAGCTTCGATTATCAATTGCCGTCGGAATAGGCTATCGGCAATGCTGTGGTATGCGGTCGCCATCAACTGGGGAAACGGATTGTTTTACGCAGTGATCGGTACGATTCTTTTCATTCTGCCTCAGTGGCAGGAAATTCCGTCCGAGATCGCGCGAGGCTATTGTTTGATCATTTTATACATGGCTATGCCGCTCCAGCTTCTGCTCGAAGTTATTCCTATCCTGTCGAAAGCCAGGGTGTCGGCCGGAAAGATTCACGCTCTGGAGAAAGGGCTTTCCGGCAAAAATCAGGATTACGGGCTGCTTCCAAGAAGAGATCCCGAAGCGCGTACGCCGATTTTGGAGCTTTCGAAAGTCCAGCATTGTTATCGTGGAGAAGACGGGCGCGTGGAGTTCGTACTCGGCCCTATCGACCTAACTCTATACCCCGGTGAAATCGTTTTTATTATTGGAGGAAACGGCAGCGGGAAATCCACGTTAGCTTTTTTATTGGTTGGATTATATCGGCCGGAAAGCGGAGAAATACAGTTGGATGGCGAACCGATAAACGATGGAAATCTCGAATATTATCGACAGCACTTCTCGGCCATTTTTTTCGACTTTTTCCTGTTCGAAAACCTATTGGGCTTCGACAATCTGGAATCCAACAGCAAAATATGGGAATACCTGAAGCATCTGGACCTCGCTCACAAGGTCACCGTCAAGGACGGTAAGTTTTCTACGGTCAATTTATCGCAAGGGCAGCGAAAACGGCTCGCACTTCTGGTTGCTTATCTGGAAGATCGTCCGTTCTATGTGTTCGATGAATGGGCTGCGGATCAGGATCCGATATTCAAGAGGATTTTCTACCGAGAGATTCTCGGTTCCCTAAAATCCCGCGGAAAGACGGTTATCGTGATTACTCACGACGATGCGTATTTTTCATTGGCGGATCGTTGTCTCAAGCTGCGGGACGGAAAGCTTTTCGAGGTGCCGGTGGCCGAGGCGAGCGATAGCCATGGGAGAGCCGAAAATTTCGCCGCCCCTACTACGACAATGTTAGAGGTCGGCCATGGAGCCTGAAATGGGTTGCTCGAGCCCTGGAGACAAGGAAGAAAAATCGGCGGTTTCGGCAGAGCTATCGAACCGAATGTCGTCACGGCGGTGGAACCGAACGAGCACGAAAGTAACGCATCGCCTGTTTTTCGGCGCCGTCATTTTGATCGGTGCCGGCTGCTTGGCGGGGTATTGCTCGCTACGACTATCGTTGCCCCCCGAGCAGGGGACTTACGGGCTTACTGAGCTTGCATCGGGCGTCGTGGTGGAATTCGACAGCCAGGGAATTCCCTCGATTTCGGCAAAATCCCGCGAGGACGCCTTTTATGCGTTAGGTTTTGTGACCGCTCGCGACCGCCTGTTTCAACTCGATCTGCTGAGGAGGCAAATGGCGGGACGGTTGGCCGAGGTCATGGGAGAAGATTTGGTGGAGTCGGACCATCGGCATCGGGTAATGGGTTTCGAACATGTGGCCGAAGCTATTGTGAAACGCCTTCCGGAGGATCAGTTGCGGGTGTTGGAGGCTTATGCAGCGGGGATCAACCAGGGAATGGCGTCCATGCCGGTCGTACCGTTCGAATTCTTGCTGTTGGGATATCGGCCTTCCGCTTGGCGGCCCGAGGACAGCCTGCTGGTGGTGCTGGCCATGGAAGAGGACTTGGGATGGACGGGGGAAGCGGAGCGCATGGCCACGGTCATGGAGGCCGCCCTGCCGAAAGCGGTAAATGCGTTTTTCTCTCCGGCCGTCGATCGCTACACCAACCAACTTCTAAGCGGCAAAGCCTCTCGGACTCGGCTCCCTCCGATTCCCAAGGAGGACTTGTCTGCCTTACTGAGGAATGCTGGAGAACACTACGCCGGTTTGGCAACGGACGGTCCTGCCCCCAAGGGATCGAACGGTTGGGTGGTCGGTCCTTCGAAAACTTGGGACGGACGAGCCATCCTCGCAAATGATATGCACTTGTCGCTACGTGTCCCCAACATATGGTACCGGGTGCAAATTCGCTATGAGGACGTGCAGCTCACCGGTCTTAGCTTGCCGGGAATCCCTCTGGTCGTGGTGGGTTCCAACGGTAAGGTGGCCTGGGGCTTTACCAACATAGAGGGCGATTTCGTCGATTTGGTGGAACTGGAACTCGATCCGGACGATCCCGGACGCTATCGCACGCCTCAGGGATTTGCCCGCTTCGGCGAACGCATCGAAACGGTGCCGGTACGGGACGGAACCGAGCGCACGTTCAAAGTACTGGAAACCATCTGGGGACCCGCTCTGCCCGAACCCCTACTGGGCAAGCGGGTGGCCGTGCACTGGACCGCCCTGGATCCGGAGGCTACCGACCTGCATCTTCTCAACCTGGATGCGGTGGAGGATGTCGCTGCCGCCCAGGCCGTGTTCAACCGGGGCGGCGGTCCGCCCTTGAATGCCATGGCGGCGGATAGCCGAGGCAACATCGGTTGGACTTACACGGGGAAAATCCCGAGACGCTTCGGTTTCGACGGATCGGTTACCCGCTCTTGGGCAGATGGCTCGCGCGGCTGGAAAGGTTACATTCCGCCCGAAGAGCTGCCACGCTCGGTGAATCCGTCAGCCGGTTTCATCGTCAACGCCAATCAGCGGATGCTCAATGACGATTATCCCTATGTCATCGGCCATGATTTCGACCACGGGCACCGCGCCCACCGAATCGCCGAAAAACTCTCCATGGCCAATAATCTCGACGAGCGGGATATGCTTACCCTGCAACTCGACACGCGGGTGGAGTTCTATCGGTTTTATCAACGGCTTGCCCTGTCTCTTCCGCCCGGCGATGCGCGCGAGGCGGGGGAACGTTGGCGGGAGAGCTTGGAAAGGTGGGACGGTTCCGCGGAAAAAGGGTCGGTAGGATTTGCGCTGCTGGTGGAATTTCGCCGCTTGTTGCTCGACGAGGTTATTTCTCCCTACCTGACGAGGTGTCGTAGCCTAGATCCCGGCTTCCGGCTTCAGAGAGCGACCATCGATGAGCCCTTGCAGCAACTTCTAGAGGCGAAATTGCCGGAATTGTTGCCTCACAAAGAACGCTATCCGGATTGGGATGCTTTTCTCCGCGATCTCCTGATACGGTCGGAGCGTAACATCTCTGCTAAGTATGGAGGCGAGTCCGCGGAATCGCTGACTTGGGGCGCGGTCAATCGCGTGTCTATCGCCCATCCGTTTTCATCCGCGCTTCCATTGCTCGGCACCTTCCTGGACATGCCGCCGGTTCCCGTGTCGGGATGCCGCGAATGCGTCCGCGTTTACTCGCCCGGCTATGGAGCCAGCGAGCGTATGGTGGTCGCGCCGGGTCATGAACTCAACGGCCTTTTCCATATGCCGGGAGGCCAATCCGGGCATCCGCTGTCGGCACATTATGACGACCAACACTCGGCTTGGGTGGAAGGAACTCCTACGCCTTTTTTAGTCGATGATCTCGTTCATCGGCTTTATCTGGTGCCAGTGGAGGACTGAATTCAGTGGGATTGGAAGAGAGGGGGCAAGGATTTGCGGAAATGCCCGGTGCCGCATGGCAGTGGGACCAGATGCCCGGAAGTGCTTCGGGCAACGAATCGCATAAAACTGAAACGGAGTTGTCATCATGACGCACATTGTTGCGGAGCCGAAAATTGACCTTCCCTCGCAGGAACCCTTAGCCGGGGCCGACGGATTATCGTTGGCCTCATCGAATCGAACGAGGCGGAACGATATTTCGGGCAACGCGTATTATCTGGATCGGCAGACGGCGTTCGAATCCAACGCCCGGACCTATCCGCGCAAGCTGCCCATCGCCATTCGCCGGGCCGAAGGCATTCATGTCGAGGATACCGACGGACGGCGCTATATCGATTGCCTGGCTGGGGCGGGGGCCTTGACGCTCGGGCACTATCATCCGGTGGTGGTGGAAGCGGTGCAACGCGCGGTGGCCGATGGCGTGCCCTGGCAAACCCTGGATTTGACGACGCCGGTCAAGGACGCTTTTGTCGAGGAGCTTTTCTCTACGCTGCCGAACGAATTCGCCGGCCACGCCCGTATCCAGTTCTGCGGGCCGTCCGGGGCGGATGCCATCGAAGCGGCGCTCAAGCTGGTCAAGACCGCCACTCGTCGGCGTTCGGTCCTTGCTTTTCATGGGGCCTACCACGGCATGACCCACGGCGCGCTGGGCTTGACCGGCGAGACCGGGCCCAAGCTGGCGATCGGGGGACTCATGCCCGAGGTGCATTTCCTGCCTTATCCCTACGCCTATCGCTGCCCGTTCAATCTCGGCGGCGAGGCGACCTGGCGCGCATCCATCGCCTACATCGAGAGGCTGTTGGACGACACCAACAGCGGCATCGCGCCGCCCGCCGGCATGATCCTGGAAGCCGTGCAAGGGGAGGGCGGGGTGATTCCGGCGCCGGACGAGTGGCTTCGGGAAATACGGCGCATCACCCGCGAACGGGAGATTCCCTTGATCGTCGACGAAGTACAGACCGGCGTAGGTCGCACGGGAGCGATGTATGCCTTCGAGCATGCCGGCATCCTGCCGGATGTGTTGGTGCTTTCGAAAGCGGTGGGCGGCGGACTGCCGCTTAGCGTGGCGGTCTACCACGAAAGTCTGGACCGCTGGGAGCCCGGCGCCCATGCCGGCACGTTTCGAGGCAACCAATTGGCCATGGCGGCGGGCGCCGCGACTCTGCGATTCGTCAAGGAGCAGACGCTCGACCGCCATGCGGACGCGATGGGCGAGCGTTTAATGGCCCATCTGCGCCGTATCCAACGGGAGTCGCCTCATGTGGGCGACGTGCGGGGACGGGGCCTGATGATCGGCGCCGAGATCGTGGATGCGCGAGCCGAGCCCGATCGTCTCGGCGCTCGTCCGCCTTGCCGCGAACTGGCGCGCCGGATTCAAAAGGAATGTCTCAATCGCGGCTTGATTCTCGAATTGGGCGGGCGTCAGGGAAGCGTGGCCCGCTTCCTGCCGCCTCTGATCGTGACCGCGGGCGACATCGACCGGATCGCCGGAATCTTCGAGGAGGCTGTGAGGGGGGCTGGTAAGAGGCCGAAGACTTAAGGCAATAGGAGGAACGGAGCGGCTGCGATTGTCGACTCTATTAAGCCTCTGGCTTGGTCTCGTTCAGTATTTTGCGTCGCGTTTTTCAGATCGCGATCAAGCGCAAGGGAAAACATTGGCTGATAGCTTGGAAATCGCGATCTTTGCAGAGTAGTGGCAGGTTGTCGCGCAGGCAGAGTCGCGCGATCACACAATCGATCGTCGATCGAATGGTATAGCCCTTGGCGCGGCAAGCCCGGTAAATCCTTGCGGCCTCGATATAATCCGACTGCGCAGGCTCTTTGACGTAGTCGAACGCTTCCAACAAACCGGAAATTTTGACCGCTTCGGATTCGGTGCGCAGGCCGAGCAGGATTTCCGTCCATACTACACCCGGAAGCGCGATAGGTTCGGCATCGGCTAGCGCCTGCGACAGCCGATCCGCTTCCGCTGAGGCATGGCCGTTGAAATAGTCGATCCAAACCGAGGTATCGACGAGCATCAGTCTTCTTCGAGGTTCGGTCTGGCGCGTAACTGATCGAGGTCACCCTGCCACGGGATCTGACCGCGCAAGGCCAGCAGTTGCCGGCGTTTGAGCGTTTTGACGAACTCGGTCAGAGCGGCTTGGATAGCGGCTTTTTTGGTCGGGAAGCGGCCCAACTGCACTACCTGATCAAGCAGGTTTTCATCCAAATCGACATGCGTTCTCATGGGATTAAAATCCTATTTTCAATGCACATAATTTTGTCAGCACTATGTGCATAATTCAACGAACGGATTCCCGCGCTTCTGCGGCCCGCGTAAAGCGGAACACACGGACTCACTATTTGCCGTACCAATAAAAATGAGTGACCGGAGTACGGGTTTTGGGGCGGTCAAACGTCTTATATGAAATGGCTGCGGCAAATTGCCTTTGGCCGAGTCTTTGGTTTTGCAGTTCCCTTCAGGAGTAATCCGTGAAACGAAGCACACTGACTGCCGCCCTTGTCATGCTGATTGTTGCGCTGGAGATCCATGCCGGTACTCTCGCCGACGGCAAATGGAGTCCGGCAAGTTGCGGAACGCGGCCGGCCGCGCCGGAGATCGATTCCCGCAGCGTCGACGCCTACAACCGCAGTCTCAAGGCGGCGAGAGACTGGCAGCAAAAGGCGCAAGCCTACAACGACTGCATCGTCAAGGAAGCCAACGCAGACAACTCGGTCATCGCCGAGACGGCAAACGCTGAACAGGCACGCTTCCGCGCCGAGGTCGAACAGATCGGTGCCGTGGCGACGGTCGCCAAGGCCAAGCTGGATAGCCGATGACACGGATGGCTGAAACGCCACCCGGCTTTTTGGGTGCCGATACACGCCGGACCGGTCTTGCGATGGCCGGTTTTTTTGATTGTCATGCGCCTTCTTCGGCTGGGCTTTGGCCCACGCACCAAACGGGGCAGGTGAACTGCCGGTGAGTCTTGGAGAGCCATGAGGCTGGAGACTTTGGACGTTGGACTTGAGGCCGAACCGCGAGCGTGCGCCGCGTGCTCGCCCGAGCAGCGAGATAGGCGTCGAAGCTTGGGGCTTTCCCTCCGGCGTAGTTAACGTCTAGATGAAGATCCTCCTCCCCATTCTCGTGTTGCTGACCGGCGCGGTCGGCGCTTACGCCATCGTATCCCACCGGCCGGCGCTGGAAACCCAGCCCGCCAAAGCGGAACCGCCGCTGGTCTCGGTCGTTCGTGCCGAGCCGCAGACCGTTCGGTTGAACGTGCGTTCACAAGGTGTCGTCGTGCCCCGCAACGAAATCGACTGGGTGGCGGAGGTGGCGGGCAAGGTGATCCGATTGAATCCCGATTTCGTCGCCGGCGGGTTCTTCGAGATGGGCGAGGAACTCGTGGGACTCGATCCCCGCGACTACGATCAGGCCGTCCTCGCCGCCGAAGCCCAGCTTGCGGAGGCTAAGCGTCGGCTCGCCCAGGAGGAAGCCGAAGCGGAACAGGCTCGAAGCGAATGGCAGGCTCTCGGCGAAGGACAGCCCTCGCCGCTCATCCTGCACGAGCCGCAACTGGCCGAAGCGCGGGCCAAGCTGAAAGCCGCCGAAGCCGATTTGGTCAAGGCTCGCGTGCAGCGGAGCCGGTGTGAACTGCACGCGCCGTTCGCAGGTCGGGTATTGGCCAAGTACGTGGGACTCGGCCAATACGTGCAGCCCGGCGAAAAACTGGCGCGGGTCTATGCCACCGATGTGGCCGAGGTGCGCTTGCCGGTTTCGACCGATCAACTGGCATACCTCGATCTGGACCTGGGCCGGCGCAACGGCCATCGCGACGAAGGCCCCAGGGTTATTTTGACGGCGGATCTCGGGAACGTCGAACAGCGCTGGGAGGGGCGCATCGTGCGCAGCGAGGCGCAAGTCGACGACGCGACCGGCCTCTTGCATCTCGTGGCGGAAGTTCGGGAGCCGTATGCGCAAAAACATCCCCAACCCTTGCTGACCGGTTTGTTCGTCAAGGCCGAGATCGATGGCAGGGAACAGTCCGGGGTTTTCGTGCTGCCGCCCGGCGCCGTCAACGCGGCTCAGGAAGCGCTGGTAGTGGATACCGAGCGGCACCTCCATATCCGCCGCCTCGCGGTGCTGCGCACCGAAGCCGATCGGGTCTTGGTCGGCGGCGGACTGGCTGCCGGGGAAAAGGTGGTCATCGGCGGCGTGCAAGTGCCTGTGGAGGGGATGCTCGTGAGACTTGAGGCTGGAGACTTGAGGCCGGAGGAAAGAAATGACCGTGCCTCCAATTGATAGCTCTCAAGCCTACAGCCTCAAGTCTCAAACCTTTTCCTCTGGTCTCGTCGGTTGGTTCGCTTCCAACCCGGTCGCCGCCAATCTCTTGATGCTGCTGATCCTGTTCGGCGGAATCGGCAGCCTGATCGTCATGGACAAGGAGGTGTTTCCACGCTTTCTCCCCCCGCAAATCGAAATCAAGGCGATCTATCCCGGTGCCGGGCCCTTGGAGATCGAGGAATCGGTGTGCATCCGCATCGAAGAGGCGGTTTACGATCTGCCGGGCGTCAAGCGGCTCAAGTCGGAGATCAGCGAGGGCGAATGTAGGGTGAATGTGGTGGTTCTGCCGGGTCACGACAAAGACCGGGTGATGAACGCCGTGCGCGGGCGGGTCCAGTCCATTCAGCGACTGCCGAAGACTCTCGAAAAGATCGAGGTGCAGCCGGCTTACCGGGAGGGCGACGACGGCGTCATCTGGGTGGCGCTGCACGGTCCCACCGATCCGCTCATCCTCAAGCGGCTCGGCGAACGTATCCAGGGCGATCTGGCGCGGTTACCCGGCGTCACCCGCGCCCTCAATTACTACGACGTGCCTTACGAAATCGCCATCGAGGTTTCTTCGGAACGGCTGCGGCAACACCGGTTGTCCCTGCGCGATGTTGCCGACGCGGTCCGACGGACTTCGGTGGACCTGCCCGGCGGCATGGTGAAGAGCCCGGCCGGTGAACTGTTGCTGCGGGTCAAGGGCAAAGCCCGAGAGGGAGCTTCGATCGGGGATCTGGTGCTCAAAACCCATCCGGACGGCAGCCGGGTGCTGCTCCGCGACGTAGCCACCGTCACTGACGGCCTGGAAGAACGCCTCTCGGCATGGCGCCACAACGGCGAGACGGCTCAGGGCTGGGAAATCCACGCCGAGCATGACACGGTCGAGGTCGCCCGCCGGGTCAAGGCCTATGTGGAGGAGATGAGCGCCCGGCTGCCGGAACGGCTCTCGATGATTACCTGGTGGGACGATTCCCAAGCCTACGACGAGCGCATCCGGACTCTCATCGAGGACGGCCTCTGCGGTTTCGTTCTGGTGTGCGCCGTGCTGAGCCTATTTCTGCGATTCAAGGTGGCTTTGTGGGCCGGCGCGGGGATTCTCACCTCGGTGTTCGGCGCGCTCTGGCTGATGCCGATGCTGGGCATCTCGCTCAATATGCTGTCCCTGTTCGGTTTTCTGCTCGCCATGGGTATTCTGGTGGACGACGCCATCATCGTCGGGGAGGCGGTGCATAAGGAACAGACTCTAGACTCTAGGCCAGAGTCCCTAGGCCATAGGCTGAAGGCTCAAGAAGAGGCGCTAGGCTCTAGACCTCAGACGCTGGAAAATCAAGACCTAGAGTCTAGAGCCTATAGCCTCGCCTGTGCCATTCGCGGCGCGGAAAGCGTCGCCCAGCCGGTGATTCTGGCGGTGTTGACCACCCTGGTTGCCTTCCTGCCCGGCCTGTTCCTGCCCGGCTGGGCGGGGGAGATGATGCGGCCGATCTGCCTGGTGATGATTCTCACGCTGGTATTTTCTTTAATCGAGGCGCTATTGATCTTGCCTGCGCATTTGGCCGCTCCCTCAAGACCCGGCCCATATGTCTCTCGCTTGGAGAGATTTCGTATCAGGCTCAACCGCGGTTTGGAGGATTTCGTCCGGCGGATTTACGGCCCCTTTCTGGAAAAAGCCTTGGCATGGCGCTATCTCACCGTTGCCGCTTTCGCCGTATTGCTGATGCTGGGCGCCGCGCTGGTGGCCGGCGGCCATATCCGGTTGTCGCTGCAGGCGGATGTCACCAAGGACAGTTTCTGGGTCAATCTGAAGTTACCGCAGGATGCGCCCTATAGTGAAACCCTCCGGGCGGCGGAAAAAGTGGAGCGGGCTTTGCTGGAGTTGCGGGATGAACTGGATCAGGCTGGAGGAAAAGGCAGAGAGAAAACAGCAGCACTATCTTCCTCAAGTCTCCAGCCTCAGGTCTCAAGCCTGGAGCCAGCCTCGGTAATCGTCGGTCTGGAGACGCTGGTGTGGGAGCACGGCGCCGGATTCTGGACCGAGCTTTCGCCGGAAGGACGGCAACGCATCGTGGTCGAGGATTTCATCCGGGAATGGCGCCGGCGCATCGGCGACATCGGGCGCGCGAAAATCGATTTTCTCTACAAGGAAGGCGATGTTCCCTACGATATCGAGCTCGACCTCGGGGCGCCCGATCCGTCGCTGCTGACCGCGGCGGCCGAACAGCTCAAGCGCAAACTGGCCGCATATCCCGGCGTGTACGACGTGGTGGACTCCGCCGAACCCGGCAAACCCGAGATCCGCCTTCGCCTGAAGCCCGAAGCGGAACGCTTGGGGCTGCGGCTGGAAGACGTCGCCGAGCAGACGCGGCACGGCTACTACGGCGACGAAGTTCATCGGCTGCAACGAGGGCGCAGCGAAGTCAAAGTCATGGTGCGCCTGCCCCGGAGCGAGCGGCAGTCCTTGGACGATCTGCATAATCTGCCGATCCGCCTGCCCAACGGAGCACAAGCGCCGCTTCGGACCCTCGCCGAGATTGACCTCGTGCCCGGCTACGCCAAGCTGGCCCGGCAGGATCGGCAGCGTGTGCTGAAAGTGCAAGCGCGGGTCGATCCCAAGTCGGCGGACCTCAATGCGATCTATGCCGATCTGGAAGCAGCGGAAATTCCCCGTTTGAAACAGCAGTTCCCGGGGCTGGACGTAGGCTTGGGCGAGGAGCGAATCGAGCAGGAGGCGTCCGTTCATGCTCTCGCTTTCTATACCCTGATCGCCCTGGTGGTGATCTACGCCCTGATCGCCGTGCCGTTCCGCTCCTATGTCATTCCGCTGATTTTTCTGCTGGCCGCGCCCGTCGCCTGGTGCGGCGCGGTTTTCGCCCACTGGCTGGCGGGTCTGCCTTTATCCATGGAATCCCTGGTGGGCATGATCGCCGCCAGCGGCGTGGTGGTGAACGACAGTTTGGTCTTGCTTGACTACATCAAGGAACATGAGGCTACAGGCCCTAGGCTCGAGGCTTTAGAAGAGGACAGCGAGCAAGATTCGCCAATCGCTGCTTCCTGTAGCCTAGAGCCCAAAGCCCATAGCCTGGTCTTAGAAGCCTGCACCGTCCGCTTCCGCCCGATTCTGCTGGCGTTTCTCACGACCTTCGCCGGTTTTTTGCCGACCCTGTTGGAGACCAGCCAGCAAGCCCAATTTCTGGTCCCGATGACCTTGTCGCTGGCCGCCGGGCTGTTGTTCGGCATGGGGGCCAGCCTGATACTCACGCCGGTCTGTTACGCCATTTTGGGGCAGTCGCGGCAGGTTGCGGCCTCTAGCGCGGTTCCTACCGGGGTATAGCTGTGTCGGCAAAGGATTGCCGACCTACGAAAGGGCGTCGCTAAGTAGGTCGGCAATCCTTTGCCGACATGCACCCGTTCGGACAAAGCTTGACCCGAAGAGGGCCCGATGGTTTGCTTTCAGGCACGCTATCCAGGCCCGCGGGCCGCTTCAGTTAACGAGTTATCGAACGTCTTAAGGAATCCCATGAAGAAATTCATCAACACTGTCGAGAGTTTGCTGGATGAAAGCGGGCGCGGCTTTGCGCTGGCGCATGCCGATATCGTTCGCTTCAATCCGGAACCCCGCTATATGGTCCGCATCGCGCCGCGCGTACCGGGCAAGGTGGCGCTGATTTCGGGCGGCGGTTCCGGGCACGAGCCCTTGCACACCGGTTTCGTCGGTTTAGGCATGCTGGACGCGGCCTGTCCGGGACAGGTATTCACCTCGCCCACGCCCGATCAGATGCTCGCCGCCGCGGAGGCCACGGAAAACGGCGGCGGCGTATTGTTCATCGTCAAGAATTACGCCGGCGATGTGATGAATTTCGAGATCGCGGCGGAAATGCTCGACTGCCCCCACGAGACCGTACTGGTGCACGACGATGTCTCCATCCCCGAGCACCAGGGCATGGGCCGGCGCGGAGTGGCGGGCACGACTATCGTCGAAAAGATCGTGGGCGCGGCGGCGGAAACGGGCATGGATCTCGCCAGGTGCAAGGCGCTGGGAGAGCGGGTCGTGCGGGCGACGGCATCCATGGGCGTGGCGCTGACCAGTTGTACCGTTCCGGCCCTGGGCAAGCCCACCTTCGAGATCGCCGACAATGAAATGGAAATGGGCGTGGGCATACACGGGGAGAAGGGCAGGGAGCGCATGGCTCTGGCCAGCGCTTCGGAAATCGTCGAGCACCTGACGCAAGCCATCGACGGCGAGCTGAAACCTGCCAAAGGCCAGCCGGCCCTGCTGCACGTCAACGGCTTCGGCGCGACGCCGCTGATGGAGCTTTATCTGGTCTACGATCTGGCTCGCCAGTTCTGGGATCAGCGCGGAGTGAGCATCGTCCGTTCGCTGGTCGGCAATTTCACCACGTCGCTGGACATGGCGGGCTGCTCCGTCACGCTGACTCTGCTGGACGAAGAGATGATCAGGTTGTGGGATGCGCCGGTACATACGGCGGCGTTGAGGTGGGGATGTTGAGAACGTTTTACTCCAAATCGCTTTCAATAAGGCATTCATTTTGTAGGAGGGGTAGAGCGAAGCGAAACCCATCGATGGTGGGGTAGGCCGCGAGGCCGTAACCCACCGAGCGGCCTCGAATCGGTGGGTTACGCTTCGCTAACCCACCCTACGATGAGTGTTCACTCGAATGCCGAATGGAATTAGGTCCTAATTGTGAAAAACGGCATCAAAATTACTGTATTGAGTTGGGATGCAAACCGATCATGGACAGATTGGGATGGTAAAGCACGCTACCAATTGGTGCCCCGGCTTGTGGAGTTTGGGCAGCAACCACGACTTGAAGCGAAGCGTCTGGCTCGCCGCATAATGGCCAGAGAGCTTGTATCTTTAACTCTTCCTTCTGACAAGGGCGTTGAGGGAATCCGGCACGTGCTCGAATCCCTGGGGGCAGAGGTAGAAATCAAGTGGCTATAAGCTGTAAGAAGGTTCCCGGGATACCTAACAAGCCGCGGAGGGGTCTACTGTGAGCTCTTCGCCAGCACGTCCCCGATCGCCCCGATGATCAACTGACTGGTCCTCGCCCCTGCATCGATATGGCCGCGGGCGCGTTCGCCGAGGAACGAGGCTCGTCCCTTGGTGGCGATCATGTCGCGGGTCGATTCGCAGCCTGCCCCGGCTACGCGGTTGACCGTTTCCAAAGCTTGCGGCAATTCCCAAGACTCTCGCGCTGCCTGTCGCAAAGCGTTCGCCACTGGTATCAAGACGTCGAGCATGGTTTTTTCGCCCAAATCGGCCTTGCCCCGCTGTTTGACCGATTCGACGCCCTGGCTGAAGGCTTCGGCCAGATTGGGTAGGTTCATGTCCTTGTCCCGCATGGCCTTGCTCATGGACAGAAAGAACGTGCCGTAGAGCGAACCGGAAGCCCCGCCCACGCTGCTCATGAGGCTCATGCCGATTTTCTGGAAGGCGGCGGACCAATCCATTCGCCCGAGCTCTTCCGCCAACGCGTCCAATGCGGCCAGGCCCCGCTGCAGGTTCGCGATATGATCGCCATCGCCGATCGCCTGGTCGAGTTCGGTGACTTCTTCGGCGTGTTCGCGGATGACGGCATCGGCAGCCTGGATGTAGGCCTTGATTTGAGTGGTGCTTGCTGACATGGGACTACTCTTCGGGGTTGTTTACGGTTTTTGAAAAGCGGCCAAGTATCGACGAGCCGGCCATCAAAGGGTAATTTAGGCGCGCTTCGATCGGCAATCCATAATCGAGAATCGATCTCATGACACTCAACGACATTCGCGCCCTGATCATCGATATGGACGGCGTGCTCTGGGAGGGCGATCGCCCGATGCCCGGACTGGTGGAGTTTTTCGAGACCCTGCGGGCCCGTGACATCCGTTTCGTATTGGCCACAAACAACGCCAGCAACACGCCGGAGCAGTACGTCGCCAAGCTCGCCCGCATGGGCGTTGGCGTCGACCGGGAGCAGGTGATCGGTTCCGGCCTCGCCGCCGCGCTGTATCTCAAGCAGCACGCGCCGGCCGGTGCCAAGGTGTTCCCCATCGGCGAGGACGGCGTGTGCCGGGCTTTGCTCGAAAACGGCTTCCGCCTGGCGGAACTCTACGAAAAGGATGCCGATTACGTGGTCTGCGGCCTGGACCGAACCCTGTCGTGGGACAAGCTGGCCACCGCCACCCTGAACCTTCGCGCCGGAGCGAAGTTTATCGGCACCAATCCCGACACTTCTCTTCCGACCGAGCATGGCATGACCCACGGCAACGGCGCGGTCTTGGCGGCCTTGCAAGCCGCCACGGGTATCGAACCCACCATCATCGGCAAGCCCGAGCCCATCATGTATCAACTGGCGATGGAGCGCTTGCAGGTGCCGCCCGAAGAAACCGTCGCCTTGGGCGATCGCCTGGACACCGACATCCTCGGTGCCGTGCGCGCAGGCATTCGGAGCATTTTGGTGCTTTCGGGCATTTCCACGCGGGCGCACTTGGCCGACCTCGATTATGCGCCGACCTGGGTGATGGAAGACATCCGCGAAGTCATCGGCGCGATTCAATAAAAAAACAATCAGCACAGGCCGATGGCTGTGGTAGGTCGGCAATCCTTTGCCGACGAACCCTACGTCGGGAAAGGACTCCCGACCTACAACGGCCCAGCCGTAGGAAGGCAATCCTTTGCCGATAGATTTAACCTTATGAGGAGAACACGATGTCCCTGTTTCTGGACTCAGCTTTCCCCGCCGACGCACGCCAGGCGATGGCGCTCGGCTTCGTCGCCGGAATCACCACTAATCCGACCTTGATGGCGAAAGTCGACCGCAAGCCGGAGGATGTGATCGCCGAATTGGCCGATATTTGTCCCGGTCCGGTTTTCTATCAACTGACCGCGCCGACGGTGTCCGAACGAGAGGCGGAAGCGCGGCGTTTCCTGGCCCTGAGGCCCAATGTGGCGCTGAAGATCGGGATGACCACCGAAAATCTGGCGCTGGCCGCGAAGTTCGCCAAAGAAGGCGTCAAGGTAGGCATGACCGCCAGCTACAGTTCCGCGCAGACATATCTCACCTGCGAGGCGGGCGTGGCGTATTCGATCGCCTATGTGAACCGCAGCACGCGTCTTCAAGGCGACGGCGCGGCGCTGGTTTCGGAGATGCGCGCGGTGGTCGATGCCTGCGGCACGCCGACCACGATTCTGGTCGCGAGCCTGAAATCCGCTAGCGAGGTGGTGCAGGCCGTGGTCGCGGGCGCTCATCACGTCACCATTCCTTTGCCCCTGTTGCTCGAAATGGGCGATCATCCCTTGTCCGATCAAGCCATCGAGGAATTCGGACGTGCGGTTCGCAATGCTTGAGGTCGCCGGTTTTCCGACATTCGATTACTCGGGGCGGCGGTCCTGGCCTTCCGGCGGAGCAGTCAGCGATTTCGCCAGCCGTTTGCAAGCCTTCAGTGCGACCTGGCGTAAAGCATAGGTCCTGGCGTAAGCGATCTTTCCGCTCGACCAGACCACGACACGGTATCCATCCAGAGTCCAATATAGCTCGATCGAGATGTCCGATTTGACCATGGAAATCAGCAACCAGAGTGCTGAGACGAAAGATAATGCCGGAAAGGATGATTTGGATCGAATAACCCGAAACGCGTTTCTTTCTTACTGTCTTTGAGCGGCTTTTGAGCGTACGCCTATGCCCCGGAAAACACTTCCGCCTGAATCCGCCGAATTTCGTCGCGCAATCGTGCCGCTTCCTCGAATTCGAGTTCGCGGGCGTGGGTGTACATCTTTTCTTCGAGCTGCTTGATCAGCTTGGCGGCTTCCGCCGGTTTTACCGCGTGGTAGTCGGCGCCTTTCTCGGCCACTTTGGCCAGCTTCTTTTTCCCGGAACCCGTTTGTAAAGCGCCCGGTATCGGGACTTCCAGGATGTCCGTCACGCGCTTCGAGATACCGGTCGGGGTGAGGCCCGTTCGCTTGTTGTAGTCGATCTGCTTGGCACGGCGGCGTTCGGTTTCTTCGATCGCCCGCTGGATCGAGCCGGTGACCGTGTCCGCATAGAGGATTGCCTTCCCGCGAAGGTTGCGGGCGGCACGGCCGATGGTCTGAATGAGCGAAACGGTAGACCGCAGGAAACCTTCCTTGTCGGCGTCGAGGATGGCGACCAGCGAGACTTCGGGGATGTCCAGTCCTTCCCGCAGCAGATTGATGCCCACGAGCACGTCGAACCGACCGAGCCGGAGGTCGCGGATGATCTCGACGCGCTCCACGGTTTCGACGTCGGAATGGAGGTAACGCACGGCGATGTCGTGCTCGAACAGATATTCGGTCAAATCTTCCGCCATGCGCTTGGTCAGCGTCGTGACCAGCACCCGTTCGCTGCGGGCGATGCGCTCGCGAATTTCCGAAAGCAGGTCTTCCACCTGGCTCAGGGCAGGGCGTATTTCAACCTCGGGGTCCACCAGGCCGGTAGGTCGCACCACCTGCTCGATGACCGCTCCGGAATGCTTGAGTTCGTACGGTCCCGGCGTCGCCGAAATGTAGATGCGCTGCGGCGAACGGGCCTCGAACTCCTCGAACTTGAGCGGCCGGTTATCCAGGGCGGAGGGCAGGCGGAAACCGTACTCGACCAGCGTCTCCTTGCGCGAGCGGTCGCCCCGGTACATGGCGCCGAGCTGCGGAATGGTGACGTGGCTCTCGTCGATCACCAGCAAGGCATCGGCCGGCAGGTAATCGAACAGGGTGGGCGGGGGTTCGCCCGGCGCGCGGCCGGAGAGATAGCGCGAATAGTTCTCGATGCCCGAGCAATAGCCGACTTCCAGCATGATTTCGAGATCGAACAGCGTGCGCTGTTCCAGCCTCTGGGCTTCGACCAGCTTGTTCAAAGACCGCAGATCCTCCAGCCGTACCTTGAGATCGGCCTTGATCTGGTCCACGGCTTCCATGATTTTTTCCCGCGGCGTGACGTAATGGGTCTTGGGATAGACCGTGTAGCGGGCGATGCGGGAGATGATCTCCCCAGTCAGGGGATCGAACAGCGATAGCCGTTCGATCTCGTCGTCGAACAACTCGATGCGCAGCGCCTCCCTTTCGGATTCCGCCGGAAACACGTCGATCACATCGCCCCGCACCCGGTAGGTGGCGCGGCGCAGCTCGGTTTCGTTGCGGGTGTATTGCAATTCGGCCAGGCGGCGCAGGATCGTCCGCTGATCGATCATGTCCCCGCGCACCAGATGCAGCACCATGCTGAAATAGGAGGCCGGCTCGCCCAAGCCGTAGATTGAGGACACGGTCGCCACGATGATCGTGTCGCGCCGCTCGATCAGCGCCTTGGTGGCCGACAGGCGCATCTGCTCGATATGCTCGTTGAGCGAGGCGTCCTTCTGGATATAGGTATCGGAAGCCGGGACGTACGCTTCTGGCTGATAGTAGTCGTAATAGGAAACGAAGTATTCCACGGAGTTTTCCGGGAAAAATTCCTTCATTTCCCCGTAAAGCTGGGCGGCCAGCGTCTTGTTCGGCGCCAGGATCAGCGTCGGGCGCTGCACGGCCTGAATGACATTGGCGACGGTGAAGGTTTTTCCGGAACCGGTGACGCCCAAGAGAGTCTGGTGTAACAAGCCGTCGCCGAGACCTTCGATCAGTTGCCGGATCGCTTCCGGTTGATCGCCGGACGGCTTGAATTGGCTATGAAGATCGAAACTTTTTCCCCTGGTGGGATTCAGGGGCAAGGTTTCATCGAGTATCATTTTTTGCGGCATAAAGCCTGACCTATTTGACCAATCTTTAACTCGACACAATGAACATTAAACTTTCCGACCGCGTACAGTCGATCAAACCCTCACCTACCTTGGCCGTGACCGCGAGAGCGGCCGCCATGCGCGCCGCCGGCAAAGACATCGTGGGCCTCGGAGCCGGCGAGCCGGATTTCGATACCCCCGAGCATATCAAACAGGCTGCCATCAAGGCCATTCAGGACGGTTTCACCAAATATACGGCGGTCGACGGTACGCCCGGCCTCAAGAAGGCGGTGGTCGCAAAGTTCAAGCGGGAAAACGGGTTCGACTACGACGTCAAGCAAGTGTTGGTATCCTGCGGCGGCAAGCAGAGCTTTTACAACCTGGCGCAAGCGCTGTTGAATCCGGGCGACGAAGTCATCATTCCGGCGCCGTACTGGGTGTCCTACCCGGACATGGTGCTTTTGGCAGGCGCCGTCCCCGTCATTATCGACGCGCCGCAGTCGCAGAAGTTCAAAATCACGCCCGCCCAACTCAAGGCGGCGCTGACGCCGAAAACCCGGTTGTTCGTGATCAACAGCCCGTCCAACCCGACCGGCATGGCGTACAGCGAAGCGGAGCTTAAAGCCCTCGGCGAGGTGTTGAAAGACTATCCGGACGTGGTTGTCGCCACCGACGACATGTACGAGCACATCGTCTGGAAGGCCGGCAGCTTCTGCAATATTCTCAATGTCTGCCCGGAGCTGTACGACCGCACCGTGGTCTTGAACGGCGTATCCAAAGCCTATTCCATGACCGGCTGGCGTATCGGCTATGCGGCGGGACCCGCGAAGCTGATCGAGGCGATGACCAATATCCAGTCGCAAAGCACATCCAACCCCACGTCCATCTCTCAGGTGGCCGCAGAAATCGCTTTGACCGGCGATCAGTCCTTTATCGGCGAGATGGTCAAGGCCTTCAAGGAACGGCACGATTACGTGGTGAGCGAGTTGAACAGCATTCCCGGCGTATCCTGTCTCGAAACCGACGGGACCTTCTATGTCCTTCCCAATGTGCAGGGCGTGATCGACCGCATGCCGGGAATTTCCGACGACTTGGGCCTATCGGAGCATCTCATCGAGCACGGCGGCGTCGCCGTGGTTCCGGGCTCCGCTTTCGGCGCTCCGGGTCATGTGCGCCTCTCCATCGCCACCAGCATGGCCAATCTTCAGAAGGCCATGGAGCGGCTGAAGAGCGGTTTGACTTAAATCTTGGCTTTCGTGCCTTGGCCGCGGCGAGGATGCTGTTTCCAAGGCGCTAAACGTTCATTTTCTTGAACTCGGCGGATAGGCGGCTTAGCCGACTATCCGGGGTTCACTGGCGGGCGATGAGTGATGCGAGCGATTCGCCGGCCGAACCGTGTTAACATCGGGCCGACGATGCGGATTGCCCGGCATGGCCGCTGCCCGGGTGCGATATCCGCTAACCGGAATCTCGCCATTTGATGGAGACAGGATTCTCGTCATGGTTCACTCCAAGCTCTCGTCCGTATCGGCGTATGCCCTATCGTTCGGCGCAGCGGTTGCCGTAGCGCTGGCCATATTGCTCCTGCGCCCATCGTATCAAGGCGCGCCCATAGTGATGCCCTTTCTGCTGCCGGTGCTGATAGGCGCTCTTTACGGCGGATTCGGCCCAGGGCTGCTGGCCACGTTATCGGGCGCCGTGCTGGGTACTTATCTCGCGATAACTCCGGTTGGTTCGCCGAGGGGCGAGGGGGCTGACGAATGGATTCCGCTAGGCGCTTTTGTCGTAGTGGGACTTGCCATCGTCCTACTGGTCCATTTATGGCGCACCGGGCTCGTGCGGCGCGAGTTGCAGGCGCGACAGCGATTGGAGGACGAGATTTTCAGACGCCAGCAGGCCGAAGAACAGCTCCGCGTCGAGCGCGATCGTTTTGTCGTGACCTTGACCAGCATCGGCGATGCGGCCGTCGTCACCGATACCGGGGGTCGTATAGAACTGTTCAATCCGACTGCGGAATCGCTGACCGGATGGATTCAGGATGAAGCGCGCGGCCAGCCGCTGGAGAACGTGTTTCGCGTCGTTAACGAGGAGACGCTCAATCCGATCGAAAACCCCGTCGAAAAGGTACTGAGAACCGGCGCCGTCGTCGGTCTCGCGAATCATACGGTGCTGATTGCGAGAAACGGACGGAAAATTCCGATCAGCGACAGCGCTGCGCCCATACGAGGCATGGACGGCCGGTTATTGGGCGTGATTCTGATTTTTCGGGATGTCACTGAAAGCCGCCGCGCGGAGGCTGCTCTCGCCGAATCGGAGGCGCTCTATCGTGCAATCGGCGAGTCGATCCCTTTCGGAGCCTGGATCTGCGAGCCGAACGGCGATATCCGCTACTTGAGCGATTCGTTCTTGAAAATGACCGGGATGACGCTGGACGAGTGCATACACGTCGGTTGGACCTCGCGTGTGCATCCGGAGGACCTGCAGCCCATCCTGGATCATTGGAGGTACTGCGTCAAAACCGGCTGCTTCTGGGATTACGAATATCGTATCCGGAGCGCGGAAGGCTCTTACCGACACATTTTGAGTCGCGGCGTCCCGATCCGGAACGCCGAAGGCAAGGTGACGGCCTGGGCGGGCATGAATCTCGACATTACCGAAATGAAAAAGCTACAGGATGAGCTGATCCGTAAGACCGAAGAGTTGACTGCCGCCGACCGGCAAAAGGATGAATTCTTGGCCACGCTGGCGCACGAAATGCGCAACCCGCTGGCGCCGATCATGAGCGCCGTACAGATCCTGCATCGAACCAGCGGCGACGGACCGCAGTACGCTTGGGCCAGAGATGTCATCGAGCGGCAGACGAAGCATCTCACCCGGCTGGTCGACGATTTGTTGGACGTGTCCCGCATCAGCCGCGGAAAGGTCACCTTGAACAAGCAGCCGCTGGAACTGGCCACCATCGTCAACCACGCCATGGAAACGAGCCGGCCGCTGATTCAGGCTCACGGCCACAGCATCAGCCTATCCCTGCCTTCCGAGCCGGTCTGGATCGAAGGCGACCAGATCCGAATCGCGCAAGTCGTATCGAATTTGCTCAACAATGCCGCCAAATATTCCGAGCCGAACAGACAGATTTGGCTGACGGCGGCAACGGAGAACGGACAGGCCGTCATCCGGGTGCGGGATGCAGGTGTCGGGATCAGTCCGGAGGTGTTGCCCCGCATTTTTGACCTTTTCGCCCAAGCCGACCGTTCTTTGGATCGTGCGAAAGGTGGGTTGGGCATCGGGCTCAGCCTTGTGAAACAATTGGTCGATTTGCACGGCGGCAGTGTCGAGGCAAAGAGCGAGGGTATCGGCAAGGGTTCCGAATTTATCGTCCGGTTGCCGTTGCTATCCGATAAGCCGGCGGAGCAATCGACAGCCAAGCCAGCGGACGATACCGATGCGGAAAAACGCGCTGCTCTGCGCGTGCTGGTGGTTGACGACAATGCGGATGCCGTCGAGGGATTGTCTTTGCTGCTCGAGTTGGAAGGATGCGAGGTCGAGCGGGCGCCGGATGGCCCTACAGCTCTCGCGGTTGCGCAGAGATTCGCCCCGGATGTGGTCTTGCTGGATATCGGGCTGCCCGTGATGGACGGCTGCGAAGTGGCGCAGAAGTTGCGCGCCATGCCTCAGATCCGGCAGGCCCTGTTGATCGCCATCAGTGGCTACGGCCAGGATCAGGACCGTTACCGCTGCCTCACGGCCGGTTTCGACCACCACTTCATCAAGCCGGTGAGGCTGGAGGACATCACCCGCGTGATTGCCGAGCATCGGCTGAGGAAGCCGGATACCGGGTCACAGTTCAAGACTTCGAGTTGCCAGTGATCGGATCGTGGACGACATCGGTCATGGCAGATATTTGATCAGCCGAGCCTGGATTCGCGTCATGGGAACCGTGTTGATCCCTCCCGCCTGATGTCCGCCGATGTTGCCGCCGGCAAACAATATGACCACATCGCCGTAATGGTAGGGCGGTCCGAAGAGGACGGCATCGGCACCGGCCGCTTTGGCTCGATCGACGATTGCGCCTACGGTCTCCCGGTCGGCACGGGCCGTAATCTCCGCGATTTCGATGAACGCCCTGTTTTCGGGCCAGGAATCCAGAATATCGATCTCGGCCGTGGGGGGATAGATCCGGCTGGTCAAGGGCTCCTCGCGTAATATCGGTGCGCAGCCGGCCAGCAATGACATGGCGATGACAAGCAGATACTTCATGACAGAACCTCGCGTCCTTGCGAAGCTTGGGCTTCGTATCGGCAAAACATGAATTCAATGAAAAAAACCGCCTCTCATCCTTGAAGCAAAGCGGCGGATACATTCCTATCCGAATCTTAGACGTGACGGAGACATTTGGGTTCCTGAGCGTGGCACGGGCCGGCCGAAACGTCGGAAAGCCGGTGCATCGATCTCAACCCCGATGGGGCCCCGCAAAACCCGCCAGTCCGTAAAGCGACAAGGCGGCGACCAATAGCCAGAACTGACCGACGTGAATGGCCAATACCGTGGCCAGAATGGCGGCGATGACCGATGCGCAGCCGTTGATTCCGAAAGCCCAGGGAATCAGCCGCTCCGCCTCGGCCGCCAGCCGCGAAAGCCCTAGCGGAAAAGGCATGCCCATAAAAAACGCCAACGGCGCGATAAGGGCGAGGACGACCGTCACTTTGATAGGGGCGGGAAGGGCGATGGATACATCAAACAGCGATGGTAGCGTTAAGAAATAAACTGCGGAGACCGCAATAATCGCTTTGGTAGCCCGAGAAATATGCATTCCGGCCTGTTGGGGCGTAATCCTCGCCGCATATCGGCTTCCCAGTCCGGCGAAGATCAGAAATCCTGCGAGTACCATCGCCACGGCATAGAGCGGATGACCCAGGTAAAGAATGAATTTCTGTATGTAAACGATTTCCGTAAACATGAATGCCAGGCCGATCGCGAAGAAATAGCCGAAAACCGGGGATCGTCGGCTATTTTTCAGCCCGCCGTCGCTCCGATGCATCAAGACCCCGAGCGGGGCCAGGATCAGCAAGGTACTGATGATCACTGATTGGAGCAGCGTTGCCAGCAGGATCGGATAGCCCATGTCGAGCAGCGAAAGTCCTCCCGACCCTTTCAGCTTGAAGGCTTCCGCTAGAAGCGGCCATTTGAAGAAGTGAAAGAAATACGGCCGGTCGTCGGTGGCTGGACGGACATCGAACTTGTAGCGCTCTGTAAACGATTCCCGTTCGGGACTCAGCAAGGCCGTCGCCGCTTCGAAGAAATAAGGTTCTTTCAACCGGTTGTGGAGATTGGCTTGCTGTGCTTCGATGCCGGGATAGTAGGCAAGGTCGAATGAGCGTTCGTCGCAGAACTGCCGCAGCGCGGCGATCTCCGGATCGGAAATTTCGCCGTTCTTGATCAACAGAGTGCTGGTCTGCCAGCCGCGGATCCAGATCAAGCGCCGTTCCGGCGCGCTCGCGCCGGCACGCGCCAAGGCATCGGCAGCGGTCGCGAACAGCTTGATCTCGTCACGGGGCGGCAGGCGGACCCAGCGGGTGATGGCCAGAAAACCTCCGGATCTCAGGTGCGCCAAATAGGCTTGCAGGGCCTCAACCGTATAGAGATAGCTTTCGTTCAGTGCATACGAACCCGCCGACGAGGTGTTGAAGGCGTCCAGCAAGGCAATTTGAATCAAATCGTAATGCTCCGCCGACGCGGCGACGAAACTCCTCGCCTCGGCCGCATGTACGCGAACCGAGGGCTGACCGTAAACCTGCCCGGCAAAATCGGCAACATCGCGGGATACCAGGTCGATCATTTGCGGATTGAGTTCCACGGCGTCGATGCGTTCCGCATCGTGATAGATCGCCTGAAGCACTTCGCTGCCCCCGCCCGCGCCCAAAACGAGGACTTTCGGCTTCCGGGGCAACAGGTGATACGGCAGGGCGGACGGCACGTAATCGAGAAAAGCGAGGCTGCCTCGGCTTCCATCCCAACGATTGATGGCGCTCATGCCTTCGCCGTCGGTAAACACCGCCAGTTGCTCCGGCACCGGAACCGGGCTGTTCAGGCTGAGCCCCGGCGCATGGCGGAACGGTACTTCGGGGCTGCGCACCACGCTGAGCAGCCCGAGCGGGCTGGAACGTTCCTCGATTCGCTCCGCTCCGGACACGCGCAATGCCTGGGAGAGGCTTTTGTATTCCACCGGCCGGAGTTCCGCACCGCTCCAATGAACCAGAAGCCACAGAGCGGCAATCACCGCAACTAAAGGCGCGATCAGTTCGCGGGGACGCATTCCCAACGCAATCCAGGCCAAGGACGCGGCCGCAAATCCCGCTCCGCTCGCGAGGACCAGCGCATTCAACGGAAACACCAGGAACAGCAGAAGAACGACCGCCAAAGCGCCTGTTCCCGCTCCCGAGAGATCGGCCGCATAGGTGCGGCCTATCGTCGCTTTGTAGCGCTGGAAGGTCAGGCCGATGCAGTTGGCCGCGAAAAAGAAGGGCGGCGTCAGGATAAGGTAGATCAGAACGAGATGCCCCCATTCCCGCGGACTCCAAAGCACTTCCAGCGCATTGAAGGGCACTTGCTGCGCGGCCAGAAAGCACAATGTCGCGCTCAAGCCGAACAAAGCCGCGTTGAGAACGAATGCGGCACCGAAACGGGGCAACAAATATTCCCGTGCGAGCGTCAGGAACGTTCCGCTCGCGCCGTAGCCGAGCAGCGCCAAGCTGATCATCATGTAGGCAAAGTGATGCCATTGGATAATGGAAAAAAGCCGCATCAAGAGGATTTCATAGACCAGCGCCGCAGCCGAAATCAGCGAAACGGAGAGCAAGAGCAGCCGCGGCGGCGCTTCATGGCGCGCGCGCTCCTCGTCGCGGCGAGATTCGATCGCGGAATCGACCATGTCTAATGAGCGCCCGTCAAAGGCACGAATTGCACCGGCACGATCTGCCGAGTCGAGATCTTGCCCTGTTCGCTTTTCTCGACGAGCACCAGATACTGCAGCAGGAATTGTCCGCCGACCGGTATGATCATGCGGCCGCCCGGCTTGAGCTGTTGCACCAGCGGCGGCGGAATTTGCGTGGGGGCGGCGGTGACGATGATGGCATCGAAAGGCGCGTGTTCCGGCCAGCCGTAATAGCCGTCGCCGGTCTTGGTCTCAACCTTGGCGTAGCCCAGCCGTTTCAGACGTTCCGTCGCCATTTGGGTCAATTCCGGCACAATCTCGATGGAGTAGACCCGCTCGGCCAATTCCGCCAGGACGGCCGCCTGATAGCCGGAACCAGTGCCGATTTCGAGCACCGTTTCATCCGGTTTGACGCGCAGCAGATCGGTCATCAGTGCCACGATGAAAGGCTGGGAAATGGTTTGTCCGTAACCGATGGGCAAAGGCCGGTTCGCATACGCGATACTGCGCAGATCCTCGCTCACGAACTCGTGCCGGGGAACCTTCCCCATGGCGGCCAGGACTTGGGCATCCAACTCGGTTTTGCCGATTTCGCTGCTGACCCAGCGGGTTTCGCGCCGGATTTCATCGATCAGAGCCTGGCGTTTGGCGGCATATTCGTCGGCGTGAGCCGCTGTGCCGAAGAGTCCGATGCACAGCAGCGCGACCGAGAATCTCAGACGGCGAGTGAAAGGCATCACTGAATCTCCTCCTGACGGATCCCCCGATCATACCGTTAGAGAGGGCTCGTGAGTCTTGGTATCCGTGAAAGCCGGAATAAAGTCGAGTCTGCGGCCGAATCCGCGACTCGGGGTAGCGTGTGAAGGGATGTCGTCGAAACGAAAAGACGCCCGCTCAAGTGCCGTAGTGTCGCTTGAGCGGGCGGAGAGCTCCTAACTTTGGAAAAAGAGGAACCGTTTCCGGATCAGTGCTTGCCCTCTGATTGCACGATCTTTCCGGATAATTCAATTCCGCGTTGAGCGGTCGTCAGAGCGCCCAGCCAAGACTCGACCTCGGCGCTGAGCTGGCCCGAGCCGGCCAGTTTGGCGGTTTGCTCGATCCAGCCGTGATCGGCGACAGGCAGCGGCAGGACGCCTTGGCCGCCCATGCCGTTGTTGCCGACGATATCGGCATCCTTGGCGTCGGCGAGCATCACGCGGCCGGCGACTTCAAGCTTGTCCATGTCGACCACGATGAGATCGTTGGCGAACTTGCTGGCGACATAGGCGTAGTAGCCACCGCCTTTTTTCATGCCGAAGTTGACGCCATGGCAGCCCGGCTCGCAGGGCAGGCTCTTGACCACCTTGTGAGTCGACGTGTCGGTGATGGTAATGGTTGCGCTCAGGGTGTTGGCCGTGACCACGTATTTTCCGTCCGGGCTGATCGGGGTCTGGATCGGCAGCAGGCCATACGCTTCGCCTGTCGTCTTGCCGCTGATCGGATCGTAATCCGCAGCGAGATCGATGTCCTTGATCTTCTGCTTGCTCTTGATGTCGATCACGCTCAGGGTGCTGAGCAGCGGCGGCGTGCCTAGCAGGTTGGCTACATAGGCCTTGTCGGTCGCGTCGCCCCAGATGGCGATGGGAATCACGCCCACGTTCGGCACGGTGGAGGCCTGGCCGCTGTCCAGATCGACGATGGATACGGAGCCCGCCAAGGCATTCGGCGTCAGCGCGTATTTGCCGTCATGGGTCACGTGATGGCCATGGGGTCCGGAGTTCGGGCCAGTGTTAACGCTGTCCTGAGCCGTCGGGTGCTTGCCTCCGGTCAGCTTCAATACGCGGTCTTCGCCGTTGAGTGCCACGGTCAGGCTGTCATCCGACGGTCGCGACATGACATGAGAAGGCGATTGGCCGACCGTCAGAGCGCCGTAAATCTGTCCGGTTTCACGGTCGAAGGTGACCAAGCGCTTATCGAACCATTCGGTTTGATAGATGTACTTGTAGGACCTGTCCGTCCACATGTTGTGAGGATTGTTCATATTGATGTCGACGCCCTTGACCTTTTTCTTGATGGTCCAGTTCGCTGCGTCAACTTGTGTGGCGGAACCCGGCTTGCTCTTGCCCTTGATGGTCTCGAACTGAGCGTTCACCCAGACCTCGCCGACACCGGGCGTAGCCGGATTGGACAACTTGTTCGGCATGGATACGTTCAGCGCATCCAGGCTGATGACGGTTCCGCCCAGATTCAGGGGGATGGACGGGAGCTTTAGGTCCCAGTTCGGTTTGGAATAGTCACGCCAGAGCGACGGCGTGGTGGCAACGAAGAAGGTCCGAAGCAGCTTCTTGGCGATATCGCTGGTGGTCGGCACTTTTGCCCCGGTGACGAGCTGGATTTCGCTGCCCAGATCCAGCCCTTCCGTATTGGGGTCATCCACTACGACGGCGCCAAACATGTAGGGATGGACCTTGCAGGTAAATACGTACAGGCCGGGTTTATCGAACGTTTGTGTGACGCTGGCGCTCGACGGCTTGTCCTGGTCGACCGGGAACTTGGCGGCGCCGGGCTGCCACAACAGGCTGGTAATCGTGTGTTCGGCGTTGACGTCGGTCATCTTGATCAAGACCGCGTCGCCGGGTTTGACCACGACCAGGCTGTCGCCATCCGTCGGGTCTTTGAACCACCGACCGGGCTCGTCGGTCATTTCCAGCGCGCCGACCGGCATGACGCCCGGAACGCTGAGAATGACGTCGTCTTCGGACGAGGCTGTTTCGGCGCTCACGATGGGCGTCAAGCTCATGGTTCCGAGACTCACGGCAATGGCGGTGGTCAGTTTGCGAAACTTATTCATATTCATAACCTCTTGTTTTGATGTGATTTTGATAGAGCTTACTTGACGACTTTGAAGTCACCCATCATGCCGGCCTGCATGTGCTGGATGACATGGCAGTGGAAGTGCCAGTCGCCGGTGCCGACGCCTTCGCCGGCTTGGACGACGAACGTGTCGCGGCTGATCGGTCCGATGTTGACCGTATCGACGACATGGGTGGTGCCGGGGTTGAGCCAACGGTGCCCGTGCAAATGGAAGGTGTGGAAGGCGGTTCCCAGCCCGATCACGTGGAAGCGGACTTTCTCGCCGAGACGCGCGCCCACCGTGGGATTGGTCCACAGCGGAACCTGCTTGCCCTTGAGGATGTTATTGACTTCCATCCCCCAGAATGTCGTTTCGTGCATCCACAGGACGAACTCGCGTTTGATATCGCCGACATTCACATCCTCGATCTTGCCGTTGATGAGTGCCGGCACCTTTCCGCTACGCGGATTGACGATCAGGGTACCGAACAGTCCCTTGTCCTCGGCTCCGAGCATGGGATTGCCGAAGGTGTGGTCGTGATACGGCCAGGTGCCGGCGGTACCCGGCGCTGCGGTCCATTTGTAGGTGTACGGCTTGCCGGGGAAGGCGGCTTCGTCGGCAACGCCGTTGAGCATCTTCATCGTGCCGTCGCTGCGGATATCGAAATGCACCCCGTGCACGTGCAGGCTGACGGGCTGATCGGTGTTGGGGATGCCGTTTTCCAGGGTGATTTCCGCAACATCGCCCTCGGTCATGACGATGGCAGGGCCCGGAATGGTCGGCTTGTCGCTGTACCGCGCAGTGACATCCTCGGTTTGGCCACCAGCAGTCTGGATCTTATGGCTCACCATCTGATAGCCGAATTGCCCGGACGGTAAGGGGGCTGCACGCAAGGTGATGCGATGGGTGCTCCCCGAAACCGAATCGGTTTTGGCAGGGACATACTCCGCTTGCGCGATCGGGATAAAAAAGATCGCCAACAGCAAAGGTGATGAGAGAAACGATGACGTTCGTCGGAGAATACACGAGAGACTCATAGTCACACTCCTAATAAAGGGTTCCAGTCCGTTTCCGGACCTGACGTCGGCCCAAAAAATTGATGCATCTCTTATGGCATCTTGTTTATCATGCATATTAAATACATGATTACGGTTCTAATGTATCGCACATGCATGTTTATATTTCAAGACGGCATGACCGAAAAAGTCAAGAAATTATTGAGTCGAAACTTTTGTGCCGCATTTGCCTTAACCCAATCGGTATCGTAAAACGGCTCTAATTGTCCATTCGAGGTGCTAAATGCAGCTGACCCGTTACACCGATTACGCTTTAAGAGTGCTGATGTATGTCGGCATACATACCGAACGCATGGTGACTATCGCCGAGATCGCCAGCGTGTTCGATATGTCTCACAACCATTTGATGAAGGTCGTTCAGGAGCTGTCCGCAAAGGGCTATGTCAAGAGCACGCGCGGAAAGCATGGCGGGATAGAGCTCGGACGCCCTCCCGAGGAGATCAATATCGGCGAGGTCGTACGCCACATGGAGAGCAACTTCCACGTTGTGGAATGCCTTGATCCCGGACGCAGTTTGTGCCGAATCATTCCGGGCTGCACCCTGAAAAAGGTACTCCAGGAAGCGGTCTCGGCCTTTCAGGAAGTTCTGAATCGGTATACGTTGGCGGATCTTCTTAAGAATCGCGCCGTGCTGAACCGATTGCTGACCGAGCGACGAGTCGTCAGCAGGGCTTGAGACGGCCGCTTCGTGCTGATTTACAAGGCGTGGAGACCTGGTTTTTTCTGGAAGTACCGGCGCAAGAGATCGAAACTAAGCGCCGTGACGGTGGATTGTTTACGTGCGGTACCGCCGCCTATAGTCCGAGTTTGCCGCCAGACGCCATCGGGAGCCGCAAGGATGAAATGGACTTCGATCGTTGCGGTTTCGTCGTGTAGCTTGTCGCGGGTGTAGTAGGCGATTTGAGCAAGCGCATGATCCGCGCCTTGCTCCCGTAGACGCGGGGCAATCCATGCTGCGGCCCGGGCAAGATCGTCGGACGGCTCCACGCCGAAATATCGGCACAGGCCGGCCGAATCCGGGATCACGACCGCTCCGCGGAACCAGGGCTCGCCGGCGCAGCGGTTGGCCAGCTTGCCTCCGCTCAGAGTTTCGACGACATGAAGTGTCGACCGGCGCGCGGCGAGTTCGCGGCCGACCACCGAAGCTATGTCGTTTTCCGCTTCCCCTGAGCCGCCGATAGCAAATACTGCATCCCCGATTGCGTCGGCGGCGCGTTTTGCGATGTCGTTGATCTCGGTCTCGGAGAAATCGGCGGGAAACAGCAGCTTGACCTGGTTTTCCGGTCCGCCGGCGCGAAAGCCGAGTTTTACCTCGGGCGGCAAGGCGATTCGATCGAGACGCTCCTGTAGACTCGATTCGCCCATGCCCACAGTGTTCAATACCACCAGCCGCGCCGGACATAACCGAAAGCGACGGTGCAGATCCGGTTTGATCCAGCGACGGAACATCGCCTTCATCTCGCCGGGCACGCCGGGCATGAAGACGAAGCGGCAACGGCCGGCCGTGAGGGCGAAGCCGGGAGCGGTGCCCCAAAGATTGTCGAGACGCTCCGAGCCGCGCGGGAGGAGTGCCTGCTTCCTGTTGATGTCCGGCATCGCGCGTCCGAATCGCATGAAATAAGACTCGACCTGAGCCAGCGCGTCTTCGTCCAGTTCGAGGGGCGGGCCGAAAGCCTGGCTGACTGCTTCGGCGGTGAGATCGTCGCAGGTCGGTCCCAATCCGCCGGTACAAATGCATAGATCGGCGCGCCCGGCGATTTCGCGGAGCAAATCGACCAACGCTTCCAGCCGGTCGCCGACCGCGGTATGCCGGGCCACGTCAAACCCCAGTGCAGTCAACTTTCGCGACAGCCAGGCCGAATTGGTATCGGTGATTTCGCCGGTGACGATTTCATCCCCTTGCGAAAAGATTTCTGCGACAGGTCTTTGCATGATCAATGTCCGGAATGTATGGCGGCCACCCGATGATGCCAGAAGGGCAGGGTGACCATGGCGAAGAGCGTGGTCAGCGAGACGGCCAGGGCGTAGAACGAGGTGTCGAGGCGGTAGCGGTCGCAATAAACGACGCCGAGCAGCATGCTCGGCATGGCGGCCTCCAATACGAGTGCTGTCAGAGTATCGCCCTCGAATCCCAGGGAGAGTCCCAACCCCAGACCGAACAACGGCATGGCGCCCATTTTGAACGCCACGACAAGCGAAGCGAGCGGCAGGTTACGGCTGTGCCAGGAATTCCAGCGCAGGCCGAGTCCCAGTGAAATCAGCATGAGAGGCACGACGGCCGCAGACAAGCCCATCAAAAACCGCTCCATCCAGGCGGGTTGCGCCACGCCCGCGAAATTCAGGCCTAGTGCGACCGCCGCGGCCCAGAGCGGCGGATTGAGCAGGAGAGAGCGGAGCATCGAACCGTTTTCCGAGTTCGTCGTACCGTAGTACCGGGCGATCAGGATGCCGAGGGTAAAAACCAGCGGCATGGATGCGAACAAATCGATTTGAATGACGATGGTGCGTGCCCACGTACCGAAGGTCTGCTCCAGCACGGGAAGCCCCATGTAGGTTACGTTCGAGAAAGCGATGCTCAGCATCGCGGCGCCCAAGCGTTGCGGTGCCAGCTTGATGAGACGGGCGGCCAGCCAGGTGATGGCGATGCCGAACAGAATGATTCCCGCGCCGAACAGCGAGATCTTCAGCGTCTCGATACCTAAATCGGCCGTCCACAGCACGGAAAGCACCAGCGCCGGCAGCAAGAGATGAAATACCACAGCGGTCAGCACCAAGCGAGTTTGATCGGCATCCAGCCCGCCAGGCCGTATAATGCGCCACATTGCGCCGCACAGGATCAATACGGCCATCTGCATCAGCACGGAAACCATTCGCGACTCCTGGGTTCGAGGAGGCGTTATTCTAGCAATCACAGTGCCGACACCGAGACCACAGCGGCCGAACGACCCGAAAACGAGGAACAGCATGACCGACACTCTTTCTAAAAAGCCCATTCCCTCCCGAGACCGCCTCATCATGGCGCTGGACCTGCCGAGCGTGGCCGAAGCCAAGGATCTGGTGGAAACCTTGGGCGATTCGGTGAGTTTTTACAAAATCGGGCTGGAACTGTTCATGGCCGGCGACTACTTCGAATTGATCGAATGGCTCAAGAAGCGGGGCAAGAAGATCTTCGCCGACCTCAAGTTTTTCGACGTGCCGGAAACGGTTGCGCGGGCAGTTAGAGCCCTGAGCGCCCATGGCGTCGAATTCGCCACCGTGCACGGTAACGATGCGATCATGGAAGCCGCTGCGAAAGCCAAGGGCAATCTCAAGATTCTGGCCGTCACGGTATTGACCAGCCTCGATCAAGGCGATCTCAGGGATCTCGGCTTCGAGTGCGACGTGCAGCGCTTGGTTCTCTCCCGCGCCCGGCGCGCTTTGGCCTTGGGCTGCGACGGCGTGATTTCTTCGGGCCTTGAGGTTCCCGCATTGCGGCGGGAGATCGACGAAAAGCTGCTGGTCATTTCACCCGGCATTCGTCCCGTGGAAAACCGTCCGACGGACGACCAGAAGCGGGTCGTGACGGTCGAGCAAGCCTTCTTGAATGGCGCTGATTACATCGTCGTCGGTCGTCCGATCCGGGACGCGGACAATCCGCGCGAAGCGGCGGAAAAGGTGCAGGCGCAGATCGAAAACGTGTTCAGAAGGGTGGCGAGTTAAAACGTCAGCTCTGGCTTGTCGTCTCGCGAGTCCCGCTATGCAAGCCCTTTGGCTGGAAGACAGACGGCTCTCCATTCGTAACGATCTTTCCATTCCCGTCCCGCCCGCAGGCGAGGCGCTGGTTCGGGTGCGGCTCGCGGGCATCTGCGGCACGGATTTGGAGTTGGTGCGGGGTTATTATCCTTACGCCGGCATTCCCGGACATGAATTCGTCGGCGAAGTCGCCGACTCGCCCGATGGTACGCTCATAGGCTGCCGGATAGTCGGTGAAATCAATGTCTCTTGCGGAGAGTGCGAGATCTGCCGGCGAAATCTTCCTACCCACTGCGCGCGCCGTACCGTGCTCGGTATCCGCGATCGGCGCGGCGCATTCGCCGAATATCTCACCTTGCCTTTGCGGAATCTGCATCGGGTGCCGGACACCGTGCCGGATGAGGCGGCGGTCTTTGCCGAACCACTCGCCGCGGCGCTGCAAATTCAGCGGCAAATATCGATAAATGCCGGCGATCGAATATTGTTGATCGGAGCGGGCCGATTGGGACAGCTCATTGTTCAGACGCTGACGCTTACCGGCTGCGATTTGTGCGTTTCGGCGCGACATCCCCGGCAGAAAGCGCTGCTTCTGAGTCGGGGAATCCGGTTGATTGCCGAAGACGAGATTCCCGCTCGACATTACGACATCGTCATCGAGGCGACCGGTTCGCCGGCCGGTTTCGATCTTGCCCGGCGCGCCGTCCGCCCGCGCGGCACGCTGGTGTTGAAATCGACTTATCGGGACAGCGTAAACGTGAATCTTTCTTCCTTGGTCGTGGACGAGATTTCGCTGCTCGGTTCTCGCTGCGGTCCTTTCGACTCGGCCCTGCGCTTGCTGGAGCAGAAAGCCGTTGATCCCTCTCCGTTGATCGATGCGGAATATTCTCTAGCTCGTGCGGTCGAAGCCTTCGAATTGGCCAAGAGGCCGGGCGTCCTTAAGGTACTGATCCGTCCATAGTCGACTATTAGCGGCGGTGGACGCTTCCCGGAACCACTATCGGATATGGCGCGATCGGGATATGCCTTGCGGCCTCGACCTTCCGGCGTGCCCGTTCCAGTTGATCTTGCTGGGTTTGAATCGTTTCGTCTTTCGATTCCAAAGCTTGCTGCAAGCGGGCCTTCTCCTCCCGATATCTTTCCTTCAGCCGTTCCATGTCCTGCCCGCTCGGAGACCTGAATTCGGACGCCTTCCTGCCGCTCAATAGGGCGGCGCGATGAGCGAGCAAGTCCAAAATCAACTCTTGCTTGGCCGCAGGCGTCAATTCGTACTCCGGTCCCAAACCGGCCGGCATCTTCTTTATTCGATCCATTTCCCGATCGATCCGGCGCAAATGGTCCTTGGCGAGATTTCGGCAGACCGCGTCGATCGGGCCTTTATAAAGGTTTCGCTGCTCGTCCTCGGCCGGAGTCGCATTCATGCCCGCGGGTGGATGATAGCCGTAGCGGACAGTGCCCGAATTATCCGTCCAACGATAAAGAGTCGCGGCTCCTGCCGGCGTGGCCAGACTCGCGAAAAGAAAATAAACAGCAGCAAAACGCAGTTTCATGGAATTTCTCCTGCGATGGCAGTTCTTAATCTGACTGTGGGACCCCCGATTCGCTCCCGTCGACTCGCCTGAACGTTGCCTGACGAAGGGCTCTCCAGGATACGCGCCGAGGCAGCTTATCGTTAAGCCCGATCTGTTATACCTATAAGTTTTTGTGCTATCGTTCGCCCCCTTATGCACCATCTCGAAACCGCGTTCAGCACGTCCTATCTCGTAGCCCTGCTGATGGGGCTTTTCAGTTCCCTGCATTGCTTAGGGATGTGCGGTTCCATCATCGGTTCGCTGACCCTGAGTTTGAGGCGGGAAATCCGCGAGCAAAAATCCCTGCTCATGCCCTTCGTATTCAGCTACAACTTGGGGCGCATAGCCAGCTACTCGTTGGGGGGGCTGCTTGCGGGTCTTGCTCATCATGTTCTCAGTATGCCGCTCGGAGAAGGGCACGGGCATCGCATCTTGCAAATCATATCCGCACTGATCATGGCCGGAGCGGGTCTGCATATCGCCGGCTGGTTTCCGCGATTCGCTTACATCGAGAAGGCCGGCGGAATCATCTGGAAAAGAATCGAGCCTTACGGCCGGCGCCTGATCCCGGTGGAGACCTTGCCCAAGGCTTTCATCTTCGGCATGATTTGGGGTTGGCTGCCGTGCGGTCTGGTCTATACCGCGTTGGCGCTCGCCGCGACGACCGGAGATGTGGTGCGCAGCACCTTCACCATGTTGGCGTTCGGCATAGGTACTTTGCCTGCCGTCATGGGCGTCGGTATAATGACCTCGTTAATGGTGCGGTTGTCCAATATGAAGAAATTTCGCCAGGCGGCAGGGGTCACTCTGATTGCCTTGGCCCTATTGGCGGCATTCCCTTGGCTCAACCCCATGGTTCGCCATACAATAGGTTCCTAAAAGAAGGAGGAGGGTGAGATTATGTTTGAGAAGCTGATCGGCCAATCACCGAATTTCGAGGCGTTATTGCGCAGCGCCAGAATGATTGCCGCGACCGACGTGACTGTTTTGGTCGTCGGAGAGACCGGTACCGGCAAGGAGGTGCTGGCGCATGCTTTGAAAGAACATAGTCCTCGTGCAAATAAACCTTTCATCACGCTGAATTGCGCCGCACTTCCCGAGGCGTTGGCCGAGTCGGAATTGTTCGGGCATCGCAAAGGCTCGTTCACCGGTGCGGTGAATGGCCAAACCGGCCGTCTTCAAGCCGCTGACGGGGGTACCGTATTCCTCGACGAAGTCGATTCTCTGCCCATGGCTCTGCAGGCGAAGTTCCTGCGTTTCCTCGAGACCGGCGAGATTCAGCCGGTCGGCGAAACCCATACGTTGAACGTAGACGTCCGGATTATCGCCGCGACCAATGCCAATCTTCAGGAAAAGATTGCGCGGGGAGAGTTCCGTAAAGACCTCTATTACCGTCTCAACGTCGTTCCGATCGAGATACCGCCGTTGCGCGAGCGCATGGGCGACATCCAGTTGCTGCTGCAGCACTTTATGATGCAGTTTGCCGAAGAGCATAAGCTTCCGGAGGCTTCGTTCAGCAAGGCGGCTCTCAGCCGGCTTGCAACTTACTCCTGGCCTGGCAACGTCAGAGAACTTCGCAATGTGTGCGAGCGACTGTCCATCCTGCTGGCCGGGCGGACTATCGATGAGGGTAATCTGCCTCTGGAGATCGTCAATCGGGTGCCGTCGCAGAAGCCGGTATTTGACTTGCCTGAGCTGGGCATCGATCTGGAAAAAGTCGAGATGGATCTGATTCGCCAGGCCTTGGCGCGGACCAATGGCAACCGCAGCCGCTCGGCCCGGCTTTTGGGAATCTCACGGGATACTTTGCTTTATCGCATGCAGAAATACGGAATCAGCTAAGAGACATTTTCCTGGGCGGTCTCACTCTCCCGCCCAACGGAATTCTTAAAGCCCGCGGTAAGACCACGGGCTTTTTTCGTTTAGACGAACTTCAGACCTTTTTTCGCAGCAATCCGCATGCGTAAGGCATTGAGTTTGATGAACCCTTCCGCGTCTTTCTGGTTGTACGCGCCGCGATCGTCCTCGAACGTGGCGATGCTCATGTCGAACAGGCTGTTGCTGTCGGACTTGCGGCCGACGACGGTCACATTGCCTTTGTAAAGCTTCACTCTGACTTCGCCGTTCACTGCCGCCTGCGAGGCGTCGATTAGTTCTTGCAGCATCAGACGTTCCGGGCTCCACCAGTAGCCGTTGTAAATTAGGCTGGCATAGCGGGGCATCAGTTCGTCCTTCAGATGTGCTACTTCGCGGTCCAGCGTGAGGGATTCGATGGCGCGATGGGCTCTGAGCATGATGGTGCCGCCCGGTGTTTCGTAGCAGCCGCGGGACTTCATGCCGACGTACCGGTTTTCGACGATATCCAAGCGGCCGACGCCGTTAGCGCCGCCCAGTTGGTTGAGCTTCGCCAGGATTTGTGCGGGTGAGAGCGATTCGCCGTTGATAGCTACGATGTCGCCGCGCTCGTAACTCAGCTCGATATAGGTCGGTTTGTCCGCTGCTTTTTCCGGGGACACGGTCCAGCGCCACATGTCTTCCTCGGGTTCGGCCCATGGATCTTCGAGAATGCCGCCTTCGTAGGAGATGTGCAGCAGGTTGGCGTCCATGGAATAAGGCGATGCCTTGCCACGTTTCATTTCGATCGGAATGCCGTGCCGCTCGGCATAGGCCAGGAGCTTCTCGCGCGAATTCAGATCCCATTCCCGCCAAGGGGCGATGATCTTGATGTCGGGCCGCAGCGCGTAAGCGCCCAATTCGAACCGGACCTGATCGTTGCCCTTACCGGTAGCGCCGTGGGCGATGGCGTCGGCCCCGGTCTCGTTGGTGATTTCGATGAGACGCTTGGCGATCAAGGGTCGGGCAATCGACGTTCCCAAGAGGTATTCGCCTTCATAGATCGCATTGGCGCGGAACATCGGGAACACGAAATCCCGGGCGAATTCCTCCTTGAGGTCGTCGATGTAGATTTCTTTGATGCCGAGAGCCTGAGCTTTGGCACGCGCGGGCTCCAACTCCTCGCCCTGGCCGATGTCCGCGGTGAAGGTGACGACTTCGCAGCCGTAGGTCTCCTGCAGCCACTTGAGGATGACAGAGGTGTCGAGCCCGCCGGAGTAGGCGAGGGCGACCTTTTTTACAGTCTGGTTGGACATGATGTTCCCGTTGCGTGAAGAAGAGAAAAACGGCGAGATTATAACGTTGTCGCGAAGCTCGCGCAGCGTGAGGCTACGGATTTCGAACGTTTCGAGAGGTCAAGGTTCGGATGACCTCGGGTGAATTTTTCTGCTATCCCGATCTGACGGTCCCGTGAGAGTAGGCGACCAACAGCGATCGTCTGGGAAATCCCGCGTTGATCGCGGAGCTGCTGTCGTGTCCATGGCCGAGTTCGATCCCCCAAACACGCGCGACGGTCATCGAGTTCGTCGCCGATGCCGGCTCGTAACGGCAACGATATCGCAGTTCTTTCACAGCCCGTACTTCTTCCGCTTTCTCCAAAAGGTCGCTCGGCTCATGCCGAGCAATTGCGCAGCGCGGTCGATATGGCCATGGGCGGATGCCAGGGCTCGGCGAATGCGATCGGCCTCGTTTTCCGTTACCGGCAAGTCGGCGACCGTCGGCGATAGGGGCTCTTCTCGAAATTCGGGCGGCAGATCGTCCAGCTGCAGTACGTCGCCCCGTCCCACGGCAAAGGCGTATTCCACGACATTTTGCAGTTCGCGCACGTTGCCGGGCCAGTGATGATCCAAAAGCACCCGCATGGCTTCCGGTTCGATGCTCTGGATACGGCGCGGCCCGTGAAGATTGTGCTGGTCGATGAAGTGCTGCAACAGAAGACCGATGTCCTGCCGCCGTGCCCGCAGCGGCGGCAGAAAGATGGGGACCACGCGCAAGCGGTACATCAAATCCTCGCGGAAGTGTCCGGCCTTGACTTCCTCGCGCAGCGACCGGTGGGTGGCCGCGACGATGCGCACGTCCACGGTGATCGGATGATCGCCGCCCACCGGGATAAAGGTTTTCTCCTGGAGTACGCGCAGCAGCTTGGCTTGCAGTTCCAGCGGGAGTTCCGCGACTTCATCGAGGAAAATCGTGCCGCCGTCGGCGCGTTTGAACAGTCCCTGGTGATCCTTGATCGCGCCAGTGAATGCGCCGCGGACATGCCCGAAGAGCTCGCTTTCCAACAGATTGGCGCTAAGCGTGGCGCAGTTGATGGCTAAGAACGGATGACTGCGGCGATGGCTTTCCTCGTGCAGGGCTTGAGCGACCAATTCCTTGCCGGTGCCCGATTCGCCCCGGATCAAAACCGTTGCTTCGGTCTGGGCGACGTTGCGGATGATTTGGAAGGCTTGCTTGAGGGCGGAATCGCGGGTGATGAGGCCATGAAAGACTTCCGCTTTATCCGCCGCTTGCAGTCCGATGCTTTTCGTTCTGGGCTCGGCCTCTGCCGGCCAAAGCATTTCGATCGCTCCCGCAAAACGCCCTTGGGCGTCGAAGAAAGCTTGGGCCGAGCGTTTGACGCGGACGGTTCCGCCCTGTGCATGATCGAGTTCAATCGAAACGCCGTCGATCCTTCCTTCTTGGGCAATGCTATTTCGAACATCGCGATCTCGGCAACGGATGGCAGAGCTACAAGGTTGTCCCAGCACTTGCTCGCTGGAAAAGCCGAGCAGGCGCTCTGCTCCACGGCTCCATAGCAAAATTTCGCCTTTTGCGTTAACGACGAAGACGGCGCCGCCCATCAGTTCGGCCAAAGTCGATACGGCTCTATCGGGTCCAACGGTGCTCAACCAACGATTCAGAAAAGGAGAGAACTGGCTCACAATGAGGCGATTGAAAGGTTTCGGGGGTGTTTCAAGCGACGTGTTTTGTTGCACATAATGTATCACGCGAAACGTATAATGAAACGTCGGGTAGGTAGGGCCATGGCCAGGAGTCGTAAAAACCCGCGAAACGCCGGGCACGCCGTAGATGCGAAGGGTTGTTCCGGCGTAGGCACGGTCTTTGTAAGTAGTCAGTCAGAGTTGGCGGATTCCTGATCCAAAGGAGGCTACGATGATCTTCAAACAACTTTTTGAACCCGATACCTTTACCTACACCTATCTGCTCGCCTGCGAACGGACCCGTCGCGCGTTGCTGATCGATCCGGTCGCGACCGAGGTCGAAAATTATATTGGCCTAATAAAAAAACTCGACCTTGATCTGCGCTACACGATGGAGACTCATGTCCATGCCGACCACATTACGGGCTCCGGGCTTTTGCGCGAGCGTTTGGGCAGCAAGAGCGTCGTGCACCGTGACGCTGGCGCCATGTGCGCCGATCTTCTGGTGACCGACGGCATCCTGCTTCAGATAGGGGACATCGAAATCGAGGTGCGGCACACTCCCGGCCACACCAACGGCTGCGTAAGCTATGTCGTCGGCGACCGGGTTTTTACCGGCGATGCGTTGTTCATCGGAGGTTGCGGGCGTACCGACTTTCAGCAGGGCGATGCCGGTCGGCTGTACGACAGCATCATCAAGAAACTGTTCACCCTGTCGCCCGATACTCTGGTTTATCCGGGGCATGACTACAACGGCAACACGGTTTCTACCATCAAACAGGAGATGGCCAAAAATCCACGCGTGGGAGGCGGCAAGAGTCGCGAGGAATTCATCGATATCATGAATAAACTTGACCTGCCGTATCCGAAGTACATCGATCAGGCGTTGCCGGCAAACCAAGCCTGCGGCCGGGAACTCGCCGTACGCCACGGCTGAAACGCTCGCTCGCCAGAGAAACATTACCGGAACCCGGCCTCTGTGCGTAATTGAGAGGTCGGGTCATCCGGTATTTGAGGGAGATTGCTCATGACCCTCGTCGTCATCTTATCGCTCGTGATCGGTTTGCTGCTGGGATTGCTCGGCGGTGGCGGATCGATACTCACAGTCCCGGTGCTGGTCTATTTGGTCCATATCGAACCTAAAACAGCCATTGCTACATCTCTAGTCGTCGTGGGCGTCACCAGCCTCGCCGCAGTTGTCAATCACGCCCGCAACGGGCGGGTCTGCTGGCGTACCGGACTGATCTTCGGCATCGCGGGCATGGTGGGTGCCTATGGCGGCGGACGGCTGGCGGCCTATGTTCCGGGCGGCGTTTTGCTGTTGCTGTTTGCTGCCATTATGTTCGGCACAGCTTTGGCGATGTTGCGCGGGCGACGGCAAAACAACGTGGAAGCGGATGCGGTTAAGCCGATTTGTCCGGCCGATCTCCCTTTGCTGGCGATTATATTCGACGGGCTCATGGTTGGTGTCCTCACCGGATTGGTGGGTGCCGGCGGCGGCTTCTTGGTCGTGCCTGCCTTGAATTTGCTCGGTGGATTGCCCATGCACGCGGCTATCGGCACCTCATTGTTGGTCATCGCCATGAAATCGTTTGCGGGCCTCGCCGGATATATTACTCACGTCAGTATCGATCTCGAATTGGTTTCCATCGTCACCGGCGTCGCAATCGTTGGCAGCGTGTTAGGCGGACTGCTCTCTCGCCATGTCAGTGGACAATCATTGCGGCGGATCTTTGCGGTATTCGTCATCGCGATCGCCTGCTACCTCCTGTACAAAGAACTGACGCCCCAATTGATCGCAGAGACTCGGGAAGCGCTTCTGAATCGTCCCGATTTCTTTTTAGGTATGGCCACCATGCTGGGGATCGTTGCGATTGCACGGCTTTGGCGATGGATTCATGCTCAAGGCCTGCATCAAAAAAAAAGTAGCATTTACGCTGAATCCCGGTAAATTGCTGAGCGCTATAAAGATGATTGGCATGCAATTTCGGTAATATTGGCATCCGGCACGGAATTGTTCGGCGATTCTGAGAGCGCCAAATTTGGCGCTCAAATGCCCATTCACCAGTTTACCCATTAAGGGCTGATCGACCAGGACATGCATAACATCCGCTTACCGTTTCCCCGCTCTGGGCTTTATGCCATCACTCGAGAAGCTTACCGGAATGAACAAGCCTTGGCCGAGGCTGTGGCGGCAGCCATTCGGGGCGGGGCTGCCGTGGTTCAGTACCGCGCGAAAGCCTCCCGCGATCCGCTACGCGAGGCGGCGCGTCTCTTGGCCGTCTGTCGCGACGGCGGCGTGCCGTTGATTATCAATGATGATGTGGAACTTGCCCGTCGTGTCGGTGCCGACGGGGTGCACGTGGGTAAGGACGATCTGTCGTTGACGGAAGCGCGGGACGTTCTGGGGCCGAACGCCATCATCGGCGTATCCTGTTACGATTCGGTCGATCTCGCCGTCCGGGCCGAAGCCGGCGGTGCCAGCTATGTCGCTTTTGGCCGGTTTTTCCCTTCCAAGACCAAGCCCGATGCGCCTTGCGCTCACCTCGAAACGTTATCGTTGGCCAAGCGGCAGTTAAGCATTCCTATCGCGGCCATTGGCGGCATTACGGCTGAGAACGGTGGCCAGTTGGTACATGCCGGGGCGGATTTATTGGCGGTGATCGAGTCGGTATTCGGGGTGGGCGATCCTTGCCTTGCTGCCTCGGAATTTGCTCCTTTGTTTGAACACGTAGGAAGAAGCGAAAGGCCCGTCTCGCCGCCAGCACTTTAACTGGAGTGGCGGCTCGGCGCGGACCAATGGATAACACTTCAGTTAGGCAGTTAGCGTCTTCTTGCCGCGACGAGTTTTCAGCAGGGGAATGCCCCATGCCAGCAACAAGAGGCTCGCCGGCTCTGGAACCGGGCTTCCCGAAGTCGGGGGAGGAGTGCGAATCAAGCCGTGCAGCGAGGCGATCTTCACGAAGTCGTCTTTCGTAGTCAATCCACAAGTCTGTCCAGGCCCGCAGGAAATTTTCGGATTGTAGGCGCTGACCAGCCAATATTTGGAGGTGATGCCGGTCGGGTTGATGTTCGTCGGCTGGTCTTTTTGTAAATTGGCGTAGTTGTCAACCAAGGACCACCCACCGGTCGTGGTTAGATTGCTATAGTTGTATCCGGTTAGGTTCGGCAACACAGCGGTGTCGCTCGTATCTGCGGTATACGCCAGAACCGTGATATCCGTGTCGCAGGTTATTTGAGTATAGCCAATGTCACATTGGCTAGTGTTGCCAAAATTCGGCCATCCGATGGTGATTTGGTCCAGTGCGACGGCTGCATCGAAAGCGAAGACTATCGAATCAATGCGTCGGTAATTGTCCATCGCGTGTTCCGGTGTGGAGCAACTTGAGTCGCCGGCGGAACAAACGCCCAATCCTCCGGAATAGGTGCCTACGTTTGCTGTCCGGAGATTTCCGCTTCCGTAGGTGTTGCTTGAATTTACGTAGGCTGACCACTCTAGGCCAGGAGCACCGCTAGTCGTCGTGATGCCACTGTTGGGGAGTCCCCAGGTATAGTTCGCCGAAGCTATGGGCGCTAAAAATGAAGCAAAGAATCCAACCAAAGCGAATTTACCGAGTCGTTTCAGTGTACGCATTCTGTTACTCATCGTTTTATTGTTGTTACAGCAAGTATTATGCAACCGAGGTGCCAATACTGTTTTTTTGTTAATTTTCAATGGCATGGGCTTTAATGTCGCTAATGAGCGACGGCCATATGGAAAAACTGTAAAAAAAACTGACATGAGGACGCGCTTGTGGGAACAGAACGAGAACGAAAAACTTGGGTGAATCGGTGCTCGTTTCTTAAGTAACGAATTTTTCAAGCGATTGTTCTCGACAAGGAAAATGTAAGCGTCGTACAGCGATCCGAATCTCGACCCGCTTACCGATGATCCTGCAGCTTAGCCTGTAATTTCTTCGCGTCTTCGATCTCATCGAACATCGTATTCGCACGTAAAGCTTCGTTTAGCTCGTTAAGGGCCTCTTTTCTCCGGCCCAGTGCATCCAAGGCGACGGCAGTGTGGTAACGGATTTCGGGGTCGGACGACGAACGAATATGGGCGTTCCGCAAGTAGGGCAATCCTTCGGCAGGCTTTCCCTGTCGCACGAGAATCCATCCGATCGTGTCGTTCACCGAGGGGTTGTCCGGAGCCGCTTTGTGGGCTCGTTCCGCGAGCTTCAAAGCTCTCGGGTCGTTTGCATTCGAATAGAGAACAGCCAGGTTGTTTAAGGTAGGCGGGTAGTCCGGGTATCTTTTGAGAATCCGTTCGAAATACCCGATCGCCTCAGCCTGTTTCCCAGCCTGGAGATAGCCCTCGGCGAGGGCTTGCATCGAATTGAAATCCTCCGAGTGGGAACTTACCCATTGCTCCAGGAAACGGAACGCTTCCTCGCCTTTCCCCGCCAGTCTTTGCGCCTGATAGAGCCTGACGGCGCCCAGTGAATCTTGGTTCTTCTGGAAGGCGGATCGATAACTGACAATGGCCTCGGCGTATTGGGATTGATGCATCCGAATGTCGCCCGTCAGTTGATCGCTCAAAGCGAGGTCGGGATGTCGGTTGTGCAGATTCTCTACTACTTCGATGGCTTTTTCGGTTATCCCAGATTTTAGGTAAGTCTCCACCAAAGCCGCCTGGACGGGAAGATAATCCGGGTTGGCGCGGGCGGCGCTTTCGAGAGACCAGATTGCGTCGCTCACGGCATCCGCAGCGATTTGCAATCCAGCCGTTTTAAACAATCGCTCGGCATCGTTGAATGCCGAGCGGGCTATCTTCTGCAAGATAACTTGCGCGACCGGTTTTTTACCAAGGGCAAGCTGACAGCGGGCGGACGCCGTCAAAACGTCCAAATTGTCGGGAGCTATCGTTTCCGCTTCCTGAGCCACAGCGAGTGCTTTTTGGGTATCGCGGACTCCTAGATACCTGTCGATCAGTTTGAGTTTGATGTGTATGGCCTTGTTATCGGCGGCTCGCGCTTTTTCGAGCCACCGTAGAGCCTCGGTGCTGCGTCCGCGGGCATCCTCCAGCGCAGCGAGTTGGATCATGGTCTGCGTATCCTGGGGCCGTTCTCGAAGAATACCCAAGAAGCGATTTTCGGCTTGCTCGATTTTCCCTTCGATTAGATCTAACTTGCCGAGATTAATCAGCGAAGGAAGAAAGCTGGCGTCTTTTGAGAGCGCTTTTTCGAAATTCTTCCGGGCTGAATCGCGCTCCCCGGATGCCATTTGGGCCGCCGCCAGCATGTTGATCAGCGTCAGGTTATTCGGTTCTCGCTCCAGCGACTTTGTCAGAATCTTCACGGCTTCCGCTGGCTGCCCCCGTTTTAGGTACAGCACACCGAGCGCGATTGCCGCTGGGCGCTGGCCGGGATCGTTCTCGAGAATGGATCTCAGTTCGCTGATACCGATGTTCTGCTGACTCGTTCCCAAGCGGCTAAATGCCAACTGGGTTTTGACCTCCGCTAAACCGCCGCTGGCTTGGCTCGCTTTCTCGAGTGCGGTGATCGCGTCCGAATGCTGGCCTTTGTGCATGTAAGCGGTGCCGAGCAAATACAGCAAGCGGAAATGATCGGGATGGTACTTGAGTGCCTGGCTGAGGATACGGATAGCCTCGTTATGGTCTCTTTGCTCCACCAGCACCGAGCCGAGCGCTTCGGCGACTTCTGCATGGCCTGGATATTGCCCGAAATAGTGGGTCAGGAATTCACGAGCTTTTTCGAAGTGGCGCAGGTTGTAATTAGATAACCCCGCCACCAGCAATAAAGTAGGTTTTCCCCTTACGACTTGCGTATCGAGTCCATCGATAACGGTTACAGTTTCGTTCAACGCGGTTTTCGCAGCTTCGGGCGCACCGTTACGCGCCATTAACAGCGCGTAAAGGTAGTTGGCCCTAGGCTCGAAGGGTTGCGTCTTTCGCAGAAAATTCAGGTCTTCCGAAGTATGATCGTTCTTGCCCAGCTCGAACAGCAGGCCGGCGCGGGCGAGTCGGGCCTCGTAGTGCTTCGGTTCTAGGTCGATCACGCGGCCATATTCTTCTATGGCTTGTTCATGTTGCCCCTTGGCGTGACTGATCGACGCCTTGAGATTCCAGCCATCGGCATTGGTCGCATCGCGGGATACGGCTTCTGCTGCGATCTTTTCGGCGTCGTCCACCATGCCTCGCCGCAAGAGCAGGGTTCCCTGCCCAACCAATGGCGAAACGGCTTTCGGATCGAGTTTCCCTGCCTCCCGGAAACTCGCCGCCGCTGCTTCGAAATCCCGCACCTCCGTATAAGCTTGTCCGCGTAGAGCGAGAATCTCGGACCGAAGCTCCGGTGGAAAACCTTCGGCCGACACCGTCGCGAGCAGATCGTGGTACTTCATCTGCGTTAGTAGGGCCTGGGCGAGTGGCACTACGGTCAAGGAGCGATCCGCGCCCAGGCGATTGGCGTTAAGCAGTTCCTCGGCCGCTAGTTCTCCGTTTCCTAGTTTGAGATAAGAGAGTCCCAGAAGCAGATGAGCCGAAGGTAGTCCAGGTGATAACTGTAGAGCATTCTTCAGTTGAATCACCGCAGTGTTGTAATCCTCCTTGTTGTAATAAACCAAGGCGTCTTCATAAAAAGCGGAGGCACTCTGGGTTTCGGCCCGGGAAACAGGAGACGTTAGCAGGACGGCCACAAAAACATAAGCCATTTGAACTTTAAGAAATACAAACGGCTTAAAGACTCGAGCCTTGATCGATTGCATGAAATGGTCTCGACAACAATAAGTGGATTGGATCTGAGCTCTCAATGATAGAAGAGCAGTTGAAAAATATTACGAGCCGGACGAGAGGAAGCGGAAAAACGCAGCCTGGAATTTTCGTGCTTTTCTTCTGATTCTAGCGGCTATCCCGTCCCCGATGTCCGCTAATACGTTCTGCTGTCTCTTTTCATAAATATAGTCATATCATGAACTGGAACTGGTCTATTACCAATCTTTTCGCTGCGTTGCTGTTGCCTCCGCTCAACATGCTCGTTATCGGAGCAATCGGTTTCTGGCAGCTCAAGATGCGGCCTCGGCTGGGCCGCGGTTTGATCGCCGTCGGCCTTTTCGGATTGGGGCTGCTGTCGATACCTTACGTGTCCAACTGTCTGTTGGCTACGCTCCAGGTTCCGCCTCTGCCTGCCGTCGACCGCGATGCGGAAGCCATCGTGATTCTCGGCGGGGGCATTCGGTCGAATGCACCGGAGTATGGCGGCGATGCAACCGTCAATGATCGCACTCTGGAAAGGATTCGATACGGAGCGTCCTTGTGCCGCAAGACCGGAAAACCGATCTTGGTCACCGGCGGCGCGCCCGAAGGCTACGCGGCGGAAGGTCCTATCATGCGCTCGATTTTGGAGAACGAGTTCGGCGTCCCGGTCCGCTGGGTCGAAAGCAGGTCCCTAAGTACGAGAGAGAATGGCCGATTCTCCGCGCCGATTCTCAGGCAAGCAGGCATACGCCGGATTTATCTCGTTAGCCATTCCTGGCATCTGCCGCGAGCGGTTCCGGAGTTCGAGCGGGAAGGCTTGGAAGTGGTCCCTGCCGGAACGGGATATGTGCCGACGGACCGCCTCAGGCCGATCGATTTTGTACCCAGCTATCGGGCCATAACCAACAGCGCCTTCGCATTTCACGAATGGATCGGCCTGGCGTGGTATCGGATTCAAGGCTGACGGCAGGCAGTTCCGGGAGCGATTAGGAATTGGTCCAAGATTCTTGTCAGTTCAACGGGCCACTGCGATCCATGCGGCGCCCTGCCAATTGGGCGATCTCTGAAAGCGGCAGCGGCCGGCCGAACAAATAGCCCTGGCCAAAATGGCAATGGTGGCTGCGGAGAAATTCGAGTTGTTCGGGCGATTCTACTCCCTCGGCAACGACCTGCAGGTTGAGATTGTGGGCCAAACCGATGATCGCTCGAATGATTTTTCCGTTATCGTTCTCCAAACACGCGCCGGCGATGAAGGATTTGTCGATCTTAAGGGCGGAAATTTTGAATTGCCTCAGGTAGCTTAGCGAGGAATAACCGGTGCCGAAGTCGTCGATCAGCACGTCGATCCCCATGTCGGCCAGCTGATCCAACACGGCGATGGTCTCTTGCACCTGCTGCATCGCGAGGCTTTCGGTCAGCTCCAGTTTGAGCCGTGACGGCGAAAGACCGACGCGTGACAGAATGTACCCGATGATCTTGGTGAGGTTATTCCGGAATTGATGGCCGGATAGGTTCACCGAGACGCTGAGATCGGTTCCCAGGATTTTCCCGAACTGAAGACAGTCCCGACAGGCCTGCTCGAGTACCCAATCTCCGACCGGATTAATCAGGCCGGTGTCTTCCAAAAGCGGCACGAACTGGTCTGGAGGAATCATGCCGCGGTCCGGGTGATTCCAGCGGATGAGCGCCTCCATGCTGACGATGCGGCCGTTTCGTAGGTCAACCTGAGGTTGATAATGAAGCGAGAATTCTCTTCGCTCCAGGGCGTTGTATAAGTCGTTTTCCAAATCCAGCCGCGTGCTGTTTTTCTCGTGGATTTTGCCGGAATAGAACTGATAGGTGTTCCGGCCTTGGTGCTTGGCATCGTACATCGCCAAATCGGCGTGGCGGATCAAGTCGTCGACGTTTTCGGCATCGCGGGGGCTCAAAGCGATGCCGATGGTCACGGTAATGCGGCGTGTACGATCGCCAAACAGAAAAGGTTCCGTAAATGCCTCCAACACCCGCTGGGCGATTTTGTTCGCATCGTCTGGGCCACCCAGGTCGTTGACAATAAGTGCAAATTCATCGCCGCCCAGCCTTGCAACGATGTCGCCTCGGCGGGTGCGTCCATTTTCACGCAAGCACTTTGTCAGCCGCTCGGCAACCTGTTGCAGCAGGCGGTCGCCGATCTGGTGGCCGAAAGTATCGTTGATGGTCTTGAAGCGGTCGATGTCGAGGTACAGCAACGCCGCCTGCTTGCGTTCGCCATGCGCCCTGAGGATGGCTTTTTTCAGGTGATTGCGGAACATCAGTCGGTTAGGAAGTTCGGTTAGATGGTCGTGATTGATCAGCTGATCGACGAGAGAATTCGTAAATTTTCGGGAGCTTAGATCGGCGAATACACCTATGTAGCGAATGACTTGATGTCCGTCGTCCTTCAATGCAGTGATGCTCAGCCATTCCGGGTAGATCTCGCCGCTCTTCCGTTTATTCCAGATTTCGCCCTGCCATTGGCCGGATTCATCCAGGCTGAGCCACATTTGGCGATAGAATTGCCGGTCGTGCCGTCCGGAACTGAACATCGAAGGTTTGCGTCCTATCACCTCGTCTTTCGAGTAGCCGGTGATGGTGGTCAGCGCACGATTCACCATCACGATATTGGCTTTGGCGTCGGTGATGAGGATGCCTTCCGAACTGGTTTCGAACACGCTGGCGGCGATTCGAAGCTGTTCTTCGGCGCGCCGGCGTCCTTCTTTGTTCCAGATATTCCGGATTGCCAAGGCTAAAGTATCTGCAAAGGTGGCGACGAGAAGTTCGTCGTCCCCGTCGAAGAACCCGCCGTCGGTCTTATCGCAGAGATAGAGGCGCCCATACGTCTCTCCGTTGTGGGAAATCGAGACGGCGAGAAGATTGCGCATGGGCGGGTGGCCCGGCGGAAATCCCGCCGCATGCGGGTGCTCGTGCAGATTCTGCAGCCGCAGAAACTGATTCCGGGCCAGCGCCCTCCCCAGCAGTCCCTTTCCTTCCGGCCAGTGTTCGATGCGCTGCGCCTGTTCTTCGCTCAAACCGGTGTAGATGAATTCGGCGAGTTGGCCTTGCTCGTCGAAAATTCCAATCGCCCCGTAGCGCGCCGATAACAGACGGGTCAGATATTCGAGAGAGCTTTCCAATAGATGCCGTTCCAGCTTTATCGTATTCATGATCCGCAGCAAGGAGCGGGTCGCTAGGCTAAGCGACCTCAGCTGCTCGGACCAGGATGGCGAAGGGTCGCGATTCGTCGACAATTCGGCATGGCGATGCGATGCATCCGACAAAAGTTCCTTTTCGCGCTTCAGGAGCGCGTCAATCAGGCTGGTTCGGGTTACGGCTCCGATAAAATCACCGCTATCGTTGAAAACCGCTAGAGCCGCCAGGTGCTCGTTTTTCAGCCGGTTTTTCACGATTTCGAGCGGCGTGTTTTCATGGACAGGGGCCGGAATCGGGTCAACCACCAAGTCCGCCAGTATCTGGTCCGGATTCCGGGCGATTTGTTCGCTCGATACGAGTCCCAGAAAGAGACTTATCCCAGCGGGGAGGACATCGAAAACGCTATAGATACAGCCCGGCACAAGCTCCTCTCGTGATGGCCGGTCGTCGGCTTTTGCTCTTGTCAGTTGATCGGTTAATGCTTCCCGTGCGCAAAGTCTCGAGCGTCCGATTGGATGGTTAGTCGAATCGCTCATTCGTCGGCCTGGGCGAAACGGTTCATGAGGTTTTCAAGATCCACAGCCAACTGTAACGCTTGTTCACTAGTGTTGGCGGTCCGCTCAGCCTCTTTCGCGATGTTCTTGGTTTTTTGGTTGATGTTTTCAACGTTGCGCATGATTTCTTGAGTGACGCAGGATTGCTCCTCCACGGCACTTGCTACCTGCACATTCATATCCTTGATTTCTTCAATCGCTCGCGTGATCTCGGAAAGCGTTTCATTGCAGACCTCCGCCTGTTGCACGCTCACTTGAGCTTGCCGGCGGCCTTTCTCCATAACGGCGGTGGCTTCCTGGGCTTCTTTCTGCAGCCGCTCGACGATTTTCTGGATTTCCCGGGTCGAACTCTGGGTGGTGGACGCCAGCTTGCGTACTTCTTCGGCAACGACCGCGAAACCGCGTCCCCGCTCGCCCGCGCGCGCAGCCTCGATGGCGGCGTTCAAGGCCAACAGATTGGTTTGATCGGCGATGTCGCGGATCACGTTGACTACGACATCGATGCCTCTGCTTTCTTGTTCCAGTTTTTCTATCACCTGTGCGGCATTCTCGACCTCATGGGCCAAGTCGTCGATTGCAACGCTGGTCTGCCCCACGGCATGTTTGCCCTTGCCGGCTGCATGGGTCGCGCGGTCGGCTGCGGAAGCGGCTTCTGCGGCATTGCGGGCAATGCTCTGAACGGTTGCCGTCATTTCATCGACGGCCGTCGCTACCATGGCGATCTCCGACTGCTGATGGGTGAGGTCGTTGCTGGTCTGGGCCGCAGCCTGCCGGGCGTGAGTCGCCATGTCCTGGAGCCGGGCGGCGGCGTCATCGAAGCGCCCGATTACGGTTCGCAGCCTAGCCTGCAAGGAGACGATAGCGGTCTGCAATTGGCCCACTTCATCATCTCTTCCGGCATAGACCTTTCGGGCGATGCCGTTGTCGATGAACTGCTTGGAGAAATTCGCAGCCTGGGTGAGCGGCCGTGTGAGAAGACGTGCCATGAATAACGAGAGGGCCATACTGACGGCGGCTGCCGCATAAAACGCGGGTTGCGCGCCGGCTCCGGTAAAACCGAGAGCTAGCAGGGGTGCCGTGGCGACGAGAAATCCGACGAACGCTTTCGCCGAGAAGCTCAATCGGAGCAGCGAAGGCAGCTTGAACTTTTTTTCGCGGAACGACCGGTAGAGCGCTTCGGCCCTAGCAACGTACTCCCGTGAAGGACTCACCCTCACCGATTCGTAGCCGATTATGCGGTCTTTATCCAGCATCGGCATAACGAATGCGTCCACCCAGTAATAGTCGCCGTTCTTACATCGATTTTTGACGATGCCCATCCAAGGGGTCCGGTTTTTCAAGGTGGTCCAGAGATCGGCGAACGCTTCCGGCGGCATATCCGGATGTCGAACGATATTGTGGTTCTTATTCAATAGCTCCTGTTCGGTGAACCCGGCGACTGTCTGAAAGTCCTTGTTCGCGTAAGTGATGATTCCCTTTAAATTGGTAGTCGAGATCAGTTGTGTAGCGGCGGGATACGTCGATTCGTTTGCAGTGACGGGAAGATTGATTTTCATAGAGAAGCCTTTGTTCAGTCCGCTCGGCAGGCAAAGCGCGGGCGCGCGTTCCGTTTGCATCGTCGAGGCAGGGTTCGTTCACGTTGCGAAAAGCCCATCCGCGCTGGTGTTAGGAAAAATCCGGGGACCATGGGGATGACGGCCTAGAGTATAGGTGGGAGGAAACAAGAAATTTCTTATTTTTGGCGCTGGGTCGTTTTCCTGGTTCGTGTACTGCCAGCGAGGCAGTTCGGATAGCAGGAGGTGGGCGGCGCCAAGAGCGGCGGCGCAGGCCGAATCGCACCGGCCCGATTCGCATATTCGCCGAACTGGTCTAACTTTTGGGCCAGTTCTCCAGAAGTTCTACAGTGACTGTCGGGATCGGAGCGAGCGGCGGCTCCCAGCCGTCGGACCGAACCGGCTGGAGGCTCCGGTTTTCTTACAGGCGCTTTTTAGGGGTCCGTTATGTCCGAACACACCGATACACTGATTGGTCATTTGCTGGAAGTTCGCAACGGTCAATTCGTAGCCAAGCTATTGAGCGAGGAAGAAGGCTTTTGCCCGACTGTGTCGGTGGACGGTGAGCTCAAAGTGGTCGGACAACCGGGATCTTACGTATCGATCCGTCAGCACGGTTTTCGATCCTTGGCGCTGATCAATCATGTAGAAGCAGATCGTTCCGGTGGTCGAATATGCCGTTCCGCGGCCGGCAGCCTGGTCGCGCTTACGCCGCTCGGACAAATTACCGATGAAGGCGTGTTCCAGCGCGGTGTAAGGCATTTTCCGACACCCGGCGCCGAAGTGCACATCGTGGCCGAGGACGAGATCGATTCGATTTTCGCGAATTACCGGCAGTATCGGTTCAATCCCGGCTATCTCCGCAGCCATCCCTCGACCGGCGTTTACCTGGATCCGTCGGCTTTGTGCAGTCGCCATTTCGCTATTCTCGGGCAGTCCGGCTCCGGCAAGTCATGGTCGGTGGCAAGTTTGATTCAGTGCATGGTCGATGCCATGCCCAACGCGCATATCATCCTGCTCGATTTGCACGGCGAATATTGCTGGAAGGATAGGAGCAGGGCTCTCCATTCCGCCTTTAAGCCGGAACAGACGCGTTATCTCGACGCCCGAGCCCTGGAAATTCCTTATTGGCTGATGACTTTCGCCGAGTTGCTCGACCTGCTGATCGATCGCAACGACCCGGGAGCTGCCATACAGACTGCTTTCCTGCGCGAGACGATTTACGAGTTGAAGAAAAAATCGGCGAAATCCCTGGATTTGGAAACAATCTCGCTCGACTCGCCAATTTATTTCTCGTTACAGGAGGTTTACGACAGCTTCAAGGAAGCCAATGAATTCCGCACCGATTTCGGCAAGACCAAAGGCCCGCTGTTCGGCCAGTTCGACGAGTTTCTGGTCAAGCTGCTGAGCCGGCTCAATGACGTGCGCTATGATTTTCTGCTCAATCCGGTAAGACGGAACCGCTCGGAGAGTCTGCCCGGGCTGCTGCGGGATTTCGTCGGATTGGGCGACCCCAAATGTCAGATCACGATTATCGACTTGAGCCCGGTACCTTTCGACGTGCGTCCGACCGTTTCCGCGCAGATCGGGCGCTTGGCCTTCGAGTTCAATTACTGGAACCCGTTCAACCGAGAGTTTCCCATTCTCCTGGTCTGCGAAGAAGCTCATGCCTATATTCCCCGTGAGTCCAACACCCAGTTTGAAGGCACTCGCAAGACCATGGAGCGGATCGCCAAGGAAGGGCGCAAGTACGGTGTCGGTTTGGGGGTTATCAGTCAGCGGCCCCACGAGTTGTCGGAAACGGTATTGTCGCAATGCGGCACGTACATCTGCCTGCGCATTACCAATCCCGACGACCAGGACTATGTGCGCAAGCTGGTGCCGGAGGGCGAGTCCGATTTGGTCGATATCCTGACGTCTCTCAGCCGGGGCGAGGCCATGATCCTCGGCGAGGCCATCCCACTCCCTACCCGGACCCAGATTTATAAGCCCGACCCGACGCCCAACAGCAACGACGCGGATTTCTATTCGGCGTGGAAGTCCGGTCCGGAAGATTTAGACATCGAGGGCATCGTCGATCGATGGAGGCGGCAGGGGCGGTAAGCCGGGTGCTTGTCCGGTACTGACCAGATTTCCGCCATTTTCTTGAATGTCTTAGGTATATTAATCAAGCCCGTAAATACCCTCCTGGTATTTCGGGCCGCCGCCCAGGCCGGTACACGCCCGGCCTGGGCTCACGCGGCTTGTCGCCGCGCCGGGGCATCCCTGCCCCGGATCAACCCGGCCTATATTTATAGGCCGGGTTAATAATGATTTAGATTGCCTATCTAATGTCGGTCCACAATCTTATGCACAGGGACGGTGGACAACTGTCGTTCCTGCTTTAGTGGAGCGGCCACGCCTCAACGGTTATAATGCCGGTTGGTTATTTACGCGGCGTATCTGAAGCGGCGCGGCTCCTTTACGGTACAGCACTCCCTCATGACTTCCTTCGCCAAAGAAATTATTCCGGTCAGTCTCGAAGACGAGATGAAACAGTCCTATCTCGATTACGCCATGAGCGTGATCGTGGGGCGCGCCTTGCCGGATGTGCGTGACGGTTTGAAGCCGGTACATCGGCGCGTGCTTTACGCCATGCACGAGCTGAGCAACGATTGGAATAAGCCTTACAAGAAGTCTGCCCGCGTCGTGGGTGACGTCATCGGTAAATACCATCCGCACGGCGACGCCGCGGTGTATGACACGATCGTGCGCATGGCCCAGCCGTTTTCGCTGCGCTATATGCTAATCGACGGTCAGGGCAATTTCGGGTCGGTCGATGGCGATCCGCCGGCGGCCATGCGTTATACCGAAGTGCGCATGGCCCGCATTGCGCACGAATTGCTCGCCGATCTCGAGAAAGAGACGGTCGATTTCATCCCGAACTACGACGAATCCGAAAAAGAGCCTTCGGTACTGCCCACGCGCATTCCGAACTTGCTCATCAACGGTTCGGCAGGCATCGCGGTGGGCATGGCGACGAATATCCCGCCCCACAATCTCACCGAAGTCATCAGCGCCTGCTTGTTGCTGATCGAGAATCCGGATGCCGGCATCGCCGAACTGATGGAACACATCCCGGGACCGGATTTTCCCACAGCCGGCATCATCAATGGGGCGAGCGGCATCCGTGAAGCTTATCTCACCGGCCGGGGCCGCATTTACATCCGTGCCCGCTGCGATTTCGAGGAAGACGGCGGACGCACCAGCATCATCGTCAGCGAGTTGCCGTATCAGGTGAACAAGGCCCGGCTCATGGAAAAAATCGCCGAGCTGGCCAAGGAGGGGAAGCTGGAGGGCATTTCCGGGCTGCGCGACGAGTCGGACAAGGACGGCATGCGCATGGTGATCGAACTCAAGCGCGGCGAAGTGCCGGAAGTGGTGCTGAACAATCTCTATCAGCAGACCGCCATGCAGAGCGTGTTCGGCATCAATACCGTGGCATTGCTGGACGGACGTCCGCGCTGTCTGAACCTCAAGGAGTTGCTCGCGGCGTTTATCGATCATCGCCGCGAAGTCGTCACCCGGCGCACGCTGTACGATCTTCGAAAAGCGCGCGAACGTGCGCATATCCTGGAAGGTCAGGCCGTCGCTCTCGCGAATATCGACGAAGTGATCGAACTGATCAAGACGTCGCCCAATCCTGCGGAAGCGAAACAGCGGCTATTGGAGCGCACCTGGCGTCCCGGCGTGGTTTCGGATCTTCTGGCCAGGGCGGAAGACGCAATGCGGTCCCGTCCGGAAAACCTCGCGGCCGGTTACGGTCTGACCGAACACGGTTACAACCTGTCGCCGGAGCAGGCGCAGGCAATTTTGGATCTCCGTCTGCACCGCCTGACCGGGCTGGAGCAGGACAAGATCATCGATGAATACAAGCAGCTGTTGGCGCAGATTGACGAGCTCCTCGAAATTTTGGCCAGCGACAAGCGATTGATGGAAGTCATCCGCGACGAGCTTGTCGCCATCCGCGACCAGTTCGGCGACAAGCGTCGCACCGAAATCATCGAGGACCGTCTCGATTTGTCCGCGGAAGATCTGATCACCGAGGAAGACGTGGTGGTCACGGTTTCCCACGAAGGCTACGTGAAATCGCAGCCGCTCGGCGCCTACCGGGCGCAACGGCGGGGCGGGCGCGGCAAGGCGGCGGCGACCACCAAGGAAGAGGATTTCATCGAAAAACTCATCGTGGCCAACACCCATGACACCATTCTGTGCTTTTCGAGCGTGGGCAAGGTGTACTGGCTCAAGGTCTACGAGCTGCCTTCGGCCAGCCGCGTGTCGCGCGGCAAGCCTTTCGTCAATCTGCTGCCGCTGGAGCAGGGCGAGCGCATCAATGCCATCCTCCCGATTCGGGAATTCGACGAAAGCCATTACGTTTTCATGGCGACCGCCTCGGGTATCGTCAAAAAAGTGGGGCTGCGGGAGTTCGAGCGTCCGCGCCCGTCCGGGAAAATCGCCATCGATCTGCGGCAGGACGATCACTTGGTGAACGTGGCCATCACAGACGGCAAGCAGCATGTCATGCTGTTCAGCAATGCGGGCAAGGCCGTGTGCTTCGAGGAAGAGGACGTGCGGCCCATGGGGCGTGGCGCAACCGGCGTCCGCGGCATGACGCTGCACGACGGCCAGAAGATCATTGCCCTCATCATCGGCACCGAGGGTTCGGTGCTGAACATTACCGAAAACGGGTTCGGCAAGCGTACGGCGCTGAGCGACTTTCCGATACACCGCCGCGGCGGCCAAGGCGTGATCGCCATCCAAACCAGCGAACGTAACGGTTCGGTAGTCGGCGCCGTACTCGTTCAGGATTCGGACGAGATCATGCTGATCACCGATGCCGGCACGCTGGTGCGGACGCGGGTCGAAGAGATTCGGGAACTCGGGCGCAATACTCAAGGCGTGACGGTGATCCGCCTCAGTCCGGGTGAAAAAGTCGTCGGAGTGGACAGGATTCCGGTCCTTGAGGGCGAAAACGACGAGTTGGCGGAAACGGATGAAGACCAGGAGGGCGACGATGGCTAGGGTTTACAATTTCAGCGCGGGACCGTCCATGCTTCCCGAGCCGGTGTTGCTCCACGCGCGCGAAGAGTTGCCGGATTGGCATTCCACTGGTATGTCGATCATGGAAATGAGTCACCGCGGCAAAGATTTTGTCGCCGTCGCCGAAAAATCCGAGGCGGACCTGCGCGAGCTTCTGACGATTCCGGCGAATTACAAAGTCTTGTTTTTACAAGGTGGCGCGACCGGACAATTCGCGGCGGTCCCAATGAATCTTCTTCGGGGAAAATTCAAGGCTTGCTATGTCAATACCGGCCTCTGGTCGGAGAAGGCCGTTTCCGAGGCCGAGCGGTACTGCTCGGTCGCTATTGCGGCGAGTTCCAAGGAAAGCGGCTTTACGACTGTTCCGCCTCGCTCCGATTGGCGCATCGATCCGGATGCGGCTTATCTCCATTACACCGCCAACGAAACCATCGGCGGGGTCGAATTCCAGGATGTTCCTGACTCGGCCGGGCTGCCGCTGGTTTGCGACATGTCGTCCAATATCCTGTCGCGCCCGCTGGATGTCGGCCGATTCGGCTTGATTTACGCCGGCGCGCAGAAAAACATGGGGCCGGCCGGTATCGTCGTGGTGATCGTGCGCGAAGATCTGATCGGGCAGGCCCTGACTGGTACGCCGTCGATCTTCGACTATAAGAAGCAGGCGGACAGCGGTTCCATGCTCAATACGCCGCCGACCTACAACTGGTATTTGCTGGGCCTGGTGTTGGAGTGGCTGAGGGATCAGGGCGGATTGGCTGCCGTCGAAGCGCGCAATATCCGTAAGGCGGAAAAACTGTACGCCGCTATCGACGGTTCGACGTTCTATTCGAACCCCATCCAGCCGGCTTATCGTTCCCGCATGAACGTCCCGTTCCGGCTGGCGAAAGCGGACCTGGAAAAAACGTTTTTGGCCGAAGCCAAAGCAGCAGGATTAGTGAACCTGGAGGGGCACCGGTCGGTAGGTGGATTCAGGGCTAGCATCTACAACGCGATGCCTGAAGAAGGAGTCGATGCCTTAATCGAATTCATGCGCGAGTTCGAGCGCAGACACGGATAGTTTCATGTTCAAGATTCTCACCTACGACAACATCTCGGTGGCCGGATTAGAGCGACTGCCCCGCGACCGTTACGAGATTGCGTCGGAAATTCAGCATCCCGACGCGATACTGCTGCGCTCCCATAACCTCCACGGCGTGCCCATCCCGGAATCGGTGAAGGCGGTGGGACGTGCCGGCGCCGGGGTGAACAACATTCCCGTCGCGGAGTATTCGAAGTGCGGCATTCCGGTGTTCAATGCACCGGGCGCCAACGCCAATGCCGTGAAAGAGTTGGTCATTGCGGGGATGCTATTGGCGGCCCGCAACATTTGTACGGCTTGGGACTTTGCCCGCCAGTTGGAGGGCGACGACGAGACGATTCATCACCGCGTCGAAAAAACTAAGAAACAATTCGCCGGTTTCGAGCTGGCGGGCAAGACCTTGGGGGTTTTGGGGCTGGGCGCTATTGGCGTAAGAGTGGCCAATGCGGCGACGGGTTTGGGCATGCATGTGATCGGTTACGATCCGCTGCTTACGGTCGAAAGCGCCTGGCAGCTGTCTTCGTCGGTTGCGCGGGCCGCGAGCATCGACGATTTGATTGCGAAGGTCGACCTCCTGACCTTGCACGTGCCGCTGAACGACCAGACGCGCCACCTCGTCAATGCGGCACGAATCGGCATCATGAAGAAAGGGGCGGTCTTGCTCAATTTTTCTCGCGCCGGCATCGTGGACGACGCCAGCGTGTACGGCGCTTTGAACGCAGGCCATCTCGCCGCTTATGTATGCGACTTTCCTTCGCGCGCCATGCTGGACCATCCCCGCGCAGTCGTACTCCCGCATCTCGGTGCCTCCACCGCCGAAGCCGAGGAAAACTGTGCGGTAATGGTGGCCGATAGGGTGCGGGATTTTCTGGAAAACGGTAACATCCGACACTCGGTGAATTTTCCGGACGTGGTCATGCCGCGGACCGAGGGCGTCCGCCTCGGAGTAGCGAATGAGAACGTGCCCAAGATGGTAGGGCAGATTTCCGGTGCGCTGGCTGACGCTAACCTCAATATTCTCGATTTGTTGAACAAGTCGAGAGGTGAACTTGCTTATACGCTCATCGACCTCAATACCGAGGTGCCCGCCGAAACGCTGGAACATATCCGGGCCATCAAGGGAGTGCTTTCCGCCCGCGTCATATAACGAGTTGTCATGGAGAATTCGAACAATACATCGACTGTCGATACTGCGTTGCTTCACCTCCGCAAGGAGATCGATGCGATCGACGATCGGATCTTGGAGCTGTTGAACCAGCGTGCGCGCTGCGCCCAGCAAGTTGCCGAAATCAAGACGGCGGCGGGCGAGGTCGATTGTTTTCACCGCCCCGAGCGGGAAGCGGAAGTGCTGCGGCGCATCGCCGAAAACAATAGCGGTCCTTTGAGCCAGGAAGCAGTCACCCGTTTTTTCCGCGAGCTCATGTCGGAATGCCTGGCCTTGGAAAAACCGTTGACCGTTGCTTTTCTCGGTCCTCAGGGCACGTTTACGCAGCAGGCCGCTTACAAACACTTCGGCCATGCCATTCAGGCGGTGCCCTTGCCGGCTATCGACGAAATTTTCCGGGCTGTCGAAAGCGGCGCCTGCCAGTACGGCGTGGTGCCCGTCGAAAATTCTACCGAAGGGGTGATCACCCACACCCTGGATAGCTTTTTGCGATCCTTTTTGCTCATCGCCGGCGAGGTGGGGCTGCGTATTCACCACAACCTGATGAGCAAGTTGAGTAGCTCCGAAGAAATACGTGAAGTTTTCTCCCATCAACAATCTCTCGCTCAATGCCGCGAATGGCTGGATCGTTATCTTCCGAACGTTCGGAAGACCGCCGTCAGCAGCAATGCCGAGGCGGCACGACTTGCCGCTGTCATGCCGAATACCGCGGCCATAGCGGGGGAAGTGGCGGCCGAGCTGTATGGACTCAATGTTCTGGAGCGCAACATCGAAGACGAGCCGGACAATACCACGCGGTTCTTGGTGATCGGGCGGAATCCGGTCGGAGCCACCGGAAACGATAAGACGTCGTTACTCCTCTCGACCCGGAACAATCCCGGCGCTCTTTATGCTGTCCTCGAGCCTTTTGCGAGGCACAGCATCAGCATGACCAAAATCGAATCCCGACCGTCTCGCCGGGGTACGTGGGACTATGTCTTCTTCGTCGATGTGGAAGGACACCGGAATGAACCTCGATTGGCGGAGGCATTAAAGGAAGTTGAGAAAAGCGTCACGATGTTGAAAATCCTCGGTTCTTATCCTCGGGCCTCGTCTTGATCGTTTGATCCTAGTATTCGACTCATCTTTATGAAAGCAGAGCATTTAGCCGTTCCCGGAGTTCGGGCGCTCACGCCTTACCTGCCCGGCAAACCCATCAGTGAACTGGAACGGGAGTTAGGGCTACGCAATATCGTCAAATTGGCATCGAACGAGAACCCTCTAGGGCCTAGCCCGAAGGCGCTCGAAGCAGCACGTCGTGCATCATCCGAAATCCACCTATACCCGGACGGCAGCGGTTTCGAGCTCAAGGCCGCATTATCGCGCAAACTCGATGTCCGACCCGAACAGATTACCTTGGGTAACGGTTCCAACGACGCACTGGAGTTGGTGGCCCGCGCTTTCCTGTCCCCGCAGTCGAAAGCGATCTATTCCGAATATGCCTTTGCGGTTTATTCCATCGTGACGCAAGCCGTCGGCGCACAGGCGGTCGTTGCACCGGCCCATGACGGCTCTCACGGGCCCCGTTATGGCCATGACTTGCAGGCCATGGCCCAGGCAGTTGATGAATCGACGCGGGTCGTATTCATTGCCAATCCCAATAATCCGACCGGGACCTATTTGACGAAATCGGAGTTGCGCAGTTTTCTCGGCGACCTTCCCGAGCATGTCATCGCCGTTGTGGACGAGGCGTATTTCGAATATGTTGAAGCTCCCGACTATCCCGATTGCATAGAGTGGCTGTCCGATTTTCCCAGTTTGATCGTGATCCGGACTTTTTCCAAAGCCTATGGACTGGCGGGGCTGCGGGTCGGGTATGCGGTGTCGAGCCCAGCGATTGCCGATCTTTTGAATCGCGTGCGGCAACCGTTCAACGTCAATTCTCTGGCCTTGGAAGCCGCCAAGGCTGCACTCGACGACAACGATCATCTGACCCGTTCGGTTAGCTTGAATCGAGAGGGCTTGCGTCGACTAAGCGAAGCCTTCACCGAGCGCGACTTGAGCTTCATTCCTTCGGTCGGCAACTTCATTATGGTCGACATGGGAAGACCGGCAGCCCCGGTTTACGAGGCGCTGTTACGGCAGGGCGTCATCGTTCGGCCGGTTGCCAATTACGGGCTTCCCAATCATTTGCGGGTCACCGTCGGTACCGAGGAAGAAAACCGGATTTTCCTGGCCGCACTGGACCGTGTCTTGGCCTTATGATCGAGCGTCTATGCATCATCGGCGTGGGGCTGATCGGCGGATCGGTGGCGCGTGCCGCGCGCGCCAAAGGGCTCTGCCATGAAATCGTGGGCGTCGATGCCGATACCGATAACTTGCGAAACGCATTGGAATGCGGTGTCATCGACGTCGGATATTCCGATACATCGCAAGGCGCTGCAAGTGCCGATTTGGTGATGATCGCGACCCCGGTCGGGACCTTTGATGCCATTTTTCGCGCGTTGAAGCCGGTATGGTCCACCCGAGCGGTCGTTACGGACGCGGGCAGCACGAAGTGTAATGTCATCGAATCCGCCGAAAGAGTTTTTGGTGAAATTCCCGACAATTTTGTGCCAGGCCACCCGATCGCGGGAGCCGAACGGAGCGGTGTGGATGCCTCGACCGCCGATTTGTATCAGGGCAAGCGAGTTATCCTGACGCCTCTAAACAACACGTCGCCGCTGGCCATCAAGCGGGTTGAGCGTTTTTGGCGAGCGATAGGAGCCAAGGTTTCGGAAATGGAGCCAGCCCATCACGACGAAGTGTTGGCCGCGACCAGCCATTTGCCTCACGTGTTGGCCTTTACGCTGACTTACATGCTAGGTAAGAAAGACGAGCAGCAGGAAATTTTTCAGTATGCCGCTGGCGGATTTCGGGACTTTACCCGTATCGCGTCCAGCGATCCGAAAATGTGGCTGGATATCTGCCTCGCGAACCGGCGGCAAATCGTATCCTTGATCCATCAGTTCCGCGAAGAGCTTAGTGTGGCCGCTGGTCTGATTTCGAGAGGGGCCGAGGACGAACTCTATTCTTTATTCTCCGAAGCCCGCAGTGCGCGACAACGATTCTTAGATCAACTTGAAAAATAACAGGTCCATGCAGAACAACACGATCAGCTTTCGGGTGCAGCCGGGTGGCACGCTTCGCGGAGAGGCCCGGGTGCCCGGCGATAAATCCATCTCCCATCGATCCATCATGTTGGGTGCGCTGGCCGAAGGCACGACCCGCGTCACCGGCTTTTTGGAAGCGGAAGATTGCCTCGCCACTATGAATGCGTTTCGGGCGATGGGCGTCGACATCGAGGGCCCGCAAGACGGGCAGGTGTGCATTCGAGGTGTGGGGCTGCATGGGTTGCGTGCGCCCAAAGAACCGTTGTACCTGGGGAATTCGGGCACGTCGATGCGTCTCCTTTGCGGTCTGTTGGCGGGGCAGCATTTTGACTCGGTTTTGACCGGCGACGTTTCTCTTTCCCGCCGCCCCATGAAGCGAGTAACCGAGCCGCTACGTACGATGGGCGCAGTGGTGGAAACTACCGAGGCGGGAACCGCTCCGCTCAAGATTAGAGGCAGCATCAAGCTGAGGGGGATTCACTACGATATGCCGGTGGCCAGTGCCCAGGTCAAGTCCTGTCTTCTCTTGGCCGGGCTTTACGCCGCCGGTAGAACGTGTGTGCGCGAGCCGGCTCCTACGCGCGATCATACCGAGCGCATGTTGGCCGGATTTTCCTATCCGGTGGTTCGTGAAGGCGATACCGTATGCGTACAGCCGGACGGGAGACTTGTTGCCTGCGACATCGATGTGCCTGGCGACATATCATCGGCGGCATTTTTCATGGTCGGCGCAGCAATCGGCGAAGATGCCGATGTCACCCTCCGGCATGTGGGCGTGAATCCGACTCGTACCGGGGTTTTGGACATTCTGCGTCTGATGGGGGCGGATATTCAGGTCGTCGATGTCCGCGAGATGGGCGGTGAGCCGGTTGCGGATATCCGCATCCGTTCAAGTCGCCTGCGCGGGATCGAGATTCCGCAAGAATTGGTGCCTTTGGCGATCGACGAGTTTCCGGTTCTGTTTGTCGCCGCGGCTTGCGCCGAGGGGGAAACTCGATTGACCGGCGCCGAGGAACTACGGGTCAAGGAAAGCGATCGTATCCAAGTAATGGCTGACGGTTTGCAAGCCTTAGGCATCGACGCCCAGCCGACGCCGGATGGTATGATTGTACGGGGCGGAAAACTGTCCGGGGGGAAAGTAAATTCCCACGGCGACCATCGTATTGCCATGGCATTTTCTGTTGCCGCGCTGCGGGCCGCCGGCCTGATCGAAATCGACGACTGCGCGAACGTCAATACATCCTTTCCGAGCTTCGTGGAGTTGGCGCGCGATATGGGCCTAAACATCTCTGCCATTTTCGGCGAAATCCTATGACAACGAAGGTGCCGGTGATCACCATTGATGGGCCGAGCGGTGCCGGCAAGGGGACGGTGAGCCGTGCGTTGGCCAAGACGCTGGGCTGGCATTTCTTGGACAGCGGGGCCATCTACCGTTCATTGGCCTTCGCCGTTACCCAGGCTGCGATCGACCCCCACAATGTCGACGCCGTTGTCAGTGTCGCTCGGTCGATGGATCTTCAATTCGAGGCGAACGATCCGCCGCGCATCCTTCTGAACGGCCAGGATATTGCCTGTCAAATCCAGACGGAAGACTGCGGCAACACGGCTTCGAAGATCGCCGCTTATGGACCGGTACGACAGGCACTCTTGCAGAAGCAGCGCGATTTTCAGCGAGAACCCGGCTTGGTCGCAGACGGCCGCGACATGGGCACAGTCGTTTTTCCCGACGCCCCGTATAAGATATTTTTAACTGCCAGCGCGGAAGTGCGCGCAAAAAGGCGGCATAAGCAGTTGAAAGAGAAGGGGGCTGATGTTAACCTTGAACGCTTAACGAAAGAGATTGAAGAACGGGACCGGCGCGACAAGGAACGTGCTGAGGCGCCGCTGACTGTACCGGATGGCGCTGTTCTGATTGATTCGTCCGATCTCACGATTGATCAAGTTATCGCCCGATGTCTCGATATTATAGGCGGTAGGTAAGATCGTAATCGGTAATTTTTGAGGCGTTGCCGGCGTTTGCTCGGCAATTTGTTTAACCAATTAACCCAAACGGCTAGGGAAACTTGGCTGTTAGAACCAAGTTCGTTTTATGAGCGATAGCTTTGCACAATTGTTTGAAGAGAGTCTGGCTCAGGCGGAAATGCGCCCAGGCAGCATCATCACGGGCACCGTAATCGATATCGGCCCCGATGTGGTCGTAGTCAATGCGGGATTGAAGTCGGAAGGCGTCATACCCAAATGGCAGTTCTTGAATTCCGACGGACAAATCGAAGTACAGATCGGCGACACGGTCGAAGTGGCGCTCGACATGCTGGAGGACGGTTTAGGGGCTACGCTGTTGTCCCGCGACAAGGCAAAGCGGTTGAAGGCATGGCAAGAGCTCGAACAGGCGTACGAGAAGAATGAGACCGTGGTCGGTAGAATTACGGGCAAGGTACGCGGAGGCTTCACGGTGGCTGTCGGTGCGTTGCGCGCCTTTTTGCCCGGATCTCTGGTCGATGTGCGTCCGGTCCGCGACACGTCCTACTTGGAAGGGCGCGACCTCGAATTCAAGGTCATCAAGATCGACCAAAAGCGCAATAATGTTGTGCTTTCCCGCCGCGCCGTAGTGGAATCCGAGTTCAGCGCCGAGAAGGAAGCGTTGCTCGAGAACCTGAAAGAAGGTGCGATCGTCACGGGCGTGGTGAAGAACCTGACCGATTATGGCGCCTTTATCGATCTCGGCGGCATCGACGGCCTGCTCCACATTACCGATATGGCTTGGAAGAGAGTGCGGCATCCCTCGGAAGCCGTTCAGATCGGCCAAGAAATCCAGGTCAAGGTACTTAAATTTGATCAGGAAAAGAATCGCGTCTCGCTTGGCTTGAAGCAGCTGGGAGAGGATCCGTGGCTGAATATCGCACGTCGTTATCCGCCGGGCACGCGCCTTTTCGGAAAGGTCAGCAACCTTACGGATTACGGCTGTTTCGTCGAGTTGGAAGAGGGCGTCGAAGGCCTCGTTCACGTATCCGAGATGGATTGGACCAACAAGAACGTCAACCCGGCCAAGGTTATCCAGTTGGGTGAGGAAGTCGAGGTCATGGTACTCGACATCGACGAGGAGCGTCGTCGCATTTCTCTCGGCATGAAGCAGTGCAAGCCCAATCCTTGGGAAGAATTTGCTGCGAGCCACAAGAAGGGCGACAAGATTAAGGGCAGCATCAAGTCGATTACCGATTTCGGTATTTTCATCGGACTGGAAGGTGCTATCGACGGTCTGGTGCATCTGTCGGACATTTCTTGGTCCATTCCGGGCGAAGAAGCGATTCGCCAATACAAGAAAGGCGATGAAGTGGAGACCATCATCCTGGCCATCGATCCTGAGCGGGAACGAATCTCGCTCGGCATAAAGCAGTTGGAGCAGGATCCCTTCCAGAATTACTTGGCGACCCACGAAAAAGGCAGCATTGTCAACGGGGTTGTCAAGGAAGTCGACGCTAAGGGGGCAGTTATCACCCTGGCTGACAGTGTTGAAGGCTATCTCCGCGCGTCCGAAATTTCTCGCGATCGAGTAGAAGACGCTCGTACCCAGTTGAAGGTAGGCGACGAAGTCGAAGCGAAGTTCATCGGGGTCGACAAGAAAAACAAATCCATTACTCTCTCGATTAAGGCGAAGGATCAAGAAGAGGAAGCTGCTGCAATCAAGGGGTACTCACAGCAATCTTCCTCCGGTATGCCTACTTTGGGAGATATCTTCAAGGAACAGATGGAAAATAAATAGTCAGGTCAAGCAAGGGGGGCGGACACACTGCCCCCCGCTATTTATGGAAATGACAGTGACAAAGTCAGAATTGATCAATCTCTTAGCAGAGAAGTACGGCCACTTGGCGTTTAAGGATGTCGAGTTGGCGGTAAAAGGAATGATCGAACATATGACCCATGCCCTTTCATCGGGCGAGCGCATCGAAATTAGAGGGTTCGGGAGTTTCTCGCTGCATTATCGTCCACCGAGGATGGGGCGGAATCCAAAAACAGGCGACTCAGTCGAGTTGGCTTCCAAGTTTGTACCTCATTTTAAGCCTGGCAAAGAACTGCGAGATCGAGTCAATCAAGCGCGGAGTTGAGTTGCCCCTGAGGCCGCCACAAATTAGGCGATATAGATTTGGTCCATTAAAGGCATCGTATTGCGTCTCCGTCCCTCTGTCTCTGTCCTAGCATATTCTGTTTAGCACACCAGCCGGTGTAAGTCCTTCCTCACAAAAATTGCCATCCAGCCGTGACGTGCTCCGACGTGCATTGCTGCACTGGGATCGTCTGGGTCCGGCGACAAGTCAATCTTGGAAAGTGCAGTGGAATGCGCTGGAGTGTCAGCAACCACGCCTATCAACTGCCTTGAAGGTGTCTATGAGAACGCCTCCAATACTGTCCGCTTCGGCAGTAACAGAACCCAAGCGCTGCTTTCATCGGTCTCTCATCTGTAAAGCACTGCCTAAATGACTTGTCGGCAAAAGCTTACGCAAAAATCCGAAAATTCCTACAGTAATTTCAATTGCATATGCGGCATCGACTGCTAGCTTTAAGCTTGCAACATATTTGCAACCTACAGGAGCCGTCATGTTGAAGCTTAGGAAAGTTATATTTGCATTAATGCTTTTTAGCTGTGCGTGGTGCGTATCAGCTGAACCAGTAGATATTAATTCCGCTACGGCCGACCAGCTTGCCCAAAGTTTAAACGGTGTAGGCAAGGCAAAAGCGGAAGCGATTATTCAGGATCGTGAAAAAAACGGCAAATTTAAGTCGGCGGATGATTTGGCGCGTGTCAAAGGAATTGGCACCGCGACAATCGAAAAGAACCGCGACAAGATTACTGTCGGCGCTGAAGCACCAAATTCGGCAGCGGCATCTGCCAAGGCCAAATAATCAAAAATCGACTATCGATTCCGAAAGGCTCCTTCGTGGAGCCTTTTTTTTGAAAAATAAATTTCCATCCTTGGTGAGCGCCATCGAACTCAAGGCTAAAATACTCGAGGGAATTAAAACGAGTGAAAGTGATTTCTATGAGTTCAAACATCGTATGGCACAACGCGTCCGTAACACGAGAAAAGCGAGAGCGGCTTAATGGGCACAAAAGCTTTATTTTATGGTTTACCGGCCTTTCCGGGGCCGGTAAATCGACCTTGGCTCATCGTGTCGAAGAGCTGCTGTTCGAACGGGGATGTCGTACCTACGTGTTCGATGGCGATAACGTACGGCATGGACTTTGCTCTGATTTAGCGTTCAGTATAGAAGACAGACGGGAAAATATCCGCCGCATCGGCGAGATGAGTAAGCTGTTCATCGATGCAGGCGTTATTGCTCTGACGGCTTTTATATCCCCGTTTCGACGGGACCGACAAATGGTGAGATCGCTAGTCGGTGAGGGAGATTTCATCGAAGTTTACTGCGATGCATCGGTAGAGGTGTGCGAAAATCGTGACGTCAAAGGTTTGTATAAGAGGGCTCGACTTGGCGAAATTCCTGATTTTACAGGCATCTCTTCTCCGTACGAGGAGCCAGAAAATCCTGAAATTACCTTACATTCAGGTGTCGACTCTTTGGATACATGTGCTCAGATAGTGCTTCGATATCTCGAGGATAAACACAAGATTTAATTTGGTTGAGTAAAGAGCAAAGCAAACAATGAAGAGGATTGTAAGAAAAGCAGTTTTTCCGGTTGCCGGCCTAGGAACGCGATTTCTTCCAGCCACTAAGGCGAGCCCGAAAGAAATGTTGCCTATTGTAGACAAGCCATTGATCCAATATGCCGTGGAAGAAGCGGTTGCGGCCGGGGTCGACGTCATGGTGTTCATTACTAGCCGGACGAAAAGGGCAATTTCAGATCATTTCGACAAGGCCTACGAACTTGAAACCGAGCTGGCCAACCGCGGTAAGTCGGAGATCTTGCGGATTGTTCAAAACATCGTCCCGCCCCATGTCACTTGCGTTTACATTCGCCAAGCGGAAGCCCTGGGCTTGGGGCACGCAGTCAATTGTGCGCGGGCTGTGATTGGAGATGAACCCTTCGCCGTGTTGCTGGCTGACGACATGATCGACGATGGGCATACCGGCTGTCTGTCGCAGATGGTTAAAATCTTCGACGAATGGCAGTGTTCGGTACTGGGAGTTGAGAGGATCGCTCCTTCGGAAACTCAAAGCTACGGCATCGTTAAAGCTAATCTGATTCAAGACAACATTGGAAAGTTGGAGCAAATCGTCGAGAAACCGAAGCCAGAAAATGCACCTTCGAATTTGGCGGTAGTTGGTCGGTACATTTTAACCCCTGCCATTTTTGACAAACTCGATAACGTGGCTAAAGGGGCCGGCGGCGAAATTCAACTTACCGATGCTATTGCGATGCTGCTGCACGAGGAACCGGTTCTAGCTTATGAATTCCATGGTAAACGTTATGACTGCGGTTCAAAGCTCGGATATTTGATCGCAACGGTAGAGCAGGGCCTGAAACATCCAGAACTGAGTGATAGCTTCAAGGACTATTTGACCACTCTCAAGTTGTCGTAGTAGCGCCTGAAGGGTGTCACCGGGCGGATGGAGTTCCCATACGCGGAAGTAGGGGAGGGTCTAGGTAAGGTCGGACATCTAAAATCAGTGCATCGTCCGCGCGATTTTTTACGAACTCAGACGTCGCGCGTTGTACGGCCCGATGCTAAGCTTTGAGGTGAGCGTGGCGGTCGAGTGATCTCTCTCGACCGCCAAGACTTAAACAATGCTTCGTACGCGCAATTGACCACTCAAATATAGAGAGCGCTGCGCGAACGCGCGTCAATGCAGTGTCGGAGAAAGCGACGCATAGGTCCAGTTAACGCAAGTCCTCGGAAAACAGCGAAACACTCTATTTCAGTTTGGCCAAGCCTTCGCCTCGCGGATCGCTGGCGGCGTAAACCCGATTAATGCTCTTGTCCCAGAGAACCGATTGCATGTCACCGTAGCGGCGATCGATGGGTTTCAACTCATGACCCCTTTTCTTAAGTTCCACTTGCTCCTCCTCGGTTAGGCCGCCGGGTTCATATTGGATAACATCCGGTAGATATTGATGGTGAAATCGAGGAATGGACACCCAAGAATCCGGTGTGTGGCCTTCGGCGAAATCCAAAACGGCTAGCAGTACCATGGAGACGATACGGCTTCCGCCGGGGGTTCCGATCATGCCTATGCGATGCTGGTCCTCAACAAACGTCGGCGTCATGCTGGACAGCATCCGTTTACCGGGTGCAATGGTGTTAGCCTCACCGCCTACCAATCCGTAAACGTTGCTTGAGCCGGGATGAGCGGCAAAATCATCCATCTCGTCGTTCAGCAATACGCCGGTGCCAGGAGGCATAAATCCGGAGCCAAAAGGATAGTTGACGCTTAGAGTGGCGGCGACACGATTGCCTTCCCTGTCTAGAACGGAAAAATGAGTGGTGTTTTCGCCATCCGGCTCAGGGGCGTTGAACTGACTTAAATACAGACTCGGGAGTGCTCGGCTCGGGTGTATCGCCGCGCGTAAACCGGCGGCATAATTCGGGCTGAGTAACCGACGTAACGGCATCATTACGAAATCGGGATCACCCAGGAATCGCTCGCGGTCGTGATAGGCGCGCCGCATGGCTTCGACTATGAGATGCTTGCGGGTAGTGCTGTCGACGGCTTTCAGATCGTAGCCGGACAATATGTTCAGGATTTCGATCAAGCCGATCCCGCCCGCGGAAGGCGGTGGTGGCGCGGTTATGCGTATTCCACGGTAGAAGCCTTGAACGGGCTCCCGCTCGACTACACGATAATCGGACAAGTCTTGTACGGTCCAAATGCCGCCGGCACTTCGGACGCCTTCGACTAATCTTTTCGCGGTATCGCCGTTATAAAAGCCGATCTTGCCGGATTCGCCGAGCTGCGTGAGCGTATTCGCGAGTTCCTTTTGCTTCAAAAGCGCACCGGGCTCGGGCATTTTCCCATTGACTAGAAAAACGTTGGCTGCTGCTTTCGACCTGCGCAATACGTCGGCGCGAAATGACAGTAGTCGACAATGACGTTCACTTATGGGAAACCCGTCTTCGGCATAGCGAATAGCCGGCGCTAAGTCGCTAGAGAGTGGGAGCCGTCCGTAATTCCGGGCAAGATGCACGAGCGCAGCCGGCATGCCTGGAATGCCCGCAGAAAGAGCTCCGTTGACTGATTTGTTGGGCACGGCTTTTCCTTCGTCATCGAGGTACATGTCGGGCCGGGCCGCCAAGGGAGCCCGCTCTCGACCGTCCAGCATCACCGTTTTGCCGTCGGACGCTCGATGAAGAAGCCAAAAGCCGCCACCGCCGAGCCCCGATCCCGCAGGTTCGACCACTGCGAGTGCTGCACTGATGGCCACCGCGGCATCGAACGCATTACCGCCCTTATCCAGAATTTCAAAACCGGCTTCCGTGGCGAGCGGGTGCGCGCTGGCGATGGCAGCTTGTGGCGGAGCAGCCGTCGCTACCGGCAAGAAAAAGATAAGGCAGAAAGTGAGCCGGATTAGCCGCGGCTTAAGAAACGACCTGCTAAGAAGTTTAAGCGTGTTGACTTGGCGGTTGACCCATGGAGAGTACGGACGGAATCGACTGTCCATTACCTAATTGTCACGTTAAGGCGAAGGTAAGCCGTTAGGCCTTGAGCCCCAGTACGTCCTGCATGTCGTAAATGCCCGGCGTTTTGTCCATAAGCCAAATGGCGGCGCGCATGGCTCCCTTGGCAAAGGTCATGCGGCTGGTCGCGTTATGGGTAATTTCGACGCGCTCGCCTTCGTCGGCGAACATCACGGTATGTTCGCCCACGATATCGCCAGCCCGAATCACGGAAAAGCCTATCGTTTTGGGATCGCGTTCCCCGGTGTAGCCTTCCCGTCCATGGACGGCGCATTCGCGCAGATCTCGGCCGAGTGCGGCGGCCACGACCTCGCCCATACGTAATGCCGTCCCGGAGGGGGCATCCACTTTATGCCTGTGATGGGCCTCGATGATCTCGATATCGGTTTGCTCGCCGATGACCTTCGCAGCGATTTCCAACAGTTTGAGGCAAAGATTTACCCCTACGCTCATGTTCGGTGCTAGTACGAGCGGTATCGTAAGTGCGATATGTTCGATATCCGCTTTCTGTTCAGGCGTGAAGCCAGTCGTACCGATAACGAGTCGTTTACCGTGCTCCCGACACACCGCGAGATGTTCCATGGTTGCCTCGGGACGGGTGAAGTCGACGACGACATCGAGGTCCGAGATGACGCGGCTCAGGTCGTCGACCACCGGGATGTTGAGCTTCGACAGTCCGGCAAGCTCTCCGGCGTCCTTCCCCGTTTCGGGGCTGCCTTTTCTCTCCACCGCGGCTGTCAGGAGCATTCCGTTGGTGTCGAGGCAGGCGCGTATCAAGGCTTGTCCCATGCGACCAGCGGCTCCGACGATTCCAACTTTGATCATTATGGTTTTCCTGAGATATGGCTTTGGTATTTTCGTGTCGATCAGTGGCCTTGCGGCGTTTCGATAATCCGGCAATCCGGCAATTAAAGCCCGAGTTTGTCGAAAAACTGTTTCACTCCGTCGAGCCAGCCATGCGCTTGTGGACTGTGATGACTGCCGCCCCCGCTCAGGGAGTCGTCCAGTTTCTTGATCAACTCGATCTGGTCCTTATTGAGATGTACCGGCGTTTCGATACGGACTCGGCACAACAGATCGCCCTGCGGGCCGCCGCGCACCGGTTTTACCCCTTTGCCGCGCAGCCGGAACAGCCGGCCGGTTTGGGTTTCCGCGGGAATCTTAAGTACCACTTTGCCATCGAGCGTTGGAACCTCCAGTTCGCCGCCCAAACAAGCGGTCGGGAAGCTGATCGGAACCTCACAATAGAGATTGGCACCATCCCGGGTAAAAATCGGGTGCTCTTTAACGGAGATTTGTACGTACAAGTCGCCCGGTGGTCCTCCGCTTTCTCCCGCTTCGCCTTCGCCGGCCAAACGGATACGATCCCCCGTGTCCACACCTGGCGGGATCTTGACTGATAGCGTTTTGGTTTCCTGAACACGTCCCTGCCCGTGACAGACGCGACAAGGATCCTTTATTTGCTGGCCCGTACCGTGACAGGTCGGGCAGGTTTGCTGCACGGCGAAGAAGCCTTGCTGCATGCGGATGGCGCCATGGCCCTGGCAAGTAGAGCAGGTCGTGGGTCCCGTGCCCTTCTTGGCGCCGGTGCCATTGCATTCGTCACAAGTTACGAAGGTCGGTACGCGGATCTTGACTTCGGTGCCCGCGACCGCTTCCTCGAGGGTGATCTCCAGGTTATAGCGAAGATCGGCACCGCGTTGCACGCGACTGCCCCGTCTTCGGCCTGTCGCACCGCCACCGAAGATATCACCAAAGACATCACTGAAGATGTCGCTGAAACTTTCGCCGGTAAAGCCGAACCCACCGGCTGCGCCCATGGATGGATCAACTCCGGCATGGCCGAATTGATCATAAGCGGAACGCTTCTTCGGATCGGAAAGCACATCGTAGGCTTCCTTGATCTTTTTGAACTGCTCTTCCGCTTTCGGATTGTCGCGGTTGCGATCTGGATGATATTTCATCGCTAAGCGGCGAAAGCTCTTTTTGATGTCGCTATCGCTCGCGTTTCGCGCCACGCCTAAAAGTTCGTAATAATCTTCTTTCGCCATAACATAAAGAGCCGCAGGGCTTTGCCTGCGGCTAAGTTGGAGTCAATGCGCAGGACGCATCAAACTTGCCCGAAATACTCAGGCGTTAATTCCTCGCCACCTTCCCTCACCCGAAAGCTCGACTGCTTTACGCATAAACTTAGGAGAGGAGGGCGGATGAGCAGAGCAGTTTGCTTCCGCTCATCTGCATTCATGGCACAGTGCCAAACCGAGCGATAAGGCCTTATTTCCGATCCTCTTTCACTTCTTCGAATTCGGCATCGACGACATCTTCGCCTGCCTTGGCTTCCGTCGGTTGTTCGGTTTCAGCGCCGGGCGAACCAGCTGTCTCGCCTTTCTGTGCGTATAAGCGTTCCGCCAGTTTACCCGAAAGCTCGGTCAGATGTTCAGTCTTTCGCTCGATTTCCGCCTTATCGTCACCGTTCATGGCGGTCTTCAATTCACTAATCGCACCTTCGATTTTGCTGCGCTCGTCGCTTTCCACTTTATCGCCAAGTTCGTGCAGCGTCTTGTTCGTTGCATGGATCATGGCGTCTGCGTTATTGCGCGCAGTTACCAGTTCGTGCAGTTTCTTGTCTTCTTCGGCATGCAGTTCCGCATCCTTGACCATACGCTTGATCTCGTCCTCGGTCAGGCCGCTGGAGGCGGTGATGCGGATCGATTGCTGCTTGCCAGTAGCTTTGTCCTTGGCCGACACGTGCAGGATGCCGTTGGCGTCGATATCGAAAGTCACTTCGACCTGCGGTATGCCGCGCGGAGCCGGCGGGATGTCGGTCAGATCGAATTTGCCGAGAGACTTGTTGTCTTTCGCCATTTCACGTTCGCCCTGCAGGACGTGAATCGTAACCGCGGTTTGGTTGTCCTCGGCCGTCGAGAAGACCTGCCCGGTTTTGGTGGGGATGGTGGTGTTCTTCTCGATCAGCTTGGTCATGACGCCGCCCAAGGTCTCGATGCCTAGAGACAACGGAGTGACGTCCAGCAGCAGTACGTCTTTGACCTGTCCACCTAGAACGCCGCCTTGGATCGCCGCACCGAGCGCCACCGCTTCATCCGGATTGACGTCCTTGCGAGGCTCTTTGCCGAAGATGTCCTTCACGAAATCCTGAACTTTCGGCATGCGCGTCTGCCCACCGACGAGGATAACCTCGTTGATTTCGCTGGGCTTGAGGCCAGCATCCTTGAGCGCGGTTTCGCACGGGCCTTTTGTCTTCAAGATCAGATCCTCGACCAAGGATTCGAGCTTGGCACGGGTAAGCTTCATATTGAGATGCTTGGGCCCGCTCGCATCGGCCGTGACGTAGGGCAGGTTGATGTCGGTCTGCTGGCTCGAAGACAGCTCGATCTTCGCCTTTTCCGCCGCTTCCTTCAGGCGTTGCAGAGCCAACGGATCATTGTGCAGGTCGATGCCGTTCTCTTTTTTAAACTCGTCGCAGATGTAATCGATGATGCGCAGGTCGAAGTCTTCGCCGCCAAGATGGGTGTCGCCGTTGGTGGAAAGTACTTCAAACTGATGCTCACCGTCGACTTCGGCAATTTCGATGATGGAAATATCGAACGTACCGCCGCCGAGATCGTAGACCGCAACTTTGATGTCTCCGTGCTTTCTGTCCAGACCGAAGGCCATGGCTGCGGCGGTCGGCTCATTGATGATGCGCTTGACATCGAGCCCAGCAATGCGGCCGGCGTCTTTCGTTGCTTGGCGTTGGGAGTCGTTAAAGTACGCGGGTACGGTGATGACCGCCTCTTTGATCTCCTCGCCGAGAAACGCTTCGGCGTCCTTTTTCAGCTTCATCAATACGCGTGCCGAAATTTCCGGAGGGGCCATTTTTTTGCCGTTGACTTCGACCCACGCGTCGCCGTTATCGGCTTCGACAATCTTGTACGGCACAAGATGTATGTCTTTTTGAACCACAGAATCCTTGAAGCGGCGTCCGATAAGCCGCTTTATGGCATATAAGGTATTCTTGGGATTGGTGATCGCCTGCCGCTTAGCGGACTGCCCGACCAGTACCTCGTTATCGGCCGTAAAGGCCACGACCGAGGGGGTGGTGCGAGCGCCTTCGGCATTTTCGATGACGCGCGGTTTGCCCCCTTCAAGAATGGCCACACAGGAATTGGTGGTGCCCAAATCGATGCCAATAATCTTCGCCATTTAATTCTCCAAATTAATCAATAGCTTGTGGGTTAGGTGTGGGTTTAGCGTTAATATGGGGGCGCCAAGGCTGATTTCAAGCTTGCTCGTCGATGCGCGTGGATTCTGCGGCGGCTTGGGCAATAACCACCATGGCCGGACGTAACAGGCGATCATGGAGGAGATATCCTTTTTGGAAAACTTTTACCACCGTATTGGGCTCGATATCAGTGGTCGGTTGCATCGCCATGGCCTGGTGTAAGTCCGGATTGAACTTTTCGCCTATGGGATCCACTGCTCGGACGCTGAATTTTTCCAGTACCGAATTCAGCTGCTTTAGCGTGAGCTCCATGCCTTCGCGCAATTTCACCACATCCGAGGTCTCTCCGACGGCCGCTTGCAGCCCGAGTTCGAGGCTATCGACCACGGTCAATAGCTCCTTCGAAAATTTCTCCAGAGCATATTTATTGGCATTCTGGAGTTCTTTTTCCGAGCGTCGGCGCAAATTCTCCAACTCGGCCTGGGTGCGTACGAATTTGTCCCAATTCTCCTCCGCTCGGCGAGTTGCTTCGGTCAATTGCTGTGCAAGTTGCTCGATCGGCGTTGGTTCGACAACACCTTCTTCCGTTGTGATTGCCGTGTCGACAGAAGCGGCTTGTTCCGCTTGATCTGGCGCCTTTGGCGCCGATTCGGGCGAAGCCTGGTCTTTGCTCATATAACTGCTCCTCAACGAAAAATAATGAGCCCGTGTGCCTATGCACGCACACAGGTCGACGATTTCTACCAATATGGGTTAAGAATTAAGATGGGGTCAGCGATTTTTGATTCAAGGCGGCCCCCAACAATTTCGCGGTAATGTCAACCAAAGGAATGACCCGCTCATACGCCATGCGGGTGGGGCCGATAACGCCGAGTACGCCTACCGCCTCGCCATTGAGAGAGTAAGAGGCGGTTACCAGGCTGCACTGATCCAGCGCACGATAGCCGGATTCCTCGCCTATAAAGATCTTGACGCCGGGGGTTTCTAGGCAACGGTCTAGTAGATGGACTAAGTCTTCCTTCTGATGAAACGTTTCGAATAAGGAACGGAGCCGCTCCATATTGGCCAAATCGGCAAAATCCATCAGATTGATTTCGCCGGTTAGCACAAACGGGTTCCGACGTTTTCCTTTATCCTTAAGTGCCAAATCCGCGATTTCAGCCGCATCAATAATTTCCTGGCTTAAACGATTCCGCATTTCCTGCAAGTCGTTAAATAGACTCTCGCGGATCGCAGTTAGATCCTTGCCTGCATAGGTTGAATTGAGGAAATTTGCTGCCGCTTGCAAATCGGCAGGCGTGAACTGACGGGGTGAGTGAATGATCTTGTTGTGGACTTCCTGTTCGTTAGTGACCAGGATGACCAGCAAGCGTTGACCGGACAGCGGGATAAATTCGATGTGTCTGAAGGTGACTATCTCCCTGCGCGGCAACATCACGAGGCCCGCCATATGGGTTACTTCCGAGAGGACGCGAGAGGCGGCTTCGAGCAAATCGTCGGGATCTTCCTGAGTATTCAGGTCCTGGCGGAGCTGTCGGATGATGTCTTGCTGCAAAGGTTTGATGGTCAGCAAGGTATCAACAAAAAAACGGTAGCCGGTTACCGTCGGCATGCGTCCCGCTGACGTATGTGGCGATGTGATCAGCCCTATGTCTTCGAGATCCGCCATGATGTTGCGGATCGTCGCCGGGCTTAAATTCAAGCCGGTGTCGCGCGCTAAAGCCCGCGAACCAACCGGCTGGCCTTCGCCGATATAACGCTCCACCAGCACTTTAAGCAAGTGTTGGGCTCGCTCGCTCAATTGGGGATATTTAGGCACCGGTATCCTCGAATGGTGGGGGTTTTAGCACTCGAGACCATCGAGTGCTAAAAAGTTAGCAACCCCTAGATAATGTGTCAAGAAGCTCATACCATATCGAGCAAAGCGGCGTCTAATTAGGTGTAAATCTTAGGTCACCACATGGCGAACGCTTCCATATCCAAGGAGAGAATTATGCAAGGCGACTCGACGGTTATCGATTATCTTAATCGCGTGCTGGGCAACGAACTGATCGGCATCAACCAGTATTTTCTTCATGCGAGAATGTACAGGAACTGGGGGTTGGGCGAGCTCGACAAGCACGAATATGATGAATCTATCGGTAAGATGAAGCGTGCCGACAAGTTGATCGAGCGTATTTTGTTTCTTGAAGGATTGCCAAACTTGCAGGATTTGGGGCATTTGAAGATCGGAGAAAATCCGGAGGAAATGCTCGGCTGCGACCTTCAGTTGGAACTTCAAAGCGTATCTTTGCTGCGCGAAGCGGTCGAGTTTTGTGAAAAGGCCGGAGATTATGTCTCCCGAGATCTTCTGGAAGAGATACTCGAAGATGAGGAAGAGCAGGTCGACTGGCTTGAAACGCAGGCGGAGTTGATTCGGAAAATCGGCCTGCAGAACTATTTGCAGTCTCAGATGTAAGCTGCGGTACCGGTCAGCCCCATTTACAGTGACGCGGGACGCTCGCGGCTTCAGAAACATATGCCATCCATTTTCCGGAACGTAGCCCTAATCGGGAAGCCCGATGCGCCACGCATAGCCGAAACCCTTTCCTCGCTTTACGGACATCTTACCGGGAGATGCCTGCGTGTTTTGGTGCAACGGGACTGCGCTCATTTCGTAGCCGATTCTTCGCCGGAAACGTGTACCGTTGCCGAAATAGGCCAGTGCTGCGATCTCGCAATTGTGGTTGGCGGCGATGGCACACTTTTATCCGCCGCGCGTGTTCTCGCGCAGTTCGAGATTCCATTGATTGGGGTCAATCTGGGGCGATTGGGGTTCCTGGTCGATATTTCTCCGTCGGACGCCGGAGCGAAGCTCGATGAAATTCTTGACGGACGCTACAGTGCCGATGAGCGCTTTCTGTTGCGGGCGAAAATTTTTCGCAACGGTCATGTGATATACGAGCAGACGGCGGTTAACGAAGTAGTCGTGCATAGCGGGAATGCCGCCAGCATGATCGAGATTGAGGCATCGATCAACGGCGTTTTTCTGAATTCGCAACGCTCTGATGGGCTTATCGCGTCAACTCCCACGGGCTCTACGGCTTACGCCCTGTCGGCTGGAGGTCCGATTCTTTATCCCACGCTTAAGGCTATCGTATTAGCGCCGATCAATCCCCATACCTTGTCTAATCGTCCGATCGTGGTGGATGACGACAGCGTAATCGAAATTGCCTTCCGTCCCAGCAAACAATTCAAAGCTCAGGTCGTTTGCGACAATGTGTCGTTTCCTGATGTCGAAATAGAGGATCGCATCGAGATTCGAAGAGAACCTAAGACTTTTCGCATTCTTCATCCGCTTGACTATGATTTCTTTGAGATTCTCAGAGCGAAGCTCAACTGGAGCTCCGGTTATCGAAGCTGACTATGCTTGTCCACCTCAGCATCAGAGATTTGGCCGTCGTCCGATCACTCGATCTGGAGTTTGAGCGCGGATTGACCGTGCTAACCGGCGAGACCGGCGCCGGGAAATCGATATTATTAACTGCTTTGGGGTTGGCTTTGGGCGAGCGTGCCGATTCGGGGTTCATCCGCCCCGGGGCTGCGCGCGCCGAGATCAGTCTTTCGTTCGGCTTGGAGGATGCTGCAGATGCGCGTCGCTGGCTCGACGAAAATGAATTATCGGAGGACGGCGAGTGTCTGGTGCGGCGGGTTATCAGTCAAGACGGCCGTTCGAAGGCTTTCGTCAATGGTCGCCCGGTTACCTTGCAAGCCTTGCAGGAGTTGGGTTCCAGCTTGGTCGAGATACACGGCCAGCATGCTCATGTACATCTTCTGAAGGCAGCGGAGCAGCGCCGGTTACTGGATGAAGCCGCTGGGAACGAATCGTTGTTGGTCCAGATCGGCAATCTCTATGATCGTTGGCGAAGTACTCGGTGCGAGCTGGAAAAGCTTACCAATACAGCCAAGGATCAAGCCGCCCGCGAAGAGTTGTTGCGCTACCAAATCGACGAGTTGGAGCAGCACGACATCTCTGGGCTCGATTACCCGGCCCTAGTTGACGAGCATACACTCCTTGCCAATGTTGGCAAAATTCTCACCACCGGTCAGGCGCAGCTCGAACTCCTCTATGAAGATGAAAGTCAATCGGTCAACGCGCGCCTGGCGCAAGCTATCCATGCCCTATCGGATTTGAGCCGGCTGGCTCCCGAACTGGAAGAAACGACCGCTCTCCTAAATGAAGCGCAAGTGCAAGTTAAAGAAGGGGCATTGCAGCTCCGTCGTCAACTGGAGCGGATTGAGGCCGACCCCGGTCGTCTGGACTGGCTTGAACAGCGCCTTGGCGATATCCATCGTTTGGCCCGCAAACACCAGGTCCGGCCGGAAGAATTGCCTGGACTGCTTGATTCGCTACGCTCGGAATTGAACGGTATCGCCCATGGATCGGAAAGAATCGAAGCGTTGGAGTCGGATCTTCGGCAGGTCCTCACGGATTACGGGAAAGTTGCCGATATGTTGTCCCAACGCCGTCGTACGGCCGCTAGCCGGTTACAGTCACGGATCTCGGAGATGATTCAGGAATTGGGCATGCCACAGGGGCAGTTTTTGGTGGATGTGGGTACCGAGAATGCGAAAGAACCGACCCCGTTTGGCCTGGATCAGGCCGAGTTCTTGGTAAGCGCCAACCCGGGATTGCCGCCGCGTCCTTTGGCCAAAGTCGCGTCTGGCGGCGAATTGTCACGCATCAGTCTAGCCATTCAGGTGGCTGCTACCGACTCCAAGACAGTTCCGAGCTTGATATTCGATGAGGTGGATACGGGAATCGGCGGCCGGGTGGCCGAAATCGTCGGTCAAAAACTGCGCGCGCTGGGACAGGGGCGGCAGGTATTTTGCGTGACCCACCTGCCTCAGGTTGCGGCTCAAGGTCATTACCACTTGTTAGTAGAAAAAGTCAGCACCGATGGGGTAACACTATCGACCGTCCGAAAGCTTTCTCGTGAAGAGAGGAAGCAGGAGATTGCGCGTATGCTTGGTGGAATCCGTGTCACCCAGCAAACCTTGGCGCATGCCGAGGAGATGTTGAATAGCCACTTGCAAAGCGAGTTGGAGGTGTGACTGAGCGCTGAAGATTGTTTAAGAAGTGAACTGTACGAGCCATTTGCAGTGCGACAAAGGCCCTCGGATTATACGGTAGATCTAAGACAAACGAAGAAGTTGTCGGGCGGCAGAGCCGCCCGACAAGTTGACTAGCACGCTATTTCTTTCTCCCTGGCCAAAATCACTCCGTGCCACTTTCGACACTCGATTTGTCCGGTACGACAACGGCAGTAGTGCTCCGACTTTCTTCGGCTGGTCGGTGCTCATCGGTGGCTCGGTTGTCATTGGCCGTCGAGACCACTTCACCCGTTTCGCGGCGATTTTCGTGAATACTGTCATCGGGTCCTTCGCTGGACTCACTTCGTTTGGCGCTAAACCTCTTATCTCGTCTGCCGCGCCCCCGGCGTTTGGCCAAGGATCGGCGAGGCGATTTACGCGCTTCGAGACTCAAATCTTCCGCTTCGGTTTCCTCGCTATCATCCGATGGTGAATCAAGCTCAAAGGACCCGATAACCGGCGTACTAACTGAGCTTATGCTTTCGCGCTCGCCCCGAGATTCCTCGGGCGCCCTGGGCCTTGGCAAATGGACCGCAGGAATCTCCGGCTTTTCCTCTTTCTCCAGCGACGGACGGTCTGGTTCGGTTACGATTTGGACCCCATTGTCGGAAACCAGAGCGGACATGATTGTCTCAGTCGGTGCCTCTTCGGTAGGTTTGTACCCAATCGTTTGACGCTCCGGGATCGGGAGATTGGCGTCTTCGATTTTCTCCGGGGCGATCTCTCTAGCTTGGTTTTGCTGGCCGCTACGCGCTAAGCCGGGCTCGCCCCGCCTCGGGCGTCTCCTGCGCGCCCCCCCGCGTCTGGACTGATCTCGGGTTCGCCGGTCACCATTGCCGAATTCCTGTTTCTCCGGAATTGGAGTTCGGGCTTCGATTTCTCTGGTTTCAAGCATTTCCCCGCTCATTGACTGCTGACGCTGTTTGAAGTCGGCTATCCGATGGGGGCGGTGTTGAGCGACTTGTGAGAGTATCGGCTGAGGCTTTTCGACGACAGCTTCCGCTTCGTCCTCAAGTTTGCCGCCGGTCAAAATCGACCAGAACCGCTTTATGAAGCCACCTGCGGCGTGTTTCCCTGCGCTAGTAATCGGAGCCGGATGAGCGGGCAGGAATTCCTTAACGGCAGGCTCCGCGCTGATTGATGCGCTTTCCCTCGTAAATCTGGGGAGCTCGGATTCAGCTGACTTCAGCATCTGATAGCTCGGTTTCCGCTCTCCTTCTTCCTCTGCGCCAGTGCTTCGCACACGCTGGATTTCATACGCCGGCGTCTCAAGATGTTTGGTCGGTATTACGATAACACTAACTAGGTGGCGCTTTTCGATGTCCGCGACAGCCGAGCGCTTTTCGTTGAGAAGGTAGGTAGCCGAATCTACGGGCAGATGCGCGATAACCTTGTCGGTATTTTTTTTCATCGCCTCTTCTTCGATGATACGCAGTACCGAGAGTGCCAACGACTGTACGCTGCGCACGGAGCCTTGGCCGTTACATCGTGGACAGGTGAGCAGGCTGGATTCACCGAGCGACGGTCGGAGGCGCTGACGGGACATCTCGAGCAAGCCAAAACGAGAGATTCGGCCGATTTGTATCCGGGCTCTATCCGCCTTGATCGCGTCACGTAATCGGTTTTCGACGGCCCGCTGATTACGCGCCGCCATCATGTCTATGAAGTCGATCACGAACAAACCGCCCAAATCCCGCAGTCTGAGTTGGCGCGCGATTTCGTCGGCGGCTTCCAAGTTGGTATTTAGCGCTGTTTCTTCGATATCGCCGCCTTTGGTTGCCCGGGCGGAGTTGATGTCGATCGCTGTCAAGGCTTCGCTGTGATCGATTACGATGGCTCCACCGGATGGCAAAGGGACCTCGCGGCTGTAAGCTGTTTCAATCTGGCTTTCGATCTGATAACGACTGAATAGCGGGACTGTGTCTTGGTAAAGCTTTGCCTTTTGGATGAACTGCGGCATGACCTGCTGCAAAAAGCTGCGCACCAGCTTGAAAGTGCCCGCATCATCGATCAGTATCTCGTCGATATCGCCGCGGAGATGATCTCTCAGCGCACGAATGATCACGTTGCTTTCCTGAAAGATTAGGAACGGGGCGGCCTTTTCCTTGGCCGAGCGGTCAATAGCCTCCCACAATTGCAAAAGGTAATTCAGGTCCCATTGAAGTTCTTCGGCTGACTTGCCGCCCCCGGCAGTCCGCACGATAAGCCCCATGCCTTCCGGAATTTGGAGTTGATTCATAACCTCGCGCATGTCGGAACGAATATCGCCCTCGATACGTCGAGAAATGCCGCCGGCGCGCGGATTATTGGGCATTAGCACCAGGTAACTGCCGGCCAGGCTGATGTAAGTCGTTAACGCCGCCCCTTTGCTCCCGCGCTCCTCCTTCTCGACCTGAACTATGACTTCCTGTCCCTCTTTGACTAAATCCTTGATATCCCGGCGGGAAAATTCCTCGTCCAGGGGCTGTCCGAAATAGTTCGGCGTAATTTCCTTGAATGGCAAGAAGCCATGGCGGTCGGCGCCATAATTGACGAAGGCCGCTTCGAGACTGGGTTCAATGCGGGTAATAATACCTTTATAAATGTTGGCTTTTTTCTGTTCTTTGGAAGGGATTTCTATATCAAAGTCGTAAAGTTTTTGTCCGTCCACCAGTGCAACCCGAAGTTCTTCGGGCTGAGTGGCGTTGATTAACATTCTTCTCATCCGGCTGGTCCTTTAGCGGTTCCCCGAAGAAGCGGGCAAGCGGTTTCATGCAGCCATTGTTCTTATCAATCAAAGCGTGTTCTCAATTGACGTGAATGCGCCTATTGCGCTGAAAACCGAATCTTGACGTTGCGAGGGATACCCTGCCTCAATCGGAGGAGGGGGGTTCCATTCTTCTCTTCAGGTCACGCGATACTCGCTCGTCATGGGTCGAGCGAAAAAACCCTACTGTTGTCGTTTTTTCCGGCCAAATTTTTCTGTTTGGTACTTTGACCTTCTAAACAAAATGTTCTGTCTGTCGCCAATAATTCCGTTCAGCAAACGGTTCTCGGTTAGATCTGGCATTTGCCAGGGATGGACTATTTTGGGCTGACGTGTGAGCAGTCGAGCCCCGCTACCTCGAAAATCGAGTCGTATCCCGCCGCTCTGCGCGACGGCGTCCTCATTTAACCGCGAAACTTACGATTCTCCCGCCCCATGTCATGTAGCCCCGAGACAGATTGCTTTATAGGCATTCTTATCGACCATTTAGTCCAGGCCGTTCTAATTCTTCATGGGCTATCACCACCGGGCACGGTCCGGATAACTACTAGGCGTTCGGTTGCTGTCAACCGTAAGCTAACTATAACAATCTTAAGGAGAGTCATCAATTTGGCTGGGCAAAGCTGATATTATGTTCCTATGAAACAAGCATTGAGTGGCGCCTCTGTCAGATGGATCGAAGTGGATGAGGAGAGCGCGGGGCAGCGAATCGACAACTTTCTATTCACACGCCTTAAGGGAGTGCCGAAAAGCCATATTTATCGAATTTTGCGTACCGGTGAAGTCCGCCGAAATGGCGGACGCATTCAGGCCCAAGATCGGCTGGATACGGGGGATGTGATCCGTGTTCCACCGATTAGGGTAACGATGAGCAATCCCAGCCAAATTCCGGAGACTTTCGTGCGAGCCCGTTTGGAGCCTCGCATTTTGTACGAGGACGATGATCTTTTGGTCCTTAATAAACCTGCTGGCATGGCCGTGCACGGCGGTAGTGGATTGAGTTTCGGTGTGATCGAAGGGTTGAGGGAAATCCGGTCGGAGGCACGGTTCTTGGAGCTTGTGCACCGTTTGGATCGAGATACCTCCGGTTGTTTGCTGATCGCCAAGAAGCGCAGTGCCCTGCGAACTCTGCACGCGCAATTTCGTGGTGACGAAGTAAAGAAGGTTTACCTGGCACTGCTTGCCGGAGTGTGGGCGAGAGCGCGATGGATTGCGGATGCGCCGTTAAAAAAGAATGTCTTGCAGAGCGGCGAACGGATGGTTAAGGTCGCGCGCGAGGGTAAGCCCGCAGTTACCGAATTCAGGCGAAGGGAGCGCTATTTTGATTCGACGCTAGTTGAGGCACGTCCGGTTACTGGGCGAACCCATCAAATTCGGGTCCACGCTCAATCTATGGGGCATCCCATTGTCGGCGATGAGCGGTACGGCGATGAGAAAGTCAATCGGGAGTTTCGTCGACTTGGTTTGAAACGTCTTTTTCTTCACGCTTTGGAAACGGTTTTTCTCCACCCGCGTACGGGCACTCCGATCGAGGTAAAGGCTCCGCTTGATCAGGAGCTTTCCGAATTTCTTAAAGTGCTGCCGCGATGAGGAACCAATTCGATCTTTTGGTTTTTGATTGGGATGGCACTCTGTTCGACTCGGTCGGATGGATCGTGGATTGCTTGCAGCGGGCTGCGCACGGCTGCGGTCTCCCTATTCCGTCTGACCAAGAGGCTAAATCCGTCATAGGTCTCGGGTTGATGGAGGCGATGGAGGCTTTATTTCCCGAATATCCTTCCGAAATGGCGCGCCGCTTGGCGGAAGGTTATCGCCGTCATTACGGTGACAGGATAATTAGTGCGGATGGTTTATTCGCTGGTGTGCTCGATCTGTTGACGGAGTTGAGGGGGCGCGGTTACCGCCTTGCGGTCGCTACTGGGAAGACCCGCGCGGGGTTGAATCATGCGCTTGCCGCAACTGGGACGGAGCTGTTTTTTCATTCGACCCGCTGTGCGGATGAGACGGTTTCCAAGCCGAACCCGGAAATGCTCTTTCAACTCATGTCTGAAGCCGGCATCGCCCGAGAGAGGACTTTAATGGTGGGTGATTCGCTTCATGATCTGCGCATGGCTCACAATGCCGGGGTCGCTGCGGTAGGTGTCGGATGCGGTGCGAATGATTTGTTCGAGTTGGCTGAGTTTGATCCTTTGGCATGTATAGAGCGGACTACCGACCTTCTGGAAATTCTGAGCTGACGAATTACTTTGGTTTGAATCTGAGGCAAACGAAGTCGACTGAGATAACGCTATGGACCAACGCGACATGAGTGAAATCGAGCAAGAGCCGGAAACACCGACGCCTTCACCCGCATGGGAGCGCGATACGCTGGAAAAAGTGCTGTTGGCGTCTCTTACGGAACAGCGACAGGCGAGGCGCTGGGGAATATTTTTTAAGCTGCTTATGCTGGCCTACTTTGGCGTTGCGCTTTGGTTGGTTGCACAACCGTTGTCGGATCAGCGTAGTAGGGGGGAGAAAAGTCATACAGCTGTTATTGACGTGGCGGGGATGATCGCCGCCGGGGAAAAGGCTAATGCCGATGCCATTATCGAAGGACTTAGGGCAGCCGCGGAAGCAGTTGGTGCAAAAGGGATCATATTGCGCATGAATACGCCAGGTGGTAGCCCCGTTCAGTCGGCTTACGTTTACGAGGAGATTCGACGGATAAAAAAACTAAAACCGGAGCTCCCGATTTATGCGGTGGTTGCGGATATGTGCACTTCTGGTGGGTATTACATTGCCTCCGCTGCCGATAAGATCTTCGTCAACCAATCGAGCATTGTCGGATCGATCGGCGTAATCATGGACAGCTTCGGATTCGTGGATGCTATTAACAAACTCGGTATCGAGCGCAGAGTAATGACGGCCGGAGAACACAAGGCGATTCTCGATCCTTTTTCGCCGGTCGACCCCGTGGCAAAAGAACATGTGCAATCGGTGTTAAATGCAATTCATCAACAGTTTATCGATGCCGTCCGTCAAGGGCGGGCCGGACGCCTCAAGGAGAATACTCCTGAACTGTATTCGGGGCTGGTTTGGACGGGTGACGAAGGTATTAAGCTCGGACTAGCGGATGGGCTTGGGGATGTCCGTTCTGTTGCAGAATCGGTGATCGGTGCCAAGGATATGGTCAATTACACACCGGAGGAAAATCTTTGGGACCGCGTCACAAGTCGCATTGGTATCACATTCGGCCACATGCTGCGCACTGCTGTATCGGCCGGCACCTATTTGAACTAGGTCGGCGCAATTATGAATGAAATCGACAAGGCGTTCGAGTTGATCAAGGAAGAGCCGATCTATCGCGGATTCTTCAGTCTGTCGCGCATACGATTTAGGCATGCATTGTTTCGTGGAGGCTGGAGTGACTATTTGGATAGGGAGTTGTTTCATCGTGGCAGGAGCGTTGCCGTTATTCCCTATGATCCTGTGGCGGATCAAGTGGTGCTTATCGAGCAGTTCAGGGTCGGAGCCATGTTTGTGAATGGGGATCCGTGGTTGCTCGAAATCGTGGCGGGAGCCTTCGAACAAGGGGAAAGTCCAGAAGACGTCGCCTATCGCGAAGCCGCCGAGGAGGCGGGATGTGAAATCACTGAGCTTATTCGTATTGCCGAGTTTTTTCCGACGCCCGGCGGTTGTTCGGAAAAAATTACGCTGTATTGTGGAATCGTCGACTCACGGGGCTTGGGTGGTATTCACGGTGTTGAAGAGGAGCACGAAGATATTCTGGCTCGCGTGGCGAGCTTCGATCAAGCGATGGACTGGCTTAGTCGGGGCCGAATTGAGGCCGCTATTCCCATCATAGGTCTTCAGTGGCTCGCATTGAATCGGCATCACCTGCGGGCAAGGCATGGGTAGAGGTTTGCTGTGGGAGTGCTCTGATTCGTTTTTGCTGGTGCGTGATCTTTTCCGGTTAGGGCCGGTGCAACTATCAGAAGCGGTGAAGTTGTTAAGAAAAATAATTTGACGAGGCATGTGCCATAATTCATAATACGCCTTCTGCCGCGCGCCTGTAGCTCAGTTGGATAGAGTACCTGGCTACGAACTAGGTGGTCGGGAGTTCGAATCTCTCCAGGCGCGCCATCTTGTACGGTTTGCGTGGGGTTTGACAGGGGATTGGTCTGTTTCTATAATCCCACGACTCAATTTGTTCCCCTGTAGCTCAGTCGGTAGAGCAGCTGGCTGTTAACCAGCGGGTCGGCGGTTCGAGCCCGTCCGGGGGAGCCACATTTCCATGTTGTGAGTTCTGTTCGCTTTTTGGTGTCAGGCTCGCGAGTAAGAAGTCATCGTGCGATCTCTGGGGTCGCGGGGCGGTCCTGGCAAGGTTTCTTTCTTATCCCTTCTGTCTTCTTGGGTGTCATCAGTCCGCGGTGATTGGTGTGATGGGCTGTGAAGATGCGTTGATGTGCTCGATCGTCATTGTGAGCCGGGATTGAGGGTAATTGGATTGTGGGTAGCGTCCAAGTTCGCGGTTCTAGTTTATTCCTCCGTAGATCTCGGAGCAGCTAAGAAGGGATGTTTCTCGAAGTGACAATTTCTTTGTGTCTCGCGATTCTGGGGTTTTTAGGTTTCGGTCGCGTGATGTTGACAAGTCGGTTTTTTAGTTTTAAATTTCGCCGCTTTACCAGCGCCTTTTAACGTTTTGGGTGGGCAAGGTTTCTGGTGACGATTTTTCCGAAGGTTGAGCGAAAAAGTTTTGGAGTTTGGTAATGAGCACGATAAACCAGTTGGTTCGGAAGCCGCGAGTCAGAAAAAAAGACAAAAGCAATGTGCCGGCCCTGGACAGTTGTCCTCAAAGGCGTGGCGTATGTACGCGCGTTTATACAACTACGCCTAAGAAACCGAATTCCGCTTTGAGAAAAGTGGCTCGTGTTCGCCTGACGAACGGTGCTGAGGTGACCAGCTACATTGGTGGAGAGGGTCACAATTTGCAGGAGCACTCCGTGGTTTTAATTAGGGGTGGTCGTGTAAAAGACTTGCCGGGTGTGAGGTATCACATTGTTCGAGGTAGTCTTGATACTGCGGGCGTTCAAAAGCGTCGCCAAGGGCGGTCCAAGTACGGTGCGAAAAGACCGAAAAGTTAACTGAGTTCCAGGTTGCGTTATGTCTAGAAGAAGAGTCGCTCAAAGAAGAGAAGTTATTCCGGATCCGCGCTTCGGCAGCGAAATACTGGCTCGTTTCGTCAATATGTTGATGTTGGACGGAAAAAAGTCCGTGGCTGAAAAGGTGGTCTATGGTGCTTTGGATCACATTTCTGCCAAGACCAGTCAATCGTCCCTGGATGTGTTGACCAAGGCCCTGGAAAACGTTCAGCCCCTGGTGGAGGTCAAGTCGCGTCGCGTTGGTGGGGCTACCTATCAGGTTCCAGTTGAGGTTCGTCCGGCGCGTAGGGCTGCTTTGGCTATGCGTTGGCTAATCGATGCTGCTCGCAAGAGGAGTGAGAAGGGTATGGTCATGAGGTTGGCCGCCGAACTGCTCGATGCGAACGAGAATCGCGGATCGGCTGTGAAGAAGCGTGAAGATACGCACCGAATGGCAGAGGCAAACAAAGCATTCTCTCATTATCGCTGGTAAGCAGTGACTTCTTATCTCCAATTAGGTTAGCGAAGGTTAAAGCAGTGGCACGCACGACTCCAATCGAGAGATACCGGAACATCGGGATTTCCGCGCATATTGATGCGGGTAAGACTACCACCACAGAGCGTGTGTTGTTTTATACCGGCATAAATCACAAGATCGGTGAGGTTCATGATGGCGCCGCTACTATGGACTGGATGGAGCAGGAGCAGGAGCGTGGTATCACCATCACCTCTGCGGCGACTACGACCTATTGGCGGGGTATGGGTCTCAACTATCCTGAGCACCGTATCAATATTATCGATACTCCTGGGCACGTCGATTTTACGATCGAAGTAGAGCGTTCTATGCGCGTTTTGGATGGCGCTTGCATGCTCTACTGCGCGGTTGGTGGTGTTCAGCCCCAGTCGGAAACGGTGTGGCGCCAGGCTACGAAATATGGCGTTCCCCGCATCGCGTTCGTAAACAAAATGGATCGGACGGGGGCGGACTTTTTTAAGGTTTATAAGCAGATGCGTGAGCGTCTGCGCGCGAACCCGGTTCCGATTCAAATTCCCGTTGGTGCTGAAGATTCGTTCAAAGGCGTAATCGACCTTGTGAAGATGAAGGCTATTGTGTGGAACGAAGAAGACCACGGCGCGACGTTTGTGTATGCGGACATTCCCGCAGAGCTCGCGGACGCTGCTGTTGAGTGGCGGGAAAAGATGGTCGAGGCTGCGGCCGAGGCTGACGAAGAGTTGATGAATAAATATCTGGAGCAGGGTGAGCTCTCTGAAGACGAGATTAAAGGCGGGCTCCGTAAGCGGACTATCGGCCTCGAAATCGTTCCAATGCTCTGTGGCTCCGCCTTCAAGAACAAGGGTGTGCAGGCCATGTTGGACGCGGTTGTCGACTATCTGCCGTCCCCGGTGGATGTGCCTCCTATAAAAGGAGCGGATGCGGATTCCGGGCAGCCTGTTGAGCGCAGATCGGAAGATAATGAGCCGTTTTCGGCGCTTGCGTTCAAAATTATGACCGACCCGTTCGTGGGTACCCTGACCTTTGTTCGGGTTTATTCGGGTGTATTGAGCTCCGGCGATAGCGTAATTAATTCGCAATCCGGAAACAAAGAGCGCATCGGTCGATTGTTGCGCATGCATGCCAATACCCGTGAGGAGATAAAAGAGATTCGCGCTGGCGACATTGCTGCCTGCGTCGGCTTGAAGGATATTGTTACCGGGACGACCCTTTCGGCTGTGGATAAGCCGGTGGTTCTCGAGCGAATGGAGTTCCCTGAGCCGGTAATATCGGTTGCGGTGGAGCCGAAAACCAAGAGTGACCAGGAAAAGATGGGGCTCGCGCTGCAGCGACTGGCTCAGGAAGATCCGTCTTTTCGCGTTCACACTGACGAAGAGTCGGGGCAGACCATTATCTCCGGCATGGGGGAGTTGCACCTGGAGATTATCGTCGACCGAATGAAGCGCGAGTTTAAGGTTGAAGCCAACGTGGGTGCGCCCCAGGTGGCCTACCGGGAAACCATCCGCAAGTCGGTCGAGCAAGAGGGGAAATACATTCGCCAGACCGGTGGGCGCGGTCAGTATGGGCACGTGTGGTTGCGGATCGAGCCGTTAGAGACTGGCGGTTACGAGTTTGTCAACGGGATCGTAGGCGGCGTTGTTCCGAAGGAATATATTCCGGCGGTGGATAAAGGTGTGCAAGAGCAACTGCAAAATGGTATATTAGCCGGCTACCCCGTTGTTGACGTAAAAGTCACGCTGTTCGACGGTTCGTACCACGACGTAGACTCCAGCGAAATGGCATTTAAGATCGCTGGCTCGATGTGTTTCAAAGAGGGTGCCCGTAAGGCCAATCCGGTCCTGCTTGAGCCCATCATGAGTGTGGACGTCGAGACGCCGGAGGATTATATGGGTGATGTCGTGGGTGACTTGAACAGGCGGCGCGGCATGGTGCTCGGGATGGAAGATAATGCCGGCATCAAGGTGCTGAAGGCGGAAGTTCCCTTGGCGGAAATGTTTGGTTATTCGACCACTCTGCGCTCATTAAGTCAGGGTCGAGCCACTTACTCGATGGAATTCAAGAAATACCAAGAAGCCCCTGCGAACATTGCGGACGCGGTGATTAAGAAGGCATCTGTGGGTTAATGTTTAGAAAATAAGAAGTAGCGAGGTATCCAGGTCGTGTCCAAAGAGAAATTTACGCGCACAAAGCCGCATGTGAACGTCGGGACGATTGGTCACGTTGACCATGGCAAGACGACCCTGACGGCGGCTCTGACCAAGGTGGGTGCGGAGCGCTTTGGTGGCGAATTCAAGGCATACGATCAGATCGATGCGGCGCCGGAAGAGCGGGCGCGCGGCATTACGATCGCGACGGCGCACGTGGAATATGAATCCCCCACACGACACTATGCGCACGTCGACTGCCCCGGTCACGCCGACTACGTCAAGAACATGATTACCGGTGCGGCGCAGATGGATGGTGCCATTCTGGTGTGCTCGGCCGCGGATGGTCCGATGCCGCAGACCCGTGAGCACATCCTGTTGGCGCGTCAGGTTGGGGTGCCCTATATCGTAGTCTTTCTGAACAAGGCCGATATGGTGGATGATCCCGAGCTGCTCGAATTGGTCGAGATGGAAGTGCGCGAGCTGCTGTCCAAGTACGATTTCCCCGGAGACGACACTCCGATCGTGCGTGGCTCGGCGCTGAAGGCGCTGGAAGGGGATCAGAGCGAGATCGGTGTGCCGGCGATTTTGAAGCTGGTGGATGCGCTCGATGCGTATATTCCGGAGCCGAAGCGCGACATTGAGAAGCCGTTCCTGATGCCGATCGAAGACGTGTTCTCGATTTCGGGGCGCGGCACGGTGGTGACGGGGCGGATCGAGCGCGGCAAGGTCAAGGTTGGGGACGAGATTTCCATTGTTGGTCTGCGTGAGACCACCAAGACTACCTGCACCGGTGTCGAGATGTTCCGGAAGCTCCTGGACGAAGGGGTGGCGGGCGATAACGTTGGGGTGTTGCTGCGCGGCACCAAGCGGGAAGATGTGGAGCGTGGTCAAGTGTTGGCGGCGCCGAACACGATTACCCCGCACACCCATTTTGAAGCGGAGATTTACGTGTTGTCCAAGGAAGAGGGTGGGCGTCATACCCCGTTCTTCAATGGCTATCGGCCGCAGTTCTACTTCCGGACGACGGATGTGACGGGGGCGGTGGAGTTGCCGGAAGGGGTGGAGATGGTCATGCCGGGGGACAACGTCAAGATCACGGTGAAATTGATCGCGCCGATCGCGATGGAGGAAGGCTTGCGCTTTGCGGTACGCGAAGGCGGCCGGACCGTCGGGGCCGGTGTCGTGTCCAAGGTGTTGGAGTAATTCTGTGCAAAAACAGCGAATCAGGATCCGTCTGAAGGCGTTTGATCATCGACTGATCGATCAGTCTGCCAGCGAAATCGTTGAAACGGCCAAGCGAACCGGTGCCCAGGTTTTGGGACCGATCCCCTTGCCGACCAAAAAAGAGCGCTACACCGTTCTCATCTCGCCACACGTCAATAAAGACGCGCGCGACCAATACGAACTGAGGACCCATAAGCGTTTGATGGACATCGTTGAGCCGACGGATAAAACGGTTGACGCTTTGATGAAGCTCGACCTTGCTGCCGGCGTAGACGTACAAATAAAGTTGAATTGACGTATTTAGGAGCGATCGATGGCGTTAGGTTTGGTTGGGCGGAAGTGCGGCATGACCCGTATTTATGCCGAAGACGGCTCCGCAGTGCCGGTTTCCGTAATCCATGTGGAGCCGAATCGCGTCGTGCAGGTCAAGGCATTGGATACAGACGGTTACCGGGCGATTCAGGTGACCGCTGGGGTTAAGAAGAGGTCCCGTTTGTCCAGGCCGGAGGCCGGGCACTACGCTAAGGCGGGTGTCGAGGCTGGGCGCGGTTTATGGGAATTTCGTGTAGAAGAGGGCGATGCGGGTCAATACTCGGTGGGCTCCGAGGTGGGCGTAGACATTTTCCAGGAAGGGCAATACGTCGATGTTCAGGGTATGAGTATCGGTAAAGGTTTTGCGGGTGTGGTTAAGCGTCACAACTTCAGAACCCAGGATGCTACGCACGGAAACTCGTTATCGCATCGTGCGCCGGGTTCTATCGGTCAGAACCAAACGCCTGGTCGCGTTTTTAAAGGCAAACGAATGGCCGGACACCTTGGTAGTGTCACGACCACCGTGCAAAGTTTGAAGGTGTGCGCGGTTGATAAGGAGCGCTCGTTGCTTCTGATCAAGGGGGCTGTGCCAGGCGCGAAAGGTGCCGAGGTCTTAATTAAGCCGGCTGTTAAGAAGTAAAGAGGGTAATATGGGGTTGCAGATTCCATCGGCTGTCGATGGCGGCACGCCGCTCGAAGTCTCCGAGGCAGTGTTTGGGCGGGATTACAATGATTCTCTTGTTCACCAGCTAGTAGTTGCGTATTTCGCTGGAGCTCGATCCGGTACAAAAGCGCAAAAGACGCGCTCAGAAGTTAGCGGCGGCGGTGCGAAGCCGTGGCGACAAAAAGGCAGTGGTCGTGCTCGTGCCGGTACAACTCGAAGCCCTCTCTGGCGTACGGGCGGTGTTACATTCGCAGCGCGTCCCCGGTCCTATGAACAGAAACTGAACAAGAAGATGTACCGGGCTGCTATGCGGTCGATTCTGTCCGAGCTGTTGCGTCAAGGGCGGTTGTATATCAGCGATGATATTCATCCTTCGGCTCCTAAAACAAAGGAGTTTCTTCAGAAGCTTCAAGGTCTCGGATTTAAGCGAGGGTTGGTTGTTACCGATGCGCTTGATGAAAACTTGTTCTTGGCTGCGCGGAATCTCCAAGACGTGTTGGTGTGCACTGCCAGCTCCGTGAATCCGGTGGCCCTCGTACATAGCGAGAAAGTGATTTTGACGTCACAAGCAGCAAAGCAACTTGAGGTCGGCCTAGCATGAGACAGCTGGAACTAATGAGCGTCATCGAGGCGCCAATTATTTCGGAAAAGAGCACTGCGGCCGCTGAAAAAGCAGGTCAGGTTGCTTTTCGTGTAAAACGGACCGCGAGTAAACCTCAGATTAAAGAGGCCGTTGAACTCATGTTCAATGTTAAGGTGGCCTCGGTTCATGTCCTGAATGTGGGCGGAAAAGTTAAGCGATCCGGGCGGTTTATAGGTAAACGTTCCGACTGGAAAAAAGCGTACGTGAAACTGAAGCCGGGATTCGATATCGATCTGTCCGTAGCGTAGGAAAAACGCGAGAACATAGAACAGTAAATAATTGCGGGAATTTCAGATGGCGCTAATTAAATCGAAACCCACCTCGGCCGGTTCACGGTTTGTGGTTCGAGTACGGACAGAAGGTCTTCACAAGGGGAAGCCTTATGCAGGTCTCGTCGAAAAAAAGACGAGAAATTCCGGTCGAAACAATCAAGGCCGAGTGACGACGCGTCATAAAGGCGGCGGCCACAAAAAGTTTTATCGTGTGATCGACTTTAAACGGGACAAGCTGGAGATACCCGGCCGAGTTGAGCGTATAGAGTACGATCCGAATAGAACAGCTCATATCGCGCTCGTGGTTTACAAAGATGGCGAGCGGCGATACGTCATTGCGCCCAAAGGGGTGACCGTCGGGGCCGAGGTTGTCTCATCGGAGTATGCGCCCATACGCCCTGGCAACTGTTTACCGATTAGAAACATCCCCATTGGTACGCTGATTCACTGCATCGAGCTCAAGCCGGGAAAAGGTGCTCAGCTAGCACGTAGCGGAGGTGCGTCCGCGCAACTCGTTGCAAAAGAGGGTGCGTACGCAACTATCCGCCTGCGGTCGAGCGAGATGCGCAAGGTGCTTGCCGAATGCAAAGCCGTGATCGGTGAAGTTTCAAATCACGAACATAACTTGATTTCTTTAGGTAAGGCTGGAGCTACCCGATGGCGCGGTATTCGGCCTACCGTGCGCGGCGTGGCGATGAATCCCGTCGACCACCCGCACGGCGGTGGTGAAGGTAGAACTTCTGGTGGCAGACACCCGGTATCTCCATGGGGTGCGCCAACCAAAGGGTATAAGACGCGAAACAACAAACGCACCGACGCCATGATCGTGCGGGGTCGTAAGCAAAAATAGATATGAGAGGTAGAAGACGTGCCACGTTCGATTAAGAAGGGACCGTTTGTCGATTATCACCTACTTAAAAAGGTAGCGGACATGGGGCAGTCTGGGGCGAAAAAGCCCATAAAGACTTGGTCTCGCCGTTCGATGATCATCCCTGAGATGATCGGATACACCTTGGCGGTACACAATGGCCGCCAACACGTTCCAGTGCTCGTGACCGACAACATGGTGGGGCACAAGCTTGGAGAGTTTGCCCCGACTCGAACGTACAAAGGCCATCAAGCCGACAAGAAGACAAAGTGATTGGAGGCGGTGAAACATGGCAACGGTAGCGAAGCTAAACAATACGCGCGTATCTGCTCAAAAGTGCAGGTTGGTGGCCGATCAAATTCGGGGACTGAGGGTCGACAAGGCGATCGATTTACTCAGCTATAGCACGAAGAAATCTGCGCGAATTTTAAAGAAAGTGCTGGAATCTGCGATAGCGAACGCCGAGCACAACGACGGCGCCGACGTGGACGAGTTGTTAGTCAGTGTGATCGAAGTGGCCGAGGGCCCTACGCTGAAGCGCATGTCGCCACGTGCCAAGGGGCGTGCTAATCGTGTCCTCAAGCGTACATGTCATATAACGATTCACGTCTCAGAGCATCGATAAAGGATATTTATGGGGCAGAAAGTTCATCCGACCGGGATACGGCTCGGCTACATCAAAGATTGGACCTCTCGCTGGTACGCGTCCAGCAAGGACTACTCGGCGTTTCTCTTCAACGACTTGAAGGTACGGGAGTTCCTAAAAAGGAAACTTGGACACGCATCGATCAGCCGTGTCCAAATTAACCGGCCGGCGAACAATGCGCATATCACCATCCACACGGCAAGACCTGGTCTAGTCATTGGAAAGAAGGGTGAGGATATCGATGCCTTGCGTCGAGAGTTGTCATCGATGATGGGCATTCCCGTTCAGGTAAGTGTAGAGGAAATTCGTAAACCTGAACTGGACGCTCAACTCGTGGCGGAAGGCGTTGCCCAGCAGTTGGAAAAGCGAATCATGTTCCGGCGTGCGATGAAGCGCGCCGTGACCAACACTCTTCGGCTTGGTGCCGAAGGAGTGAAAATTAACGTAAGCGGGCGGCTGAACGGCGCAGAAATTGCACGTAGTGAGTGGTACCGCGAGGGACGTGTTCCTCTTCACACCTTTCGTGCCGATATCGACTATGGGTTCGCCGAGGCGAAGACAACTTACGGAGTCATCGGAGTGAAAGTGTGGATTTTCAAGGGCGAGGTTTTTTCAACCGGAGAAAGCGAATCCAAAGGCGTCGCTTCATCTGAGGTATAACCGGGGCTAGTAGACCATGTTGCAGCCGAAGAGAACGAAATATAGAAAACAGCAGAAAGGCAGAAACACAGGCCTCGCCACCAAAGGTAACCGGGTCAGTTTCGGCGAGTTTGGTCTGAAGGCCGTGGAGAGGGGAAGGATCACTGCGAGGCAAGTTGAAGCCGCGCGCCGTGCTATCACACGACATGTTAAGCGTGGTGGAAAGATGTGGATTCGCGTATTTCCCGATAAACCGATATCGAAAAAGCCGCTCGAAGTTCGAATGGGGAGTGGAAAAGGAAGCGTGGAGTACTGGGTCGCGGAGATAAAGCCTGGCACGATGCTTTACGAGCTTGAGGGAGTGAGCGAAGAGTTAGCGCGTGAAGCGTTCGAGCTTGCCGCAGCTAAGCTTCCGATAAAGACAACTTTTTCGTTTCGGACGGTCATGTGATGAAAGCCAGCGAACTTAGATCGAAAACCGAGGGCGAACTTAAAGAAATGCTGCTCGAACTTCACCGAGAGCGCTTTAACCTCAGGATGCAAAAGGCTACCGGTCAATTAACCAAATCGGATCAACTGCAAGGGATTAGGCGGGACATCGCCAGGGTAAATACGGTTCTAACCGAAAAGAGCTTTTCAGTATGAGCGAAACAGTCAAGACGTCCCGTACCATCACGGGAAGAGTTATCAGCTCCAAAATGGATAAGACGATCACGGTTCTGGTGGAGCGGTTGGTATCTCATCCAGTTTATGGAAAGTTCGTACGTCGAACGAGCAAGGTGTTGGCCCATGACGAGAATAACGAGTGTCACGAGGGTGACGTCGTAGTTGTTTCTTCCTGCCGTCCGCTATCGAAGAAAAAGGTTTGGATGCTGGACAGAGTGGTCGAGCGGACTAAATGACAACGAGAAGGGCAACGGCAATAAATAAGGGGTATCGAAGATGATTCAGATGCAAAGCAACCTGGATGTGGCTGATAACAGCGGCGCTAAAAAGGTCATGTGCATCAAGGTGCTCGGTGGTTCGCATCGCCGGTATGCAAACATCGGCGACATCATCAAGGTTAGCGTTAAGGATGCTATTCCTCGCGGACGCGTTAAGAAAGGCGAGGTTTACAATGCCGTGGTTGTGCGGACAAGAAAAGGCGTTCGTCGGACAGATGGATCGGTTGTCCGGTTCGACGGCAATGCGGCAGTGTTGCTTAACAATCAGCATCAACCCATCGGCACGCGCATTTTCGGGCCGGTTACGCGAGAACTGCGGTCCGAAAAGTTCATGAAGATCATTTCGCTCGCACCTGAAGTACTTTAACGAGGATCCTTGCGTCATGCGAAAGATTAAGAAAGGCGATCAAGTTGTAGTGCTCACCGGGAAAGACAAAGGGAAGCGGGGTGCGGTCTTGTCGGTGTCCTCGGACGATCGGGTCGTCGTCGAAGGTATCAACCTGGTTCGGAAACACCAAAGACCGATTCCGATGAGGGGAATAAATGGCGGAATAGTTGAAAAGGCTATGCCGATTCACCGGTCTAATGTGGCACTGTATAACCCGGGAACAAACAAACCCGATAAAGTGGGCTTTCAGCTTTTGGCCGACGGTAGAAAGGTTCGTTATTTCAAGTCCACGAACGAAGTTATTGACGTTTGATTTTGCGGATAACAGAAATGGCTAGGCTTCAATCTATTTACAAAGAACAGGTAGTTCCGCAGCTGATCAAGCGATTTAACTACCAATCGGTAATGCAAGTTCCGCGACTGGAAAAGATCACCCTTAATATGGGAGTAGGCGAAGCCGTAGCCGACAAGAAGATACTCCAGAACGCGATGGAAGACCTGCAAAAGATCTCCGGCCAAAAACCCATCGTAACGATCGCCAGAAAGTCAATCGCCGGGTTCAAGATCAGAGAGGGCATGCCCATAGGCTGCAAAGTAACGCTGCGGCGTGATAGGATGTATGAATTTTTGGATCGGCTTGTCAATATAGCGATACCGCGGATTCGAGATTTCCGCGGATTGAGCCCAAGGTCATTCGACGGTCGTGGCAACTATAGCATGGGTGTCCGGGAGCAGATCATCTTCCCCGAGATTGATTACGACAAAATCGACGCTATACGCGGTATCGACATAACCATTACGACTTCGGCTGGCAGCGATGACGAAGCCCGTGCGCTGTTGGAGCAGTTTAAGTTTCCGTTTAGAACATAGGAACGGCAATGGCAAAAAAATCTATGATCGCACGAGAAAAGAAGCGTCAAGCGTTGGTTAGCAAGCACTACAAAAAGCGGGCTGAGCTGAAAACCATCGTTCAGAGTGTGTCGTCGACGGATGAAGAGAAATACCAAGCGCAACTAAAGCTTCAACAGCTCCCCAGAGACGCGTCGCCGTCGCGCCTCCACAACCGGTGCAGTTTGACCGGTAGGCCGCACGGGTTCTATCGGAAGTTCGGTCTCGGACGGAATAAGCTGCGTGAGTCGGTTATGCGCGGCGATGTGCCGGGCGTGACGAAGGCAAGCTGGTAAGAGTGGATCGTCGACCCAATCACCGTCTGAGCCCAACCGTTTTGTTTACGGAGAATTTGAAATGAGTATGACCGATCCGTTGGCTGATATGATCATCCGTATAAGAAACGGGCAAGCCGCCGGAAAAAACGAAGTCGTTATGCCGTCGTCGAACGTTAAAATCGCAGTATGCCGCGTATTGAAGGACGAAGGCTACATCACGGATTATCAGGTAAGCCAGGATGCCGGGAAGGCCTCGCTTTGTGTGCAGCTCAAGTATTACAAAGGGCAGCCCGTTATCGAGCAGTTCGAACGCGTCAGTAAGCCCGGCCGTCGTATTTACCGATCGAAAGACAAGCTTCCCCTGATTCTGGGCGGGCTAGGTACGGCGATCGTGTCCACCTCGAAAGGCGTTATGACAGACAAGGATGCACGAGAGGGTGGGCATGGTGGCGAGGTCCTCTGTCTGGTGTCGTAATCGAGCATAGAGACTTATCAATGTCCAGAATAGCAAAAAATCCGGTCGCTCTTCCGAAAGGAGTGGAGGCTAGCATTTCCGGTGACGTAATCACCGTAAAGGGTGCTAAAGGTGCGCTGACTCGCAGTTTGAGTCCCAAAGTTCGAGTTGAAATCGCAGACGGTCATATATCGATTTTAGCCGATAAAGCCGATAGACAAGCTAATGCGCTTGCTGGTAGCACGCGTGCAAACATTGCGAATATGGTAACGGGCGTGAGCGTTGGCTTCGCTCGTAAATTGACGATGGTTGGCGTTGGCTATAGGGCTCAAGCGAAAGGAGACGTATTGAGTCTCTCGCTGGGATTTTCCCACCCTCTTGAGCTTACCGCTCCGGAGGGTATTACGATCGAAACGCCCTCCCAGACCGAGATTGTGGTCAAGGGGTGCGACAAACAGCGGGTGGGTCAGGTTGCTGCCGACATCAGAGCATATCGACCACCGGAGCCTTATAAGGGAAAAGGTGTTCGATACGCGGAAGAGGAAGTCGTCAGAAAAGAAGCGAAAAAGAAGTAGGTGATTGATGGATAAGAAATCGGCGAGATTGAAGCGGGCGACGAAAGCCAGAGCGATCATCAAGTCATTAGGCGTGAATCGGCTTACCGTCCATCGGACGCCGCGTCATATCTATGCACAGGTAACGAGCGCCGATGGGGCGCTGGTCCTCGCGTCGGCATCTACGTTGCAGCCGGATATCAAGGCCAGCTTGGCGTCGACCGGAAACGTTGAGGCGGCCAAAGCGATTGGCAGGCTAATAGCGGAACGGGCGCTGTCGGCGGGAGTATCAAATGTGGCCTTCGATCGATCAGGATTCAAATATCACGGTCGTGTCAAAGCATTGGCTGACGCCGCGCGTGAAGCCGGGCTTGGGTTTTAGGGGGAGTTATGGCGAGCCTAAACGTTCAGAGCAGTTCGGCCGAAGGGTTTCAGGAAAAGTTGGTCGCGGTCAGGCGCGTCGCCAAAGTTGTAAAGGGCGGCCGTCAGTTCGGGTTCACCGCGTTAACTGTTGTTGGTGACGGGAATGGTCGGATCGGGTATGGCTTGTGCAAAGCGCGCGAAGTTCCTGTCGCGATCCAGAAGTCAATGGAGCAAGCCCGGAGAAATATGCGTAAGGTGAGCCTCAACGGTGACACCTTGCATTACGCAATCACTGCTAGCACTGGGGCTGCCAAGGTATTTATGCAGCCGGCATCTCAAGGTACCGGGATCATCGCGGGAGGTGCGATGCGCGCGGTATTCGAGGTTGTTGGCATACATAATGTGCTTGCCAAGTGTATTGGAACAAATAACCCCATTAACGTCGTTCGCGCAACGATTAAAGGACTGACGGAGATCAGAGACCCTCGTTCCATCGCAGCCAAGCGCGGGAAATTGGCAGATAATCGTTCGGGGAAAGATAAATGAGCGAGAAGCAACTCAAAGTTACGCAGATAAAGAGCGAGATCGGGCGTCTTAAGTCTCACCAGGCGTGTCTTCGCGGGCTTGGCATCAGACGTATGCACCGACCGGTATACGTTAGCGCAACACCGGCTAACTGCGGGATGATCAACAAGGTTGCGTACATGCTCAAGATTGAGGATGCTTAAATGTTCCTAAATTCGATTAGGCCGTCGGAAGGCAGCAGAAAAAAGAGAACCCGCGTCGGGCGCGGCATTGGCTCTACATTGGGTAAGACCAGCGGAAAAGGACATAAAGGCCAAAAAGCCCGAGCCGGAGGCTTTCATAAGGTAGGATTCGAAGGCGGACAGATGCCGCTTCAACGGAGACTGCCGAAAGTCGGATTTAAATCGAGAGTAAAAGCGTTCGTCGCTGAGGTTCGGTTAAACGAACTTAATCGGCTGGCTGGCGAGAAAGTCGATATCCAAGCGTTAAAGGCGGCAAATTTGGTTCCGGCGCAGGCTCGCTCTGTCAAGGTTATTGACTCGGGAGAGTTGACGTCCTCGGTGACCCTTGTCGGCATTAAAGTTACGAAGGGCGCGCGTTCAAAAATCGAAGCGGCTGGCGGCACAATCGAGGCATAAGTGAGCATCGCGAACTCCACCCTAAGCGAAAGGTTTGGTAGGCTCACAGAGCTTCGCCAACGGCTTCTCTTCGTAATCGGCGCTCTCGTCGTTTACCGAATTGGGGCACACGTTCCCATTCCTGGAGTTGATCCAAAGGCTTTGGCTGCGATGTTCGCGCAGCAAGGCGGGTCGATACTGGACATGGTGAACATGTTTTCAGGGGGCGCGCTGAAGCGCCTGAGTATATTTGCTCTTGGGATCATGCCGTATATCTCGGCTTCAATCATTATGCAATTGATGGCAGGCGTAATCCCGAAGCTGGAGCAGATAAAAAAAGAGGGTGAGTCAGGGCGGAAAAAAATCAACCAGTACACAAGGTACGGCACCGTTTTTCTCGCAACGTTCCAGGCCATCGGAGTCGGGCTTGCGCTACAAAACCAATCCGCCTCAGGTGTCCCTGTCGTTATTAGCCCGGGAATTCACTTCCTGTTTATCACGGCTGTGTCGCTGGTCTGCGGAACCGTGTTTTTGATGTGGCTTGGCGAGCAGGTTACGGAACGAGGGATTGGAAATGGGATATCTATCATAATTTTTGCCGGTATTGTGGCTGGGCTTCCGTCGGCAGTTGGCGGCACCCTCGAATTAGCGCGAACCGGTGAATTGAGCATGATGAGTATCGTCGCTCTGTTTGGTATTGCGCTAGCAGTAACGGCGCTCGTCGTGTTTGTTGAGCGGGGGCAGCGGCGGATTACCATTAATTATGCGAAACGGCAGGAAGGACGGCGGATGTATGCTGCTCACAAGAGTTTTCTGCCCTTGAAGTTGAATATGTCGGGTGTGATACCGCCGATATTTGCGTCTAGTATCATCCTATTTCCTGCAACGTTGGCGGGTTGGTTCGGAAACACTAAGAACCTTGGTTGGCTGCAGGATATCGCCACAACTTTATCACCCGGGCAACCGCTATACGTGTTGTGCTACGCCGGCGCGATCGTCTTTTTTTGCTTTTTCTATGCCGCGTTGGTGTTCAACTCGAATGAAACGGCGGAGAACCTGAAGAAATCGGGCGCGTTTATTCCGGGTGTCAGGCCTGGCCAGCAAACCGCAGCCTATATTGATGCCGTGATGACGCGTTTGACATTGGCGGGCGCCATTTACATTACCGCTGTATGCTTGCTGCCCGAATTTTTAATCGTTTATTGGAACGTGCCGTTCTATTTCGGCGGAACCTCTCTGCTGATCATAGTGGTGGTGGTAATGGATTTTATGTCACAAATCCAAACCTACATCATTTCGCACCAGTATGAAGGTTTACTAAAGAAGTCCAATATCAAGCTCAGTTAACCTGGTTTTAGAATCACGGTTTACAATCATCAGGGGAATTTTAATGAAGGTTCGTGCGTCAGTTAAGAAGATCTGCCGAAACTGCAAGATTTTGAAGAGAAAAGGGATTGTTCGCATAATATGTAAGGATGCGCGTCATAAGCAGCGCCAAGGCTAATCATTGAATAGCGTATTCTTAAATGACGTGGTATGATGCGAGATTCAGCCTAAGTCTAGAGAGTTGATGTGGAGGCAGGATAAATGGCACGAATTGCGGGAGTTAATATCCCGGATCACAAGCACCTAGTTATTTCGCTTACGGCGATTTATGGTATCGGCAGATCTAGGGCATCACTGATTTGTGAGAATGTTGGTCTGAGCCCCTCGGTTAAGGTCAGGGAACTCGGGGACAGTGATATCGAGCGCATCCGCGAGGAAGTTGCGAAGTTTGTTGTGGAAGGGGATCTTCGGCGCGAGAGCGCGATGAATATCAAGCGCCTAATGGACTTGGGTTGTTATCGTGGAATGCGGCATCGGCGAGGTCTCCCTGTTCGCGGGCAACGGACCCGTACTAACGCACGAACCAGAAAAGGTCCGCGACGGCCGATTCGCAAATAAATCTAAAGAGTGGTTTCGAGGTAAGACATCGACATGGCTGCATCTAGTCGTCCCGCAAAACGGATTAAACGAGATATTTCTGACGGAGTTGTTCACATCAGCGCGTCATTCAATAACACCATAATAACGATTACAGATCGTAAGGGTAATGCGCTCGCATGGGCAACTGCTGGGGCCTCGGGGTTTCGCGGGTCTCGGAAAAGCACGCCGTTTGCTGCTCAGGTCGCCGCAGAAAAGGTGGGAAGCATAGTAAAGGATTATGGCGTGAAGAATCTGGATGTGCGAATAAAGGGACCTGGGCCAGGCAGAGAGTCGGCGGTAAGGACGCTCAATAATATGGGATTTAAGATCACGAATATTATTGATGACACACCGATACCGCACAATGGGTGCCGTCCTCCAAAGAAACGGCGGGTATAAGCAGAGGGGCGAAAAATGGCTAGATATCTAGGGCCGAAGTGCAAGCTCAGTAGAAGAGAAGGCACGGATCTGTTTCTTAAATCGCGCGGCAAGTCGCTCGAAGGAAAGTGCAAGCTCGATCAACAGCCGGGGCAGCACGGCCAGAAGCGCGCCCGTATGTCGGACTACGCAACTCAGCTCCGCGAGAAGCAGAAGCTGCGCAGAATTTACGGCGTATTGGAGCGCCAATTCCGGAATTATTATAAGGCCGCGTCGAGCAGAAAGGGATCAACCGGCGAAAACTTGCTGAACCTGCTCGAGTCTCGTTTAGATAACGTGGTCTATCGCATGGGTTTTGCTTCCACCAGGGCCGAAGCGCGCCAGCTTGTTAGCCACAAAGCGATTACGGTTAATGGCAAGGTCTTGAATGTGCCGTCCTACCAAGTCGCGCCAGGAGATGTTGTCTCAGTACGGGAAAAGGCAAAGAATCAGCTAAGAGTTAAAGATGCACTGCAAGTTTTGGAACAGTATGGATTTCCTGCTTGGGTGGATGTCGACGCAAAGCAAATGCGGGGCGTGTTTAAGTCAGTGCCTGAACGTAGTGATCTGGGCGCTGAAATAAACGAGCAACTGGTTGTCGAGTTGTACTCCAAATAATTGTTGTTCCTAATCGATGCAAAACTACTTGGCGAATCTAATTAAACCGCGGTTGGTTGACGTCAATCCCATAGATCGAAACAGTGCGAGGATTGTAATCGAGCCTCTGGAAAGGGGGTTTGGTCATACCCTGGGCAATGCGCTGAGGCGAGTTCTGCTCTCCTCGATACCCGGCTGTGCAGTTACGGAAGTAACAATAGAAGGGGTATTGCATGAGTACTCTACGATAGATGGCGTTCAAGAAGACGTTATTGACATTCTTTTGAACCTTAAGAACCTCGCGATTCGTATACCGACCGGACAAGAGGTTACGCTTAAGATAAACAAGTCGGGTCCTGGCAAAGTTACCGCAAGCGACATAGAGCTTACCCACGATGCGGAAATTCTTAACCCGGAGTTGGAGATCGCGAATCTGACGCACTCCGGGAAGTTAAGCATGACGCTCAAAGTTGAAAAGGGTCGAGGATATCAGCCGGTGGGCGCGCGGAATTCCGGGCAGGCGGAAACCGCAGTTGGCGTGCTTAATATCGACGCTTCTTTTAGCCCGATTCGGCGCGTCTCGTATTTGGTAGAGAACGCTCGTGTCGAGCAGCGTACGGATCTAGATAAGCTTATTCTGGAGCTGGAAACTAATGGGACGGTTGATCCAGAAGAAGCGGTTCGACAAGCTGCATCGATTTTGAACGAACACCTATCGGTATTCGTTGCCCTCAAAAGTGAGGAGACGCCGAGAATCAGCGAAGAAAGGCCGCAGTTCGATCCGTTGCTGCTTCGGTCGGTTGATGATCTCGAACTGACTGTTCGCTCCGCTAATTGCTTGAAGGCGGAAAACATATTCTACATCGGCGATCTGATTCAAAGGACCGAAGTGGATTTGCTCAAAACCCCAAACCTTGGAAAGAAGTCGCTGACTGAAATTAAGGATGTTTTGGCGACGAAGGGTTTGTCACTTGGCATGCGACTTGAAAATTGGCCTCCCGAGGGTCTTAAACGTGACCAACAAGACTCTTAAATTTGTGTGGGTGTAACAAATGCGGCATCGTAATTCGGGTAGAAAACTAAATATTACCGGCAGTCACCGAAACGCCTTGTTTCGAAACCTAACTGCCTCCTTGATCCAACATGAGATCATTCAAACGACTTTGCCGAAAGCGAAAGAGATCAGGCGGTTTGCTGAGCCTTTGATCACCTTGTCGAAGAAGAATAGCGTAGCCGCACGACGCCTTGCGTTTGCGCGTATCAGAGACCGTGACGCAGTTGTAAAACTGTTCGACGAGTTAGGACCCCGATTTAAGGATCGGCCGGGTGGCTATTTAAGGATTTTGAAATGCGGTTTCCGCAGGGGCGATGCCACACCCATGGCATACGTAGAACTTGTTGATCGGTCAAACGCATAAGAGCCGGACGCCGGCTAAGGTGCAAGATTGGCCTGAATGGCCAATGTCGTTGGCCCGCTTATGCGGGCCAATTGCTCTGCAGCAAAGTAAAGTTTTCCGCATTGCCTAGCCTACTCATATAACGTAGGAAGCGGCTGAGAAAATATCGGTCGCTCATTTATACTACCGTCACCGAGCGGAATTTTCGGCATCTAACGGTGCTCTTGCGCGGGAACTCCGTCATGCAATATAAGCCCCTTATCATGGGGATTCTGAACGTAACTCCAGATAGCTTTTCGGATGGTGGCCGGTATTGTGTGCCAGCGGACGCGTTATTGCATGCGCAACGTATGGTATTAGAGGGTGCGGATATCATCGATATCGGTGGGGAGTCTACGCGGCCCGGCTCAGAGCCGGTTAGCGAAGAGGAGCAACTTAGCCGCGTCATTCCGGTCGTTCGTACTTTGCGCAGCCATTTGCCGTACAATGTGATGTTAAGCGTCGATACGACAAGAAGTCGCGTCGCAGAGGAAGCGATATCTGCTGGCGTAAACATGGTGAATGATATCTCGGCCGGTAGGGATGACCCAAGGATGTTCTCGGTAGCAGCAAAGGTTGGTGTGCCGTTGGTACTTATGCATATGCAGGGCGAGCCAAAAGGTATGCAAGATAACCCCGTGTATACGGATGTAGTCGAAGAAGTATTGGTGTTCTTAATGGAACGGGCAGAAGCTGCAATGAAAGAAGGGGTTGCGGCCGAGAACATTGTCATCGATCCTGGCATCGGGTTTGGAAAGCGGAAAGACGACAATCTGCGGTTGATTAAAGAGCTAAGTCGCTTCGTGGCGACGGGTTATAAGGTTTTATTAGGGACAAGCAGGAAGCGCTTTATGGGGGCGATCTGCGGCGAGAGTCATCCGCCGGAACTGGTGGGGGCGACGATAGCAACTACTGTTCTTGGAGTATCGGCTGGAGTGGCTTTGTTTCGCGTGCACGATGTTAAGCCCAACCGTCAGGCTGCGGATGTGACCGCGGCGGTTTTGCGGATGTGAATTGGCGGCACGATGGCGAACTGTCAGTTAGTCCCGGCGATTCGGCTAAGTTATTAAATGCAAACCGCTAAATCAATAGGTGACGCAGTTGAGCTCAGGCTGCTTGTATGGGTATCGACTGACCCGTCCGGACGATTTGGTTGTGTTCTCCAAGATAGATCAGTGTGGGTTTATAGCCGATGAGTTCGCTCTGATTTAACCCTACGTAGGCGCATATAATCATGATGTCTCCAGGAGCAGCAAGACGAGCGGCAGCGCCATTGACAGAAATTACGCCCGATCCCTCTTGTGCGCGAATGGCGTAGGTAGTGAACCTTTGCCCGTTGTTAACATTATAAACGTGGATTTGTTCATATTCTCTGATTCCCGAGCGTTCGAGTAGCAAACCATCAATGGCACAAGAGCCCTCATACTCGAGTTCGGAGTGTGTCACTCGAGCTCTGTGTAGCTTTGCTTTGAGCATCATCGTTTGCATACGGTAAACCTGTGAGTAGGCTCGTTCGAGTCGGGGATTATCCAGAAAAAGCTAGACAGTAGCAACCCGGCGTAGAATTAGTCGGCTTGGCGAAACCATTCATTATAGGTGATTAAGGCAGAACGTCGCAAGGAAAGTGCCAGCGATCTTGTCTCTTGGCCGGAGGGGCTGTTATGGATGATTTACCTTAGGCACTGAGGTGTCAGCGGTCGCCAAGGTCGGAGTGAAACGGGATGTCGGATGGAAGTAGTGCTAGTTTTATACGGTAGGCCTAACTTATTTAATTTTGTGCGGTCTTATTTTCGTGGTTTTAATTTGCAGTGGCCAGCTCGCTCTATGTGCCCGTAAATTCTTTAACAGTAGAATATGGCGATTACCAATGACCAAGAAACGGATGCAGAGAATCGTACTGGATCTTGGCCGGGAAAATGCCTGGTTATTTTTAACGAAGCGAATTCGGTAATATCTCTCGAGTTAACGTCACTAAAAGCATGTAGGAGTAAATTGATGGGTATCGGTATATGGGAGCTACTGCTCCTTTTCTTGATCGTACTGTTGTTGTTCGGCACCAAACGACTACGTAACATTGGCGGCGATCTGGGATCGGCAATAAAGAGTTTTCGTAGTGCGATGAGCGAGGGGGACGAAGAGAAATCCGGGAGGACGATCGACGGAGAGGCGGTCCACGAGAACAAAGACAAGACGACCTAACAACGATTCAAAAAAGCATGTTCGATATTGGCTTTTGGGAATTGGTCTTGGTAGGTGTCGTATCGCTTCTGGTGTTCGGTCCGGAGCGTCTACCCAAGGTGGCAAGAGAGGTCGCACTGTGGGTTCGAAGGGCTCGTGCAATGGCCGCTTCGGTGAGGCAAGAAATTGACCATGAGCTTCAGTTGCAAGAGTTGCGTCAATCTTTATTAGAAGAAAAGAAAAAGGTGGAGTTATTATCGACTCCGGTGCGACCTGGCAAAAAGAAAGATCGCGTGTCGATATCTGATCCGAACGAAACGGACGAAAAAGAGCCTGCTTCTAAGCACCGCGATGGTGAACTATAAAAAGTATAGTCGGGGACAGATGCAAGACACCGAGCAACCTTTTATTTCTCACCTAGTAGAACTACGGGATAGACTGCTGCGGTGCATACTCGTGGTTTTGTTTGTTTTTATGAGCATGGCCTATTTTGCCAACGAGATCTACGCTTATTTGGCAGGGCCGCTCATGAAGCATTTGCCGCCCGGTTCGCAAATGATCGCGATCGATGTCGCCTCGCCATTCCTGACACCGTTCAAGCTTACGCTGGTGGCGGCGGTTTTCCTGTCGATACCGTATATTCTTTACCAAGTTTGGGCCTTTGTCGCGCCGGGCTTATATGAGCATGAGCGCCGTCTGGTGCTGCCGCTTCTGTTTGCAAGTACAGTGCTGTTTTATGGGGGTATGGCGTTTGCCTATTATCTGGTCTTCCCTCTGATTTTCGGGTTCCTGACCGCAACGGCGCCGGCGGGAGTAGCGGTAATGACCGATATTACGCATTACCTGGATTTCGTACTAACTTTGTTCTTCGCTTTCGGGGTCTCGTTTGAGGTTCCAATTGCGACCATCGTGCTAATTTGGAGCGGCATTTCTACCCGAGAGAGCCTGTCCGAAAAACGGCCTTACATTATTGTGGCCGCTTTTGTCATCGGAATGGTGCTTTCACCTCCCGACGTGGTTTCGCAAAGTCTTTTGGCAGTGCCCATCTGGCTGCTGTTCGAGTTGGGGCTTGTATTTTCGCGATTGTTTCGGCCTAGACGCATAGAGCAGATTCCAAACCTCCAAGACGAGTAAGGTCAGACCATAGCCGTCAATCCGCTGTTGCTGACACCGATATGATTTTTCTATTTACCGATTTCGGTTCAGAGGGGCCGTATCTTGGGCAAATGGAAGCGGTGCTGCGATTGCGGGCGCCGGGAGTCGACATTGTAAATCTCGTTAGCAACGCACCCATGGGCGAGCCCCGGTGGAGTTCATATCTACTCGCAGCCCTGTGCAAACAACTTCCGACCGGTAGCGTATTTCTTGCCGTGGTCGATCCCGGCGTCGGCGGTGAACGGTTGCCGGTTGTTCTACAAGCGGATGGGCAATGGTTTGTGGGGCCGGATAACGGTCTCCTCAATACTGTGGCAGCGCAATCGGCCGAAGCGGAATGGCGGGTGATCGATTGGCGTCCAAGGATGCTCTCGTCGAGTTTCCACGGCCGCGATCTTTTCGCTCCTATCGCTGCACGCATTGCCACCCATGACTTCAGCTGGGCGAGCCACAACCATCAGAAACCGGATCTGATCGAATGGCCGTCCGATCTCGCCGAGATCATCTATTTCGATCACTACGGCAATGCCATTACTGGAATGCGGCACAGGACTGAATACTGCGGAATGACGCTCTGTGCAAATGGCCAGTCGTTACGGCAGGCTAACACATTTTGTTCGGTTCCCGCCACCCAAGCCTTCTGGTATCAAAACTCAATCGGACTGATTGAAATCGCAGTCAACTGTGGACGCGCCGATCGAGACTTAGAGCTGTCCCTCGGTACGGCCATTTCGTTCAAGGCTTAAGATTGTTGGTCGCTGGAGCGTTTAACGTCCATGTTCCTCGAGAAAAGAGAGCAAGCGTTGGCGGTTTTTCTCTTGACCAAAGGTGGCGATGTGAAATCCTTCGGTGACCCAGAGCGACTTGGGTTCGCCGGCCGCTTCGAACAGCGCGATGCTGTGACGGGCCGGCACTATGTCATCGGTTTCGCTGCAGATGATGAGCAGCGGCAATGGTGATATCTCGGCGATATTTTTGATCGGGCTATAGTCGTCCGGCATCAGTCGGGAGAGCGGATATTGTAGCGGCCACGTGATCGGGAATTGGGCCAGTTTGTCACGGGTGATTTCGCGATAGCTGGCAAACGGCGCATCCAAAACGATCGCAGTTAAGCGTTGGCGCGTTTCCGGACTCGCGCCCGCGAAGTAGGCGCCCAAGTTTGCACCCAGGCTTTGGCCTAAAAGGAAAAGGTTTCTGTTCGCTACGCGAGGCTCGCTCAAAAGCCATTGAAAGCCTGTAGCCACATCGGTCAACACTTCCGGCAGACCTGGCGAGCCGTCGGATAGTCCATAGCCGCGATAGTCGAGGAGAAACACCTGATATCCTTTTTCCGGCAGCCAGGCGACGCTATAGATGTGAGTGCTGATGTTCTGGGCATTGCCGTGGAGGAAAAATACCGTTCCGCGCGGGCCGCCGCGAGCAAACAAGAACCAGCCGTGTAATTTAATCCCGTCTGGGGTGACCAGGTTCACATCTTCGTATTTCAGGCCTAAGGCATCGGGTGTGAGCCGCATCGCCCGGTCCGGATAAAAAAGCAGGCTGGCGCATCCGGAAAGGCTAAGGGCGAACGGAATAATCAAAAGATTTCGGAAAAAGCATCGGGACACGGTAATGCTCCATCAGCGCCGGATGCAAATACGCGGCAATATTTGTTCGACTCTCAAAAATACCGCCGCACCGACAAAAGAAATTCACTCGCATAAGTACGCTCTCCCCGGTCTCGGCCGAGACGCAGGTTCAGCGCATAGTCCTTGCCTAGATTCACCGTATGGTCCAAGCGCAATCCGCCCGTGCAATACTCGTCTTCCACGATATAGCAGTCAATTCGAAAATCCAGCAGTCCCTGCCCGCCCAGGCCGCGATACAGCCAGCCGATGCGGGGGCCAAGCCCGATATCGACGTTCGGTCGAACCGACTCGCTTACTTCAAGCGTGCCGTTCACTAGGCCGAAGATCATTCCGTCGCCGATGCTGTAGCTCAAACCGACGCCTCCGTCCAGATAGCCGACCAACGGTCGGCCGGTTTCAAGCAATTTTCGCCGGGCGCCGAGGCCGACGGACCAGGACAAGGGCTGGATAAACTCTGTGCGCGGGGTTAATGATGCGATATTGATGACATCCACGGCTTCGACGCGGAATCTCTCGTCTTCGTAATACCGGACACTGGCATCGAGAAATTTGATCTGGGCTCCCAGCCGGTAGCCGGCTAAAGGATCGGTCAGATCGTGATAGGCGGAGCGCAATCGGAATGAGCCGAACGCCGTATGATCGAAAAAACCGAAGCCGAGGTCGGCGCGCCAAGGCTTGTGCCCTTCATCATCCCGAGTGGCCGGACGCTCCGGCGGTTTTAGCGGTGAAACGTCATCGATCCGGCTGCGGGCCAGCAGGAGTTTATAACTCAGACCGGCAACACGCTCCCTCGGCAATTTGTCGGCCAACGACCGGTAGCGCAAAGACTCGTATGCCGTCTCCAGTGTAGCCGCTTGTTCGGCGGCAGACATCGGTCTAAGAGCAGCGCTGTCCAGCGCGATTTTTCCATCTGCCAACTGTCTGGCCACGCGGCGTTGGTCAGACGTGAGCTGGCGGGTATGCTCGTTCAACACCGTTGCCGCGGATGGACGGTAATCCACATGCTCGACCAATCCCGCATCAACGATGGCGCGCACGGTATCCGAGGGAATGGAGCGGTAGGGAAATTTCTCCCGAAGCGCAAGAGCCGGACGCACGACATCCAGCAAGCTCAAAATACGATAAGAGCAGTTTTCTCCGATAAAGTAATAGTCGAACCGAATCGGCCGAATTTCCCAGACGTGACGGATCAGTTGCGCGGTTTCGGCGGGCGACAGGTTAAGGGAATATTCCCAAATATCGCGGTTTTCGAAGTCGCTGTATTCCTTAACTTTTTCATAAAACGGCTGTACCGAAATCACGCCCGGATAGCCACCGAACAGACCTCGGTACGCGTAGAACAATTCGTTGTCCGCCACATTCACGTCCGCCGCATAATTGATCGTATGGGCCAGCAGACGTGCATTTTCATCCTGATTTTCGCGGTCCAGGCGCAAAAAAGTATGCCCGAACATGGATGACGGGCTGTTCAGGTAGGATGCGGGAAAGATCAGGCTTACCGAATGGGCCTTCAGGGTCTCGGTCCATTCGGAAAACGCTTTGCAGTCGTGATCCGAAGATAGCGAACCGCCGAAATCGAGCCGGCTTTTTAGCCAATGATAACGAGCGGGAAATCGGCACCGAGGGTGCTCGTCTCCGTCTCCTGGCGCAAAATAGGCTAGAAGGGTGGCGGATAATTCCGCGTCGGGATCGTGTTGACCCGTTTCGGCAAGAAAAAAGGCCGGGTCGTCCGCATCGCTGGCCCAGTCTCCGAAGGGAGTGCGCCGGTAATGGCCCAGGGCCAGCCAGGTAGGGTCGTCGTGCAGACGCATCGCTCGCGCCTGTCGAAGCAGTATCGAGGGATTTTCCGACCCAAAGGCGCGGAAAGCTGCCGTCTGAAATGTCAGAGCAACAACGAGGCATAAGAGCGACTTCACGGCGGATGAAAGAAGAGGCGCTTCATATTTCGGGGAGCGCCTCGCAAGCTAGGGATCAGCCGACGTACTTCGCCAATGCGGAGTCGGACTTCATCACGACGATCAAGGCGTCCATTACCTCGTCGCTGGTAACGGATTCTCGCGGATAAATCACGGCGAAATGTTTCTTGACCAGCGCGAAAAAGGCCAGGCGATCTTCTTTTGCGATGCCCATAACTTCGGAAAGCCCGGCAAGTGTTTCGCCGTTTCCGCGAGACATGTCCTCGGCCAGCTTGGTCATGTTGGCCCCGATGTACATGCGGCCGCCCCTGTAGCGAATGGTTTGGTTGGCGTCGCAACCGTTGGTGCCGGAGGATATACCGAAAGTGTTGTTGCCGAAGCTGCCATTGGTGGTAATCGCGAGTGAATGGGCGCCGACGCCGCTGTTGCCGTCGAACAGCAACGCTCCCCAGCCGCAACCACTCGCGCCATCTCCCCTGGGACCGGCTCCTTGGGTATGGCTGGTCGCGTGGGCTAGGATAGGACTGATTAACAACAAACCACCCATCACTGTCATCATCTTTTTCATTGGAATTCTCCTTGAGGTTGTTGAACTTAGATCGACACGGGGCGCGAAATGAAGCGCCATTCCCTTAATACCAGATTGTGCCGAAGCTTGTAAATTTATCTGCTGGTTTAAGTCGAGTTTGGAGCGGATTTCAATGTTTCAGTCCGGCAAATTGGCGCGACGTTTTGCAGGCAGGTCGTATTGCAGGAATTCTTCTGGCAAAAACTAGAGATGGAACGCCGGCTCCAAAAGAGTTACGGTTTGTATACAGGAGAATACAGTTGCTTCATTTAAATACCTTAGCGCTTTGCGTATAGTTTTTGCGCAACATTCATCCTAAAAATAGTGAATAACACCCGTGGCAAACAGGCCATTAACGAAATATCAAGACAAGATCATCTCCCACGGCGCCAGCCTCCTCAGGCCGCACTATCCATTGATCGACCGTTTTAGCGATGCCCGAATTATCGCTATTGATAACGGCCGTTCCATAACTTTGGGCGAATTTTTCCGGGAAGTAATCAATCTGGCGGCAAATCTCCCCGATCGTCCTTACATGGTCAATCTCTGCGAGAACCGATACCGGTTTCTCGCGGCTTTCGCCGCAGCCGTGTTCAAAGGGCAGATCAACCTGCTGCCGCCGAGCCGGGCACCTAGGGTCTTGCAGCAAGTGACGGAACAATATCCGCAGCTCTATTGTCTAGTTGACGGTCCGGAGTCTCCGGAAGGACTTGATACGATCGTCCGTTACGATTGCAGCCCACGACAGACGCCACGCCAGGACGCTTACATCCCGGAAATTCCGGGAGATCAAGTAGTTGCAATCGCGTTTACGTCCGGTAGCACAGGCCAGCCGAAAGCTCACGTCAAAACGTGGCTGAGCTTTTGCGAGAGTGCGAAACTGATCGGGGCTGGCCTAGGTTTGAGGCCGGAGCAGTCGGCTAGTGTCATCGCCACGGTACCGCCGCAGCACATGTACGGTCTCGAGACCAGTATTCTTCTGCCGCTTTGCCTTGGCGGAATGGCGCTGCACTCCGGTAAGCCTTTTTTTTCGGCCGATATCCGCGCCGCTTTGGAATTGTGCCCGGAGCCGCGAATCCTCGTAACGACGCCGGTGCACATACGGGCACTGATCGAGGCCGGGGAAGATCTTCCGGAGATCGAGCTCATCGTCTCCGCTACGGCACCGCTTTCTCGCGACTGGGCAGCCAAGGCGGAAGGTCTGTTTCGAACCCGCGTGCTGGAGATTTACGGCTGTACGGAAGCGGGATCGATTGCCTCCCGCCGCACGAGTCGAGACGACATGTGGCATGCGTTCGACGGCGTGCGTTTTCAGGCGAAAGGTGGCGAATCATGGGTCGATGCCCACCATCTTCCCGGACCTGTCGTGTTGAACGATTTGATCGAATGTTGTGGCGCTCGGCAGTTCAAACTGTTGGGACGCAACGCGGATCTGGTCAACATCGCCGGAAAGCGCACCTCGCTCGGTGCTCTGAATCATGTGTTGAACGAGATAGACGGGGTCCGGGACGGGGTCTTTTTTTTGCCGGATGGCCCTGAAGGGACCGTCCGCCTGATCGCTTTCGCCGTAGCTCCCGGCAAGACTAAGGAACAGCTGCTTGCAGAATTGCAGGCGCGTCTCGATCCGGTTTTCCTGCCTCGCCCTTTGTATTTGCTGGACAAATTGCCTCGTTCGGAGACCGGCAAGTTGCCCCGACAAACTTTGGCCGAGATGGCGGAGCAATTGTCGACGATTTGACCGTGGTGTTCTGCTTCGGTACTCGACGAGGAGTCGAAACGCTCTCCTGGGATAAAAAAGCCCCGCAGTGTGAGCAGGGCTTCGCATTTTCGAGGACAACCAACCCGTTTATTTAACCTTGATCAGTTCTCGCCCTTCGCTGTCGAAATGGCAGATGCCTGCGACGAAATATTTACAGTCCGGCGATTGCTCGACCTTGGCACCGTCATTGGACAGCAAAATCCTCAGCGCGCAATAGTGAGCTTCGCCTTCTGCCTGTTTTTTCAGCACGATCTCGTTTTCGCTGACTGCCTTGGCTTCGCCTGAAATTTCCGCGGAACATGATCTCCGGCCTTCCTCGGTCGAACCGGTGGGCTCGAAATCCACGTCCATGGTCACCTTGATGTCGTCTCCGAATTTGCGGATTTTAAGATGCTGGACATGATCGCCCTCACGACGGATGTAATGGTCCGTGGAGGCGAAAACATTTGCCGAAAACAACAGGGCGAAAGTCAAAAACAGGCTCTTCTTCATGGTATTACCTCGTAGTTGGGATGGAACTCTCCCGAATGGATTTGCGCGTCTCGGAATTCGATCAATCGCGTAGCAGTTCGTTGATACCGACTTTACTGCGGGTTTTTTCGTCCACCTGCTTGATGATGACTGCGCAATAAAGACTATGGCTTCCATCCTTCGCGGGCAGGTTTCCGGATACCACCACCGAGCCGGCCGGTACGCGTCCGTAAGTGATCTCGCCGGTCATTCGGTTGTAGATCTTGGTACTCTGGCCGATGTAGACACCCATGGAGATGACCGAACCTTCTTCGACGATCACCCCTTCGACGATCTCCGAGCGCGCACCGATGAAGCAGTTGTCCTCGATGATGGTGGGCGCAGCCTGCAAGGGTTCCAGCACGCCGCCGATACCGACGCCGCCGGACAGGTGCACGTTCTTGCCGATCTGGGCGCAGGAGCCCACCGTCGCCCAGGTGTCGACCATCGTGCCGGAATCGACGTAAGCGCCGATATTGACGAACGACGGCATCAGCACGACACCGGGGCCGATGTAGGCGCCGTGCCGGACGGTCGCCGGCGGCACCACGCGGGCGCTCATGGCGGCAAAGTGTTCCGGCCTGAAGCCGCCGAATTTCGGTTCGACCTTGTCGAAATATTTCGTCTCGCCGCCTTCCATGATGCGGTTGTCGGAGATCCGGAAAGACAGCAGCACGGCTTTCTTGAGCCATTGATTGACGACCCAATCCCCGTTTTTCTTTTCGGCGACACGGGCGCGTCCGCTGTCCAGCAACGTCAAGGCTTCCTGAACGGCTTCACGGATCACCGCGCTGGTCGAGGTCGGAGTGAGCTGGGCTCGGTCTTCAAAGGCTTCGTTGATGATGTTTTCTAAGGACATGGCTTTACTTTTCGATTTACATGGATTGAATGAACTCTCGAATGCGGTGGGCCGCCTCCACGCATTCCTCCAGAGGGGCGACCAAGGCTATCCTGACATGATTTTGGCCGGGATTGATCCCATGCGCTTCGCGGGACAGAAAACTGCCGGGCAGCACGGTCAGATTTTGCCGCGCATAAAGATCCTGCGCGAATTGGCAATCATCGCGGTGGACATCGGGCCAGAGATAGAAGCCGCCTGGCGGTATCGACAGATCCAGATGGTCCTTCAGAACGTCGTGGACTGCGGAGAACTTCCGCCGATACGCCGCTCGGCTTTCCGTGACATGCTTTTCATCTTGCCAGGCTTTGATGCTCGCGTGCTGAACCGGCAGCGAGAGCGCGCAGCCGTGATAGGTGCGATACCTCTGGTACTGCTTGAGGATATCGGCATCCCCGGCAACGAAACCGGACCGCAGTCCCGGCGCGTTGGAACGCTTGGAGAGGCTATGAAACACGACGCAGCGCTTGAATTCCGTATTGCCCATGTCATGGGCAGACTGCAGCAAGCTTGGAGGCGGAACCGATTCGTCAAGATAAATCTCGGAATAACACTCATCCGAAGCGATGATGAAATCATGGCGCTCGGACAGATTGATGAGCGCTCTATGCGTCTCGGCGCTAATGACGGAGCCTGAGGGATTGCCGGGCGAGCAGATGTAAATCAGCTGGCAACGTTCCCAAATCTTGTCCGGCACCGATTCGAAGTCCGGCAGATAGCCTGTTTCTCGTGTCGTATTGAGAAAATAGGGTTCCGCACCGCCCAGCAGGGCTGCGCCCTCGTAGATCTGATAGAACGGGTTGGGCATCAATACCAGCGGTTGCTCGGCGGCATCGATGACATACTGAGCGAACGAGAACAACGCCTCGCGGGTCCCGTTGCAGGGCAGTACGTGGCGTTCCGGGTCCACGCTCGCCGGAGGCAGGGAAAACCGGCGCGACAGCCAGTCCGCGATGGTTCGGCGCAGTTCCAAGAGCCCCTTGGTGGCCGGGTAATTGGCCAGCCCGTGGAGGTGCGCGATCAGGCTTTCGGCAATGAAGTGAGGCGTCGGATGCTTGGGCTCGCCTATCGACAGGGCAATATGAGGCTTGTCGCCCGGGGGAGTAATTCCTTGCTTGAGTTCGGACAGCTTTTCGAACGGGTAGGGCTGTAGTTTTTGCAGATGAGGATTCATGCCGGACGGTTCGGTTCCATAGTTCAGCGCCTTACCGCTTAAAAAGCGGGGCCATAGTATAAGGGCATACGAGGGCGGTTCCAACTTGCGCGATCAAACCGCGCAAATTGTGGACGGACGGCCCGGCATCCCGCAACTGGACGCCGGGCTGCGGCTAACCGATGCCGTTTAGCCGCGCCCGAATGAACGGCACGACTTCCTCCAGCGGAATTTGAATCGCTTCGGCATCCCGTCTCCCCTTGTATTCGGCCTGATTCGATTCGAGCAGACGCTCGCTGACGACCACCCGATGCGGAATGCCGATCAGTTCCAAGTCGGCGAACATGACGCCGGGACGAGCCTTTCGGTCGTCGAACAAGACTTCGATCCCTTCGTTCCGAAGAGAGCGGTACAGATGCTCGGCGATCTCCTGCAGCCGTTCCGATGTGTGCATGTTGATCGGCGCGAGAGCGACCTGGAACGGTGCGAGCGCTTCGGGCCAGACGATTCCCCGTTCGTCGTGGTTCTGCTCGATGGCGGCGGCGACCACGCGTGACACGCCTATGCCGTAGCAGCCCATGATCAGCGCCTGGTTTTTTCCTTCTTCGTTGAGCACCGTGGCCTGCATCGCTTCGCTGTATTTGGTGCCGAGCTGGAAGACATGCCCGACTTCGATGCCGCGTGCGATGCGGAGATTTCCTTTGCCGTCCGGGCTAGGATCGCCTTCCGTCACCTTGCGGAGGTCGTGGACATGTCGGGGCGCCGGTTGGTCTCGGTCCCAGTTGACGCCGATCAGATGGAACCCCTTCTCGTTGGCGCCGCAGACGAAATCGCTCATGGCCGGAACGGGGCGATCGGCGATGACGTTTATGGCTCCTTTCGCGCCGGGCATTTGGACCGGGCCGATGTAGCCCGCCCGAGAGCCCATGTGCTGCTCGATTTCATCGTCGGTGGCAAAGCGGAAACTGCCGAGGATCTTTCCGGCCTTCACTTCGTTGAGCTCATGATCGCCCCGCAGCAGTAACAGGCAAAACTCTTCCCACTCCCTATCGAGGTCGCGCTTGCCGATCATCACGGCGATGGCCTTGACGATTTTTTCAGCAGGGACGTTCAGGAATTCCGCTACCTCGGCAATACTGGTCTTGCCAGGGGTAGCGATCTTCTCCATGGGACGGCTCGCAGGCGCACGCGCTTCGGCGGGAGCGATAGCTTCGGCCATCTCGATATTGGCGGCATAATCGCTCCGGTCGGAAAAGGCGATGGCATCCTCGCCGGAATCGGCCAGCACGTGAAACTCATGGGACATGCTCCCGCCGATAGCGCCGGTATCGGCCAGCACCGCACGGAATCGCAGTCCCAGCCGTTCGAAGATACGGGAGTAAGTCTCGTACATCCGGTCGTAGGTTTCCTGCAAGGAGTCCTTGTCGAGATGGAAAGAGTAGGCATCCTTCATCAGGAATTCGCGAGCCCGCATGACGCCGAACCGCGGGCGGATCTCGTCCCGGAATTTCGTTTGAATCTGGTAAAAGTTGACCGGCAACTGCTTGTAGCTTTTGATTTCGCTGCGGACCAGATCGGTGATGATTTCCTCGTGAGTGGGACCTAGGCAGAAATCGCGCTCGTGGCGATCCTTGAATCGGCAGAGTTCCGGGCCGAACACATCCCAGCGCCCCGATTCCTGCCAGAGCTCCGCGGGTTGCACCGCCGGCATGAGCACTTCCAAAGCGCCGCTGCGATCCATTTCCTCGCGGACTATGTTTTCCACCTTGCGGAGTACGCGCAGCCCCAGAGGGAGCCACGTATAAAGACCGGCGGCTAGCTTGCGGATCAGACCGGCGCGCAGCATCAGCTTATGGCTGACGATTTCGGCATCGGCCGGGGTTTCTTTGATGGTGTTGAGCGGAAATTGGCTAGTGCGCATGATGGATGGAATACGTCCAAATGAGAAATGATTCTATTGTATCGTCAGCCAGCACGGGCCGTCAGCGAAGATTGAATCGTGCAGGTCGATTTTTTGAGCGCGAGAACAGAGCGACCGGAAAACTTGCTTGTTCTTTCGTGTTTTCGCAAAATTCGGTCCTGCCGCTCCTGTTATTCCTTCATGGACTACTTTGTCGATTCTTTTTTTGCCGCGCTCCGTCTAATCTTTCAGTTCGATCCCGAGGTTTACCGAATCGTCTGGACATCGCTCGAGATCTCGCTTACCGCAACCGTTTGCGCAGCGCTTCTCGCGGTTCCGGCCGGCGTCTGGTCCGCATCTATTGAATTTAAGGGAAAGCGGCTCCTGCGGCGGAGCTTGAACGCCTTGATGGCGATGCCGACGGTTATGATCGGCCTGATTTTTTACGGGTTGTTCAGCCGTCGCGGGCCGTTGGGCGAGTTCGCTCTTTTGTACACCCCGACGGCCGTCATCATAGGCGAGGCGGTGCTGATTTTTCCGCTCATCATGAATCTTGCGATGACCGCCGTCGAATCCGCCGATCCGCGTCTGCTGCCTACGTTGCGCTCTTTAGGCGCCAGCCCGGCGCAGCAGTTCGGGCTGGTATTGTCGGAAACCCGCTTGGCCCTGTTGGTGGCGGTTGCGGCCGGTTTCGGGCGAGCCATCGGAGAAGTGGGAACGGCGATGATGTTGGGCGGGAACATCCAGGGGCTTACCCGTACCATGACGACCGCCATCGCGCTGGAGACGAGTAAAGGCGAGTTCGAGCTCGGTTTGGCTTTGGGCATGATGTTGCTGCTGGTCGCGTTTTCGGTGAATTGGCTACTGCAATCTGCGGACCGGAGTGCCGGTTGAAGCGAGCGTATTGGCTGGAGCACGTGGTTTTTGCTTATGGCGATAAGCCGGCGTTGACCATCGATCATCTGGCGATCTCCGCCGGCCGGATTACGGCGCTGATCGGTCCGAACGGCGCCGGTAAGAGCACGCTTCTCGAGCTGCTCGCTTTTCTGATTCATCCGGATGCCGGCGAAATGTATTTTTTCGGTCAGCCGGTCAGGCGAGAGGACGTTCTGGCACTTCGGCGCCGCGTTGGGTTGGTGGCCCAAAGTCCTTATCTGCTTCAGGGTAGCGTGATGGATAACGTGGAGTTGGGACTGAGGCTGCGCGGTATCGGAAAGGAACAGCGGCACCGCAGGGCAATGGATGCAATGGAGCGAGTGGGACTTGCCGGATTCGAAAAGCGATCCGTCAGGGCGCTTTCCGGAGGCGAGAAACAGAGGGTTGCCTTGGCGAGAGCGCTGGCTCCGGCACCCGAAGTGCTGTTGTTCGACGAGCCATTTACGTATCTCGATCAAAGTAATGTGCGCTTGGTCGAGCAGGTGCTCTCGAATTATGCGCGGCAAAGTGGGAACACGGTGGTGTTCAGCACCCATGAGCAGGTGCAGGGTATCGCGCTCGCCGACGAGTCCATCAGCCTTTTCGCCGGAAGATCGGTCGGGGCGCCGCTCGTCAATTTGTTTCGCGGAGCGCTACGAAACGGCGTGTTCGACACCGGCAAGCTGGCGATACAGGTGCCGCGTGCGCTGGATCAGGGATCGCATCTCTCCGTCGATCCCGAGGAGATCGTGCTCTCCCCGGAACCTCTGAATTCCAGTCTCCGTAATTCGTTTCGCGGCCGTATCATCATGATCGCGGAAGAGGCGGGGCGGGCGAGGATTACCATTGATATCGGCGAGAAACTTAACGCCCGGATTACACTCGAATCGCTGCAAAGCCTCGGTTTGGAACTGGGGAAGGAAGTTTGGGTCAGTTTTAAAGCCACGGCGGTGAAAGTGTTTTGACCGTTCGGAGTCCGCCGCAGTGTTCTCGACGTTTTAATCAAGTCAGGAAAACGCGTATTTACGCCGTATGACGGATTGGCTATGGTGAAACCATAATTATTAACCCGGCCTATAAATATAGGCCGGGTTAATCCGGGGCAGGGATGCCCCGGCGCGGCGACAAGCCGCGTGAGCCCAGGCCGGGCTTGTACCGGCCTGGGCGGCGGCCCGAAATACCAGGAGGGTATTTACGGGCCTGATTAATAAAATTCATAAAGCAGATAATCCGATACGCCAAAATGTGGCTACAAAAACGAATCGCGTTAAAACCGCGAGCGCGCGGTTTTCACCTAATCACCGAAGAATTGCTGGGGCTTTTGCCTGAATTGAGGAAATTCCGCATCGGTATCGCTCATTTTTTCATTCAGCATACCTCCGCATCGTTGGTTCTCAATGAAAACGCCGACCCGAGCGTGCGGCGCGACCTGGAAACTCACCTGAGAAGTCTGGCGCCCGACGGCTCGGCTCATTACACCCATACCTTGGAGGGGGAGGACGATATGCCGGCCCACATCAAATCCTGTCTGATGGGCTCCAGCGTAACCGTTCCGGTCGGCGACGGGCGATTGCTGTTAGGCACCTGGCAGGGCATCTATTTGGGCGAGCACCGTGATCTTGCAGGGTCGCGCTCGGTGGTCGCCACTTTGAACGGGGAAACGTTTTAAACCTGGAGTGATCAATGAAATTTTTGCGTTTGATGCTACTAACGGTAGTTCTGTCGCCGTTTTCGATCCGTGCTGAAGAGAGCGTATGGGACAAAGGCGTACCGGTCCTCGAGAACCCGGTGGAAATGACCGTTTATCGCAGCCCTACTTGCGGCTGCTGTGGAAAATGGCTGGAGCACATGAAAAAACATGGCTTTACCGTGCGCGATATCAAATCCAACGATATGGACAGGATCAAGAAAGAACTGGGAGTGCCGGAGAATTTGCAATCCTGCCATACCGCGCTGGTCAACGGTTACGTAGTCGAAGGCCATGTTCCCGCTGCGGATGTCCAGAAGCTGTTGCAAGCCAAGCCCGAGGCGGCGGGATTAGCCGTTCCCGGCATGCCTGCGGGTACGCCTGGAATGGAAATGGGCGGGAAAAAGGATCCGTTCGCCGTGCTGCTCTTCGACAAGAAGGGGAGGGTGAGCACGTTTCAGGAATACCGATTTTATTGATCTCTCCTAAGAGACAGGGAGGGCCGTCATGCTACTAGCGGGCGACGTGGGTGGAACGAAAACGATCCTGGCTTTGTACGACGGGGGGCTGGAAGGACTGCCCGCATCAATATTGAGGGAGGAGACCTATCCGAGTGCGGGATATGGCTCGTTCGAGGACATTGTTAAAGATTTCTTGAGGGATCAGAGCGAACCGCTGGACGCCGCTTGCTTCGGAGTCGCGGGCCCCGTCGTCGACGGCCGCTGCCAAACGACCAATCTACCCTGGTTGATTGACGAGAGGCGCCTGATGCCCCTGCTGGGCATCTCCAAGGTGAAATTGCTGAACGACCTTCAGGCCATGGCCTTAGGTTTGCTCTGGCTGCGGCCCGACGAGTGGGTCGAGCTGAATCCCCGTGCAGTGCCCGCAACCGGCAACCGGGCGGTCATCGCAGCCGGTACCGGGCTCGGCCAGGCGGTATTGTACTGGGATGGTCATCTCTATCGTGCATTGGCAACCGAAGGCGGGCATGGGGACTTTGCGCCCAACAACACCATGGAAGACGGCTTGCTTGTATATCTTCGAAACAAGTTCGGAGGGCACGTGAGTTATGAACGGATCTTGTCCGGACCGGGAATCGTCAATGTCTACGAGTATCTACGCGACATAAACTATGCGCCCGAATCGCCCGAATTGGCCGGCGCGATAAAGAAGGCGGAGGACCCCGCACGGGAAATCACCACGCATGCCTTGCATCGGGGAGATGCGCTGTGTCGGGGAACTCTGGCCCTGTTCGCGCGCATTTTTGGTGCGGAGGCCGGCAACTTGGCCTTGAGGTGTTTCGCTACCGGCGGCGTGCTGGTCGGCGGCGGCATTGCGCCAAAGATTCTGCCCGCACTACAGGACGGCCATTTCATGCAAGGTTTTTGTGCTAAAGGCCGGCTTTCCGAGTTTCTCTGCGCTGTCCCGGTCCGTGTTGCCTTGAATTTTCACACTGGGTTGATCGGGGCGGCCGATTTTGCGGCACGCATGTTGCTTGAAAAGTCCTGAGACGCTTGATGGCTGGATTTCCTTAAGGCTGGTTTGGTCCTTGTAATGCAATCATCAACTTCGTATCTCAGAATTAATCGATTTCCGGAGGAGGTTCGTTATGCGTGTCGATGAAGTTCGGGAGATCGCCAAACGTATGGGCTTGGTTCCAGGCCGCATGAACAAGCGGGATCTGATCCGAAAGATCCAGATTGTCGAAGGAAACTTCGACTGCTTCGGTACGGCTCGCGATGCTGCCTGCGATCAGCATGGTTGTTTATGGCGAGAAGAATGTTTTTCACAGGCTAAAAAGGAGAATTAGAGCCTATCCCAGTAGGAACAAAAGCGTGATGAGCGACCTCTAATGCCGAAATTTCGAGTCAAGAGGGGCTCTTATGGGACTGGTGACGAAAGATGATGGCTGGCGCATTCCGGATGAGCTGTGGGAACGGATGGAACCGCTCTTGCCGCCGCGTAAACCGCATCCGCTCGGGTGCCATAACCCGCGGGTGCCGGACCGACAGGCGATGAATGCGATCTTGTTTGTGCTCCGGACCGGGTGTCAGTGGAATGCGCTGAACGCCACCGGGATTTGCTCCAGCAGTTCGGCCCATCGCCGCTTTGTCGAGTGGACCGAAGCCGGGGTGTTCCAGGCGTTCTGGCGCGAAGGACTGCTGACTTATGATGCGTTGAAGGGCTTGGACTGGTCGTGGTTGGCCATGGATGGGGCCATGACGAAAGCGCCGTTGGCGGGTTCAAAAAAACGGGACCGAATCCGACCGACCGGGGCAAACAAGGTGCGAAGCGAAGCCTGTTAACCGATGGCGCGGGCCTGCCGCTGAGTGTGGTGATTGCCGGCGCCAATCGGCACGACCTGAAGCTGGCGCGGTCCACCTTGGCGGCCATCGGCGTCCCGCGCCCTGTACCCACGCCGGAGCAGCCGCAAGGCTTGTGCCTGGACAAAGGCTATGACTATGACGAGGTGAGGGACTTGGCCAAGGCCTTTCAGTTTACCGCTCACATTCGAGCGCGCGGTGAGGAGGCCGAAGCGATCAAGAAGGAAGCCGGTTTCAAGGCGCGGCGCTGGGTGGTCGAACGGACCCACAGCTGGCTCAACCGATTCCGCCGGATTTTGATCCGCTGGGAAAAACGAACCGACACCTATCTTGCCATGCTGCACTTGGCCTGCGGCATCATTACTTGGCGGGCAACGGGTCTACTGGGATAGGCTCTTAGGGGCTTTCAATTAATCGATAAGTTCGTTCCAAGGAAGTTGAGACGCGTAGTCGCGCTGTTTTTATGCATCTGAAACCAAGGAGAGATTGATGATCGCTGCAGAGCTATTGAATTTAGCCCGCCATGAGGGTATCCGAGACCTCGAATATTTCCGTACAGAAAAACAACTCGTGTGGGCTATCCAACGAGCCAGGGGTAAAGCCGCATGTTTTTTGTCCGAGGATCGCATGGAGTGCAAAGAATTCGAGTGCCAGTGGCGCCGGGAATGCCTTAAGCTGGTTGCCGAATGGCGCCGGTGAGCGATCTCGCGGACCAGACCTTCCGGTCTTGGATTCGCGTGGCAAAGCGCGAACAAGATTGTCTGCATCGGGGCGGAGGCACAAACCTCCGCCTCGCTACGATATTGAGGCCGATTCAGTCGGGCTCTGATGTTCACTTTAGAATCGCGGAGATGTCGGCCTCGATAATTGTTTTTGCTGACTGATCGCTCGACAGAGTATGTGGCTCTGGGTTACACGCCAAAGCGTCGACTACGGTTAGACTAGAGAATAAGCTCGAGTCGTTCTGAGGATGGCCTGGTTCCTCCGAACGTATACAATCGTTCATAAGTTTCAAGTCTGTAGAGCTGCATACTGCTATGAGAATCGGGGTACCTAAAGAAATCAAGAATAACGAAAACCGCGTCGCGCTGACGCCGCATCAAGCATCGATACTTGTCGAGGCGGGGCACGAAGTTTTGATCGAAACGAATGCGGGGCTCGGTTCCGGATTTAAGGATGAGGAATACGTTCGGATGGGCGCTCGTATTTGCGGCGTCGAGGACGCATGGAATTCGGACTTGGTTCTCAAGGTCAAAGAGCCGATAGAACCGGAGTACCTTTTTCTCCGAAATCAGATCGTGTTTACCTTCTTCCATCTTGCGGGGGCTCCTCGCTCGCTCACTGAGATCTTACTGGAACGCCGCACTATGGCGGTGGCATACGAAACCTTGGAGGACAGATCCGGTCGATTGCCGATTCTCGCTCCCATGAGCGCGGTCGCGGGTAATATGGCGGCACTGGTCGGTGCTTATTATCTGGCCGAGTTCAATGGCGGTAGAGGGGTGCAGCTCGGCAAGGTTCTGGGCGCGAGACACGGAAGGGTGTTGATCGTAGGCGACGGGGTCGTGGCTTTTCACGCCGCGCAGACGGCGTGGGGGCTTGGGGCTCAGGTTTCTGTTGCAGGCATCGACAAGGCCAAGGGCGAGCGGATGCAGCGCGAAATTTCAGGGGAACTCGAGTTTTTTGCTTCCGAGCCGGACGTCATTGCACGCCGTATATGTGAAGCCGATTTAGTCGTCGGCGCGGTATTGCGGCACGGGGCCAAGGCAGACTACGTGGTGACCGAGAAAATGGTCGGATCGATGCAGCCCGGTTCCGTGATCGTCGACGTCAGCATCGATCAGGGCGGCTGCGTGGAAACTTCGCGGCCCACTACTCATTCAGAACCCGTTTACGAGAAGCACGGCGTCATCCATTACTGCGTGACCAACATGCCCGGCGCTTATCCCCGGACATCGACGATCGCTTTAACCGAGGCCAGCTTTCCCTATGTCCTCCAGTTAGCCAATCAGGGCTTGACGGCGTTTCGCGAAAATCCAGGGTTTGCCAAGGCCGTAAACACTTACCAGGGACATCTAACCTGCAAGCCCGTAGCCGAAACGTTCGGATTCATCGAGCGATACAGCGCATTTCCCGCATCGTGATCGTTCGGGCGGCGACGAGGCGAGTCAAGCCAAGCGAAAATCAATGCTCGTCTTCTTCGTTTAGAAAGTCGTCCAAGGTGAGATCCCGCTGATCCGGTTCATGCAAATCCGGATCGGTGTAACCGAGGTCATCGATTTCCACGTCATCGAAAGGAGCGCTCCAGTCTTCGGGGGGCTCTATAGGCGCAAAAGGCGATTCGTACCAAGAGGCAAAGTCAAATTCGCCGAGATCGCCGTTGAGATACTGGATTTCGATGGCGTCGTTTTCCTCGTCCAATGCGACAACACGAAACGATCGTCCGGTCTCGGCATCTTGATACCAGTTTTCGAGCAGCGGATCTGCAACCGTCGGCATGGCTTTATCCTCCGATTAGGCTTGGAAACATGGCTTCCAAAAGGTACGACCCATTGATCGGTCGCCGCAAGCATAGCACGAGTCTTTGACGAAAAAACGGGGTTGCGGACTCCGCTATATCTGAAACGGATGCGGAAAAACGTTTAATTTGTTCCCACCAGCGCGATGATCGCTTCGCTCAATTGGCGCTTCTGGAGTTCGCTGTTTAGCGGATGATCGCGATGGTCGGTGATATAGAAAATGTCTTCGGCTCTGCTGCCGATGGTGGAAATTTTTGCATTATAGAGGCGCACGTCACATTCCCTGAACGCTTGGCCGACCTTCGACAAAAGCCCAGGGCGGTCGGTGGCGACCAATTCCAGAATCGAATAACGGTTCTGCGGGTCGTCGTGAAAATAAATTTGAGTGGGTACCGTGAAATGTTTTATTTCCCGCGGTTCGCGCCGATGGACGCGTAGCGGTGTGCAGCTCGGTTGTAGCAGGCATGCCCGCAATCGGCTGCAAATCTGGGCCTGCCGCAGGTGATCGTTGATCGGTTCTCCAGTCTGCTCGAGGACGTGATAGCTGTTCAACACATAGCCATCGGCGGAAGTGATGATCTTGGCGTCGAAGACGGTCAATCCGAGTTGGTCCAAAACCGCCGTACTGTAAGCGAATATGAAATCCTGGTCTTTCGCATACAGGAAAATTTCCGCGCTCCCCCGCTGGCTGACCGGGCGCAACAGGACCAGGGGTAAGTCTCCCGGCTTGCAGGCGCTGATGGCCACGGTATGCCAGGCGATTTCCTCCGCCAAATAGCGCAGAAAATATTCGTCGTTAACCATCTGCCAGACTTTTTCGATGGTTCGGTCGCTGATGCCTAAGCGCCTCAGCAGAGCAAGGCTTTCCGCTTTGACCGCATTGATCTTTTCTTCTTGTTCCAGCGGTTTTGTGAGTCCTCGTCGGAATGTCCACCGCGTCGTGAGATACAGTTCCTTGAGCAGGGCGTCTTTCCACGAGTTCCACAGGTTCGGGTTGGTGGCGCGAATGTCGGCCACGGTCAAGAGATATAGATAATTCAGCGTGTCTTGGTTGCCGATGGCGGTGGCGAACTCATGAATGACGTCTGGATCGCTGATATCCTTGCGCTGAGCTGTCATGGACATGAGCAAATGGTTCTGAACCAGCCACTTGACCAGGTCGGTGTCCCGACGGCTTATGCCGTGGCGTTGGCAAAAACCCTCGGCAATGTCCGCGCCGATGACGGAATGATCGCCGCCGCTACCTTTGGCGATGTCGTGCATTAAGCCGGCAATGTATAGAAGCTCCGGTCTTTCGATGATCTGAAAAATTTCATTGCAGAGGGGATGCTCGGCTCTGTGCTTTTCTAGAGCGAATCGTCTGAGGTTGCGTACTACGAAGAGCGTATGTTCGTCCACGGTGTAAACGTGGAAGAGATCATACTGCATGCGGCCGACGACGCGGCCGAAAGCCGGGAGATACGCGGCCAGAATGCCGTAGCGGTTCATCCTCCGCAGTTGATGCGTGATGCCTCCCGGTTGGCGCAGGATTTCCATAAAAAGCCGGCAAGCTTCCGGATCGTTGCGGAAATTCTCGTCGATCAGGTAGAGATGTTGGCGAATGAGCCGGATGGTCGCGGCGCGTATGCCTAACAAGCTGGCGTTTTGCTGCAATAGGAGAAATATTTGCAGCAGGGCAAGAGGCTGTTCCCGAAAAACGTTCGGGTGCAGTGCCTCGATGTAGTTGTTGACCGCCTGAAAGTTTCTGTTGATCGGGAGGATTACGGCATCTTCATCGCGATGCAGTGCGGCTTCCTTGAACAGTTGCAATAGCATTTCGTTCAGCCGCTCCAGTCCCATGACGGTGCGGAAATAGCGCTGCATGAATTGCTCGACCGCTTGGTTGACGTCCGGATCCTGATATCCGAACTGTAGGGCCAGCTCCTTTTGATACTCGAACAGCAGGCGATCTTCGCAACGCCCGGTCAACGTGTGCAAGGCGAAACGGAGCTGCCAGAGGAAATGCTGCGCTTGCATGAGCTCGCCGTGCTCCGCTTCGGTTAGCCAGCCGTGCAGGAGCAGATCGTTCAGATTCGACGCATTGTAATGGCGCTTGATAATCCATCCGATGATTTGGATATCCCGGAGACCGCCCGGGCCCTCTTTGATATTAGGCTCCAGGTTGTAGGCCGTGTCGTGGTATTTGGCATAGCGTGCGGCTTGTTCAGCCATCTTGGCTTCGAAGAACTCTCGCGAGGACCAGAGATGTTCGGGGCCGATACGCGCCCACAGCTCCTTGAACAACGCCGAGGAACCATGGAGCAGTCGGGATTCCATGAGATTGGTGATGACCGTCACATCTTGCCGGGCCTGTTCCACGCACTCTTCGATCGTACGGACGCTGTGAGCGGGCTTGAGGCCAATGTCCCACAGCAAATTGAAGAAATCGGCCAAGCCTTGCCGGTAGGGCGGTTCTTCGGCTCGATTCGCGCCGCTGTGGTGAAAATCGAGGAGAATCAAAACATCGATATCGGAGTAAGGGTGCAGCTCGCGTCGGCCATAGCCCCCTACCGCAATAAGTGCGAGCTGTTCGGCGTCGGATCCGAGGAAATGATTCCAGCAGGCTCCGAGCAGTTCATCGATGAAATCGGAGCGCGCCCGAATCAGTTCGGCGGCTGGTATGCCGGCGTGAAAGCGCTCGGTTAGCTCCGCATTATTCTGTTGGATATGTTCTCTAAGCGACCTGATGCGCTCGGCGGACGAAAGGATATCGTCATAACGCGGCGAGTTTAAGTCGGCCGTTTTCAATCGCGTGTGCCTCTTCTTGACGCAGGGTGAGGATTTCGTAGCCATCCGCCGTAACTAAAACCGTGTGCTCCCACTGTGCGGACAGGCTGTGGTCTTTAGTTACAGCGGTCCATCCGTCGGGAAGTATTTTCACGTAGCGTTTGCCCAAGTTGATCATGGGTTCGACGGTGAAAATCATACCCGGTTCCAGCATTATTCCGGTATTAGATTTGCCGTAGTGGAGCACCTGGGGGTCTTCATGAAAGTTCCGGCCGATACCGTGCCCGCAGAACTCTTGCACGACGGAATAGCCGTGGGACTCCGCATGACGCTGAATGGCAAAGCCGATATCGCCCAACCGCGCGCCAGGACGTACTTGCTGAATTCCCAGATACATGGCCTCCTGACAGATCTTCACCAGGCGTTTGGCTCGTATGGGCACTTCACCGACCAGAAACATTTTACTGGTGTCGCCGTGATAGCCGTCCTTAATTACGGTGATGTCGATGTTGACGATATCGCCGCTTTTCAGTTTCTTCGGACCTGGTATGCCGTGGCATACCTGATGGTTCACCGAGGTGCAGATGGATTTGGGAAATCCCTTGTAATTCAAGGGAGCGGGAATGGCTTTTTGCACATCGACAATGTAGTCGTGGCAAATTTGATCCAGTTCTTCAGTCGTTACCCCGGGAACCACGAATGGCTCAATCATTTCCAATACTTGTGCAGCGAGTCGGCCCGCGACACGCATTTTCTCAATTTCGGCAGGCGTTTTCAGGATGATGCTCATCGCGAGATTCGTTGATTCGTGTGGCGCTCGGTCGAGCGAGGATGCGGGAAAAGGGTCGGATTGTTGAATAAAGCAGGTTATGGTATAAAGCGCTGCTATTTTTGGCAATAACACACACGTATCGTCACGTCCGGCGGGGTGCCACATCCCCGTGATTTGGTCGCCGGTTGGGGTGCGTGGAGGCTCAACCCATCGCCGGTTCAATCCGGCTCAGCTCTATTAGGAGATTTGAATGTCCAATGTAACCATGCGCCAAATGCTGGAGGCCGGCGTACATTTCGGTCACCAGACGCGCTATTGGAATCCCAAGATGGCTCCGTATATTTTCGGCGCGCGGAGCAACATCCATATCATCAATCTGGAAAAGACTATACCTCTGTTCAATGAGGCCATGAAATACCTCGAACAGCAGGCGGCCAACAGAGGCAGAGTTCTTTTCGTCGGCACCAAGAGAACCACCCGCAAGGTCATCGAAGATGAAGCCAAGCGCTGTGGTATGCCTTATGTGAATTATCGCTGGTTGGGCGGAATGCTCACCAATTTCAAGACCATCAAACAATCTATCGCTCGCATGAAAGAGCTTGAAGCGATGCGGGACGACGGTCGCTTGCAGCGGTTCAACAAGAAGGAAGCGCTCGGCATGATGCGCGAGTTGGAGAAGTTGGAGCATAGTTTGGGCGGGATTCGGGATATGGACCGGCTTCCGGAGGTGTTGTTCATTATGGATGTAGGCTATGAAAAGAATGCCATCAGCGAAGCGAAAAAGCTGGGCATTCCGGTCGTCGGCATTGTCGATACCAACAACAGCCCGGTCGGCATCGACTATGTCATACCGGGCAACGACGACTCCATTCGTGCTGTTCAGCTGTATGCGCAGAGCGCCGCGACAGCCATCCTGCAAGGCAAGGCGCACAGTCTCGATTTTGCCGGAGGGGAAGACGAATTTGTGGAGATGGAGTCAAATACCGAGACGAGTTCGGATTCCGCTGCGGAAGCGGCTAGCGCATATGCCGAGTAAGGCATGCGTTTTTCGTGCCTGAATGCGTTGATACGCTCAAAACGCCTCCATCAGGGGGCGTTTTTATAAGCGTAAATGCTTGAATAGCGATGATAAGCAATTAATGATGAGGTTCGGTCAATGAATATCAGTGCCGCAATGGTGAAGGAGCTCCGCGAACGCACCGGTTCGGGGATGATGGAATGCAAGAAGGCGTTGCAGGATGCCAACGGTGATATGGAAGCCGCAGTTGAGTTGATGCGGAAAGCGGGTCTCGCGAAAGCAGACAAGAAGTCTGGCCGCACTGCCGCCGAAGGCCGTATTTCTACGAAAACGAGTGCTGATGGTAAGCGTGCGGTCATCGTGGAAATCAACTGCGAGACCGATTTCGTCGCCAAGGGCGATGATTTCGTAGAGTTCGTCAATAACGTCGTGCAAACCGCATTGGATTCGACAGCTAGTTCGCTCGACGAATTGCTCGCTACTGTGATGCCGTCCTCGGGATCCAGCGTGGAGGAAACGCGCCGGGCTATGGTTGCCAAAATCGGCGAGAATATCAATGTGCGGCGGTTCGAGAGCATTACATCGGAAAGCGGTAATATCGCGAGTTATTTGCACGGAACCCGGATCGGTGTTCTTGTCGAGTTGGTCGGCGGTGATCAGGAGTTGGGTCGGGATATTGCCATGCACGTCGCGGCTAGCAAACCCTTGTGCGTGGACGAAAAAGGCGTGCCTGCCGAAACGGTCGCCAAGGAGCGGGATATCGCCAAGGCGCAGGCTGAAGCCGAAGGGAAGCCTGCTAATATCGTCGAGAAAATGGTAGAGGGCAAGATCAAGAAATTCCTGGGGGAAGTTACCTTGCTCGGTCAACCTTTCGTCAAAGATCCCGATCAGACTGTCGGTAAGTTGCTGAGTAGCCGAGGAGCTAGCGTAGGTCGCTTTGTACGATTCGAGGTTGGCGAAGGCATAGAAAAGGTAGAAAGCAATTTCGCCGAAGAAGTGATGGCACAAGTAAGAAACAGTTAAACTTTCGTGAGTAAACCTCTGGCGGAGTGCTTTGCACGGCGACCCGTCAGGGGTTTGCGGATAACCAATCGACAACACAGAATTTGAACCGATGAGCGCGCCTAAATACACCCGAATTCTGCTGAAGTTAAGCGGCGAAGCGCTTATGGGTGAACAGGGAAGTGGTATCGACCCACAAACGATTAAGCGTCTAGCGCACGAAATAAATGATTTGTGTCAGATCGGTGTCCAGGTGGGGCTGGTCATTGGGGGCGGCAACATCATACGTGGCTCGGAAAAGGCATCAGAAGGCTTGGATCGGGTTACCGGCGATTACATGGGTATGCTGGCCACAGTCCTGAATGCCCTTGCTATGCAGGACGCCCTTGAAAAACTCGGGCAGCCGGTCCGCGTCATGTCGGCTTTGAAAATCAATCAGGTTTGCGAGGATTACATCAGGCGTCGTGCAGTCCGACACCTTGAGAAAGGGCGGGTAGTCATCTTTGCTGCGGGTACCGGCAATCCATTTTTCACGACGGATTCGGCAGCCAGCCTGCGTGCGATCGAGATCAATGCCGAGTTGCTGATTAAGGCCACTAAAGTGGAGGGGGTTTATTCGGCGGATCCGCTCAAGGATTCCAATGCGCGGTTTTACTCGAGGCTGACCTATGACGAGGCCTTGGATCAACGCCTTAATGTAATGGATGCCACGGCGCTGGTTTTGTGCCGCGACCATAATATGCCGCTGAGGGTGATGAACGTGTTCGATCCCGGGGCCGTCATGCGCGTGGTTCTGGGCGAAGATATTGGATCCTTAATTGAAACCGGTAGATAACCATGATCGACGATATTCAAAAACGGACTGCGGAACGAATGAAGAAGAGTATCGAGGCGCTCAAGCATGAGTTTGCCAAGATAAGGACCGGCCGAGCTCATCCCAGCCTCTTGGATCACATCATGGTGTCTTACTACGGCAACGAGGTACCGTTAACGCAAACGGCCAACGTCGCTGTCGAAGATGCCCGAACACTGACCGTGACCCCATGGGAGCGCAGTATGGTTCAGGCTATCGAAAAGGCGATCATGACGTCCGATTTGGGGCTGAATCCCTCGACTGCCGGTTCGGTAATCCGTGTCCCCATGCCGCCGCTTACCGAAGAACGGCGGCGCGACCTGATCAAGGTCGTGCGTCACGAAGCCGAAAATGCTCGGGTCGCGATTCGCAATATACGGCGCGATGCCAATAATGAGCTCAAGGCTGCGTTGAAGGAAAAGCAAATCTCGGAAGACCAGGAGCGACGCAGTCAAGAGCAAGTTCAAAAATTGACCGATCAGTACATTAAAGACGTCGATGGTTTGCTGAGCGAAAAGGAAGCGGACTTAATGGCAATTTAATCGGTCCCTTCCGGTCGTGTCGAAATTCGGCTCTTTCTTCAATAATTATCAGCCAGTATTCGATGGTGCCCCCGGCGAAACCGATTTCACTCAGGAACGGTTGGGCATCTCGTTTTCCAAAATGATGATCAGTTCGGAACCTAAATATGGAAGTGCCCGCTGTCCCTATCGATGATGACCGGCTGCCCCGCCATATCGCCATCGTTATGGATGGTAATGGCCGTTGGGCAAAAAAGCGTTTTCTGCCGCGTACGGCTGGGCATCGCGCCGGTGTCTCGGCAGTACGAAAGGTTATCGAACACTGTCTGAAGCGCCGAATCGAGGCGCTCACCCTGTTCGCCTTCAGCAGCGAAAACTGGCGGCGTCCTCCGCAAGAGGTGTCTCTGCTCATGGAGCTGTTTTTGACAACCTTGGAGCGGGAAACCGAAAAGCTTCATGAAAATGGCGTCCGGCTTCGGGTGATCGGCGATCGGGCGGCGTTTTCGCCCGCGCTGCAGGAAAAGATTTCGGCCGCCGAAAGGCTTACCAGTTCGAATACCCATTTGAACCTGACCATCGCGGCTAATTACGGCGGCCGCTGGGATATTTTGCAGGCTGCCCGTGCGCTGGCCGAAAAGGTCGCACGAGGCGAGCTGTGTTCCGGAGACATTAGCGCGGATGTCTTTGAATCTCAGTTGACCCTGACGGATCTGCCCGAGCCCGATCTTTTCATTCGCACCGGTGGCGAACAGCGGATTAGCAATTTCTTGTTGTGGCAGCTGGCTTACACCGAACTCTATTTCACGCCTGCCTTGTGGCCAGATTTCGACGAACAATCACTCGAACTCGCGTTGAACGACTACGCAAGTCGACAGCGCCGCTTCGGATATACGAGCGAGCAAGTCGAGGATCTGGTTCCAGAAAACGTTTGCACTAAGACAAGCGAATCCCGTTAATTTTGCTATTTACGAGACAGTCATGCTGAAAAATCGAGTCATTACCGCTTTGGTGCTGGCGCCGCTCATTATCGCCGCGATTTTATTCTTGCCCGCTGACGGTTTTGCGGTGTTTTGGGGCGCGATTATTTTAGCTGGCGCTTGGGAGTGGGCGAATCTTTCCGGTCTCGGTAGCTTATCGTCGCGTCTCAGTTTCGTCGGTGTGGTGTTCGCTTTTCTGCTTGCTGCGCGGTATTTCGCCATCGACTGGGCACCGGGTGAACTGCCTGAGTGGTTTTACTGGCCCGTAGTGGCCTGGTGGTTCGTGTGGGGAATCGCGTTCCGTCGGATACCTGAGCGTTTGGTCAAGATCCAGTATCCGCTTGCTGCGAAACTGGCCGCCGGTGCATTCGTGCTGATCACCGGTTGGATCTTGATGGTCTGGCTGCGCTTGAATTTTCGTCAGGAACAGGTTTTTTATCTGGTATTTCTCGTTTGGGCGGCCGATGTGGCGGCTTATTTTGTGGGTAAGCGCTGGGGCCATACCAAGTTGCTGGAACCGATCAGTCCCGGCAAGACCGTTGAAGGGGTTTATGGGGCCTTGTTCGCTGCGGCGGTCCTGGCAATTGCGGTAGGGCTATTCGCAAAGCTCGAAGCTATCGCCCTTGCCGATTTCGTGTTCCTGTCTTTGTTTACAGTGGCAGCGTCAGTATGCGGCGACCTTTTCGAAAGCCTAGCAAAGCGCGTTCGCGGGGTGAAGGACAGTGGCGCCGTATTACCGGGGCACGGTGGAATTCTCGATCGCATCGATAGCTTGCTGGCGGCAGTTTCGATCTTTTATGCCGGTTCGTTGCTGCTCGGAGTATTTTTGACGGCGGAGTTGGAAACAAATATCGTCATTCCCGAGGAGCTGCCTGCTGAAAGTTCCGGAGACATAACGCCTCATGACGAGGAGGGGACAAACGATGAAGGTTTTGTGGAAGAAGGCGTCGTAAACGAAGAAAAATCTCCCTCGAACAAGGGAGCCCATTAAGATGAAAGGCATTTGCATTCTTGGCTCGACAGGATCCATTGGCGTCAGCACGCTCGATGTGGTTGCACGGCATCCGGATCGTTACCGGGTCGTGGCGCTTACCGCGAATAACAATCTGGACCGGCTTTATGAGCAATGTCAGCAGTTCCGGCCTTCATATGTGGTTCTCCGTAGCGAAGGGCAGGCTGAAGAATTGAGACGGCGGCTCTGTGCTGCTGGGCTGCCGGATACCGAAGTGCTAAGCGGCACGAAATCTCTGGAAGAGGTGGCCATGTTGCCTGAAGTGGATGGCGTCATGGCCGCTATTGTCGGGGCGGCGGGGCTTTTGCCGACTTTGGCGGCGGCAAGAGCCGGCAAGACCGTATTCTTGGCGAACAAAGAGGCGCTGGTGATGTCGGGGCAGCTTTTCATGGCCGAGGTTGCCAAGTCGGGCGCCAAGCTGCTGCCGATCGACAGTGAGCACAATGCCATTTTTCAGTGCATGCCGGCAGATTACTGCGCCGGTCAGACGGCTTCCGGCGTCCGGCGGATTTTGCTTACCGCTTCCGGCGGTCCTTTTTTGCGTAAGCCATTAGATGAGTTGGACGACGTAACGCCGGATCAAGCCGTGGCTCATCCCAACTGGGTTATGGGGCGGAAAATTTCGGTCGATTCGGCTACTATGATGAACAAAGGGCTAGAAGTGATCGAAGCATGCCTGTTGTTCAACATGCTGCCTGAGCGCATTCAAGTCGTTATTCATCGGCAAAGCGTCATTCATTCGTTGGTCGATTATGTCGACGGGACGGTGCTGGCGCAAATGGGTAGCCCGGATATGCGTATTCCCATCGCCCATGCCTTAGCTTGGCCGGAGCGATTCGAGTCTGGGGCGGAACCTCTGGACCTATTCAGTGTCAGACAATTGGACTTCGAGGCACCGGATGAAGCTCGTTTTCCATGTTTGAGTTTGGCTTATCAAGCTGTTCGTGCAGCCGGAACGATGCCGGCTATTCTAAATGCCGCGAACGAAGTGGCCGTTTCGTCGTTCTTGGATCGTAAGATACGGTTCACGGATATTCCAGAGACAATCAAGCATTGCATGGCGACTATTGTGCCGGGCCCCGCCAATACAATCGATGCCGTTCTCGATGCGGACCGAATCGCTCGCTCGACGGCCGAGTCATATATCAATCGGCTAGCGGTGTATTAACGCTCCCATGTTTTCGCTCCTTCATACGCTTTTTTACTTCATCGTAGCGTTAACAATCCTGATCGCCTTTCATGAGTTGGGCCATTTTTGGGCTGCGCGGAAATTAGGAGTTAAGGTTATCCGGTTTTCGTTGGGGTTCGGGAAGATTCTCTGGCGTCATCAAAGAACGCCTGATAGCACCGAATTCACCGTGGCGGCGCTTCCCTTGGGCGGCTATGTGAAAATGGTGGATGAACGGGAGGGAACAGTAGCACCGGCTGATCTGCCTTATGCTTTCAACCGTCAATCTCTAATTCGTCGCGTAGCGATTGTATTTGCAGGACCGTTCTTCAATTTCATTTTAGCGATTCTGGTCTACTGGGCGGTTTTCATGATCGGCGAAACCGGCATGCGCCCCGTGTTGGGACCCGTGGCCAGCGGCTCGTTGGCGGCTCAGGTCGGGTTTGCGGAAGGCGACGAGATTGTGGCTGTGGCAGGTGAAGCGACGCCTACCTGGAACCAAGCCATGGGCGAATTGCTGGAGCGAATCATGGAGGGTGAAGCGATTCCCGTCGACGTCAAGACGAAGGGCGGTGAACAACTGCAGCGAACCCTGACGGTACCGGAGGAACTCGCACAGCAGCCTAATTTATTGTATCAGCGCCTGGGCATTCGTCCTTGGGAGCCGGATATTCCGCCGATTATCGATAGGGTCGAGCCGGGCGGTGCGGCGGAGAGAGCCGGGTTGCAGGCTGGCGATAGGCTGGTAAGTGTGGACGGCAGACCGATTAGGACATGGCGGGAGTGGGTGGATCATGTGCGCGCCCATCCCAACGCTTCGCTCGAAGTCGTCGTGGAGCGCGGTGGCGAGCGCTTGTCTCGCTCGGTAACGCCGACGCCGGTTGAATCGGAAGAAGGTCGTATCGGGAGAATAGGCGCTGCAGTTCAGATACCCGAGCACCTTATTGATGCAATGCAGGTAGAGTATCGTCTCGGCGTGCTTCCTGCGTTTGTGGCCGCAGTAGAAAAAACCGGCGATTACTCCGTTTTGACTTTGAAAATGATCGGGCGGATGCTGGTCGGTAAAGCAGGCATCGAAAACCTGAGTGGTCCGATCAGCATCGCTCAGTATGCCGGAAAATCGGCGAGCATAGGCTTTAGTCAATTTCTTAAGTTTCTCGCCATTGTCAGCGTCAGCTTGGCCGTGTTGAATTTATTGCCGATTCCCGTGCTCGACGGCGGACATCTCATGTTTTATCTGGTCGAGGCTGTCAAAGGCAGTCCCGTGTCGGAGCAGACGCAAGCGTTCTTTCAGCAAATCGGCTTATTCATTCTGTTATCCTTGATGAGTCTGGCATTCATTCTCGACATCGAGCGTTTGCTGACATAAATCGAAACCGAAGCAACCCACGGATACATTCATGAAAACACATTGGGGCGTCGCATTCTTGGGCATGGCGGCTCTTTTTTTCGGGCCGGCCTATGCCGACAATAAAGCCATTGAACAAGCGTTAAAGGACGCTTTGCCCGGAGTCAAGCCGGATTCGATCACACCGTCCGCCATGTCGGGGCTTTACGAAGTCGTTGTTGGGCCGAAGCTGTTCTATGTTTCGGAGGACGGTCGGTATTTGTTTCAGGGCTCGATGATCGATATTAAGGCGCGCGAAGATTTAACGGAAGGCAAGCTGGCCGACGCTCGAGTCAGTTCTCTGAAAAAAGTCGGCTCAGACAACATGATAGTCTTCAAGCCTAAGAGTTCGAAGCACTTGCTATACGTGTTCACCGATATCGATTGCGGCTACTGTCGAAAACTGCATTCGGAGATCGATCAGTATCTAACGGAAGGTATCGAGATTCGTTACCTGTTTTTCCCGCGCGCTGGCGAAGGCTCTGATTCCTACAAGAAAGCGGTGTCGGTGTGGTGTGCGGACGATCGCAACGCGGCTTTGACCAAGGCGAAGCGTGGCGAGACCATCGAAAACCGGCAATGCGACAACCCGGTAGATCGGCATCTGACACTGGGAACGCAAATGGGCGCCGCCGGAACGCCCATGCTTGTCACCGAGAAAGGGAACATACTGCCGGGATACGTGCCGGCTAGTCAATTGGCCAAGATTTTGGCTCAAGAGAGCGAAAAATAAGCGCCCATTTAGGCGTGGTCGACTCCAGCGTCTTGCTCTCAGTTCGTCAAGTCCTTTAGGGTGAACAGCAAGTCCAAGGCCTGTTTGGGTGTGATTTCTTCGGGTCTGATCGTTCTGAGCAGATCCAACGCAGGGTGAGGCTCGGCATTCGCGAAAAGGTCGAATTGCCGTGCTTCGCTTTGATGTTCCGCATAGGTCTGGTTCTCCAGAACCGTCAACTTCTTGCGCGCGTTGTCAATCACCGTTCTCGGCACGCCAGCCAGAGCAGCCACCTGGAGTCCGTAGCTCTGGTTGGCCGGGCCGTCCTTGACGGCATGAAGGAACACGACCCCATCGCCGTGCTCTACTGCGTCCAGATGGACGTTCTGTACCCCGGGGCACTCGTCAGGCAGCGTAATCAATTCGAAGTAGTGGGTCGCAAAAAGCGTGAACGCCTGGATCTTGCGTGCCAAGTAGTCGGCCGTTGCCCAGGCCAGTGCCAAGCCATCAAAGGTGCTGGTGCCGCGACCGATCTCATCCATTAGCACGAGACTTGATGATGTCGCGTTATGAAGGATGTTCGCGGTCTCGGTCATCTCGACCATAAATGTCGATCGGCCGCTGGCCAAGTCGTCGGAGGCACCGATCCGGGTGAAAATCCGGTCGATCGGGCCTATCATCGCCGCTTCCGCAGGCACGTAGCTGCCGATATGAGCCATTAAGACGATAAGTGCGGTTTGGCGCATATAAGTGGATTTCCCGCCCATATTGGGGCCGGTGATAATGAGCATGCGGCGGTCGGAGTTGAGTTCCAAATCGTTGGGGACAAACGGCGTATCGGCAACCGTTTCGACGACGGGATGGCGGCCGCCTGTGATGCGAATGCCTGGTTCCTTGATTAGTAGGGGCATGGTGAGGTTCAGGCTTTCGGCGCGCTCGGCCAGGTTGGCCAAGACGTCCAGCTCCGAGAGCCCTGAAGCGCAGTCCTGCAGCGCTTTTATCGACGTGCCAAGAATATCCAATAGCTCGTCATAAAGGGCTTTCTCAAACGCTAGGGAGCGTTCCCGTGCGCTCAGCACCTTATCTTCAAAGGCTTTTAGTTCTGGCGTGATATAGCGCTCGGCACCCTTCAAGGTTTGGCGCCGGATGTAGTCTGCCGGGACCCTGTCGGCCTGCGTGCGGGAAAGCTCGAGATAGAAGCCTTGCACACGATTGTATCCGACCTTTAGGTTTGATAGCCCAGTTCGCTGGCGTTCCCGCTGCTCGAGGTCAACCAGGAAGCGTTCCGTGTTTTGGCTGAGGTTGCGTAGTTCGTCCAGTTCCGGATGGTAACCTTCGGCAATGACGCCGCCATCGCGGATCAGCATAGGCGGGTTTTCTATGATCGCGCGATCGAGCAGTTGGTAAATTTCAGGCTGCTCTCGAATCCGCTGCCGTATGTCCGTAAGGAGCGTGCTCTCCAGGGTTTCGAGCTGATTTAAAAGCTCGGGTAGCGTACCCAACGATGCTCGCAATACCACGAGATCCCGCGGCCGCGCCGATTTGAGCGCGATGCGGGCGACGATGCGTTCAATGTCCCCGACTGATGTAAGCACATCGCGAATGGAAGCGTAATTCCTATCTTTGCGTAGTGCCTCTATGGCCTCGTAACGCTGATAAAGAATGCGTTGATCTCGTAGAGGATGATGGAGCCAGCGTCGCAGCAGGCGTCCGCCCATGGCGGTTGATGTGCGGTCGAGTACGCCGAACAGGGTAAGATTGACCCGACCCGACGGATGAAAATCCAATTCCAAGTTGCGCCGGCTTGCCGCGTCCAGGATGATGCTTTCCTCGCCAGTTTCTGTCCGTAGCCCTTGGATGTGGGGCAGCGCGCTTTTTTGGGTGTCCTGAACATATTGAAGCAAACAACCTGCGGCGGCGATCGCCGCGGGCGAACCTTCGCAGCCGAAGCCGGAGAGATCTTGAGTTTTGAATTGACGAAGCAATCGATGACGTGCGCTCTCGGCGTCGAAGTGCCAAGACGGTCGCCGGGTGATCCCACGCCTTGCGGCTATGGTCGGTGGTGGCGACCATTCTTCGCTGATGAGTAGCTCAGAAGGATTTAAACGCTCCAGTTCGCCGGCTAATCTCTCCAGGCTGGTGACCTGCTGAACTGTGAATCGTCCGCCGGCCAGGTCTAATCCGGCGAGACCATAAATTTCGCCGAGTTGGACAATGGCGACCAATAGATTCTCTTTGCGATCCTCCAGCAAGGCCTCTTCGGTCACTGTGCCGGGGCTGACGATGCGTACGACCTTGCGTTCGACGGGACCTTTGGAAGCGGCTGGATCTCCAATTTGTTCACAGATCGCAACCGATTCACCGAGTTTGATCAGTCGAGCGAGATAACCATCGACGGCATGATAGGGGACACCCGCCATAGGTATGCGTTCGCCGGCCGATTCGCCCCTAGCGGTCAAGGTGATGTCCAGGAGTTGTGCGGCTTTACGCGCATCCTCGTAGAAGAGTTCGTAAAAATCCCCCATTCGGAAAAAGAGAAGCTGCTCGGGGTGTTCGGCCTTGATGCGCAGGTATTGCTGCATCAGTGGAGTATGTCTGGAGAGTGTGGTCGCTTGATCGGTCATCAGAGTAGTTTATCGGATAGAATAAAGGTCTGCGATTGAACGAATGGCTGACATATGGCGGAGGACGAAGCGTTATACGCGTTGGCGCGCGAGGTTGGGCAGATCCTGAGGCTTCAGGGGCGAGTGCTAGTCTTGGCCGAATCTTGCACCGGCGGGTGGGTGGCCCAATGTATCACCGATGTGCCCGGAAGCTCCGCTTGGTTCGATAGAGGGTTCGTCACTTACAGCAATCAAGCGAAGTACGAGTTGCTGGGCGTGCCGAGCGAAATTATCCAAGTTTATGGCGCTGTCAGCGTCGAGACGGTGCGAGCCATGGCTGCGGGTGCCTTGAGTCATAGTGCGGCGGGCGTGGCGGCGGCCGTTAGCGGAATCGCCGGGCCGACCGGCGGTACGCCGGATAAGCCTGTGGGCACCGTATGGTTCGCTTGGCAGCGGGGCGATGGCATCTGCCGCGTAAAACACATGCAGTTCGGCGGTGATCGGCGTCAGGTCAGGCGGCAAGCGGTTAGAGTCGCGCTTCAAGGTATTCTTGATGTCTGCCGAGATTAAAACGCTTCGTTTGTTTTTCGCTCTTTGGCCAGACGGGGCGGTACGCGCTTCACTGGCGCAGCTTGTCGATACGCTCAAGCAAACGGCTACGGCTAAGTGGGTAAAGGGGGAAAATCTTCATATTACACTGGCTTTTTTGGGAGAAGTGAATGAAGATCGGTTGCCGGTGGTCAGTCAGGTTGGCGACAGCATTGTCGGACAGTCATTTGAGCTGAGTCTCGATCGAATCGAGTTTTGGCCGAAAAAGGGAATTATCTGCCTGTCGCCCCTGAGTGCGCCGGAAGCGCTGAACCATTTGGCAAACAGTTTGACTGCCGGTCTCGGTCGAATTGGGTTTGTCATGGAAAACAGGCCATTCCGGGCGCATCTGACGCTGGCCAGGAAAGCTTGCCGCGACAGTGTGTCGTCACAGAGTATCGACGATCCGATCCGTTGGCGCGTGAGTTCGTTCAGTCTGATCGAGTCCCAAATTAGCCGCGCCGGCTCAGTGTATCTGGTGCGGAAGAGCTGGAACCTGCCGAGTTTTCAGGCTATTCCCGACGATTCGTCTGTGAGATAATTAGTAATTATTTACAACGGTTTAGTCAGTATTAATCTAATGGACGAAAACAAAAAGAAAGCGTTGAGTGCAGCGCTTTCGCAAATCGAAAAGCAGTTTGGCAAAGGGTCCGTGATGCGGATGGGGGATGTCCCCGCGATGCGTGACCTCGAAGTCATTCCCACGGGCTCGCTGTCTCTCGATATCGCATTGGGCTGCGGCGGTTTGCCTCGCGGACGTATCGTAGAAATATACGGTCCCGAATCATCCGGCAAGACGACTCTGACGCTCGAAGTCATTGCTCAGGCTCAAAAGCGGGGCGGGGTTGCGGCTTTCGTCGATGCCGAGCACGCCCTAGACCCCGTTTACGCGGAAAAAATTGGTGTCAATCTGGACGATTTGCTGGTATCCCAGCCCGATACCGGCGAGCAGGCACTGGAAATCGCCGACATGTTGGTTCGGTCGGGCGGCGTCGACATCGTCGTGATCGACTCAGTGGCGGCTTTAACGCCTAAAGCGGAAATCGAAGGCGAAATGGGCGACTCCCATGTCGGTCTTCAGGCTCGTTTGATGTCTCAGGCGCTGCGAAAACTTACGGCCAATATCAAGCGCTCGAATACTTTGGTCATTTTCATCAATCAGATCCGCATGAAGATCGGCGTTATGTTCGGCAATCCGGAGACGACAACCGGCGGAAATGCACTCAAATTTTACGCTTCGGTTCGTCTCGATATTCGCCGTTTGGGGGCGATCAAGAATGGTGACGAAGTGGTCGGCAACGAGACTCGTGTCAAGGTGGTGAAGAACAAAGTGGCGCCTCCGTTCAGGAATGCGGATTTCGAAATTCTTTACGGCGAAGGCGTTTCCCACGAAGGCGAATTGGTCGATTTGGGCGTGAATTACGGCATTCTGCAGAAGTCGGGCTCCTGGTACAGTCTCGGAGCGGAGCGTATCGGCCAAGGTAAGGATAACGCTCGCAATTTCCTGAAAGAGCGTCCGGAGTTGGCTGAAAGCATCGAGTCTAAGATTCGTGAAAAAGCCTTCGGCAGCAGCGCCCCTGCAGTGGGGCAGGTCGCTGCGTCCGATCCGCTTGAGGAGGCCGGATCCTGAGCGACGTTCCCGACTCGTTGCAGGCGGTAAAGGCTGCGGCCCTGCGTTATCTTTCACATCGCGAATGCAGCAGTGCGGAGCTGCGGCAGAAGCTTTGCCGCAAGGGGTATTCGGAAGCCGTGGTTGAGCAAGTCGTTGCAGATCTGGCATCTCAAGGCTTGCAGAGCGATGGGCGTTTCGCTGAAGTGTTCGCGCGCAGTCGCGCCGAAAAGGGATACGGAGCGTACCGGATTAGACAGGAGTTGCGACAGCACGGCGTCGACGTGGATAAATCGCTGGAAAATGATCGGGATTGGGACGCGTTGATCCATAAAACTTATGTCAAAAGGTATGGCGAGACCATTCCGGATTCGCTCCTAGAGCGTGCGGCGCGGGAGCGCTTTCTTAGGCGACGTGGCTTCGAATCGGATCAGATCCGCCGCTTGTTCAAACGCTTGAGATATCCTGACAGCGAATAATCCTCACAAGAATAAGAATGAAACCATCGGTAGCAGCGAAATGACCAGCGCAGAACTGCGTTCACTTTTTTTGAAGTATTTCGAGGAGCGGCAACATACGGTCGTTCCATCCAGCTCGTTGATTCCGGCCGATGATCCTACTCTGCTGTTCACGAACGCGGGTATGGTTCAATTCAAAGACGTGTTTTTGGGGCGAGAAGAGCGTCCGTACGTTCGCGCGGCCTCGGCGCAACGCTGCGTAAGAGCGGGTGGTAAGCACAACGACTTGGAAAACGTTGGATATACGGCGCGCCATCATACGTTCTTCGAGATGCTGGGGAATTTCAGCTTCGGCGATTATTTCAAGCGTGATGCGATTCATTACGCGTGGGAATTTTTGACCGGGGTTTTGAAGCTGCCGGCCGAGCGGCTCTGGGTTACGGTTTACGACCAGGATAAGGAAGCCGAGGCGATCTGGCTTAACGATGTAGGCGTTGATCCAACACGGTTTGCACGCATAGGCTCTAAGGATAACTTCTGGAGCATGGGCGACACGGGGCCCTGTGGCCCTTGTACCGAAATTTTCTATGACCATGGCGAAGGGATTCCGGGAGGTCCGCCCGGTCCGCTCAACGAGGATGGCGATAGGTACATCGAAATCTGGAATCTCGTATTCATGCAGTACGATCGTGCTCCGGATGGAACGCTTACGCCATTGCCTAGGCCATCGGTCGATACAGGTATGGGCTTGGAGCGGATTGCTGCCGTCGTTCAAGGCGTACACAGCAATTACGAAATCGACATCTTTAAGGCTTTGATAAGGGCCGCAGCGGATCTTGCGCGAGTCGGAAGCACCGACAACAGCTCGTTGAGAGTACTGGCCGATCATATTCGCTCGTGTGCTTTCCTGATTGCCGACGGCGTTTTGCCGTCCAACGAGGGGCGCGGCTATGTGCTCCGTCGTATCATTCGAAGAGCGATTCGCCACGGTTACAAGCTGGGGATTCGCGAGACCTTCTTTTACCGGTTGGTTGATCCGCTTTGCGCTCAGATGGGTGATGCGTATCCGGATTTGGCTGCGGCGCGGTCCATGGTGGAGCAAGTCCTAAAGAAGGAAGAAGAGCGTTTTGCCGAAACCTTGGAGCAAGGGATGAGAGTTCTGGAAGCCCATCTCAAGGGGATGAGCGGCAAGACGATTTCCGGCGATGCTGTGTTTCAGCTTTATGACACCTACGGCTTTCCGGTTGATTTAACAGCCGATTTTGCCCGTGAGCATGGTCTGATTTTGGACCTGGAAGGTTTCGAGAAAGCAATGGAGGAGCAGCGGGAGCGCGCGCGCGCGGCCAGTCATTTCGGCGTCGATTACTCCCACGATGTACATCTCGACGTACGCTGTGAATTCACCGGTTATAAGAGTTCGCATGAGGAGACAGCCGTTGAGGCGGCGCTACGGGATGGCAAGCCCGTTGAGACTCTATCGGCCGGCGAGGAAGGCATTCTGATTTTGGCCAAAACTCCGTTCTACGCCGAGTCTGGTGGACAGGTCGGCGATCGAGGCATCATTCGCGCGGGCGACAATCTGTTCGAAGTATCGGATACCCAGAAGAAGACCGGCGATTTGATTCTTCATATCGGGCGAGTATTGAAAGGCGAGTTCAAAGCCGGTTCGATTTGCGAGGCGGAAGTCGATGTCGAGTCTCGCAATGCTACGGCGCTCAATCATTCCGCGACTCACTTGCTGCACGCGGCATTAAGGAAAGTTTTAGGGGATCACGTGACTCAGAAGGGCTCCCTGGTTGATCCCGACCGGTTACGTTTCGATTTTTCCCACTTTGCGCCGGTAACGGCGGAGCAAATCGAGACGATCGAACGGTTGGTGAATGAACAGATTCGTGCCAACAATGCCGTAACGGCGGAAATGATGCCGAGGGAGGCCGCCATCAAGGCGGGAGCGATGGCCTTGTTTGGTGAGAAGTATGGCGATAACGTGCGTGTCCTTCGGATCGGCGATTTTTCGACCGAATTGTGCGGCGGAATTCATGTCAAACGCGCTGGTGACATTGGCTTGTTTAAGATCGTGAGCGAAACCGGAGTGGCAGCCGGAGTTCGTAGAATCGAAGCGGTTACAGGTGAGGCCGCTGTCGATTGGATAGAGAAAAACGATCGCATCTTGCTGTCTCTCGAAGAGAGAGTGAAAGCCGGGCGGGACGCTTTGGATGAAAAAGTGAACCAGCTTCTCGAAAGAAATCGTTCTTTGGAGAAGGAATTGGACCGACTCAAAGCAAAGCTGGCGAGTGCCGCAGGTGACGATCTGGTCTCTCGGGCGATATCGGTCGACGGAGTGAAAGTTTTGGCGGCAAAAGTGGAAGAAAGCGATCCGAAAGGGCTTCGGGATATGGTCGATCAACTCAGGAATAAGCTGGGGAGTGCAGCGATCGTGCTGGGGTCGGTCAAAGAAGATAAGGTGACGCTGATCGCCGGAGTAACCAAAGATCAGATAAACCGGATCAAGGCCGGGGATTTGGTTAACGCAGTGGCCGTGCAGGTCGGCGGAAAAGGTGGCGGCCGAGCCGATATGGCTCAAGCTGGGGGGACCAATCCGGCAATGCTGGACGTAGCGTTGAAGAGCGTACCGGATTGGGTGCGGCGCCATACGGCATAATCACAGACAGACTTCTCAGAAGAACATGGCCTTATACGTACATAAATACGGCGGTACGTCGGTGGGTAGTACCGAGCGAATACGACATGTCGCCGACAACATTGTCAAAGCGCGAGGGAGAGGCGAGGACATCGTTGTTGTCGTATCTGCAATGAGTGGAGAAACCAATCGTCTGGTGACCTTGGCTCAGGATATTCAGGCGCGTCCCGAGCCGCGGGAAATGGATGTACTGCTCGCTACGGGTGAGCAGATCACCATAGCTCTTCTGTGCATGGCTCTGCACGAAAAGGGCATCCCGGCATGCTCATACACTGGCGGGCAAGTCAGAATCGTCACCGACCGCGCCCATACGAAGGCGCGTATTTTGAATATCGACACCGATCGCATCTTGAGTGATCTCGGTCGGGGCAGGGTGGTGGTGGTAGCCGGTTTTCAAGGCATCACCGAGGATGGTGATATCACCACATTGGGGCGCGGCGGGTCGGATACCACGGCGGTAGCCCTGGCTGCGGCGCTCAAAGCGAGTGAGTGCTTGATCTATACCGACGTGGATGGTGTTTACACCACCGATCCGCGCGTTGAGCCGCGCGCCAGGCGGCTGGACCGAATTACATTCGAAGAAATGTTAGAAATGGCGAGTTTGGGATCGAAAGTATTGCAGATTCGATCAGTCGAGTTCGCCGGTAAATACAATGTCCCTCTACGGGTGCTTTCGAGTTTTAAGGAAGGCCCTGGCACGTTGATCAGTTACGAGGAAGAAAACGTGGAAAAGCCGCTAATTTCCGGCATAGCGTTCAATCGAGACGAAGCTAAGCTGACCATTATGGGTGTGCCCGATCGTCCAGGCATCGCCTATAAAATCCTTGGTCCCATCGCAAATGCGAATATTGAAGTCGATATGATTGTCCAAAATATCGGAGAGGACGGCACAACCGATTTCACGTTTACAGTGCATCGCAATGACTATGGAAAAGCTTTGGACATTCTGCATAGCACTTGCGCCGAACTCGGCGCGCGCGAAGTTGCTGGTGATGACAAGATTGTCAAAGTATCCTTGGTTGGTGTCGGGATGCGCTCGCACGCCGGGATTGCCAGCAAGATGTTCGAGGCTCTTGCAAAAGAGGGGATCAATATCCAGATGATATCGACCTCCGAAATCAAGATTTCTGTAGTTTTGAATGAAAAATATCTGGAACTCGCAGTTCGGAGTTTGCACGAAGCCTTTAATCTCGATCAGTCGGTGGAAGCGGCGTGAGGTCAAATTTTCATTATAAACATAAGAAAAACTGATATAATATAGCGCTTAACCGTTTGTGTTGGTTGGCTTGGTGTTGCGGCAAGCGGCACCATTTTAAGGTAGGTCACGAGCGACCGGAAAGGAAGGATTTATGTTGATATTGACTCGTAGAGTCGGTGAGACTCTGATGATCGGGGATGATGTAACGGTTACCGTATTAGGGGTAAAAGGTAATCAGGTTCGCATTGGTGTGAACGCGCCCAAGGAAGTTTCTGTGCATCGGGAAGAGATCTATGAGCGCATAAAAAGAGAGCAGCAGGCTCAAACACCAGAAAAAACAGCTGAGCATACGGAATAAGTCGATTATAATCTCGTCAGTTTCGGAGAGATGGCCGAGAGGCTGAAGGCGCTCCCCTGCTAAGGGAGTATAGGGTCAAAAGCTCTATCGAGGGTTCGAATCCCTCTCTCTCCGCCATTCCATTAAAGCGCAGAAGATCTCGAGTGGCGATTACCCGGTTCGGGTGGGTTCGGGAGCTGCGAGTCTGTTTTCAATCTAGCCCGTATGACGCAAATCTGTTTCAATTTTGGCGCTGAGTCTTGGTTTGGCATGATTTTGGCGGCCAAGTCTTCACATAGACAGGTTTTTCGGTAAAATATCTGGTTTTTTCGGGTTGTTCTTGCATCCTTAAGAGGAAATTTAATGGTCACGATTCGTCTTGCCCGTGGTGGCGCAAAAAAGCGCCCTTTCTATCATGTCGTTGTTGCCGACAGCAGATGTAAACGAGATGGTCGTTACATTGAGCGAGTTGGGTTTTTTAACCCGATCGCTTCCGGGAAAGACGAAAGACTGCGTTTAAATGATGCGCGTGTTCAGTACTGGCTGAGTCAAGGCGCCAAGACGACCGAACGGGTTCACTCCTTGATTAAGGAATTTCGGAAAGGCGCAGACTCGGCTGCGGCTTAAATTTATTCCCGCGACACAAGTTTACAGTGGCGCGGCAGATTGTCGCCGGTGAAGTGTTGGGTGCGTTTGGCGTCCGAGGGTGGGTAAGAGTTCGCTCACATACCGATCCGCCAGACAATATCTTGAGTTATTCGCCGTGGCTGATCGGCGATGAGAAAACTCAAAAGGAATTTAAGATCGTCGGCGGGCGCCGGCATGGGAACACGGTCGTAGCGCATCTGGAGGGTGTGGATAACCGTGACCAAGCGTTGCAGTTATCTACGCTGAATATCTTCGTTAACAGAGAACAGTTTCAGCCAACGAAGCCAGGCGAATATTATTGGGCGGATTTGATCGGGCTTGAGGTCCGTACGACATCCGGCATTAGTCTGGGTGCCGTGACCGGCATGATGGAAACCGGTGCGAACGATGTTATGACGGTTCACGGCGAGCGAGAGCGCTTGATCCCTTTTGTGGTCGGCGAATTCGTTAAGAGTGTCGACTTGAATGAGGGTGTTCTAATCGTAGATTGGGATCCGGATTTTTAGAGCCGTAGCTCAATGCGTTTCGATGTCGTTACCCTGTTCCCCGAAATGGTCGAAAGTGCCGCCAGGTGCGGTGTAACCGGGCGGGCAATCGAAAGAGGGATTGTCGATCTCAAGCTCTGGAATCCGCGGGACTGGACCTCGGATCGGCATAGAACGGTAGATGATCGTCCCTACGGCGGTGGGCCGGGCATGGTTATGAAAGTCGAGCCGTTGCGCAGTGCAATCCGTGCGGCACGAGCCGACTCGGACCTAGCGGCAAAGACGATTTATTTGAGCCCGCAAGGCGGTTTGTTGACTCAAGATGTTGTCGTTCGTCTTTCTCGGCAGCCGAGACTTGTTCTGGTTGCCGGACGCTACGAGGGAGTCGACGAGCGCCTGATCGAAGCCGAAATCGACGAAGAGTGGTCGATAGGTGACTATGTCTTGAGCGGTGGCGAGTTGGCGGTGCTGGTGATGTTCGATGCGGTGGTTAGATTGCTGCCTGGTGTTTTAGGGCATGCAGATTCGGCTGTTCAGGACTCGCACATGGCGGGGTTGTTGGATTGCCCCCATTACACTCGGCCTGAAATGCTCGATGGCCGGCGAGTTCCTGAGATTTTGCAGAGTGGAGACCATGCTGCGATCAGACGCTGGCGCTTGAAACAGTCCCTGGGCCGAACTTGGTTAAGAAGACCAGATTTATTAGCTAAGCTTGAGCTCGATGCGGAGCAGCGGAATTTGCTGGAAGAGTTTAAACACGAATTGAAAGCCGGAACGAATTAAGGGGAATCGCAATGTCCAGTCACATTATTCAGCAACTTGAGCGCGAATGGATGAGCCAGAAAACGGTCCCGGACTTTGGTCCAGGCGACACCGTGGTCGTACAGGTGAAGGTGAAAGAGGGAAATCGCGAGCGCCTGCAGGCCTATGAAGGCGTGGTCATCGCCAAGCGGAACAGGGGATACAATTCCGCTTTCACGGTGCGCAAAATTTCTCATGGCGAGGGCGTGGAAAGGGTTTTCCAAACCTATAGTCCTCAGGTCCAGGATATTCAGGTTAAGCGCCGCGGCGACGTTCGTCGCGCGAAACTTTATTATCTCCGCAGCCGCACTGGCAAGGCCGCCCGTATCAAAGAAAAAATTTGATCGGAACGAGAAATCGCCGCGGCGATTGATGCGGGAATCGAAGACGGGCAGCGAGCGCTGCCCGTTTGTCGTATGGGGACCGAGATAAATCAGGCGCGTTTTGTGAAAACGCCATCGTTCATAAGGCATGAAGGCTGTTGGCTCGATTGAACCTCGCATTGCCGATTCGGATGGTGATCTGATCCGGCGTTTCATGAACGCCCTCTGGGTCGAAGAAGGATTAAGCGAGAACACTCAAAAAGCGTACGGAAGTGACGTCAGCCTGTTTGCCGTTTGGTTGAGCAATACGCACAAAAAATCGCTTTGCCAGGTAGAGGCGGGCGAGATAGAAGGCTACTTGGCGCTGAAATATCGTCAGAAGGCGAGTGAGCGGACCAGCGCCCGACTCCTTTCGAGCCTGCGGAAGTTTTACTTATTCGCCACTCGCGAAGGCTGCGTAGATAGAGATCCGACCGTGTCCATAGAGGCGCCTCGCATCGGGCGCCCGCTACCGAAAACGCTCACGGAGAAGGATGTGGAAGCCTTGCTGGAGGCTCCGAACACCGATGAGCCTTTAGGCTGCCGGGATCGGGTTATGCTGGAAGTCCTTTATGCCACCGGACTTCGTGTAAGCGAATTGGTCGGGCTTACGCTCGGGCAATTGAATCTCCGCCAAGGTGTCGTTCGCGTAGTGGGTAAGGGACGCAAGGATCGCTTGGTACCCATCGGCGAAGAGGCGGAAGATTGGGTGAACCGTTACCTGAAGTCGGCACGGCCGATGATCCTGAGGGGGAGACGCAGCGACGATGTGTTCGTCACGGATCGCGGAGCCGCAATGACGCGCCAGGCCTTTTGGCACCTCATTAAGCGCTATGCTTTGCTGGCCGGCATTCATAAGCCGCTTTCGCCCCATACTTTGAGACACGCTTTCGCTACACATTTGCTGAATCATGGCGCTGATCTTCGGGTGGTTCAACTCTTATTAGGGCACAGTGATTTGTCGAGCACACAAATTTATACCCACGTCGCCCAGGAGCGCTTAAAAGACCTTCACGCCCGCTGTCACCCGCGCGGTTGAAACCGTTCTGAGCTTAGCCGAGGATTTATGATTGCGAATATACATCCTACCGCCTGCATCGCTCCGGATGCCAAACTAGGGATAGGCGTTTCGGTGGGTCCTTACGCCGTGATTGAGAGCCGCACCGAAATCGGGGAAGGTTGTCGCATCGAGGCCCATGCCGTCATTCATTCGTACGTTCGCATGGGAAGGAACAACCACGTCTGTCCACAGGCGGTCATCGGCGGATTGCCCCAGGATCTGGGGTTCGATCCTCTAACGGAAACCTATGTGGAGATTGGCGACGCCAATGTTTTTCGCGAAGGCGTGACCGTGAGTAGAGCCACCCGAAAGGGCGACGCTACGCGGATCGGCGCGAATAACTATCTGATGAACAATAGTCACGTGGCACACGACTGCCGGTTGGGCGACAACAATATTTTCGCCAGCGGTGCCACACTCGGCGGCCATGTTCAGGTAGGGGATCGGGTTTTTTTCGGGGGCGGGGTCATGGTTCACCAGTTCTGCCGCATCGGTAGCTTCGCGATCTTGCAGGGACTTGCGGGTATCAATAAAGACGTTATTCCCTTTACGATGGTAGGTGGAAGACCGGGTAAGCATTATCGGCTGAACCTGGTAGGTATGCGGCGCGCGGGGATCGACGGAGACCGTCTGAAAGCCGTATCGACCGCCTACCGGCGTTTGCGGAACAAAAAAAGCCTGGACGACTTGCCGGATACGCCGGAACTGGCCTATCTTCGAGGTTGGCTGGCGGAAGAATCGAAGCGCCACGGGACTTTGGGGTTTATCGATATACATGTCCGTGGTGAAGATTGAATCGGTCGATACGTCGCCGCATCCACTTTCTTTCTCAGTTTAAAAAGCGCCATGAGTTCACTGAAATGTGCCGTGATCGGAGTCGGTTACTTGGGGAAGTTCCACGCGGAAAAATATGCTGCACTTCCTGATTGCGAATTGGTCGCCGTAGTCGATACGGATCTGCGGACAGCCCAAGCCGTAGCGGATAAGACCGGTAGCCAGGCGCTGACTGACTATCGGGAACTGCTCGGCCGAGTCGATGCCGTGAGCATCGTGGTACCGACCAGCTTGCATCACCAAGTGGCCAAGGATTTCTTGGCGGTGGGAGCGCATGTGCTGGTGGAAAAGCCGATCACGGTGACGGTAGAGGAGGCCGATGAGCTTATCCGCATCGCCGAAGAAAAGTGCCGCGTGCTCATGGTGGGGCATCTGGAACGCTTCAACGCCGCTCTATTGGCTCTCGATCTGACCGAGGACAAGCCGATTTTTATCGAATCGCACCGTTTGGCGCCGTTCAAACCACGCGCCAACGACGTCAGCGTAGTGCTTGATCTTATGATCCACGATATCGATATCATCCTGGATTTGGTCGATTGTGAAGTCGACCGCATCGACGCCAAAGGCGTGCCGGTATTGACCGGTGACGTCGATATCGCCAACGCGCGCATTGCGTTCAAGAATGGCAGCGTGGCCAACGTTACGGCCAGCCGCGTCAGCCAGAAAGTCGAACGCAAGATGCGTATGTTCATGCCCAATGCTTATATTTCCGTTGATTTCCAAAATCGCGCTTTGACGCGCCATCGTAAAGGTGAGGGCGAGATGTTTCCCGGCATACCGGAAATCGTCAGTGAAGAGTCCGTGTTCGACAACGGAGATGCTCTGATGGAGGAGATCAAGCATTTCGTCGCTTGCATCCGGAACGGACGCGAGCCTTTAGTGTCCGGGCATGCCGGACGGCGCGCTCTGGCAACGGCTACCGAAATCACCCGGCTACTCAACGCCTGACCATTCACGCCTGAATGGTTTTCCTGCCCCTGGCGCTGCGGTCGCGGGGGCTTAATGTCGCTACGCAACGCTTGTCATGACAACGCCTACAGGAGAGATAGATCTCATGATCCCCATGGTCGACCTAAAAGCCCAATATCTGCAAATCAAGGACGAAATCGATCAAAGCTTGAGGCAGGTCTTGGATAGCTGCGCCTTTGTTCTGGGGCCGAACGTCAAGGCCTTTGAAGAGGAAACGGCGGCTTATCTGGGGGTCAAGCACGCGATCGGTGTCGCTTCGGGAACCGACGCCCTGCATTTGGCCCTTTTGGCAGCCGGTATCGGCGAAGGGGACGAGGTCATTACGACACCGTTTACCTTTATCGCGACGGCGGAAGCCATTCGCTACGTTGGCGCCAAGCCTGTTTTCGTGGACATCGATCCCAAGACCTTCAATATCGATCCTGATGCCATCGAGGCGGCGATCACCGAAAAGACTGCGGCCGTCATGCCGGTACACTTGTTTGGCCAGCCGGCGGACATGCAGCGGATTTCCGCGATCTGCGAAAAGCACGGGCTCAGGATGGTGGAAGACTGCGCCCAGTCGTTCGGTGCATCCATCGGCGGGCAGCAGACCGGCAGCTTCGGCGTGAGCGCCGGATTCAGCTTTTTTCCGAGCAAGAATCTCGGCTGCTATGGCGATGGCGGTTTGGTCACCACGAATGAGGATGATATCGCCGACAAGGTCAAGGTGTTGCGTAACCACGGGTCCGAGGTGCGGTACTACCACGACGTGATCGGTTACAACAGCCGGCTCGACGAATTGCAGGCGGCAATCCTGCGCATCAAGCTGCGACGTATCGACGATTTCAACCACAATCGCCGCCGTGTCGCCCATCTGTATTCGGACCTGATGGCGGATCTGCCGGTAACCACGCCTTATGAGGACGGCATAGGCGTACACGTTTACCATCAGTACACACTGCTGACCAACCGGCGCGACGCCGTCATGCAGGCACTCCAGAAGTCCGGCATCGCCTGCGCGGTTTATTATCCGGTGCCGTTGCATCGGCAGAAGGTATTTGCCGAAGAGTGTGCCGGGCTAACTCTGCCGGTCACGGAAGCGGTCGCGGCGCGTTGCCTGTCCTTGCCCATTTACCCCGAACTTCAGGAAGCCGATGTCCGCCGCATCGTGTCGGTCATCCGTGCGGCTTTGAATGACTGAGCGCTCGCCTCTCGTCATGTTGAGCGCCGGAGAAGCGTCCGGCGATCTCCACGCCGCCCATCTATTTCGGGAGCTCAAAAAACTCATCCCGAACCTCCGCGGCATCGGCATGGGCGGCGTCAGAATGCGCGAGGCGGGGATTGAACTCCGTTGCGACTCCACCCATCTCGCCGTCATCGGGCTCGCCGAAGTGGCCAAGCATTACGGTGAAATTCGGCGAGCGCTCCGTTCGATGCAGCAGATAGCTTGCGAAGAGAAACCGGATTTGCTGATCTGTGTCGACTACAAGGAGTTCAACTTTCGTTTGGCGCGGAAGGCAAAGGAATGCGGCGTCAAAGTCCTGTTCTATGTGAGTCCGCAGGTTTGGGCTTGGCGCCCTGGGCGGGTGAAGAGCTACGGCCGGATCGTGGACCACATGGCGGTGATATTCCCGTTCGAAGTGCCGTTCTACGAGGCCTATAAAATACCGGTGACCTACGTGGGCCATCCTTTGGCGGGAAAGGTAAAGCCCTCCATGGAGCGATCCGAAGCTATGGCTAAATTCGGATTTGCGGGCAAACGCCCGGTTATCGGACTGTTGCCGGGTAGCCGGGTCAACGAGATTAACCGGCTTATGCCTGTCATTCTCGACGCCGCGGGACGGTTGGCGCACGAGTTTCCGGGAGCGCAATTCGTTCTTTTTCGCGCCCCTTCGATATCGGACGAGTTGCTGCACAGCCATCTTGCGCTTAGCGATCTACCCGTCCGCGTGATCGAAGGGCAGGATTACGATGCCCTGCAATGCTGCGATGCCGTGATCACCGTTTCCGGCACCGCGACGCTTGAAGTGGCATTGCTGGGTATACCGATGGCAATCGTCTATCGGCTGACTCCGCTCAGTTATTGGTTGGGGCGCCTGCTGGTCCGCATCCCTTATATCGGATTGCCGAACATTTTGGCGGGTCGTCATGTGGTCCGCGAGTTTATTCAGCACGATGCGGCGCCGGACAATATCGCCGGCGAGATCACCCGAATTCTTCGGGATCACGATTATGCAGAAGCGATGCGGCAGGCGCTCAGGCAAATCAGGGACGACTTGGGAGACAAGAATGGCGCGCTCAAACTCGCGCAGCTGGCAGCGGAAATGCTGAACTTGGAATCGAAGCCGAAAGCGGCATCCGATCAATCAGTCAGTCAGTGCATGAACAACTTGGTTTGAATGGCGATTTCTTCCAGGGTCGAAGTCAGATTGATTCGTTCTTCGCTCTCGAGATTTTCGATGTACATCGCGTTGCCGCAAGATTCCTTAGCCTTCTTTTTGGCTATCGATGCCAGTTCGGCGATAACTTCCTTGGTCAAGCCATTCTGACTCGCGGCCACCGGCAAAATGCCGATCGAAAGAGATACGAAAGGAAAATATCGTTTCTCTCCATACCTGTCGCACGCTTCGATGCCGCCGATTTGTCGGTCTTTGGCGGTGTAATGTTCCGGTACGAGCGTCTCGAAGGTTTGTAACAGGTGTCGACAGCGTTCTTTCCAGTCGGCGCTCCGGAACAGGACGATAAAATCGTCGCCGCCGATATGCCCTACAAAGTCCAAATCGGTATCGGCCGTTTCTGTCATGAGTCGGCCCACAAGCTGGATGAGATCGTCGCCGCGTAAATAGCCATAAACGTCATTGTAAGCTTTGAAGTAATCGATATCGCAATATGCGACGACGAAATCCTCTCGATTACGCAGGAACTCATCCAGTTTCTGTTGAATCAAAACACTACCGGGCAATAGTGTCAGCGGGTTCGCGTAGCGGGCTTTAGTGATCTGCAAATCGGTGATCGTGCTCAGGAGATCCAGAAGAGTGCCTTTGCCGATCAAACGTCCGTTTTCCGTAATAATGAATTCGTCCGTTTGGTGATTGACCGCGCTGGTCAGGCAGCGACTGACGTCCTCGAGGGATGTGTGGAGGTCGAACTTGAGCGTTGGCCTGAAGGCGAATTCCTGTATGGGTTTTCGACCATGCAAGTCGCGTCCGTATCGGCTCGCCAAGAGATTCATCAGGTCGTTGCGCAAAATCAGTCCCAAGGGTTCGCCAGTGTCTACAATGGCCACCGATTGGAGCGTTTCACTGATTCGGAAGAGATCGCCGACTTCTTCCATGGTTGATTGTGGCGATATGGTCGGAACTTCTTTCAACAGGTGTGCGATAGTCAGCTTTTCCGAATAAACGTTGCGTTTTTGTCGGTCACTGAACAGTTGCGGGTTAAGCGCGATATCGGGAGTCTTTTTCGGTGGAGCAAAATAGAATCCCTGGGCCATGTCGATGCCCAGGTTGCGCAAGGCAGCATATTCGTGTTTATGTTCGATACCCTCGGTTATAGTCTGGCAACCCAGAGACTTGGCGATTTCTATGATGGACTTGATGAATTGGCGCTTGGTTTGGTCTTCGTCGACGCCCTCGATGAAATGCCGATCGATCTTGACGAAATCCGGATTCAGCTCTGACCAGAGCTTAAGACTGGAATGGCCGGCTCCGAGGTCGTCCAAGGCGACTTTGAAACCCATTCCGCGATAGTGCTGGAGGGCATGCTGAAAAACTGTCCAGTCTTGAATGGGTTGCGTTTCGGTGATTTCGACAACGACGCGATCCGGATCCAATTTGTGATTCTGTAGGTACATGAGTGTTCGTCCGTGAATGAATTCGTCGTCGGTCAAGGTAATGGGATTGATGTTGACGAAGAGATGTCCCGACAGAGCGAGTTTGGCGAATTGGCGGATGATGAGCTTGCGGCACAGAAAGTCCAGTTCCACCAGGCGCCCATACTTGGCCGCCGCGGCGAACAGAACGTTGGGCCTATGTAGCAAAGATTCGGACGGTCCTCGAATTAAGCCCTCATATCCAAAAATCGCTTGTTTATCCAATACGACTATCGGCTGAAACAAAACGGTTAGCTGTTCCAGCGCGAGAATACGATCCAGCAGGCTTTTGACGTGGACTTCTTGCTTCTGCACCTAGGACTCGTCGCGATCGGTGAATGAGGCAGTCGTTTAATGATGAACTATAGCAGTTTGTATCATTTTGACCGACAAATATGACAGCAAACGTTTTAGGAACGTGTAAACATAAATTGCAACTGGCCTTGGCATTGGCTTCGGCAATGACGCCGAATGCCTCGGCACTTCCGGGCACGGGATTTTTCCATGCCTCTCTCGGTAAGATTTTGAGGTGGTTATCATGAGTCGCGCTTTTGTCAAAGAACCGGATGGCGAACAGCTTGGTGACGATCTTCCCGAACGGCCTCGGAGCTCGTATACCAATTATGTTACTCCGCAGGGATTGGCGCAGCTGCAACGGCGGGTTCGCGAGCTTAGTGCGCAAAAAGAGGCCCTGATTGGGAACGACGATCTGGGCGCCCGGCAACAGCTTAAGCAGGTGGAGCGCGATTTGCACTATTACGAGGAGCGTGTTCAAAGCGCCGTGGTGGTGCAGCCGGAAGCCCAGTCCGACGACAAGGTACGCTTCGGTTCAACGGTCGAGGTTCTCGATTCCGACGGCCAGACGCTGCGTTTTACCATCGTTGGCGAGGACGAGGCGGATGCGACTCATGAGAAGATCAGCTGGATGTCGCCTTTGGCACGGGCTTTACTGGAGGCTCAAGTGGGGGATGTAGTGACGTGGAAGAGACCGGTGGGGGATAAGGAATTGGAAGTCGTCGCGATTCGAAAAGGCTAGGCCGTGTCGTCAGGCTTTCCTTTGCCTTACAGCATTCGCCATAGCCGACGGGCCAAGCATCTTCGTTTGGTCGCGAAACCCGAAGGAATCGAGCTCGTCGTGCCGCCCACGATCAGCGAAGCTCGAGCCCTGGCGTTCTTGCACAAGCATCGCGACTGGGCCGAACGCAAGCTTTCGGAGATGCGTTCGACGACTGCTCAATCCGGGCCGGCGCAGCGTTTGGAGAACGGTTCGACCGTTCCGTTTCAAGGTCGTGAAGTGCCGCTCGTGATCCGCGAGCATACCGGGCGGCGGACGCATATCCAGTATGATGGCCATTTCCTGGTCTCCGTACCTGCGGGTACGGAGAACCAGCCGCATCTCGCCAGGAATGCACTTTTTAACTGGACGAAGTTGTGGATACGAGATCAGGCCGGATTCATCATACAAAGACATGCTGTTCGCTTCGGATTGTATCCGCGTCAAATCAGGGTCAAGCGGATGAGTAGCCGATGGGGGAGTTGCGGCCCTAGGAACGACATCAACCTGAACTGGCTTCTGGCTTTTGCGCCGCCGTCGGTATTGGAATACGTGGTTGTGCATGAACTATGTCACATCCGCCATCGGAATCACTCGGCCGATTTCTGGGCCTTAGTCGCCCGGCATCTGCCCGCCTATTCCGGCGAACGCCAGTGGCTGCGCCAGAACGGCGCTGCTCTTTTGAGACGGTTCGAGTAGCGCCATGGCAAACAAGCTGAAGCAAATATTGGTATTCGGCAGTACCGCGGTTGTGCTGTACATCGGTGTACAGTTGATCGCCACTCGCAGCTTGGTGTCCGGGATGCCGCCCCCGATACGGGCAACTGCTTTGGACGGCACGGCGTTGGATGTACCCAAGCCGGAAGGACGGCCGGCCGTAATCTACTTTTGGGCGAGTTGGTGTCAGATCTGCAAGGCGATGCAGAGCTCCATTCGATCATTGGCACGAGATACGCCGCTGGTCAGCGTGGCGCTGTTGTCGGGGGACGAAACCGAGGTCCGTGAGTACGTCAAACGGGAAGGATTCGAGTTTCCGGTAGTTCTCGACCAGGATGGCGCTATCGGCAGAGACTACGGAATTCGGGGTGTGCCGGCCGTGTTTATTTTGGGTCCTGACGGTCATATTCGTTTTTCCACCATCGGCTACACCAGCGAATTGGGGCTCCGGTTGCGGCTTTGGCTGGCGGGTCTATAGGAGTTTTTTGATTTGACTGGTTTTTTCCCCGGCACGATGGCGGCCGTCGAGATCGCCCAATCGGGCGGTCCGGAGGTTTTGCAGTTGTGTCGGCGACCGATGCCGCAGCCGGGGCCTGGCGAAGTGCTGATCAAGGTAGCTGCGGCCGGGGTGAACCGGCCGGATGTCATGCAGCGCAAAGGGCTTTACCCGCCTCCGCCGGGAGCGTCCGATGTACCGGGCTTGGAAATCGCGGGCGAAGTGGTAGCTTTGGGCGAAAGCGTGCGTGAGCCCGCCATCGGCGAATCGGTTTGCGCCCTGGTGAGCGGCGGGGGATATGCTGAATATTGCGTGGCCGCCGCGGCACTCTGTTTACCTATGCCGAAAGGATTTGGGCCGATCGATGCCGCCGCCATGCCTGAGACGTTTTTCACGGTCTGGACCAATGTATTCGAGCGGGGCGGGCTGAAACCCGGAGAAAGCATGCTGGTACACGGGGGCAGCAGCGGCATCGGCACCACGGCGATTCAATTGGCCCGTGCATTCGGCGCCAGCGTGTTCGTAACCGCGGGAAGCGCGGAAAAATGCCGGTTCTGCGAGCAGCTCGGGGCTACCGCGATCAACTATCGCGAGGAAGACTTCGTCGACCGCATCAGGGCACTGACCGAGAGCAAGGGCGTAAACCTGATTCTCGATATGATCGGCGGCCCTTATCTCCAGCGGAATCTCAGTTGTCTCGCCGCAGATGGCCGCTTGGTCGTGATCGCGGTTCAGGGCGGACCCAAGGCGGAAATCAACCTGCTCCCCATTTTTTTGAACCGTCTGACCTTGACCGGCTCAACCTTGCGGCCGCGGAGCGTGGAAGAGAAGGCCACGATTGCCGATGCGCTGAGGCGGAAAGTGTGGCCGCTGCTCGAATCGGGTCAGGTCAAGCCGGTGGTGCACGCCACGTTTACCTTGGCCAAGGCAGCAGAAGCCCATCGACTGATGGAAAGCAGCCGGCATATGGGCAAGATCGTCTTGTCGGTCGCTTGAGTGCGGACAGGCTAGCGGCTTGCGCGCTTTTTTAGCTGAATTCAAGAAACCGGAATAAATCGTGATCTCAGTTGGCTACAAGAAATTTCCAGTTCTGACGTTATTGGCGGCGAGCGTCTGGCTGGTCTCCCCGGCATCGGCTTGGGCCGGATTCGAGGAAGGTATGGCGGCCATCGAACGGCGTGACTATTCCGCGGCCTTCGCTGAATTCAAGCCTATGGCGGAGCAGGGCATGCCGGAAGCTCAAGTCAATTTGGGCAATCTTTACATGAAAGGGCTAGGTGTGCCGCTGGACTATGTCGAGGCGCGGCACTGGTACGAGCAAGCGGCCAGGCAAGGCGATACAACGGCCGAAAGCAAGCTCGGCGTTCTTTACTTCTATGGTCTGGGAGCTCCGATCGACATGGGCGAAGCTGCGCGTTGGTTCAGCAAAGCGGCCGAGCAGGGCGATGCCAGCGCCCAAGCCGTGCTGGGTTCGCTTTATGCATCCGGCAACGGCATCGACAAGGACAATGCTCAGGCGTATTTCTGGTACACGCTTGCGGCAGAACAGGGTAATCAGAACGCGGCCGATGCCAAGGACAGCCTGGTCGAGGAAATGGCTCCCGGCGAAATGGCCCTGGCTTTGGACCGTCTCGCCGAGTGGCAGAAGCAAAAGGAGAATGCTGAGGCGCTTTCGCTAGAGAAGCCAAAGGCAAAAAACGCGCACGTTAAGAAAGCATCGAAGAAAGCGACTCAAAAGACCAAGATGAACCGCAAGAGCCAATCGCGTTAGTTTTTGTTTGTCTCAGGCGAAGTGGCAAACATAATCCAGCATGTCAATCACTTCGATATCGAATCGGCTGTTGCCAGGAATTTCAAATGAATCGCCGGCCCCGTAAGTTTTCCATTCTGTCTCGCCCGCTAAGCGCACTCGGCAAGCGCCGGCATTAATTTCCATGATTTCCGGCGCGGCGGTGCTGAAAGTCAGGGCCGACGGGAAGATCACGCCGACGGTCTTGCGGCTGCCGTCCGGAAAAAGGACGGTATGGCTGACGCATTTGCCGTCGAAATAGACATTGGCTTTCTTGACGACGCTGACGTTGTCGAATTGCGACATGGTGGCTCCTTAAAAACAAAGGCCGCCATTATACGTGACGGTTCGGCGTCTTGAAGAATCTCGCGGTTTCACGGAGAGCGTAATCGATATCGAGTTGGTGAATGAGCATTCAGGCCACCTGGCCGTCAAAGTCCTTGCCGGTTAATATGAAAGGTTTCGTAAACCTCGCACCTGTCGAATGTTCGAGCAACTCCTCTGGTCCTTGATCCATCGTCCGTACATCACGGTTTTTCTGATCGCATTCCTGCTGCTTTCCTGGCTGGAGCAAGGCGCTCGGCGAACGGTGATCTGGGTGATCAGCAGCTATTTGGTGGCTCTGCTGGCCGAATGGGGGAGCATCAACCATGGAATTCCGTTCGGGAAGTATGTCTACCATTACGAGGCGCTGAGCAACGATTTGGTCGTTTTTGGCGTTCCGTTCTTCGACAGCCTGTCGTTTTCATTTCTCAGCTATGTCAGTTTCTCGCTGGCGCAGTTCTTTATGTCTCCCCTATGGATCAAGGCGTACGACGTGCAGCGCGTAACCTCGGTAGAGGTCCGAAATTCGGTGTCGGTGTTGCTGCTCGGTGCATTTCTTATGCTGGTCGTCGACCTTATCGTCGACCCGATCGCCAACCTCGGCAAATATTGGTTCTTGGGGGACATTTATCATTATCCTGACCCTGGCGTTCATTTCGGCGTGACCCTCGAAAATTACGCCGGCTGGTATATCGTCGCGACGGTGACGATTTTGCTGAATCAGCGCATCGATCGGCTGTTGCTGGACCGGGAGCAAAGGCGCGGAGAGCCGGTTAGACTGGTCTATGTGCCGTTGAAGGGATTGTTCGCTCCGTGTTTCTGGAGCGGCATCGTGATTTTTCAACTGGGAGTGACTTACTGGCTCGCCTATGGGGTAGAGGCGGTTCCCGATCAAGAACAATTGAAGTTACAGGCGCTGACCGGCAGCTTCATCATCGCGCCGATCCTGGTACTCGCCGCGGCGCAGCTGACCAAGCCTTCCAACCGTGTAAAGGGCGACGATATACGGGAACGAATCGGTACCTATCCGTTGGGTTCTGCTGTCCGCAGCGACGACGAACCACGCGGGGCGTCGCCGCCGGCAACGCTCGTTGCGGCGTCGCAAGACCATGAAGGTTTTTGACAGCTCCGGCGTCGCACAAACCGGCGCGGCCCACATCCGACCGGAGATAATTCTTGACATAAGATCCGGGCAGGGTTACGAGGCCTTGGCGCGTGCCGGCTTTGCATGTGAACCGGTGTCGGCGTAGCGCCAGGTCAGGCCCAAGGATTTTTGCAGGCTGTTCAGCAAATCCCCGAGATCTACCGGCTTGGTGATGAAGTCATCGAAGCCCGATGCCAGGCACATGTCTCTGATGTCATCGAACGCATGCGCGGTGACTGCGATGACTTTGACGTTTTGCCCGGATTCCGTCTGCCGTAAATGTTTGACCGTTTCTGCCCCATCCATATCGGGCATCAAGAGATCGATCATGATCAGGTCAGGTTCGAAAAGCGCGAACTTGTCCAAGCATTCTCTGCCGTTCGAGGCCGTTTCTATGACAAAATCCAGTGATTCCAGAAGCGCCGACAGCATCGTCAGATTATCCGGATTATCGTCGACGATCATGATCCGTCGCGCTTTTCCGGTGTAACCAATGACCTGATTCTCATCGGCTTTCGGTTTCGACGGATTCGATGCTGCCGGCAACGCCAGCGAAACCGTAAAAACACTGCCTTGGCCGCGAGTGCTTTGCACGTCGATTTGTCCGCCCATGGCATCCACCAACCGCTTGCTGATAGCTAGCCCTAAGCCTGTTCCTTCCGTAGAGTCGTGATCGGCCACTTGCTCGAAGGCCAGGAAAATTCGTCCCATATCCTCTTCGGCGATACCCTGGCCGGTATCTTCAATCCGGAAATAGACGGTTTCTCCATGACTGAAGACTTTCAGAGCGGCATACCCCTGATGGGTGAACTTTATGGCGTTGCCGAGGAGATTGATGAGTATCTGCCGTAAGCGCTTTTCATCACCGATAACGTATTCGGGTAGAGTCGCGGCCTTTTCATAGATAAAACCAACGCCCTTATTTATTGCTCGGAATTCGAACATCTCGGCAATGCCGTCGAGAAACTCTACGAAATGGAAAATGGAATTTTCCACCTCCAGTCGCCCCGCCTCGATTTTGGATAAATCGAGCAGATCGTTGATCAATGTCAGCAAATGATGTCCGGAGCGGCCGATATAACCCAGATATTCCTTGTGTTTTGAGGTGAGATCGGTCTGTTTTTGAAGCACCTGGGTAAACCCGAGTATTCCGTTCAAAGGAGTTCTCAACTCGTGGCTGATGTTGGCGAGAAACTCGGTTTTGGCGCGATTCGCGGCTTCGGCGGCCTCTTTTGCTTCCTTTAGGGCCAGTTCGCCTTGCTTGCGTTCCGTAATATCGACCCAGGCGCCGATCGCTTCGATCATGTTTCCCTCGGAATCTCGAAGCGATCTAAGCTTGTCGTGAATCCACCGGTACGAGCCGTCCTTGTGTCGAAACCGGTATTGATGCGTGAGTTCGCCTTGACTAATCAGGAGGCTTTGATTTTCCAGAGCGGCAGCACGGTCGTCCGGATGAACATGATCGATCCAGAAGGTCTCGTCGCAATACCATTGGTGCGGTTCATAGCCGGTCACCAGGGTTATGGTTTCGCCCATGAAATCGACCTTGAAGGGGCATTCCGGATTGCCCGTTCGGGAGAGTATGTAAATTACGGATGGGCTGGTATTGACGATATATTCGAGCCGATTCTGGGATTGCTCCAATTTCTGCTGTTGGGTGCGCAGAGCAAGCTCAAGCTGTTTGTAGTCGGTGATATCTGTGAATACCGCTTGGATCAATTTTTTTTGATTGAGCTGAATGACCTTGGTGGTGACGCGGATATTCCGTACGATGCCGCTTTTTGTAATATGCTCGGTTTCGAATACATCTTCCCCGGTATCACGAGTTTTCTCGATATGTCGTCTGATGTCCTCTTCCGATTGCTGCCGATCGATATCGCTTATTCGCAGTTTCCGGAATTCGTCACGCCTATATTCGAGATTTTGGTGAGCCTTCGGATTGAAGTCGATCAATTTGCCGCTTTCGATATCCATCAGCACCAGCGCATCGGGCATTTGCTCGAATAACGTGCGATAGCGGCTTTCCGATTCGCGTAACGATTCCTCGATGCGGAGGCGCTCCAAGATTTCGTCCTCGAGTTGGGCGTTTGCTTCGACCAGTTGCGCGGTGCGTTGCTCCACCATTTTTTCGAGATTGGCGTTTAGTTGTCTGATTTCCTGCTCCTTCCCTTTGCGCTCTTCGATCTCATGCTGCAACTGGCGGTTTGTCTCTTCGAGCTTGGCAGGACTCGGGAGTTTGAGGGCGTGGGGAATCAGCGGCCAAAGCAGGACCGAGGTCGCGATCGAGACTAGGCCGGTAAACAGTTTGACGAATCCTTCCAGCACGTAATTGGGATGCCAAATCGTCCAGATTTCCATTAGATGCGTTGTCCCGCACGCCATGATGAAGATGCCGAACAGGACAAAGATCGAGCGGAACTCAAGGTCCCGCCGCTTGAGGACGAAGAAAATCAGTGCCGCGGGGATGGAATAATAAGCCGCCGTAATCAGCGAATCCGATAGGACATGAAGAAGCAGCAAATCGGAGCGCCAAAGAAGGCACGTCCCGTGAGGTATGAAATCTTTGATCGTCTGAGAATCGAAGAGATTTTCGAACATGGTAGGCTCACTTGAAGTGAAAACCGCATCCGGTTGCGCAGTCAGATCCGATTAAGGATTAACCTTTACCAGTTCCACATCGAAGATCAGAGCCGCGTTTGGCGGAATCACGCGGCCTGCGCCACGTTCGCCGTAGGCCAGTTCAGGGGGGATGAAAAAGCGGTATTTGGCGCCTTCCTTCATGAGTTGCAAACCTTCGGTCCAGCCGCGAATAACCCCGTTCAAAGGAAAACTCACGTTTTCGCCGCTGTCGAATTCCTGGCCCGAGATCAGGCTGCCGCGATAGTTAACGGTTACGGTGTCGGTGGCCTTCGGTGAAAGGCCGTTGCCCTCGCTAAGGATCTGGTACTGCAACCCGCTCGCGGTACTCAAGATGCCGGGCTTTTTCTCGTTGTCGACCAAAAATTTCAAGCTTTCCCGCTTGTGTTTTTCTGCATCGGCAGACGGCGAAGGGGTGCAGCCGGACAGCCCGAATATGACAAGAGCAACTGCTCGGGCAAAAGATCCGAGTTTCTTCATAGTGTTTACACTCCATTTTAGGTTTGATGTGCGAACCGGATGCCGTGTTGGGCGCCTCGAAAAAACTACTTGCGGCCCGAGTCCAAGACGTCCGGACAAATCCGCCGAAAGCGACCATTCCGCAGGGAGCGGAATGAGACGAACCGCGTTCGTCCGAAGGGCAAAGTCCACGGAAGGACATTGCCAATTTGGACTGCCAATGGCAGGCCCCGTTAAGGGCGGCTCCCACGGATGGGAGCCGCGACACAGGAACCGGAGTGTACATGGAGTACATGAGGATTCCGCAGTCCTGTGCGGCGTACGTCCCTGTGCCGCAGGACTGTCCGAGCACGCGCAACACAGCAATCGGGCCGCAAGTAGGTTCTTCGAGGCGCACTGTCGCACGGGCTCCAATGCGCGGCATATTGTCGGACAAGAAAAAAAGCCGAGTCCGAATAGCAGCTCGAATCATCGAGCGAACCACGTTTTTACTCGGCTGGGCCTGCTTCTGCAAGAGTGGCGTCAAGTAAACAGTCTCGCTACTGCGCTGCATAACGCGAGAGATCTGTGCTCGTATCGGGAAGAAAACCCCCTGCCTGCATGGTCCACAATTTGTGGTAAAAGCCTTTTGCTGCAAGCAATTCCCGGTGATTCCCGTCCTCGACGATGCGGCCTCGGTCGAAGACCAGGATACGGTCGAGATGCGCGATCGTGGATAAGCGGTGGGCGACGACGATGACCGTTTTTTGGCCCATTAGCCGATCGAGATTGTCCTGAATCGCCTTTTCCGTTATCGAATCGAGACTGGACGTAGCCTCGTCGAGTATCAAAATCGGCGCGTCTTTGACCATGACCCGGGCAATTGCGATACGTTGCCGCTGGCCGCCGGACAACTTGACGCCGCGTTCGCCCACCAGGGAGTCGTAGCCGTCTTTCATGCCGTCGATGAACTCGTCGGCGCGCGCCATTCGCGCTGCGGCGGCGATTTCGGCATCTTCGGCGTCCGGCCGTCCGTAACGTATATTTTCCCGCAGCGAACGATGGAATAGGCTGGGATCTTGGGGAATCAGACTGACTTGCTCGTGAAGCGAGTCCTGGGTTACGTGAGCGATGTCGGTGCCGTCGATCAGGATCTGACCGCCTTGAGGTTCGTAGTAGCGGAGGATCAGCCCGACGAAGCTGGATTTTCCGGAGCCCGAGAATCCGACCAGGCCGACCCGCTGACCGGGCTCGATGACGACGCTCAACCCGTCGAATACCCACTGTCCCGGCACATAGCCGAACCGGACATCGCGGAATTCGATCCGTCCGCGCGTTATTCGCAATGGTTGTGCCTTTGGCGTATCGACGATGTCATGGGGTCTGACGATGGTGGTGACGCCGTTGCCGACATTGCCCACATATTCGAAGAACTCCAGAAAGCGGCGGCTGAGATTGCGGGCATCACCGATGATCAGAAGCGCCAGTCCGGCGCTCATCGCGAAGTCGCCGACCCCGATCAGACCTTGGTCCCAGAGCCTCAAGGCGAAGTATATCGTGCCTACCTTCAAGGCAGCCGCGGATATGAACTGAAACCAGCGCACCCGCTCCATGTACCAGAAAGTCCGGCGCCCGGCTTTGACCTCCGTTTCGAGATAACGGTCGAGATAATCCCGCTCGTGACGCAGTCGGGCGAACAATTTGACATTCAGGATATTAGTCACGGAGTCGACGATTTTGCCGTTCACTTGGCTGCGGGTTTCGGCATAAGCCTGAGCGTAAGGACGGCAGCGTTTGGCCAGCCAGAACGATACGCCTACGTAGACCAGCACCCAGGCCGCTACGAACCATCCGAGATTATCGTGAGTTCTCAGCAGCAACGCGACGGACACGGCGAATACGACTCCGACCGGCCAGAAATCGAAGAGAATCGCCCAAGCGGTATGATTGACGCTCATGGCGGTTTCGGTGATCCGGTGCGCGAGTGCGCCGGCAAAATGCCCGCTGAAATACCGGACGGAATGGTGCTGCAGGTAGGCGTACAGTATTTGCGTTGTCCTTTTGCGCAAGCGCGGTCCCACCATGATCAGACAGGCGCCGCTGGCCCGGCTGAACAGGATTTCGGCGATATTCAATGCGGCGAAAAGCATCAAGGGCGTTTTCAAGCGCTCCGTCAAGGGAATCGAATCACCGCTTGCCTCGGTCACGCCATCGATGATTTGCCCGATGGCGTAGGGTACGAGGATGTTGCTCATGGCCTGTCCCGTTTCCAGAATCAGCATCAGCAGAAACCATCCACGAAACCCTGCCATACAGTGAATAATGAAGCGAACGCTGGTATTCGGCAGAGCGGGGGCGTCAGTTGCGCGTTTAAAAGCGAACCTTGTCGAATCGTTCATGATGAAGGCAGTGTGTTTGGGGAAACGGTGGCGGCGGTCAGTTTCAGGGCGACTCAGGCGCTATCTATCCGCACGAGCCCGGAAAATCTCGTCGATTACTGCTTTTGGGGCAAGAGGACAACTCTGTCGCGAAAGTCGCAAGACAGGCGTTGTTGACGACATGAGCGGCGGGCGGACTACGCCCGCGTCTGTGGTTAGCTTCGTTGCCCGAACGGATCGGGCAACGAAGCGAGGCGGAGCCTCGGGTCCTCGGGATTATAGGGATAGCCGAAATGCTCGGACGAGTGGGGTCGCGTCAATCCGTAAGCATTCGCTAACGGGCTTGCGCGTGGAAGCCAGACTCGAAGCCGATCGAATGGGGGCGTTCATAGCGGTCTTCGTTGTCTGCATCCATTTCGTTATCGGGTTGAATCCGGATATCCAGCCTATCAACATCGTCTGCCCATTTGTCTAAAAGCGCTGGCAGACTCTTCCTCAAATAGTCTCCTTTGATTCTCATGGTACTTTCCTTATTTTGAGTGAGTTTGCGAATTAAGTCCTGCACCTCGGCAAAGCCTCGGTAGTCAATTTATAAAAAAATTCAAGTCGCAGGTAAATCAGAATTCCTTATGAATATCGAGTTATAGATAAGTAACTGTGAGTCATTCCTGAGACAGTGAACGTAAAAAAACCTTACGGATTCGAGCTCGAATCCGCCGGTTTCAGTACTGCCCGCAAGGGCAGATGATCGGAGGTTTCGCGCGCCAGAGGCGTTGAGTATGCCGCAATGTCCGCAAGAAGCTCGCGGGGTTTGACCCAAATTCGGTCGAGAGGGAACAGAGGAAATATGGACGGGTAAGTGGCGATATCGGGTATGTGTCCGAAATGGTTGCGCAGCCAGCGAAAAGGCCTTCCCCATAGAAACCACTCGTTCAGATCGCCGAAGAGAAGCGCGGGCGGCGGGGCATCGGCCAGTATGCTCAGAAGCCGGGTCATTTGTTTCCGCCGTTCGCCGGGAAACAATCCCAAATGAGTCCCGATCGCGCGAAGAGGCCCGCAAGGACTGTCGACCGACAAATCGATCGCTGCACGGGGTTCCCGGTGCGGTATGCTGAGATCGACACGCCTAATGTTACGAACCGGCAGCCGGGTAAGGATGGCGTTGCCGTAGTGCCCGTTGCGGCGGAGCAGCGTCGGGCCCGGAACGGCCCGGTAGTGCAGACGGGAGGCGAAATGCTGAAGCAGGTCGAGAGCGACTTCAGGCTCCCATTGCAGTTCCTGGAGCGCGATGAGGTCGGCATCGAGTTCCCGAATGATGGTCAGGACTCTCTCCGGATCGTAACGTCCGTCTCGTCCGATGCAGTCGTGAACATTGTAAGTTGCAACGACTAACGACATGCCGGACCCGTTACCCGATCGAGCCGCCGGCGCATGCCGTGTTTTCCGCTTCGCGCCGACGCAGCCATCGGTGCGTAGCGAATGCGGCAGCCCCGATAATGGCGGCGGCGGCGACGAGCAAGGCGATATTGATCGGACTCGGGTGATGGACCGCAGCAGCCAAGCGATCCGAAAAAACCGTGATGGCCATGGCGCCGGGGACCATCCCAAAGATCGTTCCCAATAGAAAGTCGCGGAAACGGATATGGGAGGCTCCCGCAACTAAATTGACCACGGTGAACGGCGCGACGGGTATCAACCGGACCGTAAGCATGGCCAGCAAGCCACGATGACGCAGCCAGCGGCTGAGCGTATTGAGTCGGGCGCCGCCCAGGCGCCGCACGATATCTCGACCGAAAACGTGGCCGAGCGCAAAGGTGAGAGAGGCACCTACCAGTGACCCGAGAATCGCATAAACAAAACCCGTGATAGGACCGAACACAACTGCCGTCGTGAAGATCACCAATGTGATCGGTATCGCTGTTATAGCGGCAAGTATATAGGCGCCGATGACCCATACCGGCGTTGCCGGAGTCCGTTGCAGTGTGCGTCCGACATTGATCAGCGTCTCCTTGTCGAGCCATTCGTGCAGTGGCCCCCAGCGCCACGCGGCCGCAAGCGCCCCGATAGCTGCGAGCAGGCTGAGGGTGGCGGTAATCCGTTTGCGGGCGGAAGGCCGGTGTTCCACGGGGATGAGTTCGTCGATCAATCGATCGGGATCGATGGGCGCTTCCGGATCGACTACGCTGGCCTGGGGTAGAAGGGCATCGGCCTCGGGCGATACTTCGCCTTCAAGGTGCCGAAGCGTGTGCGGGTTTCCCCGTAAGCTTTCTATGGCGACAATCAGCGAGCCCGCCTGTCTGATAGCCAGTTCCATTCGATCCGTTCCGACGCCCAAATGCTCGGCCAGCAAGCGATTTCTTAAACCTGTAATCGCTTTTGCCGTATTTGGCTCGGTCGCTTCGATGGCAAGATTGCATTCCGTGTCCAGCCCCATCGAGCGATTGTTAAGATTCGCCGAGCCGACGAGCGCAAGGCGGTCGTCCACCACCATCAGTTTGGAATGTACGTTGATGCACTGATCGTTCAGCCCATCGCAGTCGGGATAATAGATCCGGAACTTGCCATGTCGGTCGGCTGCGCGAAGGCGGCGAAGCAATCGAGCCCGCAAGACTTCCATTGTGGTTTGCTCGAGCCAACCGCCGCCGGTCAGTCGCGATACGACGACGATCTCCGGCGGATTCGGCTCACGAAGTCTCAATTCGAGTAGAGCGCCGACCGAAGAAGCCGTCAGATACTGGTTCTCGATATAAATCGTGTTCTTCGCTGACCGGATTGCATCGACGTACAGCTCCCGGAGTTCGAGAATTTCGACACCGCCGTTGAACCGTGGGATCGTTCGGACGATTGCGACATCGACATCGCTGATGTCCGGGACGATCGACGGGGGCCAGGGATCGGTTCCGGCATCGCTGTCGGCGCGGAGTTGGTTGCCTGTCGCATTGCGCCAGCGCTCACGGGCTAACATGCCGAGCGCCGCAGCTGCTTCTCCGTCCACCATCATCTGCACATCGTGGACCGGGGCGTAGGCTTGGCCGTTGGATCTTCGACGGTAGGGGGCGTTGGGTTCATGGTCCGGCGTATCCCAACGTTCCTGGGCGAGATCCATGCCACCGACAAAGGCCACGGCGTCATCGATCACGACGATTTTCTGGTGGTGCGAGGCACCGACCGGATGCCGGCCATCCAGATAAAAGTGAAGGTGCCGATGTCTTTGCCAGCCAAGCGTGTAAATCGGCAGGACTTCGCGGCCGGGTGCATAAAGCATTGCGAAGTCCCAATTCAAAATATAGACATCCAATCCGCGGCGGTCTTCGATAAGCGCTTTCAGAAAGTCGCCGAGCTGGATCGGAAATGCATCGCTGACGCCATCTTGGGCTAACTTGGTTCGGCTGTCGATATCCCAGCCGATGATGAAAATAGATCGCTCAGCACGAGTCGCTGCCGCTCGCAAGGCCGGAAAATACGCCGAGCTGTCGATCAAAAATGAAGCTCGACGGGCGCGGGCAATTCGCCAACAGTTGCGTCCAGGTTGCAGTATGCGGTTCTCGCCTTCTCGTTGGGCATCGAAATTCCTCATTCTTGTCCCTTGGTGGTGATCTAAAGGCATTGAAAATTGCCGGAGCAAGTCTGACGGCTTGTATGATCGAGATCGCGGAAACAACGGTCGAATCTCTTTTTAGAGTGTTTGACAAGCTCTAGCCCGCATTTCTCACACCCTTTCGTTGCGAGGGCGTCGAGACGATGCTGTGGGCGCAGCATGGACCGAGCGACGGCGAAGGCGTAGCCGGCACATCAGGCTGTAGGATGTGCCGACGAAGGAAGGGTCGCGACTAAAGCGACCGTTTGCGATTGGAAGGGGTGCGACTAAAGCAACCGTTTGCGATTGGAAGGGTCGCTTCGGCGCTCCCGAAGCGACCGTTTGCGATTGGAGGAGTGTGAGAAATGCGGGTTAGCGGCTAGCTCTCCAAACAATGCGGATTCGCTTGTCTAAACGAGAGGGGGCGGGTTCAATTCGGCGTTGCTGTAGCCGTTTGCGAGGTGCGGGATGGGTTGATCGCTAAGATGAATGTCCTTCGCTTCGGAAAAACGATCCGCTGTCTCATCGTGATGCAGCTTGTCATTCTTACGAATATGGTCTCTCGAAACCGATATAGACGTAAGCCTAGGTTTACAAAGCTGTATTTGGGGAGATAGGATAACGTATTCATCGATCATATTTCGGGCCGGTTTGGCTGCATATTCGTATATACAAATGCATGACCTTCATGGAAAATACCGACCGCATACCCTCGAAACCATACTAATTGGAAAGGCGTTAGATATGGCTGTTAATGGACTAACAGTTTTCATCGTCGACGATGACCCCGACGTGTGCGATGCCTTGGCAGCGCTACTGAGGGCTGAGGGATTTGTTGTTGAAACCTACCTGTCCGGGCCTGATTTCCTGGCTTCGGTGAAGCCCGAGCAACAAGGATGCCTCATTCTGGATATCAATCTCCCGCAAATTTCCGGGTTGGATTTGCAACAGATCCTTACTGAGAGGGGATTTAACCTTCCTATCATTTTTCTGACGGGATTTGGCGACGTGCCCAAATCGACAGCAGCCTTCAAGGGTGGAGCCGTAGATTTTCTTGAAAAGCCCGTCGATGCCGACGTCCTGATACCGGCGATAAGAAACGCACTCGCTCTCAGTTATCAGCGTTACGAAGAAAAGTCGCGTCAGCACGAGCTTGATGCTCTATACGCTAATCTGACACCGCGTGAAAAGGAAATTTTGGTGTACCTAGCACGTGGCTATTCGGCCAAACAGGTCGGCAAGGCATTGGGCATCAGTCATCGTACCGCTGAAATCCACCGTGCCCGCATTATGGAGAAGCTGGGCGTTCAGTCACTCGCCGATCTCGTGGCACTCGCGATTCAGATGGGAATCCGTTAATCGTCACGACGAGATTTGACCGGGCGAGCCATACTTGGGCTGAGTTGGTACGGTTTGTAGCGGGTTGATGACTGTCGTTTGGCACGACAGCGTTGGCTTGTGTCGCCGCTTGGGAACCAAAGCTTGTCGCCTATTTGCGAAACCTAGAAGCGTTGCGCTCCAGAATCAGTTCCGGCGTCGGTTAACCGAACGTCACCATCAGGAGCCTATTCCAGTAGGCCATAGAAACCCTTTGACAAGCTTCGAGCGAACGGCTTATTCCATTCGGCATTCGAGTGAACATTACGTAGGGTGGGTTAGCGGAGCGTAACCCACCGATTCGAGGTCGCTCGGTGGGTTACGGCCTCGCGGCCTAACCCACCCTACAAAAATTAATGCCTTATTGAAAGCGATTTGGAATTACTGGCATAGGCCGTAAATTCCTCTTGGTTCTGCGTCACGGGTCCTTTTGGTAGCAGATAAGGCAGAGAGCGTAATCCAGACATACGTAAGAGTACGTACATTCGAATCGGCGTTAGACATCGTACTCTACGGCCACAGAGCGTTCAGGTCTTTCATATGAGCCGAAATGTTCCAATAAACTCGGCGTGACTGAACGAATCGTTCTTATCTTCGAAATATAAGCTACCGATCGTCGCAGCCTGACCGCAGTGCCGCGATGGCCGTTATTCAATCTGTAGCTGATACAAATACGTAGGAGCTTTTATCGTCCATTCCGTCATCGTATTCGGGTTGGGATGGATAAATGTGCTTAGGACTTGGCAAGTGTTGCCCGGGGTTATCGGAATGGAGGTCAGGCGTGTCCAGCTTCAATAAATCCAGCGAGACGTTGAAGCCCAGCAATCCATTCGCCGTTCTTAAGCCCTATATTGCCGTGCTCGCCTCTCTGATGGTTATCCTAGGGTTGATCGCCGCGACCCATGCGATGAACCGACCGGCTCCGATCAGCCTATTGCTGCTAATTCCGGTTGCCGTGGGTGCCTTCCTAGGCGGATTCGGCGCCGGGATATTGGCGCTGATTCTCGGGCTGGCAGCGGATCATTTTCTTTTCGGAGAATCCGCTTTCGGCATCCAGCGACTTTTTCCCTATATGGATGAACAGGTTCGGCTCGTATTTTTCGTAGCCGAGGGGCTGTTGCTGAGCGGGATCGGTCACTGGCACCGGCTTTCCAGATTCCAAGCCCACGAGTCTGCGCGCCGCCAACAAATGCTGGAGCAAGAAATCGTGCGTCGCCGGAAATTGGAGGAGTCGGTGGTGCGCAGCCAGCGTGCCGTCAAATCGCAACTTGCAGAAATCGAGGGTATTTATGCCACGGCGCCGGTAGGTCTCTGCTTTCTCGACCGGGATCTGCGCTTTGTCCGAATTAATCGTCGGCTTGCCGAAATTCATGGAGTTCCCGTGGAAGCACATATCGGGCGGGACATACAGGAGGTGGTACCGGAGGTCGGTCGAGCAATCATTCCCTTACTGCGGCGGGTGATCGTATCGGGCGAGCCGATTCTGGAAAAAGAGATTTCAGGGACAACGCCGAACAGTTCTCAAACACAGCGGGTTCTGCTGGCGAGTTTTTTTCCGATAAAAGAAAACGATGGCTTTGTGTCCGGCGTAAATGTTGCCGTTAAAGATATCACCGGGCAAAAGCGCTTCGAGGACACGCTAAGGGAAAGCGAAGAAAGATACCGGCTTCTCGCGGAGGTGTCTCCTCTCGTGATCTGGACGGCTGCGCCGGATGGCACTTTGGTCTACGCAAGTCATCATTGGCTCGAGTACAGTGGTTTGACCTTGGAACAGAGTCGTGGGCAGGGATGGACGTCGGTATTGCACCCCGAAGATCGCGAGCGAGTATTCACCGAGCAGCCGGAGGCGCTAAGAAAAAAGCGCCCTTACGAGACAGAACTCAGATTCCGCTGTCATCGGATCGGAGAGTATCGCTGGCATCTCATCCGCGCTTTGCCGCTTTGCGACGAACGCGGCGAGGTCCGCCAGTGGGTGGGTATCGCTATGGATATCCATCAAATGAAATGCGGTGAGAAAGCATGGAGGGACGGTCAAGCACGCCTGCTGCTGGCCCTCGAAGCCGGCCGCATGGCGGTGTGGGAGCGTGATTCGTCGAGCGGCGGAATAACGTGGCTGGACCCGACGGATATGCATTCAGCTATCGGTTTCGAGAACCAATTTCTGGCCTGGGTACGGGATATCGCGGAACGGAACTTGCCCTCGGTTCCCGAGAGCGGCGATCAGCCCGCCGAGAGCTATAGCCAGGAATTCCACATTGTCTCGCCGGATGGACAATTGAACTGGGTCGAAGCGCGGGGACAGCATGTTTTGGGCAACCGGGAGAGCGGCCGGAGACTGGTTGGCGTTCTTTCCAATGTTACCGACCGGAAACGCGCGGAAGAGAGCTTGCGTCACGTCAAGGAGGTTGAAGAAGCACTGCGCGAGGCCGATCGAAGAAAGGACGAGTTCATTGCCCTCTTGGCTCACGAACTCCGGAATCCGCTCGCGCCGATTTTGACTTCGGCGCAATTATTGAAACGGCGTGGCTCGGAACGGCCGGAATTGCTCGAATCGGCTACCGATAGCATCGAGCGCCAGGTTAAATATTTGACTCGGCTGATCAACGATCTTTTGGATATATCGCGGGTCGCGAGGGGCAAGTTACAGCTGAGTTTTGAAGTCACCGATATGGCTTCGGTGATCGCCCATGCTATCGAAGTCTGTCGGCCGGTGATCGAAAAGAACCAGCAGGAGTTGGTGCATAGTGCAGCCGGCCAGCCGATTTATCTTTGGGGCGACCCGGCACGGCTCTCGCAGATCATCGCCAATCTATTGATGAACGCCGCAAAATTTACGCCTGTAAAAGGCCGGATAGAGTTGGCGATGAAGCAGACGGGACGGGAAATCTCGATTAAGGTGAGAGACAACGGCATCGGGATTGAGCCGGACGCGCTCGAACATATCTTCGAACCCTTCGTTCAGTTCGAACGGCCGCTGCATAGTGGCCATAGCGGACTCGGTGTCGGCTTGGCTCTCGTAAAAAGCCTGGTGGAGATGCATGGCGGTAAAATTTCGGTGGCTAGCGCCGGCAAAGATCAGGGCGCCGAATTTTCGATTCGATTGCCTTTGTTCGACCAATCGTCCGGGCGAAAACCAGATCGGACCGAGGCCGAGGACGAGGCGCAGCCTATTAAAGCCTTAGCTTCAGATCTTCAGTAGCAATCTGACCGGATCTTCCAGCAGTTCCTTTAACGTGAACAGAAAAGTCACGGCTTCGCGGCCGTCGATGATGCGATGATCGTAGGAAAGGGCCAGGTAGATCATCGGTCGAATCACGATCTGTCCGTCCTCGACCACTGGCCGGTCCTTGATGACGTGCATGCCGAGAATGGCGCTCTGCGGCGGATTGAGGATCGGGGTCGAGAGCATCGATCCGAAAATGCCGCCGTTGGTGATGGTGAACGTGCCGCCGCTCAACTCTTCGAAGCTGAGTTTGCCGTCCCGCGCTTTTTGTGAAAAATCGATGATCGCCTTTTCGATTTCGGCGAAATTGAGACGGTCGGCGTCACGCAGGATCGGCACCACTAGCCCGCGATCGGTGGATACTGCGATGCCGATGTCGTAATAATCGTGGTAGACGATGTCGTTTCCGTCGATCGAAGCGTTGATGATCGGAAAGCGTCTGAGGCCTTCCACCGCCGCCTTGACGAAAAAGGACATGAAGCCCAGCTTGATCTTATATTCCTGCTCGAAACGTGCGCGGTGCTGATTCCGCAGGTCGAAGATCTTCTGCAGATTGACTTCGTTGAATGTGGTCAATGTTGCGGTCGTGTGTTGCGCCTCGATCATGCGCTCTGCGATGCGGGCTCGAAGCCGGGTCATCGGCACACGTCGTTCGCCCCGGCCTTCCGTCGCTCTGACCTCGGGTCTCTCCTTCGGTGCCGGCTCCGGCCTCCGAGCCGGCGCAACCGCTTCGACGGTCTTGCGTTTTTGCGATTCCAGATAATCCAGGACGTCCTGCTTGGTCAAACGGCCCTCGCGTCCCGTGCCTTTTATCTGCGCCGGATCGAGGTTATGCTCCATGATCAGCCTGCGTACCGAAGGTCCCATGGGTTGGGCGAACCTCACGGGTCTGGGTACCGCCTCGGGCACAGCCGCCGGTTCCGGCTTTGCCGGTATTTCCGGGGGCGCGGCAGTTTCGGCGACCGCGGGACGGGCCTCTGTTTCAATGACCGCCAGAAGCTCACCGCTCCCGACCACGTCACCCTTGGCGTGTCGGATTTCCTGCAGCACGCCGTTGTCCGGCACGGGAACTTCGAGGATCACCTTGTCGGTTTCCAGGTCGACGAGAGTCTCGCTTTTCTGCACCGTATCGCCCGGCTGTTTACGCCAGTCGAGCAAGGTCGCGTCGGTGATGGACTCGGGCAGATTAGGCACGGTGACTTCGATGCGCATGAACTATTCCTAAAGGCTCTTGACGGGGCACGGTTCCAAACAATGCGTCTTCGACAACTTTCTTCTGCTGCTCCAAATGCCGGTGGAATTGGCCTACGGCGGGCGCAGCAGACATCGGCCGTCCAGCATAGCTGAGGACGATGTCCTTTTCCAGCAGGCTCAGGAAGCGGTGCTTGATCTGGTGCCACGCGCCCTGATTTTCCGGTTCTTCCTGACACCAGATCAATTCTTTCATTTGGGGGTAAGCCGCCAGTTCCTGCATGAAGAGATCGTAAGGAAAGGGATAGAGCTGCTCTATGCGGATAATGGCGACGTGGTGAAGGTTTTCCTTGCGCCGAGTCTCCAGAAGATCGTAGAACACCTTGCCGGTGCAGAGGATGACGCGGGTGATCTTGGCCGGGTCATGGGCGTCGATTTCGCCGATGATGTTGCGGAAGCATCCGTCCGACAATTCTTCCAGCCGCGACGTGGCCAATTTGTGCCGCAGCAGGCTTTTGGGCGTCATGATGATCAGCGGCTTCCGGTAAGGTCGCAGCATCTGCCGGCGCAAAAGATGAAAGATCTGGGCCGGTGTCGTCGGCACGCACACCTGAATGTTCTGTTCGGCGCATAGTTGCAGATAGCGCTCGATCCGGGCCGATGAATGTTCGGGGCCCTGGCCTTCGTAGCCGTGCGGCAGAAGCATGGTCAGTCCGCTGAGCCGTCCCCATTTGGTCTCTCCCGAGGTGATGAATTGATCGATCACAACCTGGGCATTGTTGGCGAAGTCTCCGAATTGGGCTTCCCAAATGACCAGGGTGTCAGGCTCGGAGCTGCTGTAGCCGTATTCGAACCCGAGCACGCCTTCTTCGGACAGCAGCGAGTCGTAAATGTAAAAACGCGCCTGGTTGTCGCTGAGGTTCTGAAGCGGAATATAGGTATCGCCGGAATCTTGGTCATACAGAGTTGCGTGGCGATGAAAAAACGTTCCGCGTCCCACGTCTTGACCGGTCAAACGCACGGCGTAACCCGCGGTCAGCAGCGAGGCATAGGCCAGAGTTTCAGCATATCCCCAGTCGAGAGGTATTTCCCCGGCCGCCATTTTGCGCCGGCTTTCCATGATCGCCGCCGCACGCGGATGAAGGGCAAATCCCGGCGGAATGCCGATCAGTCGCTGCGACAGGTCTTGAATCGTTTTCTGTGGCAAACCTGTATCGCAGGGCAGCGTCCACTCGGTGCCGAGGTAGTGATCCCAGCGGGTTTTGTAGTAGCTCATGGCGTCGTGAACGATCGGCCGGAGGAATGTTTCGTCTTTCTTCAGACCATTTTGGTAATCCTCCTCCATGCGCTGGACGACGTCGGGGGTTACCACTCCTTCGGCGATCAATCGGTCGGCGTAAAGCTTCCGAACCGGCGGATGGTTGCGGACAAACCGGTACATCGAAGGTTGAGTCACGGCCGGTTCATCCGCCTCGTTATGCCCGTGGCGGCGATAGCAGATAAGATCGATCACCACGTCTCGCTTGAATTTCATCCGATAATCGAGAGCGAGCCGGGTGACATAGAGCACCGCTTCGGGATCGTCGCCGTTTACGTGAAAAACCGGCGCCTGAATCATGTTCGCAACATCGGTGCAATACAGCGTGGATCGGGCATCGAACGGGTTGCTGGTGGTGAAGCCGATCTGGTTATTAATGACGACATGTATGGTTCCACCCGTCGTATAAGCACGGGTTTCGGCCATGTTGAGCGTCTCCATGACGACGCCTTGCCCCGCAAAAGCGGCGTCGCCGTGAATCAGGACCGGGAGTACGGCGGTCTCGCCGTCTTCGTCCTCGCGCCGGTCCTGGCGTGCGCGCACGGAACCTTCCACGACCGGATCGATGATTTCGAGATGCGAAGGATTGAAGGCCAGGGCAAGATGCACCATGCCGCCGCCCGTTTCGATGTCCGATGAGAAGCCCATGTGATATTTCACGTCGCCTGCGCTGGCATATGGCGGTGCGTTCGGATATATGCCTTCGAACTCCTGAAATAGCGAGCTGGGCTTTTTCCCAAGGATGTTGATGAGCACATTCAGCCGCCCTCGGTGGGCCATGCCCATCACGATTTCCTTGGTTCCTTTTTCGCCTGCCCGCTGGATCAGATCGTCCAGCAGCGGAATCAGGCTTTCCGCCCCTTCGAGCGAGAACCGCTTTTGGCCCACGTACTTCCGATGCAGGTATTTTTCTATACCCTCGGCGGCGGTAAGGAGCTTCAGCATCCATTTCTTTTCCTCGGCACTGAAGTTTCCGCGGGCGCGCGTGCTTTCCAGCCGCTTTTGGATCCATCGCTTGATGTCGCTGTCGACGATATGCGTGTATTCCGCACCGACGTGTCCGCAATAGGTCTGCCGCAGCATCGAGAGAATCTCGCGCAATGGCAGCCGTTCCGGGCTTCGCAGGATGTCGATGTAAAACGGACGGTCCAGCTCATCTTCGCTCAGCTCGTAATGGGCAGGGTCCAAATCCTTCAGCGCTGCCGGGGGGGATAGCTTTAACGGGTTGTTGTCGGCGGACTGATGGCCGCGGGTTCGGTATTGATAAATCAGCCGGTCTACAGCGGATTGCTTGCGCAGCATTTCTTCCGCTTCGGATTCCCCGATTGCCGCTTTGATGACGCGGCGCTCTCTTTCGGCTGCGGGCTCCTCTCTTGTCAATTCGTGCTGGATCGACCGGAATTTCTCCCGCCAGCTTTCATCGACGGACTCGGGATCCCGCAAGAATCTCTCGTAGAGATCTTCGAGAAAACCGACGTTGTCTTCGCTGAAAGCCGATGCGTCTTTAAAGAGTTGTAAGAGCTTATTCATTAGGTTGTCTCGTGTGTCCGTCCCGTTCTTTGAGATTTTAAACGAAGGTCTTGCGCCTACCGTGTGGTGGTCAGTCCGTTTGGCCAGACTGTGGGACGCGTATACGTATGCGTATACTTAAAGACAATTTTGAGCCGAGTTTTATCTCCGATAAAGCCCGGAAAATTTCCTGCTACCAAGCTGCCGGAGGGACCGACACGGCACCGGTGCCGTCGTTTCTCGCCATTGCGGCAGTCCGTTGTTTCCGTCCACGTCCGTCACAGTCTAAGTCTACGTTATTAACCCGGCTTCTAAATTAGGCCGGGTTAATCCGGGGCGGCGATCAGCCGCGTGAGCTAGGCCTAAGCGTGTAACCGGCCTGGGCGGCGGCCCGAAAGACCAGGAGGGTATTTACGGGCCTGATTAATAAATTATTCCGGAGCAGGCTAAACGACCGGTAGTCGGCCGATTTTGGTCGTCATTCCACGCGGCGACAACACGTCGAGCGCATGAAAGTTTCTTGTGCTAGCCTCTTGCTTGGTTTCATTTTGGACGAAATACGGTGGGGGAGACAGTATGTTCGATGGGTTGATCGGTCGTGTGCCCATATACACGCACACTCTCGATGTATACGGCTACGAGCTTAGCTTTTGCAGCGGTGAAGCTCTGAGCGTAGGGACCAAAGACAGCGAAGATCGGTGGACCGAAGCGGTGCGGCAGGCCGGCCAGGCGCTGGATTTGAGAGATTTGGTCGGCGATAGCCGAGCGATGCTCCGGGTGCCGTCCACTTCTTTAACCGTATGCGAAGGATTGGCCTGGCCGAAGTCCCAGGTGGTTCTGGCGGTATCGGGAGACGTCTTGAATGATAGTGCGGCGGAGGAAACCGTATCCCGCCTGGCCGACGAGGGTTTTACCATCGCGCTTCATAATCCGTCCTGCGATTTGGTCGAACTTAGGCGCGAGGCCGACTTCGTATCGATCTGCTCCCTGGATGCCAGAAAGCTGAACGGTTTTAAGATCAGTTGGACGGCCCGCCACGACCAAAATCTGCATCTTCTGGTGAGAGACATAGAAACGCCGGACGAATACGATCGTTTCCGCAAGCTGGGTTTCGATTATTACGAAGGCATGTTTTTCGAGCGGCCCCGACATTTGCGCAGTTGCGATATACCGGGAAACCGCCTGGCCGTGCTCGAACTGCTTGCGCGGCTCCAAAGTCCAAAGGTCGACGTCGCCGAGGCCGAGGCGATCATCACGCGCGATATGACCCTGAGTTATAAGCTGCTCCGATTAGTCAATGCCGCATTTTTCGGTGTGACGAAGCGGATCGACTCGATCCGCCGGGCCGTGATTTTCTTCGGCGTACAGCGGATCAAAAACTGGGCGTCGGTCATTCTGGTCAATTCCGTCGATTACCGCCCGCGCGAGTTGCTGACCACGGCACTGGTACGGGCGCGAACCTGCGAGCTGCTGGCCGAACGAATGAAACGGCCAAATACCGAGCTTTATTACATAACCGGGTTATTTTCCCTGCTGGACGCCGTCATGGACGTTCCCAAGGAGGACATTCTGCGACACTTGAACCTCGATGACCGCATCGATGAGGCGCTGCTGCATGGTAGCGGCCCGATCGGCGATGTGCTCCGCGCCGCGATTGCATTCGAGCGCGCCGAGCCCGGTGAAATTCAGGGTTGCAAGTTTGAACAGGGCGTACCGGCGAGCGCTTACGTGGAATCGATCCGCTGGGCGACGGACGTTCGAAAGGCGCTGGAGGTTTCTTAACCGGGACTTTATGAACGGAAGAAGATGGAGATGAAATCCTGAGTGATTTGCTTGGCTATTGGGCCGCCTTCGTGGGAAAATCGTGATTTAAGCTTTCGAACCTACCCGATCGGAATGACTAGACTATGGCGGCTTTACCCGCGCAATTGATAGACCGCTTCGGGCGGCGTATCAGTTACGTTCGCATTTCCATCACCGACCGCTGCGACTTTCGCTGCATTTATTGCATGAGCGAGGACATGGCTTTTTTGCCCCGCGCTCAGATCTTGACGCTCGAGGAAATCCTGGCCGTCGCCACGGCGTTCGTGGAACTCGGCGTCGAAAAGATACGCATCACGGGCGGAGAGCCCCTGGTGCGCAAGGGCGCGGTCGATCTATTGCAAGAAATCGGCAAGCTGCGGGGCTTGAGAGAGCTGGTTTTGACGACCAACGGATCGCAGCTGGAAAAAACCGCATTGCTGCTGAAGTCCGCCGGAGTAAAGCGCATCAATGTCAGTCTCGATTCGCTGGATGGCGACCGGTTCCGGAAGATGACCCGGATAGGGGACTTGGATCAGGTGCTCCGCGGGATCGACGCCGCGCTGGATGCCGGTTTCGAACGACTCAAAATCAATGCCGTCGTGCTCAAGAATCGCAACCATGACGAGGTGAGCGATCTGGTCGACTATGCGATCGCCAAGAACATCGACATCAGCTTCATCGAAGAGATGCCGCTGGGCGCGGTCGATGGGCACGACCGTGCCGAGGAGTATTATTCCAGCGACGACATCAAGCGGGATCTCGACCGGCGTTTTGTCCTGCTGCCCACGCCGGAAACCACAGGCGGACCTTCCCGTTATTACCGCGTGTCCGGCACCCACACACGTGTGGGGTTCATATCCCCGCACAGCCACAATTTCTGCGGAACCTGCAACCGCGTGAGAGTGACGGCCGAAGGCCGGTTGCTGCTCTGTCTGGGCAACGAACACTCGATAGATCTGAAACGGGTCTTGCGAGCCAATCCCGGCGATATGCACAAGCTGAAACATGCGATCGTCGATTCGATGGCGATCAAGCCCGAACGGCATTATTTCGACATCAAGGCACAGCCCGTGATCTTCCGCCACATGAACGCTACCGGCGGCTGAGCCCGCCGTCGAGGGGCGGCGCGCTAGAGCGTTTTTCATCGCTTTATAGCGGCGTGGACGGGGACACCGCCCGTACCCATTCGTAGGTCGGCAATCCTTTGCCGACGAACGTGTTTGAAGGAACTACTCCAGAGCGATCTCGCCGTCTATGACGTGATGGATGTTCAGGGCCGGAACTTCCAAGGTCATCTTGACGGCGAATTTCTCGTTTCCGACGAGCTTGCCGGCTTGCAGCGCGTCGTGCACGGCCAGCTCGATCTCCCGCTGCGAAGTCACACCGACCTTTTTCAGGAACTTGCGGATGTCCATGTTGAAAGTATCGTCGTTCATTGCCGTGACTCCTTAATTTCAAGAATCTCAAGTTTCGATGCAAAATTTCGGGACTTGATCCCGGTGCTGTTATTAACCCGGCCTATCAATATAGACCGGGTTAATCCGGGGCAGGGATGCGCCCCGGCGCGGCGACCAGCCGCGTGAGCCAAAGCCCAAGCGTTTACCGGGCCTTGGCGGCGGCCCAAAATACCAGGAGGGTATTTACGGGCCTGATTAATAAAGTCAGAAGAGCGGCGAAACTCCGAATAGTTTGCTGTGAAAATGCAGTATTGCGAGATAAAGCGCTACGGCCAGCGTGATGCGCCACCAACCGATCTCGCCCAATTTGAGCTGATTGCGCCCTTCTCGGATGGCGTTGAAAGGTATATTGGATGTAACGGCCGTGAATTTCGCCCATTGCTCTCCGAAGTGCCTTTGACGCTTGGCGTCTATCGAGCGGGTTCCACCTATCGTTAGGATCAGCAAGGACCCGAACAGTACGAGTGCTGCGGCATCGCCGTTGGCGATCAGGTGCACGATGGCCCACAGGCCGATTCCCCAAAGAAAGGGATGACGGGTGATCCGCAGAATGCCTCGTGCCGGCTCTGCTTCAGAGAGTAGAGACTCACCGTTTACCGCAGTCGGATTGGGTGTCGTTAAGCCGACGACAGCCAGGAAAAAAGCGACCAGCATCAAAAGCGCCGCGACGGGTTTGAACCACGCGAGCTGTCCCCAGGTTTCGATGTAAGGCGCACGGCGGTAGGCGTAAATCAGCCAGACTAGGCCGAGCAGCGAAAGGCTGGAAAAACCGATGCGGTAGATCCGCTCGCCGTATTTCTCGATCAGCCGATCCCGCCATCGGGTGCCGGCGATCAAGAAATGAATGCCGACGAAAAACAAGGCGGCAAGCGTAAGCTGGGTCATGAGGATGCTCCGGATTCGAGTTGGCTGCGGTTCATGGGTGTTTACTTAAGTTGTCAGCGTCGTCGCGCACTCCCTGTTCGGCTCATTTCTCCAGCAAGCGGGGCATCAATTCCACCAGATTGCACGGACGGGTACGGTAATCGAGCTGATCTCGAATGATCTGGTCCCAAGCGGTTCGACATGCGCCCGAAGAGCCTGGCAGACAGAAGATATAGGTCCCGTTGGCTACCCCGGCAACGGCGCGGGACTGAATCGTGGACGTCTTGATATCTTGATACGAGACGGCGCGAAAAACCTCGCCGAATCCGTCCAGAGTCTTGTCGAACAGGACTGAAACCGCTTCCGGTGTGCCGTCCCGTCCGGTCACGCCGGTGCCGCCGGTGGTGATGACGACCTGTATCGTCTCGGAGGCGATCCATTCCGATACCACGGCGCGGATTCGGTAGATGTCGTCGGCTACGATGCGTTTATCCGCCAGGTGATGTCCGGCGGCGCTTAGCCGGTCGATCAAGCTTTTCCCGGAAACATCGGTGTCTTCCGTGCGCGTGTCGGATACCGTCAATATGGCGATGTTGAGGGGAACGAAATCTCTTTCCTGGGACATTGAGATGCTTTCCTGTGGTACGTGTTGTAAATTCCGTTCGTGAAACGGTCGGCGGCCTCTTCATTCGCCCGCGCGAGACTGCGGGCTGAGGGGCGAACATTAAAAAGCTATCGAACATCCCGAGGGGGTGCAATCCTTTCGAGCAGGATGCGGACTTGATTAAATATTAGCAAATGCTTATATTTTAGCTTGTCCATGATCGAGCGGTATTCGCATTACGGAGTGCGCTGACAGATCCGGGGTAGGCATTCGAGTTTCGAAGCACTTGGCGGTTTTCAAGCATCAAGGCGCAAGACGATGAGGAGCAAAGGCAGGATATGAGTTTGAAGCTTTTCCAGTCGAGACTTTTGGCCGCGGGTTCGACGCTCTGTCTGATACTGATCGGAGCCGGGTCTGCCGCAGACGCGCTGGCGGAAACAAGCGCTCGCCATCCGCTCAAGCTGGAGGAAGCCATCGATTTGGCCTTCGAGCAAAATCCCGATCTTCTCGCGGCCGCCGCCCGGATCGGCGAGGCCGAGGCCAAGGTTGCCGAAGCCGCCGCGAACTTCTATCCCAAGCTTATGGCGCGGGTCGGTTACGCCTATTCCGACGATCCTTCCCAAGCCTTTTCCTATATCGTGGCACAGCGTCGTTTCAACTTCGGCGTGGATATCAATCATCCGGGCTGGGTGGAAAACTTTCGCCCCGAGATCGTCGGCACCTGGTCGTTGTATCGAGGCGGGCAGGATAGTTATCGGAAGAAAGCCGCCGAATTGGGCGTCGAAGCGGCCGAACTGGAGCGCTCGGCGATTCGCAACCGTCTGGCTGCGGCAGTGACGGCGGCGTATTACGCGCTGCTGTCCGCGCCGCAGCAAGTGGATGTGGCGCGCCATTCGATCGAGGCCGTCGAGCGCGAACTGGAGCATACCAAACATCGGGTGGCGGAAGGCATGGCGCTCAAGGCGGACGTTTTATCCTTGGAAGTCCGCGCGGCGGAGGCCCGCGAGTCCGAGTTGAAGGCCCAAAACGCCATCGAATTGTCCCGTTCGGCGCTTAAGACGCTCCTCGGCATCACGACGGGCGAAATCCTGGAGCTGCGCGAACCCGCGGACAGACTTGCCGACCATCCAGCTCAAGATTATGCGCGACTGCTGGATCAAGCCTTGGCCCAGCGTCCCGAGATGCAGGCCGCGATACATCAGTCGCAGATCCGGCACGAGGAACTTCAGGCCGAACGGGGAGCGCGCTGGCCGCGGGTGAATGCCTACGCTGCTTACGGTCAGAACAGCCGCTCGCCGGATTTCGCGTTCAGCCGCGACAACGTCACCCTGGGCGTCAACGCCGAGGTGGATCTATTTTCGGGCGGCGCGGTCAGCGCCCGTATCGCCCAAGCGGAACGCCGGCTGACCGAAGCTCAAGCCCTGGAGCAGCGCACCCGGCTGGAGATCGAGGATGAAGTCCGGCGCGCCTATACGACCCTGGAAGAAGCGCTGCAACGCCTTAAAGTGGCGGAAGCCGGCGCTGCCGCCGCCGACGAGGCTCTGCGACTGGTTAATGAGCAGTATCGGGGCGGCGCTGCTAGCGTGACGCGGTATCTGGAAGCGGAAACAGATCGTGCCGATGCCGCCCTGCGCGCCATCGTCGCCCGTTACGAGGCGGAGGTGGCGCAAGCGCAGCTGAAGAAGGCGGTGGGACACTGGCGGTAAGGTCTCCGGACAACCTGTGCTTCAACCCCCGCTCTGGCCGGCTTTCATTCAGACGCCGGGGACTTTTGCCCGACTACGAACAAGCAAGAAACCGATAGGCTAATTCATGACGCATGCCACGCACTCCCGGACCAAGCTTGTCTACGCCCTGATCGCGGTAGCCGTTTTGATCCTTCTTCTCGTGTGGATGCAGGGAGGCTTTAAGGACAAGGTGGAACCGGGGGTGAGCGAGGCCTTGGTGGATGGGGGAGTTGATAAGAACGCGTCTACGGCCCAGGTGATTCGAAAGGAAGTCGAAAAAGTCTTTGCCTGGCCCGGAACCATCGCGGCGCGGACGGTGGCGCAGATCGCTCCCAAGATTCCCGGCAGGATTCTGGAAATCACGGTTCGCGCGGGCGACCGCGTCAAGCAAGGCCAAGTGCTGGCACGCCTCGACGAACGGGAAACTCGGTCGCGCCTCGGCCAGGCGCGCGCCGCTCTCGCCGCCGCCGAGGCGCAAGCCGGACGCGCTCGTGCGGATGCGCGCCGAATCCAAAACCTCTACGACAAAGAGGCCGCGACCCGGCAAGCCCTCGATGCCGCCCTGGCGGCGGCGAGGACCGCCGAAGCGCAAGTGCGGGAAGCCAGGGACGCGATTCGCGAGGCGGAATCTTCACTGGCGGAAACGGTGTTGCGCGCGCCCTTCGACGGCGTCATCGTCGAACGCCGTCTGGAGCCGGGCGACATGGCGTTGCCCGGTTCGCCGACACTGGTTCTTCAGGAATCGCAGCGGCTTCGGATCGAGAGCGCCATTCCCGCCGAGTGTGCCGGCCTGGTCGAAATCGGGAATGAACTCAAGGTCCGCATCGCCAATCCGGAACGAGAACTCGATGCCGTGGTGGACGAAATTCAGCCCGCTGCCGATCCCAAGACCCGAACCGTGCTGGTGAAAGCCCGTTTGCCCGAAGATTCGGCCGTGCAGCCCGGCGCGTTCGGCTGGCTCTATCAAGCCTGCGGTCAGGACGAGGTGCTGTTGCTGCCGGTTTCCGCCGTGAGCCGCGTCGGACAGCTCGAGAGCGTGCGGCTGGTGGTGGACGATAAGGTCCGGCTGCGCCACGTCCGCACCGGCAAGCGCTACGACGGCCAGATCGAAATCCTTTCGGGGCTCAAGGAAGGCGACACCGTGCTGCTCCGGGAGGCCGGCCGATGAGCGCGGAAACCTCTGTCGAGCGGGGTTTGACGGCCCGCATCGTCGAGCTGTTCATCACCTCCAAGCTGTCGGTGTTGTTGCTGATCGCGTCCTTTCTGGTCGGGTTCGCCGCGCTGGTGCTGACGCCGCGCGAGGAAGAACCGCAGATCGTGGTGCCGGTGGCGGACGTTTTGATCAGCGCGCCCGGTGCCGATGCCGAGGAGGTCGAAAAACTGGTGTCAACGCCGCTGGAGACCCTGCTGAGGGAAGTGGACGGCGTGGAATACGTGTATTCCGCTTCGCGCGAAGGCGAGGCCCTGGTGACGGTGCGCTTCTATGTCGGCGAAGACCGCGAGGACAGCCTGGTCAAGGTATGGAACAAGCTGATGTCCAACCAGGACCGGATACCGCCCTTGGTCAGCTCCTGGACCGTAAAGCCGGTGGAAATAGACGATGTTCCCATCGTTACGCTGGCTTTGTCGTCGGACGATCCGGCTTACGATGCGGCGGCGCTGCGCCGTTTGGCCGACGAGACGAAGGACAAACTGGCCGTGGTGGAGGATGCCGGCAAGATTACCGTGGTCGGCGGAGAGCGCCGGCAGATCTCGGTTTATCCCGATCCCGCGCGTTTGGCGGCACACGGCGTAACCGTTCTGGACGTGATGCGAGCCTTGCAAGCCGCCAATATCAACCTGCAGGCCGGGACCTTCGAACAGGCCAACCGCGCCGTCCGCTTGGAGGCCGGTCCGTTCTTTACCAGCGCGGACGAAGTCGCCGGCACGCCGGTTGTGGCCGGGCAGGGCGGCAAACTGGTTTATCTCCGCGACGTGGCGGCGGTTATCGACGGTCCGCAGGAAGCATCGAGTTACACCCGGATCGGCTACGGGCCGGCAGCCGCCGAGAGCCCGCACCTGGGCGAAACGGAAGCCGCGAAGCCCGGCGAAGAGCGGCAATCGGTCACCGTAACCGTGGCCAAGCGGAAAGGGGCCAATGCGGTTGCGGTGGCCGAAGAGGTCATCGAGGCGGCGAACGAACTGTACGGCACCGTCATTCCGGAAAACGTCACCGTCAATATCACCCGCAATTACGGCGAGACCGCCAATCACAAGGTCAACGAACTGGTCCGGCATCTCTTCATCGCCATCGCCACGATCGTCGTCCTTTTGGCTTTCGCCTTGGGGCCGAAGGAGTCTTTCATCGTCGCCCTGGCGGTGCCGATGACTTTGGGCGTGACCCTGTTCTGCGATCTCATCTTCGGCTACACCATCAATCGCGTGACCCTGTTCGCGCTGATTCTGTCGCTGGGGCTCCTGGTGGACGATCCCATCGTCGATGTGGAAAACATCTTTCGCCATTTCCAGCTGCGCCGGGAGCCGCCCCTGGACGCCACCTTGACCGCGGTCGACGAGGTCCGTCCGCCCACCATCTTCGCGACCTTTACCGTCATCGTTTCCTTTCTGCCGATGTTCTTCATCACCGGCATGATGGGGCCGTACATGGCGCCCATGGCTTTCAACGTACCTATCGCGATGCTGATGTCGCTCCTGGTGGCGTTCACCGTAACCCCCTGGGCGAGCTATTACCTTCTGAAGAGCGAGTACGGCAAGGGCGAGGAAGCGTTCGATCTCAAGCAGAGCACGGTGTACCGGTTTTATCACCGCACCTTGGGCGGACTCCTGGCGACTGCCGGTCGGGCGAAGATTTTTCTGTGGCTGGTGCTGGCGGCCTTCGTAGTTTCTGCCTTGCTCGCGGTCTTCCGCATCGTGCCGCTCAAACTCCTGCCTTTCGACAACAAGAACGAACTGCAAATCGTCGTCGACATGCCGCGCGGCACCACACTGGAAGCATCCGACGCCGCCGCGCGGGCGCTGGGCGATTATCTCGCCACCGTCAACGAAGTGACCGATTACGAGACCTTCGTCGGACTCGCGTCGCCCATGGATTTCAACGGTTTGGTGCGGCATTACTATCTGCGGCGCGAGCCCCATCAGGCCGAGATTCGGATCAACCTGCTGCCCAAGGAACGGCGCGAGCAGCAGTCTCACGAAATCGCCCTGCGCATCCGTCCCGATATCGAGCGGATCGCCAAGGCTTACGGCGCCAATGCCAAGATCGTCGAAACCCCTCCGGGTCCCCCGGTGCTGTCCACCTTCGTGGCCGAGGTATACGGGCCTCTGGACGCGGCTTATTCCGATCTGGCGCGCGTCGCCGAGCGGGTGAAACAGGAGATCGCCGGGATAGAGGGCGTCGTGGATGTGGACGATACCGTCGACGAGCCGCAGACCGTGATCCGCTATCAGTTGGACCGTCAGCAGGCCGCGCTGCACGGCGTAACCGTGGCGGAGGTCGCGGAAACCCTGCGCGCAGCGTTGAACGGAATGTCCATCGGCGTCGTGCACATTTCGTCCGAGCGCCAGCCCTTGGAAATCGTCATGCGGCTGCGGCGTGCGGAACGCTCCTCCATGGCCGATCTGAATACGCTCCGGGTGAAAGGCCTGGACGGCTCGCTGGTGCCGCTGGGAGAAATCGGCCACGCGATCGAGGAGCCGGCCGATCTCACGATTTATCATAAAGATCTCAGGCGCCTGAGCTACGTTACCGCCGAAATGGCGGGGCGAAGTCCCGTGGAAGCCGTGTTCGACTGGTGGGACATCGAGGACGAAAAACCGCTGCCCGAAGGCTATACGGTCGATCTGGCCGGGGAAGGGGAGTGGAAGATCACGGTGGATGTGTTCCGGGATTTAGGGCTCGCGTTCGGTGCGGCCCTGCTCATGATTTACGTGCTTCTGGTGGCGCAGACGGGTTCCCTGGGGATGCCGCTCATCATCATGGTGGCCATTCCCTTGACCGTCATCGGCATCATGCCCGGCTTCGCGCTGCTCAACCTGCTGTTTACCGAGCCCGTGGCGGGTTTCGACAATCCCATCCTGTTCACCGCAACGGCCATGATCGGCATGATCGCTCTGGCCGGCATCGTGGTGCGCAATTCCATCATTCTCATCGACTTCATCGAGCGGCTGCGGGCTCAGGGCGAAACCCTCGTCGATGCCCTCATCGAGGCCGGTGCCACCCGTCTCCGCCCGATCTTTCTCACCGCCGCCGCCGCGCTGTTCGGCTCTTTCGTCATCACGCTGGATCCCATCTTCTCCGGCCTTGCCTGGAGTTTCATCTTCGGCATCTTCGCGTCGACCGCATTCTCCCTCTATGTGGTGCCGGTGGTTTATTACCTGCTGAATCGGAAAGCGGCGCAATAGCCGCCATCAGAGCCTTTTCCGGTATGTCGTAGCACTATCGGGAGGCCTTCGTCGGCAAGGGATTGCCGATCTACCGCATCTTTTCCAGGCTATATCTCTTGAAGGTGGAAGGCGCTTTGCCGGTCCGCGCCTCATCCGATCACTTCCTCGGCATCGGCCGGGATCTTCGCTCACGCGGCGGCACCTTTGCCGCAACAATTTGTACACAGCAGGCAACAAAATTTCGTGTGCGCATGAACTAACGGGCTGCCACGCTGTCTACATGTATGTGTTCTTCCTCCTCTTGACCCACCGTATGGTGGGTTTTTTTATTTTCGGGGATGCTGAAAGATAAGAGCTTGAAAGCTCGGATAATTGAGCAACGAACTCCGCGACCGTCAATCCTCTCTCGCTCCGAAAGCGGAAAACGGGAAAGGCATGCGGTCGGTGCTGTAGGACATGAAGAGCATCATGTTGTAAATCCACGCCGACAGGGCTTCACCCCATTTCACGCCGAGGCGGGTGGCTCGGCCGGTAAAGAGATGGGCGATGAACTGGAACAGGACGATGGCCCACAGAACAAAACGTACGATACCGAAGAGCGCAAAAAACAGAGCCATGAACAACAGGCGTTTAAAGGCGTTCATGCTGACTTGATTGTTGTCGATCGGGTCTTTCATAAAATGCAAAGGATAAGAAACATAGTGGAGCTACTCAAAAAGGTATTGCCAACGGTCTAGCACAGCCATCGGGGACATGGCGCATGACAGCCGGCGTTAAAAGATGCGACGTCGATCATATTCGCAATCCAATCGCTCGATCCCGAGTTCATTTGCTCAAAAAGTTGGCGGCCAAGGATTTTAGGAGGCGTGTGGTCATGGGACAACTATTATCTGCCAAGCAAAATAGCGTCGTCAGGTCTTCGCACTCGCCGGGAGGCTTACGCGTGATTGCGATAGTCGAGTTGAGCAAAGGTGTGCTGATCGTGCTGGCGGGATTCGGACTCCTCTCGCTTATCCATCATGATGTGCAGCAACTGGCTGAGGAAATTGTCGGTCATTTTCACCTCAATCCAGCCAGCCGGTATCCGCGAATTTTTATCGATTTGGCAGGACGGCTTTCTGATAAGAGGCTTTGGCTTTTTGCCGGTTTTGCATTTACGTACAGTGGGTTGCGGTTTATCGAGGCTTATGGATTATGGCGAGGACGGCGCTGGGCCGAGTGGTTCGCGGTGGCGAGCGGTGCCATCTATATTCCCATAGAGCTTTTCGAGTTGCTGGCCGGCGTCTCGTGGATCAAGGTCCTGACTTTCGCCGTCAATATTGGGATTGTGTCTTATGTGGGCTTTTCTCTATGGCAATCTCAAAGGAATAACCTGAGCCTGCCTGCGTAGGCGGTTCGAACTGAAGTGAAGCAACTTTGATGTTCGAGGATGAAGAAGGCGGGGGACGTGGAGCGGGTGATGGGAATCGAACCCACGTCATCAGCTTGGGAAGCTGAGGTTCTACCATTGAACTACACCCGCTTGTCTTCGTGATTTTAAGCGCTTTCGCTGGCCAGGATCAATCTTTTCGACCACTTTTGCGGTCTATAGCCTGCATAAGATAAATTGCGTCTTTGGTCGGCCTTAAGTCCGTGGCATGATGTGGTCAGAGCGCCAAAACTTTGGGGTGGAACATGGGGCAAGAGATAGAAAAAGCCCGGTTCTCCGATGCCGATTTCGATAATTTTCGCCAGCGCCTGGAAGCGGAAACTGGATTACTCAGCCGCTATGTCCGTAAGGGCGTGTGTTCGTCGCTGGGACCGATTACCGGGTTCGAGCTGGAATCCTGGCTAGTGGATTCGGAAATGAACCCCGCGCCGGTCAATGCCGCGTTTCTCGAAGCTTTCGGCGGCTCGCTCGCCTGTCCGGAGCTCGCGAAATTCAATGTGGAGTTCAATAGCGTGCCGCAATTCCTGCGGGGACAGGTGCTTTCGCAGCTTCGCGTCGATTTGGGCGAACTCTGGCGAAAGGCCTGCGCGGCGGCGGAATCTTTGGGCGTCGAACTCGTGGCGATCGGAATCTTACCTACGGTGCCCTCGGCGGTGCTCAATCTGAACAATATTTCGGAGATGAACCGATACCGGGCGCTAAACGAGCAGATTCTGTCGGCACGTCGCCAGGAGCCTTTGAAACTCGACATTTCCGGTCATCAGCATCTCGCGGTCGAACACCAGGACGTGATGCTGGAATCGGCGGCAACATCGTTTCAGATTCATCTCCAGGTTCCGCTTGAACGGGTACGGGAGTATTTCAATACCGCCATTCTGGTCTCCGCGCCGCTGGTAGCTGTTTCCGCCAATTCGCCGTTCTTGTTCGGAAAGGATCTGTGGGCGGAGACGCGGATTCCTCTGTTCGAGCAAGCGGTCGACAGCGGCGGTTTCCATGAGGCGAGCCACGGCCCCTTGCATAGAGTCGGCTTCGGCAGCGGTTATGCGAGGCACGCTATTACCGAGGTGTTCGAGGAGAATTTTCAACATTATCCGGTTTTGCTGCCGATACTGTCGGAGAGCCCGCCCGAGCAGTTCGCCCATTTGCGGCTGCACAACGGCACCATCTGGCGCTGGAACCGCCCTCTGGTCGGTTTCGATCCCGACGGCCGCCCCCATATCCGAATCGAGCATCGCGTTATTCCCGCAGGGCCGAGCATTGTGGATATGATCGCCAATGCGGCATTCTTTTACGGTTTGGTGGAAGCGTTCGCGAACGAGTACCATGAGCCGTTGATTCCGTTCGCTCAGGCCAAGGATAATTTTTATCAGGCGGCTCGATACGGCCTGGGGGCGCACGTGATTTGGCGGGACGAGACAAAGCTGCCGCTCAAGCCATGGCTTCTGCATGAACTGCTCCCGAAAGCGGAATCCGGTTTAAAGCGATTGGGGTTGGCGGAAGCGGATATCGCCTATTTTTTGGGCATTATCGAGCAACGGATATTATCCGGCCAGACCGGCAGCGAATGGCAACGCCGCTTTATAGAGAAACATCCTGGGGAATTTTCGACCATGACTCGCGAGTATCTGAATCGTCAGAAGAGCGGGGAGCCGGTTCATCGATGGCCGCTCTGATGGATGCTCCGTCTCTGACTCAACTGGACCATGTCCCGCAAGGATTGACCGAGATAGCCGCGGAACGCCTCCATACGATATTGCCGGGACCTACGCTCATTCATCTCCCGGGACGTCAGGAAAGACCCTTGTTCGTGTCCGTTCTGCTTCACGGCAATGAGCCTACCGGCCTACTTGCTGTGCAAAGCTTGCTCAGAAAGTATTCGGACCAGACTTTGCCGCGCGCGCTGTCGGTTTTCATCGGCAATGTCAGTGCGGCGCGGAATGGTGTGCGGCGGCTGGATGGGCAGGTGGATTACAATCGCATTTGGCCCGGAACTACGCATTCCGCTTGCCCTGAGACGGCCATGATGCAGTCGGTAATGGAAGAAATGGCCAGGCGTCGCGTTTTCGCCAGCATCGATGTGCACAACAATACCGGGGTGAACCCTCATTACGCCTGCGTCAACCGGCTGGACCACCGGTTTTTTCGATTGGCGTCCATGTTCAGCCGGTTGGTGATTTATTTTACCTATCCCAAAGGCACCCAAACCTCTGCTTTCGCCCGGCTGTGTCCTGCGGTTACCCTGGAATGTGGCAAGCCTGGACAAAAATACGGGAGCGAGCATGTCTTCGAATATTTGGACGCCTGCCTGCACCTCACCGATATACCGGACCACCCGGTTGCATCGCAGGATCTGGATTTTTATCACACGGTCGTACAAGTCACCGTGCGCGAGAACGTGTCCTTCGACTTTTCATCCGAGGACACCGACCTTCGGCTGAACGAAGATTTGGATCATCTTAATTTCACGGAATTGAGCGCCGGGACGGCTTTGGGAATGGTCAAGAACGGCTCGTCCACTCTTCCGTTCATCGCCTGCGACGAATCGGGGCACGATGTCGCCGCCGACTATTTCGAAATTCGCGAAGACCGGCTGGTGCTGAAAAGGGCGGTGATGCCGTCCATGCTGACCTTGGACAAGCGAATTATCCGACAGGACTGCTTCTGCTATTTGATGGAGAGGAAATCGCTCAATCTTTGATGGTGAAAGGAGTCCGGATCTTTTGTATCGTACGCTGTTACGAAGCGCTTACCATCTCCCGGAGCACGGTCTGGACAAGACAGCTTCGCGATGCCGGAACAACCGGCAAATCTACAACTATTAAAACAATATCACTCAGAGGAGAGGCACCATGATAGGCGGCGTTGTCGCAGTGTTGATCGCATACTGGTTTTATCGGAGCGCGGAAGATCGCGGTCTTCCGACTTTTCAATGGGCTTTCGCGGGGCTATTGGCGTTTTACGTACCCAATTTCGCTTGGAGCTTGTTGGTCGCAAAGCCGTGGATTGCTTCACTCCACGTACAGCAAGCAAGCTTCTCGACCGGGCTGATCAATTTTTCATCGGTTGCCCTCGGTCTCGTGTGCGCCGTGCTGGTTCGGCATTTTTTCTTGCCCAAGGCAGCTAAGGCGCAGTAGCAGAAGACAAAAACGCCCCGCCGGCGTGCGCAGGCGGGGCGTTGATGCGGGAAAAACCCGGATTTTAGAGATTGGCCGCGTTCTTGCTCAGGTAATCGGCCACGCCTTCGGGGTTGGCGTTCATGCCGGTCTTGCCTTTGTTCCAGCCGGCCGGGCAAACTTCGCCGTGCTCTTCGCAGAACTGGAGTGCGTCGACCATGCGGACGAGTTCGTCCATGTTACGGCCCAGCGGCAAATCGTTGACGACCTGGTGACGGACGATGCCGCTCCGGTCGATCAGGAAACTACCGCGATAGGCCACGGCCGCGCCTTCCACTTCTACATCGTAAGCCTTGGCGATGGCGTGGCTGACGTCCGCCACCATGGTGTACCGCACCTGGCCGATGCCGCCTTTTTCAACCGGCGTGTTACGCCAGGCGTTGTGGGTGAACTGGGAATCGATGGAAACCGCGATGACTTCTACGCCGCGCTTTTTGAATTCGTCGATACGGTGATCGAGGGCGATCAATTCGGTCGGGCAGACGAAGGTGAAATCCAGCGGATAAAAAACAATGGCGGCGTACTTGCCTTTGGTTTCCTTCGAGAACCAGTAGTTGTCGACGATCTTGCCATCGCCAAGAACAGCGGCCGCTTGAAAATCGGGGGCGGGTTTACCGACTAATACGCTCATCAATCGTCTCCTTTAATTGTGAATTGTGTCAGGTTTAGATGTACTGGCCATAAGCCACGGAAACCGATCCGGTGGCTTCAAAAGCTTCGGTCATCCTTAAAATGACGGCCGAAAGATCAAAATCAAGAGCCATCGATTCTACACAAAAATAGTCAGAAATTCTTCCCGCAATCCACGCGGGATGACGAACGGAAAAGCCTGCCGCGCTTAGATTGTTGCCCGTCGTTTTGCCGGCGACACAGTATTTTTCCGCCGGCAACAATGGCAGGAATACCGCTTGCTCGTGAATTATTAACCCGGCCTATAAATATAGGCCGGGTTAATCCGGGGCAGGGATGCCCCGGCGCGGCGACAAGCCGCGTGAGCCCAGGCCGGGCGTGTACCGGCCTGGGCGGCGGCCCGAAATACCAGGAGGGTATTTAGGGGCCTGATTAATAAAAGAACAGCCCTGATTCGGGTGAGGAAGCCGAAGCGTAGCGGCGGCGCGGCATGCGGCCGGCGAGAAACGCCTCGCGGCCCGCTTCCACGGCCTTTTTCATGGCTTGTGCCATCAGTACGGGGTTTTTCGCCTCCGCAATGGCGGTATTCATCAATACGCCGTGGCAGCCGAGTTCCATGGCGACGGCGGCGTCGGACGCCGTGCCCACGCCGGCGTCCACCAGAATGGGAACCTTGGCGTTTTCGATGATGGTCAGAATGTTGTAGGGGTTGCGTATACCCAATCCGGAGCCGATCGGCGCAGCGAGCGGCATGACGGCGACACAACCGAGCTCTTCGAGTCGTTTGGCCACCACCGGATCATCGCTGGTATAAACCATGACTTCGAATCCTTCCTTGATCAGAATTTCGGCAGCCGCCAAAGTGCCGGTAACGTCCGGATACAGCGTTTTGGGATCGCCCAGCACTTCCAGCTTGACCAGCTTGTGGCCGCCCAAGAGCTCTCGGGCGAGCCGGCAGGTACGCACTGCGTCTTCCACGGTATAACACCCGGCCGTATTGGGCAGCAGGGTGTAACGATCCGGCGGAACCGCATCGAGCAGATTGGGCTGACCGGGGTCTTGCCCGATGTTGCTGCGGCGTATGGCGATCGTGACGATCTCCGCCCCGGAAGCCTCCACGCAACGGCGGGTTTCGTCCAGATCCTTGTATTTCCCGGTCCCGACCAGGAGCCTCGAATGATAAGTGCGGCCGGCGATGACCAAGGGATCGGCTTGTCCGCCGCCAATGGCATGTACGATTTCTATTTTATCGTCCATAGCGAGTCGATGATCTTCATAGTGCCCGTGAGGCACGATTTCTCGGTTGAGTTCTACGGCGATGCGTTTGCCGCCCAGATTCAATTCGGCGATAAGGTCCGCGAGCGTCGCTCCATCAGCTACGGTACGCAGTTCGCCATTGACGAAAATACGCATGATTCAGGTGCTCGATCGGATAAGCTCTGCGGCGGTTTCTTGGCGGCCATGTCGGCGCCGGCGAGCCACGCCTTTCGCCAAGCGTTGCAGCAGAGAGTTGCTGTCGTCCCAGCCGAGGCAGGGATCCGTAATGCTGAGGCCGTATTCCAGCGGCTTGCGCGGCTCGAGTTTCTGATTGCCGGCTTTCAAATGGCTTTCGATCATGACGCCGAAGATGCGGTAATCGCCGGCTTCGAGTTGCATCGCCACATCCGTTCCTACGCTCAATTGGCGGTGATAATCCTTCATGCAGTTGGCGTGACTGAAATCGATCATGATGTTGGGTGGCAGGCCCGCCTTTTCCAGAGCCTGAGCCGTGGCCTCCACGCTCTCGGCATCGTAGTTCGGCTGCTTTCCACCGCGGAGAATTATGTGACTGTCTTCGTTGCCCGTGGTCGAAAAAATGGCTGAATGGCCCGCCTTGGTCAAGGACAGAAAATGATGCGGACGTCTGGCCGCGCTGATGGCGTCTATGGCTACTTTGATACCGCCGTCGGTGGCATTCTTGAAGCCGACGGGGCAGGAAAGGCCGGAAGCCAGTTCACGGTGCACCTGGCTTTCCGTGGTGCGGGCGCCGATCGCCCCCCAGGCGATAAGGTCCGACACGTATTGCGGCGTAATCAGATCGAGATATTCGGTGGCGGACGGCATGCCAATCTGGTTCAGATTGAGCAGCAGTTGCCGGGCTAATCTCAGCCCTTTGTTGATATTGAAGCTCTCGTCCAGACATGGATCGTTGATCAACCCTTTCCAGCCTATCGTGGTCCTGGGCTTCTCGAAGTAAACCCGCATGACGATCACCAGATCGTCGACCAGCTCCCGCTTCGCTTCCAGCAAGCGTCTGGCGTACTCCAGAGCGGCTTCGGGATCGTGAATCGAGCACGGACCTATGACGACGAGCAGGCGGTCGTCCTGGCCGGCCAGAATACGGTGGATTTCCCTGCGCGCTTGTAAAGTCGTCAGCGCGGCCTCTTGGGTGATGGGAAATTCTTCGTGAACCTGTACGGGCGGAATGACCTCCTTAACTTCGCAAATGCGCAAATCGTCCGTGTTGTATTCGTTATGCATTACCGCCATGATCTCCGAGAGCTGTTTCATAGCCTTGTCTTACCGCAGGAATCGCCTCGTTTGCCCAAATAGAAGCGCGTTATAAAAGGTTAAGTATTGTACTCTCCCGAGGAGGGTGGTTCTACCCGATGCAGTGTTTTCCAAAGAAACGGTCCCGAGCGATATCCCGGTTCGGCTTAGGCCGACAAGAACACCGATACCCTACCCGTGAGAAGAACGTTGCCGTTCGATTCGACGGCAAAAGCGTACAGCAAACCGGTTTCATTTCCGTGAAGTTTTTCCGCTCGAATTACGAGCGTGGATTCGATTCTGTTCAAGTACCCGACGGCGAGTTCGAGCTCGCGAACGGCCGCCAGATAGCCCGGTTTCACCGGAGTATCTTGTTTTCCGGCCAACAGGCTCCCATGTATCGCGGCCGCTTGAGCGGCATATTCGATGCCGCATACGGCGCTTAAGCCCTCTTGACGGCGTAGCGGATTATCCGACCGCCGGTGGCTGGTGGCCGACGCGACAATGCGGGTTTCATCCCAGTCGAGTATGTCATCGAGCAGGCACATGGTCCCCGCATGAGGGAGCAGGCCAATGAGCTCCGATCGGTCTAGGCGCATGGCTTAAGCCCGACCCGCGCTTGGCCATAACTCAGTTCGGCAGGCTCGGAACGCGCCAGAGCCGCCAAAAGCGGCAGGCTTCGAGCCGCGGGATTGCCGGCGCGCAAGGCCTCGAGCCCCGCATCGTCCATGTGGCCTATGTCGCCCGCATTGGCGGTATCGAGGCCGATCGTCAACTCGCCGAGGCTGTGCTCGGATCTTTCCGAAGCAAGCAGTAGGGAGACCGCAAACGGTGCCAGCAACGGACGAGCCCGGAGAATCGGATCAAGCGGCGGGAAATCATAGGCGACGAGTAGAACCTTCGTGTCTTCGACGAATGCCTGGCCGGCGGTTTCCAGCAGTCCCATGGCGAAGGAGTCGTCGAAGCAGGACAGGCTGGTGGACGCCTGCCGCGAACCGGTCGCGATGCTCCAGTATCCGGATGCCGCGTTGTGGACCGAGTTGTGGAATTGGGTCGGCGAGATCTGCCGCTCGACGGTGGCCAATTCCTCGAAAATCCGATGAATGATTTCGACTTCGCCGCCCGAGGACGTGAATACCGTCGCGATATCTCCCGCGTTTACGTCCGGCGGTAGCGCTTGTTCCGCCACGTCGATCGCGAGCCGGGTAACGGCGGTGCTTCTTCGTCGCTCCGCCGCAGGAAGTCGGCTCGCCAGGAGCCGCGGCAGCTCGCCGCCAGCATAGGCTTGCCGTCCGGCCAAAATCTCGCGGCTCTCCTTCCAGGAGGAAAGCCCGGGACCGATCATGCCGACGCCTTCGACGAATACGCGGATCATGAGCGTTTTCCCAGAACCAGGCTGGCGTTGTTTCCGCCGAAACCGAAGGCGTTGCTGAGGACGGTCCGGACCGGCCGCCGCAGTTCCTCGGTGGCGATCCAGGACGCGATCTCCGGATCGACCCGCTCGGTGTTCAGGCTGCGCGGCACGAAGCTTTCGCGAATGCTCAGGCAACCGACGATGACATTCACGATTCCCGCCGCTCCCAGGGTATGGCCCGTCCAGCCCTTGATCGAGCTGCACGGTACCGCTGCGGCGAAGAGGCCGGACACGGCTTTATCCTCGGCGGCATCGTTGGCTTTGGTGGCGGTGCCGTGCAGATTGATGTAATCGATAGCGCCCGGATCGATCCCGGCCCGCTGCATGGCCTTGTTCATGGCCTCCGCCGCACCCAGGCCATCGGGATGGGGCGAAGACATGTGGTAGGCGTCGGTGCTTTCGCCGTAGCCGAGCAGCGCGATATCGCCGGTGCCGCGTTCCGGTTTTTCCAGCAGGGCGAAACCGGCCGCTTCTCCGATGGAAATGCCGTTGCGGTCTGCATCGGCTGGACGGCACGGGGTGGACGATACCAGTTCGAGCGCGGTGAAGCCGTATAGGGTGGTAAAGCAGAGACTGTCGACGCCTCCGACGACTGCCGCATCGCACAGCCCCGTCTGAATCAGGCGCGCGGCGCTGGCGAAAACCTTGCTGCTGGACGAACAAGCCGTGGAGACGACGGATGCGGGGCCCTGCAGATCGAGATAGCGCCGGGTGAAATCGCCCACGGAAAATGTATTCTGGGTCTGCCGATAACGAAAGTCGGGCGGCAGCGCCCCGGTTTCGGGATTGCGCCTCCGATAAGCGGATTCCGTTTCCAGGATGCCGGATGTACTGGTGCCGAGAATCACCGCGATTCTTTCCGGCCCATAGCGCCGCCGGGCGCTTTCCACGGCTTGAACGAAGCCGTCCTGCTCGAGACCGATCCGGGCCAGGCGGTTGTTGCGGCAATCATAATCGCTTAAGCGTCCGCTTACGGGTTCGTTTTCGATTCCGTCGATCCGGCCGATGTAAGTGTCCAGTTCGGTACCCGGAAAGTCGCAGTGGCGAAGACCGCTGCGCTGTTCCCGAAGCGCCGCCGAAGTCGCATTCAGCCCCCTTCCCAGACAGTTGGTCAGGGTGAATGCGGAAATAATCAAAGGCTGCATCAAGTGGGTGTGGAGAAAGATAGCGTGAGATGGCGATGTGAAGAATTCAAGTATTATGCCGAAGACGGATTCCGTCTGGCCAGCATCGCTGCGAAAAGAACCGCGAGAGCCGCGCCCATGGCCACGGTGCTGCCGATGGCGTTGAGAATGTTGACGCTCGATGTTGCCAGAATGCCGAAAGCCATTACTGCGCTGAAGCTGCAAATCAGAAGCGACAGGAGGGTCCGGTTGCGCTCCTCCGGGGTTCGGCTGGGTTTGTTGAAGAACAATGCCTGGTCCATGCCGAGCCCCATTACCAGGAGCAGCGAAACCAGGTGATAAAGCGACAGGCCTCCGTACAGCCTCATCAATACCGCTGCGGTGACGAAAGCCGCAGCGGCCATGGGCGTCACAACCCGCAGCATGCCGCCCGGCGAGCGGAGTCCGAAAGTCAGCAGGATCACGATGGCTGCCACGCTCGCGCCGAGCAAATGAACGGCTTCGCGCCGGTAATCCCGAAGCAGCCGGCTCGATGCCTCGCGAAGATCCAGATAGATGAGGTTCTTGTCCGCCGCGAGCGCCGCCTGCAACTGCGCGGCATCGGCCACGCCGACGAGCGGAACCAGGCCGACCCAGAGCTCGCCATGCCGGAAAAGGAGCGATTCGATCTTGAGTCGGAACGAGGTTCCGGCAAAGCTCGTTTCATCGAGCAGCGGCGTATGTTTCGCATGCGATACGTCGGCGATGAAGGGTTCGAAGGCATTGGGCTTGAAAGACGTTTTCCGGAGCGCTTCATCCAGGTTGCGCCGCAGGATTTCCGTCTCGGGCAAGGCCGACTGCCGATGGCTTTGCGTTTCATGGCTGGGCAGGTAAAGCGCCGCCATGTCGAATCCGGCCATCGTTCCGTTGTCGGCCAGGGGCTGTAGGATTCTTTTCAGATCCTCGCTCCGCCTCAGAACGGTTTCGGCACCGGCGCCGGTTACGACGATCAACTGGCGAAGATCCGGTGCGCCCAGATCGCGGCGCAGGGCTTCGTCCAGCGCTTTGCGGGACTCGGGTACCGGGCTCAGGGCATCGATATCGTCGTTCCAGAGCGACGCGCCGGAGCCGGTTATCCATGCAATCGCGGCGAAGATCAGCAAAGGCGGAACGAAGCGGAACCGGCTTAGCCTTCTGAGAAGCTCATCGGCATGCAACCCTCTGACGATCCGGTCGGGTAGGGCGATATGCTGGGGCATGAGCGCCGGCATGATCCAGCGGCAGGTCAGCCCGGCGGCCAGGAGTCCCGTCGCCGCGAAAACGCCCAATTGTGAAAGGCCTTCGAAGCCCGAAAACAGCATCGCGGCAAAGCCCGCCACGTTGGTGAGTATGCCAAGGCGTAGCGTCGGCCAGATCAGGCTTACCGTCTGGCGGCTGGTCTCTCCACGGCGCACATGGGTGAACAGATGGTTGGGATAATCGGCGGCGACGCCGAGCAAGGTCGCGCCGAATCCCAGGGTGATGCCGTGTATCCCGCCGGACCAGAGGCTCACCGCGCAGGTCCCTGCCAAGGCGCCCGTCGCCAGCGGCACCAGGCCGAGCAGGATGACCCGCAGCGACCGGTACACCGCCGCCAACAGCAGCGTGATCGCCAACGTATTGAGTAGGGACAGCCTAACGGCATCCTGCGTGATGGTGGCGTTGGCTTCCACCGAAAACGCGCCAGGGCCGCTCAGGAGCAGCTCGACCGAGCGGTTTCCCTTGACCGCCGCGAAGCTCTCCCGAATCGCAGCCACGGCTTCGGCCTGGGCATCCAGATCGAAAGCAGGCTCTTTCGTCTCCGCCACGAGCAGCGCCCGACGGCCGTCCGGCGAGAACCAGACGCCCTGTCGGAGCGAAGGCCCCGCGGATTTCATCCAAGGCCGCAAGGTTTCGAGGAATTCGCCGGTCGGATCGCGGGGCAGGAATTCCTTTTCCAATAAACCGGCCGGCGAGGCCAGTTCCGCCAGGCGCGCTTCCAAGGCTTGCCGGAGCCCTTCCGCGCCGAACCGCTGTTCGCTGACCTTAGGGCTCAAGAGATAGCGATTTTCGAACAGAAATTCCCGGTCTGCCGCGGAAAGCCCTTGAGTCCCGTTGTCGATCCGCACGAACGCGCGGTTCTCCCGCAACCGTTCCGCCAGGCGTCGACTGACCTCGGCCAGATCGGATTCCTTGTCTCCCTCCAGCGCCATGAGCAGCAGGCGGGACGCGACTCCGTGACGCAACTGCTCGACCAGGATCTGCTCCGCGATTCCCGCCTTTTTCGGGAGAAAATGCGTGAGGTCGGTGGAAATTGGTGTGCGGAACAGCGCGATCCATGCGCCTGCCGCCATGAGGACCAGCCACACGAAGACCGGCAGGCGCTCCCTCACGGCCGATGCTCGATGGTCATGACGGAGGTGTCGCCCCCGGTTTCCTCGATTTCGACTCGATCGATGCGGTCGCCGCTGCCTCGAATCCGGATGAACCGAACCAGCTTGGCCATATCCGGTTCGGTGGGCACCAGGGCCAGCAGCCAATTACGTTTCGATCCGCCGAAGCTGACTTTGTAAAAGCGGTTCAGGGTCGCGAGATCGCCCGCCAGCGGCGCCCTGATGCTTTCCACGAAAGCCCAGATGGCGGGTTGGGAAGCCAGCGAAAGGGTCTGTTTGACGCCTTTTGCGGGATTCTCGATGGTCAGGGAGTCGCCATCCACCGTATAGCGCTCCTCGAAGGGGGAAAGCACCCGTTTTTCGAGGAACGACGGCGCGCGGTAGATCAACGTGCCGCTCAGGCGCATGGGTTCCTTGAGGAGCGCCATGGTCTTGATTTCGGTATAGCGTTTCTCGCCGCTCTCGATGCGGGACAGTGCGCTCATCAGCGCATCGATGTCCCAGCGCTCGGCCGCGCCAGCCAGGGTTACCGCCAAAATGAAGCTGAGCGGAATGACGAGCCAACGCGAGATATACGGTATGCGTCGCGCCAGGCAGCACGCCCGGCCCGTTCTTGTCCCAAAAGTCATAGGATGCCTATTGTTCTGATTCTTCGAGTAGGTTTCGGCGATGTATCGAACGCCGGAAGGGTATCTGAATAATCAATGATCGCGATGGGTGATGCGAGGTTGCCTACATGATAGTAAGGCGTCCTCCGCCAGGGAATAGCGGCGCGCTTTATCCGCTCCCATCTGGATATTTCTCAAGGTCTAGCCCGGATTTCTCACGTCTCTTCATCGCGATGGCGCCGAGGCGCCGGTGTGGCGCGCCGCACGGATTGAGCGACGGGGAAGGCGTAGCCGATACTACGTCGAGCCGCCGTGCCAGAGCTGTAGGATGTGCCGACGAAGGAAGGGTTGCGACTAAAGCAACCGTTTGCGATTGGAAGGGCAGCTCTGGTGCTCCCAGAGAAGCCGTTTGCGATTGGAGGCGCATCGCTCGCGAACGATGCGGTTCGTTCCTCACCGCATCCTACGGCCTCTGTTTGCAATTGGGACGGCGTCCGCAGTAGGAAGGGCATCTCTGGCGCTCCCAGAGAAGCCGTTTGCGATTGGAAGGGCGGCTTCGGTGCTCCCGGAGACGCCGTTTGCGATTGGAAGGGCGGTTTCGCTGCTGAAATACGCCATAAGAGTTTGGATGTGGATAACGGCGTGATCAGCGACGTGGATCGCCGCCACATGAATTGCATTTTCATCCTGTGAAGCCGTTTTTCAAGCCCGGGTGTGAAGTTTCTTATAAGTACCTGTTTTTACGTTAAAACCGAATCGAATAAGCTTGGCACATAAGCTGCTACCTGCTATAGGCCTGTCCGTCAGGCTTGTCCTAGAACTGATAACCTTTTATTCCAGAGGAGATGTTTCATGTACGAGGACAGACCCCCACTCGATCCCCATCCGTTGAGCCCCTACGTGGCTTGGGCGGGGCATCGCAACCGTGATTCCATCTTGGAAACGCTGAAAACGCTGCTCCCGAAAAACGAGGCCCACGTGCTCGAATTCGCCTCGGGGAGCGGCATGCACCTGCATTACTTCGCGCCGCATTTCGAGCATCTGCAATTCCATCCCACGGACATGAACGAGGAGGTGTTTCCGAACATCGAGAAGCTGACGGCGGAGAGCGGCCTCGGCAATATCCGGAAACCGCGCCGGCTGGATCTCACCCAGCCGGACACATGGCCTGATCCGGACGAGGAGGAGTTCCACGCCATTTACTGCATCAACATTTTTCAGGTTGCACCGGTCTCCATCGCCGACGGCATGATGCAGTGCGCTTCCGAGGTATTGGCGGACGACGGCCTTCTGTTCATCTATGGCCCCTTCAAGATCGACGGGCGATTCACCACACCATCGAACGAAGAATTCGATCGGACCCTGCGTTCGGCCGGCGTGCCGGAATGGGGCTTGAAGGATACGGCCGACCTGAACCGGGCTGCCGCCAAACACGGTATGAAGCTGGACAAAGCCATGGACATGCCCGCCAACAACTTCGCCCTCATCTACCGCCGGGGCTAATAGGCGGCTTGTCTTTTACAACAACAATCCTTAGGAGGAAATCATATGAGCCAGATCCTGACCGAAGTTCTAAACGCCAACCAAGGCTATGCTGCCAGTTTCAACAAGGGCCATCTTCCCTTGCCGCCGGGGCGGCATTTCGCGATCCTGACCTGTATGGACGCGCGCCTCGATCCTGCCAAGTACGCCGGTCTTACCGAGGGCGACGCCCACGTGATCCGCAATGCCGGCGGACGGGCCAGCGACGATGCCATCCGCTCTCTGGTGATTTCGTACAAGCTGCTCGGCACCCGCGAATGGTTCGTGATTCACCATACCGATTGCGGTATGGAACTGTTCACCAATGAGATCATGGGCGATCTTCTGAGCAATAGCCTCGAAACCGCGACCATCGACGCCAGCGGTTGGCACGATGTGGGTAAAGGGCCGGGGTGTACCGACGGCAAATACATCAACTGGCTGACCATCAAGAATCAGGAACAGAGCGTTGCCGAGGACGTGAGACGCATCCGTAATCACACCCTGGTGCCGAAGAACATTCCGATCTACGGTTTCATCTACGACGTAAGATCGGGCAAGCTGATCGAAGTACCGGAGGCGATGAAAGCCGGTCGCGTCGGCTGAATTTCGGTTCCGACGAGTCGAAGCGGATAAGCCCCAAGTGGAGTCGGTCGGAGTATCCATCCATCGACCGACTTCCCGCCCAAGATTCGGTCGGTACGATTGGTATGAACAATTTCGAGAGGCAATACCATGCAACGAAATCCAAGCTGTTCGTATATCGCCCTCATGCTGGGCATATTAATTTTCGGTGCCGGGATCGGCTCGGCCTACGCCGAGGAAGCGCCGACGATGGCGCCGCGGCAACTGTTGTTGAAAAAGGCGGTACCGCTATCCGCCGATACCGTCGAAACACGAGTCGTTCGGGTTCAGTTCCCGTCCGGCTACAAGACGCCCCTGCATACCCACGAAGGTCCCGGTCCGCGCTACGTACTCAAGGGGAGGTTAAAGGTGGAGGACTCCGGCGAGACGCACGTCTACGGTCCGGGCGATGTTTTCTGGGAAACGGGGGCCGCCATGACCGTCGAGAATATTGGGGGAGGCGACGCCGAGATCGTGATTTTCGAACTCGCGCCGGTGAAGTGAGATTAAGGCCATGAATCGCCGTGTCGATTCCGGAGGATGACCCGTTCGGTTCATCCGGCAGATGCCGACTTGCCTGTTGTCGGTGACTATTTTTCGTTCGGAACCAGCCGTTGTTTGGCACGTGGCGGACGGTCGGAATCTACCGGCCTGCCGCATCCATCGTGCTCCCTGCTGCTATACCGGTTTCAGGTCATCCGGCCGCGCATCCGGCTGTCCCATCGCCGCCATTAGAGCATTTTCATACCTACTGTACGGGCACTCGCGAGTAGGTCGGGAATCCTTCCCAATCGCAAACGGCGTCTTCGGGAAGGGCGTGGCCGGCGCTCCCGGCCAGGCCGTTTGCGATTGGAGCGCCGAAGCCGCCCTTCCCGACACCACGTCCCGGCCGAGCGTCTTCGTCGGAAGGGTCGCGACTAAAGCGACCGTTTGCGATTGGGAAAGGATTGCCGAGCTACGAATGCTTGAATCAATTCACCCGAGCCGAAGGCGCCAACGACTTTCGCCAAGCCGGTTTTGCCGTACGAGCGAGATGAAAACGCTCTATCATCCTTTGAAACCTCGCGGCGTGTGATCGGCTTGACCCCTTTAATTCGTCCGCCCTTGCGCTTCTTCCTCGCATAACGCCTTCCATCGTTTCAGCGTCATTTTCTTCCCGAACCTCAGATTCTCATCTTGCAGGCTTACATTCGCCGGATCGCGTGCAACATCGATGAATTCTCGAGGGGCGCTGGTTGGTGCCCCTTTCGAGACGAGGTAATTCAAAATGTCGGGCCTTTCCGCATAGATAGCCATGTCGCTCGGAAAAACCCTGAGCTCGGGGTCTTTTCTATCAACCGCGTAACCGGCTTCGACGAGAATTTCGACGGCCTCTCTGTTTTTGACGGCGATGGCCAATAGAAGCAGGTCGTCCTTGGACTCGATACTTGCGTTTCTCTCGATCAGCTCCTTCAAAACGAAAGGGTTTTGGTAGCGAACGGTATAATAGATGACCGAGTGGCCTCTCCAATCCCTGGCATTGATGTCGAACTTTTTCTGCATCATGAGGCGAGCAATTTCATCGTGACCGCCTTCCAATGCGGCCATTATCAAAGTGTTTTTATAGCTGTCATATTCATGGTAATCGAGGTTCAGCTCTTCATTATTCAGGAGATTTTTCGCTTGCGCGTAATCTCTTTTCTTCATTGCCTGAATGAATTCTCGTTCGAGGTTGCCCGGTTTCCAGGTGTCCGGAATCAGTCCGGGAAGATACTCTTTCGATGCCATGACGGCAGCAAAACCAAAGATGCCGATAAAAGCCCATTTGACGTGTTTGAACCAAACGGGAGCGTGTTCAAAAATAGGGTCGACATCGTTTTCTGTCGCCGCGGACAGCATTGGCCAGCATAGAAGAGTCAATCCGAAGAAGATCGAACCGAGAACAAAATAAATGGCGGCGGCGGTATAGCGTACGTAAAAGGTATCGACATACACGCCGCCTTTTCCATCGGCCACGACGCTGATAGGGACCTGGTCTCCAGGCTCATACCATTCGATGGGAACGATATTGGGATCGGTGTAAGTTTTGCCCTTGTACTCGACCTTGGGCTGCGGAAACCAGACGCCCGTCGTGTAACCGGTGCCTGTTGTTTTTCGGACTCTGGATATCTCTTGGTGGTAGCCAAGCAGTTTGGCGGTGGTTTTCTCGAGAGAGGATGAGAGAACCGTTACCCGCAGTGATTCGTAGGTTTCATGGCAGGCGAGCCCAATCAGGCCGATGCCCGTTACGATGAACAAGCCGGCGACAAACCTAAATAGTCCCATAGCTTATCGTTTCTTTCGATGGTTTATTGTTGCGATCATATATTGCGTCGGCATAAAGAGCGATCTTCGACAATTCAGTCCGTAGGACGCACCGACATTCGGGAAGCGCCCTTCGACTCGGCTCAGGACAGGCGTCGTCGCCGGTTTGGCAATGCTGAAAGCGGCCAAGGTTCGGTTGATTGTCCGCCGCAAATTCTAGTCTAAGACATAGTGGCGGCGCACAATTCCACTGTTCGGATTGGTATCTCTCGCGCGGCGGGAAACACCTGGAGCCAGTTACCTCCCTGTTGCCATCCGGGGATTTCGTTGAGCAAGTTGCGAATAATGAGGAAAACGTCCCTTGTCATTTGCCAGGCTTATCCACCATGTTGTTTCGGGTCTCATTCCTTGAACGCGTATTGATCCGGTTTAGCGGAAAGATTTCGACCTTATCCGCCAGGGTAAAAATCTCCGCTTTCCTTGTTTTGGTCGCGTTCGCCTTGGTCGGTGTTTATGCCACCGTCACATTCATGGTCGAGCGATGGTATTACGGCGCGTTCCCTGAAGCGCAAGTTACTGCCAGCTATCGGAGAGACATCAAGATATCGAAACATCTCTTCGCTCTTGAGCTCGCAAGAACAATCAATACCAAACACCCAAACAGAAAATACTCGACCGTTGCGGCCGCCCGCCTCGATATCGAAAGCGCTGTTTACAAGGTAGAGCCAGACCATTACAGAAGCATCGATAATTTTATCGAGGATGTGAAAAAGGAGGTTTCTTCCGGGATTAATCTCAATAATCCCGACAAAAAGGACGTCCAGCGTTTAGCCGATGTCATCAAACATATCCTGTATCTTCGCCTGATAAATCACACGGCTCCGCAATACCTGTTGTCTCAAGGACTGGATGAAAAATCGCTGGATTGCGATACGCTGGTAACGCTCTATCTCGCGGTCGGTGAAGCGCTCAATCTTCCGTTTCGAGCGGTCGTCCTAAAGACGAACGATGCGGCGCGCGGGAACATCGAGCACGTCATGCTCGTTTGGAGAACGGGGAAAGGACGCTGGTACATCGAAGTGACCAATACCGAGCTTGCTGTGCCGTTGAATGAAGACGAATTTCGCGCTTACCGGGAGAAAGAAGGATTTACGACCTTTTCGGAACTCAACTCTTCCGATTTTTTAGAGGACGTGAAATGGACGGAAATCGCGAAGTATTACTACAACACGATTATTTATCGCCCCTGATTCCGTCCTGCTGGTCGGACAAGACCGGTTCGCCTCATCTTCCCGCATTTCGGGACAACCGCCGAGAGCTTCCTCAACCGCCCGAGGTCGTCACCGGCACCGTACAAATCGGCATTCGCATGACCCCGAGGGTCAGCATCGGCGACAACTTCCGGAGAAAGCGAAGCTTCTACTGTGCCGGTTCGTCTCCCTGCCGCGCTCGAAGGACATTGCGTCTTAAGACGACCGCCGAAGTGCTATACACTGGGATCGGAAATTCCCACTCACTGATCGACCATGAAGCTACTGCCCGACGATCTGAACAAGATCGTAACCCTGACACTGGCGCACTATAACCGGCATGCGGAAGATTTTCGGGAGGGAACGCGGAATCACGACGTCAGCCAGAACATTGATGCGCTGCTGCGCCATATCGAAGGGGACCCGCCCTTCAGAATCCTCGATTTCGGCTGTGGGCCGGGGCGTGATCTCAAGGAATTCGCCAGGCGCGGACACATAGCTGTAGGCGTGGAGGGGGCGGAGCGCTTTGCGGCCATGGCGAGGGAGGATACCGGTTGCGAGGTGTGGCAACAGGATTTCCTGCAACTCGACCTTCCGAAAAGTTCCTTTGATGGCGTATTTGCCAATGCGAGCTTGTTTCATGTTCCATCCCAGGAACTGCCGAGGGTACTCGGTCAATTGCATGTCGCCCTGAAACCGGGCGGCGTCCTTTTCAGCTCCAATCCGCGCGGTACCAACGAGGAAGGCTGGAGCAGCGGACGCTACGGCGCTTACTATGACCTGGACGGGTGGCGTCAGCGGATGACCGCTGCGGGATTCGTGGAGCTCGAACACTATTTCCGGCCCGCCGGATTGCCTCGACCGGCGCAGCCCTGGCTGGCCAGCGTGTGGCGGCGGTCCTAGGTTCCATGAAACGAATCCTGCAGTTTCGCCGGCCGGTCTCTTCGCGCGAGCTGGCTTGCACGTCGGGAAACTCAATAGACAGGAGATTTCACGATGAATGTCGGCGATCAGAAATCCTTTTCCGTCCGCGCTAGATCGTTCTGGAACGACAGCGGCATCGATCTCGCCGCGGGTGGCATTTATCAGTTTTCCGCTCGGAGAACATGGACGGATTTCTTCATTTCCTGCGGCCCCGCCGGGTACTCCGGTTTGTCTTATCAGAACAAGTTGGGGTCGTCGCTGCGTCTTCCACGCGAGAAATGGTTCGCTCTCTGCGGAGCCTTGGACCGGAACGGCCAGACGGCATTTGTTATCGGGGAAAGCTGTCGGTACACCGCCGAAGCCGCAGGGCGGCTGTACTGTTTCGCGAACGATGTGCCGGGGTGGTACTGGAACAATTTCGGAAGCGCGGAAGTAATTGCGACGCGCCTTGCTTGAACCCGATTCTTGCCGCTATCGACCTGTGACCGTTTCTCCAAACGATTCGGTGCCGATCGGCACGTTCACGACAAACATTGTCGGGTTTCCATCACTCTTCTTTCTTCGGATATCGGCAAAGGCCCGCGAGATGGTGAAAAATCGAGCAGTTTGTATCGGTTTAATCCTGGTACCGGAATTGCTTGATGGCTCATGGGCGTAACGTCCGCCGAGATCCTGTGCGCGGCGCTTCGGTCCGATCCTCAATCTTGGGTGTGCGATATGAATGAGCTATTTGTAGTTTGCCGTACGACGGAAATAGACGAAGAACAGGCGCGGGGCTTTTGGCTGGCCGTGCGAACCGAGACCGGCGAGGTAAAACCCTGGCCGATTCTGATTACGCGCAAGGGCAACCGTTTTTTTGGATTTGAAAATGTCTGCCCTCATGCCGGCAGCCGGCTGGATACCGTACCGGGGCAGTTCATGGATGAAGATGGCAACTTTCTGACCTGCGGCCAACATCACGCCCAGTTCGACATCGATAGCGGGCACTGTTTCATTGGACCCTGCCAAGGCAAGCAGCTCACAGCCGTGCCTTTGATCGTCGATGACGGCGATGTTTGCGTCACCGGCGTGGAACTAGCCGAAGAAGACGGCCTGGATCTCGACGCGTGATGAATTTCCGGACGGCGGTTTTGTGAGGAATCCGAGATGACACCGGAGCAGCAAGTCCGGCTTCGCGCTTTTCTGGCGAGCCTGCCGGAGATGAGCGTGGATCAATTGTTCGAAGCTCTGCACAACGCGCGCAGCTGCAAAGCGGCAGCGACCGAAGGCGATGCTCCTTATTGGCGCGCGCTGATGCTCGGCGTGGGCGAACAACTGCACCGGCGTCTTGGCCCCGGCGCTCTGCAAGAATATGCCAGCCGTTATTGCTGAACCGATCGGCTGATCGCGATCGACACGATTCACCGAAAACGTTCCCGGCGAAGAGTCCGCGCGTTCGGGTGGTCTTGCGGGCGTGAACGCATCGGTAAGAAAGCTCTGATCAGGTCCTTCTTCAGGATCGGGACAAACGGTAAGGTGTTGATTCGGCTCGTGGTGAGCTCATCGACTCCCCTCATGCGTCCAGACGAAGGGCACGAACTGAACCAACTTCTTTAGCGTTTCCGTAATTTTTCCGGAATTCGGCCTCGCTGGAAACCACACTTCCTCGCCGGGAAACCGGCTTTAGAGCATTTTTCACCACAATATAGCGACATAGCATGGGAGACCGCTCCACCCCCTAAAATGGAAGCCGAAAGAATCGTAGGTCGGCAATCCGTTGCCGACAAACCCGCTGGCCGGACAGTTGCTGTCGGGAAGGGTCGCGACTAAAGCGACCGTTTGCGATTGGGAAGGATTCCCGACCTACAACAGCGGGCGCTACACCAAACCGAGAAACCGGCTCTAGCCAAGTTTTTGAGCAGTTCCAGCGCACCCATAAGCGAGTGAATGCCATTCATCGGTTCGCCATGGCCGCTTCCAAAATGGCTTGCATCGTATCGGCTGTCATCGGGCGGCCGAATAAATAGCCCTGGGCGACGTCGCAGCCGTGGCGCTTCAGGAAAGCTAGCTGGGCTTCCGCTTCCACTCCCTCGGCCAGCACCTCCAGATTCAGGTTCCGCGCCATGGCGATGATGGCGGCGGCGATTTCCATGTTGGACGTATCTTGAGGAATGTCCCGCATGAAGCTTTGGTCGATTTTGAGCTTGTCGATGGGGAAGCGCTTCAGATAGGCCAGCGACGAGTAGCCTGTACCGAAGTCGTCGATCGCAATCCGGACGCCGAGGTCCTTGAGGGCCGCCAGTTTGGCCTCGTTCTCCGGGCCATCCTCCATGAGGGCGGTTTCGGTGATTTCCAGTTCGAGGTGATGGGACGGCAGGCCGGTTTCGGCCAGGATGGCACGGATGCGTTCGTGAAGATCGCCCTGCTGGAACTGGCGCGGCGAGAGATTGACCGCCAGCATTTCCAGCGGCAGACCGGCATCCAGCCAGGCTTTCATGCACCTGCAGGCCGTGCGCAGTACCCATTCGCCCAGCGGCACGATGAGGCCGGTTTCTTCCGCCAAGGGAATGAAACGATTGGGGGAAAGCAGACCCTGGTCGGGAATCTGCCAGCGCAACAGGGCCTCCACGCCGAAGATCCGGCCATCCGTCAGCGTCACCAGCGGCTGATAGTGCAAGATGAATTCATCCCGGTCCAGCGCGTGGCGCAGCCGGGTTTCCAGAGCGAGCCGCTCGTTGGCGGACGTGGTCAACGACTCGGTATAGAAGTGATATGTCCCTCGACCGCTGTCTTTTGCCTGGTAGAGCGCCGCATCCGCGTATTGGATGAGCCGATCGGCATCATCGCCGTCGTCGGGGAAAATGCCGATACCGAGACTGGCGCCGATGTAAACCTCCTGTCCGCCGGACAGCACGAAGGGCGCGCTGAGCCGGTCGATCAGGTGATGAGCCACGCTCGCGGCGTTCTCGGGATCGGACAGTTCTTCCAGCACCACGACGAATTCGTCGCCGCCCAAGCGGGCCACGGTATCGGTCTCGCGCAGGCATTCGCGCATGCGCTGCGAGGCGAGTTGCAACAGTTCGTCGCCGGTGGCGTGCCCCAAGCTGTCGTTGACGTTCTTGAACCGGTCAAGGTCGAGAAACAGTACGGCGCCGCGACTCCTATCACGCCTGGCGCGCTCCAGGGCATGGTTCAGGCGGGAGAGGAGCAAAAGCCGATTGGGCAAGCCGGTCAGCGGGTCGTAATGAGCCAAGTATTCCAGTTGGGTTTCCGAACGCTTGAGGTGGGTGATGTCGGTAAACACCCCCACGTAATTGACCGCCTCGCCTTGCTCGTTGCGTACCGTGCTGATGTTGAGCCACTCCGGATAGATTTCGCCGCCCTTGCGCCGATTCCAGAGTTCCCCCTGCCAGGAGCCGGTGGTACGGATGGCGTGCCACATGGCTTGGTAGAACGAGCGGCTATGGTGGCCCGATTGCAGAAGGCGCGGGTTCTTGCCCGAAACCTCCGCCTCGGTATATTCGGTGATCATGGTAAAAGCCGGGTTGACCGTGAGGATGTTGCCATCGAGGTCGGTAATGATCACTCCCTCTTGAGTGCTGGTGAATACGGTAGCCGCCTGACGCAGCCGCTCCTCCGCCTGGCGTTGCTCCGTGATGTCCGAGGCCACGCCCGAGGTCAGGATAACCTTGCCGGCATCGTCGCACAGCGCGTAGCTGCGGTCGTTGATCCAGCGCACCGTGCCGTCGGGACGGTTGATGCGGTACTGAATGTCGTAGCGCTGGCCATGGGCCAGCTCTTCCAAGGCACGCAAGACTTGCCGGGAATCCTCGGCATGCACGGCCTCCAGCCAAAGCTTGGGATTCGCATACAGTTCGGCGCAGGGTCGTCCCCAGACCTGTTCGAATGCGGGGCTCACGTAAAGAACGGACCGGAAATCCGGCGAGCTCAGCCAGAACACTTCGCCTATCGTTTCCGCCATCCGGCGAAAACGCAGTTCGCTCTCGCGCAGGGCCATCTCGGCGGCATGCCGCACACGCCGCTCCTCCATCTCGCGCAAGCTGCGCTCTATGGCCGGCCCGAGACGGCCCGGACGGTCCTTGAGGACGAAGTCCCAAACGCCCTGTTTCAGGAGTTCGACCGCTCTCTCTTCGCCGATACTTCCCGAGATCAGGATCACCGGCAAATCGGGCAGCCGTTCCTGTATGAGCCTGAGACTCGCTTCGAAATCCAGGCCGGGTACGCTGTAGTCGGATAACACGGCATCCCAGCTCTCTTCCTCCAGGGCCTGGTTCAGTTCTCCGCAGCTCACAACTCGCCGACAGCTGGCGGTCAACCCGTGAAGCCGCAGCTGGCGCTGAATCAAGAGGAAGTCGGTCTCGCTATCTTCGATGACCAGAAGGTTTAGCGGCGCGGTCACGGTCTCGTCAACCCCATGGCGGTTCGTTCGTGGCTAGCCAGTAAACCCCGAGGCGCGCCACCGTTTCTGCGAATTCGGTGAAATCCAGGGGCTTGCGGACGAAACTATTGGCACCGTGTTCGTAGCTGCCCAAGCGGTCTCTCTCCTCGTCGGAGGACGTGAGGATGACCACCGGCACCAGACGGGTACGCGGATCGGCACGCAGCCGTTCCAGCACTTCCAGACCTCCGATTCTGGGCAGGTTGAGATCCAGCAAAACCACCGTGGGCAAGTCGGGACCTTCGCGTGTCGCGAATTCGCCCTCCCGGAACACATAATCCAGCGCCTGCTGGCCATCGCGTACCACGTCCACCTGATTGGCCAGATTGACCCTGCGCAGCGCGCGCAGGGTCAGCATCTCGTCCTGAGCGTTGTCCTCCACCAGCAGAATCGTCTTGGCTTTCATCGAATTTCCTCGTCTCCGCGGCCCACGGCCGGTAGCGAAAAACGGAAGGTAGCGCCCTGGCCCGGAGCAGAAACGGCGTCAATCGTGCCACCGTGACGATGAACGATGCGCTGGACCGTGGCCAGGCCTATGCCCAGACCCGGAAATTCCTCTTGCCGGTGCAGCCGCTGGAACGGCTGAAACAGTTTGCCGGCGTGGGCCATGTCAAAACCGGCGCCATTGTCTGCCACATAAAATCGCCGATACTCGCCTTCAGAGGCTTGCTCGGCATACACCCGGATCATCGGCGTATCGGTGCCGGCGGTGTATTTCCAGGCGTTGCCGATGAGATTTCTCAGAACCACTTCGATCATTCGAACATCGCCCCGAGCGAAAAGGCCCGGTTCTACGCACCATTCCACCCGGCGGGCCGGTTCCACCCGAGTCAACTCGGCGAGGATGCGTTCCGCAAGCGCGGAAAGATCCACCGGGTCACGCCCCAACTCACCGCGGGTGCAGCGCGAAAGCTGGAGCAGGCCGTCGATCAGTTCGCCCATGCGACGACTGGCGAGCATGATTTGATCCAGATAGACGCGGGCTTCGCCTTCCAGGCGCTCGCCGTAATCCTCCATCAAGGCCTGGCTGAATCCGCTCATAGCCCTAAGAGGCGCGCGGAGGTCGTGAGAGACGGCGTAGGCGAAACTCTCCAACTCCTGGTTGGCGGCCTGGAGTTCGGCCGTACGCTCCTCGACCCGTCGCTCCAGATCGGCATTGAGGAGGCGGATTTCTTCCTCGGCCCGCTTGCGCAGGGTGATATCGACGACACTGACGATCACATGGAGCTCCCCGCCAATGGCCACCGGCCCCAAGCTCACCTCGCAGGGAAACTCTTCCCCGTCGGCCCGGACAGCGTGCAGATCGCGGCCCTTGCCCATGGCGCGCGGCTCCGGATGGCGGAAATACTCCGAAGCGAGCATCTGATGACGAACATGAAAACGTTCGGGTATAAGGACGTCCATCGGACGTCCGATCAGCTTTTCGGACGGGCAGCGGAAGAGCTCGGCGGCACGCCCGTTCGCTTGGACGATTTGTCCGCCGCTATCGACGACGAGCATGGCCAAAGGCGAGGTATCGAAAATCAGCTGGGCTCGCGCCTCGCTTTCGCGCTGTGCCGCCTCGGCCGTGTCCTTGGCCCGGGCATAAATCTCCGCTTCCATCCGCAAAACTTGTTCACGCAGCGACTCGGTGAGCCGGCTCTGCTCGATTCCCTGCTGTTTGAGCCGGACGAGTTCGGTGACGTCCTCCACTCGGTGGATGATGTAGGCGACCGAGCCGTCCGCGCTCAGCACGGGGGAGTTGAATGGGCTCCAGTAGCGCACGGCAAACCCGCCGCCTTCCTCCTCTGGTATACGGATATCGTATTTCTGCACCGCCATGACATCCGCCGTACGGTTCCGCAGCACACGCTGCAGGGAGGCTCTCAAGTTGCGTACGCCAGTGGCGTCAGGGTCCTCGGGGTTGTCCGGGAAGACCTCGAAAATATCGCGGCCGATAATCTCCTTCCGTTGCGTCATCGTGGCACGCGCATAGGAGTCGCTGACGGCTGCGATACGGAGGTCCGGAGTCAGCACAAGATAAAGGCCCGGCGCAGATTCGAATAAGACCCGGAAGTCCGGATCGTCGATTGGAATGCGAGTTAACGGCTGCGAAGCGTCTGGCTCGGCGTTCATATCGCTGATCGGATCAAGCCTGGCCTATTTCGGTTGTCCGGCTGCGGAAAAGCATAGCCTTCGGCGGCACGCGGCAGAGCCAAATTGTTATCGTTCATTGTTATTCTTTATAGTCGTTCATTGTGCCGTCGGCGCCAGCGTTCTCTCCGCTATCGCCGTCGAACAGTCGTTGTCCCAACCCATAACGCAGCACCAAGCGTTACCACGGGCTGCGCCAATCATATTCCCGACCTTACCGTAGAGAAACATGGCGTGCTATCACGTTTGACGTAGCGACCAGCCCGCGGCTTTCCAAGCTGTCCGCTCCCGGCTTCTCGCGTCTGCTCGACAAAAACCGAATCGGCGCTTTCCGTTAAAGAACTATAAAAATAGTAGGAAATTTCGCGCAACGTGAATTGTTATCTTGACAGAGAAAAATTCTACTGGAGGGTTTTGTGCCGGCACATCATCCGCGGAAGAGATTCCTCAGGCGCTCGAAGATTTGATATGGCATCGGCTTGGCGGTTCGAGTGACGCGGCGTCGCCGTGCTGTCCGTCATTTCACCGGCGAGCGCTGCGCAGCTAGTGCATTTTTAAACCTACTGTACGAGCACTGGCGAGTAGGTCGGGAATCCCTCCCAATCGCAAACGTCGCTTTAGTCGCGACCTTCCAATCGCAAACGGTCATCCCAGGAGCGCTGGGATGACCGTTTGCGATTGGAGCGCCGAAGCCGCCCTTCCCGACGCCATGCTCCGGCCGAGCGTCTTTGTCGGCAAGGGATTGCCGACCTACGATCGTGCATCCCCGTAGATCGGGAGTCCTTTCGCGACGCCACGGCCCGGCCGAGCGTCTTCGCCGGCAAGGGATTGCCGACGAATGCTTGAATCGGTTCACCCGAGCCGAAGGCGCCAACGAGTTCCGCCAAGCCTGTTTTGCCGTACGAGCGAGATGAAGACGCTCTAAGTACATTCATGAAACTTTTACGGCATAGGAACCGATAATCGAGAGCACCAGCTGTGGAGAGCGGTTGTGACGGTCGAAGAACTCGCGGGCGGCTTGGAGCAAGGCGGCTACCGTCTCGAAGAGTTCGCAATGGGTCACTTCGCGGCGGAAATGGCGCCACAGCATCTCGATCGGGTTGAGCCAAGGGCTATAGGTCGGCAAGTACAGCAGGACCAGTCGCCCGGCGGCTCCGCGCACGACCGCTTCGATCTCGTCGTCTTGATGCGTGTCGGCATTGTCCCACGCGACGTAAATCGTCCCCGTGGGATGCTGGTCCACTATGGCTTGCAGCAGTTCGGCCACCTCCCGACGGCGCTTGTGTCGTTTGAATAAGACCACGGTTTCACCGGTATGGTAATTCACCGCTCCCAACCCATAGCGCTTCTTAGGCTGACCTGGGGTCGGAATCATAATTTGCTGGCCTACCGGGCTCCACAACGCCGTCAAGGTAGGCAGCCAACTGAGGTTAAACTCGTCGGCGTAGTAAAACACATCGCCCGGTTTCAAGTGATCACGGGTGTCTTCGACCGCTTTTTTTTCACCGCATAGTCTGGATCAGGGCTGCTGATCTTATGCTGCGGACGACTGAGCACAATCCCTTCGCGCTTCAAGGTTTGGCGCAGGGTTTCCAGAGCGATGCGAATCCCGGTTTGCTCGGCCAGGTAATCCACCAGCCGTTGCAGGGTCCATATGGAAAACGGCAGGTCCAAACTGCGCGGACGGCGCCGTACCGCCGCCACCAGGGCGGCCCGATACGCCGCCGTCACTTTGGCTTGCCGTCCCGCTCGCGGCGCATCTTTCAGCCCGTCCACGCCTTCGCTCTGATGCCGTTTCAGCCACCGCACCACGGTGTCCTCGCTCTCCCGCACGATCCCCGCGATCTCCAGCGCTTTGAGACCCCGCTCGGCCGAGAGCAAGACCATCTGGGCACGAGTTCGGAGTCGTGGGTCCTTGGTCTTTCGATACAGGGTGTCTAACTCACTCTGTTGCGCTTTGCCCAACGGGGGGATCAGGATGGCTTTCATGCCACCAGTGTACGCCCTTTCCGCAGAACTTTATGGGATGTACTTAGTGCAAGATCTTCGGTTCGACCGTCTGAGCGGGGCTGGATCGAATTATGAAGCCGGAGAGCCACGATTGGCGGATGCTCGACGAGGTTCAAAATTCCGGGTCATTTCGGGACTTAAGGCATCGGACATACGCTGCTCGTCCGTGCTGTCGCTCTTATCCCAAAAATCATAAAAATTGAACCAATTGTAAGGCGCCTGGCGGCAGTAATGTTCCAGCCGGTCGGCGTAGTGCTGCATGAACGCCCGGATTTTTTCGTCGCGGTTTTTCCGGGAACACTCGATGCGCTCGGCCAGCAGCTCAAAGTGTACGTCGTAATCGGCGCCGCCTTTGTGGAGACAAAAGAACAGAATCACCGGAGCCTTGAACAAGTTCGCCAGCAGCACTGGCGCCGCCGGGAACCAGGCGTCCTCGCCGAGAAACCGGCACAGGACGCGCTTCTCCCCGTGTACGCTGCGGTCTCCGAGCAAGGCGACCACGCCGCCGTTAGCGATGTGCTCATCCAGCCCCAGAAGGGCGCTCGCCGTGCCTACGGGGATGATGTCCTTGAACAGATCCGGGTTCAGCGTCCTGAAAATGGCATTGATCTTGGGGGAATTTTCGCCGTAAACCAGCGCCTTGACGGAAAGCCCCCTGTGCCTCAGCCCGAGGCCGCGGAGGATTTCGAAGCTGCCGACATGGGCGCCGACCAGGAGGAATCCCTGTTTGTCCGCTATCAGCCGCTCCAGCAGATCGAATCCGTGCATCCGGATTTGAAAGAATTCGTCCCGCTCGGCGAACACGAACACCCTGTCGAGCAGAGCTTCGGCGAAAGTGTGATAGTGGCGGAACAACTCCCGGCCCGACGGTGGTCTACCGAAGATGCGTGTCAGATAGGCAGCGGAAGCTTGCCGCGCGCGGTCGGCGAAAATCAGAAAATACGCCGTGATGGGGTAGAGCAGGGCGCGGGCGATCGGCCGCCCGAGCCGCAGGGCGATCCAGACGATCGTTCGCAGCCAGAAGCCGGTGCTGCGCTCTTTTTGATTAATCCAGCTGCGGCTCATGGTGCGACTGAGGTGAACAGTAGACGCCCTTGCGCGATGCGCCGGTCGCCCGAGAAGCAGTCGAATTTCACCGATTTTTCTCCCGCATCATCGAATTGCACCCGGCACGGTTCGCCCGGACGGAGCACCGAGAGAAATTTCGCGGCAGGAATGCCGGCGAGGCGAAAGCCTGGATGGCCCGCCAGCCAGAGACAGGCGATCTCGTCCAGAATCACTACGCCGGGCACCACCGGATTGCCCGGAAAATGACCGGGCAGGGCAGGGTGGTCTGATGAAACGGTAAAGTGTGCCTCCATCGGTCTGGTTGTCGTTCGAGTTCGCCCGGCGGAATTCCGGTCAGTTCTTGGGAGCCGAGATTACGCCCGAGCGGGCGATGGTCGCGATCAAGTGGAGGATGGACGGATGGCTGTGATGCCGGTAGCGGATGCGCCGGTAGATGTACTCGGTGATGAAAAACGCGCCGACGAAGAAATAATTCACGGTGTTGGTGAATAGGAGAAAGGTTTTCACCGGAGCGAACAAGGCCAGCAACACCGATTCCAGAACCAACAGGCAGAAAAAGATCGCCCAGGCCCAGGTGAGATTGCGAGTGTAAATCCGCAAATCGTCGGGCAGCACACCCCGCCGCTCCAGCCGGGCAAAGCGTGTAATCAGCGGTTCCCGTCCCGGAGTCAGCGTCGTCAGGAATAGGCTTGCGAGTATCAGGCCGATGCCGACGGGCGAAAAATAGATCATCGCGTCCGGCCTCAGGTAAAAGAGCGGCGCGCAGAGGCCGATGCCCACCGCGAAAGGCCAAAGGCGGCCTATCATGCTCGACCGGCCTTCGCCCGATAAGCGCATTGCGATCAAGATGGCCGTGAAGAGAAGAAAGTCGACGAATCCAAGCCAGACCGGCGAGATGTCCGAACGGACGGCGGCAAAGGAAAAAACCGGAAAGAGCGCCGCCAGGCACACGGTTAAAGCCGGTTTGATCCCCATACCTTATTTCGAACGCCGCTTTTCGATGGTGCTGGCCAGCGCCCGGAGCGAAGAGAAAATGTTAGTGACGTCCGGATCGTCCGATTTGATCTGAAGTCCGTATTTTTTGGAGATAACCAGGGAGAGTTCGAGCAGGTCTATGGAATCGAGTCCCAACCCGTCCCGGTACAGAGGTTTTTCCGGCTCGATGTGCTCGGGAATGGCTTCGAGATTCAACGATTCGACGATCATCCGTGCCAGTTCCAGTTCCATCGGGGTCAGTTGCGTGGTCATAAGCTATTGATATTCGACAGTTAGATCATTAAGGCCGATCGCCTTGGACCGGATTACGGACGGGGCAATCGAATAATGCCTTCGATTTCCAGCAAAAGGTCTCTGCGGCAAATATCGCCTTGTAGAAAGATAACCGGGCATGAAGGATTCAGGGTTTCCGCGAGCAGTCGCTTCGCGATGCCGAAATGTTCGTGATGGCGTATATAAACTTTCAACATGCTGTCTGGCCCCAATTCTTCGAGCTTGATTCGGGACTGGCCCAGCTCGTTTAGTACGGCCTGAATGTTGCTCAGCGTTTCCCGCAATTGCCCGGCCGCATCCTCGTGATGCAGGGTTTCGTGCCCTACGATGCTCGCGGTTCCCGACAGATAAAGCTGGCGTTCACCGCCGAACTCCGTCAGCGTCGCGCGCGAAAACGACGGGCTGCGCGGTCCGTATTGTAACGGATATCGATAGGCGCTCACCTGGCGCGGATTCTCGATCTGGCGTCCCGGGACGCGGGAGGCGATGAAATAGATCCGCAGCCCTTCTGCCCCGGTCCCGATCGCGCTGGCGGCGGGCAAATCCCGGTCGAACACATAATCGGCTTCGGCGAAGGCTTGGTGCCGCCCCAGGCAAAAGCGCTGATAGTTTTCGAGCCCAAGGTATTCGCCGTTGATCCGCGGAAGATAGTTCCACATGCGGATGAGATGGGTATAGCCGGAGACGCGGATCAGATCCAGTATCCGGCAGTACGTCCGGTAAGTCCGGGCTTCCACCGAATCCTGCTCCTGGTCGGGTAAATAAAAGCAGCCGAACAGAATATCGCCGTTGCAGGCGTAGCGTATCCCCTGATGTTCTCCGTAGCGTGCCGGCTGTGGGCTGAGCCAGACTTCGCAAAGCTTTTGTTCGTCCAAGCTGCTCATGGGCAGCGTCAGGACCGGGTACGGCGTGTCTGTACCGGATTCGGAAAAGCCATCGAAGCCGATGATTCCGAGCACGGAGGCTGGCTTCGTGTTCGTCAGACCGCTCAGGGCTTCGGCAGGAAACAGGGTGAGATAAACGGGCGGATCAAGCCTGGCGGAACGCTGTTGCGTAACGCCTAGGCTCGGATCGAAAGAGCCCATTCGTGCTGGCAAATTCATGTCGGGCGTATATGAGACGAGCTTCAGGATGCGATGTTTTGGCGTCTGCGCTTATGGGCCGCGTAGTTATTGATCGGGTCGAACAGGCTTTTCAAATAATAAATAACCTTGAACATCAAGAGTTTGGGCGCGATCGGGGTGTTCCGGAACAGGTCGCCGGCAAGCAGCGAAATGACGCCTTCCTTGATACGGAACCGGTTGTGAGGATGGATGATCAAGTCCCGCATGGCGGGTGTGGTGATGCGGTAGATGAACCAGGAAAACGTCTTCAGCCCGCGGCGCACCGATTTTTCGTACTGCTTGAGGCGTTTTTCCGCGGTTTTCGGCTCGCGCAGGATGCCGTCCACGGTCTCCGCGCCGGACATCGCGCCGTACAGCGCGAGATGGACGCCGCTGGAAAATACCGGATCGATAAAGGCGAAAGCATCGCCGATCAACAAGTAATTCTTGCCCCTCATCCGTTTGGAAGCGTACGAATAATTGCCGGTCGCGGTTACGGGCGATACCAGCCGGGCGTTTTTCAGGCGAGCTTGCACCGGCGGGCATAAGGCGATGGTGTCGAACAGGAATTGTTCGACCGGTGTCTGGCGGCCTTTCAGATAATAAGGCCAGCAGACGGCGCCAACGCTCATCAGGTCCCCCTTGAGCGGGATCATCCAAAACCAGCCGTGATCGAACCAGTAAATGCTGATATTGCCTTCGTCCCGGCCGCTTCTGCGCTCGGCTCCTTCGAAATGGCCGAAAACAGCCGCGCTGCTGTGTTTCTTGTTGCGCTCCTTGGTGCCGAGCCTGTCGGCCAAAAAGGTGTCGCGGCCCGATGCATCGACCAGGAAGCGCGGTTGCCAGACATGCTCCGCGCCGTTTTCACCGGTCGCCCTGACTTTATCCACGCGGCCTTCGTGGAATTCCACCGAAGTCACGCGGCAGCCCTCGCGAACGTCCGCGCCCTTGGCGGCGGCGTTTTTCAAGAGGATATGATCGAACTCCGCCCGCTTGACCTCGAAGGCATAGGGATGAGTTTTGTCCAGAGCCTCGCCGAACTGAAAGTCGGAGCACTTGCCGTGGTAGATGGAATCGAATTCGGCGGCGTACTTGCGAAGACCGATCTTCTCGACCTCATTCAGCACGCCCAGCCGTTCCAGGTAAGGAAGACTCAAAGGCAGCAGGGATTCGCCGATGTGAAACCTCGGATGTCGATCCTTTTCGGCCAGAACGACGCGCCAATTCTTTTCCGCCAGCAACGCCGCAATCGACGATCCGGCCGGTCCTCCCCCGATGACCAGCACATCGCATGATTCGCTCATATGAGAATTCTTGAGTTGATAAGTCAGCCCCCGAGGCCGATAAGGATAATCGGCAAGATTCGTGCTGCCAAGCCACGTTTGCAGAAGACAGGCGGCGCAGACCCGCCCGGCCGCCGGCGCGGCCGGGATCGGCCGATCAGGGACGCGCCTTTCTCAATGATCCGTCACGAGGTAGTTCCGGGTGATCGGTACGGCTCCATGCCGCTTCGCCAGCTGAAGTTGAAAAACCACCATATCGCGCCAGCGGAACGAGCCTTCGCATACCGCCAGATAAAATTCCCACATGCGGGCGAAGCGTTCTCCCATCCGCTCGACCACTTCGGCTCTATGGTTCTGGAAACGCCGAAACCATTCGCGAAGGGTATATGCATAATGCAGCCGCAACACCTCCAGGTCGGTCAGAATCAGGCCCGAGCGCTGCATTGCCGGCGACACGTCGGAAAGCAAAGGGATATAACTGCCCGGAAAAATGTGGCGCTTTATCCATGGGTTGGCAGGGCCATCCTTGTTGGTGGCGCCGATGGTATGGAGCAGTGCTATGCCGTCGGGTTTCAGCAGTTTCGCCATTTGCCGGAAGAAAGCCGGATAGTGTCGGGCTCCGACATGTTCGAACATTCCGACGCTGACGATCCGGTCATATTCTCCGGTGTGCTTCCGGTAATCTCGAAGATGGAAGCGAACCTGATCTTGAAGTCCGAGTCGTTCGGCATCGGCTTGCGCCACTCGGAGTTGCTCCCTGGAGAGCGTTACGCCGGTTACTTCGACGCCGGCTTCTTGCGCGAGGTAAACGGCTAAGCCTCCCCAGCCGCTGCCGATATCGAGGACCTGCATTCCGGGCTGTAGACGCAGCTTTCGGGCGATGAGCCGGCATTTGGCGAGTTGCGCCTCTTCGAGCGTCTGCTCGGGCGTTTCGAAATAAGCGCAGGAATAAAACAGGCGTTCATCCAGAAACCGTCGGAACAGCCATTCGTCGAGATTGTAATGATGGCTCACATTCCGGTAACTGCGGGCGATGGCGTTACCCGTTCTAACAAGCGGGTGCAACCATCGGCGGACATGCAGATAGGGTGCGGGTCCCGGTTCGGAGAAATTCCGCATCATGACCTCCATGAACGCCGGCAACGCCTCGGAGGATCCCACGTTCCAACCGCCTTCGAGATAGGTTTCGCCCAATTGAAGTTCCGGATCCCACAAGAGACGGAGCAGGGCCGAGGGGTCTAGAACATTCCAGTGCGCTTCCGGCTGCCCGGTTCCGAAGCGGCGGCTCGGACCGCCTGTAACGTGAAGATGGAGAGAGCCTTCCCGGATATGCCGGTCCAATAGTCCGGTTACGGTCTGATGCAGTATTTTTTCCAGTGCCATCGGTTTTCACTCCTTGTTCACCGCGGTACGAAAAGCCTACCCGGATAGGATATAGCCAAAAACAATGTTCCGATTCGTGTTTCCGGCGTAGGGCGGGTTGGGAGAGCATCGCAAGGGAACCGAAAAGTTCCTTTGGGACACCTCGAAAAATCTACTGCGCGACTCGATTGCTGCGTTGCGCGGTGCGCGGAATCCTCATGTACTCCATGTACACTCCGGTTCCTGTGCTCCGGGCGCCTAGCACTCGGGGCGCTCGCGACGGTTTTTCGAGGTGTCCTTTGGTGTTTCCACGCGCCGTCGTCCACCGGGCAAGGCCGCGGAATCAGTGAGTTAGGCGCGCGGAGAGTCCGGCAGCGACGGCATGGTTCGTAGCAGTGCGCGTCTAATCCACCCTATATCTGAGTGAGACAAAACGGGAAGCGACAGATGCCGAACCGCTGGAACCGGGTACGCGCCAATCGGCATCGTTCAGCGAAAAGCCTGTTCGTTTCTATAGATCGAGTTGCTGCTTGAGCAGGGCGAGCTTAAAGTCGGCAGTTTGCGATTCGGCGTTTTCCCAGGGGAAATTCGGCAGATTTTCCAGAGCGAGAATCAACCCCTCGTTCCATTTCTCGGAAAGCTGCCGGGCGAAAGGATCATCCTCGGTGAGGAACAGCCGGCGGCCTTCGGTCAGGCTGTCTCGCTCGTAGATCAACAATTCCACCGGCGGGCCGACGGTCACGTTGCTGCGTATGGTGGAGTTCATGGAGACCAGGGCGCATCGGGCGGCCCGCTCCAGGCCGATGTCCCGCTTGATGATGCGGTCCAGGATGGGCTTGCCGTATTTGGTTTCGCCGATTTGCAGGAAGGGATGTTCCCCCGATTCGTGAATGTAATTGCCCTGCGGGTAAATCATGAAGGTCTCGGGCGGGCTATGGCCCAGCTGGCCGCCGAAGATGAAGGTGGCCTCGAAGCTGGTGTTGGCGGTATCGCGGCTAGCCTGCTGGCGCTGTAGCTGGGTGCTGATCATGCCGACGTAATCCGCGGCTTCGCACATGTTGGTCGCCGTCATCAGATTGGGTACCCAGGCCTGCTCGACATCGCGATACATCTTTTTCACCACCGCCTGGGTGGTGGCGAGATTGCCGGCGGAGAGCAAGACAAAAACCCGCTCTCCCGGCCACACGAAGGTGTGCATTTTCGAATAGGTGCCGATGCTGTCCATTCCGGCATTGGTGCGGGAATCGGAGCAGAACACCAGGCCGCGTTCCACGTTGATCGAAAGGCAATACGTCATGGCAATGTCAGAATGGACTCAGTGTATGGGTATTCGATCGATTCTATCGTCAGACGTTTCAGGAAGAAATCGTTTAGTACTACAGCTTCAGTAGATCGGGAATCCCTTCCCAACCCTGAGTCGGCAAAGGATTGCCGACCTGCTTTCCCGTTGCTGACCTTTTTCCGCACGCGAAAACCATTCTTGCTCAGGGATCATCGATCAACCGTCATACTAAGGCTGACAAGGCGTTAGTACTACAACTCCGGTAGAGATGGAGCGCCCGAACACCACGCCAGATCACGGAACGCACCACAACAGCGCGGGGCGCTTGCAACCGTGCACCTTATTCGCTTTGTCAGGGAATCGACGCAGACGGCGAAACGCTTGCTTGCCCGGTGGCGCGCCGTAGCGCTCGTCTGTGCCATTGGCACGGAGGATGCTTCGTCGGAAACGTCAACATCATCGTTCGCTCATGAACATTTCCCACGACTACCGCAACAGCGAAGCCTACGACGAACTCCTGGAACCGGGCGGCCAGCCTCGGTGCGCCGCCCGGGCTCTGTTCCGTTATCTGAACTCTCTTCAGCCGGGAGAATTGGAAGCCCGCCGGCAGTCGGTGGATGCGGCCATCATGACGATGGGCATCACGTTTACCGTGTACAGCGAGGCCGGGAACATCGACCGGGCCTGGCCTTTCGACATCATCCCCCGGGTCATGGCGAAAAGCGAATGGATGCGGATCGAGGAGGGGCTGAAGCAACGGCTTACGGCTCTGAATTTGTTCATCAACGATCTTTATAACGAGCAGCGCATCGTCAAGGACGGCGTTTTTCCGCTGGAAGTGATCGCGGGTTCGCGCAACTTCCGCCCGCAGTGCCTAGGTATCACGCCCCGTTTTGGCGTATGGGCCCATGTGTGCGGTACCGATTTGGTGCGCGACAAGGACGGCACGGTCTACGTGCTGGAGGACAATCTCCGGGTGCCGTCGGGCGTGTCTTATATGTTGGAAAACCGACAATTGACGAAGCGCCTGTTTCCCGAATTTTTTCAGGGTTGCGATATCTTGCCGGTCGATGACTACCCGGTTCAGCTCTACGATGCGCTGGCGGCTCTTTCTCCGAGGGATGGCGAGAGGCCGGTGGTGGCCGTGCTGACTCCGGGAATTTTCAACTCGGCTTATTTCGAACACAGCTATCTGGCGCAGCAGATGGGCGCCTTCCTGGTGGAAGGCTCGGATTTGATGGTGGATGCGGATGACCGGGTCTACATGAAGACCGTTTCCGGCCCCAGGCGGGTCGATGTGATCTACCGCCGCATCGACGACGATTTTCTGGATCCGGAGGCCTTCCGTCCGGGCTCGGCGCTCGGCGTTCCGGGTCTCATGCGCGCCTGGCGCAACGGCAAGGTCGGCATTGCCAATGCGCCCGGCTCCGGTGTGGCGGACGACAAGGTCGTATACACCTACGTGCCGAAAATCATCCGCTATTACCTCGATCAGGACCCGATCATTCCCAACGTGCCGAGCTACCTCTGCATGGACGAAAAAGAACGGGCCTATGTGCTGGCCAACCTGGACAAATTGGTGGTCAAGCCGGCCAACGAGTCGGGCGGCTACGGCATGATCATAGGCCCTAGGGCCAGCCGCGAGGAACGTGCGGCGTTCGCCGAGCTGATCCGGGCCAATCCGCGCAATTACATGGCGCAGCCGACGCTCAGCATCTCCACCGCGCCGACTCTGGTCGGCGATTGCCTCGCTCCCCGCCACCTGGATCTTCGGCCTTTCATACTGCAATCCAGCCGGCTCTACGCCACCACCGGCGGACTGACGCGAGTGGCGCTGAAAGCGGGGTCCCTGGTCGTGAATTCATCGCAGGGCGGGGGCAGCAAAGATACCTGGATCGTCGACACGGAGGACGCATGCTATCCCGCGTAGCCGAGAACTTGTATTGGATGGCCCGTTATCTGGAGCGGGCCGAGAATACCGCACGCCTGATCAACACCACGACCGATGTGCTGCTGGATCTCCCCAAAGGCGCCTCGTTCGGCTGGGATATCCTGCTCAAGTTGGTCGGTCTGGACGAACTCTTCGAAGAGCATTACCGAGAGGCGAACGAATCCAATATCCTGCGCTTCCTGATCCAGGACGAGCGCAACCCGAGCGCCATCGTATCCAGCATCCGCCGCGCCCGCGAGAACAGCCGCACATTCCGGGAAATCCTTCCCAAGGAATTTTGGGAGCGGGTAAACGGGCTTTATCTCTATGTCCAAGGATTCGCGTCCAGCGCGGCGCAAAATCGGGCGCAGCGTTACGAAGTCCTCAATCACATCATCGAGCGCAACCAATCGCTGGCCGGCTTGCTGATCAGTTGCATGAGCCACGACCTGGTTTATGAATTCATCAGGCTGGGGAGAAACATCGAGCGCGCCGACATGACCACGCGCATCGCGGATATCAACGCGGCCGTGCTGCTCCCGCGGCAAGGCGGCGCGTTGGAGCCTTTGCAGGAGCGGTTGTGGATGAGCGTGCTCAAGGCCCTGAGCGCTTACCAAATGTACCGCCGTCACGTGGACGTGCATGTGCGCGGCCACGCCGTGCTGAATTATCTGCTGCTCGATCCCCATTTTCCGCGGACCGTCCGTCACTGCCTCTCGGAAATCGAGGAGTGTCTGGCCATGCTGCCGAACCACAAGGAGGTCATGAAAGTGACTCGCCGGACTTGGCGGCGGCTCACGGGCCTGCGCTGGGAAGGCTTGGCGCCTGCCGTTCTGCACGAGTACTTGGATCAGGTCCAAACCGACTTGGGCGCCATTCATGTGGCGGTGTCGAATCAGTATTTCTATTTCTATATGCGACAGCAACAGACTACCTCGACAGTACGGGTAGTCAATGAATAGGGAGTAGCGACCGTGATGTCTTCGCTCGATTTTCCCCGTCATGGAGACAAGGCGAACTCGCCGTTTTTCGAGGAGTTCCTGGTCAAACTGCTGGAGCAGCGCGATAGGATCGGGCTTACCGAGCTGATCCATCAGGTGGATGCCATGATGATCGCGGTCGAGCCTGGGCACTCGGTTCCCTATGTGGGCGAGCTGTGCCTGATGACGCCTTATCATTATCTCGCGACGATCGAATCGGAACGCCATTACACCCATGTGCTCCGCATCGACCTGAACGCTCCCGACGTTCTGATCCGCGAAGTCAAGGACCCCGAGACGCGAGGCATTTTCCGAAGCCTCAACGAGCTATACCCGATCGGCGCGCACAAGCCGAATTCGCGCTACATGGGCGAAGTGTTTCGGGTGACCGATGTGAACGAAGTGGTGGCATTGCAGAAGTCTAGGGATGTCCGCTTCTTCAATCGGGATCAGATCCAGAAGCTGGAAATGCCCGACGACATGGCCATCGTCAAGCCGTCGCCCTATACCCACAACATCGTCGGCTATTGGGAGCGGTCGGAAGCGGACACCCGTGTTTATGCCCCGAGTCGGAGCACCATTCGCGACGACGTTCAAAGGGCCTACCTGGAGGCGAAGGAAGCTCAGGTCAAACTGGGGCTGGAAGCGCTGCTCCTGCCCATCGACCATCTCGCCACCCGCATCTATAGCCAGAACCGGGAAGCCGCCATCCTCGAATGGCTGACCTTGACCAGTTATTACTACTGGGGCTCTTACGACATCGTTTCCCAGAATTCCTCGACCAACGTCACCAAGAGCGTGCATTACTCGAACGAGCTGGAATGTCCCGCCAAGGTGTTCACGGCCGCGAATCATCCCTATTTCGTCAACCACCTGCTCAAGCTGCCGTCGCCCACCGAAGCCTTCGTCCGCAACTACGGGCCGAGGCTCCATCATCTTGCGGTTGCGGTCCGGGACGGCGAAACCGAAGGGAAGGCCAACATCGATTACGTGGTGGGCACGCTGCGGGACTGCGGCAAGGAATTCCTGCTCGACGTCATCGGCTCCAGGGAGGAAGGGCTCAAGCAAATCTTCTCCAGCGCCTCGGAATATTCCTCCCTGATCGTGGAATACGTGCAACGCTTCGGCGACTTCCAGGGGTTCTTCACCAAGGACAACGTGGCCGAGCTGACTCATGCCGCCGGGGTGGAAGAAAACTTGCGCGCTTTGGAGACCGAGGTCGTTTAATCGCGGCGTAAGAATGCGGCCGGTTTCGCGCTTGCCCTGGCGCGCAGATCGGCGGTCGGTCAGTGCTGATGTGCGCCTAACCCACCCTACGAAAATGAATGCCTGATTGAAAGCGATTTGGATTCAGCCGCTTTAGAATCGCCTTTCCATCATTCAAGTTACAGGTCGACAATCCTCTGCCGACGAAGCTGTCCGGGCTCGTGTTATCGCGTTCGTGAGGGAACAGGCCGTAATGACGTCCCCGTGTTAGAATCGGCCCTCGACAATTCGAGCCGAAACGAACTTCGGCGCACCGCTCGTCGACCTTCAGCCGATCAACCCGCACTCTGCAGAATCCTGTGAATACTCCTATGACTTGCCCCTGCGGCTCCGAAAAGCCTTTCGATCAATGTTGCGGCCCTTATCTGGCGGGACAATCCGCTGCGCCCACCGCTGAAGCCTTGATGCGCTCGCGGTTTACCGCTTTCCAACTGCGCGATGCCGATTATCTCAGGGAGAGCTGGGACCCCGGCAAGCGGCCGGCATCTTTGGACTTCGAAGGCGACACCCGCACCTGGTCCCGTCTAGAGATCGTCGGAACCATAGGTGGCGGCGAAAACGACGATAGAGGCGTCGTGGAATTCAAAGCCCAGTTCGAGTTGGGAGACGACACCTATCTGATCCATGAAGTCAGCCGGTTTCACCGGGTGGCGGGACGATGGGTCTATCTGGACGGCACCATCAATTATCACGGCAAAATCGCCCACAAGGGCGAAATCCTTCGCAATGCGCCGTGCCCCTGCGGCAGCGGTAAAAAATACAAGAAATGCTGCGGCGGTTCGGCCAAACGTTCGGGCGGGGCATAGCGCCCGTCGTGCGCTAGCGACGCAGCACGGCCATTCCGATAGCGTTTCCGCCCCTAATCGCGGCGAAAATGTAGGCTATGGCAATTCCATCATTTCCCTGCGGCATCTCACGCCCTTTATCCACGCGCGTTTCGGCAAGTGCTGCAACAACTGGCGTTGCGCATGGCATATGAATTGCAATTTATATTTCGGCGGCCGGTGAGTGATCGGCAGGATGCCACCAATCAACATCCACTCATCGGACCGCACCATTCAGCGTCTCCGATTCTCTCCCCTCCCTCTCTGGACCGGGTGTCGCCGAGAATGGCGACACCTTTTCTTTTGTCCCGGTTTATCGTGCCTTCGTGCGGCTTTCTTCCGGATTCGTGATATTTCCTCGATGCCTTGATACGATCGGTATCGCGGACATCGAATCGAACGGAAGGAGGATCAGGAATGATCAAAGAGCTGGCTCTATGGCTGACGATCATAGGTCTCTGGGAAAGCAGTCCGATCTATGGAGACGAAGGCCGCTACTTCAAGGTTGCTCGCCAAGATCCAAGACAGTGCGTTGCACCAACGTGCGACAAGGTTTTCGTTAAGGAAGTCAACAAACCGCGAACGCGCTGCGCCGACGGGATTTGGCGCCGGGAATGCTATGTCGGCGCGATAGACTTTTCCGAGACGGGAGGCGTGCCGCAACAAAACGAGGACTTCAAGAAGGAGTTCGTTTTGGGGCGCGGGCTGGTGCGCGGAATTCTCGAGAGGCGTGCGACCGATTCCAACAGAGAAGACAGCGTTCTGGTCGTGCACGAAACATGGCGGGCCCAGGCACGGGCATCTCCCGCGGGCGCTCTGTACCGGGTGAGGGATGTCGATGGCCCTTGTCCGACCGAGCCCTGCGAGCACATCGAGGAAGAGCGGCTGAATACGCTGACCAAGGCTCTGATTGCCGAGGTCGACCTGCTCGCATCCGCCGCCGATCCGGAGAAGGTCAATGCCGGATATCAGGCTCTCAAGCAGGGGAGCATACTGGTGGCCGGCACTCATCAGGCCGTGACCGGCCCGGCCGGTACGAGCAAGTCCCTCATCGCGAGCGAATTCTACCTGATGGAATCCCCGGCGCCGGTGACCGGCCAAGCCTGCGGCGGAACGACAGGGGCACGGTGTCCGCCCGGCCAATACTGCGAGATCGGAACTCCCAATGCATGCGGTTCGACCAGCATATCGGGAACCTGCGAGGTTCCGCCCGAAATCTGCACGACCGAGCACAATCCCGTCTGCGGATGCGACGGCGAAACCTACAGCAACGATTGCGCACGCCGCCGCGCCCAGGTTCAGCTCGATCACGCCGGCCCCTGCGCGAAACCGGCCGGGGCGCCGACTTCCAAGCGTTAGGGAGGTTTCGATTCATTTGCCGCCCGATCTGTGCGAATGTCTCGGCGGCGCAAGTCGGCGGGAACTGCGGCGAAACTCGATCATCAAACCAAAAATCAACGGGCGGGTATTTCGCGGGGAAAAACAGGCTTTTAGGCCAGGGGAAGAGTCCCGATCGGGCGCTGGGATTTGGTGCGGCGCCCCGAAACCACCAGGTGAAGACCGGAGGCAAAAATGAAGGGAGTCGTTTTTCACGGAATCGGCGATATTCGTCTGGAAGATATCCCCGAGCCGCATATCGAAGATCCTACAGACGCTATTTTGCGAATCACCGCCAGCGCGATTTGCGGAACCGATCTGCACATGGTGCGCGGCACCTTGGGCGGGCTCAAACCCGGCACCGTACTGGGACACGAGGCCGTCGGCGTCGTCGAATCTCTGGGATCGAACGTTCGGAATCTCAGGGAAGGCGATCGGGTGGTGGTGCCGTCGACCGTTGCCTGCGGCTATTGCTCCTATTGCCGAGCGGGCTACTACGCCCAGTGCGACAACGCCAATCCCAACGGTCTTCTGGGCGGCACGACCTTTTTCGGCGGTCCGGCGATCGCCGGCGGCCTGAACGGATTGCAGGCGGAAAAGGCGCGCATCCCGTTCGCCAATGTCGGGCTGGTCAAGCTGCCGGACGACATCACCGACGATGAGGCCATACTCATCTCGGACATTCTGCCGACGGCGTACTTCGGCGCGGAACTGGCGGAGATCAAGCCCGGCGATACCGTAGCCGTCTTCGGGTGCGGACCGGTCGGGCAATTCTCAATCACTTGCGCCAAGCTTCAGGGCGCCGGCCGGGTCCTGGCTGTGGACAACGAACCCTCTCGTCTCGAGATGGCACGCAATCAGGGTGCGGAGGTCATCAATTTCGATCTCGAAGATCCGGTGCAGACTATCCGCGATCTGACCGGCGGGATCGGCGTGGACCGCGCCATCGATGCGGTGGGCGTGGTGCCGAGCGTCCCCATCATGGGCCGGCCGCGCAAAAGGCCGATGAGCAAAAGGCCCAGTTCGACCAGGAACTGAACGAAATCGCGCCGGAAGCCCAGCAGGCCGGGATTCGCTGGCATCATGGCGACAGCCCGTCCCTGGTTTTGACCTGGGCCGTTCAGGCTCTGGCCAAGGCCGGAACATTGTCGATCATCGGCGTTTATCCGCCATCCGACCGTTTCTTCCCGATCGGCATGGCGATGAACAAGAATCTCACCCTGAAGATGGGGAACTGCAATCATCGCCAGTACATCCCCATGCTGATCGACCTGGTTCGGAGCGGAGTCATCGATCCGACCGAGATCCTGACCCAAACCGAGCCTTTGACTTCAGTCATCGAAGCCTATCAGGCATTCGACGAGCATCGACCCGGCTGGCTGAAGGTCGAACTGGTTTGAGGTTCACGGGCGGGTTTTATATCCCATACGGCATTACACCTTCCGTAACTCAAGGCATCCGAATTGATTCCCTCTGCCGGTCCACTCTCATACTCGTGATAGAGAGATTGATGTTTTAAGGAAGCTCTGAACAAGTGGAATCCGTTCATGCCCCTTCGACAGGCTCAGGGCAGGCTCAGGAGAGCGTTCGACAAGCCTGTCCTGAGCCGAGTCGAAGGGCCTGTCCTGAGCGAAGCCGAAGGGCTCACCGCGAACGGAACCAATACGTTACCGTTCGTCCTGCGCCTGTCGAAGGACTTAATCAGAGCTTCCTTAACTCAACCGCATTTTCGAAAGCTTGTTTTCCCATTGAAACTTCCCCCGCTGTGCAGTATCGCTACCATTGAAATGTGACGGCCTGATCGGGCCCGGGAAGAGGATTGGATGCGAACGGATGATCCGGGCAGAATCAGTGCTGAATTGCGCTGTCAGAGAAATAGGGAGAGATCACAGGACTGTCTGCATGAACATCGTTGTGCTGGCGTTTGCGGTTATTGTGGCCGTTCTGTCGGCCGGGCGCGTCTTTGCGCTCATCCACGGCGAACCGTTGCCGATCGGCCGGGAATCGACCCTGCCGCTGACGATCGAACTACATCACTGGGATGAGTACCGGCGGGTCTGGAAAAGTGGGAACGGTGCTTGCAGTTCCGCGGTACTCGGCACGCGCCCGCTGACTTTGATCACGGCTGCGCATTGTCTGCGCGACGTACGTCTGGAGGGACCGCTTAAATTGCCGGCGGTCCGCTTGCAGGCCGCTCCTTCCGCAACGGTATCGAATGCCAGGCTGCGCGCGGCGGTGTATCCGAATTTCGGCGTCGTGCAGGAGAACATCGCCGAGGATATCGCCATTCTGATTTTCGACGCGGATGTCGGGGACGCGCTGCGGCCATTGCCGATCACGACCGGGAATACTCCCGATAAGGCCCTGATCTGTGGCTTCGGTTATGGTTACCGGGAAACGGAAATCGATGGTCCCCGCTGTGCCGAGAAGCGCGTCTTCGATTTGACGAGCAGTTTCTATGAGTTCGTGCCGAAGCGATACGAGGATCTGGATCCCATACTTCACCTGCAGTTCCGGGCGCAGTTCGAATCCAAGGAATCATCGGTGTCTTCGCTTTCCACCCTGCTGGCGGTCAACCGATTGGATGCTCAAGGGGCTTATTCGGTCGACGAGCCCATGCCTACGCGCGGCGATTCCGGCGGTCCGTGGATCGCTTCCGATCCGCAGGGGAATGCTTCGCTCTTGGCCATCACCAGTTTCGTGGAAACCTTCTACCGCAAGAACAAGCAATGGCCTTTCTTTCAGGGGAGCCGCGCGCCGCTTTCCGACCTCGCCTACGTGGCGTACGGCGTGCGCCTGGACACCCGTGAGGCGAGGGCGCGGATCGAAGAGGCGCGCCGCCTGGATGCGGATATCCGCGAAATACCGGTGGCGGGGTCGGCGCATGGCTTCGCCGGGAGCGGAACCACGGAAACCCGATAGAGCGGTGTGGTTTGGCTGTTTTCGTTACCTCGGTTTGTTACGCAGGACGTACGCAGATACAAAATAGACCGGGCACATGGTTTACATCCATTAAGGTATTGGCGAGGAGGAAACGCCGATGCCGTGGAAAGAGACCTGTGCCATGGACCAACGAGTTCAATTTATCGGCGACAGCCTTCGTAGGTCGGCAATCCTTTGCCGACGAAACCGCCCGGCCGGGAGATGGCGTCGGCAAGGGATTCCCGACCTACCGGGTGCCTCGGTCAAGCCGCTTCGGCTCCCGTCCTCATGCGCTGCATGACGACGGCGACCGCGGCGGCGCGGGTGCCGACGCCCAGCTTTTCGAAAATGTGCTCCAGATGTTTGTTGACCGTCCGGGGACTGCTGCCGAGGATAGTCCCGACCTCGCGGTTGGTTTTGCCGCGGGCGATCCACATGAGGATTTCCGCTTCGCGGAAGGTAAGTCCGAGTTCGTCCCGCAAGGACTCCAAGTTCCAGTCGCCGGAAAATTCCTGCAATAGCAGCAGGTATTCGCGTCCGCTTTCGCATGGGGCGAGCTTCGCGGTGAATTTCTTGCCGTCGCGATGAAGCGTGAACAACTCGTGTTCCGTGGTTCCGCCCGGAGCGATACGGGCTAAAGCCCAATCCAGAAGTGTCTTGGGCAAAAAGCAGGCTGAGGTCTCGAAATCGAACACCTTGATTCCCGAGAACGCCGCCAGCCAGCGGACGGCCGAGGATGTCAGCCAGATGATCCGCCCGGCGGCATCGATGCTGATCGTCGCGAATCCGCTGCGCTCCAGGGCTTCTTCCGCGCGGAACACCATCCGCGACTGGGCCAGATGTGCTTCGACCCGGGCCAGAACCTCCTCATGGCGGATCGGCTTGACCAGATAATCCACGGCGCCTTCGCGAAAACCCCGGAGCAAATCGTTCAGCTCGCCGAGTCCGGTCATGAAAATGATGGGAATGGAGCGGGTCGCGGGATTCGCCTTTAGGTGGCGGCAGGTTTCGAAACCGTCCATGCCCGGCATGACCGCGTCCATCAATATGACGTCGGGTTCGGCGTAGCGAAGCTGCTCCAGGGCGGAAGCGCCGTCGGTCGCAACCAGTACGCGATAGCCAGCTTCGTCCAGGGCGTCGGAAAGCAGGGCGAGATTGGCCGGTACGTCGTCCACGATCATTACCGTGCCTTGGCGGTATTGACGTTTTAAGCTCATCTTAGACCTCGCTGAGTGTTTTCTTGATGTCGCCGAGACGGAACTCCCGCGAAAGCGCCTGGAGATGCTCGGCGAAAGGGATGTAGCCGGCATCGCTTCCGGCCAGCGTGTCCAGGCGGTCCGCAAGGCCCCGAAGATCGCCGATGCGGGCGAATGCGGCCAGTTCTTCGAGGCAGTCGGGCGGCGGCCTTAACATCGGCTGCGCGGTGTCGGGGGCGGTTTCGATTTGCTCCGTATCCTCTCCCCGATAGAGCCAGTCGAGACTCAAATGCAGTTTGAGTTTGCGCAGGAGTTCTTCGATCTGAATCGGCTTGGCCAGGAAATCGTCGCAGCCGGCGGCGCTGGCCGAACGGCGGTCGCTTTGGTAGGCATTGGCGCTGACGACGATGATGGGGGTCTTGCATCCGGTCTGGCGCAGGCTGGCCGCCGCTTCGATGCCGGTCGTTCCGGGCATGATGATGTCCAGCAGAATCAGGTCCGGATTCCATTCCCTGGCCTTCGCCAGGCATTCTTCGCCGGAACCCGCTTCCTCGAGAACGAACCCCAAGGGGGTTAGCGCCGAGGTCAGAATGCCGCGATGCTCGGGTTGGTCGTCGACCACCAGGATCTTGCGGCGCGGACCGCGGTAACCCACGATGTCGCCTTCATCCCGAACCTCTTCCGCGCTGCGCAGGCTGGGAAGGAAAAGCCGGACGGCAAACGTGGAACCCTTTTGAGGCTCGCTCTCCACCGTCAGTTCGCCGCCCATGATTTGTGTGAGCATCTTGCTGATGGTGAGTCCGAGACCGCTGCCCGGAATGGCGTTGCCGCGGGCTCTGGGCAGGCGCCGGAAGGGCAGGAAGATGGTTTCGATCTGGTCCTGCGATATGCCTTCTCCGGTGTCCGTCACCTGGAACCGTGCGATTTCTCCGCTGTAGCCCACACGGAAAACGATTCCGCCCTCCTGGGTGAACTTCACGGCGTTGCTCAGCAGATTGATGAGAATCTGGCCCACTCGCTTTTCGTCGCCGCGAATCCGGCGCGGCAGCACATCGACGATCTGGCAACGGAAGGTCAGTCCTTTCGCTTCCGCCTGCGGCCGGAACATGCGCACCAATTGCTCGATGAACGCGGGAAAATCGATAGCCCCGTGCCGCAGCTCGATCTTGCGCGCCTCGATGCGGGCGATGTCGAGAATGTCTTCGATCAGGGAAGAAAGGTGTTCCCCGCTGCGCTGAATGATCTCCACCGCCTCCCGGCGATGTGCCGGGATGCTCGGATCTTTGCGCAGGATCTGGGCGTACCCGAGTATGCTGTTCAATGGCGTTCGAATCTCGTGGCTCATGTCGCTAACGAAGCGGCTCTTGGCCTGATTGGCGCGGTCGGCGGCCTCCCTCGTTTTCTGGAGCATGCTGTCGGTTTTGCGATGTTCCTCGATTTCCTTGAGCAGCAGGGCGGTTTGTTTCCCGGATTCCTCCTGCGCCACCTGACGGCTTTCGTTGCTGAGCACGATCCACCACGCGGCGAGGCCCAGGAAAACCAGCAGCGCCGAATAGACCTTGAGGAAATTGGCGAACAGCGCTTGAGATAAAGCCTCGTCCCCGGAAGCGGCTGCCAGGATATCCTGGTAATAGATCACACCTACGAAGACGCCGGTGAGCGCGGCGAGCAGCAGGTAAACGAGAGCGAACTGAATCAGGCGCAGCCTGAATTGCGGCGACAGGCATGAGGGCAGCCAGCGGCGGCTGGCCCGTTCGAGCTGGTCCTTGAGCCGCGCGTTCGGTTTGCAGGTGTCCAGGCAACGGGCATCCAGGGTGCAGCAGAGCGAGCAGATCGTTCCCTGATAGGCCGGGCAGTACGCCTTGTCTTCCAGTTCGAAATCGTTTTCGCAAATGCAGCATTTGGCATGGGGCGTGGTCGAGCCCCAGTCGTTGCGGTCTCTCGCCAGATAGTGGCGGCCTCGGGTCAGCCAAGCGATGACCGGCGTCAGCAGAAAAGCGGCCGCCAAAGCGATGAAGGCCGAAAATGCTTGCGGCAGCGCCCCGAACAACCCCGTGTAGGCTGCGGTCGAAATCGCCGAAGCACCGAGCGTGGACAGTACGCCGACCGGGTTGATGTCCGGCAGGTACGCTCGCTTGAATTCGACGAAAGGCGGACTCAGGCCCAGCGGCTTGTTGATCACCAGATCGGCCACCAGGGCGCCGATCCAGGCGATGGCGACGTTCGAAAACAGGCCGAGGACCCGCTCGAGCGCGCCGAAAACGCCGAGCTCCATGAGGAGCAGGGCGATCATCACGTTGAAGACCAGCCAGACCACTCGACCGGGATGGCTGTGGGTCAGCCGCGAGAAGAAATTCGACCAGGCCAGCGAGCCCGCATAAGCATTGGTGACATTGATCTTGAGTTGCGATACGACCACGAACAGTGCCGTTGCCGCGAGCGCCAGCCTGCCGTCGTCGAACAGGTAGCCGTAGGCCACCCGATACATCTGGGTGGGTTCGTGCGCCCGCTCGCCGGCGATGCCGTGCTTGAGCGCCAGATACGCCAGGAAAGCGCCGCCCAGTTGCCGGGCCATGCCCAAAAAGATCCATCCGGGGCCGGCGATAATGGTGGCCGCCCACCACCGATATCGGTTGCGATGATTCTTTTCCGGCAGAAACCGTAGAAAGTCCACTTGCTCGCCGATTTGGGCCACCATGGAAAAGGCCATGGTCGCGGCCGTTCCGAACAGTATCCAGTCGAACTGCGCGCCGCGATTCTCGCTTCCGGGGAACAGGGCGAGTTCGGTCAGAGCCTCTGGTTCGCGCCAGATGACGGCCGCGTAGGGTGCGACAAGCAGCACGATCCACAACGGTTGGGTCCAGAGCTGAAGCCGGCTGATGGTGGTGACGCCGAAGGTGACGAGCGGAATGACCGAGAGGGCGCTGACGACATGCGCTGCGGCGATGGGAATGTCGAAGTACAGTTCCAGCGCCAGCGACATGATGGACGCTTCCAGCGCGAATAGGGTGAAGGTGAAGGAGGCGTAGATCAGCGAGGTCAGGGTCGAGCCGATATAGCCGAACCCGGCGCCGCGGGTCAGCAAGTCCATGTCGATGTTGTGTTTGGCGGCGTAGTAGCTGATCGGGAGCCCGGTGAGGAAAACGACGAGGCCCACCGCGATGATGGCCCAGCACGCGTTGACGAATCCGTAGTTGATCGCGAGAAAGCCGCCGATGGCTTCCAGAACCAGAAACGAAATCGAGCCGAAGGCGGTGTTCGCCACCCGGAACTCGGACCACTTCCGAAACGACCGCGGCGCGAACCGAAGCGCATAGTCTTCCAGGGTCTCGTTCGCGACCCAGGCGTTATAGTCGCGCCGTATCTTTACGATGGCCTGACGGCTCAATCCTTCCAAAGCGATGGTTTGCCTCTTGTCTGATCTTGTTGTTTTTATGCCGAGTGCAATTCCAATTTGTCGCTCGAATTCAACAAGGCGAGCAAATCACGTGCCGTTGAGTTGACTACAGGGAGAAGGCAGAAGAAGAGGGCATTGATGAACGGTCTGCGCCCCGATTTGGGGCGAAGACCGCAGGATTGCACGCTAAAAGGGCGGGCAGCGGCAGGAAGCCGGCGTCGGGCCTATTTCCGCTCGAAGCCGAAGTCGAGGATCACCGGATTTCCGCGATTGTGAATGATGATTCGTTTGCGGCCTTCCTCGGTATTGCTGCTGGTTTCGGTTTTTACGGGCGGCTCTTCCGGCGGGTTCGAAGGGCCGTCTTCGGAATTCGGCGCTTGCCGATTCGTGGGGTTATCCGTTTCCGCGGGGAGAACGGGAATCGCGCCGGTCGAGGTTCCGCTTTCGGAATTCGCCGGTTTTTCCGTGACTTCGATGCGTATCTCGGGCATCCAGGTGCTGGTACTGGTCGACGAGGCTGCTTTCTTCCTCGGCACCTTCAGCTTGTCGAGAAGATTGAAGCAGACCGTTCCGATGTGATTCTCGTAAGTTTCCAGCAATGCCGGATCGCTCTTGATGCGGTTCGGATTCTTGATTTTCTCGTCGGCGATGAAATCCATGAAGAGGCTTACGGTTTCGGACGAACGGGCGGTGGATTTGAGCGTACAGGTTACCGGCAGCACTTCCGCCTTTTGAAAATCGAGCGCGCGCGGGTCGGAGTTGCCGATGCTGAACGAGAACCCGGTGGGCGTGCTCTTGTTCTCGATCCTGCCGACCCGTGCTTCCATCTCGTGAGTGGCGCCGGTTTCGCCGCTCTCGTCTAGATCCGGCTCCACCGGATATCCCCAGGAACTCAGATTCTTGCTGATCCGTTCGGCCATGGCTGCGGTTTGCTCCTCGTCCAGATTATCCGGCGCCACGCGGAACAGAATCTCGCCCACCGATTCGGGCCGGAGCGGAGTGCCTTGGGGTTTCAGGCCGATGGAGCAGCCGGCGAGCAGGCTAAAAGAAACGATCAGAAACGGAATACGCATATTTTTTCATAAGGTTAAGAGTGCTTACGGCGTCGGCGGCCAAGCCGGTTCGAGTTCTCTGAGCGGCCCGGTACCTAACGTCGGCAAAGGGTTGCCGACCTACGACCGCAGCCCCTGTAGGTCGGGAATCCCTCCCAATCGCAAACGGCGTCTTCGGGAGCGCCGAAGCCCCCCTTCCCGACGCCACACCCCAGCCGAGCGTCTTCGTCGGCAAAGGATTGCCGACCTACAACCGTGCACCTTGTAGGTCGGGAATCCGTTTGCGATTGGAGCACCGAAGCCGCCCTTTCCGATCTTGGCGTTCCGGGTTGTTCGCCACTGCTTACACACCCTCCAAGTCGCCTGTAACCGGCCGCGAGTGCGCTGCCGAGACTCTAAGCCGATACCCCCCGCTCCGGGATACGTCATTTGACTGATTGTGACATATACCCCCCGGAAATCTAATTACCCCCGTGCCGACAACGAGTTAGCCGCAACGGCCGACTCCGTGAACAGCTCTTCGGATTCAACCGATAAGGATATTTGCCGCGCCCGATGAAAGGCCTTCGCCGACGGGGCGCGGACATCCGGGCGGCTCGCGACTACACCGGAAACGACCGGTGGCGCGGACCGCCCGCGGACCGACTTCAACGATCAGGGGGTTTCAAGTCATGAAGAATCGAACAACATGCGCGACGCAAGCGGATCGCCGCGGCTTGCGGATTGCGCTTTTGCCCGCCGCCTTGGCGGCGCTGACGACGGCGTACGCACCCGTGTCGCTTGGGGGAGCGACGTTCAAAATCGACGATACCAAGTGGGTGAGCATAGGCGCCGGCCTTAGAACGAGCTTTACCGCTACCGAGGAAGCCGCCAATGCGGGCAAATGGTCGAACGATTTCAATCTGGACAATATCCGTTTGTACCTGAACGGCCAGATTCACAAGTATTTCAAGATCGAGTTCAACACCGATTGCCAGACCTGCGGCGATGGCGGCGAGATGCGCATTCTCGATGCCATCGGCAAATTCGAATTCGATCCCATGTTCAATATCTGGATGGGCCGCATGCTGGTGCCCGCCGAGCGCCGCGAAATGAACGGACCGTTCTTCAGCGCCGTGTACAACATCTTCGGCGCCGGCACGCCCTTCGAGCCGGCGGACTTCAACACGACGATCCGATCCGACGGTACGTCCGCCGGCTCCTTCGGCCGCGACGACGGCGCCACCATCTGGGGTTCGTTCTTCGACGGCCGCCTGCAATACGCGGCGGGCTTTTTTCGTGGGCTCCGCAACGGCGCCAACGTCGACGACAACATCCTCTACGCCCAGCGCGTCGCCTACAACTTCCTCGACGTGGAAAAGAACCCCGGTTACTACACCAGCGGAACCTACTACGGCCAGGGCGGCGACATCCTGACCTTGGGCGTTTCCAACCAGTATCAGGAAGACGGCGCCGGGACGCGGAGCGATCCGGGCAATTTCCGCGGCACCGCGGTCGACGTTCTGTTCGAGAAGCCGTTGGGCGATATGGGCGTGGTGACCGTCAATGGCGAATACAAGAACTACGGCATCAAGGGCTACGGCATGGCGTCCAGGCTCGCGGGCGGCGGCTTCGCCATGTTCGAGGGCAACGCCTACGACGTAAGCGCCATGTACCTGCTTCCGCAAAAGGTGTGGGTCGGTCAATTCCAGCCTTACGTCCGCTATGTCAACGTCGATCCGATCAAAAGCGCCAGCCGCGACGTTTACGAAGCCGGCATCAATTACATCATCGACGGCCACAACGCCAAGATCATGCTGATGTACGAGTACGGCGATCTGCTCACCAAGGGGCTGGATTACACCTCGACCGCCGCGGGCGACGACGTCAGCTCGATCAAGCTGGGCTTCCAGTTGCAGATCTGATCACTCCTAGACACTCCATCAATTACTCGCGAGGTAACTATTCATGCCTGATTATGCAAGATCCTTACGACAGTTCTGTTTGGCTCTGTCGGCGGCCATGCTCCTTTTTGGTGCGGAGGCGCGCGCCGAAGACACGATCAAGGTGGGCATTCTCCATTCGCTCTCCGGCACCATGGCGATCAGCGAAACCACGCTGAAGGACACCATGCTGATGCTGATCGACGAGCAGAACAAGAAAGGCGGTTTGCTCGGCAAAAAACTGGAACCGGTGGTCGTCGATCCCGCCTCGAACTGGCCGCTGTTCGCCGAAAAAACGCGAGAGCTTCTGACCAAGGACAAGGTCGCCGCCATCTTCGGCTGCTGGACCTCGGTGTCCCGCAAATCGGTGCTGCCGGTGGTGGAGGAATTGAACGGCCTTCTCTTCTATCCGGTTCAGTACGAGGGTGAGGAATCGTCGAAGAACGTGTTCTATACCGGCGCCGCGCCCAACCAGCAGGCGATTCCCGCCGTCGATTACCTGATGAAGGATCTGAAGGTCAAACGCTGGGTACTGGCCGGCACGGATTATGTATATCCGAGAACGACCAACAAGATTCTGGAGGCGTATCTGAAATCGAAAGGCGTGAAGGACAAGGACATCATGATCAATTACACGCCGTTCGGCCATTCGGATTGGCAGAGCATCGTCGCGGACATCAAGAAGTTCGGTTCGGCGGGCAAGAAGACGGCGGTGGTGTCCACCATCAACGGCGACGCCAACGTGCCTTTCTATAAGGAGCTGGGCAACCAGGGCATTTCGGCCGAGTCGATTCCGGTCGTCGCGTTCTCGGTCGGCGAAGAGGAGCTATCCGGCATCGACACCAAGCCTCTGGTCGGCCATCTCGCTGCCTGGAACTATTTCATGAGCGTCGATACGCCCGAGAACGCCGCGTTCATCACCAAATGGCACCAGTTCATCAAGAACCGGAGCCGGGTAACCAACGACCCGATGGAAGCGCATTACATTGGCTTCAACATGTGGGTCAAGGCGGTGGAAAAGGCGGGCACGACGGATACCGACGCGGTGGGCAAGGCGATCATCGGCATCGAGGCGCCGAATCTCACCGGCGGTGTGTCGAAGATGCTTCCGAACCACCACATCACCAAGCCGGTGCTGATCGGCGAGATTCAGGACGACGGCCAGTTCCAGACCGTATGGCAGACCAAGAGTTTGGTCGAGGGCGACGCCTGGTCGGATTACCTGCCGGAAAGCAAGCCGATCGTCGCCCAGTGGACGGCGCCGATCAATTGCGGCAACTACAACACCAAGACCAAGAAGTGTTCGGGTCAGAAGTATTGATCGATGGGGTTTCTTCTGGGGATAGGCCGACGCAAAACCTCTCCCTCTCCCGCCGGCTACGACAGCGGCGAACGGAATACGGGATAGGCGGGGGCGAGGTTTTGACTCGGGGTTCCGCCGTAGGGTGGGTTAGGCGCGCCTTGCACTGAGTCCGCAATGTTCGCTGGTGGTGTCGCGCGCCGTAACCCACCGGGCAAGGCCACGGAATCGGTGGGTTACGGCGCGTTCATAGCCCAGTGACCGCCAGAAAACGTTTTCTGGTACGCGCCTAACCCACCCTGCGACGGAAACATTCGCGACCAGACTTTGTTCAAGAATTCGGGAGACGAGATGAGACCTTTGATTTTCGGCATGAGCAGATGGTGTATCGCCATGCTGATTATGATGATGCCGGGCTTGTGCAATGCGGTGGCGGAGCCGGGGGGACCGTTCGTCGACGCATTGGCCCGGCTCAAGGAGGCTCCTCTGACTGAATTGGGCGAAGCCGTCGATCGGCTCGCCGAAACCAAGGACCCGAGGGTCGCGCCCGTGTTGCGGGCTCTGCTCGACGGTCGGCTTTATTACCGCAAGGACGACGGCAGCGTCGTTTTCGGCGATCCGGCCGAGGACGGCCTGGCTATCGTGAACGTCCTCGACGGAGAAACTTTGGGCATAGTCGGCAAGTTCGATCTCAAGAAGGTCGGCGTCAACAATGCGCTGCGCACGAGTTTGCGCGAAACCCTCGGGCGGCTCGAATTGACGGCGGACGACCCTGTTCAGCGGCTCAAGGCGGTCGAGGCCATGAGCAAATCGCTGGACGAAGAAAACCTCGAACTGCTGCGGGCCCGACTGAATACCGAAACCGATGCCAAGGTGTCGGAAGCGATCGAAACGGCTTTGGCTCTGGCCGATCTCTCCAGCGACGACAAGGCCGTGCGCATCGCCGCCATCAATGTCTTGCACGGCAGCCTCAATCCGGATGCGCTCAACCGTCTGAATCAATTGCTGGAGAAAGACGACGCGGGACAATATCTTGAGCCCGACCCGGACGTTCGACACTCGGCGCAGGTCGCCGTCAAATCCATCGAATCCAAGCTGGCGGTATATCGCGCGGCCGAGACAGTGTTTTTCGGTTTGAGCCTGGGCGCGGTGCTGGTACTTGCCTCCATCGGTCTCGCGATCACCTTCGGCGTCATGGGCGTCATCAACATGGCCCACGGCGAATTGATGATGCTGGGCGCCTACACCACCTACGTGGTCCAGCAGCTGATGCCTGGGCATCTGGACATTTCCTTGTTCGTGGCCATCCCGGCGGCATTTCTGCTGTCCGCGCTGGTCGGGATCGCCATCGAGCGCGGCGTCATCCGGTTTCTGTACGGGCGGCCGCTCGAAACCCTGCTGGCGACGTTCGGTGTGAGCCTGTTTCTTCAGCAGCTCGTCCGTACGATCTTTTCGCCCCTGAATCGCAGCGTCGCGACGCCGGCCTGGATGAGCGGTTCGCTGGAAATCAACGGCGCGTTGTCGCTGACCTTGAACCGGTTCTACATCCTGATGTTTTGCCTTCTGGTGTTCGCAGCCTTGCTGCAAGTCCTGAAACGTAGCCGGATTGGTCTGGAAGTGCGGGCGGTCGCGCAAAACCGCGCCATGGCCAAAGCCATGGGCATTCCGACCGACCGGGTCGACGCGCTGACCTTCGGCCTCGGCTCGGGCATCGCCGGCGTCGCCGGCGTGGCGCTCAGCCAGCTCACCAACGTGGGACCGAATCTCGGGCAGTCGTACATCGTGGATTCGTTCATGGTGGTGGTGTTCGGCGGGGTGGGCAACTTGTGGGGCACCCTGATTGGCGGATTTTCGCTGGGGATCGCCAACAAGCTGCTGGAACCGTACGCCGGCGCGGTGCTGGCGAAAATCCTGATGCTCGTGTTCATCATCCTATTCATCCAGAAACGCCCGCGCGGATTGTTCCCGCAGAAGGGCCGGGCAGCGGAGGCTTGATCCATGGCGTTCGGTTTATTGCGGAAATCGACGGTTGACGTTCCGTTTCTGGCGATGCTGGCGGCCATAACCGTGCTCGTTCCGCTAGCGAATCTGGCCTTGCCGGAATCGTCGCCCTTGCACCTTTCGACTTACACCGTGACCTTGGTGGGCAAATACTTGACCTACGCACTACTGGCGCTGGCCGTGGACCTGGTTTGGGGCTATTGCGGCATCCTGAGCCTCGGCCACGGCGCTTTTTTTGCCTTGGGCGGCTATGCGATGGGCATGTATCTGATGCGGCAGATCGGCGAACGCGGCGTGTACGGCAATCCGGTACTGCCGGATTTCATGGTCTTTCTCAACTGGCAGGAATTGCCCTGGTATTGGTACGGCTTCGATCATTTCTGGTTCTCTCTCCTCGTGGTGGCTTTGGCGCCGGGCCTGCTGGCCTATGTGTTCGGATGGCTTGCGTTTCGCTCGCGGGTGACCGGCGTCTATCTTTCCATCATCACTCAAGCGCTGACCTACGCCCTGATGCTGGCATTCTTCCGCAACGAGATGGGCTTCGGCGGCAATAACGGCCTGACCGATTTCAAGGACATCCTGGGTTTCAATTTGCAGTCCGACGGCACGCGCGCGGCGCTGTTCGCGGCTTCGGCGATTGCGTTGATGGGGGCGTACGCGGCCAGCCGCCTGGTGGTCGAATCGAAGCTTGGTCGGGTGGTCGCGGCGATCCGCGACGCCGAAAACCGCGTGCGCTTCCTGGGTTATCGGGTCGAACAGTTCAAGCTCTGGGTCTTCGTCTTTTCCGCGGTCCTCGCTGGCATCGCCGGGGCCTTGTACGTGCCCCAGGTCGGCATCATCAATCCCAGCGAATTTTCGCCGCTGAACTCGCTCGAGATCGTCGTCTGGGTCGCGGTCGGCGGTCGCGGAACGCTTTACGGCGCGGTGGTCGGCGCGATTCTGGTGAATTACGCCAAGACCGTGTTCACCGGCGTGCTGCCGGAAATGTGGTTGTTCGCCCTGGGGGCGATATTCGTACTGGTCACCTTGCTGCTCCCCGAAGGCCTGACCGGGTTTTGGCGTCGAAAGGAGCAAGCCGCATGATCGCCGCAAAGGCGGAAATTCCCGGCGCTCCGGCGCATGACCAACCCGCCGCCGATCGCCGGATCGAGCCGGCGCACAAGCCGATCCTTTATCTGGAAGAAGTCACGGTTAGCTTCGACGGATTCCGGGCGCTTAACGCGCTGACCCTGTACATCGACGAAGGCGAGCTGCGCTGCATCATAGGGCCGAACGGCGCCGGCAAGACGACGATGATGGACGTCATCACCGGAAAGACCCGGCCGGACAAGGGTACGATCTATTTCGGCCAAACCCTGGATCTTTTGGAACTGGACGAGCCGGCCATCGCCGAAGCCGGCATCTGCCGGAAATTCCAGAAGCCCAGTGTGTTCGAGAAGCAAACCGTGTTCGAAAACCTGGAGCTGGCCATGCGCACCGACAGCCGGGTGTGGCCGACCCTGTTCGCGCGATTGACCGGGGAGCAGCGGGATGCGATCCACGAAGTGCTGGAGACCGTCGGCTTGACTGCCCACCGCGACCGGCGGGCCGGCGAGCTGTCCCACGGCCAGAAGCAATGGCTGGAAATCGGCATGCTGCTGATGCAGGAGCCCAAGCTGCTCTTGGTCGACGAACCGGTGGCGGGGATGACCCACCAGGAGACCGAACGGACCGCCGAGCTGCTGTTGTCGCTGGAAGGGAAGCACTCGGTCGTGGTGGTGGAGCACGACATGGAGTTCGTGCGTTCGATTGCCCGCAAGGTCACCGTGCTGCACGAAGGCTCCGTATTGACCGAGGGCCGCATGGACGAGGTGCAGAACGATCCGCGCGTCATCGAAGTCTATTTGGGGGCCTGATGCTGAGCGTTGCCGCACTGAATCAATACTACGGCGAAAGCCACACGCTCTGGGATCTGAGTCTCGATATTCCGGCCGGGTCCAGCGTGGCCCTGATGGGGCGGAACGGCGTCGGCAAGACCACGCTGCTGAAATGCATCATGGGGCTGCTGCCCTCGCGCTCGGGCGAGATTCGCTATGAGGATCGTTCGCTGACTGCGCTCCGAGCGGAACGCCGCGCGGAGCTCGGAATCGGCTATGTCCCGCAGGGGCGGGAAATCTTTCCCATGCTGACCGTGGAGGAAAATCTCAGGACCGGACTCCGGGCGCGCGGCGACAAGTCCAAACGCATCCCTGAGGAAATCTTCGAGATCTTCCCGGTGCTCAAGACCATGCTGCGCCGCCGGGGCGGCGATCTTTCCGGCGGTCAGCAGCAGCAACTCGCCATCGGCCGGGCGCTGGTGCTGAGACCCAAGCTGCTGATCCTCGACGAACCCACCGAGGGCATACAGCCCAACATCGTCAGCGAAATCGGCGACGTGATCATCCGCCTGAACCGGGCGCGGGGGAAGGAGGTCCATTTCGAGAAACGCGAGCCGTCGATGGCGGACGAGATCCGCGATGCCATCGTGCGCGTCAACCGGGAAATGGGGGTAACGGTTCTCCTCGTGGAACAGAAACAGCATTTCGTAAAGCGCGTGGCCGACCGGTTCCTGGTCATGGACAAGGGACGCATCGTCGCCGGCGGAGCCATGGCGGAATTGACGGAAGATTTGGTGCGGCGATATCTGACCGTGTAGCTTAGAGTCCATCTCAGTAGCCCGTTCGCCCTGAGCCCTTCGGCAGGCTCAGGACCGGCCTGTCGAAGGGTTTTTGGGACCTACTGGGATAGGGTCTTGGTAGATCCATTACCGATTTCGATTTTTGGGAGAATTTATGAGTAAGCGGTTTTTCCACAGCCTGGCGGTTATCGTGAGCTTGGGCACACTGCCCGAAGGCGTGTTCGCCCACACCGGCGCGGATTCGATACACGGGTTTACTGCCGGATTCGCGCATCCCTTCATGGGACCGGACCATCTGCTGACCATGCTCGCAGTCGGTGTTTGGGCTGCCGCGTTGGGCGGTCGCGCCTTGTTGCTCGTACCGCTATCCTTCGTTACCGTGATGGCGGTCGGGGCGGGTCTACAGCATTTCGGTTTGGTTTTGCCGTCCGCCGAGATGGCGGTGGCGCTTTCGGTCGCCGTGATGGGGCTGGTTCTCGTCGTCAACTGGCGCGCGGGCTACGGTCTCGCGGGCGCTTTGGCGGCGGGGTTCGCGCTTTTCCACGGCTATGTCCATGCCGAGGAGATCGGGCGGGACATGGGCGCGTTTCACTACGCCGGGGGATTTTTGATCGCGACCGCAGTCTTGCACGGATTGGGTATGCTGCTCGGTGCGGCCGTCGGCAATCTGGATTTGCTGCGTCGGGCGCTCGGAGCGTTTTGCGCGGGGGTGGGGGTCTACCTTCTGGCGGGAAGCTAGGCGGCTCGCTTGTTGGCCCAAGAATTGGGAGGCCCCGGTTGGGCGGCGGAACTCAAGCTCGGTTTCGAATCCCGAGGCGACAGGACCGTCCTGGCGGAGCGGCGGCACCGCGGCCCGCTTGCGGTGCAAAGGCCGTTTTATCCGGAAGGAGAGGTTTGCCACGTGTATCTTCTGCATCCGCCGGGCGGCGTCGTCGGGGGCGATCGTCTGGACATTCGGGCAACGGCCGGAAAGGAGAGTAGGGCTCTGATCACCACGCCCGCTGCGGGAAAGTTCTATCGGAGCGAGGATATGCCGGCACGGCAGACGGTGCGTTTGGCGGTGAACGACGTCGCTGCGCTCGAATGGCTTCCGCAGGAGTCGATTTTCTATCGCGGGGCTCGCGTCGTTTCGGAGGTGGACGTGGACTTGGCGGAAACAGCGCGGTTTATCGGCTGGGAAAGCTTTTGCCTCGGTAGGCCGGCCAGCGGCGAAACGTTCGATCGGGGAAGGGCTGCGTTTTGCTGGTCGGTGCGGGTGAGCGGACGGCCGCTGCTGATCGAACGGTTCGAGGTGGATGAGGAGGTTTTGAACGCGAACTGGGGCTTGCAGGGGCAGCCGATAGCCGCAAGCTTGTTCGCCTATCCCGCGCTTCCGAAAAATCTGGAGTCGGTGCGGGCAATCGCGGGCGATCGAGCCGGCTTCGGAGCCACGCTGATCGACGGTTTGCTGGTGTGCCGGGCACTGGATAGTCAGATCGAACCGCTGCGCCGGCTGTTGGTCGAGTTGTGGCGGGCCGTTCGTCCGGACGTCATCGGCCGGAAGGCATGCTTGCCGAGGATTTGGGCGACTTGACGACCTTTGAATGTAGGGTGGGTTAGGCACGCTTTCCGATTACCTTTCCGGTTGAGACGCGAGTTTGATGCGTGCCGTAACCCACCGGCGACGTTCGGGGCAAGCTCAAAGGCTAATCTGGTGGGTTACGACGCGCACGAAGGTAGTGTAAAGGGAAGGGTCAAAGGAGGCGCGTCTAACCCACCCTACCCATGAATTTTCGTTTTTGAATGTAGTACCGGCCATGCAATTAACCCCACGCGAAAAAGACAAACTGCTCCTCTTCACCGCCGCGCTGCTCGCCGAGCGGCGCAAGGCCAAGGGATTGAAGCTCAATTACCCGGAAGCGGTGGCCTATCTCAGCGCCGCCATCATGGAAGGCGCGAGGGAAGGGCGCAGCGTCGCGGAACTGATGGAATACGGACGCACTCTGCTGAGCCGGGACGATGTGATGGACGGCGTGGCGGAGATGATTCCGGAGGTGCAGGTGGAGGCGACGTTTCCGGACGGCACCAAGCTGGTGACGGTTCACGAACCGATTTTGTAGGGGGGAGACTCGATGATACCCGGAGAAATCATCGTCGAAGACGGCGAGATCGAGCTGAACGCGGGACGCGAGGCCATTACCGTGGTCGTGGCGAACACCGGAGATCGGCCGATACAGGTGGGCTCGCATTACCATTTCTTCGAGACCAATCCGGCCTTGCGTTTCGATCGGGATCTGGCGCGGGGCTATCGGCTGGACATTCCGGCGGGCACGGCGGTGCGCTTCGAGCCGGGGCAGACGCGCGAGGTGCGGCTGGTGCCGTTCGCGGGCAAGCGCCGCGTTTACGGGTTTCAACAGAAGATCATGGGGGCCTTATGAGCCGGATCGGGAGGCAAGCCTATGCCGAAATGTTCGGCCCGACCACCGGGGACCGGGTGCGGCTGGCGGACACCGAGCTTTTCATCCAGGTTGAGGAAGACCGGACGGTTTACGGCGACGAAGTGAAGTTCGGCGGCGGCAAGGTGATCCGCGACGGTATGGGGCAAAGCCAATGCACGTCGGAAACCGCGGTGGACACGGTCATCACCAATGCGCTGATCGTGGACCATTGGGGTATCGTCAAAGCCGATGTCGGCATCAAGAACGGGCGGATCGCCGGGATCGGCAAGGCGGGCAATCCGGACACCCAGGCCGGCGTCGACATCGTTGTCGGGCCCGGCACCGAAGTCATCGCGGGCGAGGGCCAGATTCTCACGGCGGGCGGCATCGACGCGCATATCCATTTCATCTGTCCGCAGCAAATCGAAGAAGCCCTGATGTCCGGCATCACCACCATGATCGGCGGCGGCACGGGCCCCGCAACCGGCACCAACGCCACCACCTGTACGCCGGGACCTTGGAACATCCATCGCATGCTGCAGTCGGTGGACGGCTTGCCGATGAACATCGGCTTTCTCGGGAAAGGCAATGCCAGTCTGCCGGAGGCGCTGGAGGAGCAGCTTCGCGCCGGGGCGATGGGATTGAAGCTGCACGAAGACTGGGGCACGACGCCGGCCGCTATCGATTGCTGCCTCTCGGTTGCCGATCGTTTCGACGTGCAGGTGGCGATTCATACCGACACCTTGAACGAATCCGGCTTCGTAGAAGACACGATCGCCGCGTTCAAGGGGCGCACCATTCATACCTATCACACCGAAGGCGCCGGCGGTGGCCATGCCCCGGACATCATTAAAGCCTGCGGCGAAGCCAACGTGCTGCCCTCCTCCACCAATCCCACCCGACCTTATACAGTCAATACGGTGGACGAACATCTCGACATGCTGATGGTCTGCCATCACCTGGACCCGAGCATTCCCGAGGACGTCGCTTTCGCGGAATCCCGCATCCGCCGGGAGACGATCGCTGCCGAGGACATTCTGCATGATCTCGGAGCATTCTCCATGATCTCGTCCGATTCGCAGGCCATGGGACGGGTGGGAGAAGTGATCACGCGCACCTGGCAAACCGCCCACAAAATGAAGATTCAGCGGGGATATCTCCCCTCTCCCTTTGGGAGAGGGGATGGGGGTGAGGGGCGGCACGACAATTTCCGCGTGAAGCGCTACATCGCGAAGTACACCATCAACCCGGCCATCAGCCACGGCATCGCCCACGAGGTGGGTTCGGTGGAAGTCGGCAAGCTGGCCGATCTGGTGCTGTGGCCGCCCGCTTTCTTCGGCGTGAAGCCCAGTCTCATCATCAAGGGCGGGATCATCGCCGCGGCGCCGATGGGCGATCCCAACGCTTCGATTCCGACGCCGCAGCCGGTACATTATCGCCCCATGTTCGGCGCCTACGGCGGCGCTTGCCAGGCCACCTCGATGACCTTTCTATCGAAGGCGGCGGCCGAAGCAGAGGTTGCGAAACGTCTTGGACTTCAAAAGCTCGTCGGCGTCGTTTCGAATACCCGAAGCATCGGTAAAGGCAAGCTGGTTCACAACGACTACATGCCGCGAATCGAAGTCGACCCGCAAACCTATGCGGTGCGCGCGGACGGCGTATTGCTGGCCTGCGAGCCGGCGAACGTGCTGCCCTTGGCCCAACGGTACTTCCTGTTTTGATTCTTGGGGCATGACTAGACTCGCAGAATTGGCCCCGCCGGGAGCGGAGCATCACGACACCCTGACCCTGCTTTACGAGGCTCGCCAGAAATCCCGTTTGCTGGTACGCCTGGACAGCGGGGCCGAAGCAGGCGTTTTTCTCCCTCGCGGTACCGTTCTTCGCGACGGCGACCGTTTGCTAGCCGATGATGGCGGCGTGGTGTTGGTGCGCGCGGCGGCGGAGCCGGTATCGGTGGTACGGACCGCCGATGCCCTATTGTTCGCACGCGCCTGTTACCACCTGGGCAACCGGCATGTCGCTTTACAAATCGATAGTGGGGAACTGCGTTATCTGCGGGATCACGTCTTGGACGACATGGTGCGAGGATTGGGGCTCACGATCGAGCATGCGTTGATGCCTTTCGAACCGGAACGTGGGGCTTATCATGGGGCTCACAACCATGATCACTGATCTGGGGCTGGTGAGACTGCTGCAACTGGTCAGTCCGGCGCTGCCCATCGGCATGTACAGCTATTCGCAAGGCCTGGAGCGCGCGGTAGAGGACGGTTGGATCGGAAATGAGCGGCAGGCGGGCGAGTGGATTGCCGGCATTCTCGAACGCTGTCAAACCAGAACCGATTTGCCGTGTCTGTCGCGCCTCTACGATGCCTGGGCTGAAGGCGATGTGGCCTCGGTCGAGCGCTGGAGCATCCATCTTCTGGCCTGCCGAGAGACGAGCGAGTTGCGGGCGGAGGACCGGCAGAGTGGACAAGCCTTGGTGAGACTTCTCGTCGGCTTGAGCGTCGAGAGGGCAGAGGCCTGGATACGGCACCCGTCCGCCACTCTCGCCACGGGTTTCAGCTTGGCGGCGGTAAGCTGGAAGATCCCGAAGTTCGAAGCATTGCTGGGTTACCTTTGGAGTTGGCTGGAAAACCAGGTTTTGTGCGCGGTCAAGCTCGTGCCCTTGGGCCAGGCGGCGGGACAGCGGCTGCTAAGCCAACTGGCGGAACATCTTCCGGAGCGAGTGAAGGCAGCGCTCGATCTGAGCGATGACGAGATCGGCGGGAGTGCCTTCGGCCTGGCTCTAGCCAGCAGCCGTCACGAGGTGCAGTACTCGCGATTATTCCGTTCATAAGAGCAACGAAATGACTGATCAATATCGACACGTATTGAGAGTGGGGGTCGGCGGTCCGGTCGGTTCCGGAAAGACCGCGCTGGTGGACGCCTTGTGCAAGCTGATGCGGGAGCGCTATGAGATTGGCGTGGTGACCAACGACATCTACACGAGGGAAGACCAGCAATTCCTGATCCGCAGCCAGGCGTTGCCCGAAGAGCGCATTCTGGGCGTGGAAACCGGCGGCTGCCCCCATACGGCGATCCGGGAGGACGCTTCGATGAACCTCGCAGCGGTGGATGATCTATGCCATCGCTTCCCGGAGCTGGATTTCGTGCTGGTCGAAAGCGGCGGCGACAATCTGAGCGCCACCTTCAGTCCGGAATTGGCCGATCTCACCATTTATGTCATCGACGTGGCCGCCGGGGACAAGATTCCTCGTAAGGGCGGGCCGGGCATTACCCGCTCGGATCTCCTGGTCATTAACAAGATCGATCTCGCGCCCTATGTTGGGGCTTCTTTGGACGTTATGGAGCGCGACGCCAAGAGGATGCGCGGCGAGCGGCCATTCGTCTTCACCAATCTCAAGACGGGCGAGGGACTGGAGAGCGTTGCGGATCTCGTGGTCCGCCAGGGGATGCTGCACGACTAGTGCGTTTTTATCTCGCTCATACGGCATAACAGGCTTGGCGGACGTCGTTGGCGCCATCGGCCAGGGTAAATCGACTCACGTATTCGTAGGTCGGCAAAGGATTGCCGACCTACTCGCGAGTTCCCGCAGGGTAGGTACGAAAATGCTCTGGCTGGTTGCCGCGGATCGTACCCTACCCTAACCGTCTTCTTTCGGCCTAAGCGATCCGCGTAGCGAAACCCTCGGCGATATTTCCTGCCTCGTCCGTTTCTTACCGTTCCGAAGGTTCGAGCCTTCGCGCTCGTGCGGTTCCGTGCTTCCGGTTGCAATTGTCAAAGTAATTCAATATAAGGGTTTTCCCCTATCTCCATAGAGCGATGCGACGGCCTTTCCGTCGCCGAAGAACCCAATAAATAGAAGAGAGGAGCAGCATTCTATGTTTAAGCTGAATCTACTAATCAGTGCTCTGGCACTGGCAGGGGCGTCGATGACTGCTGCGGCGGTCGAGTGGCAAGCTTTGCCGGGCAAGGCGCCGGAGCCCGCGGATAATCCGAGCACGCCCGCTAAAGTCGAATTGGGCAAAATGCTCTATCACGACCCCCGTTTGTCCTCTAGCGGCACGGTGTCATGCAGTTCTTGCCACAATGTGATGGGCGGCGGCGAGGATAACCGCGGCGGCTCCGTAGGCGTGCGCGGACAGGTGGGTGGGCGCAGCGCCCCGACCGTTTGGAACTCTGCCTTCAATTCGGTGCAATTCTGGGATGGGCGGGCACCGAGCCTCGAAGCGCAAGCCAAGGGGCCGGTTACCAATCCGATCGAAATGGGCATGAAAAGCTGGGACGACGTGGTTGCTCGCTTGAAGTCTATTCCGGGTTATGTACAGGCGTTTTCCGCTGCTTTCGGTGGTGCCGATTCCGTTACCGCCGATAACGCCGCCAAGGCGATCGCCGCCTACGAGCGGACGCTGATTACGCCGAACAGCGCTTATGACCGATACGTCAACGGCGATAAGAATGCCATGACCGCGCAGCAGGTGCGGGGCATGAATACTTTTGCCGAAGTCGGTTGCAGCAGCTGTCATTCGGGGCCCGCTTTCAATGGCCCGCAATTGCCTGAGGGCACGGGTTTCTTCATGAAGTTTCCCACTTATCAGAACGGTTATCTCGAGGCCCAATACGATTTTTCCAAGGATTTGGGCCGTTACGACGTGACCAAGAACGAAGCCGACAAGCACATGTATAAGGTGCCGACGCTGCGCAACGCCGCCTTGACCGCGCCTTACTTCCACAACGGCAAAGTCAAGAACTTGGAGGACGCCGTTAAAGTCATGGCCAAGCTTCAGTTGAACAAAGATCTGACGCCGGAGCAAACCGGGGATCTTGTAGCTTTCCTCAATGCTCTGACCGGCGAGTTCCCGAAACAGGAAATGCCGCGCCTGCCGAGCTATGCGGACAAGACGTTCAATTACGAATAACCGCAACGGTCGGCGTTTCGCAAAAAGCCAGCTCGTTTCGAGCTGGCTTTTTTATTTGCGCGCGCCGGACATCGCTATATTCACGACAGGGATAATTATTTCGTCTACGGCGCCTTAGGGGGATTACGGCTGATAGAGACTGCAAGCCAGGATTCGCTCTTCGATCTGCTGTTTCAACGCATTGAATTCGGGACTTTGGATGTCCTTGAAACGTTGCGCGAAATCGGCGGGACTCAAATTTTCCGGCAAGTCTTTGATGTTCGGCATAAACAAAGATTCGTCGGCACTCTGGCTCAGAATATTCTGTACTCTGCGTGCCTTTTCTTCCGAGCGTACTGCGGTCTTGCCGAACAGTGTGCCGGCATGATCGGCGGCTAAATCGGTGAAACTGAAACCGCTGCCACTGTGGGTATCATTCATTTCTTTGGCGAGGCCGATCATGTTCGCCAAGGTACTGTGGCCGGACATCGCCAAAGCCGCTGACGCCATGAAGTGTTGGGCGGTATCCGTGCGACGGTTAAGGAGAACCTCGCGCCGGGAAGGAATTACCGGTTGGTGATTTAACGGAAGCCACTGAACGATGTTTTTACCGTTAACGTATGCGCTCAAAACTAAGATAAGCGCGCGGTTTTCCGCGATAGGGTCGCCGTTAGCTTCGGATCTGCTCTTGGCCAAGGCGAATAGTTGTTGCATCAAAGAGCCGAGTCGTATGAATCGCTTCAGTTGTGATTGATTGATGGTTTCGGCGAGCTTGTCGTTGTAAACCAATAATCGCTCTTTATCGGCCAAATCCGTTATTAACCCCTTTGCCTGGCTCAATGCGTCGCGGTTCCAGTTGACAGCCACCTGTAGCTGCCCATCGA
>NZ_CP194902.1:0-2500 GCF_051027545.1 Methylocaldum sp. GT1BB | reverse complement strand
GTAGACCCGAAACCGAGCGAGCTAGCCATGGCCAGGCTGAAGGTGCGGTAACACGCGCTGGAGGGCCGAACCGGGATCTGTTGAAAAAGATTCGGATGAGCTGTGGCTAGGAGTGAAAGGCTAAACAAGCTCGGAGATAGCTGGTTCTCCTCGAAAGCTATTTAGGTAGCGCCTCGTGTATCACTTCCGGGGGTAGAGCACTGTTTCGGCTAGGGGGTCGTCTAGATCTACCAAACCGATGCAAACTCCGAATACCGGAAAGTGCAGCACGGGAGACAGACGGCGGGTGATAACGTTCGTCGTCAAAAGGGAAACAACCCAGACCGCCAGCTAAGGTCCCCAAATCATGGCTCAGTGGAAAACGATGTGGGAAGGCCCAGACAGCCAGGAGGTTGGCTTAGAAGCAGCCATCCTTTAAAGAAAGCGTAATAGCTCACTGGTCGAGTCGGCCTGCGCGGAAGATTCAACGGGGCTAAGCCATGTACCGAAGCTGCGGATTCAGCGAAAGCTGAGTGGTAGAGGAGCGTTCCGTAGGCCTGTGAAGGTCAATCGTAAGGTTGGCTGGAGGTATCGGAAGTGCGAATGCTGACATGAGTAACGATAATGCGGGTGAAAAACCCGCACGCCGAAAGCCCAAGGTTTCCTGCGCAACGTTAATCGGCGCAGGGTTAGTCGGCACCTAAGGCGAGGCCGAAAGGCGTAGTCGATGGAAAACCGGTTAATATTCCGGTACCGGGTGTAACTGCGATGGGGTGACGGAGAAGGCTAGGTCAGCCGGGTGTTGGACGTCCCGGTTTAAGCGAGTAGGCAGATCCTTTAGGCAAATCCGGAGGGTCAATGTCGAGACGTGATGACGGTGTCTTGGTTCGCCAAGACCGAAGTGATTGATGCCACGCTTCCAAGAAAAACCTCTAAGCTTCAGGTTACATCTGGCCGTACCAAAACCGACACAGGTGGGCAGGATGAAAATTCTAAGGCGCTTGAGAGAACTCGGGTGAAGGAACTAGGCAAAATGGTACCGTAACTTCGGGAGAAGGTACGCCCCTGGTACGTGAAGTGACTTGCTCATGGAGCGGAAGGGGGTTGCAGTGAAACGGTGGCTGCGACTGTTTAATAAAAACACAGCACTCTGCAAACTCGAAAGAGGACGTATAGGGTGTGACGCCTGCCCGGTGCCGGAAGGTTAATTGATGGGGTCAGCGCAAGCGAAGCTCTTGATCGAAGCCCCGGTAAACGGCGGCCGTAACTATAACGGTCCTAAGGTAGCGAAATTCCTTGTCGGGTAAGTTCCGACCTGCACGAATGGCGTAACGATGGCCACACTGTCTCCACCCGAGACTCAGTGAAATTGAACTTGCTGTGAAGATGCAGTGTACCCGCGGCTAGACGGAAAGACCCCGTGAACCTTTACTACAGCTTTACACTGGACTTTGAATTCGCTTGTGTAGGATAGGTGGGAGGCTATGAAGCCGGGACGCCAGTTCCGGTGGAGCCAACCTTGAAATACCACCCTGGTGAATTTGGAGTTCTAACCCAGGTCCGTGATCCGGATCGGGGACCGTGTATGGTGGGTAGTTTGACTGGGGCGGTCTCCTCCCAAAGCGTAACGGAGGAGCACGAAGGTGCGCTCAGCACGGTCGGAAATCGTGCACAGAGTGTAAGGGCAAAAGCGCGCTTGACTGCGAGACAAACACGTCGAGCAGGTACGAAAGTAGGTCCTAGTGATCCGGTGGTTCTGTATGGAAGGGCCATCGCTCAACGGATAAAAGGTACTCCGGGGATAACAGGCTGATACCGCCCAAGAGTTCATATCGACGGCGGTGTTTGGCACCTCGATGTCGGCTCATCACATCCTGGGGCTGTAGCCGGTCCCAAGGGTATGGCTGTTCGCCATTTAAAGTGGTACGCGAGCTGGGTTTAGAACGTCGTGAGACAGTTCGGTCCCTATCTGCCGTGGGCGTTGGAGATTTGAGGGAAGTTGCTCCTAGTACGAGAGGACCGGAGTGAACGAACCTCTGGTGTTCCGGTTGTCACGCCAGTGGCACAGCCGGGTAGCTATGTTCGGACAGGATAACCGCTGAAAGCATCTAAGCGGGAAGCCCCTCCCAAGATGAGATCTCCCTGGGACTACGAGTCCCCTGAAGGGCCCTGGAAGACCACCAGGTTGATAGGTGGGGTGTGGACGGTCAGTAATGGCTGAAGCTAACCCATACTAATGGCCCGTGAGGCTTGACCATATAACACCCAAACCGTTTGGGTGATGACACAAACGCCGTGTACGTTGTCCGAGTGAAGAGCTAAAAAATAAAAGCTCGACTCAAAACCAGTTTTGCCTGGTGGCCAGAGCGAGCGGGAACCACCCGACCCCATCCCGACCTCGGAAGTGAAACCGCTCAGCGCCGATGATAGTGCAGATCCCTGTGCGAAAGTAGGTCACCGCCAGGCACCTCTTACCCAAAGCCCCGTCGCCTAAATGGCAACGGGGCCTTATTCTTTTGTC
>NZ_CP194901.1:0-246764 GCF_051027545.1 Methylocaldum sp. GT1BB | reverse complement strand
TGACGCCAACGGCAACCTCACCGGGGACGGGGTGTGGAGCTATGCGTACGACCTCGACAACCGTCTCAAGACCGCCAACAAGACCGGCCTCGCGGCGGCGCTCGCCTATGACGGCGAGGGGCGGCTTCGGCAGACCGCGATCGCCGGGGTGACCACCCATCTCCTCTACGACGGCCAGGACCTCTTGGCCGAGTACGACGGCTCGGGCACTCTCCTCCGCCGCTACGTCCACGGCCCCGGGATCGACGAGCCGCTGGTCTGGTACGAAGGGACCGGCACCGCCACCAAGACCTGGCTCTACGGCGACCATTTAGGCTCCATCGTCGCCACCGCCAACGCCTCCGGCACGTCCACCGCGGTCTACAGCTACGGCCCCTGGGGCGAGCCCAACGTCGCGACCGGCGTCCGGTTCCGCTACACCGGCCAGCAGCTCCTCGGCCAATTGAACCTGTATCATTACAAGGCCCGCATGTACTCCCCGGCCTTGGGCCGGTTCCTGCAGACCGATCCGATCGGCTACCAGGATGACTTGAACCTGTATGCTTATGTCGGGAATGATCCGGTCAATTTGACCGATCCGTCGGGGAATTGTCCATGGTGTGCCGGAGCATTGATTGGTGGCGGGATTGATCTTGGAGTTCAGCTAATTTCGAATGGAGGTGATATTTCTAACGTGAATTGGACCAGCGTAGGCGTCGCTGCAGCGTTTGGCGCGGTCGGTAATATTGGAGGTGGCAAGGCAACGAGTGTCATTTTGAATAACGCCTCCAATGCAACAAAAGGAACAATAGGAGAAGTTGCAGCGGCCATAAAGGGATTGGGACAAGGAAGAATACCGTACGCATTCCAGGTCGACAAATCATTAAGTAAGTCTTTTACCAGGGTTGACCAAGTACAGTACGACTTGCTTAAAGGCCAGAGTGTTCTTGTCGAAGCAAAGTACGGTAAAAGTACATTGACTGCACCTCAAAGACTGGCGTTGAAGGAATTGGACAACTATCAGGTGGTGAGGACCTCTCCGGCGGAAATTGTTAACGCTGGTCGGATAGGAGGAAGTGTAGCCGGAGGAGGGGTGGGGTCGGCTCTAAAATAAGGTAAATAGCATCAGGGTATACTGAGTTATGGCAACTCTTACGGTGCTGCTCAAGCGAGCGATAGCTAAGGATTTTGCAGATTACCTTATCTGGCTCGGATTTCGGCCTGAGAAAGAGAACCGCGGAATCCTTCCCTTTCGACGCTCCGGATCGGAACGTGATGATTTAGTCGAGGTACAATTCGATAAATATAATCGTCCGAAGTTTGTCATAAATTTCGGAGTTGCTCCGTCTCACGGAATTATCGATGCTTATGGTCGGTTTTTGCCCACCGCCAAAGTTCAGGTGGCTCATTTGGTCCACAACGGCCGGCTTCACCGCTGGCCGTATTCAGTTGCTTGGTTTAGGCCAAACACCTTTATGGGATTACGGTCGCCGGAATCTTCTGTCAAAAGAGAACTAGCGCATTTGATTCACGTGTTCCAACAAGTAGAGCACTGGTTTAAAACCGGGAAATCTGGACCAAACATATGGATATATATGAATCCAGAGAACGCCCCCGGTGTAAGAAGAAAGTCGATGCAAGAAAGAGGAGTTTGGCCGCCTGACGGATGGACGGAGGAAGACGAGGAAGCAGTAAAAAAGGCAGAATCCCTACCTTTGAGGCCACCATAAACTCAGTCGCGTAAGCTGGGCTAATGTAGGAAACCTAGTGTTTTAAGGCTCTGATGGGCTGCGTTTCCGCAAAACTCCAATCCAGACTACACCTATAACCTCGATAACCGCCTGACCAGCGCCAGCAAGACCGGCCTCGCGGCGGCGCTCGCCTATGACGGCGAGGGGCGGCTTCGGCAGACCGCGATCGCCGGGGTGACCACCCATCTCCTCTACGACGGCCAGGACCTCTTGGCCGAGTACGACGGCTCGGGCACTCTCCTCCGCCGCTACGTCCACGGCCCCGGCGTCGACGAGCCGCTGGTCTGGTACGAGGGCACGGGCACCGCCACCAAGACCTGGCTGTATGGCGATCACCTGGGGAGCCTCGTCGCCACCGCCAACGGTTCAGGCGCCTCGACCGCCCTCTACAGCTACGGCCCCTGGGGCGAGCCGAACGTCGCGACCGGCGTCCGGTTCCGCTACACCGGCCAGCAGTTCCTGGGGCAATTGAACCTGTATCATTACAAGGCGAGGCTGTACTCCCCGGCCCTCGGGCGGTTCCTGCAGACCGATCCCATCGGCTACCAGGATGACTTGAACCTCTATGCCTATGTGGGGAATGATCCGGTTAACTTGATGGATCCCGGTGGCTTGGCGAAGACCACGCTACGGAACTGGGGGGCGGAGTTTCTCACCACGGCGGAGGCGGCGCTCAGCACGCCCGGCGTGCGGACCACTCTGGCCGGCGGGCTGATCGGCGGGGGAGCGGGCTATCTCGCAGCCAGTCCTGCAGGTCCTGCCGTAACGGGCGCTGCTGCTACAATACTGGAACTGCAAGCTGCGGCGGATGGGGTACCATCAGTATGGCGGCTAGGACCCGCACAACGGGGATTTGCGATCGAAGAACAACTGGGCAGTAACCTGCCGCGGAATTTTCCGGTAATCGATCGATTTGAGAATGGTGTAGCGACGAGTATCAAGTCAATCGATCTTGGGGCCGCAACCTATCAGAATTCGGCAACGTTGACCCGTACGCTGAACGGCTATGTCGATTCGGTTGCCGCGTTTAATGGAAGAACGTGGGCCGGTGTAACCGTTGACGCTTCGCAGATCACTGCCCGACAGCTTCAAGTTGTTGTTCCGAATTCGGGCTCAGTAGCTCAGCAAGCGGCAATCAACGCGGCTGTGTCTCGTGCTCAAGGATTAGGCGTTCAATTAGTAGTGAGTCGATTTCCATGATGCTTTGGCACGTCTATCTTAGGAAAGGAATAGTCTTTGTCCCAACTGTGGCTAAGACTGAGGCAGGTTTCTTTCTTGACATTGATCCTGTCGCCGTATTGGAAAGCTCGGATCGCCAACAGGTTAGTGAAGCGATCAAGGCCGCGATCTTGAAGGGAAATCCAACGGTTCCGACGCCGACGCGGGCAGCGTTTCCGAAGCCAGTCGTTTTGAATTATGCCAATGTCAAATCGTGGGCGACATTCGAGAGGAATGCGTATTGCTGGAAGGTCACAGGAAAGGACTCTGCCTTCCAACTTTGTCCACAACGGAAAAATCCATCTGGAGGCTGGGAAGATGATCCTACTAATGCTGAGACCTTTAATGGTCGGACAGCAATTGACGAACTTGCAAACGCCGTCGCTGACAAAGTTCAGAGCGCAGCTTGAATCGACGCTTGACCCACTGCCCATGCAGGGACGTCCATCACCTCTGAGGCAGCTTCAGTTCGGTCGGGCGGGTTAGCCGGTTGCCGTCACCCGCCTTTCGAGGCTACCACGAGCTACGGCTACAGCGCCCGGGGAGGCCTGGCGAGCCTCGGCCACAACCTCGCCGGCACCGCCCAGGACCTCACCTTCAGCTACACCCGCAATCAGGCCCAGGCCATCACCGCCTTAAGCTTCAGCAACGACGCCTACGCCTGGGGCGGGGCGACCAACGGCACCCAGACCTACGCGAGCAACGGCCTCAACCAGTACACCAGCGCGGCCGGGGCGACCCTGAGCTACGACCCCAACGGCAACCTCACCGGGGACGGGGTGTGGAGTTATGCGTACGACCTCGACAACCGTCTCAAGACCGCCAACAAGACCGGCCTCGCGGCGGCGCTCGCCTATGACGGCGAGGGGCGGCTTCGGCAGACCGCGATCGCCGGGGTGACCTCGAACCTCCTCTACGACGGCCAGGACCTCTTGGCCGAGTACGACGGCTCGGGCACTCTCCTCCGCCGCTACGTCCACGGCCCCGGCGTCGACGAGCCGCTGGTCTGGTACGAAGGGACCGGCACCGCCACCAAGACCTGGCTGTATGGCGATCACCTGGGTTCCATCGTCGCCACGGCGGATGGCTCCGGCGCCTCGACCGCCGTCTACAGCTACGGCCCGTGGGGCGAGCCCAACATCGCGACCGGCGTCCGGTTCCGCTACACCGGCCAGCAGCTGCTGGGGCAATTGAACCTGTATCATTACAAGGCGCGGATGTACTCCCCGGCCTTGGGGCGGTTCCTGCAGACCGACCCGATCGGCTATGGGGACGATCTGAACCTCTATGCCTATGTGGGGAACAATCCGGTTAACGGTAAGGATCCGATGGGACTGGAAGTGGTGGGTACCTATGACCCATATACTGGAAAATTTTCTCTAACAGATTTGGATTCCGGACGGTCAGTGACAGTCAACGCTGAATCAGGAGGAAAGCCTTTTGGTGACCCAATTGAGCCGGGTCGTTACGAAATTCTGGAACGCGCTGGTAGACCCGGGTTTTATCGCCTTGATGCAATCGACGCAAACCCTCGTAATGACATTCATGATCAGACAGGTCGAGATTCCTTTAGACTTCATCAACCCGGACGTACTATCGGCTGCATTGCCGTATGCGAATGGAACGATTGGAGAGCAGTTGATTCAATGATAAGCCACACATCGACGACAACAGTCAAAGATAATTTTCACCCATGGTGGGACATATTCAAGGTTACTGATGCTGGTGGCATCACAAAATACGGCGAGCTAACAGTTATCGACTCGCAGCCTAACGGACTATCAGGTTGGAGTAATGTCCAACGTCTTAATCCGACGACGGGCAAATAAATCGCTAGATTAAGGTCAGGCGCAACCCGGAAGGCGAAAGAAAAGAGGTGGGGTTTGTCTCGGAATACGAAGAGACAAACCCATTCTCTTGGTTTTCAAGCCGTTGTGTTGAGGGAGAGTTTTTAGGGTGAGTCGCTACTCGTGATCGGTATCTTTTGCATGCATATTGATGGATATAAGAAAAGTCACTTCTCTTGTTATATTTTTTTGTCATAGTTTCTTAATATACTGTTACATGACGGGGTCATCTGCTTTTGGTATAAGTTACCGTCACTATTTTATTGAATACTTTTTCCGTGTTGGTTTGATTTTGTTGGCTTGTTATGGATTTAGCCATTCAGCAGGAGCTTCGACGAGTGCAAGATATATAGCTAACTTATTATACTTGTCTAGTTTTCAATTTATATTTTTACGGTTATTTGATGTTGATCTCTTTGTGCTAAAGAAAGGATATATAAGATATGCTGAAGTTCTGTTGTTTTTAACCAGTTGCCTAGCGATTTATCTGAGCAAAACAACTGAGTGTATTTCACAAGGGACATCATCATCGAGACCATCATTAGGTTCTATATGGCATAATCCGATCTTGACTTCGTTTAGTTTTTTTCTGTTCGGAGTGCTTATATATAAATTTGGTCTGTTATCTGAGTTTTCCCAAGATATAAGACAATTTATTCTGGCAACGGTTATGTTTAGCTTTCCTTTATTGGCGCTATCGCAGAAGCTTCCAAGAAACAGTATTGAGGTTGGACATATTGTTCAAAGAAAAATGGATTTGATGGAAACTATTTGTGTATTGTTGTTGTGTAGCCTAGTTGGTCTTATGTAACCAATGGTGCTACCCAAGTTCCGCAGTTAATCACGCAAGCATTTGTTTTACTTGATACGCAATAGGCAAAAATGACACTACAAGGCGCTTTTCAGGGCCTTGGAAGGTCCAGGGCGGCGAACACAGATCGAGTTGTTCCTGTGTGGTCTTGCTGATCCCCGTGTAGGTGTGCTCACCAATGATGGCGCGGTGCTGCTGGATACGGCGAAGCAGCTCGAGCGCGGTTTTTGGGCTGGTGGTGCTGCCGTGTGCCTTCAGTCGCATCCGCATGATCCGATACAGGACCAGCGCCAGAAAACAGATCAGTGCATGAGCGCGGATGCGGCAATGCCGTTTAGTTAAGCTTCACTTGTACTGGCGCCTGGGCTTGGGATTAAGGCGTGACTTGGGTCTTGGGGCGGTTCGGCCGGGTCGTTTGAGTTCCAGGGTTTTGGCATAGAGCTCGAGCAAGGAGAGGAGTTCGGCGGGCGGCATGTGCTGGATCAGCCAGCAGAACAGGCGATTTTTGAGGGAATCGAGGATATAGGCCATGTTGGGGAAATAACGAGCCGCCTTCTCCTCGGGCAGGTTGTCGTGGGCCGAGGTGGCCAAGGCTTGGGCGAGGTTGGCGGTAAAGACCTTCGCATGGAAGTCCTGACGAATGGATTCGGGCAACTCGCCGGTGAATTGTTCGACCATGAGGCGGTGTTTGAGGAGCTTGAACGCCTCCTCGATGCCCCAGCGGGCGTGGTAGAGCTCGGCGAAGTCTTGGGCGGGGAAGGCGGTGGTGTCGGTGAGGGACGTGGCCAGGACTTGGACGGTGCCATTGGGCAAGAGGACTTTGATGAAGCGCAAGTGTACCGTCTGACCGAACAGTTCGACGCCGGCGGCTTGGGCTTGGCGGCGCATGGCGGCGCTGATGGGGCGGGTGAGGACGGTTTCGGTCCGCCCCGAGCGCAGCAAGGCTTCCCCGTCGGGCCATTGCGTGCCATCCAGGCGGGCCAGCCAGGGGACACCGCGCTGTTGGAGAAAAGCGAACAGCCACAGGGCCGGAAACCCGCGGTCCATGATGAGCAGATCGTCTTCAGCTAGATGGGGAACCAGTTGTCCCAGGAGGGCACGCTCGGCGTCGTCGAAGCGGCCGATCACGGCCTTGAGCATCAAGCGGGAGGTGGTCGCGAACAGTCCCAAGGCGCGGGCCAGCACGTAGGGTTGCCCGGACGCATCGTACTGGACGCCGAATTCGGCCTGATTCTCTAGCCAGGGCGGGTAGGCGCAGCGTGGTGGAATCGGTGGCCACCAGGCGCAGGCCGCGCCAGCGCGGTTCGGGCATCAAGGTGGCGAGGGACAGCAGCAGACGGTCGGTGAGGGCCTCGAACACGGAGGCTTTGAGCTTTTGGCGGGCTTGGGAGACGGCGCCTTTAGTCACGGCGCGGACGGTGCCGCCCTGGAGTGCGGAAAACAGCTCATCGAGCCGGGTTTGCAGGCCACCCTTGAAGGCGCACAGCAGGAACGCGACGAGGGCTGGAAAGGTGAGGACCCGTTGCCGGGTAAAGGCGCGGTCGTGGGTGCGATGAGCGGCCACGAAGGCGGGATCGCGCAGGGTTTGGGCGATGTCCTGGAGAATAATGGCATGGAGCTTGCTAAGTCCTGTTCATGGTTTTGTCCTTGTTGATCAATGGGTTACGTGAAGCATTATACCATGAGCGGCTTAACTAAACGGCATTGGCGGATGCGGTCGGGCCCCCTCTGTCAGGATAGATGTCGCATCAGATATAGATTGGTCTCTTACAGAGTTGAGGGGACGGAAGTGAGCGAGAGATGAAGTATTCGCCGGAACGAAAAGAAGCGGTGTTGAAGAAGATGTTGCCGCCGCATAACCGAGCGCTATCGGAGTTGGCCCGAGAGGAAGGGATTTCGGAAGCGACGCTGTATCACGGGCGGAAGGAAGCCCGTCGCCAAGGACGTTTGTTGCCGGATGGCGATCAGGGGCGGGAAGGGTGGACGTCGCGGGACAAGTTCGCGGCGGTGGGTGGTGGAGACGGCTTCGCTGAGTGAAGCGGAATTGGGGGAGTATTGCCGCGGGCGGGGCTTGTATCCGGAGCAGATTCGGGCCTGGCGCTTAGCGTGTGAGCAGGCCAATGATGGGGATCGAGAGCAGCAGCGGCGGTTGAGGGGATCGCAGCAGACCGATCAGAAGCGGTTGCGCGAATTGGAGCGAGAACTGCAGCGTAAGGAGAAAGCCCTGGCGGAAACGGCGGCCTTGCTGGTGCTGCGAAAAAAAGCCGAGGCGATTTGGGGGGACCGCGAGGACGACGGATCAGCACCCCAGATCGCCGTCAAGCCGTGGAGCTGATCCAGGACGCGGTCCAGTCGGGCGCCCGCCGTGCACAGGCCTGTGCAGCGTTAAACCTCAGCGTGCGGACTTGCCAGCGCTGGGTCCGGGAGGGCGGGGTGAAGGCCGATGGCCGACCGTTGGCGGAGCGGCCTGAGCCCCGGAACACGCTCAGTATCGAGGAGCGGGCACGCGTGCTGGAGGTCTGTCATGCGCCGGCGTTTGCCAGTCTCCCGCCGAGCCAAATCGTGCCTCGGCTGGCCGACCAGGGTGTGTATCTCGCCTCGGAGTCGAGCGTCTACCGGCTTCCGCGGGCCGCCGATGAGCAGCACCACCGGGGCCGGGCACGCACTCCGCGGTCGCCGACACCGCTCCAAAGCCATTGCGCCCTGGGGCCTTGTGAGGTGTGGAGCTGGGATATCACCTGGTTACCAGGACCGGTGCGAGGTCTATTTTTCTACCTGTACCTGATTCTCGACCTCTATAGCCGCAAGGTCGTGGGCTTCGAAGTGTACGAACGGGAATCGGCCGAGTACGGCGCCACCGTCGTCCGCCGCGCGGTGCTGGCGGAAGGCTGTGTCGGCAAGCCGCTCGTACTGCATGCTGATAACGGCAGCCCACAAAAGGGCAGCACCTTGCGGGCGACGCTGGAGGCTTTGGGGATTGAACCTTCCTACAGCCGCCCACGGGTGAGCGACGACAACCCCTACTCCGAGGCGCTGTTTCGCACCTGCAAGTACCGGCCGGGCTATCCGCACGCGGGTTTCGAAAGCCTGGAGGCGGCCCGTGACTGGGTCTTGGCGTTTGTACGCTGGTACAACGATGAGCACCGCCATAGCAGCCTCCGTTACGTGACTCCAGCGGAGCGCCACGCCGGCAACGACAGGACGATCCTGGCCGCCCGAGACCAGGTTTATCGGGCGGCCAAAGCACGTCATCCGGAGCGTTGGACGGGCGCCACCCGCAACTGGGCACCGATCGGTGCGGTGTGGCTTAATCCGGTGAAGGAACCACCCAGCGGTACCGATCTATTGTTAAAAACCACATAAGGAAATGCGACAACTATGTTGACAAACACCGCTTGTTTGCCGGAATGACCGTAACATAGCTTGGCCAATCATCGGTGTAATAGGTTCGAATATTGAAAACGCGCAGGTTGGCGATCAATTGTTCGCAAACGTTCTCTTTGCGCCGCCCAAACACAAAGGACAAAATGCATCCGGTGGCGGCGTCGATGGCGTACCAGAGCCAACGTTGGTTCTTCTTGCGAGCCCCATAGCTCCACTGTTCGTCCGCCTGAACATCCATCGGTGAATCAAAGAGATGTCTGATTTCCACGGCGATTTCCCGAGAGCCGATGTAAGGATTCACCGTGACCACTTCGGTGGACTTTTTTTGAGTGTAGACATGACCGTGTTTTTCCCAATCCCGAGAACACGAGCGGTATCTCGAATACCACTGCCATTCATCGCCATGTCAACAATCTGTTCTTTGATACCGGACTCGTAGGCCCGGTAAATGTATTCGGTCTTGAAGGTGCGCCCACAGTGCTTGCAACGAAAGCGGGGGTAACCACTCTGTGTACCATAGCGCACCACATCGGAACTTTTACAGTATTTGCACGGAATCGTTTGAGAGGCCATTGGTCCAGTCAATGCTTAAACTAAGAAATAATTGTACATTGTAGTATATAAACTGATTAAACCCACCACCCCAACAACAATGGTTTGACATCCTCCTCGGCCTGAAGGCCGGAGATTCCTACGGCGATCAGGCGCGGCATTGGGCCACCCCTGAGCCGCTTCGGTGGGTTCCTGCTTCCGACCGCCAACGCGGTTCGATCCATAGGCCATCCGGGGGTGTCCCGCCCTTCGCTCGCATGATTTCCACCCCGCGTAGCTCGCGTAGAGCGGGTTAGCGTACTCGCGTAACCCGCCGTTTGAGTTGATCGGTAAACGGCGGGTTACGGCGCGCGCCGATTCCCCGCGTGCCGGTCATGGTACTCGTGGTGCGCGGGGTTGAAGGAGGGAGGCACGAAAGGTGGGGTCAGCCCGCGTAGAATGCGGTAAACGAAGTGCACTGCATCGTTCGAGAGCTGCGTTCCGCTGGGAAGGAAGAGCTTGCTGAGGCCGGCTAAGGTGGGACGGTAGTTCGGAAACCAGTACACCCAGGCGGCCGGGGCCACCCTCGGCTATGACGCCAACGGCAACCTCACCGGGGACGGGGTGTGGAGCTATGCGTACGACCTCGACAACCGTCTGAAGACCGCCAGCAAGACCGGCCTCGCGGCGGCGCTCGCCTATGACGGCGAGGGGCGGCTTCGGCAGACCGCGATCGCCGGGGTGACCTCGAACCTCCTCTACGACGGCCAGGACCTCTTGGCCGAGTACGACGGCTCGGGCAATCTCCTCCGCCGCTACGTCCACGGCCCCGGCGTCGACGAGCCGCTGGTCTGGTACGAGGGCACGGGCACCGCCACCAAGACCTGGCTGTATGGCGATCACCTGGGGAGCCTCGTCGCCACCGCCGATACCTCCGGCACGTCCACGGCGGTCTACAGCTACGGCCCCTGGGGCGAGCCGAATGTCACCACGGGCGTTAGGTTCCGCTACACCGGCCAGCAGCTGCTGGGGCAATTGAACCTGTATTATTACAAGGCGCGGATGTACTCCCCGGCCTTGGGGCGGTTCCTGCAGACCGACCCGATCGGCTACCAGGATGACTTGAACCTCTATGCCTATGTGGGGAATGATCCGGTTAACTTGATGGATCCCGGTGGCTTGGCGAAGACCACGCTACGGAACTGGGGGGCGGAGTTTCTCACCACGGCGGAGGCGGCGCTCAGCACGCCCGGCGTGCGGACCACTCTGGCCGGCGGGCTGATCGGCGGGGGAGCGGGTTATGTCGCGACCAACACCATCGCCCGGGCCACGTTGGGGATCGGGCTGGAGGCTCATTACCTGTCCACCAGCGATGTGCCGGTGGGGGCGGGGAATCTCGTTGCAAAGGGGGCAGGAAACTTCGCAAGCGACGCGAAACTCGCCAGCCATTTTGAAAAGCACGGAGCAGAGTTTGGCGCACGTAGTGCTGATGAGTACCTTCAGGTGGGCCGGGACATCATGCAAGGTGGTCAAAAAGTCGAGTACCTCTATAAAGGGGAAACTCGAACGGGCTACGTACAATTCATGGGCAACACGTCACGAGGTGATGCTAAGTTCGGGTTTGTTGGGACAAACGCGGAGGGTGCAATTACCACCATTCACACGCAAAGCGGTAACAGCTTTTGGAAGCTGCTCAATGGCAATCCGGCTGACAAGACAATAAGGCCATTGCCATGATTTATCAGGCTCTAGTTCTACGTGTGGATGAGGATATCGAAGAGGAAGTTCTGCTTCGAGTTGGCGACATCGAGCTTGCCTGCTTTGCGAGTGTGTGCCCCTACAAGATTGAGGTTGGTTTATCTTATCCGGTGGAGTTGCACCCTGTGGTGTTTGATGACTACAGCGTTACCGCGTTGCCAGATGAAACACAACCGGCAGTTACTCGCGTCGGAACTGGTTTTGCCTATGTGGTCACAGGTAAGCTGAGTGGCGATTGTTTGGAATCTGGCGGCTTAGTCATTGAGGACGAGGTACTGCAACGAGACTTTGGGTATCTTGAAGGAAAGATGATTACTATGAAGATTGACCGCATGGATGTGGAGTTTCTCCGTTAACTGACGCAGTACCAGGAATGATGACGCCCGCCTTGCGCGGGCGTCGCTATCCTTCCTCCCACGGCTTCTTTTCCTGCCCTGCCAGATCGCGACTGCCGTGCAGGATGGTGACGATGAGCAGATGATCGGGCGCGGTGCGGTAGATGATGCGGTAGCCCTGGAAGATGATCTCGCGAATGTCCTCCCGCTCGGCCTCGGGCACGGCGCGGCCCCTGTGTGGAAACTCCGGTAGGTTGTCGATGCGTTTGATCAGTCGTTCGATAAACTGTCGGGCATAGAAGGGCGAATCCTGCGCGATGTAGGCGCGCAACTGCCGTATGTCGGCGCGTGCCCGGTGCGACCATTTCAGCCTCATGGCCAATTTCCGAGCAGTTCGCGTTTAACCTCTTCGTGGGAAATCACGCGTCCTTCCTCGGCGTCTTTCAGTCCTTCCTCGATTTTCTGTTTCACATACAGCTCATACATGATGTCATCCCAACTGGCCTGTTCCGGCAGATGGTCGATCAGTTGTCGTGCGGCTTCTTTTGGCGTTGCCATAAATCACCTCGTCAAATTAACGTGTTTCCCTTAACGGCTGGCAGCAGTGGTCCAGCGCTTGGCTTGGTGCTGGATGATTAGCCCCTGCAAGACCTTTTTGGCGATAGCCTTCTCTTCCGGACTGAACTGGCTCAGGGCCTCGAACTCCAGCTTCAGATCCGCATCGGGTCCGCGTTCGTCCTTGTCAAAAACCAGCAAATCCGCACTGACCGACAGGGCCACGGCCAGGCGGCGCAGCACATCCAGGGTCGGCTGGATCGAGCCATTCTCGTAGCGCTGAATCTGCGTGATATGCACCCCGACCTGTTCGGCCAGGGCTTTTTGAGTCAGGCCCCGCTCCTTGCGCAGCGCGGCCAGGCGTTCGGAAAACTCCATGATGAGCCACTCGGTGGTTTGCGATGCGAACACTATGGAACCTCTGAATAAATCGCCATGTTAAGCTTTTCGCCATTCGACTGGAGTGGTGACGCGATGAAACAAATCAGCTTTGCCTCGTTGGCGTTTGACGCCAAGAAGAAACAGACTCGCCGAGAGAAATTTCTGGCCGAGATGGACCAGGTGATGCCCTGGGAGGCGCTGTTGGCGGTCATTGAGCCGCATTACCCCAAAGCCGGACGCCGGGGTCGTCAGCCCATGCCACTGGAAGCGACGTTGCGGATCTACTTTCTGCAGCAGTGGTATGCGCTGTCCGATCCGGGCCTGGAAGACGCCTTGTACGAGATTGAGTCGATGCGGCGGTTCGCCGGGTTGGAACTCGTGGAAGACGCGCTGCCGGATGAAACGACCATCCTCAACTTCCGTCGCTTGCTGGAGCGGCACGAGTTGACCGCCCAGTTGATGAACACCATCAATGATGTGTTGGAACAAAAAGGTCTTTTGCTCAAAGGCGGCACGATGGTGGACGCCACGATCATTCATGCGGCGCCTTCGACGAAGAACAAAGGGAAAGCTCGGGACCCGGAGATGCATCAGACGAAGAAAGGGAACCAGTGGTTTTTCGGCATGAAAGTCCATGTAGGGGCGGACGTGAACAGCGGCTTGGTGCACACCGTGTCGGTGACGCCGGCGAACGTGTCGGATCTCAGCCAGTTGCCGAACCTGCTGCGGGAAGACGACCGGGCGGTGTTGGGTGATGCCGGCTATGTCAACAACACCTTCAAGCGAGCGGCCCGCAAAGCCGGCGTGTTTTGGGGCGTGGCGCTGAAGGCGCGTCCCAAACGCACGCTGACAAGCGGACAGAAACGGCGGAACCGCAAGCTGGCTTCGGTCCGCAGCCGGGTGGAGCACATCTTCCGGGTGGTGAAGTGCCAGTTTGGCTACATCAAGACGCGTTATCGGGGAATCGCGAAGAACGCCGCCCAAGTCTTCACGCTGATTGGGCTGACCAATCTGTATTTGAAGAGGCACGCGTTGATGAGTTGACGGGCGAAGTCTGCCCGCGGTTCGCCCAACCGGGTGAATCCGGCCGGACGGACCGGAGAAAACCGTGGAAAACTCGGAGGAATGGCATGCTTGCATGGGTTTTTTCAGACAAGCCGGATTCTACTGGACCAATGTGGGCTTTATTCAGAGGTTCCCTATAAGGCCCTCCTTCGTTTGTGCTGCTTGCAATATAGCAGAAACGCAGGTATAAAAACAGCACAATTACGGCTTGACAGGGTTTTGGGGAGGGTGGGCATGGCGCGATTTACCGACGAGACGATCAACCGGATCAAGACGGAAATTTCCCTGCTGCGCCTAGTGGAGAGCCAGGGCCATCAGCCCAAGCGCCAGGGCAAGGACTGGGCGATCCGTTGCCCGTTCCACGAGGGCGACGACACGCCGAGCTTGGTCATCAGCCCCAAGACCAATCTGTTCCACTGCTTCGGCTGTGACGCGGCGGGCTCCGTGATCGACTGGGTGATGAGGACGCGGGGCGTCAGCTTCCGCTTTGCCTGCGAGCTGTTGCAGAACGATGCCGGGCTGGTCGCGGAAGGCAGCGCGCAGCCGGTGAAGAAAAACACCACCACCAAGTTAAGTATCCCCCGGCAGAGCCGGGGGCTTTAGTTCGTGAGCCGCTCAAAGCGGCTAAACGGAGTCGCTAACGCGGCCCCGACCTTTTTGGGCCACCAGCGTGGTGGCAAGTCAGCGCCATAGGCTCAGTTGATCCATGCGCCTATCCTCCAGCTCCTGGTTGCGGATGTACTCTCGAATCAACGCCTCGTCTCGCCCCACTGTTGATACGAAATAACCTCGCGCCCAAAAGTGCTGCCCCACGAAATTCCTCTTCCGCTCACCGTATACCCGGGCTAGATGGATCGCGCTCTTCCCCTTGATGAATCCAATCACCTGCAACACGGCATACTTCGGCGGAATTGCGATCAACATATGCACGTGATCGGGCATCAAGTGCCCCTCTTCGATTCGGCTCTCCCTCTGCGCAGCCAGTGTTCGGAATACCTCTCCCAAATACTTTCGGAGCTGTTGGTACAGCGTTCGACGGCGACACTTTGGGATAAACACCACGTGATATTTACACTCCCACTTCGAGTGGCTTAGGCTTTCATACTCGTCCATCGGGTTCCTCTCTAAGTCGTGTGCTTTGGCGGCTCACAACGCGGAGTCTCCCCGATGGACCCCCGCAAATGTCAAACGGCTACTGCCTCCCCGGCAGAGCCGGGGGAACTCCCGATTTGGTTAGCTCCGCCCTTAGCCGCGAATGCCGATCACCAAACCGCGCTGCGCCAGGTCATCGACTACTACCACCAGACGCTAAAGCAATCGCCGGAGGCGCTGGCCTATCTGGAATCGCGCGGCCTCAAGAGCGCCGAACTCATCGATACCTTCAAGCTGGGCTATGCCAACCGCACCCTGGGCTACCGCCTGCCGGAGAAGAACCGCAAGGCCGGTAGCGAGCTGCGCGGCAAGCTCCAAGCGATCGGCCTCCTGCGCGAGTCGGGCCACGAGCACTTCAACGGCTCGCTGGTGGTGCCGGTGATGGATGAAAACGGCCTCATCACCGAAGTCTACGGCCGCAAGATCTTGAACAACCTGCGCCCCGGCACCGCCTATCACCTGTACCTGCCGGGGCCGCATCAAGGCGTGTGGAATGTGCCGGCGCTGAAGGCTTCGGAGGAAATCATCCTGTGCGAAGCGCTGATCGACGCCATGACCTTCTGGGTGGCGGGCTATCGCAACGTCACCGCCAGCTACGGCACGGGCGGCTTCACCGACGATCACTTGGCGGCGTTCAAACGGCATGGCATCAAGCGAGCGCTGATCGCCTACGACCGTGACGAAGCGGGCAACGCGGCGGCGGACAAACTGGCGGCGCTGCTCAATGAAAACGGCATCGACGCCTTCCGCATCCTGTTCCCCAAGGGAATGGACGCCAACGAGTACGCGCAGCAGCGCGCGTAGGGCGCATTAGCGTCGCGTAATGCGCCGGATGGACGCACCCCCCGGTAACGCGGCGCGGCTGATCAAGAACGCCGACGCCACCTACAGTTACGAAACCCTGCACCGGGACCAGCTCACCTTCAACGCGGCCGGCCGGATCGCCACCTTCCAAGAGGCCAGCGGGGTCCAGGTCAAGTTCACCTACACCGGCAACGACCTGACCCAGGTACAGAACAGCCTGGGCCGGACCCTGACCCTGACCTACAGCGGGGGTCGCGTCACCCAGGTGAGCGACGGCACGCGCAGCCTCGGCTACGCTTATGACGCCAACGGCAATCTGACGACCTTCACCGACGCCACGGCCAAGGCCACCACCTTCCAGTACGACCTGCCGGGGCGGATCACCCAGCTGTTCTACCCGGCCAACCCGACCACCGCGTTCGCCACCAACGTCTACGACGCCTTGGGCCGGGTGCAGACCCAGACCAACGCCAACGGCAAGCTCTACACCTACTACTTCGCGGGCTCCCGGTCCGAGGAGACCGGCCCCCTGGGATTGAGCCGGGTGTCCTATTTCGACGCCTTCGGCAAGGAGCTCAAGGCCATCGACCCCGAAGGCCGGGTCACCACGCATACCTATGACGGCCAGGAACGGCTCATCAAGACCGTCCTGCCGGAAGGCAACTATCTGACCTACGCCTACGACGACGCCCCCTGCGCCGGCACCGACAAGCGCTGCACCCACAACGTCAAAACGGTGACGCAGGTGGCCAAGGCCGGCTCGGGCCTCGCCAATTTGGTCACCAGCACCACCTACGAAAGCGCCTTCAACCGGGTCGCGAGCGTGACCGACCCGCGCGGCAAGGTCACCACCTACACCTACACCGCACAGGGGCTGCCCGCCACCGTCACCCGGCCGGCGGACAGCGGCGGCGTTCAGCCGGTGACCACCACCGCCTACACCGGGTTCACCCCGACCGGCTTTGCCACCTTCTACCTCCCGACCGCGGTCACCGAGAAGATCAGCGCCACCCAGTCGGTGGTGACCACCACCACCTACAACGCGAGCAACCAGTACGTGCCGCAGACCGTCACGGTGGATGCGGGCACGGGCAAGCTCAACCTCGCCACCACCTACACCTATGATGCGGTCGGCAACCTGACCCAGGTCAACGGTCCCCGCACCGACGTCACCGACACCGTGACCACTGCCTACGACGCCGAACGGCGGCCGACCCAGGTGACCAACGCCCTCGGCAAGGTGACCCAGCAAGGCTACGACGCCAACGGCAATCTCATTAGGACCGCCGCCCAGATCGGCGCCCAATGGCTGGTCTCCTGCCGCACCTATACCCCCACCAACCAGCTCCTGAAGGCCTGGGGACCGGGGCAGACGGCGGCGGCCACCACCTGCCCGACGGCCGCCGCGCCGGTCTCGGTAGCCGACTACGCCTACGACGACCTCGACCGGCTCATCCGCGCCACCGAGAACCTGACGGCGGCGCAGGGCGGCAACCGGGTCAGCGAGACCGTCTACAACCTCGATGACACCGTGCAGCAGATCAAGCGCGCGGTCGGCACGGGACTCGCCCAGACCACCGCCGCCTACACCTACACCCCCAACGGGCGGGTGGCGACGGTCAAGGACGCCAAGAACAACCTCACCACCTACCAGTACGACGGCCACGACCGCCGGCTCAAGACCCTGTTCCCGAGCAAGACCACGGCCGGGGTCTCCTCGACCACGGATTACGAACAGTACGGCTACGACGCCAATAGCAACCTCGTGAGCCTCAGGAAGCGGAACGGCCAAAGCGTGACCCTGGCCTACGACGACCTCAACCGGCTCTTGAGCCGCGCCTATCCGACGACGGCCGATAACGTCAGCTACGTCTACGATCTGTTGGGCCGGCGGACGCAAGCCAACCTGACCGGTTACGCCATCACTTACGCCTTCGACAACGCCGGCCGGCTCACCTCGACCACGGCGGGCGGCAAGACGGTGAGCTACCAGTACGATGCGGCCTCCAACCGGACGAGGATCACCTGGCCCGAGGCGACGCCGTTCTACGTCACCACGAGCTACGACGCCCTCAACCGGCCGACGGCGATCAAGGAGCTGGGGACCACGAGCCTGGCGAGCTACGCCTACGACGACCTCTCAAGGCGCACCACGGTGACCCTCGGCAACGGCACCACCACCAGCTACGGCTACAGCGCCCAATCGGCCCTCTCGAGCCTCGGCCACAACCTCGCCGGCACCGCCCAGGACCTCACCTACACGTACACCCGCAACCAGGTCCAGGCCATCACCGGGCTCAGCTGGAGCAACGACGCCTATCAATGGGGCGGGGCGGCCAACGGCACCAAGAGCTACACCGCCAACGGCCTCAACCAGTACACCCAGGCGGCCGGGGCCACCCTCGGCTATGACGCCAACGGCAACCTCACCGGGGACGGGGTGTGGAGCTATGCGTACGACCTCGACAACCGTCTGAAGACCGCCAACAAGACCGGCCTCGCGGCGGCGCTCGCCTATGACGGCGAGGGGCGGCTTCGGCAGACCGCGATCGCCGGGGTGACCTCGAACCTCCTCTACGACGGCCAGGACCTCTTGGCCGAGTACGACGGCTCGGGCAATCTCCTCCGCCGCTACGTCCACGGCCCCGGGATCGACGAGCCGCTGGTCTGGTACGAAGGGACCGGCACCGCCACCAAGACCTGGCTGTATGGCGATCACCTGGGGAGCCTCGTCGCCACCGCCGATACCTCCGGCACGTCCACGGCGGTCTACAGCTACGGCCCCTGGGGCGAGCCGAATGTCACCACGGGCGTTAGGTTCCGCTACACCGGCCAGCAGCTGCTGGGGCAATTGAACCTGTACCACTACAAGGCGAGGATGTATTCGCCGGCGATCGGGCGGTTCCTGCAGACCGATCCGATCGGGTATGGCGCGGATATGAATCTCTATGCCTATGTGGGGAATGATCCCATCAACCTCACCGATCCATCGGGGAATTGTCCTACCTGCATAATCGGCGCGGGACTCGGAGCCGGGGTTGGATTACTTGTCCAAGGGGGTTTAGATCTGTACAACGGTCGATTCAGCTCACCGAGTGAATATCTAGCGGCGGCAGTTGGCGGCGCAGCGGGCGGGGCATTGGCAGGGACTGGATGCTTTTCTTGTGCCGGGGCTGCCGCCGGAGCCGCGGCGAATCTGACGCGGTCCGCTATTGATGGGAATTTCAGCGCGGCAGGACTGGCTACGGAAACTGCAGTTGGAGCGGTTGGCGGCGCGATCGGGGGGCGAGTTTTACCTGCCGCGGTGTCGCAACTCTCCAACGGTGCCAAGGGCGCGATTGGAGAAGCCGTCGCACGTGCGAACATTTTCCTAAATGGAGAAACCGTCATTGCTTCTCAAAGGGCTGCAAGAGAGGTCGGAACTTATACCGGCCGCGCAGGCAGGGCCATTCCGGACTTTACCGTTCGAATGGCGAACGGCGCCATCGGGTTTGTGGAGGCGAAGTTTGGCAGCTCGGGTTTAACCGGGGCGCAGCGCGCACTGTTGAATCAGGCTGGCCCTGATCTGTTTCGGGTGGTCAGAACCTCTTACGGCGATATCGGTGGTTTCGGAGCGGGAATAGGAGGAGGGGCTGTTGCTGGCGCAAAATGAGCGGTGAGAGACATAAAAAGGCATTCAAGCGCTGGTTCAATCTTCTGCCTGAGAAAACCAAGCTCCTGGTGGCAGCCGTCGTCGAGATTCTGGTCCCGGAGCTCGAGCGACGGGGGTTTGTTTGGGTTGACTACTTGTATACAGATTCAGGAGGAAAATATATCGAGCGAGCCGATATGATTCCGATGCAAAGACGGGGGCCGGGCTACTACGATGTCGTTATAGTCGGTCTTGATGTAAAGCGTCGGCCTAGGTTCCACATAAGCTTTCGCAGGTGGACCGATGAGGAACTGGCTCGCCGTGAATCATGGCTGCCGCATTCCCTGACCAAGAGGCAATCCGAACGTGCGTCGGCTAAGGAGTTCGGCTTCAGTCAGTTCGATCCGTTTGTTACCGAAACCAGGTGTAAAAAGCTGGTTAACGAGGTAGTTGCGCTACTGCCTCAGATGGACGAATGTTTCGCAAGGGGTGTCTGTGGGCCGAACGTCACTAAGTCAGAATTTATTTGTCTGATCAAAACCTAGGGTGTCGTCAGCGGGGCAGTAGGCTGCGCGGTAGGGCGGGTGAGGCGGTAGCCGTCACCCGCCTTTCGAGGCTCGGGCGCACCAAGCGGCGGAACCTCGAAGACGGCCCATCGGCAATGCGCTGGCCCATAGGGCGTCCTCTCGTCTTCCGCCGAAGGCTGACGACGCCGACGATGGTCTCTCCCGGCGCACCACGGTCACCTTAGGCAACGGCACCACGAGCTACGGCTACACCCCCCAATCGGCCCTCTCGATCCTGAGCCACGACCTCGCCGGCACCGCCCAGGACCTCACCTACACGTACACCCGCGATCAGGTCCAGGCCATCACGGCCTTAAGCTGGAGCAACGACGCCTATCAATGGGGCGGGGCGGCCAACGGCACCAAGAGCTACACCGCCAACGGCCTCAACCAGTACACCCAGGCGGCCGGGGCCACCCTCGGCTATGACGCCAACGGCAACCTCACCGGGGACGGGGTGTGGAGCTATGCGTACGACCTCGACAACCGTCTCAAGACCGCCAGCAAGACCGGCCTCGCGGCGGCGCTCGCCTATGACGGCGAGGGGCGGCTTCGGCAGACCGCGATCGCCGGGGTGACCTCGAACCTCCTCTACGACGGCCAGGACCTCTTGGCCGAGTACGACGGCTCGGGCAATCTCCTCCGCCGCTACGTCCACGGCCCCGGGATCGACGAGCCGCTGGTCTGGTACGAAGGCACGGGCACCACCCAGAAGACCTGGCTGTACGGCGATCACTTGGGCTCGATCGTCGCCACCGCCGATGGCAGCGGCACCTCGACCGCGGTCTACAGCTACGGCCCCTGGGGCGAGCCGAATGTCACCACGGGCGTTAGGTTCCGCTACACCGGCCAGCAGCTGCTGGGGCAATTGAACCTGTACCACTACAAGGCGAGGATGTATTCGCCGGCGATCGGGCGGTTCCTGCAGACCGATCCGATCGGCTACCAGGATGACTTGAACCTCTATGCCTATGTCGGGAATGATCCGGTCAATGGGAAAGATCCGAGCGGGTTATTTGTCGAAACGGCTTGGGATGTCGCCAATATCGCTTTGGGAGCCGCCTCACTTGCGGCCAATGTGAACCAAGGCAAGAGCAATAATCAAATCTGGTGTACGGCCAGCCTGAATCAGGCGGCGACTTTCTGCTGTTCTTCCTCGGTTTCATCCGGTTGATCGGGAACTGCTATTCCATCCTGAAACTGGATCCCTTTGACCACATCGGGTAGGCGATTGAAGCCACGCAGCTTGCGCCATCTCTTCTGCGCCGTCAGTGCCAATTGGAACACCAAGCCCAGCAAGGTATTCCGGGACACGCAGTTCTTGGTCCGGGTCGTGCGATGGCGGATCGTGGCAAAGCTCGATTCAATAGGGTTGGTGGTCCGAATATGAATCCAGTGCTCGGCTGGAAAGTCGTAAAAGGTCAGTAGGGCCGCTCGGTCTTTCACCAGGATTTCCACCGCCTTGGGATACTTCGCGCCGAAATCTCGCACGAAGCGGTCGAAAGCCTTTTCCGCCTGAGCCTGGGTTTCCGCCATCCAGATGTCATGCAAGCCTGCCTTAGCTTTGCCCTGAATGGATTTAGGCATCTCATTGAGTACATTGGCCGTCTTGTGTACCCAACAGCGTTGGCAGTGGGTTTGCGGCCAAGCCTCATCCATCGCCGCCCAGAAACCCAACGCACCGTCGCCTACGGCCAAACTCGGCGGCGTCTTCAAGCCGCGCGACTGCAAATCCTGTAATACGCTGAGCCAGGAGACCTTGGATTCGCGGTAGCCATCCGACAGCGCCAACAGCCGCTTCTCACCCTGCTCATTGACGCCGATCAGGATCAGCAGGCACAGGCGGTCATCCTCTCCACGAAGAGTCGAATAAATGCCATCCGCCCATACGTAAACGTAATGCTCCTCCGAGAGATCACGCTGATTCCAGGCGTTATAGGCTTCCGACCACTGCGCCTTGAGCCGGCTCACCACCGCTGGCGAAAGTCCTTTGGCATCCTCGCCCACCAGCACTGATAAGGCTTCCTGCATGTCCCCGGTCGAAATGCCCCGCAAATACAACCACGGCAATGCCGCTTCCACCCGTTTGGCTTTACGGACATAGGGCGGCACCAACGCCGAATTGAACTTGACGCCGCTGCCGGAACGATCGCGGACCTTCGGTACCCGGACCGGAACCGGCCCCAGGGCCGTTAACACCGCCCGCTCCGGCAGGTAACCATTGCGGACGACCAACTTGCGCCCCGCCAGGTCGGTCATGTTATCGTACTGATCCAGCAGGAGTTGCAACTCCGTCTCCACGGCCTTTTCAATCAAACCCCGTGCACCCTGTCGCAGCAACTCGGTCAGCGAATCGCTGATCGACCCTGGAGCACCCAACCAACTTGCGCTATCTTCACTCACGGCGTACCTCTTCTTTTTTGTGCTGAATGGTGATCTTGTCAATCTCATTTCAGCAGGGTACGCCGCCTTCCTTCAATCCGCCCGTACACCAGATTCAGTTATAACTCCCAAGGCAATTGGGGGTGGGCGGCTTTGGATGCGGCAGGCCTTATCTACGATGGCGCCGCAGCCGCCGTTCCATTCTTACCGGCAGGTGTCAGCGCTGGTCTGCAATCTTTGAGGGCTGGAAATTCAATTCGAACATCGGCGCAAATTGGATACGATGTGTCTCAGGTTGTCGATGTCGCCAATCAAGTCACAAGACGAGCTCCAACGACTTCGAATGCAGCGGTGCAAGGATCGCGTTATCACGATACGGTGGGAACTATATTGAACGATAACAATGTATTAAGTTCGGCTGCTACAAATGCGTTTACTGGGGCAAATAGGGCCACGGGTGGGCCGGATCTATCGTGGGATGGTTCCGGGCTTTGGGCAGACCTAACGACTAAAGGTCAATGGGCTAAGTACATTCATGAAACTTTTGCGGCATAGGAACCGATAATCGAGAGCACCTGCTGTGGAGAGCGGTTGTGACGGTCGAAGAACTCGCGGGCGGCTTGGAGCAAGGCGGCTACCGTCTCGAAGAGTTCGCAATGGGTCACTTCGCGGCGGAAATGGCGCCACAGCATCTCGATCGGGTTGAGCCAAGGGCTATAGGTCGGCAAGTACAGCAGGACCAGTCGCCCGGCGGCTCCGCGCACGACCGCTTCGATCTCGTCGTCTTGATGCGTGTCGGCATTGTCCCACGCGACGTAAATCGTCCCCGTGGGATGCTGGTCCACTATGGCTTGCAGCAGTTCGGCCACCTCCCGACGGCGCTTGTGTCGTTTGAATAAGACCACGGTTTCACCGGTATGGGAGTTATGCTCGAAAGTTGTGGATGAGGGGCTGAGGTAGGCGGCGTATTCTTGATGGTCTTCGAGGTCATCAATTCCTGTTGAGAGGAGCGAATACGCCATGCATGAAGATAAAGTCATTCCGCTGAAGAATCCAGGGACACCCGCCCCGGTTGCCGATGCCCTGACGGAACTGCTGCGGGAAGGCGCCCAGCGGATGCTGGCGGCGGCGATCGAAGCGGAGGTGGCCGCCTTTCTGGAACGGTTCAAGGACGAGAAGACGGCGGACGGCCGCCAGCGGGTGGTGCGGAACGGTCATCTGCCGACGCGGTCCATCCAAACCGGCGTCGGCGCCGTCGAGGTCACGGTGCCGCGGGTGCGGGACCGGGCGAAGACGATCCGGTTTACCTCGGCGATTCTGCCGCCCTACCTTCGGCGGACCAAGAGCCTTGAGGACCTGTTGCCCTGGTTGTACCTGAAAGGGATCTCGACCGGGGATTTTCAGGAAGCGTTGACGGCGTTGCTGGGCCGGGATGCGCCGGGGCTATCGGCGAGCACCATCAGCCGTTTGAAAGAGACGTGGAAGGACGAACATCAACGCTGGTCGCGGCGGGATTTGTCGAACCGGCGCTATGTGTATCTTTGGGTGGATGGCATCCATTTCGGGGTGAGGCTGGAGGATGCGGCCCAATGCATTCTGGTGGTGATTGGGGCTACGGCGGACGGCCGAAAGGAGTTGCTGGCGTTGGCCGATGGCTATCGGGAGAGCGAGGCGTCCTGGCGCGAGGTGCTGTTGGATCTCAAGGCCCGGGGCCTCACGGTCAATCCGCACCTGGCCACCGGGGATGGCGCCCTCGGCTTTTGGAAAGCCTTACCACAAGTGTACGGGACCACCCGTGGCCAGCGCTGTTGGGTCCACAAGACGGCCAATGTGCTGAATAAGCTGCCCAAGAGTCAGCAACCCAAAGCCAAAGCCGCGCTGCACGAAATCTGGATGGCCGCGACCCGGCAGGAGGCGGAGAAAGCGTTTGATCGTTTCCTGACGGGGTATCGGTCCAAGTATCCCAAGGCGGTGGCGTGCTTGGAAAAGGATCGGGAGGCGCTGTTAGCGTTCTACGCTTTTCCGGCGGAGCACTGGATTCACCTAAGGACCACCAATCCGATCGAATCCACCTTTGCCACGGTCCGGTTCAGAACCGCCAAAACGCGAGGCTGCGTGTCACGGGGAAGTATCCTCGCGATGGTGTTCATGCTGGTGAAAAGCGCCGAGCGGCACTGGCGGAAACTGAATGGAATCCCCCGTTTAGCCCAAGTCATCGAGGGAGTCGTGTTCAAGGATGGAGTTCAGGAAGACGTCGAGAAAGTCGCCGCCTGAGCCCACCCCCGTACACAACATTTGACCATTACTCCCGGTATGGTAATTCACCGCTCCCAACCCATAGCGCTTCTTAGGCTGACCTGGGGTCGGAATCATAATTTGCTGGCCTACCGGGCTCCACAACGCCGTCAAGGTAGGCAGCCAACTGAGGTTAAACTCGTCGGCGTAGTAAAACACATCGCCCGGTTTCAAGTGATCGCGGGTGTCTTCGACCGCTTTTTTTTCACCGCATAGTCTGGATCAGGGCTGCTGATCTTATGCTGCGGACGACTGAGCACAATCCCTTCGCGCTTCAAGGTTTGGCGCAGGGTTTCCAGAGCGATGCGAATCCCGGTTTGCTCGGCCAGGTAATCCACCAGCCGTTGCAGGGTCCATATGGAAAACGGCAGGTCCAAACTGCGCGGACGGCGCCGTACCGCCGCCACCAGGGCGGCCCGATACGCCGCCGTCACTTTGGCTTGCCGTCCCGCTCGCGGCGCATCTTTCAGCCCGTCCACGCCTTCGCTCTGATACCGTTTCAGCCACCGCACCACGGTGTCCTCGCTCTCCCGCACGATCCCCGCGATCTCCAGCGCTTTGAGACCCCGCTCGGCCGAGAGCAAGACCATCTGGGCACGAGTTCGGAGCCGTGGGTCCTTGGTCTTTCGATACAGGGTGTCTAACTCACTCTGTTGCGCTTTGCCCAACGGGGGGATCAGGATGGCTTTCATGCCACCAGTGTACGCCCTTTCCGCAGAACTTTATGGGATGTACTTAGACATGAGAGTAAATATGGCGCAGGTTCTGGCATCCCTATCATTTATGAACGTGGCGTTGGTGTTACCGATGTCAATGGACTTGGTCGCTTCAGTCGGCTTTATAGCGGTGCAGGCGCCATAAAATCGCTTAAATGACTACCTTTGTTTGATATATACATGGCGGTAAAAAAAGGGCTTTATTGGATTATCGTCGGTCGAGAAACCCGTTATGGCCCGTGGTGGCTCGGTCGTAAAAAAAGTTACCGGCTCTTGCCGCCAACGAGGGAACAATTTATGGAACTGGCTAAGACTCGCGATGATGTGGAATTACGGCCGAGTAAAACTGGTTCTAAGCAGGAAAAGGATACTCTAATCGTTGATCCCACACGCAAAGTCAAAGGCAAGCTCTATTTAAACAGTGGTAAATGTATGACCAAAAATCCTGACGAAGCGACATTGAGTTGGATGATTGAATTGGCGAGTAAACTTAACGGACGAGTTGTTGATTACGCGGGCAGAACTTATACCTCTCCCACAGAGTATTATATTCATCCAGAAGATAAGGAAGTTTTAGAAAACAGAGGATTAAAGCTTCCAAAATAAACAAGCCATACGTGTACAGGCGCCAACGGCCTCAACCAGTACACCCAGGCGGCCGGGGCCACCCTCGGCTATGACGCCAACGGCAACCTCACCGGGGACGGGGTGTGGAGTTATGCGTACGACCTCGACAACCGTCTGAAGACCGCCAGCAAGACCGGCCTCGCGGCGGCGCTCGCCTATGACGGCGAGGGGCGGCTTCGGCAGACCGCGATCGCCGGGGTGACCTCGAACCTCCTCTACGACGGCCAGGACCTCTTGGCCGAGTACGACGGCTCGGGCAATCTCCTCCGCCGCTACGTCCACGGCCCCGGCGTCGACGAGCCGCTGGTCTGGTACGAAGGGACCGGCACCGCCACCAAGACCTGGCTGTATGGCGATCACCTGGGGAGCCTCGTCGCCACCGCCGATACCTCCGGCACGTCCACGGCGGTCTACAGCTACGGCCCCTGGGGCGAGCCGAATGTCACCACGGGCGTTAGGTTCCGCTACACCGGCCAGCAGCTCCTCGGCCAATTGAACCTGTATCATTACAAGGCCCGCATGTACTCCCCGGCCTTGGGCCGGTTCCTGCAGACCGATCCGATCGGCTACCAGGATGACTTGAACCTCTATGCCTATGTCGGGAATGATCCGGTCAATCGGACCGATCCGTCGGGGTTATGTTTCCTTTTTGCCTGTCCATTTCAGCCGGGAACTCTGCCAGACGATGATGGAAAAGTTAGTTTTTGGGAGGCCTATGTTTGGCGCAAAGTCGGCCATAGCGAGCCCTTGTCGGCTAGGGTGGATAGCATAGATCTGTCACGGATCAGCAGTGGTGATTTTGCCGGAGTCGGTAAGACCGCAAGTATTAAATTGGATAGCCCTGTAGATCATCTGAGTTCATTGGATGACGGTTTGGTCTATGGGACCATTGGGCTAAAGCTGCAACCTAGAAATATCGTCACTGGTACCAAGGGTGGACGCAGTTATGATGACTACGATTTTGATATAAAGCCCTGGGAGTGGCCGACCAGTGCACCCGCGCTTAAAACCGATATCCGCAATATCTTGACCCTTGGTGCCGATCTTGTGCACGGCTATGGCAATGATTTCCGAATAAACCTGACCGGCTCGGCTCGCATTGGCCAATCGGACGCATTGGGAGGGGCTAAGAAGTAGGTTGAATGCCGGGCTATGCTAAGTACTCATTGGTGAAAAATGCTATGAGTGAAGGCATAGCCAAGGCTGTTGTTTGGAGCTTTTTAGGGCTTATCGCTCTCGTTATTGGAATAAGTTTCGGGACAATTGTGCGATGCACAGTATATTTTGAGAGCTGTTCGTACGATGCGGCTGTTTCAGAATTTCGTGGTTATCTTGCCGAGTTTGACATGAGAACCGATGTATGGGTCGGGCCATATTTGTTGAGACATGATAAGAATTCGGCAACATATGTGTGGCGGACGAACCCTCAAGTGCCTGACCCCGTGGAAGTACAAATCACGGTAAAGCGATGTTTTCTTGAGGGTTCTAATATCACTTCAGAAGGAAGAGCTGACAAGCTAATGATCGACAAACTACGGCTGCGGCAGCAACAAGAAAGAGCTCGACGATATTGGTAAATGTTAATGTCATTGTCGCAAGTGTAGTCAGCTCGCGGGCGCATCAGCGTAGCGTAATGCGACAGATGGATTTCGGCATCCATACGGCGGGATATGCTACGCTATGCCGCCCTTACAGCACTGCCCAACGGCAAGTACAACCCTCCCCCGGTACGTCACGCAGCTGATCAAGACGGCAACCTCACCGGGGACGGGGTGTGGAGCTATGCGTACGACCTCGACCACCGTCTGACCAGCGCCAGCAAGACCGGCCTCTCGGCCACCTTGGCCTATGACGGCGAGGGACGGCTTCGGCAGACCACGATCGGAGGGGTGACCACCCATCTCCTCTACGACGGGGCGGACCTTTTGGCCGAGTACGACAGTACCGGGAATCTCCTCCGCCGCTACGTCCACGCCCCCGGGATCAACGAGTCAAACGTCGCCACGGGCTTAAATTGCTATGTTTCAGTACAAAAACGATCGAGAATTCAGTGGTATTATCTAAGTACTAAGAGCCTATCCCAGTAGGTCCCAAGAAACCTTCGACTGGCTCAGGGTGAACGGCCTACTGAGATAGACCCTAAATACCTAGCGATACCTTAGTGCCATTTGGTCATTTAAATATGGGTGAGCATCATCGTTAGTATCGCGGTGGCCAGTTAAAACGTCAAAAAACGAGCCGGCCAATCGGGTTGGCTTCGAGCTGCAAGGCAATTGGAAGCTTAATTCAACATGGCAGTCACTACCGCTGTTTCGGCATCTTCCACCGATTCTACCGACAGGCTGGTGGAGATCTTGCTGCGAAGACGGCTGATGAGTGCTGAATCCGTAGAGCGGGTTCAGGCGGCGGCACGGTCGTCGGAAACCCCTTTTTCAGCCGTCGCCACTCGGCTCGGATTGGTAACGGAAGACCAGATGGCCGAGATTTTTGCGGAAATGCTGGCCATCGAGGTCGCTAAACGTGCCCGTTTCCCTGCCCGCCTGCCCGAGATCGACGGCGTCAATCTCCATTTTTTTCGAACCAAACGGGCTCTCCCACTGGTAATCGATCAGGACGAAGTGCATCTCGCCATGGCGGATCCGACCGATGATGTAACAGCGGCCGGCGTGGAGTTCCTTTTGGGAAAACCCGTTAAACGTTATGCAGCGCTCGAATCCGAGTTGGAGGATTACTTCTACAAGCTCGACGCCGCCCAGGCGGAAGCGGAGGAGGCAATTTCCCTGGCTTCGATCGGGACGGCCGAGGTCAACGACGATGATGTGGCCAAGCTCAGTGATCACGCCTCTGACGCACCGGTGATTCGCTTGGTACATCGGCTCATCATGTCGGCGAGCGATCTCGGCGCCTCGGATGTGCACGTCGAGCCAGCCGCAAACGCATTGATCATCCGCTACCGGATCGACGGATTGCTGCAGGAAGCCGATGTCCTGTCGGCCCGCTGGGCAGAACCGGTAGCCTCCCGCATCAAACTGATGGCTAGACTCGACATCGCCGAAAGGCGGGTACCTCAAGACGGAAGAATCCGGTTTTCCGCGCGCGGGCGAAGCCTCGATCTGCGGGTGGCGACGTTCCCTACACTGCATGGGGAGTCGATCGTGCTTCGGTTGCTTGGACAAGTATCGGTCAAGCTCGAGCTCGACCAACTCGGGCTATCCGACCACGGCCTGAACGGGCTGCGGAAGGCCTTAAAGAAACCGCACGGGATCGTCCTCATTACAGGACCTACGGGTAGCGGCAAAACGACGACGCTGTACGCCTCGTTGAACGCGATTCTCAACCCCGAGCTCAAGATCGTCACCGTCGAGGACCCTATCGAATACGTATTGACCGGTGTCTCTCAACTTCAAGTCAAACCGGAAATCGGACTAACTTACGCCACCTCGTTGCGCTCCATTCTGCGCAACGATCCCGACATCATCATGATCGGCGAAATACGGGATCGCGAGACCGCTGACATCGCGATTCGCGCCGCGTTGACCGGCCACCTGGTCTTGTCGACGCTGCACACGAATACGGCCGCCGGAGCGGTCACCCGCTTGTTGGACTTGGGGGTGGAAGCCTACCTTCTAGCATCCACGCTCGAGCTTGCCGCAGCCCAGCGCCTGGTCAGGCGGTTATGTCCGCACTGCAAGATACGGCGGTCAGTTACGAAGTCAGAAGCCGAGATGATCGGGCATGGGCTTGGAAAGCATGGCGTTCCGGAAGCGATTTATGGTCCTAAAGGCTGCGAGCATTGCAACGGTCGCGGTTATTGGGGACGCACTCCTTTGTTCGAGGCTATCGAAATCGAGGAAGAAGAGCGGGAAATCATTCGAATGAAACAGGATGAGCGGATGCTCGTCGATGCCTCGGTGCGGCGTGGCGGACGCAATCTCTGGCAACACGGGCTTGCCAAGGTGGTTGCGGGGGAAACCGCCATCGATGAAGTGCTTCGGGTCATGGAATGGCGCGAGCACTGAGCAAGTTCACCGTGAAAGCAGTCACCGGCGACGGCGAGCTGCGGGACCTCCAAATCGAAGCCGTGTCCGAGGAAACGGCGGCGCTTGAGCTCTTTCGGTCCGGGCTGACGCCCCTTTCGATTACCCGCGACGCCAACACCTGGCGCGATGTGCTCAACCGCCCGATCAAGTTAAGCCGGAGCGTGCCGTTAGCCGATCTTGCGCTGTTCGCGGAACAGCTCGCGGAGATGCTCAAAGCCGGCTTGACCGTTGAGCAGGCCCTCAAGGTCTTAGGCCGGCAGCAGGATCGCGAGGTTATGACCGATTTGGTCCAGAGGCTTCTTAGAAGGGTGTGCGAGGGCGCCACGCTGTCCCATGCCCTGGAAGCCGAGCGGAATTTGCCGCGGTATTTGATCGGCATCGTGCGCGCCTCCGAACAAGGAGGGCGCATGGGCGATGGACTGACCGACGCCGCCCGCTATCTGCAACGGCAACTGGCAGCTCAGCGCGGCTTGGTGAACGCGCTGATCTACCCCGTGGTGGTTCTTGTCACGGTCTTCGCCGCGCTGCTTTTCGTGCTGGGTTATGTCATTCCGGAATTCGAGCCGATATTCGCGGGTGAGGAACATCGGCTTCCCAAGATGACCCGTGTAGTATTGACGTTGTCCCACCTGGTCACGCGACAGGGCGCTGGCATTGTCGTGCTCCCGATCACAGGCATGTTCTTGCTGTGGTGGATCGTTCGAAAAAACCCCACCATCGGGGAGGCCATGGCGAAAATGGCTTTGCGACTGCCTGTAGTCCGGTTGATTGCTCAAATCGACGTGGCCAAGACCTTGGGTGTGATGGGGGCGTTGATCGATAATGGCGTCGAGGTGTCGGAATCCGTCCAACTCGCCGCTCAAGCCGCCTCATCGAAACGTCTACGCGAGGCGATGGGCAAGGCATCGCGGGAACTGCGGGAAGGGGCCTCTGTGTCCGCGGCGCTTCGCCGAATCGATCTTATCCCGGAAGCGACCGTATCCATTATCGAAGTCGGTGAACATACCGGCACGCTTGGACACGCCAGCATGCGAGCCGCGCATTTGCTCGAAACGGATTCGACCTTCCGAATCGATCGGCTTATCGCTCTCCTGAACCCGATTGCAATCGCCGTCCTGGGGTTGATCGTCGGATTCGTTATTGCAGGCGTGATGTTGGGGATCATGAGCATTAACCAAATGGCGGTACGATAAGGAAAAATGGTGAATAATCGAACAACACAACGTAGTCGGCATCTTCATCGCCACCAGAGGGCTGGCATGGGGGGCTTCACACTTTTGGAATTGATGGTCGTACTGGTCATCATGGGGCTGCTTTCGGCGGTCGTGGCGCCACAGATCATGAACATGTTCTCCGGGGCAAAGACGGATGCCGCGGCCCTTCAAGTGGACACCTTGACGACGGCTCTGCACTATTATCAGATCGACACCGGCTCCTATCCTACGCCGGAACAAGGGTTGGAAGTCCTGTGGAAGGCCCCCCCAGATGTCGCGCGATGGCGAGGACCCTACATCCGCAAACATGAGCACCTACTGGATCCTTGGGGCCGGCCTTTCCGTTATCGTGTTCCGGGACAGCGCGGTCCTTTTGACATCTACTCTTTCGGGGCGGATGACCGCGAAGGCGGAGAGGGCGAAAATGCCGACGTCGGGCTCTCGAAGGCGCCGTGAACGGGGCGTGACCTTGCTGGAGCTCCTGGTGGTAATCGCCTTGTTGGGGATGCTGGCCGCCGCGGGCGCAGGCGCGTACCGGGGAGGAAACAGCACCCGTTGGGCGGAGGCGGCTCTGACGGCATTGGAAAACGCCAAGTGGTTGGCCCTCTCGCGGGGCCACGCTGTTACGCTTCCGTGTGCGGAGATCGTCTCGGGCGGCGGGAGCAAGGATACGAGCAATGTCGCCGATCAGCCGGACGTGACTTGTACAAGCACGATTCCGTCACCGGCGAGTGGCAGCGCGATCACGTTTTTTCCCGATGGCTCATCCTCTGGGGGCTCGATTATTATTCGACACGACGGCTGGGACGATCGGATTCAGGTCGACTGGCTCACCGGGGCGTTGTCTCGCAACTAGAGGGCCGGAATTGCGGTCGCAGGCTGGATTTTCACTGCTCGAGGTCGTTCTGGCGTTCGTGATGGCGGGATTGGTCCTCGGAATTGCGCTCCCGGCGATGTCACAAACCATACCAAGATTGATCGAGCTACGCTCACACTCGACCGCGGTGTTGCTTGCGCATTCCAAACTGGAGGAGTATTCGATTGATGGTGTGGACATTCCTAGGAATAATGAAGGCACTCAAGGCGAATTTTTCTGGCGAGTCGACGTCGAGGACATCCTACCGGACGGCATGGAAGGCCCCATGACGGGTATCTATGGCTTGCAAAGGATCAGCGTAACCATCGCGCGCGACGCACATTCGGCGCCACTGGTGCGTATGTCGGCCCATAGGTTTAGGAAATGACAGTGGGGTGCGGGCGGATATATAGGCCCCAAAGCGGGTTTACCTTGCTCGAGGTACTCGTGTCTATGGCCGCCGGGGCCTTGCTGATCGGCACGTTATCCCAAGTCCTGATAACGATCAGGGACGGGTGGAGGCTTGCTTCGCGGATTGATCGGCAATGGGCCGAGGAAGCCACGGCGGTTCGACTCGTTTCCCGTCTTCTCCGCGCCAGCCTTCCACCGGAGCGCGGCGGATTCGGAGCCCGCTTCAAAGGCGATGGGGACACCGTGGAGTTCACTTCGATTCCGTCGCAGTCCGCGTTCTCCTCCGGGCGCATGGATGGACGCTTGTATCTTGAAAGCCGTCAGAACGGCTCTCTTGCGCTTCTTTTGGATCTCGTGCCGCGTCCGGCATCGCCGGTATCGCCGGTATCGGAAAAGCTCGTTCGCACGAATTGGGTTGTACTCGAAGACCTCGAAAAGGTCGAATTTTCATATTTCGCGGGAAGTTCCGGGCGAGCCAGCCGATCTTGGAACGACGCCGAGAAACTGCCCGATGTGATCCAACTTCACGCTGATTTCGTCGACAAGACACGGCCGTCATTAAGGATGGCGATTCGGCTACACCAGACGCTTAGCGGAAGCTGTGTGATCGAATGGACAAGCTTAGCCTGCAGACCAGCGTAACCGATGCGATTTGGCGGTCGACGAATCTCGCGGCCATCGTCCGCCCCGCGTTCCTATGGTGGTGGGTGGGACTTACAGACCTCTTCCCTGGGCTTGGACGACTGGTCTCGAAGCGCGAAAAATCCGTGCTTCTATTGGTTGAACGAGATCGGACGACGCTCGTTCGTCCTCACAATGAGGTCCAAGATCATGGCACGCCACCGGAAGAACTCCATTTTCCCAGTGTTTTTGGAGGGCGTTCGTCGCAGGCGATGGAAGCGTTGCGGCCACTATGCGCAGAGGCCACGACACAGGTTGCGTTAGGTTTGCAAGAGGTGTTTCTCCTGCGGATGAGCTTTCCGAAAAGCGCACAGGCTCGGTTACGAGATGCGGTCGCCTTCAAGCTCATTACGGAATCGCCACTTGAGAAGGCGGCGATTTATTTCGATGTTCGATCGAAAAAGGATCACGATTCCGGGACCCTCGACGTCGAGGTTGCGCTTTGCCGCCGGGAAACCGTACTTCAAGCGCTTAAGAATCTCGATCAGGTCGGGATTTCCGTGGAAGCCGTGGGGTTTCGCCCTTCATCATCGGGTATCTTGGATTTTGTTTTTTACACTTCGCCGGGCAGAGAGGCGGCTCGTTCTCGATTCAAGCGACGCTTGATGTTGGTGCTAAGCTTGGCATTGGTGGCGACGTTGCTTATTCCCGCAACTTACCTTTCGGCTTTATGGCTTGAGCACAAGGTAAGGCGGGATATCGAGGCAACTCAGAAAACGGTGAATGCCAGTGCACCCTTGCTGGCGCAACGCGCCCTTCTACAATCCGTAAAAAACGATCTGTCACGTCAAGCCCCCGCATACCGCATTACGCATGTCTTGAACGAGGTGGCGGGCGCGTTGCCGAAAACGGCCTGGATTACGTCCTTGCGGTACGACCACGGCGTGGTGCATATAGCCGGTCACGCCTCAAATCCCCCCGAAATGATGAGGGAACTCGGTAAACTCTCGAAAATCGGCAATGCCAAATTGATTTCGGTCGCCGGTAATAACGGCACGGAAACTCCGCCGCAGTTCGAGGTGGCCCTGGAGCTTAAAAGGCCCTTGCCGTGACCGCTGCACTGTCTCCCCGAGTCCATCGAATCGCGTCTCTCGGCCTGTTGGTGGTCGCTGTATTCGCGGTTTGGGGAGGATTTTTCAAGCCGCTATTGAATCTAGCGGGGCAGGCGATCAGCCAATTGCACGACGCCCGCTTCGAATTAAGCCGGGCACGGCGGCTTTCCTTTGAAGTCGAAACCCTTTCTGAGGCGCAAGTCGCGGCCGATGCCGAGACATTGAAGCCGCTATTGATTTGGACAGATAGCAACTCGGGGACAGAAACCAAATTTCAGGAAATCATCGATCAAATTATTCGCTCGACCCGATTTAATCTGGAATCCATGCGTACCGCGACAACAGTCCGTCAAGGCAATCTCAGCCGTATATCCATCGATTTGAAAGGCGAGGGGCCGGAGGCCTCCGTCATGGGAATGCTCGCCGAGTTCGAGCGGCACAGGCCGTTGATCGTGGTCGATCAGTTGACGATACGCTCGTTGGACAGCGTTCCCACGGAAGCCGGCGGGACTGCGATTTCCAAGGTGATGGCCGAGCTCCGCATTTCGGGATTCGGAGCTGATTTGGCGTCGTTTGAAAGCAGGCCATAAATGACCGACAGGTTTCCTCGAACGCTATGGTTGATTGGGTTCAACACTGTTGTATTCATTGCGGGATTGACGATCGTTTTCTCGCTGCTCTTGGCCGAATCGTCCGAGAACTACACCAATGCAGAACTGAATGAAACCAAGCCCGACTTAAACGTCTATACCCTTATCGAAATCGACGCCTTGACGACAAGTCCATTGTTTCAACCTAGTCGAACCGCGTTCATCGAAAAACCGGAGGAACCGGACAAGTCGACTGAGATTTCGGGGCCGCCTCCGCTTCTGGTCGGCGTCATCCGTGTTGGCAGTGAAAGTATGGCCTTGCTAGAGGATCGAGAGAGAAAAACCTGGCGGTTGGTCCGGCCTGGGGAGAGTTTCGGCGACTGGAGCGTGCAAAGGATCAATCGCAAGTCCGTCACGGTCGGAATCAAAAACGAAGACCAAACTCTCGAAATGCATCTGAACGCCGAGCAACTGTCGGTGAACTCTTCCGCGATTCCACTGCCAGAAAACCATCGATAGCGTATCGCCAACCACTCGATCAGGTCTGAGCCTCACAATTTGGAACCCAAATCCAAGACCTTATCAAATAAGGCATATCGCGCCTGCCTGTAAGGAGCACCTCGGCAGACAAGCGATTGGTCTTGGGAGAATCGGAATGAACCGCAGCCGTAATTCTGAAGACCTCGCCAGCTACCGATAGCCCACCTTCCATCGCCGAAAGCTGTTCCTCGTCGCGCTTTGCTTGGCCTATCATTTTCTTCAAGCGGTCCGACGTTAGCGCCGCACTAGGCTCCAACCGTCCCGAAAACAGCGTGATGTACGGATAAAGGCAGGCAAAATCTTCCAGTGATAGGCTCAAGATAGCGCTGAGATCGGAATAGGTCGTCAACCGGTTATCTTCTTTTCCGTTTTGCTTGTGGACTTGAATACGGCCTGCGATGACAGCGGGAACATCGATTCCCGGCAGATTTGCCAAGAGTCTCTCCAGTAACCGCTGGTCAGCCGTATTGATGTCCACGATACCGTGCACATTCGTGACTGCTAAATCAACCGTCTGTTCGTCGATATAGAGAGTCCGTACCTTCCCGTGGTCACGGACCCATCGGCTCTGCGTCCCTTGCTCCAGCAATTCGAAAACCGCGTCGTAAATGGCCGACTCGGCCGCCAAATCGAGGCGCAAACGGGTTTCATAAGCCGTTATATTGTCAGCTGCTCGACGGCCGATAAGCGATGTCCCCATGACGATAGCGATGACCAGTAGCAACAGCCACAACGTGTGCAAAAGAACGAAGCCGCTACTTCCGGAGCGATGGCCAGAGGGGTTTAGCACGTTCGGTAACCTGCCCTGCCGCATTCAGACCTTCCAGCAGTGCATCGACGACCGCTCGGGTCTCGGCTTGATTTCTCATGACGTGCGGCACGAGCAAGACGATGAGCTCGGTGCGCCTGTTTTCGAATACGTTGTTGCGAAATAGATTACCAATGATCGGGATATCCTTGATGAAGGGCAATCCACTATTGTTTTCACGACCGTTTTCCCGGATCAAACCGCCCAATGCCACGGTGAAGCCATCATTGGTCAAAACGAACGTTCGAATCTTTCGTCGCTGAATGGTCGGAGAATCAATCCCGGATGAGGTGGTTTGTGTGACATCGCTCACTTCCTGAGATACGTCGAGGATGAGGCTGCCATTCTCATTGATTCTTGGCGTTATCTCGAGAATGACCCCGGTGTCCCGCATCTGGACCTGGTTGACGATCGGGGCGTTCGGAGAAATGGTCGCTTGAGAGGTCTGAGTGACGATTGGAACTTGATCGCCGACCTGAAGCATCGCTTTTTGATTATTCAGTACGGACAGCTTAGGCGCGGATAACACGCGCACATCGGTTCGTTCCTGAAGTGCATTGAGCACGACCCGCACATCCGCGCCTCCGGAATAGACGTAAGAAAAGCCGGGGAATAACGATGCGATCGCACCGGTATCGGAAGCACTTAGGGTAACGGTATTTTCTCCGGCGTCGAAGAACCATTGCACGCCGTATCTTAGGCTGTCGTTAAGCGTAACCTCCGCCAGTATGGCCTCGATCATCACTTGGCGCGGAACGATATCGAGCTGCTGCAAGGCGTCTTTGATCACCCGATATTCGTCTTCGGTTCCATAATAAAGCAGCGAATTGGTTTCCTCCACAGCGACCAGCTTGCTGGCGCGGCCCTCGCCTTGCCCTTGGACAGTGCCGACAAGTGGTCTATTCTCGGATTTCTCCATTGACAAACCGTCGGGTCCATAACCTTCTGTGCCTGTCGGCAAAGGGGACGTAGTATCGGTATTGGTCTGCTCGCTTCCCACTTTTTCACCCAACAACTGACGGAGCGCTTTAGCGAGATCCTTAGCGTTGCCGTTTTGGACGTTGTACACGAAAACACGGCGTTCGCTAGTCTTGGTGACGTCTAGGCGCTTAATCCAATCTTCAATGAGTTCAAGATCACTGCGATCGCGAGCGATGCCAAGTATCGAATGAATGCGGTCCAATCCGACAAAGCGAACCCGGCTGCCGATCACCCCGATGGGAGGTTGAAAGATTTCTTTCAGTTCCGTGATGATCTGGCTGGGACTGGAATTTTCCACCTGATACAGGGCGAAATTCATGCCTTCCAGCCAGTCCACATCGAAACCTTCGACCGTTTGCTGCACTGCGGCTCTGTCCTGACTGGAGCCGGCTATGACCAAGTGATTATGTACGTCGTCCGCTTGTAGAACGGTTCCCTTCGGGACCACGGCTTCGAGAATGTTCTGCATTTCCCTCGCTGGGATATACTTAAGAGGCAGAATTTCCACCGCGAAACCGGGTGAAATGGGACCATAAGCCCTGACTTGGCTCACTCCTTTTACCCACTGCTGAGCCGCATCCAGGGGAATCACGTGATAGGCGCCGTCCTGTTCAATAATTGTGGCGGAAACCGAGTGCAAGGCCGCCTCTAATGCCGGAAGAAGAGCCTCCTTGGTAAGCGGCTTTCGGGTCCGCAAAGTAATCTTGCCCTGTACCGCGGGGGCGATCGTGTAGTCCAGTTTGAGCTCTTCGCCAAGGATCGCGTCAATCACGGCATGAATGTCGGCATCGCGGAATTGGAGGTCAATGTTCCCATTTTCGCCATGGCGTCCTGCCGCCCCAACTTTTTTCACAACGGGCCGGGGTGCTTTCTCCTTGGTAAAAAATATGGCCCGATTTTTAGCCGCGTCAGTCTCTGCGTTAACCGGTTCTGCTTGATCAACGGCCGGCAACGTATTTGATACACCACTGGCTTGCCACGCTAACTTCAGGTGCCGAGCAGGCGGGGCAGTTGTCGAACAACCGATACTGAAACTGGCGAAAATTAAAGAATAGAGAGCATGGAGATTACGCCGTTTTTTAAGCTTCATTTTGCAAGCCCGCATCCAACTTATCCTGATGTCGAAATGAGCCTGAAAATCAGCGTTGAGCGGGCTTCTGGTCAGGGAGCTTAAAACAGTTGCAACGTTCGAAAGGATTAGTTCTTTGTGAAACGGAATTATTATGCGGCGCTGTCATGAGGGTGAGGAATAATCGGGCAAGTAAAATGAATAGTCGAAGTCAAACTTGATCCGTTTTGGAAAGAATGATCTAACTTTCGAAACAAAAAGATTGAAGAACTGGATAAACTCGACCCTCAGCCAACCGATCTCTTTTTTCCACTACCTTGTTTAATATAGTTTGAATATTTACCCCTGCCGAAACAATGCCGCGATTGACTCAACTGGCAATTAGTCCAGCTCCGGATCTTTGCGTAGTACCTGGCTTCCTTCTCGGTAAAAAAAGAGACAGGGCTTTTCGTGGAAATGAGCAAATGAAGAAGTAAATCGCGTTACGCTTTGGGTCGCAAGTCGGAAAATGCGGAAAAAGTTGTAAGCATAAGCTTACAGTTAAAATTTTATACGCATGGCGCCCTAGCAGGCTGGTGAAAGTGTGCCGCAGGCATGCGAAGAATGGAATCTCTGTGCAAAAGCTGTATGGGAGATGAGGGAAGGCCCCTCGGGATCGGTTTTCAGGAGCAGGTCTCAAACCACCTCAAGCCGCTGTGGTTAAGAGCCATGGTGGTGAGCGTTGAGGTAAAGCGAGGGGAAAGAACCCGGAGTAGGTACGGATCAGAGAGACGAACGCAAGTGAACCTTCGATGGCGCGTCGTAACCTGTGAAATTGCTGTCGAAACCAGAGGTGTTTCACCCCTCTGGGATGAGCTTGTCGGGCACCTGATTACTGGACAAGTGGCAGCCGGCGTATAGAGGGCGTGAATCTGATCCAGGCTTCTGTATGGAACTGCGGGAACCAGTCGTTCCGATACTAAGGGAGACGCGCAAGTGGCAGAACCCACGAGGCAAGAGTACCGATGCGGAGCACTGGGGCGGATCGACCTGTAGTAGTGGCGATGGCCGGTAATGCAGCTGGAGCGAAGAGGTCGAATCAAGCGGTTGTATTCGGCGTTCAACTGGAGACAGGAGGAAACGGGTGGGTGCAACGAAACCCTTTGCCATTGATAAGTGGCGGGTGTACGAAGTGTATCGAGCGGTGAAAGCCAACGCCGGCGCAGCCGGGGTTGATCATCAGAGCCTTGAGGCATTCGAGGAGGATCTAAAGGACAATCTGTACAAGCTTTGGAATCGGATGTCTTCGGGCAGCTATTTTCCACCGCCGGTAAAAGGGGTGACTATCCCGAAGAAGAGTGGTGGCGTAAGGTTACTGGGCGTGCCGACGGTGGCGGATCGGGTGGCGCAGATGGTGGTCAAGCGGGAAATTGAGCCAGAGATCGAGGCGACGTTTTTACAGGACTCGTATGGCTATAGGTCGGGCAAGTCCGCGTTGGATGCCGTAGGGGCGTCACGCGAGCTCGCTGTTGGCGATACGATTGGGTCTTGGAGTTTGACATCAAGGGGTTGTTCGACAATATCGACCATGCGCTGTTGAGTCGGGCGCTGGCGAAACACGTGAAGTGTGATTGGGCCATGCTGTATATCAGCCGATGGCTGACCGGGTGCGCGATAAGCCCCGCCGTTCAGGGCGGGGAAGGATAGCGCGGACGGCGGAGCCGTCCTTGTCTTTGGTTTCAGTGCGGAGTCTGCTGCTGCTCGATGTACTGGCGCACGATGGAGATTGGTGCGCCGCCGCAGCTTGAGGCGAAATAGGACGGCGACCATAGCACGCCTTTCCAGTACCGCTTCTGAATATCGGGCCGTTCCTTGCGCAGCAGGCGGCTGGACACGCCCTTGAGGCTGTTCACAAGGTTCGAGACGGCGACCTTGGGCGGGTACTCGACCAGCAAATGCACATGGTCGTCCTCGCCGTCCATCTCTATCAGTTGCGCCTCGAAGTCGGCGCAGACCTTGGCGAAGATCGTGCGCAGTCGGTCAATGGCGTCGCTGTCGAACACGTTGCGACGGTGTTTCGCCACAAAGACCAAATGGACGTGCATCTTGAAAACGCAGTGCCTTCCATGCCGAATATCGTTGTTATCGCTCATAGACCAAACTATACTGCTCGCATGCGGCGACTCCAAGCCTACCAGTACGAACTCAGACCAGACGGCCAGCAAGAGCGGCAAATGCGCCGCTTCGCCGGCTCGTGCCGGGTCGTGTTCAATGAGGCGCTGAACTTGCAGAAGCGGCGTTACGAGCAAGGCGAGAAGAAGCTCGGCTACGCCGGGCTGTGCAAGGAACTCACGGCGTGGCGCAACGGCACGCCGCTGCCCTCCGGTCGTACCGCGCCTTGGCTGGCCGATGCCCCCGTCCATCCCCTGCAACAGGCATTCAAGGACCTGGAGCGGGCTTACGCCAACTTCTTCGCCAAGCGCGCCGCGTTTCCGCGCTTCAAGAAGAAAGGCCGGTCCGACAGCTTACGCTACCCCGACCCGAAACAGATCAAGCTCGATCAGGGAAATAGCCGCATCTTCCTGCCTAAGCTCGGCTGGTTGCGCTACCGCAACAGCCGCAAGGCTCTGGGCACGGTGAAAAACGTCACCGTATCGGCCATTGGTGGCAAATGGTTCGTATCCATCCAGACCGAGCGCGAGGTGCCGGAACCTGTCCATCCATCGACGAGCATCGTCGGCGTGGATTTGGGCGTAGCAAATTTCGCCGCCCTGTCCACCGGCGAGATCATCGCCCCAGTGGATGCGATGAAGCGCCATGCACAACGATTGGCCCGGTATCAACGAGCCATGAGCCGCAAACAGAAGTTTTCCAAAAACTGGATCAAGGCGAAGGCCCGTATCCAGAAGCTCCACACCCGGATCGGCAACATCCGGCGCGACCATCTGCATAAACTCTCCACCACCATCAGCAAAAACCACGCGGCGGTCGTGATTGAGGACTTGCAGATACGGAATATGTCCAGGTCAGCGTCGGGGACGGTCGAACAGCCGGGGAAAAACACCCGCGCCAAGGCGGGACTGAACCGATCCATCCTCGATCAGGGGTGGTTCGAGTTCCGTCGCCAGCTTGAGTACAAACAGGCTTGGCGCGGCGGGATCGTGGTGGCGGTCGATCCACGCAACACCAGCCTGGGCTGTCCGGTGTGTGGGCATGTGGCAAAAGAAAACCGAATCACCCAATCCCGGTTTGAATGTGCCCACTGCGGCCACACGGCGCATGCCGATGTGAATGCCGCCGTGACCATATTGGCGGCAGGGCATGCCGTCATGGCCTGTGGAGGGGATGTAAGACCCTGCCTGCATCTCGGTGCAGGCAGGGCAGCTCCGGCGAAGCAGGAACCCGCCGAAGCGACTCACGCTGCATACGCAGCATGAGCGCCGTAGGAATCTCCGGCCTTCAGGCCGGGGAGGATGTCAAGTGTTCCCAGAGTTTCACGAATTGTTCACTATTGTTGCGTAATAACACTGCCACCAAACACACCTTTTTTCAACGTAGAATATTGATCGGTGTCATGACGCCTTTCCGTATATCCACATAGGCACCGTGGTGGTTTAATCCACCATGTCTCAGCAGTGACCAGACCAGTTGCATGACGACGTTGGCGATGGCGCGGTTGACCGGCAAGTCCTGGTTAGCCAGCGCTTCCTCCATGCTGCACGACGGCAAGTTGTCATCGGCCATGCCGTCCAGCTCGGGATAGAAATCAAACACGGATGGCAAAGCCACGGCACCGTCTTTTGCTTGCCCCAGCCACCCGAGGATGACTTGCCCGGAGTGCAAACCGTTTCCGGCATCCAACCAGAGCACCCTTTGCGGATCGTCCGCAAACGACTTGGCGAGGTCAGCGCGAAACTGAGCGACATCCACGCAGGTAATCAGCAAATCACGCTGGCCTGCGTTTCCGTCTCGGTTGATATCGAACATGCGCGGCTCGGCGTTCCAATCCAGGCCGAACAAATAATTGATTCGCTGCACCGAAACCAGCGCCTTGTTGTGCCCCAGGTCCGCCGGATAGAACGCCTGTCGGCCGATGTTGGGACGCTCCACCCGATCTCCATCCCAGGCCCGGACATACAGCCCAGGATGGCCGAGTTCGCGGATGGCGTAATCGATACGGGCAAGGCTGGAGAGAACCTCCGAGCCGGTTCCGCCGATGCCGATGACCTCGATTCGAACCCGGCGAGTGAACCATTCGGATGGGGTGCAAAATTTGTAAGGTCGGATATGGGTATCCATAGGGTTCACTATCTTCTGTCCCAATCAAACAGACCAACAAATGTTCTTGCGGAGTCATCGGGCATGCGTCCGAATAAATTCATCGACGGTCATGCCCATCGGCACCAATCGCTCGACGGGGAACGTTTCAACCTTCTTCCTGGCCAGGGCAGCCCAGAATCGAAAGTGCGTCCTGTCATCCACGGGCGCGTCGTTCTCCTGGAATAGCGTCAATCGGTTATTGACGTGGGAAAACGCGGTATCGAACAGTACCGCTTCCCAACCCGCCATGTCCTCGATGCCGCACCCGCCGGGCAGGGTTGCGGTCCCTGTACAAACCACGCCATCACAGCCCACGTTCATCAACGGCGCGTTGTAGAGCCGGGTTTTCGCCATGGGTCGAGCACGTCCCTTCAAGGCGGCTACCGCGAGACGCCTATTTGCGGTGGCGACCAGCAAGAGCCTCGGCCACGGCACAACAAGCGTTTGCAAGGACGACCCGACCATATTGAACAGCATCGGTCGCACCCGCGCGGGCACGGTCCAAGCAAGATGTGTCCCCGAAATCGACACCACCTGGGCGGGGAGTACGCCGGTACCGCCTCCTTGTTGTCCAAGGACCGAGCGCAAGAGCGCTTCTATATCCTTCATGGACAGCAAGCGCCCCGCTCCAATGACGGGAGCGCCGTCTGCGCCGGTCGTAAGGTCATGCAAAGAGGCAACGCACTTCGGAACCAGATAACGATCCCCTAAATTCGTGACGTCGTGGAACATTAACGCGACGCGCGGTGAGATGGACGGTTCCTGCGGGATACTAGCCTCGAAAAAATCGGTGTGGTTTGTCATAGAGACCTTTCAATGACTTCAGCCAAACGCAACAGCCCACGTGCCTGGGCTATCGATTCGAGTTTCTCAGCAACCTTTGAAATCGCAACAGGGTGCAGCTTCAAGCGTAGGACTGGCGTTTCTCCCGTCTGATAGAGCTGGTTGTAGAAGTCGTCGGCAACGCCGCCTTCCCAGGGCAGACCGAAACCGACGATATGGGCGTAATCCAGGAGCGCTTCCATGTCGCCGCATTCGGCTTCGATCACAACGAACTCCGAGTTAGCTGTGTTACGACGATGTCTTTTAAAGACAAGGACGGTCTTCTGGATAAACCTTGTCCAGGGATGACAGTACAGATCGGGTGATCGACGCCGCCACTCAACGACCGCCGCTCGGATTTCCGACATGTCCGGCGGATTGCCCCACCAAAGGTCAGCCCTCTCGTCCAAAACGGACTGCAGGAAATCCAGACGACAGACGAGGTCCTCAATGTTGTCCGTGAACTCGCAGAACGGCAAAAGGTGAGTGGCGAGGGCCTCGCGGGCGAACTGACGGTGATCTTTATGGGGATGTTCCTTTCTGTACTCCTCGTAAGCCTCCAATTCCTCTTCAAGGCCAAACCACATGTCCAATGCGTCCTGGGCCAGCAGGCCGAAACCCAATCGATTGACGATCCAGTGGAGGCAGCCGTAGACCATGCGGCCAAGTTCGCGGGGAAGCTCGCACAGAGAGACTTGCGTGAAGCGGAAACCGGCCCATAACAGGAGCCAAAACTCTCCTTCGAACCGATCCAGCGCCATACCGATCGATTCGAAATCACCGTGAGGCCAATCGCTCCCTGCGAGGGCGCGGGCCTGGGCTTCGAGATGGGCCGCGATGCGGCTAAGAGCCTCGCAATGCAAGCGGTAAAAGTCTCGCCAGCCGTCTGAAACGGCGCGGTCGATCTCGCCTTCCGAGACCACGCCCATGTGGTGCGCAAGCAGGATAAGGCTGGCAATGCCAGGGCGATGCTCGTCGAAATAGGCCCTGGCTCGCCGTTCCCGGATGCTCTCCAGCGGTTCATCCAGCGCGACGCCAAGGCGGGGTAATGTGAACAGGGTCAGATCAGGGGCAGACGGGCTGAATCGATGCCCGTAAGCGCCTGCCGCCTGAATTTCGGCAGCGTCAGCCTGAATCGATAGCATCCGTCGTCCTCCTGGTCTCTCTTTTCCTGCTCCGGGGCAGGCTCACTCCCCCATTGGCGCAGAAAGGCTAAACCGTTCGTTTCACCCTTTTGTTTTGACGGGTTCGAGCTTGACGGCATAGTGCAACTCTTCCCCTATAAGTTGAGGCTCGTCGAGTTCCGCTTGGGCTAGATGCGGGTAGGACGCCGCATACAAGCGCAGTGCCTCAAGAGGCGGGAGTTCAGGGGCGGGATCGGCCAAGCGGACTGAACCCATCTTGAACACCCGAACAGGGCGAATAACGGTGGAAGCTGTGGGTGGTTGTTGAGAACTCATCGGCACGATCCTCAAAAAAGCGATTTCTCGGTGACAGACACGGCGACGTTACTCTGAGCAGGAGCGGAATCAGCGGCCCCTTCGTTCGCACGGGTGCCCGACGATGCTTGTGCGGCAGAAGTTGCGTTGTCGGTAGCCACGCGGGCCTGTTTACCGGCCTCCTTTAGGCGGTTCAAAGCGTCCCGCAAATCGTTGCAGATCGTTTCCCGCGTTCCAGCGAATTCAGCTAGGGATCGTGGAAAATCCCGGTCCAGCACCGCCGGACTGGTTTCCACGTACAGCGGCATGGACAATGCGCCCCGCAAGGTCTGGATATATTCCGGTGCCTTATCGTCAACGCTACCGCGCAACACAGGCTGCACCAGGACACTCAACTGGTCGCCCTTGCGGGCGACCGTGAATTGAATGCGCTCGTCGTATTCGAGCATTTCGAAAAAAGTTTCAAATATCATCGGTTTCCTCTTCGGCGTATTCGAACTCGGATGGTTCTGGACCGTCGCGTTCGGGGCCAAGCCGTTCCGAGCCTTTTGCCTGGGCGCTGGTCCTTGCCGTCACCGGCGACGAGGCTGTCTCTTCGCGTACGTTCCGATCCTTATCCTCTCGCGGGTATCCCGAAACGCAACTCGGCACGAAACCGCTGAAATCGAATCCGTACCCGAAAACCTCGTCGAGAATCTCGCCGTGCTTCTTCTTCATCAGCGTCGCGAATGTCTGTTTATCGCCGTGCGATTCGTAGTGCTCGACGAATCGCTCGCCCTTGCCATTGACCGCTTCGCGCAGCACCGCCTCGATGCCCGCCTTCGTGAACGCGCCGAGGAAGTCCTTGTCGAGCACGAAGCGATCGCTGAGCTTGGTCCCCGAGTGCTTGACCAGCGCCGCAGCGCCTTTGGCGAAGGGCTTGTTGAAGCAGGACGTTTTTTCGTGCTCGCTCAGCAAGTGAACCAACAGCCGCCGATGAAACGCCCGCAGATCGTCGAGTGCGAGCGGGTAAAGCGCGTTGACGAACGCATCCAAATTCGTCAGTTGAAACGCCTTGTCCCGGACGGCGTCGGGGAGCAGCGTGCTTGGGGCGCTGGCCGCGAGGAATCGGTACAGGGCAAACGTGTCGAGGCATAGAACGGCTCTTGGGTCGTCCGGCGCGATCTTCGCGCTCAGGGTGCGATAAAACGTTTCGATCGCCTCGACGACTTTGCCCGGCAACGCCGAGGCACTGGCGGCTTTCGCCTTGGGATTGCCCGAGTCGGCTGTACCGCTTGCGGCGGTTGCGCCTTTCGCGATACGGCCCGTTGTTCTCGACGGCATCCCGGACTGATCTTGCCTTCGAACCTGCGTGGCCACACTCGAAGTCGCCCGGTACTCATCCACTTTTTTCTGGTGGCAGCCGAGGTCAAAACAGCAATCCTCCTTGACCTCGCCCAGGCGATCAGGAGATGTCATGAGCAGTGCCCCATAATGGGCGCATTGGCGGCATCCGCGCTCGAACTGGTGTTTCCCGACGCCCTGGGGACCTTGCTGGCAAAGGATCGTATAGGAATTCGGCGGACGCTCGGTGTCGAGGTAGACGACCGCGTACTGTTCGGACAGAGTGCGTTTTTTCTCGTCGAGAGCAGACTGACTTTTGGCCTGGAAGCACTCGCGGTTCGCGCATTTGCCGGACGCTATGTGCTCTTCGAACAAGCTCGCCTGCATCGTCGAGTTATGGGGACAGTTGGCGCACCCGGAAATGTCAAAGATGGCCTTGGAGAGGTCAAGGGCAAACGCCGCCAGCCGGTCCCTAAGATCGGCAACCGAATATCCATGCTTAATGATCTTCGCTAGCGTCGCGGTCTGGAAGTCGCGCGGCAGTTGCGATAGGAGTTCCGCGTGTCCAAGCTTGATCTTGCGTTGGGCCAAAGCCTCTAGTACCTCAGGGTCTGCATGAAGTAGGAGCAGACGGGATTCAAACTTCTTTTGGCTCCATCCCAGAAGTCGCATCGCTTCCTGGCGATCGTTGCCGCAGCCCATAAGCACCGTTCGGGCCGCCTCGGCTTCTTCCGCAGGCGACATATTCGCCCTTTGCGTGTTCTCGATGGTGGCGACCACCATCGCCTCGTGGTCAGTCAGATCGCGAACGGCAGCGGGAATCAAGACGAGATTGGCATCTTTGGCAGCGCGGTAACGCCGTTCTCCGGCGACAATCCAGTAGTTGTCGGGGCGATCTGGAATAGGACGCACCACAACGGGCTGGAGGACGCCATTCTGCCGGACCGATTCGGTCAATTCGCGGTACTCCGCGTCGTCGAAGAACTTACGAGGATTGAAACCCGGTTGAACGTGGACTCGGTCAAGAGGGAGGTAACGTAGAAATTTGTTTTCGGTCTCGGTTTGCACGATCTTGTCTCCGTAGTACAAGTCCCATAAATGCAGCAGCGTGAAAAACCACGGAGTCAGAATCTCAGGGAAGTGCGGATATGCAAGCCGAAAGAGGAAGTTTGCGGATTAATATCGCAACCCGGTTTACCGCGTCCGGATTGCGATTACCGAACGACCGGGCTGGTTACGGTGTCGAGCCCTTGGTCGGGACCGGTGTTGTACGTTGGAGCAGCCGAGCTACAGGGTGTCGTCCAGACGCTAAAAAGCGAAAAAGCCTGTCCGACCACGACAGCCAACTTTCGACGACAAGCGTCGGTACGTTTTGTGCCGGCGTTGTGCTGATATCCATACGTGCCTTTGTATAGGCAAGGCTAACTAATAGTGCAGCCGTCCTCCAAGAAGCCGGATGATGATCTTCAAAGCACGGAAAATGACCTTGGTCAGCGGGATAATCAAGTGACCGGAATTAAGAAAGGGTTATAAACTTTGATCATCAACCCCCTTTAACCACCCGCCGGATGGGTCTTCCGACCGGGTGAAGTGGTGTCCCTACCAAGATAAGGAGCATGACCCATGAACGTTCCCCTGACTGGGGGTGCCAGTATTTCCGCGCGCACCCGAACGCCATCTATCTGGCTTTCCCGGCTCGCGGAATTACTCGTTGCCGCACTTTCGACGGACGATTCAGAACCGGTTGGCTTCGCCCGCTATAGCGGGCAACGTCAACGTATCCGGTTCAACCTAGCCACAGTGCTTCGCCGCTTATATCAGTTTCCTGAGTTCAAGGATGATTTTGCGCATGGCAGCGACACTGGCTTCCTGTTTGATCTTGAATCGCCTCCCAGAGGAACGACCAGCAAGATGGGCGGGCGGCTCCTACCGGGCTCGGAGGCCAAAACGACAGCCGCCCTGGAAAGACTTCACCAGGCGATCGCACGTGAGATCGACACCGTATTGCAGTCGGCACCGCTGCAATCCCTTGTCATTCCATCATCCAACCAGGCGTTGGAGTTATTCGCTCGGAATCTGAATGTCCCGCTGTATCCTTCGCCAGGCATCGCGGCCGTGGTGCCGGTCGGCTTCGCCGCTCCAAGCCGCAAAGCAGCCGAACAGGAAAAAGACGTCGCGAGGGTATTGTCAGCAATTGAAACGGTGGATGGTCGGGACTGGTTGGAACGTCTCCTAAAAGGCATCGAAAATTATTTGCGCCATGAGGACCTGGATAACGACGAAATCCAGCCCATTCTTGCCAGCATCCGTATGCAGCGTGGCCAGCCGGGGAGTCAAATCCAGCGCTTTCTCGATTTCCTGGATGATGACGCGTTAGCAAGGGTTCGCCTTCAGGTCACCTTCAAATCGATGGCGTCTATCGCGACCCGAAGTTCGGATCCCTCCCTGAAGGCCTACGTCGACCGGGTGCTCGCGTGTTTCCGGACCTACGCCAGTACGGCCGGACGAACACTCCCGCTCGATGTCAGTACGGTGTATGGGCAACGCAGCTGCACCGATTTGTCGGACCACCTGCGCAAAGCGCTGTTTTATAGCTGCCTCCCGGTTTGGGCGGAGTGGGCCGTGCAAATTTTCGAGGCTCGTACCGATCCCGAACACGGTTTTGCGACCCGGCGAGAGGTCTCCTACCGATTCCGCGTCAACGGCAAAAGCCCCGATTCCGGCAAAAGTGCCTTCGCGGCTCGGCTGGACCGAATTGAAGAACGCCTGGTGGAAGACCCTGTAATCAACGGCCATACCGGACGCCATATCGCCGAACTCGTGTTTCTGTACCTGGTCATTCCAAGTTCGCTTGATTCACCCGGCAGCGAAGACATCGAGACGGAAGCTGACGGCATTGCACGGGCCTTGAAAACCGACCCGCTCGGAACGGTCAAAGAACTCATCGCCAAGCTGCGCCTTCGGGAACCTGTGATGGAACGCATCGCGGAATCGCTCATCAAGGTGCTTCAAACGAAATCCGCCAAATTGGTCGAGGATGCGAATCGAATCGCGGACAAGTTCTATGTCGCCGTGCACAAGAGGATCGTCGACTGGGCCGTCGTTCGGACCATGGCCTCACACAACACGGAAATCTTGGTCAAGAATGACCAAGGCCATGACCACATTGCCTGGTTCCAGCACCTCGTCGTTACTGACAACCTGGCGGAAGTGCCGGGTTCCTTGGCTTCGTATGCGGTCGAAACGCACCTGATGGAGCGTTCGATAACGCCTGTGGGATTCCGGCACGAAATCCGGATGTCCCGCGATCTCACCCAACCGGTTTTACCGGTACGGTTCGTCCCGCTCAAGGAGGAAAAGGACGCGGCGGGCATCAAGCAATGGCGGCTAGCGGATACGGCGTCCACGAGCTTCGACACGGGCCGTGGCATCGATATCGAGTACGACGTCCGCTCATTGAGCCTTTCCAAGGGGGCGAAAGATCAGGACAAAGCGACTCGTGAGCAGCTTCGTACAGCCGGCTGCGCTGCGTTCACGCTGTTGAGCTACATCGTACTATTGGAACTTGCACGCCGCGCTCAGTCCACCGAGGGTCGGCAACGTCCAGCGATGTATCTAGTGCGCCTGCAACCTGGCGGGAAAGAATCCGACGCCACGGATGGGAATGCCGCCGTCTATGCCGCCTGTCAGGCCATCGAGCAGGCCCTGTCTCGGGAGCTCTTGGTCAAGATGCAGGGGTTCCACACCCAAGGAAAAGCCGAAACCATCCGCTATCGAAAGACGAATTCGTTGATGGCGATGCAGGGTCGCTTCCCGATCGTCACCACGGCGGGCGGCAGCCTGGAAAAGGTTGCGGTGCTTTCCTACGTGACCCGACCTTGCGATTCCCATCCGCTCTATCCGGATGCCGAAGGCTTTCTGTTCGTCTCCCGCAGCTATTACGGCGTCCGCCGGAAAGACGGTATGGCGATTTACGTCGGCCGGATGAACTCGCGCCTGGTCGAAAACCGCCGGGCTTTCCGCGAGCCGCAACTGATTCTCGAAGAAATTGCCCGGCTTCGAGAGCAGGAGTTTCGACATATCGTGCTGCTTTCGCATCACTTCGGCAACCGGCACATTGGCCGAGCCGCCGAGCGGCACGCCCCCCACGGCACGCATGAGTTCCTGGAATCCGCCGCCACAAAATTCCCCGATGTGTTCCTATACCCTCTCCGCCGGGACGTTTTTCCGGCGACCCGGCTGCATACAAGGGGCTCCAACGAGAGCGCCTTCGAGGTCGTAACTTTTGCCGATCACCAGCGGATGTACGAGGAATCCGAGCGGGAACTGATCCGCGGGCTGCAGCCGGTCTACACCTTCGCCACCTTGGCCGTAGTGACCGAAGAAGGTCGGCCGCAGTCCGGATTTTGCACGTATTTCTTCGACATCGAACAGCGTCTTTCCAACATCGAATGGAGTGAAGCGATCCGCCAAAACATCCTGGGTACGACACCCGAAGGCGAAGCGGTTCGCGCCTCCATCTTGGGTGTACTGAGGGGACTGCACTATTTGGAAAGCGAGCGAGCGGCCACCAAGCAGCAAGTACTGCCGGTGCTCGATCCCTTCGGGTGGGCGACGCCAGCGACCAATGCGGCCGCGGGCGAGTTGGAAGTGATGAGCCGGCGCGGCAAGGGCTCCGTCCTTCTGTCCTTTCCGGCGCTTTTGGCGCATGTCACAAAGGTGCTGCACAAGGACAAAACCGAATGGAGGAGTTGACCTTTCAGCAACAGGCCGTCATTTGGGGGCAGGCCTACGAAATCTTCGTCAAACGCGGCGTACTGGGCTGCCTGACAGATCACGGCTTGGTTTCTCTCGACGACCCGCATCTTAAGCCTTGGCGGGAAACGAGAACCTCGGAGGTATACAAAGCCGTGGTTCGGGCGCTTCAAGTCGTTGACGAGACGCTCAAGGAACACATCCACGCGGCGCTCCAACATCTGGCGACGGTTACCTATGGGCTCGGCTACACCGCAATGCGGGAATACCTCCGGAAACTCCGCCAGGCGCTTACCCGGCGCGCACTCTGGTGTCCCTTGACGCTTCCGAGCCAGAAAGATTTCGACGCCGAACGAGAGCGGTCCTGTGCCGAAATTCACCGATTGCTCGGCTTAAAGGGGCCGGTTGACCCGGCCTTGGCGGATAAGGGCCGACCGGCGCGCGCCGATTTCCTCCTGTGGCTGTCAGGTACCCACAAGGAGGACCATATCCTGGTCCAGGAATACTCCTACGATTGTCCCGCCACACTGGAAGACTTTAGCGAGGAGACGGCGCACCTCGAAGAACTGCTGCGCTACCGCCGGTACGTGGACTCACGCGGCGTATTTGCGCGAGTTTCCGCGGAAGTCGAGGAAGAGCGCTTCGAGCTGTCCGACGATATCAAGGCTCATCTCGGCGCGTTCACATCCGACAACAAGCCGTTCTACAAGCTATGCCAGGCCGCAAGTTATGCCGAGTCCACCGTACAGGTATTGGAACGCTACGGCTTGTTGGTCAAACCGTGCGTCGTCCGGGCGCTCGCCATCACCCCCAACGGCCTGGAAAGTCTCGCCGCGCGTTATTTGCCCGGCGGGGCGAAGGATCCGCGCTTTGCTTTGATGCAACAGCTGGGAACGGCCTATCGTAAGGCGGTGAAGCGACAGGATGATGACGAAGCGGGGCTCACCCAGGAAGTCGACGCGGTTTTTCGTCAGATTCTCAGTCGTTTGCCTAAGAGCCTCAAATCCGGTCTAAAAGGCCTGCGCGAAATTCCAACGCCGGGCACGGATTACCGATTCGAATTCGAGGAAAAAGTGCCGGAATTTGCGAATCCAATGCAGAGGTATTCCACGGACGAAGCGCTGGCCTTAGTGGAGGAAAGTCCCGAGATCAATGATTACTTCGGCGGTTCGGCAAAGAATGCGATTACACGGGCGCTGGAGGACTTGCGCACCGGCGAGATAACCGTGGCGCTCCGCGACCTGCACGCGGCCGCCATCGTCGCGGGTCTCGGCGCAGCCAAACGGGGCAAGCTCAATGTCATCGGGCTCGAAGGCAATCCGGGGATTGGTAAAACCACTGCGGTGACTCGGTACCTCGCCCAACAGTCATCCGGCTATTTCTTTCTCTACGTCAGCCCGCGCGTTGTCATCAACCGTGATGTGACGGAAAAACTTGCGAGGAAGGACGGAGCCCCGTCCGGTATCCTGACGATCACGACCAACGCCCAAATCATTTCTGCCGCACCCCGATACCATCGTTCACAGGTCGAGCAGGGGTTGGATGGGGAGCGCCGTATCGACGGCGCCGTCGTGGTCGACGGCGTGAAAAATCTAAACGTTCCACGGAACAGCATCCTGTTCCTTTCGCCCGAGCAAGAGCACGAGATCGAGGCGAAGCACGCCGGATCCCGATTGGGTAAGACGACACTGTCCGAACATGAAGATCAGGTCGAAGAGCGGCCGCTGCTCGGCGTGCTGTCCGCGATGTCCTTAACGACCCGGGAACTTCTGGCCCAAAACCCAGAGGTCAATCGCGTGGTTCTGACGGCAGCGCTCCAAGGATTCCGCGAGAAGGCAAACAGGCGCAACACGATCCAGTCGCTTTCTCAGCTCTTCCGCGAATCGGTCGCAAGGCGCGCCGGCATCGAAGAGCGCCGCCGCGTTGCCCAGCGGATGCCGACGGTCGTCGTGATGGTCGATGAGCTCGCGGGCGACGGGGCCGGCGCGCCGTTCGTCCATGCGGTTGCCCGTTGGCTGAAGGACGAATTCATTGAGCCTTTCGAGGCAGGAGAGTCGCCCTTTACGGTCATCCTCGTCATATCCGATGCCTCTCTCGGCAACGAGCTGGTCCTCGACCGCTATCTGAATGCGGGCGACAGGGCGCCGGACAAAATCCTCATTTCCAAATCACGGGGCCGTAAGCCTTTTGCGCTAGCCGTCACCAAAGTGGCGATCGACGCCGGCATGCCTAAAGTCCTGCATGTCATGACCAACAGCTACCCGGCCAGCGAGCTGACCGTTCGTTACCGAGTCAACCTGTCAACCGTTCGCCTGATCGAAAAACAGCCCGGTCTGCTTGAAACACCCCGGCAGGCTGTCCGCCGTGTTGCGGAGGAGGCGCTTTTTGAGAATGCCGCTCAAGAAATTCGGAACGCCGTTGCCGGAGGCGCCAAGCAGGTCATCTATTTCGCGCAGGACAAGCTTTTCCTGCGGTCGCTCCGAAATACGCTCACGCAGGACACCGAGCTCGGCTTGAACGAACACAACGTCCAGATTCTCGATTCATCGATTCCGGGATCCCGACGCAAGAAACTGGTAGAGGAGAAAACCCGCGACAGCATCAAGGTATTCTTGATGACGTCGTCAGGGGCGCGGGGAGTTTCATTCCCGAAGACCGACTGGATCATCGCGGCCGTACCGCGCTTCAATGTCGAGGCCGCATTGATGGAAATCGCACAGCTCATCTATCGTGGTCGGGGGAAGTACCATGATGAAGAGGGCAATGAAATTCCCGGGGACTCGGTCCCTCGGAGGCTCGTCATGCTGGTCGACGACTTCCTGGTGCACGGGGAAACGTTGGACAAACGGCAATGGCTCCGCCAGTCACTGGATCTCATGACCTTGCTGGTCATGCTGCGTGCCACGATCTTTACCCGGATCACTGGTGATGCTGGCCTGAACCAAAATCTGGCCTTGGTGCCGGTCGGAAGCGTCGGTTTGGAGGAATTGTTGAACCTGATGTCCCAGTACGTGTTGGAGTTTTTGGCGGAGGCGGATACCTACGTAAAAGGGGAGGGAAATTCGGAACTGGCTGGGCTCGTCGGTTCAGCCAGAAACCACTGCTACGACCTGTTTGCACGGTTTCGTCTGCAAGCCACCGCTTGCAAGAACGCGGATGGCGCCTCCTTTGTGAAAAGCGAGGACGCCCGTGAGTTCTTTGACCAAGCCAGTACAGCCCTTGCCCCGCTTCTGCCCGATGCCGAGGGGAGGCCTCGCTTGCCGGCGCATATCTATTTCGCCGGCCCGTTGGTGCTCGAACACTGGGCAGATTTCGACAAACGCGAGCTGTTTTCATTTGAAGGGCAGCTGACCAATGTCGAGCAGATGACCCGCCGACTGTACTGGGAACTGAAGAGTATCGATGAGACTGATGCTTTGCCGAGCAGCCTGAGAGTCCCTGCGGCCAACCTTCTCCGTCTCCTTGCCCGTGAGAAGCCAGATGCCGCAATCGAGTTCAACACGCTGAAGGAGCTGAAATCGCCTGATACCTGGGTAGCTCTACCGGCGGGTTACGTTCAGTTTGTTCGACCGTCCCGAGCGCATGACGACAAGCCGAAGGCCGTGGAAGAGCCGGAATTGTGGCGGAATGGCCTTGGCCGGGCACTTTCTGCCAGTAATGCCGTGATGCCAGCGATACCTCGCTACGAAGCGATGCCTTGGGCGGCAGGTGTGGGTCAGACCAATCCTCTGAAATTCGATATGGTTTTCGACGACCGTTACTTCATGGCATCGAGCGAGTTGAACCTCCTCAATATGCTGCTTTTGTCAGAGGGTACCGCGTGAAGCTTGATGGGGATCAGGTGCGTTAAGAAATCCCGAGCCCCCTAGTTTGTCATGACGCTGGACGGCTTAGCGGTACTGAAATAGATCGTCTCGAAAACAGCCGTTTGCTCATCCGAGCGGCACAGTTTACCGGGCATTGGCATATAGGCCGCGACTGTTAGAGATGCAGGGACATACATACTGGCGAGCCACCCGTTCATGGTTTTCTTCGGTTTCTGCCTGCGTTGTTGCATTTTTCCGTAACGACATGGCTAAGCTCGACTTTATCCATTTACTGAGATGATTAAACGGAAACCCGGTCAACGCAGTCTATTGATGACTTCTCCAGCACAAGAGGGGCATCATGTCGACCTTGCCAACCGGGTTTACCCATTTGATCACGGCGTTCGCCCCTTTGTTCTCGAAACGGGTGTTCTCATCGATACCGGTGCTGGTCGTCGGGGCCATACTTGCCACCGGCAAACGCACCGTGACGGCCGTGCTGCGCGTCATGGGCCTGGACCAGCAATCCCCTTTTCAAACCTACCATCGGGTCTTGAACCGGGCCGCCTGGTCTCCTCTGGCGGCCAGCCGCATCTTGTTATCCCTTCTGGTGCGCACCTTTGCGCCACAGGGGCCGCTGCTTTTCGGTCTGGACGACACCATCGAGCGGCGCTGGGGCGCCAAGATTGCCGCGCGCGGCATCTACCGCGATCCGGTGCGTTCTTCCCACAGCCACTTCGTCAAGGTCAGCGGCTTGCGCTGGCTGTGCCTGATGCTGCTCGTGCCCATCCCGTGGGCGATGCGGGTGTGGGCGCTGCCTTTCTTGACGGCGCTATGCCCCTCCGAACGCTATCACGAGCGGCAAGGCAAACGGCACAAGACCCTGACCGACTGGTCGCGCCAAATGGTCAAACAAGTGGCGCGCTGGTTGCCGGGACGACAGATCGTCATCGTGGCCGACAGCACCTTCGCCGCCTTGGATTTTCTCGGTGCGGCGAGACCGTATGCCACCGTCATCACCCGCTTGCGCCTGGATGCCGCACTGTATGCGCCGGCGCCCGCCCGCTGCGCCGGGCAACGCGGGCGCACGCGCCGCAAGGGCAAACGACTCCCGACGCTGGCCGAGGTGCTGGTCAATCCGGCCACCCGATGGACCCCGTTGACCATTCCCTTCTGGTACGGCGAGCACGACCGCCAAGTCGAACTCGCCAGCGCCACGGCCGTGTGGTACCACTCCGGCATGCCGGTCATCCCCCTGCGCTGGGTCTTGATTCGCGATCCGCTGAGGCAATTCGAAACTCAGGCCTTGTTATGCACGGATGGGCATGCCACGCCGGCTTTCATTCTCGAGTGTTTCGTGCAGCGCTGGCAGATGGAAGTCACCTTCGAAGAAGCCCGCGCCCACCTCGGCATGGAAACCCAGCGCCAATGGTCGGACCAAGCCATTGCCCGGACCACGCCTTGCCTGTTGGGACTGTATGCCATCGTGACCTTGCTGGCGCAACATCTGTTCTCGACCGGGCAGGTGTATCTGCGCAGCACTGCCTGGTATGCCAAACCGCAAGCCACTTTTTCCGACACCATCGCTTCCGTGCGCCGATGGTTATGGAGCCACGAGTATTTTTCAACCTCGCCAAACGAGGCCGACATGATAAAAATCCCGCGCCCTTTACTGGATCGCTTTATCGATTCACTCTGTTATGCGGCTTGAATGGATAAAGTTGAGCTAAGGAACCTCTGAAAAATTCATTGTGGTACGCTGGTCTCACCGGTCTTGTGGAATGAACCGATGAAGCAGACGACTTTTGCCTCGCTGAGCTACGACAGTGGTATGGTCTGTCCGATCCGGCCGCCGAGGAGGCCCTATACGAGATCGAGTCCATGCGCCGGTTTGCCGGCGTGGAACTGAGCGAGGATGCCATTCCCGACGAAACGACGATTCTCCACTTCCGCCGCCTCCTGGAGCAGCACGATCTGACGGCCCAGCTGATGAACACGATTAATGATGTATTGGAAGAGAAGGGACTGCTGCTTAAGGGCGGCACGATGGTCGATGCCACGATCATTCATGCAGCGCCTTCGACGAAAAACAAAGGGAAAGCTCGGGACCCGGAGATGCATCAGACGAAGAAAGGGAACCAGTGGTTTTTCGGCATGAAGGTGCACGTGGGGGCGGACGTGAACAGCGGGTTGGCGCATACGGTTTCGGTGACGCCGGCCAACGCCTCCGACCTCAGCCAATTGCCGGACCTGCTTCGCGAGGACGATCGGGCGGTGTTCGGGGACTGGGGCTATGTGGACAATCGGCTGAAGCGGGCCGCACGGGCGGCCGGCGTGTTCTGGGGAATCAACTTGAAGGCGCCGCCGCAGCGTGCGCTGGGAGCGGGACAGAAAGCCAGGAACCGGCGCTTGTCTTCGGTGCGAAGCCGGGTCGAGCACTTGTTCCGGATCATCAAACGGCAGTTCGGGTATGTGAAGGTGCGCTACCGGGGCTTGGCCAAGAATGCCGCTCAGGTGTTCGCGCTGGTCGGGCTGGCGAACCTCTACCTCAAGCGGCGAGCCTTGCTCGCCTGAGGGGGAGATCTGTCCGGTGGATGCTAGATGGCCCTCGGATTGCCATGTCCTCAAGGTAAACCGCGAGCAAATCTCCCAAAGGCGCTTTTAGATCCGTCTTTGAATGACTGTGAGTACCGCTTTTGCCATCTCCGGATTTGTTCAGAGCTTCCCTAATGCCGCAGCCGCGCCCACAGTACCCGAATTATCATCATCGAAGCGTCGTCCGGATCTATGGACAAGTAACTATCCGCGGCATCTCCGTATTTGATCCCTTGGCAGTTCATCAGCAGGTCGCTATTGTCATGCCACAGGCTAAATTCGTTTCGAATCCGCATACCAGGACCGAAATGCAGGCCGATCAAATCGCCCTCGGTCAGCGCCGCGATTTCCTCCTTTTCGGTATGGCTCAGCATGCGCGCCAATCGGTCTACCGCTTCGTTGAGGGTGCGCGGCCAGTCCTGGCCGGAGCCGGCTGGATCTGTGGGCGTGGATGGTTTCGTCATTGCGGCAATGTTCTCCTATCGGTTGTCTGCTTTTGCTTATGGCGTTGGCGTCGGTACTCCCGCATCCAGTCGAGATACTCCCGGTGCCGGGCGGGATTCGCTTTGAGCTCCTGCCGCCAGCGCTGCCGGTAGGCTCGCCCGTACCGCCGCATCCGTTCCAGCCAGGGCTCCCGCTGTTCGAGTGTCATCGCATCCAATCGCGCTCGGCGCCTAGCCTGAATCTCGGCCGCATGCTTGGCGTAGTAGTTCCGCTGCCGGGCCAGAACAGTTTCGCGACAGGCGGGGTCGGTTTTGATTCGGGCTTTCCGCCGCTCCTGGGCCGCTTTGGTCTGTTCCGCAAGCCGTGCGGCGAAAACCGGATCGGCCTTGGCCCGCGCCTTTACCCGTGCGGCTCGGCGCTTGTTCAGGTCCGGATTGCGGGCCACCCGGCGGTGATAGCTGGCGTTCTGGATTTGCTTGCGGCGCGCTTTCGCGCAGGCCTCGGAACAGGTCTCGCGGGTCAGCGAGCCTTGCCGGACAACTTCCCCGCAGATGACGCAACGCGGCCGCCGGCATTCCGGGCAGGCGGTGACGGCATGGCGGGAACTGATTGAAGCTCGATGTGGAAACCGGTTTTGCGGCACGGTAATCTCGGTGCCGCAGTCGCACCGGCAGAGCCAGGCGGTTTGCTCGTGTCCGAATTTCAGCCGGCCGTTGGGTCTCAACACGGTGAGTTGACCATATCGACATCCGGCAAGGTCAAGCAGCGCGGGCATGGCAGGGATTTTGTCTCCTTGATCAGAATCATCCAAGCTTTGGGATTATTGTAGGCTCTTTGAAATAATGCTGGGTCTCCTCTGATAGAGTTCGAGATTTCCTTTATTGTGATGACCATCGACTATCCAGACCAGAAAAAGGGTGTGATTTGCCGCTGCAGCGGGACGACGACGGGACAGATCAGGCGACTTGTCGATAAGTGCGTCAACGACCTGGACAGCCTATCGAGAGCGACCGGCGCGTGTTCAGGTTGCGGGGCCTGCGATTCCGACATTCTGGCCTTGCTAGCCGAATACACTTCGTCTGTTTCGCACAGTGCCCGATAGCCTTGCGCTGTTTTGCCCCAGAAGACCGCTCACACTGTCGATACGGGATTCCCGCGCGCTCACGAGACCCCTGGCGGCTGCTGCTCGGATTCGCCGACCCGGCCTATCCGTAACAGGTGACTGCCACGGATGAGGGGAGGGTATACGCACGACTCGGCCCTTATCTGGATCGGTTCGCGAGCGCTATCGAAACCGCAAGCTGGCGGTCGCCGGATAAATTTCGTGCAGGAAGCAATAAAGACCGATGATCAGGGCGGCCATCGCAGCGATGAAGAGAATCGCGATGGCGCTCGAAACATCCAGGCTTAGAAAGGCGCCGACGAACAGAATGACAATCAGCGTGCAGATGAGTAGCGCACAGGCGGTACAGAGGCTGATGGCCCAGTACGCCACGCGGGCGCTGAGGACTGACGTAGCGCGCCGATGCCGGTCAGGAGAAAGACCGGCGCCACCGCAAGTTGTATGACATGAGCGATATCGGTGGCTTGCATGGTCAGCCTCACTGAAACAATGGTCGGATAAAAGGACGATTCGGCGGAAGACCGCGCATTATGAGCGTGATCCCCTTCTTCAGGAAGGTAGCAAGCTGCGCTCACACCACACACGGGATCAGCGCCGCAATCTGGCCCACAGCTCCCGGATAATCACGGTTGACGCGTCCTCGGGATTGAGGGCGCCGCAGGACACCATCAGCGCCTTGTTCCCGCGCCAAAGACCAAACACCTTCCGGACATAAGCCCCCAAACTGAAGTGGACGATGATGGCATCCGCGTCGGGCGCTGCGGCAATTTTGTCTTTTTCAGTCTGACTCAACAGGACGATCAACTGGTCTACGGCTTCTTGAAGGGTGCGAGGCCATTCTTGATCGGCCTTTGAATCGGACGACTGTAACGGATTGTTCATTTTCTTTACAGAGAACGTAAGCTGGTGGAAATCAAGTCAAAAGCGCGAATGTTGACGGTCTAGCCACAAAGTTGTCCACAGAAATTGTGGATAAGCTTAGGTGTTTGCTGCGTCCAGACGTGCTTACCAGACTGTTGAGAGGATTTTAGACCGTGCGTAAAATCGATTTATTAATAATACGGTTGCAAAGCCCATGAAAGCCATTACCGCGAACGATCTAAAATCGAAGGGCGTCTCCGCCTTGGAAGCCGCTTTGGAAGACCAGGACGAAGCCATCATCAGTGTGCGGGGCAAGCCGCGCTTTGTGGTTATGGACATCGAGCATTACGAGCGGCTGCGCGAGGCGGAAATTCATTCCGCCTGGCAAGAGGCGCGTGCAGCCATCGATCAAGGCGACTATGTAGAAGCCACCGCCGAGGAGCACATCGCGCGCTTGCAAAAGGAATTGGACGAGAATGCCCTATAAACTGATATTCCCTGGTTCTTACCAGAAAAGAGAAAAGGCATTCCTCAAAAAGCACCCGGACCTTCGGGAACGCTACTTCAAAACCCTATTACTGCTGGAGCAGAATCCGATGCACCCGTCCTTGCGCCTGCACCCGATACAAGGGCGGCTGGCCGGCCTGCATTCGGTCTCGATCTCCCTACAATACCGCATCACGCTGGAATTGGAGATCAGGGAACAGGAAATTGTCTTCGTCGATGTCGGCAGCCACGGCGAAGTGTATTGAATCCATGGTCGGGGAACCATGGCACTTCGCAACATCTGTCACAGCGGCGATAGGTAGGTTGGACGCTATGGAAGATTGGGGCTACGGGGGAGGAGAGGGCGCAGCCAATGACTCGAACGGTTGGCTTTTGATATAGACGTTTTTGTTTTCACCGCCGGACTGGGACGACCTGGCCCTACTCCGCAGAAAATTTAAGAAGAACGAAAATTTCATGCGCCGTATTTCTATCCTGCCTCTGCTCCTTTGCGTTTCCCTTACCGCTTGTAACGGCGACCACCTCGCCAAAACAAAAGACCATGCGCCGGCGGCTCCGATTATCCAACTCCGGGCCGAGACTCCATCCACCGGCAAGGTGGTCCTTCCGCCCACCCAAATCAGCGATGAAGGCAAGCTGCTTCGCCTTGACTACGAAGGCTTCACCGTGTGGCTCGACTGCGAGCAACGCGGCGCCGTGAAGTGGCGGTACAATGCTCAGCGTGACGGCGGCAACGAGGCGCGAGCCAATGACTTCAGGCTTGATCCCTACGTCCCGAAGGAGTGCCAGCAGACCAGCCCGAAAGGCTACGGCCACGTCTATGACCGAGGCCATCAAGTGCCAGCAAATCATCTCGACCATTCGCCGGTGGCGATCCAGCAGTCGAACTACATGAGCAATATCCTGCCGCAGGCCTCGCAGATGAACCGGGGGGGCATGGAAGCTGACCGAGGACATCGTCGAGTGCTACCGGGATATCGATGAACTGCTGGTGATCGGCGGTGTGATTTGGGGCAGCAACCTGGCCGATGATTACTTTATCAAGAGCCACGGCGTGAAAACACCGGATGCGTTCTGGAAAGTGGTGATCCGCGGCGATGGCAGAACGATCGCGTGGATCGTGCCGAATTCAAAGGAAGCTACAGCGAAAAGGCTGGACGACTACCTCGTGACGGTGGAGGAGATCGAGCAACTGACGGGGGAAATGCTGCCGGTCACCGGAGATGCGAGAACGACGAAGCCTGTGGGAAGTTGGGTCGTGCCGATCGGGTGTGATAAGGGCTAAGCCCCTCTCGCGGCGCAGCGCGTAAGCTCCAGAACGGAATCCTGCCTTTGAACGAATTTGCGAATTTTTTGTAAAGTGACTTTACACTATTGGGTTATACCGTATTACTTTACTTTATGCTGAATGCAGTGCAACCATGTACGCTGAGATCCTGCCGGTTTTAACATGAGCCCCAAAAAACCCGGCCGCAGGGTGCAAAGCCGGGTTTGTCCGCGTTGCCGTCAGATACGGTTTGGCCTCCGGTTGAAAACCGTGGCTGTCGTGATCGTTGAAAGTGCTGCATGGCGATATCGGCGCCGCCTTCTACAGACCAGCCAATCTCCGCCACGCGGACTTATCAGCTTCAGTCGTAGATGTTTCAAGAGATTCAGTTTCGGGGCTCTCCGCATCCGGTCCACTTGGGTCGGATTCCGCTTCGGCGGATGACGCATCGCCACCATCGCCGGGAGCGTTTGGTCCCTCCGGATCAAGGATCGCTTCGGGTTCAATCGCCAATCCGGAGTTTTCACGCGCCGCTTGGACTTCCTCGCCATGGCCCTTTGCATAGGCGGCCCGATGGGCGCGCCGTTCGATGGTAATGATGCGCCGACCGAGTCGCAGCAATCGCTGCTGCCATTGATAGTGCGCCTGTCCGCATTGCTTGTTGGTGAGCACACCGCAGAGCCAGAGGGCGTCCATAGCGATCATGAGTTCATCGAGCATTTGGATCAGCGCCACGAACTGGGAGACCTGGGGCGATACGATGCGCGCGTTAAAGTCCATGGGATGGGTGTAACGCGGCTTTTCGGTCACGCCGTTATCGGTACACAGTTTTTCCATTCGGGACTTCTCGCGTTCCAGTTCGCTGGCACAGTCGCCGATCATCTTGCTGACGGTGCCTTCCACTGCATCGATCTCGGCTTCCTCCCCGATGATCCGGAGGATGACGTCGATAGCGTACAAGGATCGCACCAGCGTGGGAAAGACGCGGCGGACGACGCGCAACGCCTGTTCGCTATGAACCGTTATGGTACGTTCAAAAACCGGGCGACTGATCGCGGGAGGGGTTCGTTCAGCCATCGGCGTATTCCTCTGTGTGATTCTGTGGAATGAAGTCCTGGGGACGTCGCCCCGAGCGCCAAATCGACATATCCATGAGCATAACGTCGTTGGCCGAAGCCGGCGTTGCAATAAATGGCCGAAATCGGAACTTTGAGCGCGAAATCAGAAGGAACGCAGTGAGCGGATCAAAAATAGCGATGTGCCGCGCGAGGCGGTCACGCCATGGTAGCGGGAGTCGTTCGCGGGCAACCAACAAAAATCCGGCTGTGGGGTTCAACCTGGATCGACCGCCGGCAGATCAGCCTAATCTTGGCAGGCGATGACGGCCATCCCGTGGAATGGATGTCGTGACACGATTAGTGTTCGCGGCGTAAACTGATTCCGTCACAAAATCATCGGATGCGAGATGACACAAGGCGGAAAACGAATCGGCGCTGGCCGGAAATCGAAGTGGAACTGTGAAACCCGAACAATGCGAGTCCCGGTGCACTTGGTCGGGGAGATCGAGCAATTTATCGAAAAGCGCATGGGCGAAGCTTTGGAAGTAGTGCCCGAGACCCCGCCCGCACCCGCACTGCTCGAATTGTGGCAGGGCGACAAGCGGTGTCAGGCTCGAACGACAAAAGGTGGTCGATGCCGGTTGCCCTCGGCGATCGTCCACAAGCTCCAGCATGCCGGGCGATCCATCGAAATTGGACTGTGCCAGCGGCATTGCGACCAAATCCGCCAGGGGATCGAGCCGCGGGTTCATCCGTCTGTATTTGATTCCGCGACAAAATCAAATGGATAACCCCGTCGCATTCTGTTGCACACGCCGTTCGCTGGCGAGACGCGCCGCCGGTTCGTCGTCGTACCACATTTCCCGAAGAGCATCGGGACTGCTGATCCGGCCCACTTCCGGACCAGCGCCCAGTCCCTAAACCACAGACCGCCAAATCTGGGCACCGATGTTCTATCTGGTGATCCCGGAGATCGAGAATAAAGGAATTACCTATTTACTCCGTCCGGTAGCGGTGCACGCGTATTGCTGGCAAGAAAGGTCGAACTTCCACTTGAAGGTCGACCCGGCGAAGGCGCTGGCGCTTCTGACCTTGTTCGGGCAAGGCCACCACCTCCGGGGTTCTCGCCAAGGGTTCGGCCGGATAGAAAATCGGTGAAAGTGCCATGACTTGCTTTCGAACCGTTCGCCGATGGCGGAGATCACCGGAATCTCCCGGGAAGACGAGATTGACCCGGGGGTAATCCTTGAGCTGCTGAACCTGCGCCAAAGGCTCATGCTCCGGAAGATTCAACAGGCACTCGTATTGATAGCGTAGCGCAGGGTCCCGATCGTCCGATTCGGCCAGACGTTTTTCCAACATGGCCTGCGCTTGAGCGCGGGTGATTTTCACGATTTTGCGGACGCGCCCCCAGAAAAAGGAGGCGGCGATCGGGCGCTGATCCAGCACCACCAGGTGTCGCGTTGCCTGGCGCCGATTGAACCGCGCCCGGCCGATGGCGGTCAATAGCTTGCTCGTCCAAGCGCGTTGCGTGGCCGCGCCGCGAGGTGGTTCCAAAACCCCCGAATCGAGGCACATCAAGAAATCATGGAGCCTATCCTTGAGCTGGTTGACCTCCGCGACCGCCGACAAGGTCTCCTCGGATGACCCCAAAAGCCCCTGCAGCTGCTCCGTCCCGCCCGGATCCCGATCATCGGTGTAATCGATCCGCTGAATGAACGCGGCACACCGTTCTCGGGCTTTCGAAAGCCCACTCCGCTCATGCCCTTCGACCCAACAGGGCCTTTCCTGATCCGCCACGATAAGCCCGGCGAGCTGCTGCAACGCCGCTTCAAGCTGACCAATCCGATCCAACAGCAATACTTGGGCGCGGGACTCTAAACCCGGCATTCGGCTCTCCCTTGGCTAGGTTGCCGGTACGATAGCAGAAGACACACTCTGATAACAGTATCTTAATGATTACGACCAATTCCCACGGTCACCCCGCCCCATCCCACCTAGCGGCCGTCAAACCGAGAGAGAACGAGAGAGGAGAGAAAAGAAGAGGCTTAACAGGTGGGGTTATGATGCGGGTGCTATGTCCATCGGAGGGCTTGGGTCGTGTTGGGTTGGATATTAAGATACTGTTATCAGAATAGAATATTTGAAGAACAATCGAGGGGTGTTCATGGAGCATTGGGCGTGGCATGTTTACGGGAAAACCGCGGCGATTTCGTTCGAAGCGGAGGTCACCCGAAAGAATCAGCCGACGGTCGGGGTGCATGGCGCCGTCGCCACCGCAGACGGCTCGCATGATTGGGACAACAAAATTCAGATGCAGCTGACGCCACGTGAGCTCCCCCGGCTCGCCGCCGTGTTGTTAGGCTATGCTTCTCACATGGAGGCGCGCTTCCATGGCGATCGCAAGGACAAACAGTTCAAAATTGAGCGCCAGCCGCAGAACCTTTACGTCATCCTCCAGCAAGCGGGGCTGCCGGTCAGGGCGGTCCCAATGCCCTTTGAAGATGCGGTTTTCGTGAGCCAGCTTGTGCTTCGCCAACTGGCGCGCTTTTCAGGCACCAATCCCGCCGCGGTGCTGGCGGCGATCCAGGGGAATACCGAGCTTTTGGGGCACGCTCATAACACACGGGGAGCGCCAACGGCATCGCCATTCAAACGAACCGAACATCTATGAGCTACGCCAAATGACCCTCTGCGGGCACTGAAATGACCGATCGGCTAACCGTAAGGATTTCTTCGTCCGCATGGATAACCGCTCCATTCCGATCTTTCTCTCCGAAAAAGAGGCGGATCATAGTTGAGGTTGCCCCTGTGTCGCCCCCGCCCATGGGGGTGGTCGAATGCGGTCGGAATACGCAATCAGTGGATGGATGCCAATACCGTGAGCCGATACATCAAGAACCGGAAAACCAAATCGGGAAGTAAGTGATCATGCGTAACCATTTTTCGGTTTGGGCGAGGTCTTACTGAGTTCACCCTCGTGTAAATAGATGCCCCGCGATGATGCCCCGCGATCGGATTAAGCGGCTTTCAGCACAAAATCCACATGCACGGCGTCGTATGGAAAGACCACCCTGCCATCTTCGGCTTTATCCAGCAGTCCCGCGTTGAGCAAGGCATGAACGTCGCCATGCACCGCCTTGACATCCCGGCCGACGCGCCGCGCGATTTCGCGGATGGCCAGGGGACCTGCGCCGGTCATGGTCTTGAGGATTTCCCAGCGCTTCGCGGTCAGCACCTTCCATAACAGCTCCGGCGTTTCAAAGCTGATGCGCGGCTCGGAAGGCGTCAGGGTATCCATGGCTTCCGCCACGTCCGACAGCGTGTCCGCCAAAGTCCTTACATCAATCGTCACTGTTTTCATCACGCCACCTCGTTATGTCATCGTTGAAGTCCTTCAGCAATTGGCGCTGGGTCGAGAAGCGATAGGGCTCTTCGAGATTGCCCCGATGCCGATGGTCTCCCTTGCCGGCTTCGTTGTCGTAGCGCAAGACGCATTCACCTCTGACCACAAAAGCCAGCCGATATTTGAACAGGTGCCGACTGCCAGGAACGGGCTTAGGTAATTGCCAAATCACGAGCTCGGCGAAGGCGTTCTCGGAAATGATGACCCGTCGCCTGATCAGTTCTTGCGCTTTCATGTTGGACATAATAACAACACCTATAGGTGTTGTAAATAAATCCAACAGATCGGCGGAAAATTCCTGGCCTGGAATTTCCGGATGATTCCTATAGCAATCGATCCACATTTTCTGTGGATGAATCCTTGGATAGCCGCTCGGACACGCCGCTATCGCTCTTATTCCATGGAATGGTCATATTTTGAACACATCAGTGCCGGTCGATCCCTCTTTTAAGCGTCCATCGTAAAGCCACTCGATAAGAAGCGGCGGAGAGGGCAATGGAGATCAAACAAGAGCATCGCGAGCGGATTATTGCCGCGGCAAACCAGCTTTTTGAGCAAGGCGGACGGGTCGATTTCCCGACCGTGGACGCCGTGCGTCGATTGTCGAAAACCAACATGCACGACGCCAGCGCCGTCATGCGGGAATGGCGAAGAATGCAGACCGCAACCGCTGCGCCGGTTGCTGTGGCCGTGCCGGAGCGGGTACAGCAAGCCCATCACGCGGCGCTCATCGCGCTGTGGAGCGAAGCCCAGGACATCGCCAACGAAAGCCTAAGCGCCGCCCAAGCCGCGTGGGATGCCGAGCGAGCCGAAGCGGAAAAGCTACGCGTAGAGTTGTCGATCGCTTTCGAGTCTCAGGCTTCGGAATTGGAAGCCTTGCAAACCCGCCTGGCCGAGCTGGAAAGGAAAGCGGCGGAGGATTCGGCCGCCGCTGAGCGATTGGCGGCCGATTTGCGCACTCAGCTTGCCACGGCGCTGGAACGAACCAACACCGTGGCCGCCGAGCTGGACGCCGAACGAAAACGCCATGAGTCGACCACCGCCAAACTCGAGGCCACGCTTACCGAGTTGGCGACCGTGAGAGCCAAGGCGGAAGCAGAGCGTGAGACACACGCCGAACAGCGGAAGCGGATGGCCGAGGAAACCCACCGCACGGCCGAGCGATTAACCCGTATCCATACGGAACGCGATGAGGCCCAGAAAAAAGCCGGCACCGCACAAGCGGCGGCGGCTAACCTTCGGGGACAGATCGAGGCTCTGAATGGGCGAATGGCAAAGCAGGAGGCCGAAATCAAGCGGCTTCAAGCCGAACTGGATACCACAAGAGCGAGAATTCTTGAGCTCACAACCGAAAACGGTAAGGCCAACGGCCAATTAGAAGCGCTTCGTGCGCAGATTGCCGGGCAGCAGGAGCTGATTAAGGACTTTTCCACGTCGCGGGCTAGAGGTGGCAAAACAGACCCGATAGGGTAGGTTACTTAAGGTCTCTTGTTGGCGATACCAGGCCTTTGTTGAAGTAATGGTGCAGGCCTGCGGCGATCGCGTCCGCGATGACGGCTTGCCGTCCTTCCTTTTTTCGCGACCGCAAACATCTGTTCCCAGCCCTGCGGCACCCAACTGACCCGGCCGAAGCCGACCGGCAGAAATGGGTCGGTGGCTGTCTGGTTGCTCATCGGTATCGTGATCCCTGGAACACACTATATGGCCCTGACCGTAGGCAGTTCCGTCCAGCGGGTGGTGTAGTTCGGGGATTTCAGCCGGGTGCGCAGGTGCCACCGTTCGCTGAGCCCTTCGCCCGCAAACCGGACCGTCTGGCGGCCGTGCCGCCGGTTGATCTGGTCGAGCGCCTGCATCAGCCGGGACGAGCGAACCGGATCCGACGCTTCGGATGGAAAGAGATCAGTCTGCGCCACGCCGGCCGGAACCAGGTCGAGGAGCATGACCCCGGCTTTCTGATAGGCATAACCGTCGCGAAAGAGCCGCTCCAGTCCCTGGAGCGCCTGGCGGATCAGGTGTCCGGAATCCTGGCTCGGACCATCGAAGGCCAGGCTCACGGCATTGGCGTAATAGGGCTGGGCCGTGTCGAACGGGCTGGTCTGGATGAAGACGCTGAGCGCCTGCGCGGAGAGCCCCTGCGCACGAAGCTTTTCGCCGGCGCGCGCCGCAAAGCGGGTGACCGCGGCGCGCAGATCCTCGAGGCGGGTGACCTTCTCCCCGAAGCTGCGCGAGGTGAGAATCTGCTTCCGGGGCGGGGGAACGGTTTCCAGAGATAGGCACGACACACCACGCAGTTCCAGAGCGATGCGTTCCATCACCACGCCGAAGTGCCGGCGCAGCCACTTCGGATCGGGTTGTCTCAGAAAACGGAAAAAATCGTACGCTAAGAGCCGAAGTGGGCCCTTTAGCAGCAATGCAAAGCTGCGATCAACGGGCAGGAAACATTGCCGTGGTGCGCGTTGCACTCTCTCACTAGCGTCGACAGGGCCTCTTCCATTCGCGCGAGGTCTGCCATGCGTGCGCGCACATCGGCCAGCCGGTGGGCGGCCAGGTCGGCCGCCTCGCTGCAATGGGTGCCGTCCTCCAGTTTCAGGAGCTGGCCGACTTCATCCAAGCTGAAGCCCAGGCGCTGGGCTGATTTCACGAACTTCACCCGCACCACGTCCGCCTGCCCGTAGCGGCGGATGCTCCCATAAGGCCGTTCCGGCTGGGGCAGCAAGCCCTTGAGCTGATAGAAGCGGATCGTCTCCACGTTGACCCCGGCTGCCTTGGCGAAGGCCCCGATGGTGAGATTCTCTTGAGCGTTTTCCATGGTGCTTGACTCCGTAGTTAACTACGGAAGTAACGTTACAGCATCAAGCGAAGTCCCGGAAGGAGAACCTCATGTCGGAACCCAAGAACGGCCGCGGAGCACTGGCGACCGGCGGCGTCGCAGCCGTCCTCGCCTCGACCTGCTGCCTCGGCCCCCTCGTCCTGGTCGCGCTCGGCTTCTCGGGCGCCTGGATCGGCAACCTGACCGTGCTGGAGCCATACCGCCCGATCTTCATCGGCGCGGCGCTCGTCGCGCTGTTCTTCGCCTGGCGCAGCATCTTCCGATCTACCCATGCCTGCAAGCCCGGCGATGTTTGCGCCGTGCCCCACGTTCGGACGGCCTACAAGGTGAGCTTCTGGGTCGTGGCCGCCCTGGTCCTGGTTGCCCTCGCTTTCCCCTACGTCCTGCCGCTGTTCTACTGAAAGGAGATCACCATGAAGAAACTCACCGCCTTCATCGCTCTGGCCGCCGCCCTGAGCGCGCCCGCCTGGGCCGCCACCAAGACCGTCACCCTGTCGGTGCCCGGCATGACCTGCGCCGCGTGCCCGATCACGGTCAAGAAGGCCCTGTCCAAGGTCGCCGGCGTCGAGAAGGCCGAAGTCAGCTTCGAGAAGCGGGAGGCCGTCGTCACCTTCGACGACGCAAAGACCAATGCCGACGCCTTGACCAAGGCCACCGCAAACGCGGGCTACCCCGCCACCGTGAAGCAGTGAGGGCGGAATCATGGCCGAGGCGATCACCCTTCACATCGAAGGCATGACCTGCACGTCGTGCGCTGAGCACGTCCAGCAGGCTTTGACGAACGTGCCCGGCGTGCGCGCGGCCTCGGTGTCCTATCCGCAGCGCCAGGCCGAGATCGAGGCGGACGCGGGTGTGAGTCTCGACCCGTTGGTCGCAGCCGTCGCCGCGCTCGGCTACCGCGCACGGGTTGCCGACACGCAGAACAAGCCAGTCGGCCTGCTGAACAAGGCGCTGGGCTGGCTCGGTGGCGAAACGAAGCATGGTGGCGGTGAACAAGCGCTGCACGTGGCTGTGATCGGCAGCGGCGGCGCGGCGATGGCGGCAGCGCTGAAAGCCGTCGAGCAAGGCGCGCGCGTGACGCTGATCGAGCGAGGCACCATCGGCGGCACCTGCGTCAATGTCGGCTGCGTGCCGTCCAAGATCATGATCCGTGCCGCCCACATCGCCCACCTGCGCCGCGAAAGCCCGTTCGATGACGGTCTGCCCGCCGCAGCGCCGGCCGTGCTGCGCAAGCGGCTGCTGGCCCAGCAGCAAGGCCGCGTCGAGGAACTGCGCCATGCCAAATACGAAGGCATCCTGGCGAGCACCCCGGCCATCACCGTGCTGAGCGGCGAGGCCCGGTTCAAGGACGCGCGCACGCTGACCGTGGCGACCGCTGACGGCGGCACCCGCGAAGTGAACTTCGACCGCTGCCTGGTTGCGACCGGCGCAAGCCCCGCAATCCCGCCGATCCCCGGCCTGAAGGACACGCCCTACTGGACCTCCACCGAGGCGCTGGCGAGCGACACGATCCCTGAGCGGCTGGCCGTCATTGGCTCGTCGGTGGTGGCGGTCGAGCTCGCACAAGCCTTCGCCCGCCTGGGCAGCCGGGTCACGCTCCTGGCGCGCAGCACGCTGTTCTTCCGCGAAGACCCCGCCATCGGCGAAGCCGTCACGGCCGCCTTCCGCGCCGAGGGCATCGAGGTGCTGGACCACACCCAGGCCAGCCAGGTTGCCTATGCGGACGGGGCATTCGTGCTCACCACCGGGCACGGGGAAGTGCGCGCCGACAAGCTGCTGGTGGCCACCGGCCGCGCGCCGAACACGCGCAGCCTGAACCTCGCGGCGGCGGGCGTTGAGATCAATGCACAGGGCGACATCGTCATCGACCGCGCCATGCGCACGAGCGCACCGCACATCTTTGCCGCCGGCGACTGTACCGACCAGCCGCAGTTCGTCTATGTGGCGGCGGCGGCCGGCACCCGTGCCGCGATCAACATGACCGGCGGCGACGCGGCGCTGGACCTGACCGCGATGCCGGCGGTGGTGTTCACCGATCCGCAGGTGGCGACGGTGGGCTACAGCGAGGCGGAAGCGCACCACGACGGCATCGAGACCGACAGCCGGCTGCTGACGCTCGACAACGTGCCGAGGGCGCTGGCCAACTTCGACACGCGCGGCTTCATTAAGCTGGTGGCGGAGGCCGGCTCGGGGCGGCTGATCGGTGTGCAGGCGGTGGCGCCGGAAGCGGGCGAACTGATCCAGACGGCCGCGCTGGCGATACGCCACCGGATGACCGTGCAGGCGCTGGCCGACCAGTTGTTCCCGTATCTCACGATGGTCGAGGGCTTGAAGCTCGCGGCGCAGACCTTCAACAAGGACGTGAAGCAACTGTCCTGCTGCGCCGGATGAGGAAAAGGGAGGTGTTCGATGAACGCCTACACCGTGTCGCGCCTGGCCCAGGATGCCGGCGTGAGCGTGCACGTCGTGCGCGACTACCTGCTGCGCGGGTTGTTGCGCCCGGCCGCGCGCACCGCCGGCGGCTATGGCGTGTTCGACGCGGACGCCTTGCAGCGGTTGCGCTTCGTGCGGGCTGCCTTCGAGGCGGGGATCGGCCTGGACGTGCTGACCCGGCTGTGCCGGGCGCTGGACGCCCCGGATGCCGGTGAAGCGGCGGTGTGGCTCGCCGAGCTGCGCCAACTCGTCGAACGGCGACAGCGGGCGCTCGCGGGCCTGGAGGTGCAGTTGAGCGCGCTGCGGGCCGAGGCTGCCCGGCAGGAAGGGGCGTTGCCATGAACGGCTCCGAGCGCAAGCCCATCACCGGCTATCTGTGGGGCGGACTGGCTGTGTTGACCTGCCCCTGCCACCTGCCCATCCTCGCCGTCGTGCTGGCCGGTACGGCCGCTGGCGCGCTCCTCGGCGAGCATTGGGTCATCGCGGCGCTCGGTTTGACCGGCTTGTTCCTTCTGTCCCTGTCGCGGGCGTTGCGGGCGTTCAGGTGCAGCGGCCGTAACGTGCTCTGATCGACTACGAGGAAGTTTGGGGCACAACAGGATCAGGGCCACCGAGTCTGGCGATGACGCGCACATAGACCAGCTCGCTGAGTAGCTCGACAAGAGTTTGCGTAACGACGATGGCTGGCAATATGGGTATGGCCCCAGGCACAGCTAGAGCAAGCGGCAAAACAACAAGGGAATTTCGAGTGCCTGCGCTGAAAGCGATGGCTCGGCCGGCAGTGGCATCAAGACGGAACAGTCGGCTAATGCTCCATCCGATCAGTGGGGCGATCACAGCAAAGGCGATATAGAAGGGAATCACACTCAAGGCCGCCTCGGTCGCCGGGCCGAGCTGGGGCACCACGGCCGCGACGACCACGAATAGGACAAGGGCAGTCGCCGGTACCGGCAATAGGCCAAGTGACGCCGAGACTTTTGCACCGGCCCGGCTTTGAGCTGCCCATAGCTGCACAAGCCCAGCAAGGGCCAGTGGAACAGCGATTAACCAGACGAAGGCATGAACGAACGGGCCGGGCTGCACGAGGGCTGCGGCATCATTCCCAAGAAGCAGGCCGAGATAGACCGGCAGCAGCAGCATTTGCACAACCAGGAGCGTAGGGGTTGCCGCCAGTAGCAGGCGGGCATCAGCACGACCAAGGTGCGAGAACGTAACCACATAGTCAATGCAAGGCGTCAGCAACACTAGCAGTACGCCGAGCCGCACCATGGGGTCGGATGGCAGAAATTGCACCAGTACGGCCACCAAGAGCGGCATTACGACGAAATTCGTAATGAGCAGTGCGGCAAGAAACCGACCGCGACCGAAGGCGCGGCCAAGGTCGGCCAGGGGCACTTGCAGAAATGTCACGAACAGCATGAATGCAAGCGCTGGATTCACGCCGCCTTCAAGCGCTGCGGTGCCGGGTACGAGAAAAGCGACAAACGCAGCCACCACAACTGCCCCGAAGTAAACACCGACTTGGTGCCTCTCGAACATTTCCCTGATGTTCTGCATGTCGCAATTTCGCTCCTTTGTGTCTAGTTGAAGCATACCCTAACCTGGCGTCAGATCGTGTGACGCGAAAGCGTCAGAATAGAGCCGCCTTCCGAATTGATTGACACGCGCCGTCAAGGGTCATAGATTTCTTCCTGACACATTGCCCTCAGGAGGCCACCTTGCACGGTCAGCGTATCGGCTACGTCCGCGTCAGCAGCTTCGACCAGAACCCGGAACGCCAGCTTGAGCATGTGCCGGTGGACCGGCTGTTCACCGACAAGGCATCGGGCAAGGACACCCAGCGCCCCGAGCTGGAGCGGCTGCTCGCCTTCGTGCGCGACGGCGATACGGTGGTGGTGCACAGCATGGACCGCCTGGCGCGCAACCTCGACGACCTGCGCCGCCTGGTGCAGAAGCTCACCCAGCGCGGCGTGCGCATCGAGTTCGTCAAGGAAAGCCTGACCTTCACCGGCGAGGACTCGCCGATGGCGAACCTGATGCTCTCGGTGATGGGCGCGTTCGCCGAGTTCGAGCGCGCCCTGATCCGCGAGCGGCAGCGCGAAGGCATCGCGCTCGCCAAGCAGCGCGGGGCCTATCGGGGCCGCAAGAAGGCGCTCGCGCCGGAGCGGGTGGCCGAGCTGCGCCGTCGCGCCGCTGCCGGCGAAAAGAAGGCACAACTCGCCCGCGAGTTCGGGATCAGCCGCGAAACCCTCTACCAATACCTGCGAACGGACGACTGACCATGCCTCGACGCTCCATTCTGTCCGCCGCCGAGCGGGCAAGCCTGCTGGCGTTACCCGATACCGAAGACGAATTGATCCGTCACTACACCTTCAGCGAGGCCGACCTGTCACTGATCCGCCAGCGGCGCGGTGACGCGAACCGGCTGGGGGTCGCGGTGCAGTTGTGCCTGTTGCGCTTCCCCGGTCAGGGCCTGCTGCCCGACGCTGCGGTGCCCATGCCCCTCCTGCAATGGATCGGACGGCAACTGCGCACCGATCCGGGGTGCTGGCCACAGTATGCCGAGCGCGAGGAAACACGGCGCGAGCATCTGCTCGAACTGCGGGCGTACCTGGGCATGGAACCGTTCGGCTTGGCGCACTATCAGCAGGCTGTCCATGCCATGACCGAACTGGCCTTGCAGACCGACAAGGGCATCGTGCTGGCCAGCAGCGCCCTCGACTCTCTGCGGCACCAACACATCATCTTGCCGACGCTGGATGTTGTCGAGCGCGTCTGTGCCGAGGCGATCACCCGCGCCAACCGCCGCATCTACGCGGCCTTGTCCGATCCCCTGTCGGCCACCCACCGGCACCGCCTCGACGATCTGCTCAAGCGCCGCGACAACGGCAAGACGACCTGGCTGGCCTGGCTGCGCCAGTCGCCCGTCAAGCCGAACTCGCGCCACATGCTCGAACACATCGAGCGCCTCAAAGCCTGGCAGGCGCTCGACCTGCCTTCCGGCATCGAGCGGTCGGTGCACCAGAACCGGTTGCTCAAGATCGCCCGCGAGGGAGGCCAGATGACGCCCGCCGATCTGGCCAAGTTCGAGCCGCAACGGCGCTACGCCACCCTCGTCGCGCTGTCCATCGAGGGCATGGCCACCGTCACCGACGAAATTATCGACCTGCACGACCGCATTTTGGGCAAGCTGTTCAACGCCGCCAAGCACAAGCATCAGCAGCAGTTTCAGGCGTCTGGCAAAGCCATCAACGCCAAGGTGCGCCTGTACGGCCGCATCGGCCAGGCGCTGATCGACGCCAAGCAAGCGGGCCGCGATCCGTTCGCCGCCATCGAGGCCGTCATGTCCTGGGATGCCTTCGCCGAGAGCGTCACCGAAGCGCAGAAGCTCGCGCAGCCCGAGGACTTCGATTTCCTACACCGTATCGGCGAGAGCTACGCCACCTTGCGCCGCTACGCGCCGGAATTCCTCGCCGTGCTCAAGCTGCGGGCCGCACCCGCTGCCAAAGACGTGCTCGACGCCATCGAGGTGCTGCGCGGCATGAACAGCGACAACGCGCGCAAGGTGCCTGCGAACGCGCCGACCGACTTCATCAAGCCGCGCTGGCAGAAGCGGGTGATGACCGACACCGGCATCGACCGGCGCTATTACGAACTGTGCGCGCTGTCGGAGATGAAGAACGCGCTGCGTTCCGGCGACATCTGGGTGCAGGGATCGCGCCAGTTCAAGGACTTCGAGGACTATCTGGTGCCGCCCGCGAAATTCGCCAGCCTCAAGCAGGCCAGCGAATTGCTGCTGGCCGTGGCCACCGACTGCGACCAGTATCTGCATGACCGGCTGACGCTGCTGGAAACACAGCTCGCCACTGTCAACCGCATGGCACTGGCCAACGAGCTGCCGGACGCCATCATCACGGAGTCGGGCCTGAAGATCACGCCGCTCGATGCAGCGGTGCCCGACACCGCGCAGGCGCTGATCGACCAGGCGGCGATGATCCTGCCGCACGTCAAGATCACCGAACTGCTGCTGGAGGTGGACGAGTGGACGGGTTTCACCCGGCACTTCACGCACCTGAAATCGGGCGACCTGGCCAAGGACAAGAACCTGCTGCTGACCACGATCCTGGCCGACGCCATCAACCTGGGCCTGACCAAGATGGCGGAGTCCTGCCCCGGCACGACCTACGCCAAGCTGGCCTGGCTGCAAGCCTGGCACATCCGCGACGAAACCTACGGGGCGGCGCTGGCCGATCTGGTCAACGCGCAGTTCCGGCATCCCTTCGCCGAGCATTGGGGCGACGGCACCACGTCATCGTCGGACGGCCAGAACTTCCGCACCGGCAGCAAGGCCGAGAGCACGGGCCACATCAACCCGAAATACGGCAGCAGCCCAGGGCGGACGTTCTACACGCACATATCCGACCAGTACGCGCCGTTCCACACCAAGGTGGTCAACGTCGGCGTGCGCGACTCGACCTACGTGCTCGACGGCCTGCTATACCACGAATCCGACCTGCGCATCGAGGAGCACTACACCGACACGGCAGGCTTCACCGATCACGTCTTCGCGCTGATGCACCTCTTGGGCTTCCGCTTCGCGCCGCGCATCCGCGACCTGGGCGACACCAAGCTCTACATTCCGAAGGGCGAAGCCGCCTATGACGCGCTGAAACCGATGATCGGCGGCACGCTCAACATCAAGCACGTCCGCGCTCATTGGGACGAAATCCTGCGGCTGGCCACCTCGATCAAGCAGGGCACGGTGACGGCCTCGCTGATGCTCAGGAAACTCGGCAGCTACCCGCGCCAGAACGGCCTGGCCGTGGCGCTGCGCGAGCTGGGCCGCATCGAGCGAACGCTGTTCATCCTGGACTGGCTGCAAAGCGTCGAGCTGCGCCGCCGCGTGCATGCCGGACTGAACAAGGGCGAAGCCCGCAACGCGCTGGCCCGCGCCGTGTTCTTCAACCGGCTGGGCGAAATCCGCGACCGCAGTTTCGAGCAGCAGCGCTACCGGGCCAGCGGCCTCAACCTGGTGACGGCGGCCATAGTGTTGTGGAACACGGTCTATCTGGAACGGGCCTCAAACGCCTTACGCGGTCACGGCCAGACTGTCGATGACGCCCTGTTGCAGTACCTGTCGCCGCTGGGCTGGGAGCACATCAACCTGACCGGCGATTACCTCTGGCGCAGCAGCGCCAAGATCGGCGCGGGCAAGTTCAGGCCGCTACGACCGCTGCAACCGGCTTAGCGTACGATTTTTTCCGTTTTCTGAGACGTCCCCAAGTGGAACGCCTGCAAGCCGAGCTGGTAGCTCTGGCTAAGACCAGCGGCGGAAAAACCAGGACGAAAACACAGCAATGAAAAAACCCGGCTGCGCGGTGCGAGCAATAGCCGATAACAGGCACTATGTTAAAAACTTAGCGGAATCAATTGTTGATTGTCGAACAATCTTTTGTAGATTGCTTATAATACCAATTATTCCTTGATCCGCAGAAAGGCAGGTGCACGTATGAGCGCTGAAACCATCGACCACAACACCCTATCTCGTCTGGTTGAAGCCGGAGCCGTCCGAGGCGCGCATGTGATCGGTCAAGCGGGGGGCTGGGGGGTACTGATCAAATATGGCATGCAGGAGCGCCCCTTGGCCGCGAGCCGCAGTAAGCAGGTGCGCACGTTCAAAAAACTCGAAACCCTGGTGGCCTACCTCAAAGACATCGGTATTAGCCGGTTCGACGTGGACGCCGCCAATTATGACCCCGCCAGTATTAAGACCTACTCGCGGCCAGATCGAGCCGAGGCCCTCAAGCAAGCCCACGAAGCCGCCGCCTATGACAAATGGTTTCGACAAGAGGTCGAGCAGGCGCTGAAAGAAGCGGACGACCCGAATACCGTCTGGATACCGCACGAGGAAGTGAAAGCGAGCTGGGCGAGGAAGAGGGCCGAACTGATGAAGCGCATCAAAGACGGTGACACTGCTTGAGGCTGGTTTGGTTGCCTACGGCGGTGGCGAACCGTGACGCGCACCTGGATTACATTGCTCAGGACAGTCCGAGCGCCGCCATCGAGCAGGGCGACCGGATCGAGCATCAAGTCGGTCTCCTTATCGAGCATCCGGAAATGGGGCGACCCGGCCGCAAGCGCGGCACGCGCGAGCTGGTCATCAGCCGCACGCCCTTTGTCGTGGTCTATCGCATTAAGCCGAGAGCTAAACGCATTGAACTGATGCGCGTGTTGCATGGGGCGCAGCAATGGCCGCCCTAACCGGTTTTCGCGGGCGCGAAAACTCCGAGTTGCAGCGCCTAACCACTAAGAACAACGAATCATGCCGCCCTCGGCTAGAACGGCCTTCGCAAGGGGTTGCATTTCCAACTTGCTCCCCCATCCACGCCACACCATGCCATCAAACCGAAAGCCATGGTTCTTCACATCTTCCCGCAGCCATTGCGGAGGGATGCCATCGAACTTTATTTCAAACGAGCGCTTCACATTCTCGTCCACCCAATACAAGGCGTTTAGGAGCATTTGAGCATTGCCGTTTACTACCACAATGCCTTTCTGACTTTTGAACGAATGTTGTTCTATCGCTGTCGGGACCCAAATCACCGGGCTTTTTGAGCCGACCGCCCCGCACTGGTTCCACACTTGGGCCACAATGTTTTTAAAAATCCTTGCGCCGGATCGTTTCACCAGAAACCCATAGGCGTTTTCCCGGATTCCGTCATAGCTCTTTATCTCAACGACGATTTGCGTTTTCTCGCCGACCGAAATAAGCATGTCGATATTACCGACCCGGCCCGCTGACACGTCCGTTTGAAGCGTCCAGTTCGGCGGAAGGATCGCTTTAATTGCCTCAATCGCTGCTTGTTCTACGAGAATGCCGCGTTCGCGACGCCGGCCCTTTCGCAATGTCTGAATAGAGCACAAAAACGCGAGCACAGCGCCTATGACGGACAACGGTTTGAAAGCGCCCAGGAATGGACTGATAACAAGCGCGGCAGCAGCAACGCCCATGAGATAAGCGGCCTGGTCGTAATCGGCTTGCCAGGGTTCGAAGATGTTTTGATCCGATGCCATGTCCAACAGTTTAGTTTCAATCCATCTGTCTGCTGGGCATCGGCGGCACCTGTTCGAGTTCGGCCAGGCCCAGGCGGTAATGCCAATAGTGCTAGGAGCGTTCGTTGAACCAGCCGGCTTCGGCATGCGTCAGAACATCCCGCAGCGCATCATCCCCCACGTGCTCCGCCAGCGCCTGAACATCCTCGTAGTCCCCTATGTCCATAACCTGAGCTATGACACGCTCAGGCCGTTCCAAGGCCTCGTCTGGCGTTTTCCACCAAATATATTTACCAGCCATCCGGCGCATCAATGCATCGTCCCGAATGCGCCAGCTAATCCCCAGCTCGGTGATAAGCTGGCGCTCCGCCGCCCCGATCCGGGCGGGATCGATTTCCGACAGGCCAGTTTGATAGATGTAGCGGCAGGCCCTACGGTCGAGCCGCTTGGCCTTCGTGCGCCGCTGCCCCAGCTCTTCCAGGATGGGATAATCGGACAGTCTAACCATCGCATGATCGCTAATCATCGGTTTCGCTCCGTGTGTCCTAAATCAGCAGGATGAAAAGGCCCCGCCGAAGCGGGGCCTTGAGTTAGGGTCGATCCCCGCGTATGCGGGGGAGCCGCCACAATGCGGTAGGTATTGCCTGCGGTTAGAGGTCGATCCCCGCGTATGCGGGGGAGCCCCGGACCTGACGATGTATACCGCCTGGTCCGCGGGTCGATCCCCGCGTATGCGGGGGAGCCGCTGGAACCGGAAGGCATACGCGAGATCGCCCAGGTCGATCCCCGCGTATGCGGGGGAGCCCTCACTGAGTCCGGTCGCATGCTGGAGCCTGAAGGTCGATCCCCGCGTATGCGGGGGAGCCACTCAAATACGCCTGGGGCACCGGCTTCAACGGGGTCGATCCCCGCGTATGCGGGGGAGCCCAGGTCGCGATCTATGACGGTGCGGCCTGGCAAGGTCGATCCCCGCGTATGCGGGGGAGCCGCCCTTGGCGGTGGCGCCTAATCCCCTGCTAAGGGTCGATCCCCGCGTATGCGGGGGAGCCCAACAGAAAAAAATGACCGGGAGAATGGTAAGCGTCCGAGCCTTACCGTGTTGACGGCGTCAAGCCGCGATGGGCTGGGTCAGTTCCGTCACCTGATCGGCGAGGTTCCAGGGTAGGAACTCGTCGATTCGATTGACGGGATGCTCGGCGATGCGGGCCAGCACGGTCCGGAGGTACGCCTCCGGATCGAGGCCGTTGAGCTTGGCCGTGCCAATCAGGGTGTAGATCGCCGCCGCTCGCTGGCCGCCGGCGTCGGAGCCGGCGAACAGATAGTTCTTCCGGCCGAGCGCCACCACCCGCAACGCGCGTTCCGCGGCATTGTTGTCGATCTCCAGACGACCGTCATCGCGATAGCGGGTCAGCGCCGGCCAGCGGGTCAGGGCATAGCGGATCGCCTCGGCTAGCGCCGACTTTTTCGAGACCTGTGTCAGCGTGGTGTGCAGCCAGGTCTGAAGCGCCGCGAGGAGCGGACCCGCGCGGGCTTGCCGCGCTGCGGCACGGGCCTCCGGCGGCTGGCCCCGGATCTCGGCTTCGATCGTATAGAGCGCACCGATACGCTGGAGCGCCTCGGCCGCCAAGGGACTCCTGTGGGCCTTGTGGAGCCCGTAGAACTTGCGCCGGACATGCGCCCAACAGGCCACTTCCTGCACGCGACCGGTGTCGTACAACCCGTTGAACCCGGCGTAGCCATCCGCCTGCAGGGCGCCTTCGAAGTCCTTGAGATGCGTCCTGGGATGCTGGCCTTGGCGATCCGGCGCGTAGGCGAACCACACCGCGGGCGGCGTGAGATCACCGGCCGGGCGGTCGTCCCGGACATAGGTCCACAGCCGACCGGTCTTCGTGCGCCCCTGACCGGGCGCGAGCACCGGGACCGGGGTGTCGTCGGCATGGAGTTTGTCGCCGGCGAGCACATGCCGGCGGATTGCCGCGACCAAAGGCCGAAGGAGGCCCGCGGCGTCGCCGACCCAATCGGTCAAGGTGGAGCGGGACAGGTCCACGCCTTCGCGGGCGTAAATGACCGACTGGCGGTACAGCGGCAGATGATCGCCGTATTTCGAGACGAGTACATGGGCCAGGAGCCCCGGACCCGCCAAGCCTTGGGCGATGGGCCGGCTCGGCGCCGACGCCTGGACGATGCGGTCGCAGCGGGCGCAGGCACACTTGGGGCGGACGTGGCGGATCACCCGGAAGCGGGCCGGGACGTACTCCAGGATTTCGGCGACCTCCTCGCCCAAGGGCTTCAAGGGACCGCCACAGTCGGGGCACTCGGCCAAGCCGGGGGCATGGACCTGAGTTTCGCGGGGCAGATGATCGGGCAGTGACCGGGGCGTTCTTACCCGGCGCTCGGCTGCGCGCGGTTCGACGATCGCCGCGAGTTCCGCATCGCCCGTTTCGAGTTCCTCCAGCTGAAGTTCCAATTGATCGAGGAGCCCGGCCATTTTTTCGGAGCGGCGCCCGAACTGCTGGCGGCGGAGCTTGGCGACGAGGAGTTTCAGGTGGGCGATTTCGACGCGCTGGGCTTCAATCAGCGTCTTGAGGGCGGGAATCTCATCGGGAAGCACGTCGGGGTTGGTCATGCCCCGATGATACCCGCCCTCCGTCAGGCGGCGTGAGAAGGCGCGGTGCGGATCGGGCGGCGCCAGTCGATGCCTTCCAGCAGCATCGACAACTGGGCGGGGGTGAGGGATACCGTGCCGCCCGTCGCCTGCGGCCAGACGAAGCGGCCCCGCTCCAGCCGCTTGGCGAACAGGCAGAGCCCATCGCCGTCCCACCAGAGTAGTTTGATCCGGTCGCCGCGTCGCCCGCGAAAGGCAAAAATGTGTCCGGAGAAGGGCTCGGCTTGGAGCTGGGTCTGGACCAGGGCGGCCAAGCCATCGAAGCCGCGGCGCAGATCGGTCACCCCGGCAGCGATCCAGATGCGGGTGCCGGACGGAGGCGCGATCATGGGCCCTTGAGACTCGCGAGGACGGTGCGCAAGGTCGCCGCATCGACGGAACCTTTCACCTGAACCCGCGTACCCCCGAGTTCGATGGTGATGGTGCCCGGTGGAGCGGATACCGTGGCTTCACGCGCTGGCGCGGCCAATGCGGGCGTCATCGCCACCGGTAATAAGGTCGGCCCCGGCGGACCGGCCGGGGCGTTCCGGTCCTTAAGGTAGTGTCGGCGCCATTTGAACAGTTGATTGGCGTTGATCCGATGCGCCAGCGCAATCCCCGCGACCGAGGCGCCCGGCTGTAGGGTCCGCTCCACCCGTTCGCGCTTGAACTCAGGCGCAAACCGCCGCCGGCCCAAGGTATCCATCGCCACCACGCCCGTTGTGAAGTCAGCATCGTGAGTCATCAGTGCGTCCACCTCAAGAGTGTGCGGACACCCCATGCGTCCGCTCGCACCAGTGTCGCCTGAGCCTTTCAATCCGTCGAGACGGTCCTCGGCGGACGCTTACTTATCAATAAGTGACAGCCTCGGGCGAGGGGAGGGCGCATGCACGGTTTCTATTTGGAACGGACCGATCCGGCCAAGAACATGAGCCGGTTCTATCGGGTGGTCGTCACCGAGACCGTGTTTGGCGAGTGGGCGCTGATCCGGGAGTGGGGGAGGATCGGCTCACCGGGGACGGTGAAAGAGGAGTGGTTCGAGACTATGGAAGTGGCGGCACAAGCCGCCCTCAGATTGAGTGGTCAGAAACAGCGGCGGGGATATATGGCCGTTAGGTAGTGAGTGATAACATCCTTTATGTTGCACTAAATACTTTATGGAGATGTCACCCTAGAACCCTGCGGACGCACTAGAGCAAGCCTTAAATAAAAGTGTCGCCTGCAACGGCGTTGCTATTCGGTAAGTACATCGGATCCGCCACGCCTGAATACATCGACCGCGCGTGAAATAGAATCGTGGCCCACCGTGCCAATCTTACGTTCTTCGATGCTGTGGCTAATGCCTTCAACCCAGCTTTCGTTCAAGATGCGCTTGATCTCAGTTTCGAGATTAGAATCACTCCATTTTGAGCGGCCAGTGATAGAGTTCGGCCAAGACTGGCGTCCGATACTTAGGATTTCCCCATTGTGTTTCGGTACCACAATGATGTCCTGATCCACTGTAAAATTTTGATGGAAATCACGTGGGTGCACGTCGTCCCGGTCCTCGTCGTAGGAGAATTCGCCATCGAAGCTGATTACTACCTCGTCCAGCATGGCGATCCGATCCCAAAAGCTTTCCGCGTCGATCCATTCGTCGCCCCATCTTGCAATCGGTAGCTTGCCAAGTTGGCCACCACATTCTAAGACGACTTCCGCAGACCTAGCTTTCTGTTCTTCATCTATGTTCAAGTCAGCAATTAATCGCGCCTGTTCTGTGGCCCACTCAGCGAGAATCTCTCTAGATACAGTTGGTATGGCTGAATCGCGAGCTGCCGTAAGGGCTTCGCCAAGGAGCACTCCTTGAATGTTGGCGAGTCGCTTTGCTCTGAGACCTCCGACCGTAACCCATCCGCCATCCTGACTGAATCTATATGCTTCCGCCCTGATAAACGCACGGCCAAATACTTTTCCAGTAGCATCGCTTATTGTACGCATCAATGATCGGCCAGCTGTTCGACTACCACTAACCGGACGTTGGAGAAAAATAGGATCGAGACGCAAAAGCAGATCTTCGTCATCAAGATTGAGCCAGTCACTTGGGCTAACAGCTACAGATGATTTCCCTTCCTCAAGGGTCTCGATCGCGACGTCCATATTGGGTGCCATTGCAGCCACAAGCTGTTGCAGTGTAATGCCCTGTTTATATTGATTGATGCGAAGTAGTCCATTAGGTCCGCGTGGATCGTTCTTGAGTTTGATCTCGATTCGTGTGCCCCCGTCGAGAGGAGCTTCTCTCATTGACGCAGGATAAAGAATTGGGCGCGACGCCGTACCGTCCCTGAATTCGAGTACTCGTGCTGTGTCCTCGCCGCGATCGCACCTTCGAGAGATTACCCGAACGACGGATCCAAGCATGAACACGGAAAAGAAACCAATTCCGTAACGTCCGATTGCCGTCATACCCGCGGCAATCAATCCTGGAAACTCTTCCGTCACCAATGGTGATCGCCAAAATGAATTGCCGAAATCAATCAACGGTCCGGTCAGCACCTGCTCGGACATACCAATTCCATTGTCCTCGATGCTAAGCCAATATTCATCCTCTCGCTTCGACAGCGCGACCTTGATTAGTCCCCACGATTCAGCTCGTTCCTGATATCTCCTTCGGGCCTGTACTGCGTCGGCGCTGTTTTGAATGAGTTCCCGTAGCGGGATAGTCGGATCATCACCGTACAATTTCTCGCCGCCAAGAGTTTCGACGATCTTTGGAATATCGGATACTCGGAGCTGTGTATCGACGGGGCGCCATCCACGGGTCTGAATTGTTCGCGCCAGCGATTCCGGAGTTCCTGCTCCCTTGACCCTGCGCGCTCGAAGGATGCCTCGGCCACGGTTCTGCATTAGTAGGTCGACGTCTCGAAGCTCTCTGTCAACAGCAGTCATAGTGTCATAAGCAAGCCACCAGGCATCGGCGTCCATTAGCGTAAATGGCGAGCCTGCCGTAAAAACGACCGCATCCAATTCAACATGCGGTGTAGCTAGCCGCTCCTGAAAAGCCCAGTGAAGTGCTGACACGCCCTGCGGCTGTACCAAAAGCCGTAAAAACCGCGGAGCGCGTCGCTGATCCAAATGAAGTGCATCAGCGACCCTTAGCAAACATGCAAGCTTTACCCGATCAATTCGGCTTTTTGTCCGCTGGGGTAATGCGCCTAAGTCTTCTTGCAATTCCTGCTCGACTCGAGCGATGGGCCACCAATGACTACACGCAATCTGACCGATCGTTTGCCCATAAAAAAATCTCAGGTCCTCATCCTCGATAAGGTATACAACATCGCCGTTTTTTGTGGTCCAGCCGTGCTCCGCAAGTACGGCCGCTTGTTGGGCGTGAAGGCGGCGTAGCACTTCAGGAATCACGCGTTGGACAATCTCACTGGGTGGATCGTCCAACTTGACTGGCGCATTGCTGTTGCCTTGCATCAAGCTCGCAACTGTGTCCTTCCACGTCAGGCTCTGCTTAAGGTCGGTTAAGCCATTTGGAAAGGCGGCCAAGCTCATTGCAGCATCATGCAAGAGCACGCTTGCACCAAAGACGAATGCTTCAGCAGGATTGACTGTAATCGCACCTTCAGATACTAGCGACGCTGTCTCCCAGAGTGCATCTAGGTGCGATAGGTCGTGAATGGTAAGACTGGGCATGTCGATACCTATTCGTGACACGAGCATGCCGACTCTTTCCCGCATTGCCAGATAACGGTCACGAAAAAACTCCTGCTCCGCTGTAGTTACGTCAGGCTGGGGGTTGGCGAAAGCGTGTCGCCAGAGCCAGGTTAATCTGAAATCAGGAGTTGATGACATGGATAGCTTCTCGTTTACACTATTCTCTCGGTAACTAAAGAACGGCTTGTGTCTTGAGGTATATTATTGAAGGACTTTAATGTAATCAAATATATCAAATGGTTGTTATCGTGATTTGATGTCTAATTATTAATAAAATAAAAGCACTATAATCGAGCCTATTGATCAGTTTAGATATAATCATAAAATATGATTAATATTAACCATCTTTAGGCGGCTATAATTTATGCTTAATCGAAAAGCATGGCACCCTTTATATATCATGATATTGCTATTTTATGATTATCACGAATTATCTATCATGGCACCGATTTTGAGAAACCATTCTTCTACCTCATTTTCTGGATCACGCTCACGAATACGCTCCGCTGTCATTAATGGAAATGCTCTTTTGGCAAGCTGAATTTTGGCTTTACTTTCCTTCATAACGCCATCGTAATTCTGAGCTTGTGAGTAAACCTCTGCAAAAAGCTTAGGCACTGTCTTACCATCATTGTCAGGGTGATCGGTTACCAGCACTTCAACACCAAAAGCTTCTTGAATTGCTTCAGTGTGTAGATAGCTCTCTATTTCATGCTTTCGCGTTTGTACAGCCCAAGACCCGTCATTTCGCTGATTAACTTCAGCCGCTGCATCCGCATAATCGGCTACGTCTCGATCATAAATATGTACCTCTCGACGGTGAAGCGGTTTCAAATAATGTTGATTGACCCAATGTTTTAGCGTTCCACCGCCTAACACTACGAAAGCCACACGCTCATCTACTGTTAAATTTGGAATGTCTGGATTTTCTTTATGTAACGCCTGACTTAGGCATTTAAATGCGACAACATCAGTGGGGCCTTCTACATAGAAAAGAACCTTAACTCGGCTATCTGGTATTACTCCCAAAGCTTCAGCCACTTCCCCAAATACATCAACACCACCATCAATTCGTGGCTTGCCATTGTTGTTTCGAGTAACGAAACGGATGCTTTCCGAAGGGAGTTCGGATGCAAATCCTGGGCTGTGAGTAGTCAGCAGCACTTGGCATCCTGGTTCCGCCGCTAAAGATTTGAAGGACTCGATGAGAATGCGCTGGTTATTGGGGTGTTGAGCAGTTTCCGGTTCTTCTATGGCGTAGATGATGCTTCGTTTATTTCCCGTTCTTAAACGTCGCTCTGCTTCGGCCTTGAAAAAACTCACCAGAACCAAACGGCGAATCCCGCTCCCTCTCTTGTTTAGTGGAATGCCATCATCAGTGTTCATATTCACCGAAAACAGCCCAGTCCATTTGGCGGGTGTAGGTGGGGTAAACTCGGGCGTAAGCTCTTTGGCCAAGTTGGCGTCAATAGTCTGCAACGCCAGGTGGGTATTGCGGGCAATCTCTTCGGCTTTTTCTCGTACCTTAGCCTGAATTGCTTCGATCTCATCTTGAACTTCGGCAATAGCGGCAGCTACTGCGGCTTTCATTGGATTCTGTACCTCACCATCGGAGTCACGGCTACTACGGTCACTCTGGAATAAGGCGAACATCGGCAGATGGGTTTCAACCTGTTCCCAAATTCGCTTACTGTCTTCTTTTGGCTTGGTGACCGGTATAGAAACATCGGATAATGCTAAGTCTCGAACAGAGCCCCAGATAGCCTTCCGCATACCAGGATTGCCTTTGAGGGATACGTCTAGTCCTTTCTCTTTGACGATTTGCTGAAGGTCCTTCTCTTTGAGTTCAAGTAGATTAGCTACTCCTGGGGCGGTCGGATGATTTGCCAGAATAAAAACTTCAACCGAAGGTTTGTGTTTGTCGCAGTCAAAAATTTTCTGAATTTTAAGGGTACCGTCTCGCGTTAATAAATACTCATCAGCTAGCGATGTCTCGGATCCTGCATCGAGACTCAAGGTGATAGGTAGGTCTGAAAACTCGCATGTAATATAAACCTTAGAGTCTCCGCTGTAGATATTAGCGTCACCTTGTTCAATTTTGATCGTTTCATTGTTGAAGAATATCTCTAGGGCCTCAAGTACAGACGATTTTCCGATATCATTTTTTCCAACAAAAGTAGTGAGCTCATCAATTTTTACAAATATCTCATCTTGATAGCAGCGAAAATTTTTAATCGAAACCGATTCGAGCTTCATAAATTACCGTTTTTATTATTGTTAAGAGTTTCCAAAAGTGTGATTAGTGATGACCTTAATCTTAACTTTTAAAAGGCGAATTAGTTGTTATTGTATTCTTAAAATTCCTAGTTAAATTCCAGAAACTATTCATGATTATTGTTTATAACCCTTATTGATACACATATAACGGGCAAGACTCGAAGTTTTCCAAATCCCAAGCCAACTACGCTCGTTGCTCGCTTCATTGGGCAAACCACCGACTCTGATGATTGGGTTATGGATTTTTTCGCTGGCTCTGGAACTACCCTTCATGCCGCTCAAATCATGCAGCATGACGACCGTCAGCGCCGTCGAGTGTTGCTTATAGAGGGTGGAAGACACTTTGAAAACATTCTTGTACCTCGAGTCAAGCGTTGTGCGGCTGCTTGGATATGGAAGAACGGTAGTCCCGCTTCTTTAACAGGCCCAGGCCTGTTCATGCGCATTCAGGAGCTTGAGCAATACAATGACACATTGGTAAGCCTGGATGTTGAACTCGACGAAGGCGACGTGGGCGATCTGTTTCAGGACCCGGCCTTCGCTTTACGTTACCGCTTGGACAAGACCTTACGTACTCTGTACTGCAATGTGAACCGATTTGGTTCTCCCTTCGGCTATCAATTGAAACGCGCCGAGGGCGGCGGGGAGGCGACACCGCGCGAGGTCGATCTGGTAGAGAGTCTCCCCTACCTAATAGGTATGGATATAAGCCGACTTTACCGGGAGCCCTTAGGCGTGGTGATGTTGGGCCGCAACCGACGTGGGCAATCGGTAGCAGTGTTCTTTCGCGATTGCGCAGCCGAAGGTTCGGCAAAATGGCTTTCTGAAAAGCTTGCCAAGCATCCAGCCGACCGTGTCTATACCAACGATCCGGCAGGTCTCACCTTTGATGGCTGCGACCGATTGGAAGCCATTGAGGCAGTCTTCGCACTTCAGTTCGGGAGGCCGTAATGGCAGCGGTGAAGCGTTCCGGCCACGCACGATTGAAAGCGGCGCTGGTACTGCGCGACGCACTCGCGGCGGAGTTGGGCATTCATCTTCCAGCTGCGATGGCGCAGTTACGCATGGTTGAGAACCATATCGGAGCGGCACACGGTCTGACCAACGGCAAGTATCTGGAAGCGCTGGGTTCGGTCTGCCAGGGTGATATAGCCCATTTATCGGCCTTGGATGCCGCGGTACGGCAGGCGTGTGGCCAGGTGCACTTTTCTCCGCGGTATGCTCAATATTTAGCACTGGTGTTGTTTGCCCATTGGATGCATTCTCAACTGGATGACGTAGCGGCATTCCTCGTGCGGTTGAATGCTTATCTGGAAGCGCACAAACCAAAGGGCGAGGTGGTGTCAGAATTCGTCGAGGCAGATTTGCAACTGGCCGCCTTCTGGATGGCGACGGCAGCAGGCAAAACCCATGTACTGCATGCCTGCCTTGCGTTACTGGAAAAGCGTCAGTCCTGGGATCGCCTGATTGTCATCACCCCTTCCGAATCGCTGACTCGCCAGCACGCAGACAAATTGCGTGAACTGGCGGTTTGGGAAGTGTTTGCGTACCCAATGGATGGCGATGCCTCATCCATAGGCCGTTTGCCACCTGACGCGGTAATCGTGCTTGACATCAATAAGCTGGCGACTGAGAAGAAAGGCGATGGCGTCATTGTGCCCACTTCAGTGTTTGCCGACGGCCGCAATCTGGTGTTTGTCGATGAGGGCCACAAGGGGCAAAAATCCGAGGTTAGCGTCTGGAAGGCGCTACAGGCCGACTTAGCAGGCATTAATGCGCCATTACGAGCTCATCGCGGCCTCTTAATCGAGTTTTCCGCCACCTTCGGCCAAGTCGCCGAGGGAGAGCATGCCTTCGACCGTTACGCCAAGGCGGTGGTTTTCGACTACGCCTACGATCGCTTCCATCAGGATCGTTATGGCAAAGACTTCTGGCATGTTCGAGTGCAAGCTAAGGGAGACGCCAGTGCTATAGCGCAGCGTCAGACCCTGACGGCTGCATTGCTGTCTTACTGGCACCAGGTCGCATGCTTCCGATCGTCCGAGGGAAAGCAGAAGGCAGCGAGCATAGGCTTGCAGCTGGCCCCGCCACTTTGGGTGCTTCTTGGGCTATCGGTGATCGGCGGTAGCGGTAAAGGGGACAAAGAGCAGACCTCCGATGTGGTAGATGTATTGAAGTACCTCTCGACCATACTGGCTCAACCAGCCAAGCTGGTCGAAAATTTGGGATCGCTGCTAACGGCCACGACGGTGGGCACCGGCATGCTGCCGGCCGAGGTACATCAGGCCACGATCGGTTGGAACGTCAACGCCTTAGCTATGCGGGTGCTGGCGGATTGCTTTGGCTGGCAACAAGGCGATAAACCGGTGTTGCGCCTGATCAAGGCAGCCGCGGGTGAGTTAGGGCTTGGTCTGTTACGCGGGGATACGTCTCATTACTACGGTGTGGTCAACGTGGGCGATGCTGCAGGTCTCAAGAAGGCGCTGGAATCCACCAAACTATCGGTTGAAGATGATGCAATGACGGGGTCGCTGTTCGCTGCTCTCGATGCTCCTGGCAGCGGCCTCAATGTATTGATTGGTTCACGACGGTTTGCAGAGGGCTGGGATAACTTCCGCGCTTCATCGCTGACTTTATTGCGTCTCGGCCAAGGCGAAGGTTCGCTAATCATTCAAATGTTTGGGCGCGTGGTGCGGTTTGCCGGCGTGGGTGGCAACGGCAAACGATTGGACAACCCGCCTTCCGAGCTCGCGCCCTTGCAAACCGCCTATGTGTTCGGCCTAAAGTCCGGTTATCTCGATAGCTTTCTGCAAAGTTTGACCGACAACGGCATACCAGACTCGGAGCGTATCGAGTGTGGGGTGCGCAGACACACGTCATCTCTGCTGCAATCAGTTCGCGCTATTTCACCCCAAGCTCCTGATTTCCAGGTGTCTGTTATCGGCAGCCAATGGCTTTCTGGCGTAAACAAGATCAAGGTTTCACTCACCGCCTCGATTGCTACCTCGCAGCTCAAAGATGGCAATGTATCGGCACAACTAGGTGTGGTCGGTCAGGATATCACGTCCGAATTTAAACAATGGGCGGCGCTTCTGGATCGTGATGCCGTGTACCTAGAAATGGTCGAATGGAAGCGCACTCAACGCTGGTGGAACTTCGCCTTCGACCGCCAAGCTATCGATAGTGCACTGGCCAGCGAGAAATTTGAGATTCTCGGACTGCCGGGGATGCTGAATGTGCATGAACCTGCCGATCTCTTGCGTCTAAATCGGTTGGCTTCCACCGTGGTTCGTCGTTTGTTCGAAGGCGCATATCGAAAACAAGAAAATCGGAAAAGTCGCTACGCCCTTATTGCGGCGCACGAGAGCGGCGTCCCCGACCAGTACTACAAGGACTTCCTGCATGTCCAATAAGAAACCAGCGCAGCCCGTGCAAGTCGGGCTATTCGGAGATTCCATATCTTGTCCGAATATCGATAATCTGCCGTTGATTGTCGATCCACAGGGTTCGATTGAGGTACTTGCGCCGGGTAGCGTGTATCAACCTCTGCTCTTATCACCCAGACAGGATTACATCGACGTCGGGCCAGGCAAATTGGACGAGCACGAGGAAGCCTTTGTTCGCGACCTAATTCGCCGTCTGTATCCTGCTGGCAATCACCCGAAGAGCGACAAGACACCATTGAAATGGGACAGTAAGGAAATCTGGCTCAAGCGCAACATCGAAAAACGGGATGAGTCCTTCCGATTGCGCGTGGATGATTCAGACTGGTTTTATCCCGATTTCATCGTCTGGATCATTGATTTCGAAACGCACACGCAGACTTTCGGCTTTGTCGATCCCAAGGGGCTAACCGTAGGAGCCGGCGGAGGCTGGTCAGACTATAAGATCGTTTCCACATTGTATATGCCGCACGTTGTTGAACGACAACTGACGGCGAATGACCAGAAAACTGAATTCGAGGGCGAGGAATGGACGTTCCGAGTCCGTGGCGTACTGGTATCGACCTCGTCATTCGCGAGCCTCTCAGCGCAAGCTAAGTTTAACGTGCGCGATGAAATGGGCCATGACGTCGCGCCGACCGAAGAAGATTTCAAGCGCGGGCGCATTGTGTTTCAGCCGCCACCAACAAATGGAAACCGTAATCTTGGCTACATCGACGATGTACTGCAATTATTGATTAAGGATACGCCCGTTGACCACCTTATGAGCCTATCCGCGACTATGTTCGAAAACCCTGCCGATTTCACACCCGCGATTGAGCTTGAATATGAACTTGCCTTACGGCATGACGAGAAGGCGCAGACTGAATCGGAATTTGTCGCATATCTACTACGCGATTACCTAAAACCCGATGCTAACGGCCACTTCGGTGGATGGGCAAGCAAAAATCGCCGGCGGCAACTCATGGACTATGCGGAGGAAGGAAAGTGGGGGTTTGGCGCTGAGAAGGCGTCGGATATCCGCGATCATCCGACACCGTGCAAAGAATTGTGGATGCGAAAAATGAAATTAAAGTAAACCGCCCTGGGTTTTCCGGAGGCTCCATTTGCTCCGCCACTCCGGACGCTTGGCCGAAGTGGGCGTTGTTGCTCTTGGTGGACAGAGCCGGCCGTTGTAGCCTGACTCAACGTAAACAGTCTCCGGGAAAACCGGGACCAGCATTCGAATAAACTGAGAGGTATGTTGCAACAATGTTAACCAGGAGTTTCAGACTTCCTGATGCCGAGCTGTGCATCATCTGGCGCTACGTCTAGGGGATAGCGCGGGGATTAAACAGCTGTAAGGATACTTTAGGCGCCAGCAAGGTAATCTTGGACCATTTGAATCAACAGCCAGCCGAGCATCAAGAACACCGTGACAAAGATCATTGCACCGAAGAACTCGATCATCCGGAGGATGCCGACATACACGAGCATGACCGCATGATAGGGCAGAGAGAGGACCCAAGCGACCGCGCGAGCGCCGGTTAACGTCATCCGACCTACCCGAGTGGGCGGCGTGATCGCCGCGATCACATCGATTCGTGTGGGCCAGACCAAGCGTGGACCCTTCAGCGGCGGCCGTGCGCGACACGCCGTTCTCGACCGAAACGGGACGACGTTCGCCCTGTTCAGGCCTGGCTTTTTCGCCATGGTTTACCTCTGTTCTATAGTCGGCGCTCGCGCGTGGGTGACGTGATCTTTGAGGTAGGTGGCCATTATCGTGGCCGCAGCACCTCCGGCAGCGCCGGCTAAGAGACTGACCCCCACGAGGATGGCCACTTGCGAAGAGCCCTCTCTTCTGTTGTCATGAGCGGTGCCTGAGGATTTTTATCGTCCATGACCGAGCCTTCGGTTCATGATTATGGGAAAGACCCGAGCATAAGCCTATCAGGCCTATGTCCAGCGCGTCAGCGGTCCGGATAATAAATTCTGCGCTGGATTACTCTAGCGCCCAAGCTTCAATGTGTGTGCCGAGGAGACAGCTTTCGGCGAGCGCCAATAGCCGCCCATTCGACCAGTTCAAAATCACCGATTCCGCGTGCAATTACACCAGTCGAGCACTGTCATGGAGCGACATGTAATTGATAAGTAAATATTTCTTTGTGGCACTTTATTTGCTTTGTGTTTATTTCCGACATCGTTAAATCCCATTTGGGTATCTGTTTTTCGGCAAAAACATTCCCGTGTTTCGTGGAGTATTCTGATGCGGTTTATGAACCAGTTCGTTTACAGCATCGTGCTCGCTGTTCTATCCATCGTAGTGACTGACGTCGATATTGCCCAGGGTCTGAGTGACGATTCCAGGAAGCAAATGACGGTTCATTCAGTTAAATACGAGTAAGAACTAAGAGCCTATCCCGGTAGGCCGTTCGCCCTGAGCCCTTCGACTTAGCTCAGGACAGGCCCGTCGAAGGATTTCTCGATCCTACTGGGATAGGCTCTTAGTTGGGAGAAAGACGATGCCTCGCTCACGCTACCTTGATGATACCGACATCGGTACCACCGTTTGGCCGGTTGACGGCGGCCTTGGCGCTGATATTCCAGGCCGCGAGCTATCGGCTTTGTCTCGCAAGCAGCATCGCCGATATTCAACCTGTCCCTGCCATTCTCTGAATCGATGAACAAATATTTGCGGTCAAGCGCCACCTCGAGCAAGAGGCTCTTGGCGGTACTGGCCTCGGTCTGGCCATGGTTCAGCGCTTCACGCGCGACCTGGGCGGGCAGCTGGATATTTCGAATGTCGAGCCCCGTGGAGCTCGGGTGAGTTTAACGCTTCCTTGTCAATGGGTCTGAGTTTGCCGTGCTGAATACCTTGCTGATCATCGAAGACGAGGCCTTGTTCGGTTCCGAACTGACGCGCCACTATCGCAAGGCGGGTTGGGAAGTGGAATGGGCCAAAGACCTCAAGGATGCGAAAGAGTTGCTGCTGGAACAGGGATTCGAGCCGATCTTGATCCTGTCCGACATGAATCTGCCGGACGGCAACGCTCTGGATTTCATGGAATCGCTTCAAGGGCAGATCGCCAATACCGAATGGCTGCTGCTCACCGGGTACGGGAGCGTGCCGGATTCGGTGCGGGCTTTGCGCCTGGGTGCGTACGACTTCCTCGAAAAGCCGTGCGAGATGTCGCGGCTCGACTTGGTGATCGCCGCCGCCGCCCGCAGCGCCCAGGCCCAAAAGCGCCTGGCGCAGCAAGTCCGCCAGCGCTATCGCCGTTATTCGCCGGAGGCCTATGTCGGCAAGAGCCGAGCGGCGCAGCGGGTGCGCGAGATGTTGACGCGCTTGACCCAAGTGCCTTTCAGCGCCTTGATCATCGGCGGCGAAACCGGCACCGGCAAGGGCCTCGCGGCCCGCATCCTGCATTATGGCGGGAAACGGGCGGAAAACCCGTTGATCGAACTCAATTGCGCGGCGCTGCCGCGCGAGCTCCTGGAATCCGAATTGTTCGGGCACGAGGCCGGCGCATTCACGGGCGCCCTGTCACGGCACCGGGGATTGATCGAACAGGCCGAAGGCGGCACCTTATTCCTCGACGAGATTGGCGAGATGGCCCCGGATCTTCAGTCCAAGCTCCTCAAGGCGATCGAGGACCGGAAAATCCGCCGGCTGGGCTCGGAGAAGGAAATTTCGGTCGATGTGCAAATCCTCGCGGCAAGCCATAGGGATCTGGAGGACATGGTCAAGCGCGGCGAATTCCGCGGCGATCTTTACCATCGCTTGAGCGTGTTCAAGCTCACCCTGCCGCCCCTCAGGGACATCAAGGAGGACTTGGAAGATTTGGTGGAGCTTTTCGTGGCCGAGTTCAACGCCAAGGCCGGCAAGCACGTCAAGGTGGTTCCGGAAGCGGCCTGGGCGGAATTGCGGGCGCACGACTGGCCCGGCAATGTACGGGAATTGCGGAACGTCATCGAGCGCTGCGTGCTGTTCGCCGAGGGGCCGCTGTTGCCGGTCGAATGGTTGCAGCTGCGCCGGCACGGCGAAAAAGGAATGCCGGGCATCGATGCCGCGAGCGCGGACGGATTGTTCATTCCGCTCGACGGGAGCATGGCGTTGGACGATATGGATTGTTACATCATCCGAACCACCCTGGAGCGCCACGACGGCAACGTCACCGCCGCTGCCCGCGCCCTCGGCACGACCCGCGAAACGCTGCGCTATCGCATCCGGAAGTACGGGCTGAAAGAATCGAGCTGAGCGGGCGATTGAGCGTACCGCGTCGAATCTGGTCGAGGGCATTGATAGTGGTTTAAGCCCCAAAAAAGTTGGTGGTTTTAACCGGCCTTACGGGGGTTGTTAAGGTTCGAATATGAATATATACCTATTAAATCAATAATATGGTGTCATAGCGAAAGGCGGCACAAACGTTGCAGGTCGTGGGGTCCGGAAAAGCCACCAAACCTGCCATCATGATTTCTCGCATATTCGGCCATCGAGTCGGCATCCCGGTGATTTTGGCTCTAGTCTGTCTGACGCTGTTTACCGGGCTCAGGACGATGTTGTTGATCGAGAGCTTTCCCGATCTCCCGCAGGAAACGATGTCCTTGCTTGCCGTCTATGTCCAAGGCTTGCTTTACGATCTCGTCGTTTGCATCTGGGCCTTCGCGCCACTGGCCATCGGTCTGGAAGTGCTGCCGGAACGAATCTACCACACGGTGGTCCACCGGCACCTCATGTTCGCCCTGGTGGCCGGTCTGTTCTTCGGGATCGGCTTCGTGATGGTCGCCGAGTGGCTGTTTTGGCAGGAATTTTCCGCTCGCTTCAATTTCATCGCCGTCGACTATTTGATCTATCGGCGTGAAGTCGCCGGCAACATCGCCGAGTCCTATCCGCTGGTCGCGATTCTCTCGGCCTTGGTGATCGTTGCCTTGACCAAGCTCTATTGGGTACGCGGCGGGCTGCGCCGTGCGCTGGAGGAACGCACCCCGCCGCGGCAGCGGGCGGTTTCGGCCGGCTTCGCAATCTTGCTTCTCGTCGGCGCATCCTGGTTCGACGGCGATAGGTTTGCCCCGCTTTCGACGAATACCTATGTGGACGAGCTCGCTCGCAATGGCCTCTTTCAGTTCTTTTATGCCTTCCGTCATAACCAGCTCGATTACGAGCGCTACTACTCGGTCGAAGATCCGACTCTGGCTTCAGAGTTGCTTCGCGCCCAGGTCTTGCTTCCGGGGGAGCGATTTACCGGCAGTCAGCTATTCGATGTGACGCGCCGGGTATCGCCCCCCGAGGCCGAGCGGAAGCTCAACGTTATCCTGATTACCGTCGAAAGCCTGAGCGCGGACTATCTGAGGGCATTCGGCAACTCGGACGGCCTGACGCCGAATCTGGACCGATTGGCAACAGAAGGGCTTTTGTTTACCCGGTATTACGCGACGGGCAACCGCACTGTCCGTGGGCTCGAAGCGGTGACGCTCGGAATCCCGCCGACCCCGGGGAATTCGGTAGTGCGCCGTCCAGACAACGCCAATTTGTTTTCCTTAGGGTCGGTTTTCCGTGCCAAGGGGTATGACGTGAAGTTTCTTTACGGGGGATACGGCTACTTCGACAACATGAACGCATTCTTCGCATCGAACGGCTACGAGGTGATTGACCGAGCGCTGTTCGCCGAGGACGAGAAAGGCTTCGCCAACGTTTGGGGCGTCGCGGACGAATATCTTTATCGGCGGACTTTGCGTGAGGCCGACCGAAGTCATGCCGCGGGCAAGCCCTTCTTTTCACTGCTCATGACGACGTCGAATCATCGGTCTTACACCTTCCCCGAAGGTCGAATCGACGCGCCGCAAAGGAATCGCAAAAGCGTTGTTCGGTACACCGACTGGGCGATCGGCCACTTCATCGACGAGGCCCGCAGGCACGCATGGTTCGAGGATACGGTGTTCGTGATCGGGGCCGACCATTGTGCCGGCAGTGCCGGCAAGGATGCGGTGCCGTTGCTCCGCTACCATATTCCGCTCATCGTTTATGCGCCCAGGTACGTCGCGCCTCGGACCGTCAATCAAGTCGCGAGTCAGATGGATCTTCCGCCGACGGTGCTCGGTTTGCTCAACCTGCATTACACCAGCCGTTTTTACGGCCGGGACATTCTGCGCACACCGCCGGACCAGGGGCGCGCGCTGGTGGCCACCTATCAGCGCGTGGCGCTTTACGAGAACGATCGACTGACGATTCTGTCGCCGCGCCGCCTGGATGAGATCCATCTCGATCCGCTGGGCAACGACATGGTTAAGCCTATGGCGTTCGATAAGACCGCCGGTGCGCGCACCATCGCCTGGTATCAAGGGGCCTCCTGGGCGCTCAAACACGGCTTGTTGTCGGCACTGCCGGCATCGGCCCACAACAACGCGGCGCCGCGAACGGAAAAATCGCTGCTGAGCGATTTCGGACATTGAGATCATCGTTTCTTCGTCAACTGGCGCTGCCGCTTGCTGTTCTCGCGGTAACCCTCGTTCTGGTGGAGCTGAACGGTTGGGACGTTGCGCTAAGCGACAGGTACTTCGACGCCGCAACGGGAATTTTTCCCTTGCGGAACGATGCCGTATTCAAACGTCTTCTGCACGATGCCGCGAACTGAGTGGTGCGCGGCGTGGCGCTCGCCGCAGTCCTTCTGCTGGTTGCCTCGTTCTTCCTGTCGATGCTTATAACTTGGCGGCGGACGCTCGTCTATTTGCTGCTCTCCATGGGAATCTCGATCGGGAGCGTGGCACTACTCAAACTGCACACCACGCCGGCATGTCCTTGGTCGGTCGAACGCTATGGCGGTACTGCGCCGCATTACGGCACTGCCAATCTGCGTTTCGTACCCATGGGCGAAGCCGGACGGTGTTGGCCGAGTGGGCATGCTGCGGGCGGATTCTCGCTGCTAGCACTCTATTATGCGGCTCGTGCTCGCCGATCGCGGGTTGCGCCGGTGGCCCTTTTGTTGAGCTTTGCCTTTGGCTGCACCCTGAGCTGGAGTCAGATCGCGCGCGGCGCGCATTTTCTCTCCCATAATCTTTGGAGCCTGAGCATCTGCTGGACGACCGCCACCATTTTGGCGTGGTACATGGGAATAAGACCGGAAAGAGAAGAAACATAAACGACTCTAGCACGTGAAGAACTCGTCCGGTATTAGTGACGACGGCTGTGGGCTTTAACGTGTGCTGAGCATCGGGATTATGCAAGAACCGGAACTTGCGTCGATTCCTAGCCGATTGATTGTCCTTGACAGTACTCCTCTGCCGCGCATTGGCTTGATCCTCGATGATTGGAAATATCATCCATGGATGGTTTGGATAAGCCGGTTCCACCGGTGACCTTGAACCGGTCCGAGTCTGGCAGCCTTGCCAAAGTACAAAACCAATTTCGTAATCAATAACCTAGAAAAATAGTAGGTTTGGCACGGAAGTCGCTTCGGCAGGGTCAGTACAACTCTGCGAGGACGACTATGGCTTCAGTACATACATTGCGCCGGGTGCCTCGAGCCGGACTACCGGGTCTTCTGGACCATTGGCGATCGGATCTCGTCTCCGGCTTTCTGGTGTTTCTGATCGCTCTGCCGCTGTGTCTCGGTATCGCCATGGCCTCGGGTTTTCCGCCCATGGCCGGGATCATCAGTGCCGTGATCGGCGGGGTAATCGTGTCCAGGATCAACGGCTCTCATGTCACGATCAACGGCCCCGCGGCCGGATTGATCGTCGTGATTCTCTCGGCGGTGCAGTCCCTGGGGCAGGGGAACGCCATGGCGGGTTACCGCCATACCCTAGCCGCCATCGTGGTGGCGAGCGTGCTGCAAATCCTGATGGGGATCTTCAAAGCCGGCAAGCTCAACGCCTATTTCCCGGCTTCGGTGGTGCACGGCATGCTGGCCGCCATTGGGATCATCATTATGGCCAAGCAAGTCCATGTCATGCTCGGGGTGAGGCCGGAAGGCGGTGAAATTCTCTCCGCCATCGCCGAGATTCCGCGCAGCGTGATGAACGCCAACCCTGAAATAGCCCTGATCGGATTGCTGGGGCTGGTTATTTTGATGATCTGGTCCTGGGTCAGAAATCCGTATCTCAAGATGGTCCCGGCCCCCCTGATCGTGGTCGTCGTCGGCATGGCTCTGGGTCAGGTCTTTGACCTCGACCATAAGCACGTGTATTTGTTTCTGCCGCAGGAGGAATTCCTGCCGCGCCACGAATTTACGGTGGGGCCGAAATTCCTGGTGTCGATTCCGGAAAATGTGCTGGCAAGCTTCTATTTTCCGGATTTCTCCAAAATCGCGACAGTCGAGTTCTGGGGGGCGGCGGTATCGATCTGCCTGGTCGGGAGTCTCGAATCGCTGCTGAGCGCCGCTGCGGTGGACAAGCTCGATTCTTACAAGCGCTATTCGGATCTGAACCGCGACCTCACTGCGGTGGGGGTGGGAAATCTTTTGTCGAGCGCAGTCGGGGGGCTTCCGATGATCGCCGAGATCGTCCGTTCCTCGGCCAACGTCCATAACGGTGCCAAGACGGCCTGGGCGAATTTCTTCCACGGCCTGTTCCTGGCGTTATTCGTGCTGTTCTTTCCCAGACTCATTCACGAAATCCCGCTGGCCTCGCTGGCGGCGCTACTGGTCTACACGGGTTTCCGCCTGGCCTCGCCCAGGGAATTCGTCAAGACCATGGATATCGGCAAAGAGCAACTGGCGCTCTTCTGCATCACGATTGTGGGCGTTCTGGCCACCGATCTATTAGTCGGCGTATTCATCGGCATCGTGGCGAAGCTGATGGTCCACATTCTTCGCGGTGTGGACTTCAAGAACCTGCTCAGGATCAACTACACGCTCATGCAAACCTCTCCCGGCGTTCATCACATCCGCATCAATGGATCGGCCGTTTTCTCCAATTTCATCGGGCTGAAAAGCGAGTTGTCGACCTTGCCTGAGGGGCAAACGGTGATTTTCGACTTGTCAAATGCCTATCTCATCGACCATACGGTCATGGAGTTCATCGACCACTTCCGCCACGACTATCAAGACCGGGGCGGCCGCTGCGAGATTCGCGGCTTGGAAAACCACCAGCCCTATTCGAATCATCCTCTCGCCGCGCGCCGGCGGAAAACGGACGAAGGAGAGCGTGCGACTCAACGGTTTAGCCTCAAAACCTCCAAGCACGGTTGAAGCCCGAGGAGTCGAACCATGTCTTTGTTCCTGGCCTACCTCTCGGTTCAGTGCGCCCTGTTGTCGGGCGCTCTGGCCCTGTTTTCCGAGCACCGGATGATATTGGAACGCGCCGCGAACCGGCTGGCTCCGCTCGCCGGTCTGAAAGAATGGCCGGCGCGGTCCGAACGCTTGTTCGCCGCGCCTGTGTATCCTCGCTTGCTGCAAAAAGGCGTGTTCGGGCTGCTGGCGCTGTCCGGCCTCGCCGCCTTGATCGGCGGGATTTCCGCCTTGCTCGGCCAAGGCGTCACGGTGGACCAACTGCCGTTCGGCTTGCCCTGGCTGCACTGGCACGTGCGGCTCGACGCGCTATCGGGATTTTTTCTCTTGATCATCGGCCTCGGCGTCATCGCGGCGAGTCTCTATGGACCCGGTTACGTCCGCGAGTACCGGCAAACCGAACACCCGCTTTGGCTGCTCGGTCTCTGTACCGGTCTTTTCGTCGCCGGCATGGAGCTGGTGCTCCTGGCCGATGATGCATTCTTCTTCGTCATCGCCTGGGAGCTGATGTCGGTCTCCAGTTATTTTCTGGTGGCTTTCCAGCATGAACGCGCGGCCAACCGGCGCGCGGCGTTCCTGTACCTGCTGATGGCCGAGATCGGCGCCATCGCGATCATTCTCGGTTTCGGCGTGCTGGCGGGTTTCGCCCACAGTTACAGCTTCGATGTCTTCCGCTACACGCATCTCACGGCCGGCTGGGGTACGGCAGCTTTTCTGCTGGCCCTGATGGGCTTCGGCATGAAAGCCGGCCTGGTGCCCTTGCATGCCTGGCTGCCGGAAGCTCATCCGGTAGCGCCTTCCCATATTTCGGCCCTGATGAGCGGCGTGATGCTCAAGGTGGCGATCTACGGCCTCATGCGATTCGGGTTCGATCTGCTCGGGGATGTTCAATGGCAGTGGGGCGTCGCCGTGCTGATCCTCGGCACCGCCTCTGCCGTGCTGGGGGTGCTGTATGCCTTCCAGCAAAACGAGATCAAGCGGCTCCTGGCCTACAGCTCCATCGAGAACATCGGCATCATCGCCATGGGGCTGGGTTTGTCGATGATCTTTCTCGGCACTGGACACGGCGAACTGGGCGTCATCGGCCTCTTGGCCGCGCTCTACCACTCGCTCAACCACTCGGTGTTCAAGAATCTGCTGTTTCTCACCGCGGGTTCGGTGTTGCACCAGACCCACGAGCACGATCTGGAGCACTTGGGAGGTCTCGTCAAGCGCATGCCGAAAACCGCCGTGCTGGCGCTCATCGGCTGCCTCGCGATCTCGGCCCTGCCGCCGTTTAACGGCTTCGTGTCCGAATGGCTCACGTTTCAGGCCGCCTTGCAGTCGTCCTCGCTGGAAAGCGGCATCCTGCGCAGCGTGATTCCGGTCACGGCGGCGGTGCTCGCCTTTACCGGCGCGATGGCCGCGGCGACCTTCGCGAAATTCTACGGCATCGGCTTCCTGGGGCTTCCACGGGGCAGGCACGCCGCCCGCGCGCGCGAAGCGGCGCATCCCGGCATGCTCGCCGGCCCCGCGCTCTTGGCGGGACTGTGTGTGCTGCTGGGCGTGCTGCCCACGCCGATCATCCGAATGCTGGAGCCGGTCAGTCAACTGCTGCTCGGGCAAACGCTGCCGAGCGCTTCGGGCGAAGGCTGGATCTGGCTGACGCCGGGGAGCCGGACAGTGGCCTCGTATTCGGCGTTGCTGGTGGTATTGGGGCTGGGACTGGCCTGGTGGACCGCCCGCTATCTGATCGGGCGCCTGGCCGTCGCCGAAGTCCGGCGCAGCCGGCCTTGGGACTGCGGGTTCGGAGGGCTTAGCCCGCGCACACAGTACACCTCCACCGCGTTCAGTCAGCCGATCCGCCGCATCTTCGCGCCGATATGGGCGGTCAGGGAGACGATCCGGACAGGGGGCGCGGAGGCGCTGGAAAACACGCCGGTCCACTACGCCCTCGAAGTGGAGGACCGCTCCTGGTACGGTCTGTATGCACCGGCGGCGCGCGGAGTGGAGGCGCTGGCGCGGCGGGTGGCCTTGATTCAGACGGGAAGCGTTCGACTCTACATTGCCTATTCCTTTTTCACTTTGCTGTTGCTGTTGGGAGTCGTGAGCGGATGAGCGGATTGATCGCCTTAGTCGAACCGATTTTATTCATCTTGGCCGCGCCGCTCTTGGCTGGCTGGACAAAAATGGTCAAGTGCCGTTTGCAGAACCGCAAGGCGCCTTCGCTGCTGCAACCCTACCGGGAACTGGCCAAGCTGTTGCGGAAGCAGCCGGTGGTGGCCGAACAGGCGTCCTGGCTGTTCGAGGCGGCACCTTACATCGTGTTCGCCTCGGCGGTGCTGGCCGCGGCGGTGGTGCCGTTCTTCGCCGTGCACCTGCCGACCGCGTCCATTGCCGATGTGATCGCGCTGGCGGGCTTTCTCGCCCTGGGCAGGTTCTTCCTGGTTCTGGCCGGCATGGATGTGGGCACCGCCTTCGGCGGCATGGGGTCCTCGCGGGAAGTCACCATCGCCTCGCTCAGCGAACCGGCCATGCTGATGGCGATCTTCGCCCTGGCCATGAGCGCCAACACCACCAATCTCGCCAGCGCCATCGATTACGTGCTGGACACCGGCGTGGCGCTCCGACCCTCGTTCGTCTTCGCCCTGGCCGGAATGGTACTGGTGGCGGTGGCGGAAACCGGACGGGTACCGGTGGACAATCCCGCCACTCACCTGGAGCTCACTATGATCCACGAGGCCATGGTTCTGGAATACAGCGGCAAGTACCTGGCCCTGATCGAATGGGCGGGCGAAATCCGCCTGATGCTGTACGGCGTCCTCATCGCCAATATTTTCTTCCCTTGGGGCATCGCCGAGGACCTGTCGCTGGCGTCGCTCGGATCGGGCTTGGCGGCCATCCTGCTCAAGCTCTTCGGGCTTGGCGCATTGCTGGCCGCCGCCGAAACCGTGTTCGCCAAGATGCGCCTGTTCCGGGTGCAGGAATTTCTCGGCTTCGCTTATCTCCTGAGCCTCTTGGGCATGCTCAGCCACATCATTCTGGAAATCGGACAATGAATGTATTGACGAATCATTCGCTATACGAACAGGCCATCCTGTTCATCGCCGCGCTGGTGGTCTTCACTTCGTTTCTCATGCTGGCGCAGAAACGCCTGTCCAGCCTGGTGGCCGTGTTCGCCTGGCAGGGCCTGCTGCTGGCGGCGACCACCGCGCTATGCGCCTATACCCAGCAAAATCCGCATCTCTACACGTCGGCGCTCATTAGCCTGGTCCTCAAAGGATTCCTGATTCCCTGGATGCTGCTGCGTCTGATCGTGAAGTTCGACATGCACCGGGAGGTCGAGTCGCTGCTCTATCCGACCTACGTCATGACCGCGGCGGCGGCCCTGGTGCTGTTCAGCTATTACGTGGTGCTGCCCATCGAGCAGCTGTCGGCCCTCGCGACTCGCAACGCCATCGCGGTCAGCCTCGCCGTAGTGCTTTTGGGGATGCTCGCGATGGTGTCGCGCCGGCAGGCGGTGGCGCACGTGGTGGGTTTCATGTCGATCGAGAACGGGCTGTTCTTCGCTGCCGTCGCCGCAACCCAGGGCATGCCGATGGTGGTCGAGATCGGCATCGCGTTCGACGTACTGGTCGCCGCGGTCGTTTTCGGCGTGTTCTTTTTCCATATCCGCGAAAGCATCGACTCGCTGGATGTGGACCGTCTCAACCGCTTGAGCGAGGTGGATCGATGACGGCGCTTTATCCGGTGCTCGGCATTCCCTTGCTGGGCATGCCGCTGCTCGCCCTGCTCGGTTCCATCGACAAGGCCGGCAAGGTCAACGTCTATCTCAACGGGGCGGGGTTCCTCGCGTCTTTGTGGCTCGCCATCGAGGTTTTCAATAATGGACCCATGACGGTCGCCGCCGGCGAATTCCGGATCGATGCGTTCAACGTTTATCTGGTGGTGCTGACTACGTTCGTCGGACTGACCACGGCGATCTTCTCCGCGCCGTACATGCTTAACGAGACCCGGCACGGCCGTCTGACGCCGAACCGGCTGCGGCTTTACCACACCATGTACCAGGGCTTCATGCTGGCCATGCTGGTGGTTCTGACGACCAACAATATGGGCGTGCTGTGGGTGGCGATGGAGGGCGCGACGCTGGCCACGGTGCTGCTGGTCAGCCTGTACCGCACACCGGAATCGGTGGAAGCGGCCTGGAAGTATTTCATCCTGTGCGGGGTAGGCATCGCTCAGGCCCTGTTCGGGACGGTGCTGCTCTATTTCGCCGCCGGCCAAATCGGGACCGGCGGGCTCGGCATGCAGTGGTCGGTACTGTTCGAGCATGCCGCCGAGCTGAATCCCACCGTGCTGAGCCTCGCTTTCGTATTCCTGCTGGTGGGCTACGGCACCAAGATCGGGCTCGTGCCTCTGCACAACTGGCTGCCGGACGCCCATTCCGAAGGTCCGACCCCGATGTCGGCCATACTCTCGGGACTGCTGCTCAACGATGCCTTGTACGCGGTGGTGCGCTGCAAGATGCTGGTGGACGGTTCCACCGGTACCCACATGGCGGGCTATCTGATGATGGGCTTCGGCCTCCTGTCCTTCCTGGTCGCGGCCCTGTTCCTGCACCGCCAGCGCGACATCAAGCGGCTGTTCAGCTATTCATCCATTGAGCACATGGGCATGATGACCTTCGCCTTCGGACTGGGCGGCCCGCTCGCGACCTTCGCGGCGCTGATGCACATGACTATGCATTCGCTGACCAAATCGGCCATTTTCGTGACCGTGGGACACGCAGCGCAGCTCGCTAAGACCCAGCAACTCGAAAAAATCCGGGGGCTAATCAAAACCCAGCCCGCCATCGGCTGGGGTCTTTTGATCGGCACGGCGGCCATCGCCGGGTTTCCGCCTTTCGGCGTATTTACGAGCGAGTTCCTGGTGCTCACTGCCACCATGCAGCAGTTTCCCTGGCTGACGCCGCTGCTCCTGATCGGCATCGGCATCGCCTTCGCCGGACTGTTCCGTTATATCCAGCCGGTGGTTTACGGCGCGGTGCCGGAAGGGCAGCACCCGATCAGCGCAAATTTGTGGCCGGTAGCAGTCCACCTGATTCTGGTTCTGTGGATGGGATTGTCCATCCCGGGCGTTCTTTCCAATTGGTTCGATCAGGCCACCCAAACTATCGCCGGGAGTTCACCGCTATGAGTGCTTTAGCCAAACCGCGCATCGCGCAGCCGACGCGGTTCCATCAGTTCGATCCGGTCGAGGATCTTCTTGCCGAATTCGACCGACAAGGAATCGCGATCCATTACTCGAATGAGCCGGGCTTGATACCGGCTGTCCCGATCGCGATCAAACCGGACGACTGGGGCAGGACGGCCGAACTGGCCGCCGGCAAAGGATTCCGCTGGGCCGGAGGATGGGCGGACGACATCGGCTCCATGCCTTCGCTCCGGTTCTTAGCCATGTCCTGTCTCGAAAAAGACGGGCGATTCGTGCTGCTCCGCGCGGTGCTTGATGCCGACCAAAGGGAGCTGCCCTCGCAAGCGCCTTGGTTTCCCGGCGCGAACCGATCGGAACGGCGTACCCGCGACGCCTTCGGATTGGACTTCATCGGCCATCCCGACGCGCGCCGCTGGCTGCGGCATCAGGCTTGGACGGCGGACGAGTTTCCGCTCCGAAAGAGTTTTCCGAGAAGCGGCAACCCCAAGGCCGTGACGCCGCCCGACAAGGCTTACGCCTTTCAGCGCGCGCAAGGGCACGGCGTCTACGAAATTCCGGTAGGCCCGGTGCACGCCGGTATCATCGAACCCGGCCATTTCCGTTTTTCGGCGGTCGGCGAAACGGTGCTCAATCTCGAGGAGCGCCTGGGCTACGTGCACAAGGGGATCGAAAAGATCGCCGAGGGAAGGGGTCCCGACAGTCTCGCCCGATTGGCCGGCCGCGTGTCCGGCGACACCACGGTCGGTCACACCTGGGCCGCCTGCAGGGCGATGGAGCAGGCCGCCGAAGTCCGGGTGCCGGAACGCGCTTTGACGATCCGCGGAATCCTGGCGGAGCGCGAGCGCATCGCCAATCACCTGGGCGACATCGGCGCCATCTGCAACGACGTGGCGTTTGCTTTCGCCAGTTACCAGTTCTCCAGGTTGAGGGAGCTGTGGCTGCGCAACAACCGGTCGTGGTTCGGCCATCGCTTGCTGATGGATCGGGTGGTGCCGGGCGGCGTGGCCCACGATTTGAGCTCGGAAGCCGCTGCCGCCATGGCGGGAGAGCTGATTTGGCTCCGTAAGGAGTTGGACGAATTGCGACCCATCCTGGCCGACAACGATTCGCTCCAGGATCGCCTGGTAACGGCCGGGGTGCTGCCGGAGGCCACCGCCCGGGCGCTCGGCTGTTTGGGGTTCGTCGCCCGCGCCAGCGGGATCGATTTCGATTTGCGGCGGGATGCGGCTTACGCCCCCTACGATCGGATCGAGGTGCGGCCGGCCTGCCATCGGGACGGCGATGTGGCGGCCCGCCTCAACGTGCGGTACGACGAGATCTATGCCTCGCTGCACATCATCGCCCAATTGCTGCGCAGTCTCAGGAAAGGACCGATCCGGGCGGACTGGCGGACTCCGGACGCAGGTGCCGAGGGTCTGGCTCTGGTGGAAGGCTGGCGCGGCGAGATTCTGTGCTACATCCGTTTCGGCTCGGACGGACGCATCAGCCGCTATTACCCGCGCGATCCCAGCGTGTTCAACTGGCCGGCCCTGGAGCGGCTGATCCACGGCAACATCGTGCCCGATTTCCCGCTCTGCAACAAATCGGTGAACGGTTCCTATTCCGGCCACGATCTCTAGAGGATGATGCTGTGCTACGAATCTTTGAAAAAATCTACCGCGTCGGCGTCGTCACCGAGCCGGCCAAGGCCTACACCGATCCCGAGCTGGAGGCCATCGGAGCCGAACTGAAGACGGCCATCGACCGGCGCTTCAGCGGCAGCCTCGGCATTCGTATGGTGGACGCCGGTTCCTGCAACGGTTGCGAACTCGAGATCCATGCCTTGAACAACGCCTTTTACGATCTCGAGCGCTTTGGCGTTCACTTCGTCGCGTCGCCGCGACATGCCGACATCCTGCTGGTGACGGGGCCGGTCTCGCGGCATATGCAGCATGCTCTGCTGACGGTGTACGAGGCTGCTCCCGATCCCAAGTGGGTGGTGGCAGTAGGGACTTGCGCCGCGGACGGCGGCGAGTTCGGAGAGTCCTACGCCAGCTGCGGACCGGTCGGCAACGTGGTGCCGGTGGATGCGGTGATTCGCGGCTGCCCGCCGGCGCCGAAAGACCTGTTGGGCGGGCTGCTGAGCCTGTTGGCCGCCCGGTAATCACCACGCCAGAGCATTGAAACCATGAGAGCGAAAAAACATCGAAATATCCCGCTAGTCACGATTCTCGGTTTTTTCGCCGCCCTGGCCGCGACGCCATCGAACGGGCATGCGGACGAGTTGACCGAGGATGCCGGCAGCTGGATTCAAGTCGTCGGAGAAGGCAGCCTGAAGTTCCTGGACTCTAGCCTGGAGAAGGGGCGAATCTGGCTGGAGGGGCAATCCCGCTTCGACGACGATTGGGGGCATTGGTATCAAGGCATGGCCCGCGCCGCGCTCGGCTACTCGCTCAGCGACCGTGCCACCGTCTGGGCCGGATATACCTGGTTGCCTACCCAAAATCTCGGCAAACCCTATATCTCACAGCAGGATATCTGGCCGGCATTCCGTTATGTCTGGCCCACCGATATCGGCACATTTACCTTCCGAACCATGGTGGAAAGCAATTTTCTCAGAGGTGACCAGGTGCGGGTGAGACCGCGGCAGATGATTCGTTTCCAGCATCCTCTGGAGCTAGAGCCGCGGCTGAGCCTGATCGCCTGGGACGAGGTCTTCGTGCGGCTTAACGACACGAAGTGGGGCGGTGAGGCGGGCTTCGACCAGAACCGCATATTCGCCGGACTGGGCTGGACGTTCAACCCGAACTTCCGTGCCGAATTGGGTTATCTGAACCAGTACATCGACGACAACAAACATCAGAACGAGACCATGCATCACTTGATCGCGGGGTCTCTATATATCAATTTTCCTGAGTAAGTATCCCCCGGCGGCGACCTCAAGGATTCGGCGTTGTACCGGCGGCTGCGTACGCTGGTGCAGGCCCGTGAACAGGAGTGGAAGGAGTCTTGCCAGCAGGTCTATTACATGGCAACGCCGCCGTTTCTGTTCGCCGATATTGCCTGCAACCTGGGACGGGCACAATTGCACAAGGACCGGGAGCGGGCGCGCATCGTGGTGGAGAAGCCTTTAGGACGGGACCTGGCCTCCTATCAGGCGATCAATCGGGCGCTGACCGAGTACTTTCACGAGAATCAGATCTACCGGATTGACCATTTTCTGGGCAAGGAAACGGTGCAGAACATTCTTGCCCTGCGCTTCGCCAATCCCATCTTCGAGCCGATCTGGGATCGGCGTTACGTGGATCACGTGGCGATCACCGTGGCAGAGACTCTAGGAGTGGAGCACCGCGGCAGCTACTACGACCACGCGGAACCTTGCGGGACATGGTGCAGAATCATCTCACGCAGCTGCTCTGTCTGGTGGCCATGGAACCACCGGCGGTGTACGACGCCGACGATATCCGCAACCGCAAGATGGACGTGATGCATGCTCTCCGCCCCATTTCACCGGAGGAGGTCGCGCAACGCGCGGTGCGGGGGCAGTATGGCGCCGGGTGGATCAAGGGCTGCCGGGTGCCCGCCTATCGGGAAGAGCCGGGCGTCGCCCCGGATTCCGACACCGAGACCTATGCCGCCCTCAAGCTCCATGTGGACAATTGGCGCTGGCAGGACGTACCGTTTTATCTCCGCACCGGTAAGCGCATGGCGGCGGATGTCTCGGAGATTTCCATCCGCTTCAGGCCGGTTCCGCACCGTGCCTTCCCGACCTCCGGCAGCGAGGATGCAAACCCGGTCGCCTTGGTGCTGCGCATCCAGCCCGAGGAAGCCATCGTCCTGCACTTTTTCGTCAAGGAGCCGGGTTCCCGCGCACGTCTCAGGCGGGTGCGGATGGATTTCAATTATCTGGACGCCTTCAAGGTCGCGACGCCCACCGCCTACGTGTAGCGGACTGATTTCATAAATCGCCGGGACTGCAATCAGCGCCATCTCAGGACCGGATTAGTTGCAACTATCCGGAGCGCCGGGACCAAATTATCTGCCACTGGGCCTGCAATCATCGCCGCAGGACTGCAATCATCCGGCCCAGGACCACATTAGTTGCAACTGACCGAGCCGCTCAGATCGGCAGTCCAGCCAGGCGCATCCGGTCCCGCAGTTCACTGGCGCGGATCGGGTCGAGCTGGTTGGCGAACAGGGCTTTGATCTCCGCCGGCTTCGCATCGAAGTTCTGAACCAGCTCTTTCACGCCGTAGCCTTGCCGGGTCAGCGTGGATTCCAGGTCTTCCAGGTGCCGCGCCAGCAGGGCTTCGACCAGCTCGGCACTGACCGGTGATTCACCGGACTGGTAGGCGGTCTCGAAGGCTTGGGTCAGATGCCATTCGATCTGCAACGGCGTCCGCAGACGGCTGGCCAGAAGGTCCACGACTTCGGGACTAGTACTACAGTCGCAGTTATGGTGGACGACCACGACAGCGGCGTCGGTAATGGCACTGCCTGGCGCGCCACTGATGACGGCGCCGCCAGAGTGACCAGGCCAGCACATGCGCCGCCTCGGGACGCCGGGTCCAGAGCACCTGGACCAGCAAGCGGCGGACTTCCGGGGCAGTAAAAGGGATCAAGCCGGCCTCAGTGCCCCTTTTTTCGCTTGGGTGCTCATAGCCACCAAGAACGCCTGGGCCAGCAGCGCCAAGGTGATATGCCGATGCCAGGCGTCCCACGTCCGCCCCTCATACTCGTCCAACCCACAGTCCTGCTTGGCCCTCTCGAAGCCCACTTCAATGGTCCACCGTCGCCCGGCGACCTGAATCAGGGTCTCCAGTGTCGTGCCCTCCCGCGGGGCAAACGCTACGTAATACGCCAGCTTGCTCGGATCCTCAAGACTCCGGCGCACCACCAGCCAATGGCCCCAGGCCCGCTCCTCAGCGGTCGGTTGCCACCGCCACAAAGGCTGCCACGCCCAGTCGTACTCCCGTGGCCCCTTGGCACCGTCTCCGGCCGAGTGCCGCTGCCACGCCGAAGCGGGTAGTTCGGCGGCGAGTTCCTGCGCCGGCCGATACACCGGACCATCACGCCACAACGGCACGTTACAGGCCACCCCCAGCACAAACGGCTGGCGCCGTTGCTCCAGCCAAAACCGCAGCCGCCGATCGCCCCCATACACCTCATCACCGGTCACCCAGCGGCACGGCACACCGGCGTCCAACGCGCGTTCGATCATCTCCAACGCTAACCCAGGCTTGGTGGTAAGCGTCCGCCGAGGACCGTCTCGACGGATTGAAAGGCTCAGGCGACACTGGTGCGAGCGGATGCACGGGGTGTCCGCACACTCTTGAGGTGGACGCACTGATGACTCACGATGCTGACTTCACAACGGGCGTGGTGGCGATGGATACCTTGGGCGGGCGGCGGTTTGCGCCTGAGTTCAAGCGCGAACGGGTGGAGCGGACCCTACAGCCGGGCGCCTCGGTCGCGGGGATTGCGCTGGCGCATCGGATCAACGCCAATCAACTGTTCAAATGGCGCCGACACTACCTTAAGGACCGGAACGCCCCGGCCGGTCCGCCGGGGCCGACCTTATTACCGGTGGCGATGACGCCCGCATTGGCCGCGCCGGCGCGTGAAGCCACGGTATCCGCTCCGCCGGGCACCATCACCATCGAACTCGGGGGTACGCGGGTTCAGGTGAAAGGTTCCGTCGATGCGGCGACCTTGCGCACCGTCCTCGCGAGTCTCAAGGGCCCATGATCGCGCCTCCGTCCGGCACCCGCATCTGGATCGCTGCCGGGGTGACCGATCTGCGCCGCGGCTTCGATGGCTTGGCCGCCCTGGTCCAGACCCAGCTCCAAGCCGAGCCCTTCTCCGGACACATTTTTGCCTTTCGCGGGCGACGCGGCGACCGGATCAAACTACTCTGGTGGGACGGCGATGGGCTCTGCCTGTTCGCCAAGCGGCTGGAGCGGGGCCGCTTCGTCTGGCCGCAGGCGACGGGCGGCACGGTATCCCTCACCCCCGCCCAGTTGTCGATGCTGCTGGAAGGCATCGACTGGCGCCGCCCGATCCGCACCGCGCCTTCTCACGCCGCCTGACGGAGGGCGGGTATCATCGGGGCATGACCAACCCCGACGTGCTTCCCGATGAGATTCCCGCCCTCAAGACGCTGATTGAAGCCCAGCGCGTCGAAATCGCCCACCTGAAACTCCTCGTCGCCAAGCTCCGCCGCCAGCAGTTCGGGCGCCGCTCCGAAAAAATGGCCGGGCTCCTCGATCAATTGGAACTTCAGCTGGAGGAACTCGAAACGGGCGATGCGGAACTCGCGGCGATCGTCGAACCGCGCGCAGCCGAGCGCCGGGTAAGAACGCCCCGGTCACTGCCCGATCATCTGCCCCGCGAAACTCAGGTCCATGCCCCCGGCTTGGCCGAGTGCCCCGACTGTGGCGGTCCCTTGAAGCCCTTGGGCGAGGAGGTCGCCGAAATCCTGGAGTACGTCCCGGCCCGCTTCCGGGTGATCCGCCACGTCCGCCCCAAGTGTGCCTGCGCCCGCTGCGACCGCATCGTCCAGGCGTCGGCGCCGAGCCGGCCCATCGCCCAAGGCTTGGCGGGTCCGGGGCTCCTGGCCCATGTACTCGTCTCGAAATACGGCGATCATCTGCCGCTGTACCGCCAGTCGGTCATTTACGCCCGCGAAGGCGTGGACCTGTCCCGCTCCACCTTGACCGATTGGGTCGGCGACGCCGCGGGCCTCCTTCGGCCTTTGGTCGCGGCAATCCGCCGGCATGTGCTCGCCGGCGACAAACTCCATGCCGACGACACCCCGGTCCCGGTGCTCGCGCCCGGTCAGGGGCGCACGAAGACCGGTCGGCTGTGGACCTATGTCCGGGACGACCGCCCGGCCGGTGATCTCACGCCGCCCGCGGTGTGGTTCGCCTACGCGCCGGATCGCCAAGGCCAGCATCCCAGGACGCATCTCAAGGACTTCGAAGGCGCCCTGCAGGCGGATGGCTACGCCGGGTTCAACGGGTTGTACGACACCGGTCGCGTGCAGGAAGTGGCCTGTTGGGCGCATGTCCGGCGCAAGTTCTACGGGCTCCACAAGGCCCACAGGAGTCCCTTGGCGGCCGAGGCGCTCCAGCGTATCGGTGCGCTCTATACGATCGAAGCCGAGATCCGGGGCCAGCCGCCGGAGGCCCGTGCCGCAGCGCGGCAAGCCCGCGCGGGTCCGCTCCTCGCGGCGCTTCAGACCTGGCTGCACACCACGCTGACACAGGTCTCGAAAAAGTCGGCCCTGGCCGAGGCGATCCGCTATGCCCTGACCCGCTGGCCGGCGCTGACCCGCTATCGCGATGACGGTCGTCTGGAGATCGACAACAATGCCGCGGAACGCGCGTTGCGGGTGGTGGCGCTCGGCCGGAAGAACTATCTGTTCGCCGGCTCCGACGCCGGCGGCCAGCGAGCGGCGGCGATCTACACCCTGATCGGCACGGCCAAGCTCAACGGCCTCGATCCGGAGGCGTACCTCCGGACCGTGCTGGCCCGCATCGCCGAGCATCCGGTCAATCGGATCGACGAGTTCCTACCCTGGAACCTCGCCGATCAGGTGACGGAACTGACCCAGCCCATCGCGGCTTGACGCCGTCAACACGGTAAGGCTCGGACGCTTACCTTCAATCCCCGCTCGCCAGCGATAGACCTCGCGAAAGGTGGGTGTTTTCTCACGCAACCGCAGCGCTCGCAATCGAAGCCGACTGGGCAGGTACTGAATCCGGTGGTGGTGACGAGAGCGGCTGGACGGGGTATTGACCAGACAACGGGGCTTCAACGGGCAGGCATCGCAGGTGCTTGCTGAAAAGACCGCCTGCAACCGAGTACGGCTGGAACTCACGCTCTGTGGGGCGTGGCCTCCCGGACATTGGACGATGAGGCCGGCGTCATCCAGATCGAACTGTTCAAGGTTCAATTTCCCCCGCAAACTACCTTTGGCCTTTTGGACCGGGGCCACCAACTCGATGCCGCGGGCTTGCGTCCGATCCAGATTGTCGATATTGCCGTAGTGCGTATCGGCGAGCACCCGTTCGGGTGCAACACCCCGTTGGGCGACGTCATCCAGCGCCGGCTGCAACGCATACTGATCATGTCGCGTCAACTTGTGGACGTCGATGTGGGTGATCAGGTCAGGCCCGCTCGCCGGCCGCTCGGCCGCGTCTTCCGCGCCGGCGTCGACCTGATAGGTCTCCATGACTTGGAGGCCATAGCCCTGCCCGTATCGGGTGTTGAAGCTGGCATCCGGATCGGCGGGGTTCTGCACGCCATCCGAGGGAATCAGATCGGGGGCTTTGACCTCGAGTTTTGCGGGGGCTCCGTTACTGGCGGGGCTCATCGTAAACTGCTCCAGAAGCACCCGGTGCATGATTTGATAGCTCGGCAACGCCTTGGCTTCCGTCGAGGCGAATAACGCCACCAAGTGCCCGAGGTCCTGGCCAGCCTGTTCCAAACTGACCCGAGCTTCACTCGGTGTAATCCGGAATGACCAACCGTGGGCTTTCATTTCCAAATATCTTTCCCGCTGGTCGGTGCCAATCCAGGTCCGATATTGCGGATAGTGCCGCACCAGTTCACGAATAAATTTACCCAGCGCTTCCGTGACAATCCCAAGGCGTGTCAGAGTGCGCATGCAGGACCGAATGGCAGTTGAATCCAGACGCTGCTGACGCGTGTCCACGGCGAAGGCTTGAATCAACTCATCGGTCAGGCTGCGGAACATGTGGCGGTCCAGGCCGGATTCGATGACCCATCGCCGATAGTTGCGCAGCGTGCGCTCGCAAAGATAGGCGTCCGTTTCCGCTCGGATATTTAAGGCATGGTGCCACAACTGATTGAAGGCATAAGCCTCGACCGTAGCGGCATCGCTAAGATCGTGCAGTTGTTGCAGAATGAGTGCCCCTAGTACGGCATGTAAATCCTTGCTGGGTCGCCCCTGAGTCGCCGAAAAATTTGAAGCGAGTTCTGCAACGGGCAGGTGTTTGAGCAAGTGGTCGCGAAAGACACCCGCCCATGAGCGCTCCAGCGCCTGCCGTTTGGGTTTACTAAAGTGATCACTGATCTCGAACAAATCGGCGGTGACGTGATCTCTGATGGTCAACATCGGTGAACCATTCCCGAAAAAACGAAGCGTCTATTTTACCGGTTATCGCCACCTCCGGGACTTTTTGCCGGCCCGTCAAAATTTGACAATTACTCTCGCGAGCGACGGGAGAGTACAAATCCGATCACCAGTAGAAGGATACCAAAACCATTCCAGGCCAAATCATAGGGCAAGAGGTTGTCGACGTAGCGAATCTGGTGGAGTCCAAGCAACTTATGGTCGACGATCCCATCGAATAATTGGAAGCCACCCAAACCGAAAAAAAAACCTGCCCAAGCATGGGTTAGGTCGAGCACTTGCCGGGCACGCAGATCGGCAAACATAAAGAATCCGAGCACAAAAAGGATCAGTTCTGCCGAATGCAATAGACCATCGGAGAACAACCCAAATGCCGGAGTAGACCAGTCGAAAAAATGGTGCCAAGCCAAAATCTGATGAAACACGATTTCGTCTATCGCAGCCATCATGCCAACACCGAGCAGTATCGTGGCAATCATTGAGCGCCGCGCGTCTAAAGTGAGCATAGATCCGGAAGTGGCCACAGCTTGTCTCCTAAGAACATATCTTACGACTCAGCATTTACGTGCCAGTTCATGGAGAATACGGCGAACATATGGGATTGCGCCGTCAGACATCGACAGTTTGACCCATGCGCCGAAGCGGCCACAAAGGTGCTAGCCTGAATATTTCATCAGGACCTCAGTGAAGGTAGGAGGCCGGTCGCGTTCTGGGTTCGGGACCAGAAAAAGGCGTGTTGAGTGCTCGTTTGGGGTGAAAGTCTGAATTTCAGGCAAACGTCCCCCTTACCCCCAGAGAATCAACGTGCCGGGGAACCCACTCGGCCCGGCTCAGCCGGGGGCAAAGCGCTCGGCGATGTGCCAGAACAGCGCCTGCCAGGGGTAAGCATTCGGCAACAGGAAGCGAATGCGACGGGTATTTCGAAGGATCACGCCACCGATTTTGAGGAGCTTGCCCCTGAGAGTGGAACACTGCGCCCGAGCGAGTTCGGTACCGGCGAGGCCGAGGCGACGAAGGGCTTCCAACAAGAGGTAGCCGAGCGCGGCGAGCAGCAGCCGGAATTGGTTGGCCCACCAGACGTGACAACTGGTGCGGTCCGCGAACAAGCCGAGTTGCTGTTCCTTGATCCGGTTTTCCATGTCGCCCCGCGCACAATAGACGTCTTCGTACAGCGCTTGGGAGTCGCCCGCCAGGTTGGTGACCCGGAACCTTGGATTTTCGCCTTGGGGTCCATGCTCGGCTTTGAGGATCACCTGGCGGGGGTGTTTCCAGGTGCCGGCGGTATAGGCAAACTCACCGAAGACCCGCTGTTTTTCCGAGGTGGCGGCAAATTGGGTTTGCGCTGCCTGGCGCCAAGGCGCCGCAAGCTTCAAAAGGCGGTTGTTCTTGGCCAGGCCCACGAGATAACCGACGCCGTGGCGTTCGCACCAGGCCAGAATCCGCCGTCGGCAGAAGCCCGAATCGGCCCGGAAGATGATTTTCACCTCGGGCCAGACGGCACGCAGCCGTTGCACCAGAGCTTTCAGGATCGCCCCGGCGTGCTTGGCCGCGTCGATCTTCGAGGGCCTGAGATAGCTGACCAACAACTGATCGCCGCAAAAGACGTAAAGCGGCAGGAAGCAATAGTGGTCATAGTAGCCATGGAAGAACCGGCCTTCCTGATGCCCATGGACCGGATCATCGGTCGCGTCGAAATCCAGGATGAGCTGATCCGGCGGCGTCGGAAATGAAGCGATGAACTGCTCGACAAACACCTCATGGATCGCCAGGGCCGCCGCCCGATCCATCCGGTTTTCCAAGCGGCACAAGGTGGGGCTGGAGGCACCGGGCGACAGCCGTTCACAGGCCGTCTGCAACGCCAGGTCATGGCGCCAGGTGTCGTGATCGTTGAGGTCTTCATAGCCTTGGCACAGGCCATAAACCCGCTGTCGCAGCAGGTGGAGCACGGCGTGGGCACACCGGCTGGGATCACGCGGGTCCTTCAAGCGTTGGGCCACGCTGTCCAGCAAACCCAGCTTGCGATCGACCTGCCGCAACAGCAGCACTCCGGCATCGCTGGTCACAGCGCCCCCGTCGAAGGCCACATCGATGCGGCGGCGTGCCACGGGCGCAAACAGCTCGATTTGTCCGGTACAATGTGTCACGGCGGAATCTCCTCACAAATTCGATGTCAGCAGTTGAATTTTAAGGGCTTTTCGATTCCGCCACCCCTCCTTTCATGAAATATCCAGGCTAGTGAGATTTCGGATCGCGAGCAGGGCTAACGCATGAAAGTAGCCGTGAGGATCTGCCCCATGTAGCCATCGTCCTAGGCGGCTCGTTTACGCTTGGCCCGCAGGCTGGCCTTCGTGGATCGGTCGCGACCGACCAGATTCAGGGCGATCTTGCGGAGGAGCGCAAAATTGCGGACGGCGGTGGGGTCGCGAAGACGACTGTCATCCTCCCGAAAAGTCACATCTAGCACCCAGTGGAGATTGTTTTCGATCGACCAATGGCGGCGAATGGCTTGGGCCAGCACCGGTGCGTCCGCGGCGGAACTGGACAGAAAGTAGCGAATCTCGGCTTCCACCTTGCTCTGACCATTCACGCTACGGATCGATTCGATCGCCAAGACGGTACGCAGGCTCGGCCACTCCGCCAAGGCCGAAAGCGTGGCGGCTTCGGGACTGACAAATACGCGCCGGCGCACAAGCCGGCCATGCGTCTCGTCAAAGCGATCGACAACGGGGCGGAGGGCGGCCCCGCGTTGGAAGCAGAGACTGTCGAAATGGCTTTGTACCGCCGTATAAGCGTGGCTATGGTTAGCCTTCAGTACCAAGAGGTAATCCGCCTGACGGTCGAGAATGCGTTGGGCGATCGCCTTTTGACAGCCCATGGCATCAAGCGTGACCAGAGTGTGTTCCAGGGCCAAGGCGTCGAGTAATTCAGGAATGGCGGTAATCTCGTTGGATTTGTCGTCCACCCGGCGTTGCCCCAGCACGAGCCCTTGCCCACTCGCCCAAGCGCTGACTAAATGCAAAGGGGTTCCTGATTAGCGACGAAGTTCAGTACAGGCTCACATAGTGAGCCGCTAGGGTCCTTAGACTATGGGCATCTATCACGAAGGGGGTGTCCCATGCCTATGAACCGGGTGCAATTTCAAAAGGGTTTGTCGTTGGCCGAGTTTCTGACGCAATACGGCAGTGAAGCGCAGTGCGAAGCGGCACTGGAGGCCCTGCGCTGGCCGGACGGTTTCCGCTGTCCGGTCTGCGGCGGCGCGCGCCACACGGTGTTCGAACGGACCGGGCGGAAATACTGGCAATGCGGACACTGCCGGAGCCAAACGACGCTGATCGCCGGGACGATCTTCCAAGCGACCAAGCTGCCGCTGACCACCTGGTTTCTGGCCATGTATCTCCTGACCCAGGCCAAGAACAATGTCTCGGCACTGGAACTGATGCGCCATCTCGGGGTGTGTTATCGCACGGCATGGCTGGTGAAGCACAAGTTGATCCAGGTGATGGCGGAACGGGAAACGGATCGGCAGCTGGCCGGGCGGGTCGAGATCGACGATGCCTACCTGGGCGGTGAGCGGCCGGGGAAACCGGGGCGTGGCTCCGAAAACAAGTTGGCCTTTGTGATGGCGGTACAAACCACGGACGACGGGCGTCCGTTGTTCCTGCGCGTCGATCCCCTGCCGTTCACGCAGCAGGCTATCGCGGTCTGGGCCAAACGCGCCTTGGCCCCGTCGACCTACGCACTCACCGATGGCCTGAGCGGGTTTCGGAGGCTGCACCAGGTCGTCGCTTGCCATCATCGCCTGATCCTGGGCTCTGGGCGGCAGTCGGCGCAACATCCGGAGTTCCATTGGGTAAATACGCTGTTGAGCAACCTGAAGACAGCCATTTCCGGCACCTATCACGCGTTCAAATTCGAGAAATACGCCCAGCGGTACCTGGCCGAGTTCCAATACCGCTTCAATCGGCGTTTCAATCTCAAAACCCTGCTTCAACGGCTGGCGCGCGCCGCGGCGTTCGCTAAGCCTCGACCCGAGTGGCAAATTCGCTTGGCTGAAGTTCATCGCTAATCAGGAAGGGGTTTGCTCGCGTCCCCGGTCGAACGAGCGCCGGATCGTCTTGCCATCGATCGCCACGACCTCGTGCTCGCCCAGGGGAGTAATGCCTTGCGCCCAGGCGGTGAAGCAGGCTTCGAACGCGCCGGGATCGATCAGCATGAACACCCGCCGGAACGTGTCATGCGAGGGGATACCATTCGGTAAAGTCAGAAACCGGCGCAACCAGTCCTGCTTGCTGCGCCCATAGAGCGCGATGTCCTCCCAACTCTCCGCGCAGGCAATAACGACGCAGACCGCGATCACGAGAATGTCGATCAACCGAAGTTCGACTTTGCCCGGGCGGGGATCGTCGAGTGTGGACAAATGCTCGAGGAGCTTTTCCATCAAGGCCGGGGACCTCTTTATCGAGAAAGAGGCCAGCCTACCTCAAGAGCTGAACTTGGGCCCCCTTAATTTCATGCGTTAGCCCTGGGATCGCGAGCGCCTGAATCAGCAGCTAACCAAATCGGGAGTTCCCCCGGCTCTGCCGGGGAGGCAGTAGCCGTTTGACATTTGCGGGGGTCCATCGGGGAGACTCCGCGTTGTGAGCCGCCAAAGCACACGACTTAGAGAGGAACCCGATGGACGAGTATGAAAGCCTAAGCCACTCGAAGTGGGAGTGTAAATATCACGTGGTGTTTATCCCAAAGTGTCGCCGTCGAACGCTGTACCAACAGCTCCGAAAGTATTTGGGAGAGGTATTCCGAACACTGGCTGCGCAGAGGGAGAGCCGAATCGAAGAGGGGCACTTGATGCCCGATCACGTGCATATGTTGATCGCAATTCCGCCGAAGTATGCCGTGTTGCAGGTGATTGGATTCATCAAGGGGAAGAGCGCGATCCATCTAGCCCGGGTATACGGTGAGCGGAAGAGGAATTTCGTGGGGCAGCACTTTTGGGCGCGAGGTTATTTCGTATCAACAGTGGGGCGAGACGAGGCGTTGATTCGAGAGTACATCCGCAACCAGGAGCTGGAGGATAGGCGCATGGATCAACTGAGCCTATGGCGCTGACTTGCCACCACGCTGGTGGCCCAAAAAGGTCGGGGCCGCGTTAGCGACCCCGTTTAGCCGCTTTGAGCGGCTCACGAACTAAAGCCCCCGGCTCTGCCGGGGGATACTTACTTTACGAAAAACGGCCCTTTAAGGTGAAACACTCGATCATTCAAAAGCCTATCTGCTTGGATCGAGTTGGTCTAGCGTGCTTTATTTTCCATTTTCTGAGACGACCCCTTAGGGCGCAAGGCCCTTTACCAGCACCAGTCTCGCCGGCTGTTCTTGACCAATCGGTTAAAAACCATTAAGCTGGGCGCTGACGGTGTTTTCAGCCGCACGATCCGCTCAGTGACCGCATTCACACGCTCGACAAGTACCCCGATCCGCATGTCAGAACACCACCTCTACCCAGTCAAGCCGGAAATCGCATGCACTTCGCACATCACGGCCGACCGCTATCAAAGGCTGTATCAGCACTCGATCCGCGATCCGGAAGGGTTCTGGGCGGAACAGGCCGGGCTGTTTCTGGACTGGGAGCGGCCCTGGCAGCAGGTGATGCAATGCGATTTTCACCGGGGCCACATCGCTTGGTTCTCCGGCGGCCGGCTCAATGTCAGCGTCAATTGCCTGGACCGGCACCTCGACACGCGCAGCGAGCAAGTGGCGATCCTCTGGGAGGGCGACGATCCCGCTTGCGACCGCAAGATCACCTATCGCGACTTGCATCGCGAGGTGTGCAAATTCGCCAACGTCCTGAAATCGCTGGGCGTCAAGAAAGGCGACCGGGTGTGCATTTATCTGCCGATGATCCCCGAGGCGGCGGTGGCGATGCTGGCTTGTACCCGTATCGGCGCGGTGCATGCGGTCGTCTTCGGGGGGTTTTCCGCCGATGCCCTGCGCGATCGGATCATCGATGCCGACTGCCGTTTCCTGGTCTGCGCCGACGAAAGTTATCGCGGCGGCAAGCTCGTCCCGGCCAAGCGGAACGCCGACAAAGCCGCGGCCCAGTGTCCCAACCTGCAACAAGTCATCGTCATCAGGCATACCGGCCACGCCGTTCCCTGGACGGAAGGCCGGGATGTGGATTACCACCGCGCGATGCAAGAGGCCTCCGAGGACTGTCCCCCGGAATGGATGGATGCGGAAGATCCGTTATTCATTCTTTATACCTCCGGCTCCACCGGCAAACCCAAGGGCATCTTGCACACCACCGGCGGCTATCTGTTGTACGCCGCGATGACCCACAAATACGTATTCGATTGCCACGACGGCGACATTTACTGGTGCACCGCGGATATCGGCTGGATCACCGGCCATTCCTACGTGGTGTACGGCCCCCTGTGCAACGGCGCCACGACCTTGATGTTCGAGGGCGTCCCCACCTACCCGGCCGCCGACCGTTTTTGGCAAGTGGTCGACAAGCATCGGGTCACGATCTTTTATACCGCGCCCACCGCGATTCGGGCGCTGATGGCGCAAGGCGACGCGTTCGTGGCGCGCGCCGACCGCCGTTCACTGCGCATCCTGGGCAGCGTCGGCGAACCCATCAATCCGGAAGTCTGGGAGTGGTATCACCGCGTCGTCGGCGATGGCCGCTGCCCGATCGTCGATACCTGGTGGCAAACCGAAACCGGCGGCATCCTGATCGCCCCGCTGCCGGGCGCGACCGTGTTGAAGCCGGGCTCGGCCGCCTTGCCGTTCTTCGGCATCAAGCCGGCGATTGTCGACCCTGAGGGTGGTTTGCTGGACGGCGAGGCCGAAGGCCTTTTGGTGTTGACGCAGAGTTGGCCGGGTCAGGCGCGCACGGTGTACGCCGACCATGAGCGTTTCGTCGATACCTATTTCAGGGCGTTCCCCGGGCTTTACGTCACCGGCGACGGTGCCCGTCGCGACCGCGACGGCTATTACTGGATCACCGGGCGCATCGACGACGTCATCAATGTGTCGGGGCACCGGCTCGGCACCGCGGAAATCGAAAGCGCGCTGGTCTTGCACCCGGATGTGGCCGAAGCCGCCGTGGTCGGCTATCCGCACCCGATCAAGGGCCAGGGCATCTATGCCTACGTGACCCTGAACGTCGGCGTCGAACCCAGCGAGGCGTTGAAACAAGAATTGAAAGAATTGGTCAAGGAAAACATCAGCGCCATCGCCCTGCCCGACGTCATCCAATGGGCGCCCGGCCTGCCCAAGACCCGCTCCGGCAAAATCCTGCGGCGTATCCTGCGCCAAATCGCCGCCGCCGACGGCCGCGATCTCGGCGACACCTCGACGCTGGCCGACCCGTCCGTGGTGGACGATCTGTTGGCGCAGCGCGCGCGGGCATAAACCCTGGCGTCCCCACAATGCCAAGGCCCAAGACCTACGATCAGGATACGGCGCTCGATCGGGCCGTCGAGCTGTTCTGGCGCAAAGGCTACGAAGCGACCTCGATCCAGGACTTGTTGGATGCCATGGGCATTCAGCGGGGCAGCCTGTATGCGGCCTTCGGCAGCAAAGAGGGCCTGTTCCTGGCGGTCCTGGATCGCTATGGCGAGGTGATGGTCGGCAAGCTCTTGGCTCTCCTGGAAAGCCGCCCTTCGCCCAAGGCGTCCATCCGGGCGTTTTTCGACGCCGTGGTCGAGCAAAGCGTCTCCGGCGGCCCCTTGCGCGGCTGTCTGGTGACCAACTCGGCGGTGGAAAAGGGCCTGGAAGAAAATGCCGTCCGCGACAAGGTCGCGCGGCTCTTGGAGGGCCTGGAGGCGGGCTTTCGCGAAACGTTGCGGCGCGCCCGGGAGGCCGGCGAAATCGGGGGCGATCCCGCCGCCACGGCCCGCTTCCTGTGCGGCACGCTGCAGGGCCTGCTGGTGATCGGCAAGATCCGCCCCGAGCGTCCGCTGTTGGAGGACATCGTCCAGACCGCCCTGAGTGTTCTGGATTGAAGTTTTAGGGAAGCGTTTTGTCTTTTCATTGACCGACCGTTCATCTATCTGACGAGGAGAACCACCGATGCGCTACGCCGACCCCAATCAACCCGACAGCAAGGTCCAGTTCAAATCCCGCTACGGCAACTACATCGGCGGCGACTGGGTGGCGCCTGTCAAGGGGCTTTATTTCGAGAATGTCACGCCGGTCACGGGCCGCCCCTTCTGTGAAATTCCGCGTTCCGCCGCCGAGGACATCGAAAAGGCCCTGGACGCCGCCCATGCCGCGAAAGACGCCTGGGGCCGCACGGCGCCGGCCGCCCGCGCCGACCTCCTGCTGAAAATCGCCGAGCGCATGGAAGCCAACCTGGAAAGGCTGGCGGTGGCGGAAACCTGGGACAACGGCAAGCCCATCCGGGAAACCCTGGCCGCCGACATCCCGCTGGCCATCGACCATTTCCGCTACTTCGCCGCCTGCATCCGCGCCCAGGAAGGCGGCTTGAGCGAGCTGGACGAAGACACCGTCGCCTACCATTTCCACGAGCCCTTGGGCGTGGTCGGGCAGATCATCCCGTGGAATTTCCCGATTCTGATGGCCGCCTGGAAACTCGCCCCGGCGCTCGCGGCGGGCAATTGCGTGGTGTTGAAGCCGGCGGAGCAGACCCCGGCCAGCATCCTGCTCCTGATGGAACTGATCGGAGACCTCTTGCCGCCCGGTGTGCTCAACGTGGTCAACGGCTTCGGCGTCGAGGCCGGCAAGCCCTTGGCGCAAAACCGGCGCATCGCCAAGATCGCCTTCACCGGCGAGACCACCACCGGCCGCCTCATCATGCAGTACGCTTCGGAAAACCTGATTCCGGTGACGCTGGAACTGGGCGGCAAATCGCCCAACATCTTCTTCGGGGACGTTTTGGCCCGGGACGACGAGTTCGCCGACAAGGCACTGGAAGGCTTCGCCCTATTCGCCCTGAACCAGGGCGAGGTGTGCACCTGCCCGTCGCGGGCCTTGGTTCAGGCGTCGATCTACGACGACTTCATGGCCCGCGCCCTAGAACGGGTCATGCGCATGCGGCGCGGTCATCCCCTGGATACCGACACCATGGTCGGCGCCCAGGCCTCCAACGACCAGCTGGAAAAAATCCTCGCCTACATCGACATCGGCCGACAGGAAGGCGCGAAGCTGCTCGCCGGCGGCAAACGTCTGGAGTTGGAAGGCGATCTGGCCGGCGGTTATTACGTGGAGCCGACCATTTTCGAAGGCCACAACCGGATGCGGATTTTCCAGGAAGAAATCTTCGGACCCGTGGTCTCGGTCACGACATTCAAGGACCAGGCGGAGGCCTTGGCGATCGCCAACGACACGCTGTACGGGCTCGGCGCGGGCGTGTGGAGCCGCGACCTCAACACCGCCTATCGGATGGGCCGCGGCATCCAGGCCGGGCGGGTGTGGACCAATTGCTATCACCTCTATCCGGCCCATGCCGCTTTCGGCGGCTACAAGCAATCGGGGATCGGCCGCGAAACCCACAAGATGATGCTCGACCATTACCAGCAGACCAAGAACCTGCTGGTGAGTTACAGCCCCAAGGCGCTGGGTTTCTTCTGAAGGATGAGCACCCCCGTCGCGGGCTTCCCCGCAACGGGGGCGGGAGGCCACGGTATGATGACCATCACGCGCGTATCCTGTACATCCGCCGCCGCCGAATTGATCGCAAAGCTGCGCCAAATCCACGGGTGCGACTTGGTGTTTCACCAATCGGGCGGCTGCTGCGACGGCAGCGCGCCCATGTGTTACCCGCAAGGCGAGTTCAAGATCGGGCCGTCTGACGTTTTTCTCGGCGAGATCGAGGGCTGCCCGTTTTACATGGGGGCGGCGCAATTCGAATATTGGCGGCACACCCATCTCGTCATCGACGCGGTGCCGGGCCGGGGCGCCGGGTTCTCGCTGGAAGCCCCGGAAGGCATGCGCTTTCTCACCCGCTCGAGGCTGCTGACCGAGGAGGAGGACGCAATTCCGGGAAACGCGCAGGACTGAGCCAAGAGGGGACCGCCCCTTGAACACTTTGGACGCAACGGCGCGAGCGGTCTTCGGCGGCGGCGATTGCCTATTCGTTGCCGCGCCACTTAGCGTACCATCTTTTCCGAATTCTGTGACGCTCCCTATGAGTAAGCGCCTTGGCGACATTCAGTCGGGTCAATATGACCCGGCGCTCGCTCGCGGGTTGCACCTGAGCGCCTTGGTGCCGGACGCTCTTGATCATGAGCCGATTGAATCTCGTACCGATACAGACAACGCGTAGCCGATCGAAAAAGCGCGGCCAGCCTGACGGAAATGGAGCCCCAGTGTTTTCAGTCATATCGCGCACAAGGCGAACAATCCGACCTTACCCGCCAACCGCAGGGTATCCCCGCCGCGGTTTCTGTCGATTCAGTTTGACGGCGGCCTGTGTTGCCCGCTCCACAGTCTCGAACCACTCCTCTCGCACCATTCCCGGCGAGCCGATTCGTCCCCACTCGCGGATCATCGACCAGTCGCCGAACAGGGTGGGTGTGACGGTGATTCGGTAGAAGCGGGCCATGTTGCGCTCGGGATCGATCCCGTTGAGATAGCTCGAGGTCATCGACGTCTCCCAAATCGTTCGGGGCGACTACTCCGGCCCGGCGCCCACGGCTTCGATGGCTGTTTCGATTCGTCCTGAGCGAGCCGGACGGCCCACTCGCGCTGGAGGGCGGCGAGGGTATCGGCTTGGCGGCGCAGCAAATCCCGTAACTGCGCGGCGGTCTGGGCCTCGACTTCCAGTTCCGCGATCCGGCGCCGCAGGCGTTCGATCCGGTCCTCGGCCGCCCGCTGGGCGGCGTCGCGCTCCTCCGCAATCCGTTGCAGATGCCAGGCATGGTCGGCCTCGAAGCGTCGCTCCAGGGTTTCGAGCGTCTTCGCGGCGGCCGCTTCGCGTTCGGCGAGCGTAGCGGTTTGCGTTGCGCGCTGGGCCTCGGCGGCGGCGAGGGCCTCGCGGAGGCCGCGCTCGCAGTCCCGCAGCGTCGCAAGTGCCTGATCCCGTTGCGCCAACTGGCCGAGCAGGTCTGTCCGCGCCTGTTCGGCCGCGCTCCGGTAGGCGTCCCATTCCCGGCGGATCCGGTCCACCTCGGTCCGGGCCGCGTCGGTTTCGGCGCGCAGCACCGTTCGCTCCCGTTCCAGATCTTCCCGCAGCGTCTCGAACTCCCGCCGCGCCTCCTCCTGCGCCATCCGGACCACTCCGGTGAGAGCCTGATCCAGCCGCGCATCGCGCGCCGGCTGAGCGGTGCGGGCGGCCGCCATACGCTCTTCGACCAGCCGCTCGAAATCCACATCGACCTTCCAGTCCTTGATCGCGCGCGAGATCACGACATTGTGCTGAATGCCGATCCGCTGGCCGATCAGAGCGACAGTGGGCTTCAGATGCTCCTTGAACCACAACTCCCCGCAGGCGGCGTAGGCGGCGTTGTAGGTGGCGATGGCGTCGCGTTTGCGGTCAGCGGCCATTGGCGCGGCCGGGGAAGGGCACGACGGTTCGTTCGAACGGGGCGCCCCCTTGGCTGATTACGACCTCGATTCGGCCGGATGCTAGGGGACGCCACCGGATGGCATAGCCGTGAAAACGTTGGACCCGGGGCGTCGGGGCGCGACGGGCGCCGAGCACGGCGTCGTGGACGAGGGCGCGCAGCATGGCGCAGGCGGCGGGGTCCCGATCGAAGGGCAGGGTCATGGGCAATCTCCGATAGACAGACACGGCTACTTATAACATAACATCATATCTAATACATAGAATATTATGAATGTAGTATGATGAAAATCATGAAAACTATTCTTTTCATAATTGACACGAAAGCGCTAGGATAAGCCCAGTCTGACGTCTAAAACCGCTGCCATGCCCCTGAATTCCACCGAAACCGCCCTCCTGCGCGGCTGGATCGAGCGCCTGCCGTATCCGGTTCTGGCCCAGCAGTACCTCGACACCGACGACGCCCTCGCCGCTCGCCAGCAGATCCGAACGCTGCGCCAGCGCCTCGCCGTCAAGGCCCAGCGCCTCGGCCGTCCCGAACTCGCCCCGCTGTTCGCGGACGAGCCGCCGATAGCCGGGCTGACCGCCTGGCAGAAAAAGGCCCACGTCGCCGTGGCTTGGGCGGCGTCGCGGCCGGAGCCGGTGCCGCAGCCCACCGATCCGGTCGACGCCTGGTTCGCCCCGCGCATCGCTCAGGCCCTCGTCGCGGCGGGACTCGCCCGCCTTGGGGACCTCCAGGCCGCCAGGACTGCCCACGGGCCGCGCTGGTGGCGGCGCTATCCCGGCGTCGGTCCCGCCATCGCCCGTACGGCCGAGGCTTGTCTTAAGACAATGCCGGGCGGGCTCCCGGCCGTGGCTGCGAGACCGCCGAACGAGGCGCGCCATCCGGGCCTCAAAACCCTCTACATCGGTCACGAAGCCTTGGATGGGCGCCAGGGCGCCAATCGGGAACATCAACGGCGCTGCCGGATCGTGGCCGACACGGATCTCGAGGCGGTTGAATCCTGGCTCTCGCTCTACGCCGACCGGCCCGGCACCCGACGCCAGTACCGGCGCGAGGTGGAACGGTTCCTGGTGTACTGCCTCCGCGAGCGCGGCAAGGCGCTGTCCGATGCCGACACCACCGATTGCGCGGCCTATCTCGGGTTTCTGCGTGAACCCCACCCCGACTGGCTCGGCCCCTACGGCGCGACCCGGGGCAGCGCCGCCTGGCGCCCGTTCCGCCGCGCCCTCTCGCCTGCCAGCCAGCGGCTCGCCCGGTCGGTGCTGGCGGCCTGCTTCGACTGGTTGGTGCGCCAAGCCTATCTCGAAGCCAATCCGTTCGATGGCCTGCCGCGATCCAGGCTCATGGTCGAGCGGCCGAATCGGGTCCTGACGCGAGCCGATTTCCGCTGGCTCTTGGCCTACGGTGAGGACGCCGCGCGACAGGCAAGCAGTGACGAAGACGCCCGCCGCTTGCGGCGCCTGGTCTTCGTCCTGACCCTCGCTTATGAAACTGGCCTGAGGCTCAGCGAGCTGGTACAGGCGACGACGGCGGACCTCGTCCGGGAGACGGTAGGGGAGGGCGATTACTGGTGGCTGCGGGTGACCGGAAAAGGGGGCAAGATACGCGAGGTGCCGGTCTCCGAGGCGCTCTTGGCCGCAATCGACGCGGAGCTGCGGGCGCGCGGTGAGAAGCCGGTGGGGGCGGGCAGTCGGCCGGTGCCGCTGGTCGGCCGGCTCCGGGGCAATGGAAAGGCGTTGACCGCCTCGGGGCTCTACCGCGCGCTGGTGGGCTTCGTCCGGGCGGCGGCCCGGGCGCGCGCTACCACAGACCCCGCCAGCGCCGCCCGCCTCGAACGCGCCACGACCCACTGGCTGCGCCATAGCTATGCCACCCACGCGCTGGAGGCCGGCGTGCCGCTGGAGGCGGTGCGGGAAAATCTCGGCCATGCCAGCCTGGCGACGACCTCGCGCTACGTGTCGGCCGAACGCGCGCGGCGCCACCGGGAAACCGTGTCGCGGCACCGCGCTACCCCGGAATCCCCGGAGTGAAAGACGCTTTCGGTTCAACCTGATCGATGAGACTATCCTGGGACCGGCCGGGCCAGCCATCCGTTCCGAAACCCACCCCGTGAGAGAGATACGACGAACCGATGAAAAGCATTGCCCAAGCAGCGCTGGAACTGAAACGATCCCGGCGCTATCGGCGCGCCCTCTGCGATGAAAGACGGATCGTGGGCGCTGAGAAAATCAATGGTACGTGGGTTTTGCCGGACGAGGTGATCATTCTGCCGCCCCAGTCCAAATGGCGGAGCGAAAATCGGACCCGGTCATTCAAGAAATCATCGAGCCGTTTTTAGAACTCAATGTGCTCTGTTACTGTTCGAGAACGTTATTTCAAAACCCTATTACTGCTGGAACAGAATCCCATGCATCCGTCCTTGCGTCTGCATCCCCTGCAAAGACGGTTGGCGGGCTTGTATTCCGTTTCGATTTCTATGCAATACCGCATCACTCTGGAGCTGGAGATTAGGGAGCGGGAAATCGTTTTCGTCAATGTCGGCAGCCACGGAGAGGTGTATTGAAGTAGATAACCTGCGACTTCAGTCGCGGGTAATTGGCAGCAGAAAGGGCCGTCCGATTGCCCGGCGGCCCTCTTGCAATCCATTCCGCATCCCAGCGATACGCCCGTCCTAGGCGATTTCCCTCTCCGCAAGCTGTTCCCCCTGCTGCGCGCAGCAGGGGGCGCTCCGGCTCAGTCGAGGGGCATCAAATAGTTCACGATCACCTGCTGCAGGAAGCCGCACTGCTGGTTGGCCTGCTGCACGTTCGGGTTCGACGTGTTCAGGTGCAGGTTGCCGTAGGCGTCCGTCCACCCGGCATCTACCTGCCAGCCGTCACCGTAGTCGAAGATCGTGGCGGTGACGATGTTTCCGCCCGACGAATAGCTCCACTGCTGGGCGTAACCGCCGCCGTTCTCCGTCCACCCGCTGCCGATCTCGTACGTGGTCATCAGCCACGAGTTATAGACGGTCGATTTGCTGAACGCGCCGGTGTAGCCCTGAGTATTGCCGAACCCGTCGCTTGAAAACAGGGCGTAGCAGAGGTCGCTGGGCGGGTACTCGGGAATGTCACTGGCGGCCTGGAGCCAGAACTCCGTGGCGGTCACGTACTCGCCGCGCAAGTGGCCGGGCTCCTGCACAAAGTCGGTGAACCAGACCGAAAGCTCATCGTCGGCCGATGCGATGTATTCGGCGCATTTGCCGGTCGGGGAGGTGACCTCGGCGATGGAGCCGCGCCACCATTGCTTGGTCGCGGGCGCGTTCTGGTAGGTGCGGCGCTGGATGGTGTAGAGCTGTCCGGTGATCGCGACTTGAAGGTTCAGGTTGAGCTGACTGGTGATCTGGTCGCCCATCTGGGTCCAGTATTCGTCGCCGTTAACTACGTCATCGGAGGCGTTGGCGAGCATGCCGAGCTGGGTCGTCTGCCCGCTGATCGGGCTGGTATAAACCTGCTCCCAGACCTGCTGCAGCGTCCCGTTCGTCTTGCTGTTCATGAGCGTGTCGTGGAGCGTGGACACGTAGGTGGCCGTCGCATCGGACGCCGCGCTGAGCATGGACTGATACGTTTCGAGCGTGGTCGGACCGCTGCCTCCTTTCGCATTGGCCGCGTCCTGCGCAGCGGTCATGGCGGTGCTGATCAGCGCCCCCACCGCGCCGCCGACGTCCGGGATCAGGTTCGCGGCGATCTGCACCGCGCCGAAGATGCAATCCGTCAGGATCTGGAGGCCGGGGTCTACGATGGGCGCCTCGTTGAAGGTGTCGTAGATGCCCGAGAAGTCCGCCAGCGCGTCGGCGGTCGAGACCTGGATCGTATTGAGCGTCTTGTTGAGCACTTTGAGCACCCTGTCGGCGTTAGCGTCGGTCGCCGCCGGGAGGGGGCCGTAATCGTATGCCGACAGCCCCATGATCCCGCGCGACGTCGTCCACTCCCAGGTCGGCCAGCCGGCGCCGAAGCCCTTCAACCTAGCTACCCGCATGACGGCATTGGCCCACACCGCCGGGTCCTGGAGGTTGCACAGCTTGCGCGGCTGGGCGAGCGACTGGAAGAGCAGTGCGTTGTCGGCGTCGTAGAACGTGATCGCCGGATAGCCGGCGCCGAATGCCAGCGCGGTGACGTTCGTGCCGTCGGACTGGAACGTGGGGATGGCCATCTGGTACCCCTGAGCCTTGGCCCAGCGCATGACCGCTTGCCCCCACCCGGCGACGTCCGTGGGATCGAACGACTGCAGGTCGGAGATCGGGATCGTCACGAGCGAAAGATCGGCGTGGTTCGAGAGAAGAATCACGCCCCAGGTCCCGTTGCCCACCTCCCAGGTGGGGATCGCGCCGGCGTAGCCCTGGGACTGTGCCCACGACATCACGGTCATCACGGCGTACCGCGCCATCGGCAGCGACGGATCGGGCGCATAGGGCTGTAACGTGGTCGTCGGGACGTCCTGCCACTGGAGCAACTGCACGGGCATCGGGGGAGCGGGGGCGTCGAGCATGGAGCGGGCAGGGTTAACGGTGGCGTTCATCGCGTTAGGTTCCTCTTTTACTGGTTATGGACCATCGTGGCGATCACGGCTGGTCGGGGACCCAAGGGAAGAAAGAATAGGAAATTCAATGGGTATGTCACCCATTCGAAAAAAGATAGAAGACAAAATTGAAGTTTCAATGGGCATGCCGCCCGTTCGGCTCGGAGGGATGCTCCCTGTGTCCAAGAGGAACCTTTGACGGTCCGTAGACTTGGATTTCGAAAAGTTCACAATTCTCGCGACAAGGAAGCCCGCGATTTCAATCGCGGGAAGAATTGCCGCACGCCAAAGGTTTCTTGAGTTATAGACGTAATACCTCAGCCTCGATACCGTGTTCTCACGGATGGCCTCGGTTGGATCGCGGTTATTCTTGGTGCGGCGATTGTCGTCGTGGTCATGTACAAAGCAAGGCTTGCTTTTGGGTTGCCACTTGGAGCTGGGCCACTGAAAGAACGGCGCGTCCAATTCTTAATGTGGATCGGAACCTCGCTCCTTTCGATTCCTATTGTTTTCTATTTCTCGATGGTCTTGATTGGGGGAATATTCGGAATAGCGCTGGTGATCTTCGGCAAGATGACGCCGGCTGAAGCACTGGCATATGCTTTTGCTTTTCACGGCAGGTATCCATCGCGGTGGCGGCAAGAAGGTGCATAACACAGCGCTACACCACTTTCGAGGAACTGAAGGTAGTTGCCGCGCGGAAGTAACTGAACAAAGAGCAAAACACTCTTTTGCCAAACAAAGAAGTAATACAGTATAACGAAATTCTGTAAAGTCACTTTACAAAAATAATTCCTTCACCCGCAAGCCGAATGTCATACGGTGATGATCTCACAACCAGGAGCTGCCGATCCTTGATCGCCTCACCCTGCGGCAAGTGTGGTGGCGAGGCCTTTGCCGCAATCCACGCCGTTCATATTTGCCAAACAAAAAAGTAATACGGTATAACGAAATTCTGTAAAGTCACTTTACAAAAATCATTCCTCACGGGAGGCATCATGCGCGTGCTCGCGATCGTTCAAAACAAGGGGGGCGTGGGCAAAACGACGGTAGCTCGTATTCTCACCGAGTATTTTGGCATGCAGGGTATTCGCGTTCTCGGAATCGATCTGGACCCACAATGCAACTTTTCCCGTCGTTTTCTAACGATGCAATTAGACCCGACCGATCCAGACGGTGTCATCCCCCCACTTCACCCCGACTACGACGAAAAAGAGGATCCTCAGTGGAGCGGACGCAGTGCGAGTGCCGACATATTCTATGAAGGCATGGTAGTCCCTTACGGCACGCGTTACGCGTCAGTCGATGTACTCCCAGGTCATGGTTCGCGACTGCGTACGGTTGAGCTAGTTCGGGCGGAAGAAGTCGTGACTCAGGTCCATGATCGACTTCGCCAATTTCTTTATCGTGACGATGTCCAATACTCATATGATCTGGTGATCCTTGATACATCGCCTTCGAAAGGACCCCTGACAGTAAGTGCAGTTCGGGCGGCCACTCACCTTTTGATTCCGACGACAATGGAACCTCAGCCAATTGAAGGTTTGTACGGCATGCTTCAGCTGTGGCGACGCGAACAGGCTAAACGAAAACCATCGGAAGCCCTCGCTATCTTAGGCATCCTTCCGAATATGTTTCGAAAGGGAGTCGCACTACACGAAGGACTTTTGGCGAGTCTACAAAACGACCAAGCGATCTCGCCGTTTCTTACGCCGTTTCATTTGGGCCAACGCATCGCATTTGCAGAGTCTGATCACGCCGATGCGGCACCGCCATCGGTATTCGAGCTATCTGCGAAAGACCCGGCGAGGAAGGAGGCCGACGAGTTAGGCCGGTACATCAAACACCATCTGGGGATATAGCAGTGACAACGAAGAAAAAGCGTTTCGGTACGCTGTCCGTCGTAGGCCAAGGTATATCTTCCGTCCTACGTAGCATGGACAGTGCAACCGACGGACTCAACATCGAACAACTCCCGCTTGACCGGATTGATCCCGATCCTGACAACCCAAGGAAACTTGGCCTGAATCGCGAAACATTCGCGCTTTATGCCAACGGACATCCCGTACCCGACACACTACAAATGACTTGGAATGCTTTGCAGGAGCTTGCAGTCAGCATCAAACAAATAGGTGTTCAACAAGCAATCAAGTGTTATAGGTACGGAGACCGGTTCCGCATCGCTTTTGGCGAACGCAGATTCTACGCCACCATACTTGCCGGACGTGAGACCATACCGGCCTGGATATTGGATGAAAAACCTAGATTGCTGAGGCGAATTCAATATGCCGAGAATGTCCTTCGAGAGGATCTAACGCCGTGGGAGCGTGTTTCCAATGTTATGGCGTTGATCGAGGAATACAAGAGAGAAGAAGGAAAAGACCTCACGTCGCGGGCATTGGCAGAGCTGCTGGGAATATCCCATACACAGGCCAACTCCTATTTGTCTATTATTCGTGGCCCAGCAGACGTTCAACAGTGGCTCAAAACCGGAACGGTCACCGCCATAGAAACAGCCGCGAATCTTGCTCGCATCGAAAACCCTCAAAAGCGTGATACGGCCGTTAACGCATTAAAGCAAGGGCGTGATCCAAAAGAGATCTTCGATTCTTTAAAGGGCAAGCCGTCTGACGAAAGGCATAGCGATACTCATGACAGCCATGATCACTTGCTTGTCTCGGCACGAGGGCGCCCCAAGACACATGTCTATCTTGGCCGGACTAATAACACGAATGTCGTCCGCAAATTAATCGCCGGTGTGCTCGGGGAAGCGGCCGTTCCCGATATCGATTGGACTGATCTTGGAGCTGTGTCGCGTCTATGGGCATCTTTTCTTGATTCGCTCGAAAAAGGTACTGACTGAATGCGGAAAGTTAGTTACCGGTTGCCGGCTCCTTTACTGGACCAAGTTAAGCATTCCGCACTCATTGTGTATGGCCCCAAGGGAAAGAGCAGATGGATCTGTGAGGCTATTAGAGAGCTAGTTGATGCCGATCCAGGATTGACCAAGGTCGGTCTCAGCGAAGCCTTGAGCGACAACGACGCTCTGGACATCGTTAATTTCGACGAGACGACCTGGGCTCTGTTTGAACAAGCCTGTCTTGTTGTCAGACGACAAGACCCGCTTTTCGAAGGAGTTCGTTCGGCGGTTATTCGTGCGGCCATTCGCCACCGTATCGGTAATCGAGTAGTGGAACGCTTGACGATCGATCAATAACGAGATATGAATTAAACTCGAATTTACAGTTCTGGTTTTCAGCAGAACGTTCTGCCTCGACGGTTCGCCGTTGAGGAAGACCTAGCTGGGGTCTCAAATAAAACAGCCCAGTACCAGCCGCGCGGGCCATCCCGCCAGGCTATCCAAAACCCTGTCCAGGGGGACACATACCCCTGCAGGGATTCCCATGTGCTTCCCTTTGGACGTGTCCGCCGGCGTTCCGCGCACCCCGGCTTTTCAACCTGTTCATGTCCCGCGCGCGGCGGAGGGAGCACTCATCATGTTGAATAAGGCACAACTCATCGGCCGTCTCGGTCGAGATCCCGAAGTCCGCTACACCGGCGAGGGCACGGCTATCGCGAATCTCGCGATCGCCACGTCAGAAGTCTACAAGGACAAGGAAACCGGAGAACGCAAGGAAAATACCGAATGGCACCGGGTCGTTCTATTCGGACGGCTGGGTGAAATTGCTGCCGAATATCTCAAGAAGGGTTCGCTCATCTATCTCGAAGGGCGCTTGCAGACTCGCAAGTGGCAAAAGGACGGACTGGACCAGTACACGACCGAGATCGTGGGACAGGAGCTGAAGATGCTCAGTCCCAAGAACGGTGGCGGAGAGCAGGTTCACGGTCATCCGGCGCAATCCGGCCATCGATCGGCCAAAAACGCTCCCGCCCCATCACCGCGTGGCGGCAGTAGTTCTAGGACACAGACGGGTTCAGCGTTCGACGATCTAAACGATTTCGATGACGACATCCCATTCGTCTCGGCGTTCGCCGTCGCTACCCGGCCGGCTCGCAAGATCGGACTCGTGACCTTCATCGAGAATCCGATCCTCCGTTAAGAACGGCCGGCGACCGAGCCGATTCGATCGATCACATTCCCATCTGGGGACACTTTGGTTCCCGATGGGGGCATGGTGTCCCCTATAACATCACAAGGAGATCAACCATGTCAGAAGCACATACGCACGCCCGGCTGCCGATGCCGGTGGAAGCCACTCAGGCGCACGGTTTGACCGTGCAAACCTGGAAACTTCTCACGGATGTCCTGTTCCCGACCGCCAAGACCCCGGCCGCCATCCTCATGGCACTGGACTATTGCAAGGCGAGGGGAATGGACGTGTTCAAGAGACCGGTCCACGTGGTACCGATGTGGAACGCCGCCCTGGGCCGCGAAGTCGAGACGGTCTGGCCCTCGATCCAGGAGATCCAGACCACGGCCTCACGGACCAATGCCTGGGCCGGCATGGACCCGCCGAAATGGGGACCGGACCGGACGCACACCTTTAGCGGACGGGCGAAAAACTCGGACGGTAAATGGGAGGAGGTCGAGGCTACGGTGACTTTCCCTGAATGGTGCGAGGTGACGGTCTACCGGATCGTGGCCGGTAAGCGCTGTGCCTTCACCGAGCCGGTCTACTGGCTCGAAGCCTACTCACGCGCGGGCGGGAAGAACTCGGAAGTGCCGACCAGCATGTGGATCAAGCGGCCCCGCGGACAGCTGCACAAGTGCGCCAAGGCCGCCTCGCTGCGCGCAGCCTTTCCCGAAGAATGCGGCGACTACGCCGCCGAGGAAATGGAAGGCAAGGTGATCGACGATCCGGCGGCGGCTCCCGTCATCGAAGGGACGGCTACCCGGATCGAAGAGGACCCTGGCGAGACGGAGCCGCCGGCCGGGCAACCAGACGCGATCGATCCTTCGCAGATCAGTGACAAAGTCAAGCGAAAGACAGAGGCGCTGATCACCCGAGCCCGCGAGGCCGGGGCATGGCAGGCCGCTTCGGACTGGGCCAATGAGCACTACGGCGGTAGCGAGCTGACCTACGTTCTGACCGAGCTGAAGAAGGCCAGCCAGAACGGCGCAACACCACCGGTGCCGGACGGAACGCCACACGCCGCGTTCCGGCAAGCTCGCGAGTCCCTTGGAACGACGGGCCGCGCGCGTCGAACGGCTTAATTTTCTATTAACCCCAGATCGGGGCGTCATGCCCCGCCCGGGAGTCATGGCGCCCTTTTCATTGGAGGATGCCATGACAAAGGAAACCCTTAAATCACCCAACCAGCTCCCGCTCCACACGGACTGGGACCGTTACGAAACCCCGGCCGTCGTGCGCAAGCATGGGCGGCAGTTCCTGGAGCGTATCTGGATACAATCGGAGGGCGAATCTGCCTCGACGAGTTTCGAGCAGATCGCCCAAGCCTACGGCGCTCGGCTCTATGAGACCGACGACGCGACGCTTCTGTTTTTCGACGATGCGGAGCAGGCCGCGGCTTGCGCCCGCCGGTTGCGGAAGACGAGCAACGTTCTATCGATTGCCGCCCAACTCAGCGTGCAAAGAGATCGAGTCGACGCGCCCGTTCGCGGCTGGAGGTCGGCATGAAGATCGTGGATCTGGCGCAACGGAGCCCTGAATGGCATGCCTGGCGCCGCGCCGGGGTCACGGCCTCGGACGCGACCGTCTTGTTGGGATCGCCCTACAAGACGCCTTGGCGACTGTGGGCCGAAAAGACCGGCCGGCTCCTTGAACAGGACCTGTCCGGCAATCCCAACGTCCAGCGCGGCATTCGGGAAGAACCGGAAGCGCGGCGTCGCTACGAGGCGCGACATGATGTCCTTTTGCTCCCGGTTTGTGCCGAATCGACGGAAGAACCGATCGTACGGGCCAGCTTCGACGGTCTGACCGACGGCGGTCGGCCGGTCGAACTCAAAGCGCCTACGGAAGACAACTTCCGTGACGCGGTGGCGAACGGCGTCCAGTCGGTGCTTTACCAGCTCTACTACCCGCAGGTTCAAGCCCAGATTTACGTGTCGGAATCCGATCTCGGGTACCTGACACTCCAATGCGACGATGCCTTTCTCGATCTTGAAGTGCCCCGGGACGAGGACTGTATCGCCCGGCTGGTGGAGGCCGCCCGGCGCTTTTGGGAGTGCGTCCGAACCGGCACGGAGCCACCATTGGATCCGATGCGCGATCTGTACATCCCGAGCGGGCCCGACCTGGAGGCGTGGTTTCGCCTGGCCGCCGACTACCGGCAGTTGAACGAGAAATTGGCCAGTTATGCGGCGGAAACCAAGGCGATCGAAAAAGCGCTGGCCGAGCTGCAGCGGCAATTGGTCGAGATGATGGGGGAGTTCGCGTTCGCCGAGTCATCGGGTATTCGGATCAGCCGCTGTCTCCAACAAGGCGCCATCGACTACAAGGCGGCCGTGACGGAGTTTCTGCCTAATCTGACCGAGAACGATCTGAAGCGATTCCGAAGAAAACCCTCTGAGCGCGTTCGGATCACCGTCAGGGCGGAAGACGACAAGCGAACCGAAGTGCCGTTCGAGCCGGAAGCCTTGAAAAAGGCGGCCGAGGTCGATGCCTGGTTCTGATGTCGATAGTCCTTAATTAACCCTAATCAAAGGGGCGTATTCATCATCCAAAGGTTGTGATGCGCCCCCTTTGAGTTGGAGGCTCTTCGGATTTTGGTGTGTGGAGCCTTAAATCAGAGGCATAACAACTCTTTCATAAAACGGATCATGGTGTGTTTATGAGCGAGAAGCTAACAGAAGACCAATTGCAGACATTGAGACATATGCTTGGTATTGATGATCCCTCCTTGCGCGATCCGAAGCCATATCGCGACTACTATTGCGCAAACCGTAGAGACCAACACCTGCAGAAAATGGCCCAGATTGGCGTGGTGCGGTTGTATAGCCAGCAAGGCGGCTACGATTGGTACTGTACAACCGAGAAAGGTCGAGCGGCTGCGATTGAAAGTCATAGACGAATTCGCTACCCCCGCAGGAAACGGGTGTATCTGAAATACCTGGATATCAGAGACATCACCGGTTGCACATTCAAGCAATTCCTAACAGAGCCGGAGTATGCGGAGTGCCGACGTACGGCATAACATCCAGCCCCACATCACCGTAGGCTCACTGGAATAAAAACATTCGCCCCAACCTCGGTTGGGGCTTTTCCCCTGTCCTTGCCTCAGCGAGGTCAGCGGAAAAGCCGATTCGTTCAGACGCTCGTTTCCGCGAGCGTTGACCCCTGCCTTTGGGCAGGCGTTCCGCCTCCAGGCGGCGGGGAAGTCAATCTTCTCCGCGCCGGGTGCGTCAAGCCCGGTAATTCAACCGCTGCGGACTGACAACGCCGCAGTTTTTCATCAACCCCCAAGGGGCGCTATGCCCGGAGGGGGCGTGGCACCTCTTGGATGTATTGGGAGGTTGCCATGACCCGAGAAATGATCAGCAGTTTGATTGGTTTCCTGATGCTTCTCGCGACGGGACTGTCGCTGCCACCAGAGACCGAGGACCGGTTCTGGATGTTCGTGCGGACGTCCATAAACGTCCTGGCGAACTGATTGTTCGAAACGCCGACCTGATGCAGTTGCACCAAGCCGCGCTTGCAACGTGCTGTTTGACCACCCGCCCAGGGGAGATAGTGCCCCTGATGGGGGACGTGTCTCCCCTGATTTTTTAGAAGGAGGCACGACATGAAAGAAGTGTTCAAGATTATTCGACGCTTTTGCTTGAATGCTACAGACCACGAGTTGATCGAAAAACTCGATGCGATCGATGCGGTTTTGGACAGCTCCGACGAGGATCTCAGAACAGGTTTTATTCGGGTGGCGGACCTTCTCCGCGAAGAACTCCATGCGCGCCGCAAGGCCGCCCGTCTGAGTCGCAAAGGATAAGCCGTAAGCGCGCCTTCGGCTCTAAGGCAGCAAGTGTTTGCCCAAGCAGCCGCATATCGTTCCTATGAAAGGCTTCGATAGCAACCTGCTCCAGTGACTCTCGTTGCCCATCGATTACTGTCAAATCAACCATCTGATTCTCCTCCAACGAGGCAAGTAAGTTTTTGCAACCCACTCAGGGGAGATTCTGCCCCTGGGGGGACATGTCTCCCCTGATTTTTTCAGCAGGAGACACATCATGAAACGAAGCGACACCCGTTTTTCAAGAATGGCCGCCCGTATCGCCGCCGAGGATCAGATCCTCGAGATGGCGACGCTCAAACCCGCCACGGTCGCGGGTGTGCTGGTGCAGCAGCCGGATGTTTTCCGGGAACTGAACGACGACCTGGCCAGGACCATCGTCTTGTCCTTGCTCGACCGCGGCCAAGCCGAAACGCTCCGCCAACTTTTGGGGCTCAAGGCGATCGGCCGCCGCAAGTCCGCCCTGCTCGCCGAGCTACTCCTTAGGGATGCGTTCCGCGAGTAGCACGGCTTGCAGCAAACGGGACGCCGGACCCTCGTCCTCGTCCCGCCACGCCGATGCCGTCTTTTCCAGCGCGGCATTGTGCTCCTCGACTGTCTGGGGCGGCTTCAGGACGCCGGTCATGGCCCGAAAGGCCTTGAGCTCGTCTTGCGTCAGTCTGAGGTGATTGCCCAATTTGATCATGGATCGCTCCGGGTACGGTGTTCCATCGCGTCATCGTACCGCAGCGTCTATGTTTAGCAACCCCGAAGGGGAGGTTCATGTCCCCTTGGGGATCATGCGCCTCCCCGCCGGGTGAAATCCTGAAATAGGAGGAACGATGTACCAAGCCTTTTCCATTGCCGACACCTTCGGCATCCAGGCTCCGGCCAAGCTGACCGTCGAAGGCTTCGCCGACGGCGGCCATCCCAAGATCCCGGTCAAACGGGAGTACGTGTTCCGCAGGGAACCGCTGCGGGATGTTTTGGCGTTCCTGAGCCAAACCCATGGCGACGGGCTCTATGTGACGGGTCCCACCGGGTCCGGCAAGACCTCGTTGGTCACGCAGATCGCCGCCCGGCTGAACTGGCCGGTGGACGCGGTCACTTGCCACGGCCGGTTGGAACTGAACGACCTGCTCGGCCAGTTCACACTGGTCAACGGCAACCTGCAGTTCGTGCATGGCCCCTTGGCCCAAGCCGTTCGCGACGGACACCTCTTGATCGTGAACGAGATCGATCTGATGGACCCGTCCGAACTGGCCGGGCTCAACGACGTCCTTGAGGGCCAACCCTTGGTGATTCCGCAGAACGGCGGCGAAGTGATTCGTCCGCACCCGAAGTTCCGCCTGATCGCCACCGGCAACAGCGCCGGCGGCGGGGATCAAAGCGGCGTCTACCAAGGCGTGCTGCGGCAGAACCTCGCTTTTCTGGACCGCTTCCGGTTGATTGAGATCGGCTATCCGGAACCGGAATTGGAAGACGCGGTTCTCGCAAAGACGGTGCCGGCCATCCCGGCCGTCATCCGGGACAAGATGATTCATGTTGCCAACGAGGTGCGAAAGCTCTTCGTCGGCAGTGAGGAGGGACCGGGAATGCTCAGCGTGACGATGTCCACACGCGGACTCATCCGCTGGGCGTCGCTAACGGTGGCATTCAAGGGCGCGCCTAATGCCCTGGAATACGCCTTGGACCGGGCCTTGACCTTGCGGGCCGAGCCCGAGCAACGGCTGGCGATCCATCGGATTGCCGCCGATGTTTTCGGGGATGATTGGCGGAGCACGTGACCGTGATGGAGACGTACGACTTGTACCGATTCACGTATCCGAACGGGGCCAGCAAGGACTGGGCGATCCGGCGCAATTCGGACGATACCATCACGACCCGTTGGGATCCCACCGGACCGACCCTGCCACAGATCAGCACCCGCCGTCGGGACAAAACGGCCCTGGAAAACGCCAAGCGGCGCAAGGGATACGTGCATGTCGGTCAGGTGCGGATCGATGATCAGGGCAAACTCCAGCCGGTCGAGATGGATGCCCAAGAGACGCCAGTGCCAGCCCCACCCGAGGTTCGGACCGAAGCGTTCTACTGGCGTATCAGAATCGACCGATCGGTGCCGCGAGCGCAATTGCTCGATTGGGGCCGAGCGGTGGCGAGTGCGGCAGACGATCTGGCTATGGCATTCCGACTCGATCGGAGCGACCACGCCGAATTCGAACCCGGGGTTATCGGCCACTGGCGAATTCCGGGGACCGGCGCTTCCGGGGCAGGCCAAATCGGGCTGGACCAAGGCGTTATGCCTGTGCTGGTTCTGATGAGCCTCAAGCAACGGGCGCCCGACGGCGTGATGGTTTCGATCGCGACCGAGGACGGTCTCGAAATCGGGACCGATCTCCGAACGGAAACCCCGGTGCTGGCCCAGTTCGGTACCGATCTGGAGAACGTCAGGCCCATGGCTGAAGCGCTGGGACTACTTCAGCCGCGCATCGATCTAGCGGAAATCATTCAGACGGATCAGGACCACTGGTTCTGATCTTTCTCGTAGCCCTTAAGGGGAGGCGATCCCCTTGGGTAGAGCCTCCCCTCTTTTTAAGTCGATGGCTCTTTTGGAGGACCGTATGAACCCTGAGATGCAGCAGTTTCAAGAGGAGCACGGCAAGCCGCTCACCTTCGGCATGGCCGTGGAAGTGAAGGAGAGCACGCCCTATGCGTGTGACTGGCGCGGCACGTTTCTGGTGACCGGCATCTATTGGGATCCGCGCAACCAGGAGATGAACATCACCATCGCCGGCGACTGGAATGATGGTGGCCATGACGGATGGAAGCCGTGCGACCTACGGCCTGTTGCCATCTAATTTCAGGCTCAGTGGCAGGTGAAAAGAGCGCTGCCACGAGTTGATGTTCCAGGCGATCGCGCCCGCCGTGAACGACCTTGGACGTCATGATCATCTCCGGTGGTGGCTGGATTCTTTCAGCTTACACCCGAGGACTATCCAATCAACCCCGAAGGGGCGCATCGATTCGCCCCTGAGGCAAGGTGCGTTCCTTCTCTTTTGGAGACTGCACCATGCAAGAGACCACGATGATTCTCGACCGCCTGCGGGTGGTTAAAATCGACGCCCATATTTGGGGTGGCCGCAAGAAACTCCACAAGGAGGATCTGATCCTGGCTCACGGCAGCGTGCTGCCGCCCGAGGATCTGGCCTCGCTGGGATCGAAGAAAATCGCTGATCCCACAGAGCTCGCGGTGTTCAACCGCCTCAAGAAGGAGGCCGAGCGGGTTTGCCTCAAGGTCGGTACGCGCTTTCTCGGCGGCTTTGCCATCCCGGAAGGCTCGCTCGACTCGATCCGGTCGGAATTGGAGCAGATTGCCGTGAGATTTCGGGAGGCCCGGGCTGAGTTCCTGGCTCGGTACGATCAAACTATCGACGCCTGGATCGCGCGACATCCCGGTTTCGAACAGGCGATCCGCCGCGCCGTGGATCCCGTCGAGGTCGTCGCCGCCGGGCTCCGGTTCGATTACATTATCTACCGGGTGTCACACCCGGAGTCGACGGAAACCGGAGGCGCAGCCGAGTCGTCGCTCGACCGCAAGGTCGGCTCGTTGAGCGAAACCCTGTTCCGGGAAATCGCCCAGGACGCCAACGACCTGGTCGAGAGCTCCCTGTTGGGACGCCAGGCGGTCACCCGCAAGGCCCTGAGTCCCTTCAAACGGATTCGGGACAAGCTCAATGGGCTGGCGTTCCTGGATCATCGGGTCCATCCGGTCGTCGCAACGCTTGATGATCTCCTGGCCCGCATACCAAAAACCGGCGCACTGGATGGGCCATACCTCAGCGAGATGATTGCGACCGCCCTGTTGCTGTCCGACCCCGACAAGATCAAGCGTCACGGGGAAGGGCTGACGCAGATACCGGAGCTGAGCCTTCCGATGAATCACGGGAGTGCTCCGGCTTCGGTTCCGGGTGAGGATCGCCCAGCCGAATCGGTATCTCCGGTCATCGACCACTTCAGTCTGTTCGATGATCTCGCGGAAGAGCTGGAACCGGACGCGTCCTCCTTTGAACCCGAGCCGCTGGATTCCGTTCCGGAGCCTTTGGTGACGACCGCCACGGCGGATGACTGCTGGTTCTAAATGAATGCACGGCAATGAGCATCATGAGAACCGTCAGGATCATCCACTGCGGTGTGCCTCCGGGTGGCTGGCAAACGGAATTCGGTGTTCAGGGGCCGGAAGGACTCTTTCACAAGTCACAAGGATTCGTGGACGGCAACACCCATGCCGCCGCTATTCGAGAGGCGCTTCGCTTTGGTCTGAGTCATTACTTCGATCAAAACGGGAACCGGATTGCGATTAAGGCGCCCCGTGAAGCGTAGCCATTGATCATCACCCCCAAGGGGCAAATCGCGCCCTTCGGGGTGGGATTTGCCTCCTTTTTAATGGAGGCAAAGAATTTATGAAAACGAATCGAAGCCTAAACAACGCGTTCCCCATCGTCGCTGCGGCGTTGGGCAACAAGCTGGGCGTCAAGGTCCGTGTGGGCGGCCAGGACGCCGAGACGGACGGTGACACCATCACTGTCCCGGCCTACGACGGCGACAATCCGGGCTACCGGGACGTCGCCTGGGGCTACCTTGCCCACGAGGCGGGCCATGTCCGTTATACGGCGTTCGACTACTTCGCGCAGGCGGCTTCGGTGCCGATTCGGAAGGCCATCCTCAATGTCCTTGAGGATGTTCGCATTGAAAGGCGGCTCGCCGAACGCTATCCGGGTACGCGCCTGACGATCGAGAAGACGGTCGGAAAGCTGATCGCCGAGGGCGGTTTCACGGTACCTCAGCCGGATACCCATCCGGCGGCGGTGTTGCAGGCCTTTCTGCTGTTCCACCTTCGGACACGGGAACTCGGACAAACAGCCCTGGCGGACCTGGCGGATGCGGCGGAGCGCCTGATCGAGGACCGTTTTCCGTCCGGCGCGGTGACCCGGCTTTTCGGGCTGTTGTCCGAGGTTCCGGCTCTGACCGGAACGCGGGAGTGCCTGAGCCTGACCGATCGCATCCTGCGCATGCTCCAGGACGAACTGGAGAAGGCAAATGAAGAGCAGCCGTCCGATTCAGGAGGCCAGAGCGGGCCAGGCGCCCCAACCGGAAACGCCCAGCCCAATCCTCGGCCGGCCGAATCGGACGATAGCGCCACGACTGACACCCCGAGTGGGCGTGCCGACGCTGCGCCAGAGATTGATCCGAATGCACCGGTCGATGGCGCCATTGCATCGCCGTCCTCGGACTCGCCAGACAGCACTACCGACGAGGCGGTCCACGTGCTGCGGGCGGTTCTATCTGCTGGAGCCGACGATGTGGGTCAGGATCTCTTCGAATGCGCTCGGGACATCTTGAGACTCACGGCGTCTCAAGCCGCGGACATTGACTTCCCGACGGCCGATGAGCCGCCGAGCCGACCGAAAGAGGGTCAGGGGCTCCTCGACAAAACGGTGAGGGAATCGAGCCGAATCCGGGCCACGTTGCAGGGCCTGGTGCAAGCGAGTCGTCTGAAACGACCCGTGGCGAAGGCCTCGGGCCGTAAGGTGGCGAGAAACCGCCTCTACCGGCTCTCCACTGGCGATGCGCGGGTGTTTGAACGGCGCTCGCCGCAGTCGGCGCCGAACACCGCCGTACATGTGCTTTTGGATCGTTCGCCTTCGATGCAAGGTACGGTGATCCACGAGCAGACCGTCGTGGGTCAAAGAATCGACCTGGCCTGGGACGCCTGCATGGCGTTGGCCCTGGCGCTGGAAGGCCTATCCGGCGTCAATCCGGCGGTCACGGCCTTTCCGGGATACGAGGGCCGTGCCGACAGCGTCTATCGAGTGATGGACCACGGGCAACGGGTTCGGCAACGTGCGCCTTATTTCGGTTTGGGAACCGACGGCGGCACGCCGCTGGCCCAAGGCCTCTGGTATGCCGCGAGCCGATTGCTGGCCTGCCGAGAACCCCGCAAGGTCATTCTGGCTTTGACCGACGGCGAGCCCGACTGCCTGGAAGCCACGCGGGATATTCTCGCCCGCTGTGCCGCGACCGGGATCAAGGTGGTGGGGATTGGCCTCGGAATCGAGGTTAGCCACCTCTTTGAATGTTCGATCTCGATCATGCAGCTCCATGAGCTTCGAGCCCGGTTGTTCGAGCTGTCGCGGGATCTCCTAATCGCCGCCTAAAATCCGTGCGCCGACTTCGCGTCGGCGCCTTTTCCCCTGATCTTGCAGACGGCGAGGTCAGCGGAAAAGCCGATTCGTTCAGACGCTCGTTTCGGCGAGCGCTGACTCCTGCCTTTGGCAGGCGTTCCGCCTCCGGGCGGCGGGGAAGTCAATCTTCTCCGAACCGGGTGCGTCAAGCCCGGTTATTCGACGGCTGCGAGCCCTTCGCAGTCATTCATCAACCCCACCGGGGCGTCATCGCCCCCAGGGGTTCATGGCGCTCCTTTTTTGTCAGAGGTGCGCTTATGAATTTTCTTTTCGGAGTGATTTTCCTGGGGCTGGCCATCCTGGCGATAAAAGCCGTGATGTCCGCGCTCCAAACGGTCGCCACCGGGCTTTGGACCCTGGCGACCGTTGTGGCTGAACGCCGGCCAAGACCGGTGCAACGCGAGGAGGCGCCGATTCTTCGGATGCCGATTCCCGATCGGAACTGGCAACAACTCTCTCGGGAGGTCCAGGACGCCATCCGTGCGCGGCGTCCCCGTGATCCGGGAGCCCGCCGACTCGCGCAACTCGAACTCGAGATCGAAATCGCGCGGTGCGAGATCGAGCTCGCGAAATTGAAGGCCGAAAAGGCCGCCATCAAGATGCGAACTCGAAAGCCCCGATCGGAGAACGGGCAGATGGATCTGTTCACTGCGGATCGTTCGACCGCGCAGGCACAACTTGAAGTGATGCGCGGCGTTTTAGGACGCGGCACCGGGCGGACGCGAGATCCGCTATCCGGCTCATTTCCGGATCCCAAGGCGCGAGCAGTCCCAAGGCATGGATCACTTCGTCCAGGAGCTGGACGAAGTGATCCCGGCCCCCATTGATCAGCTGCCAACCGTCGCGATCGGCGGATGGCGCTGAACTCGCACTCTCCTGGGAAGTGTCACCGCGCTCCAGGAGGTATGCTGCGGCAAGCGCCTTCTTTCGGGCCATCTCGGGCGCCAAACGCCGTAGCGCTGTCATGTTGGCGTGGAGGCGCCGGTCGGCGGAATTCTGGAGGTCGGGGTCCGATAAGTCGGCGAACTCGTCCTCCAACGCCGCGAGCGTGCGGAAGTAGTCATTACAGGTCTCGATTGTCTGACGTGCCTCGGCCGCCTGCTGATCGGGATCCCGAGGTTTCCTGGCGTTCAAGCTTGACTTGATTCGAAGGGCGGCCAACCGGCACTGGATTCGTTGAAACATCCAATTTCTCCACAAGGGGTCACATCCGAACGTTTAACAGAGAAACCTGGATTTGCAAGCGATCTTCGGGGAGCATACCCCTTGGGATGCTCCTCGTTCACATCAATTTCGGCATGAGGAGCAAAAACGTCATAGATACGGCCCGAGATTCTGCAGCTACGAACATGATCACTACGAAGCGAAAACCGAACGGTGACTACTGGTTATTCAAGGACAGTGTCAAAGTCGGGTACGTATTCAAGTGCAGAGGCCGCGGATTTGGGCTCTCACTGGACGGTATTTATTGGCGGGGAGAAGCACCTTCTCGAAAAGGAGGATGTACTTCGAAACGCTTTCTCAGGCTACGAGACGCACGGGCAGCTGCTGAAATCGTGCTGGAAAGAATAGCGCCCTAACGATCGTTCAACCCTTTAAAACCCTGCCCAGGGGAGCGTTACTCCCCTGTGGGGGATTGATGTCTCCTTTGGGCATCCATCATGCCCATCCCGCCGGGATTCTGAAGGCCTTCCGCGTGGGAGGTTTTGAGAATCCCGGTGGGCCGGGTAACCTTGAAACGAAGGAGATAACAATGAAAACACAGCCTATATCCAAAGACGTTCTCTTGGAGAAATACGCCAAGCAGGGCGAATCCACACAGAATGAGATCTTTCGGCGGGTTGCCAAAGCGCTCGCTTCGGTGGAAAACGACAGAGAAACCTGGTCGAAACGTTTTCTCGAAGCGTTACAAGGGGGATTCATTCCAGCCGGCCGGATCATGTCCGCGGCCGGAACGGACATCAGAGCCACCTTGATCAATTGCTTCGTACAACCCATAGGGGATTCGGTCTCGGAAGAGGTCGACGGCAAGCCGGGTATTTACACGGCCTTGTCGGAAGCGGCCGAGACCATGCGCCGCGGGGGTGGTGTGGGGTATGACTTCTCCGCCATCCGCCCGAACAGCGCCACGGTCAAGAGCACGGCCAGCAGCGCCTCGGGGCCGATCTCGTACATGAGGGTCTTCGACCGCTCGTGCGAGACCGTGGAATCGGCGGGTGCGCGACGGGGCGCTCAGATGGGAATCTTGCGTTGCGATCATCCGGACATCTTTGACTTCGTGCATGCGAAGGATACCGCCGGTGAACTCCGTAACTTCAACATCTCGGTGGGCATTACCGATGCGTTCATGCACGCGGTGGAAGCTGACCTCGAATGGGAACTGGTCCACAAGGCCGAACCCAGCGAAGCACAGAAGGCGGCCGGCGCCGTTCGTCGTGAGGATGGTCTTTGGGTGTACCGTAGGATCCGAGCCCGTGAATTGTGGGCTGAGATCATGCGCAGCACCTATGATCATGCCGAGCCGGGGGTGCTGTTCCTGGACCGCATGAATGCGGAGAATAACCTCTATTACTGCGAGGCCATCGAGGCGACCAACCCTTGTGCCGAAGAGCCGCTGCCGCCCTATGGCTGCTGCTGTTTGGGCAGCATCGATCTGACGCAGTTCGTGAAACAGCCGTTCACCGACCAAGCGTCATTTGATTATGACGATTTCGGTACGGTGGTCGGCACTGCCGTCCGCATGCTAGACAACGTGCTGGCGGTGACGTACTGGCCATTGGAGCAGCAGCGTCAGGAAGCGATGTCCAAGCGGCGGATCGGACTCGGGTTCACCGGACTTGGAGATGCCTTGATCATGCTCGGGTTGCGCTACGACCGGGAGGATACTCGAAAACGAGTGGCCTGCATCGCGGAAGGTTTACGCAACCGCGCGTATGAGACCTCCATCGAGCTGGCCAAGGAAAAAGGTGCCTTCCCGCTATTCGAGGCGGAGCGATATCTCGCGTCGGGCTTTGTCATGCGGTTGCCGGAAGCGCTCCGGGAGGGCATAAGGATGCACGGTATTCGCAACAGTCACCTGCTGAGCATTGCGCCTACGGGCACGATCTCGCTGGCCTTTTGCGATAACGCCTCGAACGGCATCGAGCCACCTTTCGCCTGGACCTACACCCGGAAGAAACGGATGTCGGATGGCTCGATTGAGGAATACGCCGTGGAGGATCATGCCTACCGCCTCTATCGCGAGGCGGGTGGTGATGTTTCCAATCTGCCTTCGCATTGGGTAACCGCCCTGGAGATCTCGGCGCTCGAACACATGCGGATGCTCCAAGCGGTCCAGCCGTTCATCGACTCGTCGATCTCCAAGACGGTCAACGTGCCGGCGGATTATCCGTTCGAGGCGTTCGAGGACCTTTACCTGGAGGCCTGGCACGCGGGCCTGAAGGGGCTGGCGACCTACCGGCCGAATACGATCGTCGGACAGGTTTTGGTGGCCGATTCGTCCACCGGCACGCTCAGTGCGGCCGCGACGGACGAAGGCCAAAAGCCTGACTTCGACCGGTCCGATCCGGACCGAAGGCTGCGTCTCGATGCCGTGCCGGAACCCACGCTGGCTTCTTTGCGGTGGCGAAAGCGGCCGCGTCCAGTGGGAGGCAATCCGGCCTGGTGCTACATGGTTGATCATCCACGTGGCAGTTTCGCACTGTTCATTGGCCATATCGAAAACGGGGGAAAGCACCCGTTCGAGGTGTGGATCAACGGGGCGGAACAACCTCGAGGGCTCGGCGCCTTGGCGAAGTCGCTGTCGATGGACATGCGGTCCAACGATCACGGCTGGGTGAAGGCGAAATTGGACAGCTTGATGAAGGCGCACGGGGATGATGGCTTCGAATTGGCCCTGCCGCCAGAGGGCGAACCCCTCCGGGTGCCCAGTCTGGTGGCCGGGTTCGCCCAACTCGTGCACTACCGGTGCAAAGAGCTAGGCGTGTTCGAGGAAGCCGTCATGGTGATCGCCGGCACGCCCGTGCTGGACGCTCTGATGTCGCCGAAGGAACCGAAAACCGGGACCGATGGCACGCTGAGCTGGACGGTCGATGTACTGAACCCCGGCACGGGCGACGACTTCGTGATGGGCGTGAAGGAACTGGTGTTGCCGAATGGCAGCCGTCGGCCGTACTCGGTCTGGTTGTCCGGTGAATACCCCCGCGTTTTGGACGGACTTTGCAAGAGTCTGTCTTTCGATATGCGGGTGATCGATCCCGCCTGGATCGGGGCGAAGCTGCGCCAGTTGCTGGATTTTCCGGAAGCGCGAGGGGATTTCCTCGCCTGGGTGCCGGGACAGAAGCGCAAGTCGAGTTATCCGTCCACGGTGGCTTACCTGGCAAGGCTGCTGATCCATCGGTATGCCATGCTGGGTGTTCTTGATGAGGATGGCTATCCGGTGGAAGAGATGGGGCTCGTGACGTACGAGGCCGACAATATTGTGTCCCTTCGTACCCGTGCTGCGGGCGCCATGGAGGTGGCACCCGGCAGGCGCTGCGACGAGTGCGGAAATTACGCTGTCATTCGGAAGGATGGCTGTGATTTCTGCACGGCCTGTGGCACGACCGGGGCCTGTGGATGATGAGCGCGGCACTCCAGATTGGAGTGCCGCTGTTTTTACCGGCGGAGATCGTGTGTGCTGTGTCCTAAAACTACTGCGTGGTGTGTCCTAAAACTACTGATATTTGTAGTCTTGGCAGTGTAAGAAAGCGACGATTGACATCCTCCCACGCCTTTAGGCCTTATCTTTACGTACATCTTTTTCTATGGCTTTTTGGGTTGAGAACGAGCCACCTGTCCACCAGGTTATCAAGCCGCCGCAGGCCACATCAAACCACCGTCACGCCCGGCGGTTGCCCGCTATGGCGGCCGTGATAACCTCCCAGTTCGGCAATTCACAGCGTCGCGTGGGTGGGGTCCGGGTACGGCGCTTATAAGGCGCCAAGGCCTGCCACTGTTCCAGGTCCAGAAACACGTCGCAGGGTAACCCCGGGGTTTCACAGCATGGTGGGTATAGTCCACCTCGGTCGTGTCCTGGACCGCCAACATCACCGCTTCGCCGTGGCGTAGTAATGACGGCTCAATACCGCCTGACGTTTAATACGGTCATTTTCCATGAATCGGTAAAGCCCCTTTAGCGCCGCCGATGTCCGTTTGGCCAAACTCGTGTTGCGCCCTCGCTGCCCATCCCTCAGCTTCCCTCAAATTTGTGGGTAAAGGTAAGCCTTGAAGCAAGGGGCTTGAAACTATGCTCCCGGCGTTCGTTCCGACCATTGCATGCTACGATCGGCCGCATGACATTTCGACTCTAGGAGTGATATTCATTGCCGCGTTGGTATCCGCGTTCTCAGTATGGGCTCAGGGGATAAACTGAAACCGGGATTGGGATTTGTGATTGGCTTTCTCTGCATGGCCGCGGACACTATAGGTGCGCTAGGTATACCACGGGACAACAAAGACCACGGGGATTCTCGTGATAGCGGCCTTGTAGGCGATGAAGGCTTAGAGTTGGAATAAAGGATTACCCGCTATGTTTGGCCCTGTTGGACTTCGGTACCGGTGTCCGGCTGCGTCTGGTGTCTTTAGCGTTCTCGACAAGGCGTTTGGCGATGACATGATTGACGTCCCGCTGGAATCGTGATCGCCGGCGCCAAATCTTCCGGAGATGCCGTTGTTTAGCTGACTGTGTCCCTTTAGCCTGTAAGGCCTTGCGCAGTTTGTGGTAACGGCGTTGAATGTGCTTTACCGATTGATCCGAGAAGTTCTTGCAGTTGAAATTTGTGGGGATCCGGGTAATGCCTAGGTCCACGCGGATGAAGGCTTGTGGGTCGATTGGCGGTTCCTCGGGTGTTCGACCACAATCAGCAAATAGACAACATTATTGACCAACACCAAATCGGCCTGGCCTCTGGTGCGATGCCACTGCACGCGCTGGTAGGTGCCCATCTGCATGGGAATAGACAAACGCCTCTGCACAGTCAGGAGGACTGGCGGTGTCCAGTCCCATGATGCTCATGATGCGCTGATCGTAGACCACGGTGCCCGTCGGCTTGAAAAAGCAGTGCATGGCTTTGTCGCGCTTATGGGCTTTGACGATCTTGGCGATGGCGCGAATCATCATCTGTCAGGATAAACCAAATTGCTTTCGCACATCATCCTAGTCCAGCTTTCGCAGTTTGAACTTCGATGCACACTAATCCCGATAGGCCACTTCCGCGATGTAGTTACAAGCGTCGTTAAACACGCGCATGGTATCTTTCAGCTCAGCATGCTGACTTTCATTCGGCAGCAGTTTGATCTGAAGTGTTGTCTTCACATTGATGTGTCTATCACAAAGACAACGTAAATATGAACTTAAACTCTTTGTGGCAGTGCTTCCTCCCAGTCATGAATGACGCGGCTTCCGCGCTGAATTTTCGGTGGACTGGTAGGATGGCGGGATTTTGCGGGACAGGGGAGGGGACGAAGATGGAGGTTAATACAAAAAGATTAAAAAAAGGTTAAAAGGATAAGAGGTCGCAAGTTTATGATTTATCGAGAAGAACCTCCGTTTTCTGTGTTCTATAACTACCGAGTTTCGGTGTATCCCATGTCTGAGCTTGTTCCGGTGTGCCTTAAAACTACCGGAAATCGACCACCCTGTGCCCTATAACTACTGAAAAATTGCTCTGCCGTGTCCTAAAGCTACCGAGAATTCACGTTGCTGTGTCCTAGAGCTACCGAAGGCCAGGATGACAGGCTGTGGATAAGTTTCTGGTGTGCCCTATAGCTACTGATTGCTATGCCCTAAAACTACCGGAATTTCGGTCTGCTGTGTCCTAAAACTACCGTAGTGATTCCGTAGCGGCCGGTTTGGAATTGAGAACCCTCTTGTTCGACGCCTTCATTTCTTTAACAAATTCAGGGGACGGAAACAGCTGATAAACTACCTCGACGACCTTGCCTTTTCCTTGCGTGATGCTCGTCTTTTCAATTTCGCGTAGTACCTTCATCTTAACTAATTCAGCAAAGGCTTCGTCGACGTCACGGCGGTTATCGACTTCGCGGCCCCTGTTCAATAAATTGCTGTCGCGCTTGATCGTTGAGTAGCGCATCTCGAAAGGTTTTGACGCGAGGCCGGCGAAGGTGAATTTGATCGACAATTGCTTGTGCAGCCAGCGGGCCAGTTGAGTCGGTAACGACATCATGACCTCGTAGTTGAATTGCCTGTAGGTTACTTGATCGATGCTTTGTGTGACCAGTGGATGAAATTGAGCAATCCATCGTGCGCCAGGATCCTCAAGGAGCCGCTTCTTCGAAACGGCAGACAGCGTGGGCAAGTAATTGGCGGCAAGGAACGCCTCACCACGCCCCTCGCCAACTCGGAGTTCGATGTGGCTTTTCTGCAAGATAGTTAGGCTTTGGATGATCTGTTGATAAGAGCGCGCGTGCCCGCGAGCCGATAATTCTTCGCGTAGTTCATAAAGGGAAAATGCGACGCCGCTCCGGTACTTGTCTTTCTCAAAAAATCCTTGATTTTGGCGGAGTGCGATTTTTCGGAGCGCATCTTCGACCAATTCCTCGGAAGCACTTGGGTAATAATCTCGCGTAACTCCATCGGGCTCTTCGATACGCGCAGGTTGGATCTTGGCTATGTACGGTTGGCCACGATATTCGAATTGAATTGCGAGGATGGGCAATCCGCCGTTCGCATCGCGCCGCTTGTTTTGTTCTTGGCGGGAAATCGAATACCGCGGGATCGAATCCCAAATATCGATCGTATTAGAAAGTCTTTCGCGTTCGTTGGGGTTGCAGAGGAACGTCTGGAAAAGATCTAATTGATTGTTGTTATACGCGGAACTGTTCATCGGTTTCTTGCGCGGGGGAAACGGTAAATCACCGCCGGGACTGGTGTCCGTTAATTGGTTCATCGATTATAGGCTCCGTTGTAACACATTCTTTTTTTCTCCGTAGACGGAGGATTTGGAGTGTCACCGGATTCCCCTGCCGATTTTACAAGAGTCGGAGTTGGAATCCTTAAATTTGCAGTTTCGGGCACGAAGACCGGGATTCCCAGCTTTTGGGCATGGGATCCGCCTAGAAAAGACCAGCGGTGATTATGGCAGCGCTGAAGTCAGCCGGCGCTGCAGAAAATTGCAATTTTGGCGATTATTTGCAACGCCGGGTCAATTGTTCGGTGTTTTTGGTCCGGTCTGGCTTCCGGCTATGTCCGATCCGCGGCGCGATCAAAGGAAATCATCCAAGGAAGCGGAGCGCACCAGTGGAGGTAGCAACTGCTGAGCCTCGGCGAGGAGAGCCTTTGCGCGTCCAGTTCGTCCCGTTTCCAGCGCATCGTGGGCACCGATCAGCAGTTCTGCCACACTGTTGAACGAACGTTCCAATCCGATGGTCATTTTTGATAGCACGGAGACGCGGCCACTTCGGAGAGCGGCTGCGCAAGTGCGGCGCAATCCGCCATAGTCAATCGGCTTCTCGATGACGTGATAGGCGCCGTCAGTCATCAAACACCTGAATCGATCGACCGAATCCACGCCGGTCACAACGATGACGGGCGGCGCAGAGTGGGGCAGGCGAGTCAGGATCTCATCGCCTTGGAGCCCGGGGAGCATCAAATCCAATAGCATGAGATCGAACGAGCGATCTTTCAGCAGACCTAGCGCTTCCTCACCGCTTGACGCGCAAGACACGCGGTAGAGTTCGTCCAAAGCATCCGAGACGGTGGCATGCGTCTCGGGATCATCATCTACGCTCAAAACGGTCGGATGCGCTCGTTGGCGCAGGGCGTCATCCAAGACTGTCGCTAACCGCCACGTGTCCGAGATATCGAGGGCGACCGCACCGGTATCCGGAATGAGTGGTGCCACCACCATACAGGTGGTCGAATCCGTTACGGTGACGATCGGAATATCGTCGGGGCCGAAAAAGCCGCTCCGTACGAGCCGGACCACCGCCAGCGGATCGACCTGGTCGCCAGTGCTCAGCACAATCAGCGCGTGTACCAGATGATTGCAGAGAATCGCTACGGCTTCCGTCAGGCCGGAACAGCACTTTGTCCGTCTGAAACCAGACTCGTGCAGAGCCTTCAGCGCCATAGTCTGAAGGACGTCTTCATTCCCGAAGATCAAGATACGCTCACGTCGGAGCGGGCTCAGCCTGTTGATGTCGATTATTTTTCGCACGAGTTCTTCAGTCCTTGATTGATCGGCTAACATTGTAAGTAGAACGTTACCATAGTCACACAATGAGAGCACTAAGGACGGTACTTGCACTGCTCATGATCCCAATCGTCGTAGCAGCCGAAGACGAAGAAGATGACCTTCTCCTGCAATTGGGATCGGCGCGAGCCATTGAGATCGCTTCCGGCTACATGCAGCCGCTTTCCGATGCGCCATCTGCGGCTACGGTCATTACCCGGGCGGAAATGGAGGCGATGGGCGCCCAGACCGTCGATGACGTACTCGAGACTGTGCCTGGCCTCCACGTGAGTAATGCGGTCGGGTTTCGGACCATATACGGGGTTCGCGGCGTCGCGACGCAAAATAATGCCGAAATCCTTGTCATGGTCAATAACGTTCCTATACAAGACGCGGTGACTGGCGGACGGACTTCCATCTGGAACATGCCGGTTCAAGCCATGTCTCGGATCGAAGTCATCCGCGGGCCTGGCTCAGCGGTACATGGCGGCAATGCGCTCAGCGGCGTAATTAATATCGTCACCAAGAACGCTGACGAAACCATGATTGGCGAGCTTGGGGGGGCGGTTGGCAGCTTTGACACTTATTCAGGCTGGCTGACCAAAGGGCACAAGGGTAGCGACGTGGACGCGTCGTTCTTTGCCTACGGGCGCAGCACGAACGGGCCAAACCGACGGGTGCCCACCGATGCTCAAACCGGGTTGGATGCCGTGTTTGGGTCGTCGGCATCCTTGTCGTCTGGAGCGCTCAATGTCGGTCGCGACGAGGTAGTCGCCTCTTTTGATGTGGGAATTTCGGATCACTGGCGGATTCGCGGAATTTACGAAGGCTTTCGGGATGCGGGAGTCGGCGTTGGCATCGGTGATACCTTGGATCCCAACGGTCGACTCCGCAACAATTTCTATGTGGGGGATGTGACCTACCAAGACCAGGTCAAATCATCCTTGATTACCTGGAATACCTATATTACATGGTTGGATAACGACGGCTCTTTTCAGATATTTCCGCCAGGTGCGTTCGGAGCATTTGCCGACGGTGTCAGGCAATCGGTTAGTACCCAGATCGGTACCGTCGGTTCTCGGGTGAGCTTGTTGTATCGAGGGTTTCCAAGACACACGTTGCGTTCCGAAATCGGTTTTGCGCACCAATGGACCGACAAAGTGGGTAGCCGGATCAATTTCGCGCCAGATCCGATAACGGGCGGTTTGATGCCGCTGGGCGGCCTTCAGCCCGTGTCCGCTGTCAGCCCCGATCTGCTCTCGGCTTTTCGCGAGCGCACCATTATCTACGGGCTGTTGCAGGACGATTGGCGCGCCTTTGACGATGGGGTGGTGACGGCTGGCGTCCGTTTCGATGGCTATTCCGATGTGGGCGTGAGCGTTAGTCCTCGGCTGTCCGTAATGTACGACCTGAGTCACGACATAACCGCTTCGCTTCGCTATGGACGCGCGTTCAGGCCGCCAAGCTTCCTCGAAAACGGCAGTGCGAAACTCATCCAAGGGCAATTGCTCGATCCGGAGACAGTTGATACGGTCGAAATCGGTGTGGAGAAGCGCTTCGGCACGAACCGAGTAGAGCTAAGCGGATTTTGGTCCGATTTGAAGAACCTCATCGTCAATGAGAGATTGCCCGTCGCAACCCCCGCGTTACAAAATTTTCGAAACAGCGGTGATTACGAGGTTTATGGTTTTGAGTTTGCTGCGTCTTTTCGATTGACGGACGATCTCGGATGGTTCACGAACTACTCCCATCAGCAGCCTGTGGATAATCGATTGCCGAGCGGTCTGGTTTCACTACCACGTCATCATGTCTATACTCGCCTGCACTGGAATCCTATGACGCACTGGCAGTTTGACGCCCGCCTGAATGCGGTCGCCGACCGACCACGCGCCACTGGTGTAAGCAAAAATCCGGTCAAGGATTACCTCAGCGTTGGGTTCACGGTTACTCGGACGGAAGTCCTGAGAGGGCTGGATGTATTGTTTCGGGTCGAGAATGCGTTCGATGCGGACATCTGGGAGCCTGCACTGTCTGAGGATCCGTTCGTAACAGATATTCCGCTGGCCGGGCGCAGTTTTCTGGGGCAGGTTCGAGTGAGATTCTAGGGAGGTTCACAGGCTGAACAGTTTTCGTGCTACTTATCGGCTCATGACCGACTTGCCGGGTTTCTTTCAATCGTTGGCCGAGCAGGGTTGCCCTGCTCTGTTTCGGTTAGGACCCTACAGAGCGTTTCTGGTAACACGCCCGGAGCACGTGCGGCACGTCTATCAGCGCGAGCAGGCTGGCGTTTACATTAATAATCGATTTGCCAGCGTAACCAAGCGTGTTTTTGGTGACAGCCTGGTGAACAACGATGGTCCGGCGTGGGCGAGTCAGCGGCGGATGTTGAAGCCGCACTTTACGAATGCGGCGGTTAAACAATGGGCCGATCTCATCGACCGGAAACTCGTCGACTTAGCGGACGCTTGGGACCGAAAAGCCGGTGAGCGGCTAGCGGTCGAAGTCGAGTGCGCGGTCCTCACACAGGCCATCATGACATCGGTCTTGTTTGGAGAGGAGGCAGGTCAAACTGAGGCTGCGCAGGAGGTAATCGAAGCGATTCATGTGGTGCACCAGGAGTTTCTCGTCCAGACGCTAGGACGAGCGCTCATGGGGCCGATATTTTCCTGGCTTCCTGTGCCGTCCAGTTGGCGCTTCCAACGAGCGATCCAAACCGTTGACCGGGTGGTGGATCCGCTCATCGCCCAGGCAATTCGCACGCGACAGGGTCTAATAGCCCTTCTGCGGGAAACGGTCGACCCCGACACGGGTTGCTCGATGGATGCAAAATTGTTGCGGGACGAAATCGTCGCGCTGTACATCGCCGGGCAGGAGACAACGGCTATTGCGCTCACGTGGTTGTTGTATGAACTGGCCAAGCATCCGGATATTGCAGAGAGAGCCAGGAAGGACGTGCTGAATTGGGGGGAGGACGAGATTAATGCCGAGGCGTTACCGTACTTATGGGACATCGTACAGGAGTCATTGCGACTTCACCCGCCGGCAATCGCTCTGCTCCGGTATGCGGTCAGCGACGATAGGATTGGCGACGTCGCGATTCCCAGAGGTTCGTTGGTCCTGATGAGCCCTTATATAACGCAGCGGTTGCCTGATATCTGGCCGGATCCGGAGCGTTTCGATCCGGCGCGCTTTGGGCCAGGGGCACGTGCGCCGGGGGTCTGTTCATTTGTGCCTTTCGGCAGCGGACGTCATATGTGTCTCGGCTTACATCTAGCCAATCGAATTCTGCTGCAAAGCATTGTTACTCTGCTGCGGCGCTTCGAGTTCTATGTACCATGCGACTATCGGGTAAATCCCCGTTCTGGATTGTTGCTGCGACCGCAAGGCGGGTGCCGGATTCAGATCGTGCCGCGGCTGCAATCTGATCGACCCGCCGTGGCAGCCGGACGGTGAAGGTCGATCCCTGTCCTGGCGTACTTGATACCGTCAGGCGCCCGCCCATGATGTCACAATAGTGGCGACTGATCGCTAAGCCAAGCCCGGTGCCGGGATAGCGACGTTTATGGCTCATATCGACCTGTCTAAATGGTTCGAAGATCAATTCTTGATCGGCGGGATCGATACCGATGCCGGAATCGATAACAGCGACCTCGAAATGATCATCATCAAGGGTTACCTCAATGCGGATCTGACCGCACTCGGTGAACTTGCAGGCATTGGTTCCAAGGTTCATAAGAAGCCGTTCGAACTTCTGGGGATCCAACACCGCGTTCAGCTTTTCCGGACAGCGAATCGAGACGTGATTGCGATTGGCTTCCGCCAAGGGTTTCAAAGCATCGGTGGCCTGCCGGACGATTTCAGTGACGTTGACCGCTTCGAGCTGGAGTTCGGTCTTCGCTTCCTCCATGCGCGCGATCTCCAGGATCTGTGTTACCAAGTCCGTTAGCTTGCGGGCGTTGAGGAGAATGTTTCGGGTGCGCGTAGCGGCTGGGCCATCGTCCGAGAATACGAGGTCATCGGCGATTGATTGCGCGAATCCGTAGATGGCGTTGAGCGGAGTTTTCATCTCATGACTCAGCATCGCCATGAATTGGGCTCGAAACTGGGCGGTCCGCAGCGCCGCATCGCGCGCTTCCCGCAGCTCCTGAGTTCTCAGTTCGACCAACGCTTCCAGCGAACCCTGGTGGCGTTGAATGGCCTTAAGGAGTCCGGTAAAAGCGTGGTTGATCAGTACCAGTTCCCTGGGGCCGTCACAGGACGGCAGCGAGGTGGACGGACGAGCGGGGTCGATGCGCTGCACGGCATCGGACAGCGTCGTGATCGCCCATACCATTCGGCGGATACGGCGGTTCAGCCAGGCAAGCACTGGAAAGCACACGAGTATGGAGACCGCCCCTGTGATTAGAGTCACCAGCAGTAGCATTTGATGCAGCGGCTGTTTGGGTACGGCGATGCCCAGGTAACCGAGTCGTTCGGTTGCGGGAGCATCGGCTGCGTGACCGGACTGGCGAGCATCGACGGGTACGATGAGGTACCAGTTGGCGGAGGTTTCGGATGTTAGGTATGGATCTGAGCGGTGCTCGATTGTAAGAGGCGATGGTAACGTAACGTCTCCGAAAGGCTCGAACAGGAGTTCACCGTCTGGGCCGAAGAATGCGATTCCGGAAACATCTGTTTTAGTTACGACGGCGCCAGCGACGCGTTCAGCGAGATCTCGCGAGCCTAAAATGAATACAGCAGCACTGGAGTCTGCGAGCGATCTTGCGCTAAGGAGGCTCTGGTCCAGGTAATACGTATGCAGCTGCGCCGTGAGTAAAATCAGAGAGAGGACAGCTGAGATCGTACTCGTAGCCAGGACAGCGCCGAGTGCTGGAATCATCAACTCACGTTGTATGGGCCGTGGCTGTCGGTGAAGCTTGCGCATGGTCGATCTTAGGTGGCGGGTCTCAGGGTGTTTGTGAGGTTTTTTCGCATACCATTGCAGAGATGCAACCTTCCAGCTAACGGATTCGTGTCACTTCAGGAGCCAGTGCAGGGGGCAGATTAATGCCGAGGTGTGCACGCACCCGGTCGTTAATCCAAAATCGAAGATCCTTCACCATTTCACGCCGTGGTCCTTGTGAATGGAGTTTATTGAGGGCGAGCTCAGCTAGGCGTGCCCCCATGGCCTCGTAATCCGGATAAGCGGCTATGAGGGCTCCGAGCTCGGCATGCTCGCCGCTAACCGACAACAGCGGAATTTTTCGATACCACGAGCGTTCGATCAGGTGCGGAAACAGCGTTTCGACCACACTTGTATTTTGCATGATCCATACCGCGTCTTCGCCGGATTTGGCTCGGTCGAGCGCGGACCAATACGCCAGCCCTTCGGACTGCGGAGTAGTCCCGTCGACCATATCAAGCGCCAACCCGTGGGTATTGGCCGCACGACGTGCGGCATCAACGAGCATCGGCGAAGCACTGCGTGTTTTGACGGTATAAAGGCGTCTGAGATTGGGCATCAGCTGCTTCACCCGGGACAGGAAGGCGAGCGGCTCAATGGTTAAATCGATGCCTTCCGGTGACTCCGTTCCGCTCCGAAAGAAAACACCGCCGACGAGCACGGGAACCGTCGAAACAGCCGCCAATCGAGAATAAAGCTGGTCGTAGACCGGCCGGCCCAGCAAAATAATCGCTGTTGGATGAACGCCGGCAACCCAGGTCAGGGCATCCCGCGCTTCGGTACGGGGGTTGATCCTAAGCACCTCGGCTGACGATCGGGTCCGGATGCCGGACAGAATCGACTCATACAACCGGCCGACAGGCTCTTCGGCTATCGGGACGATAACGGCAATGGGTGGCGCGGCGGCACCGGCCGGGATGCGCGCGAGGAAACATAAAAGGAATAGGCAACCCAGGGTCTTCAACCACCGCACGGTTGACGCCGCATGCCATTGGAAAGAGGCCTGGCAGCGCGGTCCAGCCCGGATTGATGGTGTTTCAGCTTGGCGGGTCCGCCGTCCATCGCCGAGTTGGCGTTGAGCACGAACCCATCAGAGATCGGGATCATCGAGTGACACACCCTTTAATGCCTTTACCTTCTGGCAATAGTCCAAGATGGTTTCCGCGCGTGGTTTGTTCAGCATCCAGTAATCGCGCGAGCGTTCGCCGCCTAACCAGATTTTTGCCGCCCGAAGAGACCGAGCGCACAGGTCTTCCTGCTCCAATTGATTTCGCGCTCGTCCGGTTCTGAGCAAAGGCGCCACGAGTTCGATGACCGCCTGAACCGGATCGGCGCGGCCGCCGCGCATGTTGCCGGATCGCGTGGCCACGGCACGGAAAAAATCTTCGGAGCGCGGCTTCAACGCCAGCATAAGCAATGCAGCGGCGATCAGACCCGTTTGGAACAAGTCGTTCGGAGGATCGAGACGGTCTAGGATCTCCAATTCCTGTCGGAACAGGTGAACGGCCCGATAAACGTCGATGGGTTTGGCGTCGCGTGGCTGATTACGGCGCACGAGGCCGCGCAAGGCAATATTGAGCGCGGACCCGATCATGCCGGATTTCAGACGGGTGGAGGTGAGAACGAGTCCGCTTTCCCGGTACGCGCCGGAGATCTTGTCTTGTTGTCTTTCAGCGGCCGATTCGGCGTCGACCGTTCCGTAGAGCGCATTCAGTTCCGCGCGCGAGGTGACACGATATACCGTCACGTGCACTTCGGTCGGGGTTGGCAGTTCTCCTCGTGTCCACAGCAGCGCTCGCGTGTGGCCATCGATTTTGTACAGAACGCCATTCAGCAGAGCGGCTTTCACATGCCCGAGATGATCGAGGACGGCGCCCTCGGCGTGCCGAGCCTCCGCCCAATGCCGAGCGCGGGCATGGCGATCGCTATCCCGCTGGCGGGGATGGTTGAGCACGGCGATCCAGTCCGCGACCGCCATTCGGCCGGTAATGATCCGACCGTCGTCGGATAGTACACTCAAGCCAGGAATAGCGGCATCCGACTGAGACCGGGAAGGTTGAGATGTCGTCATATACAAAAATTCACAAATAAAAATAATTGTATTAAATTTCTATTGTGGTAAATTCCGACCTTACACGCCTAACGGTTTTTGATTATAGAAGGAAATTAGGGCAAGTCATGCCTGATTGTCCGAAACGGACAAAGTAGTCGATTACTGGGGACATGGGATGGGTGGGGAACGTTTTCTGAGTCACGCTTGGATTCTTGGATCGATCCTGTTTCGCCTGCCATGCGCGCGCCATGGAAAGAGAAGCCGCGCATGCGCGGCTGTAATGGCTTTTCTCCTGTTCCCACTGGCCAACTGGGCTCAGGATCCGGTGCAAATACGGGAAATCGGGGAGGCGGATTCCGACATACGCCAGGTTGGCGATCACCGTATTCAAGAGACCATCTGGTGGGAGATCGCCGCATCGCGCTGTCTCGATCCCTACATACTCTACGCCGTCGCGTTGATGGAATCAAAACGCATCCATCAGTCCCTCGCAAAGCCCTGGCCGTGGGCGCTCAACCTAGCGGGGCGTTCGATCCTTCCGAAATCCAGGGCGGAAGCTCACACCATCTTGAAAACTGCATTGGCCAACGGTAGTTCGAATATCGACGTCGGGCTGATGCAGGTCAGTGTCCGCTGGAACGGGCATCGTGTCACGCAGCCTGAGGAGCTGCTGGATCCCACGACCAATATCCGCATCGGAGCCGACGTGCTGGCCGAGGCCATCGGTTCCACGCCAGGCAATCTCGTATTGGGTATCGGCCGATACCACAGTTGGGAGAACGTGGATGCCGCGCTTCGCTATGGACGGAAGGTCCTGGCGGTTGCGGCGTTGCTGAAAACGCTGTTCTAAGTTGTTTTAGGAGGTGAAGAAATGGAAACCGATAACACTGACATCTACGAAATGAATCTTGGATACCTGATCAAAGCCCGGGAAATGGTGATGTCCGGCCGCCCGCATCAGGCCATGGTCAAGCTGGGTCTGACACCTGATGCCGTCCGCTTGCTTCCGGCCATTCCTATCCGGCGGCTGCAAACCATCGCTCAGAGGGACATGCTGTGCTTTGCGCCGCGTTTCGCCCCCGGGTGCTGGCGGGAAATCTTGATGGGCGGCAGTAAGCTCAGTGATGAGGACAGCGCAAGACGGCTCATTCTGTTGGTCGGGGGCGGCAGCAACGGCGTTCCCGCCCGCCAATGAACTAGCTGCCAGTTGAACGGCACCCCGAGTTCTCCGGGAGGTTTTCGCATGTGTGATGAATCACTCAGCTTCACCGATAGACTGGCAGACCAGAAACTGGCATGCGAGCTGATTGTCCGTAGACTGAGAATTCCTTACGTATTTCAAGCGGTCAGGAGTCTCACGGTGGAGGAACTGCGCGAGATGCACCGATGCATTCACCAAGGGGAAGGACCGCCATCGGGACCGAGCCCCAGGATCCAGTCGATCCCGAATAATCGGGCATCCATGGTTTATTTGTCGGCGTTTGCGTCCTTGTACCTGAAGGCAAGCGCGCTCGACAACCGGCAAAGCGTCGATGCCAAGGCGGTGATAGCGGCCTGGGATCTGTTTCATGAGTGCTATCCGAACGCGTTACGGTTCCGCCGTCCGTTCGGCAAAGTCAGACCCGCCAATATCACGGAAGCCTGGGTGCTCGCTCAAGCATTGCGCTGCGGCCTGGCGCATCTCCGCCACTGTCCGGATTGCCACGGCGAGTATCTGGTCATCGAGGATTGCAAACTTCCGCCGGTATGCCAATACTGCGCGTTGGGGTTTGCGAAGAGACGGGGCGCCAGCTTTTCGATGGGCGACGATGTCGTGGAGTTGCCGGTGCTCGATAGCGAGCTTCCTCAGACCGCAGGCGATGTTGCGCCTGCGGATGATGAGATGGCGGCTTAGCGTCCGGAATCGGCGACCGACGGCCGATAATGGTCTTGCCAGCTCAAGCCGTTAGTTCGATTGAAGAACGCGTTTGGCAGTCACTCGTACTTGGCGCTCTGCTATGGCTCACGCACTTCAGGCCTTGTTCCAAGGATTGAGAAGGCGAACGCCAGTCGGTTCGAAGTCGGCCAAGTTCCGCGTTACAACGGTCATACCGTGGACGAGCGCCGTAGCCGCGATGTACGCATCCCGTTCGGAACGCGGATCGGGTACGTGAAGCCGGGCGCAGCGCAACGCTACAGCCGCATCAATCGGCAACGTCCGCTCGACAAACTCGGGAAGAACGCGGGTGCGCATCCACGTGCGTAGTTTCTCACCCTGAGCGGCGTCGCGTCGCTCGACGCGGAGAATGCCTAGCTCAAGCTCCATGGCGGTGATGGCGGAGATGTATAAGCTCGCCGCGTCTACGCCTGACAGCCACGCCGTGACGTTGGCATCGGCCTTGCCATCGCCGGCCTTGCGCAGTTCGGAAACGACATTAGTGTCGAGCAGAAACATCAATCAAAGTCCGCCGGTCGGGGAAGCTCGCGCGAGCGCGGAAACTCGATTTCGATATCGGCGAGTCCTGGCATCGACAACGCTTCAACGATGTTCCGGCGCTTACCGGTGAGGCGGCGGTATTCCTCGATGCTCAACAGCACATGTGATGGCTTGCCCCGATCTGTGATGAAGACGGGGCCATGTTCGGCGGCCCTCTTGGCACGGGTTACGTCTTGGTTGAACTCTCGACTGGATACAGTGGTGATGGTCATCATGTAACGCTGTTCGGAATCATTTATGTAGATATGTTACTATATGCCGGCGCGGACCACAATTGGCCCCGTGGTTCGACGCCGCCTCGGCGTCGTACTATGTAAATAAAGGGGATGGGCGGCTTGCCCTCATTCCCAAAAGGGTTTTACTCTGATTGTCGTTACGGCGAAGTTCTGTGGATTGGTGCAATGGACAAACCGGATCCCGCTCAGTTAGGCACGTTAGACACCCTTCCAAGCAACGGTGTGATTAAGTGGTTCTCAAACAAGAAGGGCTACGGATTTATCACCGGTAGAGATGGCGTGGACCGCTTCTTCCACTTCGCCGACGCTGCGCCAGGCTTCACGCCGAAAACCGGCGCTTTCGTTCTGTTCGATCCACAGGATCACCAGAAAGGGCCGCGTGCGGTCAACGTCAGACTGGATCCGGCGTCCTTGGTTGAAGTCGACCGGGCGAACGGGAAGATTTCAGCACTGCAATCACAGCATATTAAGAGGGACGGGGCGTCGATCGGATCGCCTTTTTGGCGGGTGGTTCTGTGCTCGGTGGTATTGTTCTGGTTGGCGCGCGAGAACCAGAACGAATTTATTTTGGGCATAGGGGTCATTCTCTGGATCGGCTTTGTCGCTGATTTTCTGATCAAGCTCGTGCGCGCGTTCTGCCGGTCAATCGTGACTTTAGCATGGCGATTGTTGGGTGTGGAGAAGAGCACGCAACCAACCCGGCCAGCGGAGCAGTGGACGCATGCGGACGAAAAGGACATACGAAGTCAGAAAGTAAGATTTGCAGGTGGGGATGAAGACTTAGTATTTTTCGCGGAAAAAACAGATAATGAGATTGATTTGCTGACAGATCCCGTATATCGATTTATTCCTGGCAATATCCACCATCATTCTGTTTTTGATGATTAGCCTCGACAGCTAAAGTCGCTTGTCCAAATAAAACAAATTTATAAGGATGTCATCCCCCCGATCGTTAATCGCGCTTTGCCGCCAATTGATTCCCCAGTACGCGGCGCACGTAGTCCTGCGTTTCCGGGAACGGGGGGATGCCGTTGTATTGCTCGACAGCGCCTTCGCCCGCATTGTACGCAGCAACGGTTCGCACAAGGTCGCCCTGGAAATGATCCAACAGCCACCGAACGTACTTGGCGCCACCCTCGATGGACTGGCGCGGATCGGTCCGATCGGTCACGCCAAAGCGCTCGGCGGTGGCGGGCATCAGCTGCATTACACCGACTGCGCCCTTCGGAGACGTGGCGAGCGGGTTGAAGGACGATTCCACGCTCGCCATCCGTTCCAGCAATCCGGGCGGCAAACGGTACCGGCTTTCCATCTCTTGAAAGATCGGGATCAAATCCGCTGGGGTGGGACGTTCCTGTGCAAAGGTGGGATAGCTCTGATCGGAAATACCGCTTGCTGTTGAGCCCGTGGCTCGATTGTAGTTGCCGATGAGATCGACGAGGTCTGGACGGTGCTGCGTCGCGGCCTGACGCAGGAGTTGGGCGATATCTTCACCCGTTTCCGGGTTTTCCTGTAGAAGGCCGCGTTCGGCGTTGCGGAAAACCTCGGAACTGGGCATGGATTCGATCAATAACCGGTTTATGCCGACAATCATATCGGTGCCGAGATCGGCTTTTGCCCACGGAAGTCCCGCGAACGTTTCAAATATCGCGGCCCGGTAATAGTCCTGTTGAGCGGGCGTCAGCCGATCCGCCACCGCCGCGACGCGCTCGTCCGCCCATTTGTGGATGCCCGCCTTAAAGTGGGTTGCAGCGCTTTCCGGCAGCGTCGCCAGCGCTTCGCCCACGGCCTCCAGCTTGCCCTTGCCGTCCCGCAACGCGCGTTCGTAAGTCGTCTCAAACTCGCTTCCGATGCCGCCGAAGACGAGATTCTTCGCGCCGGCGCCGATTCCCGAAATACTCTTGCCGATGCTGTACAAGGCGCCGCCGACATAATCGTAGGCGAACTCCGCCGGCGAGGAATCGTTGGCCGCGCGGGCGATCGCTCCCCGGAAGTAATCGGCCTTTCTCGCCTGGATGTCTCGCAGGGCCTCATCGGATTCGCGGCGCAGCGTGGCCCGGCTGTCGTGGTAGGCGCCTTTAACCGCCGCCTCGCCGCCCGCCACTCGAGCGTGCTCCTGGCGGATTCGGCCCCGAACCCGGTCCTCGATCCCGGCCGTTTCGCCGCGGGGATCGTGGAGGTTGGCTTGCTCGACGCGGCTTCGGACATCGTCGAAGGCGGGCGCGGCATCGCGGAGGTTCGCGTTGCGGCCGGCGTTCAGATCGTTGCCCGGCGAGGGTGCGTGCCAGACGTCGCCCAGAAGTTGATAGCCGGCGAGCTCTGCCTTGCGGGTTTCCTCGGCATCGAGCGATCGGAAGTGCGGCGCCGAGAATCCGGTCAGCAGCGATAGGCCGGCGGCGGCATAGGCCTGATCCCGATCGGCGATCAGCCCGATCGCGCGCCATTCGGCCGCCAGGCGCTGGGTATCGCCGACCAGGCCATAGCGGTCGAGGGTCCGGCTGAGCCGTTCGAAGAGGCCCGCGTCGCGGGCGATCTTCATCCCGGTTTCGGCCGCCCCGAACGCCGCCTGCGCGCCGAATCGCCGTTGCGTGGTCACGGTCTCGTTGTAGGTTTCCGAGGCCGACAGCGCGTCGGTCGCGCTGCGCTGAAGCGTCGAAAGTTCCTGGCTTTGCAGACCGAAAGCCGCAACGTCGCGCGTACTCTGCTGCGCGTCGGTGACCAGGCTGCGCTCAAGGCCGGTCTGGAAGTCGTGATCTTCCCCCCATTTGGAAAGAATGCCGGACGCGATCTCGTTCGCCGTCCGATCGCTGACGTTGAATTCGGATTGGAGTTGACCGGAAAGCTTGGGCAGGACGCGCTTGAACCACTGGTCCCTGGATTCGTTTCCGTGCCGTGCGAAGTCGCCGCCGATCCCTCCTGCCAGAGCCGCGGCGAACTGGTCGCCGGAAATGCCGGAATGACTGTAACGCTGCGCGAAGTCCTCGCCGACCGACCGCAGGAATTTGTCCGTGTAACTACTGCTGCTCGCAATTTTGTCAGCGAGCGAATGCAGGTCCGATCCCTCGGTAGTGAGGCTGTGACTCCTGGACGCCGTCGCCTGGAGGTTGCTCATGAAACTGGTGGCCGCCTGCTCCATCGCTCCGTAGGCCGAGGATACCGAGGCGCTTAGGTCGGTCCCAGCATTGAAAGTGGGCAGCACGCGTTCCGCGCCATGCAGCGTGACGCCGGAGAGCGGCGCCTGTTGATGCATCGGTTGAAGGTTCAACACCGGCGCGGGGCCGATCACGTCCGGCGCCGCGATCCGTTCGTTCACGTGGTCGCCGCCGTCCATCCGGCTCAGGAAGTGGGTCGCCGTGACCGCGCCCCGGTAGATCAGCATCAGGGTGATGGCCGGGGTCGAGGCCGCCAGCATGCCGCCGACCGCCAGCCAGTTCTGAAGCTCCTGGTCCATTTTATAGATGCCGTACATCGACGGCAGGCTGAAATTCGCGCCGGTCAGCGCGGCCAGCTTGGACGAGGCGGCCATCTGAATAAACAGGTTCACCACGGCCAGGATCGGCATCCACAGCTGGATCCAGAGCAGCATCGAGAAGTAACCGACATTCATGCGGACGCCCAAGGCGCCCAGCATGATCACGAACGCCATGATCGGCGCGATGGCGTAGCTGAGGCCTTCGATGAACGCCATCATCGGCCGGACGATGCGGTTGAACAGGGTTTCCTCGGCCGCCCACTGCGTGTTGCGCTGCTGGATCGCCTGCTCCACCATGGCCGCCTTGTTCCAGTGCATGGCATCCTCGTGGCGTCCGACCACGCCCTTCTCGAACATCGGCAGGATCGCCGCCATCTTCATGTACTGGAGCGCGTCGACCGCGCCGGCGCCAGCCAAGGCATCGAACGCGTCCTGAATCTTGGGCGTAACATCGGCGGGGGCCGGAACGCCCAGGAAATCGGTGAGCAAGTCCTCCAGCAGCGGGACGAACCGGTCGTCGATATAAGCCGACAATTGTGTCCAGGCGTCGGTGCAGGTCAGGATGCGCGGCGGCCCGCCGACATAGATCTCGGTGGTATAGATCGCCGTGTCGAACCGGATGGCGTTCAAGGGGTCGGGGTCCCGCAGGATTTCATCAATGGATTTCCGGTTCAGATCCACGCCGGTGAGGGTGCACTCCTTTACGTAATTGATCACGCTGTTTTCGACGTCGCCCCCGGCGCTCGGCGCATTGGCGCCGCCCAGGTGCATTCGGGAGAGGAGGTTTTTCCGAACGGCGGTGATCGTGGTCAGGGTGTCGGCGAACCCGTGTTCGGTCATCGTGGGCAGCGAGAAGGCCTGCTCGAACAGCCGGGTCGTGCGGTACCCCATGTTCGACAGAATGCTGCCGACCGCGGCCGGGCCGAGCGGCACGTTGTCCACCACCCGCACATCGCCGGTGTAGGCATCCTCGATGGAGACCCGGACCGCCGGACTGTACATGATCATCCACAAGACCACGGCGATCAGCATGTCCTGGTAGCGGATGCCGCGGCCGTCCCACTGAACCAGCGACCGGATCATGACCAGAATCACGCCCATGACCGCGCCCACCGAAGCGGCCATCCGGTAGTCGCCGGTCTGAGCGATCATGGCGACGGCATTCAGCACCGCCTCCAGGTAGGCGGAGTCCCCGACGGAAAAGATTTCAAACATGGCGTGTCCTCGGAGTTAAACCAGGACGTTTAACGACCCCGCCGCGCCGTTGCATAGCGCAGCGGAGCACGGCAAGGCCCGCGCCTCGATCAAGCTTCGCCGCCGTTGGGATTCAAGCCGCCCGCTCGAAGGCGTAGTCATAGCCGTCACCTCGTTGTATCAAGGAAAAGTTTCTCCAGTTCGCCGTCACCGGTTTGCCGTTCGGTTTAATGTCGAAGCGCCCATCAGTACGTACGCCAGCCAGCCTTCCGAAATACTCGCCGGTGTACTTGCCTTTCGGCTGGACAAGCCGGACCCAATCCCCGGTCTGGAAACCGTTGACCCGCTTGCACCGTCCAGCCTTGTTGCGTGGAAAGCCGTGCTTGTCCGTCCGCACCACCTGCCGGATGCCGCGTCCGGTCGCTTTGATCTGCAACGGCCTCATGCCCTCCGGTATCGCCACCGCTGCGCCGGTTTCACCCACGCATGCGGCGTCGATCCAGTGATCTTTTTGATAGCCTTGCTTGGTCCGGTTGAGCTTGGTCCGGCCACCGCTCCAGAACGTCACCGGCAGTCCCCACGCTTTGAGCACGTTGCCGATGGAAAAGCGTGTGCTGTTGACCGCCGCGGCGTCCTTCAAGGGCGCCTTGGCCTGGGCCAAAATCCGCTTCAGCACCTCCGGCCGGTCGGCCAGAAACGCCTCCACGGGCCGATTCCCTTTCGCCTCGTTGCACCGCCGGCAGGCAAGCGTCAGGTTCGACACCCGATCCGATCCGCCCCGGCTCTTGGGGTGAATGTGCTCGATCTCGAGCGGCACGTTTTCCTTCCCGCAGTAGGCGCACCGACGCCCCCACTTTTCGAGCAGGAATTCGCGCAGCTCGTAGCCGGCCAATTCGCCCTGCTGGTACTCAATGCCCGAGATTTCAGGGTTGACCAGGGCCTGCATGTCGAACCGCACGGTCTCAACCGCCGCCGAAGAGAGGGGCGAAAGCTTGTTCAGGCGTCCATACCAGACCGCCACGTTATCGACCCGGCTTTGAACCGATGGCGGTAGCCACCCGGCAGGCCGGACCCGGTTCAAAAAACGCGCTTTCCGGTAACGGGTCTTGCGGCCTCGACGCCCACGGCGCCGTGAACGGCGAGACTCCAGGTTGGCCCGGATCGCCTGCCCGCGATGATGCAGGTTGGCGGCGAAGATCACCGTCCGGCCCCGCTTCGCGAACTCGGCCACCAAGGCCAGGCCCGTCGTCCGGCTCCCCGGATCGGCCTTGAATTCGACCCGAACCGGGCTCGGAGCGACGTCGTAGTTCAAAATGATCGTGAACGGCTGCCTGCGAAACACAGCCGCCTTGCCCTCGACGGTGTGCAGGGCATGAGCGGCTTCTTGCGGGTGTCTAAAACAAACACTCGATTCATCGGTTTTCACCACAGTTAAGTAAGGGGCTCCTCGCCCGGAGCGATGAGGTCGTTCAGGCTCAGGCTTGGCGCTTGTACCGTCTCGCGCGTCATGCCTTTCGCCCACAGGGTCCGGAACTGGAGAAGCATTCCGGAGTGTGTCGCTTGCGCTCCACTCATCGTCGTCTGCTCTTTCGAGCGGGCTGGTTGAGTCTCACGATAACGATTCACGAGCAGAATGGATTCTGCGAGTTGTGTTATCGAGGCGGCGACTCAATAGTTCCGGGCTTTGGCGGCGTTCATCAGGTGTTGATAGAACGCCATCAGCGTCTGCGGATTGCCGTACCGGCCGGAAAGGGCCGCGTACTCGGCGGCAGCCGATTCCTTGGCCTGCGCCAGGGTTTCGTTGAGCCGTTTGGCATAGGCGTGGTCTTCCAGGGCTGCCGCCGCGCGGACTGCGGTCATCATGTCGGTAAGAATGATTTGCGCCAGTTCCAGCGCGATCACGGGCCCCGCCTCATCCGCGAACAGTTTGGCCATGCCCGCATCCTCGCGGGCGAGGTTCCGGATCATGCCGCCGACGGCGTCCGGTACCGTTTCCATGAACGCCATTTCGCTGTCGGTCAGCTCCCCATCCCCCGTGGCGAATTTTTGGATCAGTCCCTCCCCCGCGTTGGGTGAGCCGAGCAGGATCTCGGCGACCCGCTGGCGGAGTCCTGTGAGCGCAACCTCCCGGGGAACGGGATGGAGGCATTCGTCCCCGTCATGGCCGTCGCAGCGATAGACCCGGACTTTCTGGTACTCATTCTCGCCCGAACCGTTGATGAGATGACGGATCAAGAGGATCTCCGGGAGGGTTGCGATCGGCGTGTTCTCACCCTGGCCGTCGGCCGCTGCTTCCGGTTCGGAGACGATGATCGAGCCGGTCACGCTCATCACCGCTTCGAGTAGCTCGTCGCCGCCGAACCGGAACCAGGCGCCGGCGTCGTGCTTTTTCAGTGCCCGCCAGACCAGATTGCCCTGGATCACCTTGGTCATGTCCTCCGGCGCGTTGTCCTTGACCTGCGTGACCGGATCGCCGACGGTGCTGGCGTTGGTGAAAGCGGAAAACACGTCGGTGATGCCCTTGGTGAAGGAGATCTCGGACAGGTTGACGTGCTTTTGCACTTCGAACGCCCGCGCCGTATCGTTGACGATGCCTTGCGCCAGCCGGCATGAGTTGCTGAACATCTGGTTGAGTTCCTGGATTTGCCGCTGCAGGTAGTTCATGACGCTCTGGCAGTCCTTGCACATGGCGCCGAGCGCGAGCTGAAAGGCGTAACCGGCGGCATTGGACGCAATGTTTCTGAGGAGTTGGACGAACTGATCGAAGTTGATGAAGGAGAACGAGCCACCGTACAGATCGATGCCGCCGCAGCCGGCGCTGAAGGAGGGCGGAACGAAGGACACCAGGTTGGTGTTGGTAATGCCGTTGCGCAACACCAGACTGCCGCCGGTGATGGCGCCGCGGCGCTGGCCGAGGTGGGCGGTCGGTTCGTTCACGTTGGTCAAGGTGTCGAACATGCCGTCCAGTTCGTCCTGCAAATCCGCCGCGGCGGGGAGTGGCGTTAGCAGGGCGAAGATCAGCGCGACAATCATCGGAAACGAATGGATGGGCATCACGGCAAACTCCTTCGGTCGGCGGGTTGTTGCAACGCTTCGATCAGGCGAACCGGATCGCTGATGGCATCGGTGGGGATGCCGGGGGAATCGGTCATGAGCAGGGGCGCCGGGCGGAGCCCTCGCGTGTGTTGGTAGCGCGTTTCGTCGATCCATCCGGATTCCTTGGCCGCGAGCAGGATGCGCCCGGTCAGCTCCTCGAGGGACAGCGCGCCTTGCGCGAGGGGGACGACTTCGTGAGGAGGCTTCATGAGAAAGATCGCCGGTGTCGAGACGACGCCCAGGCGGGCCGCCTGCCCCCGGTCCTGCTTGAATGTGGGGTAATACCCGTGCGGCATGGGTTTCCCGTCCAGGGACACCGGATAGACCGTGAAACCGAAATTGCGCTCCAGGATGGCGAGAATGGGAGCCTGGATATGGCAATAGGGGCAGTCGGAGCGGAAAAAGAACAGGATCCCGGCTTGCGTGGCGATCTCGTTCAGCAGCTCGCCCGCCGCTTGACCAGACTGACGGTTCGCCTCGTTGGCCGCATAGGTGGCGATCGGCCGGCGCACCGTTTCGTCCAGATAAGGATCGGACATGACGACGTGCCGCGCTACGTCCGTAAAGCGCTGGGCCTTGTCCATCATCACCCGTTGCAGGTAATAGTAGGCGGCGACATTTTCCGGGGTCGGGTCGTCGATGGCCTGGTCCCGGTAGCGTTCGAGATTCTTTCGGAACCATTCGGCGGACAGGGGCGCGGGTTCTTCGGATGGAGCGGTTTGGGGCGACACGGGCGCCGGCGACGGTGGCGGTTCGGGCGGTTTCGGCGGGGGTTCCGGTCTGGCTTCGGGGACAGGTTCGGGGGTGATCTCGTACCAGAACCAGCCGCGGGCGTGATCGTCAAAAAAAGACGGCCCGTCCCCGGATGAAGGATCCAGGGCATGGGCCGAAGGCTCCGCGAGGACGAGTAGCGCCAACCAGAGGCGGGTTACATGCCGATGCATATGGGGGATTCTCCAAGAAATGCAGCGCGCCGGCGCTGCAAAAGATTCCAAAAAAGCGGTTCTTTAGTACAAGTCAGCGAGATCGCTGCCGAGATCCGGGGAACCCGAGGTCGCCGCCTTCCGGACTCCGGTGTTCCGTGCCTCGGCGGCCTGGGTGTGGAGCGGTGTGCCCGTCCGCTCCGCCGCCAAGCCCTGTTCGGCCAGAAAACGGATACGCTCGCAGCGCCGGCGCGGATGCAGCGCCGACAGGTAGCGATACAGTTCGGGATCCGCTTCCGGATCGATAAAGAGGTTGAGGCGAATCGGCTCAGCCATGGGCTTTTAGCCTTTCCTCGCCGGCGAGGTAGAAACCCTTGACATTGGCGTACATCGGATTCTTGACCAGCACCAGGGGATTTCGTTTGCAAATCTTGCGGATGGATTCCTGATAGAGCGCAGCGCCGCCGCCGACCAGAACCACGGCGCCGATATCGCTCATCGTCCCGACGGTGTCGAGAAGGCGTTGGCAGACCTGGTCCATGACCGGGCGCACTCTCGGCCACAAATGGCTGAAATCGAAAGGGCGGGCGTATAAGTCCAGACGGTGACCGTTCCGCAAAGCCTCGTCCAGCCGGGCCACGTCAGCGAAGGGTTCCCCCAGTTCGTCGCCTATCGCCTGCGCTAGTTTGACCAGGATCTGCGAGACCCCGCCCGGGGTGCTGCCGGACCGATCGAAGGCGACCTTGAGTCCCTTGGCGGTGATCCAGTCCACCGTGAAGAACCCGCAGTCGATGATGACCGAAAAGCTGTCGCGGAGGTCCTGATAGACACCCTGACCGATCGCATGATGAAGAAACCCGCCGACCGGCTGGGGGAGTACCCAGGCTTGCTTGATGCGGGTGACGCTGCCGCCGGGCAAGGGGTGCTCGCCCGTCAGGCGTTCCTCCAGCCGCTCCCGGCCGGTGCGCACAGACTCCACCAGGAGCCCGGTTACGAGCAGATCGACCTCGGACGGTTTTCCGAGGTAGGCGAGGGCGCCGCGAAACAAGGCCAGGAACGGTTTCGATTCGTGGTAGGCGCGGTTGAGGATCCGCCCGGATTCGTGGCCGGCCAAGGCAAGCCCGGCATCCTCGCCGACCACGTAATGTTCCTGGCCGACGTCGACCCGGAACGCGTTCAGTCCGTCCGTCGCCCCATCGCTGAGTTCGGGGGTGACGGACAAGGCTGCAATCGAGGGGAAATGTCCGGCGGCCAGGGTACCGTCCCTGCGCCGCGTGGCGTATTTCACATTTCCGTACCCGACATCCACCCCAATATTGACATCCTCCCCGGCCTGAAGGCCGAGGATTCCTGGTTGTCGCCTTCCAGGTTCCTGCTTCATCGCCCGGTGCCTCTTTGGCTCAACCGCCGAGGACTTACCCAAGCTCCACAGGCTTCTAAGCTCCCGCGTGCCCCGCGGTACTTTTCTCGTGCAGCCTGAGCGCGTCGGCTCCGGCGAGTATTGCCAGTCCTGCACTCAGGATATTCTTGGCGGCGTTGACATCCCGGCAATGCTCGGCCCCGCACTCCGGACAGGTCCATGAACGAACGTCCAGCGTGAGCGTGTCGAGGATGTGACCGCAGGTCGAGCAGCGTTTGCTCGACGGATAAAACTTGTCGATCTGAACAAAGGTCCTCCCGTACCAATTGGCTTTGTACTCCAATAGCCGGGTTATATCGGCCCAGCCCACATCCGATATGGCCTTTGCGAGATTTGGATTCTTGACCATGTTCTTGACTTGCAAACTCTCCACGGCCAGCACTTGGTTCTCGTTCACCAGCCGTGATGTGAGTTTGTGCGCCCAGTCCTTGCGACTGTCGGCGATCTTCGCGTGAAGCCTGGCCACTTTGAGGCGAGCTTTAGCGCGGTTCTTGGACCCCTTTTGCTTCTTCGCCAAACGCCTCTGAGCGCGGGCCAGCTTGCGTTCTGCTTTGCGCAGATAGCTGGGATTGGGGATTTTCTCCTCCTCGCTCAGGATGACAGCATCCTTCAGCCCCAAGTCGATACCGACCATCTTGTTGACGACCGGTAACGGCTTGATCTCTTCCTCGACCAAAATCGATATGAAATACCGACCCACCGTGTCTTTGCTGACCGTAACGGACGATGGTTCCCCTTTGAATGAACGGCTCCAACGGATATTCAGAGGCTCATCCATCTTTGCGAGATAAATCTGTCCGTCCTTCCAGCGAAACCCCGATCTCGTGTAGCGAACGGATTGCTTGCCGTGCTTCTTCTTGAAAGTCGGATATTGCGCCCGACCTTGTAGGAAGTTTTTGAATGCCGCGTCGAGATTTCGCAGCGATTGCTGCAAGACGACATTCGAGACTTCTTGCAGAAAGGCCATGTCTGGTTGCTGCTTCAATTTCGTGAGCAACTTGGCGGTCTCGTTGTACCCAATCCGCCTCTGTTCCTGATAGAACGCATCCGTCCGAACCCGCAGGAAATGGTTGTATACGAACCTGGCGCACCCGAACGTTTGCGACAGGATGGTTTCCTGTTCTGCAGTCGGATAAAAACGATAGCGGTAGGCGCGCTGAACGACATTCATGATGTGCTAATTTAAAAAATCCTCCTGATTAGCGACGAAGTTCAGTACAGGCTCACATAGTGAGCCGCTAGGGTCCTTAGACTATGGGCATCTATCACAAGCGGGGTGTCCCATGCCTATGAACCGGGTGCAATTTCAAAAGGGTTTGTCGTTGGCCGAGTTTCTGACGCAATACGGCAGTGAAGCGCAGTGCGAAGCGGCACTGGAGGCCCTGCGCTGGCCGGACGGTTTCCGCTGTCCGGTCTGCGGCGGCGCGCGCCACACGGTGTTCGAACGGACCGGGCGGAAATACTGGCAATGCGGACACTGCCGGAGCCAAACGACGCTGATCGCCGGGACGATCTTCCAAGCGACCAAGCTGCCGCTGACCACCTGGTTTCTGGCCATGTATCTCCTGACCCAGGCCAAGAACAATGTCTCGGCACTGGAACTGATGCGCCATCTCGGGGTGTGTTATCGCACGGCATGGCTGGTGAAGCACAAGTTGATCCAGGTGATGGCGGAACGGGAAACGGATCGGCAGCTGGCCGGGCGGGTCGAGATCGACGATGCCTACCTGGGCGGTGAGCGGCCGGGGAAACCGGGGCGTGGCTCCGAAAACAAGTTGGCCTTTGTGATGGCGGTACAAACCACGGACGACGGGCGTCCGTTGTTCCTGCGCGTCGATCCCCTGCCGTTCACGCAGCAGGCTATCGCGGTCTGGGCCCAACGCGCCTTGGCCCCGTCGACCTACGCACTCACCGATGGCCTGAGCGGGTTTCGGAGGCTGCACCAGGTCGTCGCTTGCCATCATCGCCTGATCCTGGGCTCTGGGCGGCAGTCGGCGCAACATCCGGAGTTCCATTGGGTAAATACGCTGTTGAGCAACCTGAAGACAGCCATTTCCGGCACCTATCACGCGTTCAAATTCGAGAAATACGCCCAGCGGTACCTGGCCGAGTTCCAATACCGCTTCAATCGGCGTTTCAATCTCAAAACCCTGCTTCAACGGCTGGCGCGCGCCGCGGCGTTCGCTAAGCCTCGACCCGAGTGGCAAATTCGCTTGGCTGAAGTTCATCGCTAATCAGGAAAATCCTTAAGCCTCTCCTTGGCGTTCCGCCGACATTGCGTCCGCTCAACGCCGCGCTATCCTTCCCCGCCCTGAACGGCGGGGTCTGACGCGCAGACGGATCATCACAAGAAATCTCCGTGAACAGTTGACTGGTGTCGACACGCGGCGAAACCCGCTGACAGGTGTCGGCGCGACGCCCTGTTCTCTCGCGCGCTTGGCGGGCGCGACGGCAACGGACGCCAAAGGACTCGGGAGACGTCGAAAATCGTCTCCAGCGGCGTCTTCCGACGTCGTCGCACGTTCCGATCACTATAGCGGTGGGAGATCCGGGCGGCGTTGCACAAAATTCCGATTTTGCCGTTTTTGTGCAGCGCCGCTTTTCATCCTGTGGGGTATCGTGTTTTGGACAGCGCCTTTCCGCCGATCGCAAGCTTGAACGGAACGCATTGTGAGAACCGTGGGGCAAGGACCGATTGCCGAGCGCCCGTCCGAAAATCCACGTCGTTGGAACCGGGCGAATAGACCTGAGTATTGAAAGGAGGATGCGTCAACGGCCGATTTGAGAACGCCCTTGCAAGTGGCCGATTGGGCGTTAGGGTCGTAAGGGAGCCGCCTCGAAGCGGGTGAAAAGGCAACAAAAGTTGTCAGGGCCATGCCGGTTCCCAAACATTGTGAACGCGACGGCAAACGCGCGGGGCGGTGCTGGAAAACCCATTGGAACCGAATGGGGTGGTTCCAACCAGATAGGACAGTTAGGTGACGCGATGAATCATTCCAACCTTGTTCAAAAGCGCGAAGGGACCGAACCAGAACCGCCTGTCGTGACCGGCACGGAGCCGGCCTATGTCTGGCTCGCGGAGCGCTTCGACGCGCTGCGCAAGGAAGCGAAGTTCCTGGTCGACGACTATTGGGCCAGACTGAAAGACGGGCGTGTGGGCCAGAAGCTGCACGCCCGGGGCTCGCTGGGGGTGCGGCTCAAGGTGCGGGAGACCGGCGCCTTTTCCATCGAGTGGTACGAAATGGGGGTAATGCGCCTGGATGGCCAGCGGCGGTCGATCGCGCGGAAGACCTACGCGCGCGGCCGCAGCTACCAATATCCCTTGGACCGGATGTTAAACGGTGAGCCGGAGTGGGTTGCGAAACTCGTGACGGAAGTGGAAACAGCCTTCGCCGATATCCGGAAGCAGATGGACCTCCTGATCGGGATTCGCGATGCTTTGGTGGCTTACGACAAGCAGACGCGCGGCACGCGGTTCACCGCTATGGAGGCGATGCAGGCGGCGGCGCAGCGGGTATCGGCGAAGGCGAAAGAAACCGAAACGGAGGGGGCTTGACGATGGGTGAAAACGAACGCTGTCTTCCTGGAGACGGCGATAGCCTTCTCGTTTGGTGGCAATCTGGACGTGCGGGTGCTCCGTCGTGAAGGGCGGAATTGGTTCGTGGCCGTGGATGTGTGCGCCGCGCTCGGCCTTGGCGACTGCCAGACGGCGCTGGCCGGGATCGACGACAGCCAAAAAAGTACAGCCGTCCTGGAGAAGGAACCAAGCGGTCCCACGGAACTGACCGTGGTTGATGAGGCCGGTCTTCGCGCACTGATTCGCGCGGGCCAGAATCCGAAAGCAGTACAGGAGTTTCGCAGATGGGTGGCGACTGAGCTGTTGCCCTCGCTCGAACGAATGTCGATGCCGCCGTCGGTGCCGGGGCGGACGAGCGAGCAACGCAATCCGATCCATGAGTCGGGGGCGACAACCGCGGAGGCACCCCTCTGGAACGGACCACTGATTCCCGTGTTCACCGCGACGATCGGCGGAATCGAGCACCTGGTGTGTAATGCGCGGGATTTGCACGGATTCCTAGGATCGAGGGACAAATTTGCGGACTGGATAAAAGACCAGTTCAAGAGAGCCAGGCTCAAGGAACACAGGCATTACGGAGTTTTTCGGAAAATTCCGAATAACTCCACGAAGGGAGGTCGTCCGGGGGTTGAGTATCATCTAACGATGGATGCCGCCAAACATATCGCCATGATCGCAAACACCGACAAGGCATTTGAACAACCCACCCGCGCATTCCCCCTCCTGGGCCGAAGGCCAGGAGGGGGTCATGCGCCCTAACGTATCATAGACCCATGCAAATCGGCCACCGTTTCCGCTGTTATCCCTCCCCGGCCCAGGAACAAATCCTGCTGCGCTGGCTGGGATGCCAGCGCTTCATCTACAACGCTAAGGTCGGCGAGGACCGCTATTTCCGCGCCTTCGCCCGGAAAGCCCTGGCGCTGACCGGCACGCAGCCGCCAGTGGACCAGGCCTACAGCCAATTCATCGGCCCCGACACCGCCTGGCTGCGCGACGTGCCTTCCCAGGTCCTGCGCAACGGCGCGGCGCGTTTCGCCCAGGCCTATCAGCGCTTCTTCAAGGGGCTTGCCGGGCGGCCGAGGATTCACCGGCGGCACGGTCCCCAATCCCTGTGGTTGACCTCGGAGCTGTTCGCGTTCGAGCCTATCGTCTCCACTCAGACCGGAGAAATCCTGGGCCACCGGCTTCTGGTCGGCACCCGCAAGGCACCGGTCGGCCCCATCGTCTTCACCGCCCACAAGGACTATGGCCTCCCGGCCTCCATTCGCCTCGTCCTCGATGGCGGGCGTTGGTATCTCACGTTCAGCGCCGAGGACGGCGCGCCGGAACCGGACGAGAACGACACCCTCTCCAGGCTTCGCCAACTCTCCGAAGAGGAGCTGTTGCCAGCAACCTTCGGCGGCGACCGGGGCGTCGGAATCCCGCTGGCGGGCAATCACGGCCAACGCTTCGACTTTTCACTCGTTCAGCGCGCCCGCATCGCCAAGAAGGAGGCGCGGGCACGGCGCTGGCAGCGGCGCCTGGTTCGGCGCCGGAAGGGATCGAGGAACCGGGAGAAGGCGAAGCGCCAGGTAGCCGCGGCCAAGCGCTACACCCGCAACGTCCGCCAAGACTTCGCGCACCAGGCCAGCCACCAGCTGGTGGCCGACGGGCGCTACGTGCTTTACGTCTTCGAGGACCTCAAGATCCGGAATCTGACCGCCGCGCCCAAGGCCAAGCCCGACGGCGCGGGCGGCTGGCTCAAGAACGGCGCCCGCGCCAAGGCCGGGCTCAACAAGGCGATCCTGGCGTCCGCGTGGGGACGCATCGCCACCTTCACCCACTACAAGGCGCGGCGGGCCGGGAAACTATGCCTGCGCGTGCCGCCCCATCATTCCTCGCAGGAATGCGCCTCGTGCGGGCACATTCACCCGGAGAACCGGATTTCGCAGTCCGAGTTCGTCTGCCAACGCTGCGGGCACACCGACCATGCCGACCACAACGCGGGCCAGGTGATCGCCCGCCGGGGCGTACGGCTGCTGTTGTCGGGGGAATACCAACCCCCGCGCCGCACGCGCTGCGCCCTGCGCCGGCAGACTGAGCGGAAACTAGGGCCGGAACGGTCCGAAGTCACGCCTGGGGAGTCCCCGGTAAGCCGTCCGGCCGGAAACGGCCGGACGCAGAGGACGCGGAACCAGGAAGCAAAAGCCGCAAGGCCGGAAACCCCCGCTACAACCGCCCCAGCGGTTTAGCGGCGGGAGAGTTCATGTCTAGTTGCAGGCGGCCGGCGTCTCAGGCTGGAACGTCACCCGCAACCCCAGGGCATGAGCCACCTTCACCACCGTGGCAAAGCTGGGGTTTCCTTGCCCGGATAGAGCCTTATACAAGCCTTCGCGACTCATTCCCACGTCGCGGGCGAGTTGGCTCATATTGCGCGCGCGGGCGACAACACCAAGCGCGTGGACAATAAAGGCCGGATCGTCGCCGCCCTCTTCAATAACGGCTTCCAGGTAGGCGGCAATATCCGCTTCGGTTTCCAGATAATCGGCCGTATCGTAACGGCTGAAGGTTTCGCTGCTCATAACTCAATCTTTCCACTGTGCGGCGATGACTTTGGCGCAGGCAATGTCGCGGTCCTGGCTGGACTTGTCGCCACCGCAAAGCAGTACGACAACGACCGGCCCGCGCTGCATAAAGTAAACCCGGTATCCGGGTCCGTAGTTGATCCTCATTTCCGAGATACCTTCGCCGACCGGCTTAATGTCGCCTGGATTTCCGCTTGCAAGACGGTCCAACCGTGCTTGGATGCGTGCCACGGCACGGCGATCCTTCAAACCGCGTAGCCAGTGATCAAAGGTACTGCTCTTGATGAGTTCCATAGTGTGATTTATAGTTGACACAGAAGCGCGTGTCAACTATGGTTCACAAACGACAATCCTTTTGGTCTTTAATTTTTCGGCCGAGAGTATGGGCGAGCACAGCAAGATCGAGTGGACCACGCACACCTTCAACCCCTGGGTGGGTTGCACGAAGGTGAGTCTGGCCTGCGACCACTGCTACGCCGAGACCTGGGCGAAGCGGAGCGGCCTCGTAACCTGGGGACCCTCCCGGCCACGCCGGAGAACCAGCGAGACTTATTGGAGCACGCCCTTGAAGTGGAACCGCGAGGCAGTGGCGACGGGCACCCGACCGCGTGTATTCTGCGCATCGCTGGCGGACGTGTTCGACAACGAAGTACCAGACGGCTGGCGCGCCGATCTGTGGGCGCTGATTCGGTCCACGCCCTGGCTGGATTGGATACTCGTGACGAAGCGCATCGGCAATGCCCCTCGGATGCTGCCGCCCGACTGGGGGCCGCGGGGTTACCCGAACGTCTGGCTGCTAATCACCGTCTGCAATCAGGCCGAGGCCTGCCGCGACATTCCGAAGTTGTTGGCCGTGCCGGCACGGGTCCGTGGACTGAGCGTCGAGCCGCTGCTTGGAGCGATTGGCTTAACGCCGCTTTTGGCGAGTGAAGGCCGCGGGCTCGACTGGGTCATCGTCGGCGGCGAGTCCGGCGCACACGCCCGGCCGATGCGTCCGGATTGGGTGCGGGCGCTCCGTGACGAATGCGCCGCTTTAGAGACCGCTTTCTTTTTCAAGCAATGGGGCGAGTGGGCGCCGTTATTCGAGGCCGAACCGTATCCGCGCACGGCACGGCTGATCGATGTCGACGGCACACGCCTCTGCCGGGCGGGCAGGAAAGTCGCGGGTCGTCTGCTCGACGGACGCGAATGGAACCAGATCCCGGAGCCGCGCCGATGAACGAACCGACCACGCCATTCCGCGTGCAACTTCGTCGTACCAAGGGTTGGCGTATGCCGCCGAATACCGTCAAGGTGGACCGCTCGACCCGATGGGGCAACCCGCATCCGCTGGACGCTTACCCTCGAGAGTGGCCGGTTGACGAGCGGCGCCAGCGTGCGCAAGCGGACTTCCGGGCCGACCTCGAGGCCGGCCGGCTGGGTTTCACTGTCGCCGACGTGCGTCGCGAGCTTTGGGGCAAGAACCTCGCGTGCTGGTGTCCGCTGCCGAAGCCGGGCGAACCCGACGACTGCCATGCCGCCGTGCTGCTTGAAATCGCGGGGTCTGCCGGGTCTGATCTCGCGCCTCAAGCTCAGAAGCGGCCGGATTCACAGGACCGGACGACCGATCGATGAACCCGATCCATCGCCTCCTGCCCATCTGCATTCGCAGACCGAAGCCCTTCGCGCTATTCCTGGATTTCGACGGTGTGCTCCATCCCAGCCAATCGGCGACGTTCCGGTACCTGCCGGCGTTCGAAGCGACCCTGCGGGGCTATCCGGACATCGACATCGTCATTTCATCAAACTGGCGGGAAGGGGAGCCGTTCGACGAACTTCTCGACTATTTCTCGGCGGGATTCCGAGATCGCTTGATCGGGGCGACCGTGGTCCTTCCCGGACCGTATGCTCGACAACGGGAGATCGAGGCGTTTTGTCGTACGTTTGGCATCGAACGCTGGCTTGCGATCGATGACGGTGAATCGCTGTTCGTGCCGGGTTGCCCGCAGCTCATCTTGCTATCGAGAACCGAGGCCTTGGACGACATCGGCCGGATGAGGCTGGCGGACCGCCTTGCGGCGTGGACTCATTCTCTGTGGACAGGGGCATAGGCAATGCCGCACGACCGTCAATTGAAAGGAGAACGCTCGATCGAGCGGGAAAGGGCGAGGACTCGGACCAGGCGACCTCGCTCGAAATCACCGAAGCCGATGCGCTTCATCACCCGCCTCGACACAAGCGCATGCGGGTGGTGGGTACGAGTTTACAAGGGCGGGAAGGTGGTCGCTTCACGGTTATTCTCAGACAGCGTCCATGCTGGAGAGCGGAAAGCTCTCAATGCCGCCCAGCGGTTTCGCGACGAAATGGTCGTGGTTTATGGAATACCACCGGCCACGAAAGTCGGTTACCACGCGCGCGACCGGCGGAATCAGGACGGCTATGTCGGACTTTCCGTGACTGTGGATTGCCGCGAACGTCCCTCGAAAGCTTTCTGGACCGCGCGATTTATCCGGGATGGTCGGCAGGCCAAGCAGTCTTTTTCAATTCGGAAGTACGGCTACGAGGGTGCGTACCGCCTGGCTGCCAAGGTGCGACGACAGGCGACCGGTCACCCGGTGCCAAAAACCTGTCCGCCACCGCCAGAGTGGTTGCAGCACTGGTTGAAGAACATCGAGCAAGCAGGGTGAGTCGTGTCATCGACGTTGCACGTGCGAGTTCCGGTTTGTATTCGTAGATGTGCGGAAGCCCCGAAAAAGCCGCAGGAAACTCTGAATAAGTCCCGATCCTCGATACAATGATATCTAACGCCCACGTTTCGAATGGTTGACTCCAAATGAGTGCCCGAGTCCATTTCGTCTCTACCGGCCCTGCAACTTACGCCGACCTGGAAGCGGTGCCGGCCGGCTACACGGCGGAACTCGTCAACGGCCGTCTTCACGCGCTGCCGCGCCCCAGGGGCAAACACATTCATAGCGCCAGTGTGCTTGGCCGAAGGTTGGGCGACCCGTTCGAGGACGGTGTGGGAGGTCCGGGCGGCTGGTGGATTCTGGACGAACCGGAAGTTCACTTCGTCCTCGATGCGGAAGTAACGGTGCCGGATTTGGCGGGCTGGCGGCGCGAGCGGCTTCCCTCGATGCCGGAGGATCATCGGTTCCGGGTTGTGCCCGACTGGATTTGCGAGGTGCTGTCGCCCACGAGCCGCGATTACGACCTGAACGAAAAGCTTCCGCTGTATGCCCGCCACAGTGTCCCCTTCGTCTGGATGATCGAGCCTGACGCGCCCTGGCTCGAAGCGCTGATCCTCGACGGCGGCAGCTTTCGCCCGATCGGCCGGTTCGGGCCGGGCGAGGCGATCCAGGCGCCGCCGTTCGAGGCGGTAGCGTTTCATCTGTTTGAATAAGTCCACGACGGTGTGATTGATCCACGGTTTTGGCCGATAACCACGCTGGGGATGCATCGGTACGATTCGCCGCTCCCTGGGCGGCGTCAGGCACATGCTCTGCAGGCCTACGAGGCGATGCTTGGCGCCGGTTCGACGACCGGGCTAACGGCCGGTGGAACTCGCCCGATTGCCTTCAGATCGCTTGGGCAAGCGGCTCCACCAGCATGGGATCGTCATTCTTCGGGCTGTTTACCCGCCGGCTCACGGGATAAAGCCGCATGGGTTCGGCTGTAAACGGTTGTAGGAGAGCCTGGGCGGTTTCCAACGGGGTTTTAGGATCCAGCCACACGTCATAGGCGGACGGTGGCAAGATCACCGGCATGCGGTCGTGGATCGTCGCCATGAGGGCATTGGCCTGCGTCACAATGATCGTGCAGGATTCGATCGTCTGTCCGTCGCCTTCCCAGCGGTCCCACAGTCCTGCCAAGGAAAATGGTTCCCCGGATTCGAGTCCGATAGCATAGGGTTGTTTGCCCGTTCCTTCCGCTTTCCATTCATAAAAAAGGTCTGCGGGTATAAGGCAGCGGCGCTTCCGAAACGGCTGCCGATAAGCGGGTTTGTCGGCCACCGTTTCCGCCCGCGCATTGATGGTGGAGTAGGGCAGTTTGGACTCTTTGGCCCAGAAAGGCAGAAGGCCCCAGGTCAGCGGGACCAGCTCTCGCTCGCCCTCATGATCCAACCGGACGGCCAAGACAGGCTGCGTCGGCGCGACGTTATAGCGGGGCCGGATATCGAAAACCCGGATCTTGGTTTCCGAAATCTCGAACTGCCGGGCCAGTCGTCTGGGATCGGTGTATTGGGTAAAGCGTCCGCACATGAAGGAGAGTGTATGCTGTCTGGGGAAAGCGGTCACCTAGGATGCGGCCACTCAACCAGAGCGGCCATGATCGTAGGCTTGCAACTTACCGAAGCTGGTCTAACCTTCAATTAACCGCGCTGTTGTCTTATAAAATGCGCTTGCGCCTGAACTTACGACAACGCGGCACACGCCCGGCTTTCCACCCCACAGCCGGGCCTTTTATTATCCGCGAGCAATCTGCTCACGCCCTCACAGTTCCAGTCACTGTAGATGATTGAACTGAATAGAAGACCAAACAGTGAGCAGCAAAAAGGGCCATCCGATGGCCCTTCTTCCAATCCGTTTCGCTTCTCAGCGAATACCCGTCTGTCTCGGGCTTGTTCCCTTTAGGCTGGCGCGAGGTCCTGTGTCCAGCGTGACTATATTCTCGCTCGGCGCTGCATCGTCTTCTATACGAGCTTTTGCGGATGTTACCGCACGTAGGCAGGAAAGCCCCACCAGGATAAGCGGATGGCGACTGCTGACCGCTGGCCAATAGTGGGTCTGAGCCTGACCAGGGGATTTGAGTCCAGAATACCTGATCCATGCGGGCCTGTTTTACGTCGACGTGGACAAACTGAGTTGACATCCTCCTTGGCCTGAACGCTCCAGATTCCGGTTGGTCGCGTTCCAGGTTTCTGCTTCGTCAGCGTGTTAAGCTGATAAAAATTTGAGCCGCTTGCTTGTCCAAGTAGCCATGACGACTTCCATGTCATTTCAGGAAACCGACCCCCCATCCTACGAACGGCTGTCCGGCGCGGTCGAGCGCGTGACGTTCCACAGTGCGGAATCCGGTTTCTGCGTGCTGCGGGTCAAGGTCAAGGGGCAGCGCGACCTGGTCTCCGTGATCGGTTCGGCCGCTTCGGTCTCGCCGGGCGAATTCATCGAATGTTTAGGGCGCTGGTTCAATGATGTGACCCATGGGCTGCAATTCAAGGCTCATCACCTCAAGGTCGTCCCGCCCACTACGCTGGAAGGCATCGAGAAGTATCTCGGGTCCGGGCTGGTCAAGGGGATCGGCCCGCACTTCGCCAAAAAGTTGGTGAAGGCGTTTGGTGAAGCGGTGTTCGAGGTGATCGAGCAGGAGCCCGAGCGGTTGGAGACGCTTGAGGGCATTGGCCGCAAGCGCCGCATGCGAGTGGTCGAAGCCTGGGCCGAACAGAAGGTCATCCGGGACATCATGGTGTTCCTGCAATCGCACGGGGTTGGCACATCCCGCGCTGTGCGTATCTACAAGACCTATGGCGATGAATCGATTCTCAAGGTCACCGAAAATCCCTATCGGCTGGCGCTGGATATCTGGGGCATCGGCTTCAAGACCGCGGACATCATCGCTCAGAAGCTCGGCATCCCATCGGACTCTCTGATTCGCGCCCAGGCCGGCGTACGCCATGCCCTTCAGCTCTGGTCGGAGCAGGGACACTGTGCGGCACCGAGGGAGACGCTGGTCTCGATGGCCGCCCAACTCCTGGAAGTCCCGGAAGCGATCATCGAGCAAGCTATCGGCGCCGAATTGGAGGCGGACAATCTCATCGGGGAAACCACGCCGGATGGCGAGATCTTGTCCCTGGCGCCGCTGTACCGCGCCGAGACGGGCTGTGCGAACCACATCCGACGTCTGCTCGAGGGCGTGTCACCCTGGGGTGAGATTGATGCCGGCAAGGCGATTCCCTGGGTCGAGGAGAGGACCGGGCTAACCCTGTCCGAATCGCAGCGGGCAGCCGTCACGACGGTGCTCGGCAATAAGGTGGCCATCATCACCGGCGGGCCGGGAGTCGGCAAGACCACCCTGGTCAATAGCGTGTTGCGGATTCTCCGGGCGAAGAAAGTCCGTGTCTTGTTGTGCGCTCCGACCGGACGGGCGGCCAAGCGGATGACCGAAACCACTAAGCTCGAGGCCAAGACGGTGCATCGTCTCCTTGAATTCGATCCGAAGGAATTCAGGTTCAAGCGGAATGACGCAAACCCGCTGGAAACCGACCTGCTGGTCATCGACGAAGCCTCGATGGTGGACGTGGTCCTGATGAATCAGCTTCTCAAGGCGGTGCCGGATGCTGCGGGCCTCCTCATCGTCGGGGATGTGGACCAACTGCCCTCCGTCGGCCCCGGCGCCGTGCTCGCCGACCTCATTGCTTCGGAGGCTGTGCCCACCGTCCGGCTCACCGAGATCTTCCGCCAAGCGCAAGAGTCCAGAATCATCGTTAATGCCCACCGGATTAACCGAGGTGAATTGCCGGTCGCCACGCCCAAGGGCGAAGCCAGCGACTTCTACCTCATTGAGGCTGAATCGCCCGAGGACGTCCGGAAGAAGCTCATTCAGGCGGTTGTCGAACGCATTCCGCTGCGATTCGATGTTCACCCCGTCAACGATCTTCAGGTGCTCACGCCGATGAACCGCGGCGGCTTGGGCGTGCGCGCGTTGAACATCGAATTCCAACAATTGCTCAATGGTCAGGCCGAGCCCAAAGTGACGAAGTTCGGAACCACGTTCGCGCCGGGCGATAAAGTCATTCAGATGGTGAACAACTATGACAAGGACGTCTTCAACGGCGACATTGGCCGCATCACTACAATCGATCAGGAAGAAAGCACCTTAACAGTGGATTTCGATGGCCGCACAGTCACTTATGACCTCTCGGAACTGGACGAGATAGCCCTGGCGTACGCGGCCAGCATTCACAAGAGCCAAGGTTCCGAGTATCCGGCCGTGGTCATCCCGCTCGCCCTGCAGCACTACATGCTTTTGGAAAGAAACCTGTTGTACACCGCGGTCACGCGTGGGAAGAAACTGGTGGTGGTGATTGCGGAGCGGAAAGCGTTGGCTATGGCCGTACGGAATCGCAAGGCGAAGAAGCGGGTGACACGGCTGGCGGAACGATTGGCCGGATTCGAAACGACGCTCGGCTTAGCCACTTTCGCGGAAACGAGTGTCAGTTTGCCGTCGTGAGTTCGAAATGGAGCCCAGCTCGACATGAAGTTTAGTCGATAAACCTAACTGGCGGCGGCTGGACGAAATGGCGATAAGCGGGGTTCGTCCAGGCTTTGAGGTGCGATTGGATCAAAGGGCGGGTTAGTAGCCGAGTCCTTCGACATCCGCGGCCAGTGCCGCGATGACGGTGTCGCATTCGCGCACGCTCATCAGGTCCAGGACGGTTCGCCCGTGAAATTCCGCCAGTGGAGTCGCGAGAAAGGCCGCTACGCCTTCAGGCGTGTAAACCAGGAGGGCGAGTTCGCCGATCTCCCGGATCGGGTTCCGCACGCCATCCAGCTTTTCCCAGCATTCCAAAGTTTTGGCGCTCACCCGCAATATCCGGCCCATCGCCTCACGGGAGAGATGCAGGAACTGGCGGATCTTTTGCGGATTGATCTTGATGTCTCGTACGGCGTTCATCAGCGTCGCAATACGGGGTAGTAGGACGAGTAGCCATTACTTTTAGGTAATGTCTAAGTACATTCAGGGAAGTCTTGCGGCATAGGCAACCTGCACGACAACCCCGCCAATCAAGCCAATCTGTCGAGATTCCGCAAATATTTGCGGAATATACTTAGACATTTATCCAGATAAAAAATTAGATCTCATGCAACCGTGATTTCGCCTGATAGGACGGCAAACAGCCCAAGGCACTGTCGGGCGATCCTGCTGTCTCGGTGGATCTACGCGAGGTGCCACGTTGATTCCGGGACACCGGCCACCCCCTTGGGACTGTAGCTCGCCGGCGACTGCGAGAAGCTGCGGGGTTTTAAGCCGATGTAGCGTGCCACGGTTATGCTGGGAGACGTCTCAACGCTCGATATAATGCCGCCCTGGAAGTATTGCCAACTGAGGGGTAGCATGAAAGCCAAGCGCTGGGCGGCCATCATCCTGCTGTGTCTTTGCACGCCGGTTTGCGCCGAAATCGTTCCGATTACATTCCTGCACCTGAACGACCTTTACGAAATCACGCCCGTAGCCGGCGGTCAACAGGGTGGAATGGCGCGGTTAGCTACCCTGCGCAAGCAACTCCTGAAAGCCAATCCTCGCACCTACACGATCCTGGGCGGTGATTGCCTCAGCCCGTCAGCGTTGGGTACGGCTGTAGTGGACGGGGAAAAACTGGCCGGCCGACACATGATCGCCGTCATGAATACCGTCGGCTTTGATTTCGCGACCTTCGGCAACCACGAATTCGACGTGACGCGCGAGCAGTTCCTCCGGCGAATCGAGGAATCAACGTTCACATGGTTTTCCGGGAATGTCGTCGACGCTGAAGGCCAGCCTTTTCCTCATGTGAAACCCCATGTCGTGTTCACGGCCACGGGTGAGAGCGGCGGTACCGTGCGCATCGGTCTGATCGGCGTCACCCTGGACAGCAACAAGGCTGCCTGGGTGCGTTTTCACAACCCCCTCGACACTGCCGTGCAGCAGGCGCGCGAACTGCGCGGCCAAGTGGATATTCTCATCGCCGTGACTCACCAGAGCCTCGAAGCCGACCAAAAGCTGGTGGCTGCGGCGCCGGAAATCGATCTGGTGCTGGGGGGGCACGAGCACGACAACGTGCAGCAATGGCGCGGGCTGCGGTTCGCGCCGATCTTCAAGGCCGATGCCAATGCCCGCTCGGCATATGTGCTGGACCTGGGGTACGACACCGGTCAGCGCCGCCTGGTAAAGATGGAGCCGCATTTCCGTAAGATCACCAGTGCCCTCCCCGAGGACCACGAGACGGCGAAGGTCGTGCAGGATTGGGTGGAACGCGGCTATGCGGCCTTCCGTGCCGACGGCTTCCAGCCCGACCAAGCAGTGGCAAACACACCGGAAGCCTTGGACGGGCTGGAGGGAACGGTGCGCAACGGCTCAGGCAACCTGACCGATCTCATCGCGACCGCCATGTGGAAGGCGGTGCCGGGGGCCGACCTCGCCATATTTAACGGCGGCATGGTACGCATCGACGACGTGGTACCGCCGGGGCCGATCACCCAATACGACGTGTTGCGCATGATTCCTTTCGGCGGCCAGGTTCTGCGAGTGGATATGCGCGGCGACTTACTGAGCAAGGTGCTTAACCAAGGCCGGGCCAACCGAGGGAAAGGCGGATATCTGCAAACCGCCGGTGTCGCCCGTCGTGGTGACAATTGGAGTGTCGGGGGGGCGCTGCTCGATCCCAAACTCGTCTACAGGGTCGCAATCCTCGATTTCTTGATGAAAGGCAAGGAGCAAGGGCTGGAGTTTCTGAACGAAAAGATAGCTGGCGTGGAGGCAATCGCTCCGGTGACAGACATCCGGTTCGCGGTGATTGAGCACATGCGGGCGCAATGGGGCGCACTGAGTCATACCGTAAAGGCCAATACTGGCCCGGTTTGGTATTAAGGATCTTGGAATCCGTGCCGGTCATGTTGTCCTCTGGTCCATCCGGAGGTCTCCATGACCTGCGAGGCGGAGCTGCTCCGCCGCGACCCAAGCGAGGTGGAGCTACGCCTTCTCATCAGACTTGTCGCGCTGATGGCCTTCCCGACAGGCATCGTGGCAGCATTGGTTTCTTTGCTTTGATCGGGATAGGGGGACGCCCTAGTGGGCGCGCCCCTCCCACGCTGCCCGGCATGCGGGTTCACCACACCGGGCGGTTGACATTTCTGATGGCATCGACGCGCTACGTCACGTCGAGGGGCATCTTGATTGGGTCATCGGCGGGGAAACCGGGCCTCACGCCCGGCCGATGCGTCCGGATTGGGTGCGGGCGCTCCGTGACGAATGCGCCGCTTTAGAGACCGCTTTCTTTTTCAAGCAATGGGGCGAGTGGGCGCCGTTATTCGAGGCCGAACCGTATCCGCGCACGGCACGGCTGATCGATGTCGACGGCACACGCCTCTGCCGGGCGGGCAGGAAAGTCGCGGGTCGCCTGCTCGATGGACGCGAATGGAATCAAATTGGCGGGAAGGGGAGCCGTTCCACGACTTCCTCGACTATTTCGGGATTTCGAGATCGCATCGTCCGGGCATTTCCCCGACCGTATTCCCGACAGCGGGAGATCGAGGCGTATTGTCGTTCCTTCGGTGTGGCAGGGGGAGATGCGGCCAACGAGCGGTACGCTCACGTAGAAAGCAATCGGCATCGATGCGGTCGAGGATCCTCGGCCTGCCGCAGGCGAGCTACACGGCAACGCAATAGCCGAAGTGGACCGACCCGGTGCCAACACCCTTGGTTGCGAAGTCATGACGTCTCGTAGAGACACCGTACTGGGACATCGCCCGCGCTTTAAGAGACTCAGGAGACATTGGTGCGAGCGGACGCTTACACTTCAGTCGCAGAGCATCTCGAATCTTCGTAAGCGTCCGAGCCTTACCGTGTTGACGGCGTCAAGCCGCGATGGGCTGGGTCAGTTCCGTCACCTGATCGGCGAGGTTCCAGGGTAGGAACTCGTCGATTCGATTGACGGGATGCTCGGCGATGCGGGCCAGCACGGTCCGGAGGTACGCCTCCGGATCGAGGCCGTTGAGTTTGGCCGTGCCAATCAGGGTGTAGATCGCCGCCGCTCGCTGGCCGCCGGCGTCGGAGCCGGCGAATAGATAGTTCTTCCGGCCGAGCGCCACCACCCGCAACGCGCGTTCCGCGGCATTGTTGTCGATCTCCAGACGACCGTCATCGCGATAGCGGGTCAGCGCCGGCCAGCGGGTCAGGGCATAGCGGATCGCCTCGGCTAGCGCCGACTTTTTCGAGACCTGTGTCAGCGTGGTGTGCAGCCAGGTCTGAAGCGCCGCGAGGAGCGGACCCGCGCGGGCTTGCCGCGCTGCGGCGCGGGCCTCCGGCGGCTGGCCCCGGATCTCGGCTTCGATCGTATAGAGCGCACCGATACGCTGGAGCGCCTCGGCCGCCAAGGGACTCCTGTGGGCCTTGTGGAGCTCGTAGAACTTGCGCCGGACATGCGCCCAACAGGCGACTTCCTGCACGCGACCGGTGTCGTACAACCCGTTGAACCCGGCATAGCCATCCGCCTGCAGGGCGCCTTCGAAGTCCTTGAGATGCGTCCTGGGATGCTGGCCTTGGCGGTCCGGCGCGTAGGCGAACCACACCGCGGGCGGCGTGAGATCACCGGCCGGGCGGTCGTCCCGGACATAGGTCCACAGCCGACCGGTCTTCGTGCGCCCCTGACCGGGCGCGAGCACCGGGACCGGGGTGTCGTCGGCATGGAGTTTGTCGCCGGCGAGCACATGCCGGCGGATTGCCGCGACCAAAGGCCGAAGGAGGCCCGCGGCGTCGCCGACCCAATCGGTCAAGGTGGAGCGGGACAGGTCCACGCCTTCGCGGGCGTAAATGACCGACTGGCGGTACAGCGGCAGATGATCGCCGTATTTCGAGACGAGTACATGGGCCAGGAGCCCCGGACCCGCCAAGCCTTGGGCGATGGGCCGGCTCGGCGCCGACGCCTGGACGATGCGGTCGCAGCGGGCGCAGGCACACTTGGGGCGGACGTGGCGGATCACCCGGAAGCGGGCCGGGACGTACTCCAGGATTTCGGCGACCTCCTCGCCCAAGGGCTTCAAGGGACCGCCACAGTCGGGGCACTCGGCCAAGCCGGGGGCATGGACCTGAGTTTCGCGGGGCAGATGATCGGGCAGTGACCGGGGCGTTCTTACCCGGCGCTCGGCTGCGCGCGGTTCGACGATCGCCGCGAGTTCCGCATCGCCCGTTTCGAGTTCCTCCAGCTGAAGTTCCAATTGATCGAGGAGCCCGGCCATTTTTTCGGAGCGGCGCCCGAACTGCTGGCGGCGGAGCTTGGCGACGAGGAGTTTCAGGTGGGCGATTTCGACGCGCTGGGCTTCAATCAGCGTCTTGAGGGCGGGAATCTCATCGGGAAGCACGTCGGGGTTGGTCATGCCCCGATGATACCCGCCCTCCGTCAGGCGGCGTGAGAAGGCGCGGTGCGGATCGGGCGGCGCCAGTCGATGCCTTCCAGCAGCATCGACAACTGGGCGGGGGTGAGGGATACCGTGCCGCCCGTCGCCTGCGGCCAGACGAAGCGGCCCCGCTCCAGCCGCTTGGCGAACAGGCAGAGCCCATCGCCGTCCCACCAGAGTAGTTTGATCCGGTCGCCGCGTCGCCCGCGAAAGGCAAAAATGTGTCCGGAGAAGGGCTCGGCTTGGAGCTGGGTCTGGACCAGGGCGGCCAAGCCATCGAAGCCGCGGCGCAGATCGGTCACCCCGGCAGCGATCCAGATGCGGGTGCCGGACGGAGGCGCGATCATGGGCCCTTGAGACTCGCGAGGACGGTGCGCAAGGTCGCCGCATCGACGGAACCTTTCACCTGAACCCGCGTACCCCCGAGTTCGATGGTGATGGTGCCCGGTGGAGCGGATACCGTAGCTTCACGCGCTGGCGCGGCCAATGCGGGCGTCATCGCCACCGGTAATAAGGTCGGCCCCGGCGGACCGGCCGGGGCGTTCCGGTCCTTAAGGTAGTGTCGGCGCCATTTGAACAGTTGATTGGCGTTGATCCGATGCGCCAGCGCAATCCCCGCGACCGAGGCGCCCGGCTGTAGGGTCCGCTCCACCCGTTCGCGCTTGAACTCAGGCGCAAACCGCCGCCGGCCCAAGGTATCCATCGCCACCACGCCCGTTGTGAAGTCAGCATCGTGAGTCATCAGTGCGTCCACCTCAAGAGTGCGCGGACACCCCATGCGTCCGCTCGCACCAGTGTCGCCTGAGCCTTTCAATCCGTCGAGACGGTCCTCGGCGGACGCTTACGAATCTTCCGGATGGATAACCCTAGAAACGGCAATTGGACGCATCTGAGTGTGCAGCTGGCGAGCCGGATGGCAAGCCTGTCCTGGGCACTGTCGTAGGGGGCGACGCCGCCGCGGGGTCGTCCCTCGCAAGAAGGATTAACGCCGCCTGGCGGCCCGCCAGCCGCGCAACCCGGTGCGTAGCGGCCAAACCAAAACGGTGGAGCGGATAAAAGCGATAACCGTTAAAATTTAAAAGGCTTTTTTGGTGCATCGAAGCGGTCAGCTGCCGTTTTTAGGAAAACCGCTCCACTTCCACCTCCCGCTCCGAAAAAGAGGCGCATCATAGTTGAGTTACTCCTGTGTCGCTCCCGCCCAAGGGGGTGGCTGAATGGCCTCGGAATCAGGGGCCCAACCCTATCGTAACGGGTGGCTGAATGCAATTGGAATCAGCGGCCGAATGCGGTCGGAATACGCAGCCTCGATACTGCGGCGGTGGATCCACGCGGGCGATGGATCGCGAAAAGTACGGGTCGTACTCGTAAGCGAGCCCCAGGCGCATCGCTTCGATGCCGAGGCGGAATTTGCGGGCCTCGCTGTCGAAGGTCTCGTGGGTCTGGGAGGCCGTGAGGAGGCAGAGCTACTCCGCAGTCAGAATCAGTTCATAAACCGAATTGGAGCGGGTTCCCTTCCCAACCAGCTTGCCCGAGGCACCCATCGGAGTCGCGACGATAACCTGGACGGGCTCCGGAAACAGAGGCCCGTGCACTATTATGTTCGGTTGGAGCTCTTCGGCGCGTATTACTCCTTGCCCTTGCTTCCTTCCCCGGACCTTTCGTCGTTCGTTTGTCGCTTGATCCATTGGTCGATTTCCTGGCGCGAAAAGCGCCATGTTCCTCCGACCTTGAAGGCGGGAATCTTCTTCGCAGCCGCCAAGCGATAGACCGTGCGTTTGCCCACCTTGAGGTAGGCCGCCACTTCATCGAGGGTGAATATCTCTCCAGTGTCGTCTTTCATCGCTTCCTCACCCGGTACCGGGACAAGGGCCGGTAATGATGGTAATCTTGGCAAGGATAAGGCAAACTTGAGCATCTTTGAACAGCCAGGTGGCAGGAGGAGGGGGTGATCGACCCGGCAAGCCAGGCCCAGCTGAAGGCGGCCATAGCGGATTGCATCGGCACCGACCGAGGGGTGCTGGACGCGCTGCGGGAAGAGATCCGCCCTCTGAAAAGCGCCACGCGCCGCATCCAACCGCGTGCCACGACGTCGATTTCGCTTGTCGGCACCGATGGCGGCAACAATCAGCTCCACTTCGACCCATTCCTGATCCAGCTGGTCCGAGTGGTGGACAGCAGCAACAACGAGTACTGCCTGGAGGCCGTCTCGCCCACGACCCCGGTCCAAAATCTCAACGAGCGTCAGTTCGCTGCGGATGGGGCGGCACGCACGGCTCTGGGCGAGATGATGACCTTTCTGGGTGTGAACAGCTTGCCGGCGCTCTCCCACATGATTCGGCCAACCGATAAGGGGAAGCCGGTTTCGCCCAGCTGGGTGCAGGTCTACAGGGAACTGGTCGAGTGGGCGATCTTGTTCGCCATCCTGAAGAAGGACTTTGGTACCGACACCTTGATCATTTGCGACGGGCTACTGCGCAGCAAGGTCTTCGCCAAGGACCTGTTCCAGCGACTGCTCCAGGGCATGAAGGACCGTATCGAGGCGCAGTGGAGCAAGAGCCGCCGTCGGGTGTACCTGGCTGGCGTGGCCAAACACAGCAAGGTGCTTTCGCGGTATCGCCTCGCCATGGCACTGGAAGGCGTCCTTCAGACCGACTATCCGGCCTACGTGGAGGTGCCGCGCGAGGTGGAGGAACAGGCCTACGTCTGGTCGGAATTCGCGCGAGGCGATGACCGCGCCGGTGAGGGTGGAGAGATCAACAAGTTCGTCGGCGGCAAGATGTTCCTGGTGAAGTTCGGCTCACACCGCCGCGACCCCGTGTGGCCGGTGGACATCTTTGTGCCCCAAGTCGGAGAGTCGCAGACCATCCTCGGCTCGATGCTCGCCGACGCGATCAACGGCTTCCCGGTGCCGCACTACCCCCGTTGCCTGCAAAAGGCACATGAAAACGCGGCCCTGGTCGACTTCGATTTCAACATCCTGCAGGACTTCATCTACGAAGGTGTTCGATCGAGTCTCGGTGGCGACGCGGGGACCTTGGATGCGTTTCAGCTTCAGGATGCAGATCCAGCACAACGCCGGTACGGATAAGGGAGCACAGCATGGCAGAAATCCAGCTCTTTCCCAAGGAACAGGTCGTCGGCATCTTTCGAGGCTTCCAGCAGGGAGGCATGGAGTTTCATGCCGACCTGGTTCTGCCGTACCGGAACGAGTTCCAGAACATCCCGATGCATGGGCAGTTCCTTCTCGTCCAGTTGGAGACGCCCGATGAGGCCGTCTTAGGCCGCATCGCCTCTTTCTCCTCGGAGGGCAAGCTGTCCTTCGGCTCCGGCGAGGAGTTCAACATTCGTGCAGTCCGCGAAGACCGGCCAATCCCTGAAGACCTGCGCGAGCAATACCTCAAGTACCGGGTCAACATCCGTGTGTTGGGCGTATTGCGCAAGAATGGGAAGGGATTGACCTTCGTCCCCTCGCATCGCCGGCTCCCCCATGTTGGTAGCAAGGTGGCTTTTTCGAACAATGAGGTGCTGCGCGAGATCGCAGGTCACAATATCGATGGGGCGCCCATCGGTCATCTGGCCTTCGGCGAGTACATCTACGCCGCGGGCAGCAAGTCATTCCAGGCGCAAGAATGGATGCAGGTCGTCAACCCGGAGGTACTAGTCCGCTTCCCGATCGAGTCACTGGTATCTCGCCGCAGCTTCATCTTTGCCCGAGCGGGCTTCGGGAAGTCCAATCTCAACAAGCTGCTCTTCTCGAAGCTCTACGAGACGACGCCCTTCGTCACCAAGCGCGCCGGCAAGCAGGTCCCCGTGGGCACGGTGATCTTCGATCCAGATGGCGAATATTTCTGGCCCGACGACAAGGGCCGTCCAGGGCTGTGCGATGTCCCAGCCCTGGAGGACAAGGTCGTAGTCTTCACCGACAGGAAAAACCCAAGCCCCTTCTATCAATCGTTCGTTGCCGGCGGCATCAAGCTCGATATTCGCCGTCTCCGCCCAGGGGATGTGATCTCCATCGCGCTCGGAGCAGAACGTCAGGAGCAGCAGAACGTTCGGAAGCTGCGCGGACTTCCGCAAGACCGATGGGAGTCGTTGGTCAATCTGATCGACTCCAATGGTCACACTACACCCCTCGACGACATTTGCCGCCTGCTCGATCTCGATCCGCAACGGCAAGAGGCGGAGGCCTTGGCGGCTAGGGCGAACATAACAAATATCGTGAAGATGTTGCATGACAAGAGCAGCCAGCTCATGGACATGCTGGTTCATGCGCTTTCCGAGGGGAAGTTGTGTGTCGTCGACGTATCCCAGATGCGCGGCGGCCAGTCACTGGTACTCTCGGGCCTGATCTTGCGCCGGATCTTCGACCGGAACCAACTGGAATTCACAGCAGCCGATCCAAAGACGATCCCGACGATCGCAGTCGTCGAAGAGGCCCAATCGGTGCTGAACGAGAACGCACCGGCCGCCGAGCCCTACGTTGCCTGGGTGAAGGAAGGTCGTAAGTACGATCTGGGCGCGCTGCTCATTACCCAGCAGCCTGGCAGCATTCCTGTCGAAATCCTGAGCCAAGGCGACAATTGGTTCATATTCCACCTGTTGTCGGCAGCGGATCTTACGTCCCTGAAACGAGCCAACGCCCATTTCAGTGACGACTTGTTGAGCTCGCTGCTCAACGAGCCCATCCCGGGCCAGGGTGTGTTCTGGAGCTCAGTGGGAGGCAAACCTTATCCGATCAGCCTTCGCGCCTTGTCGTTCGAGAAGATGTACTCGATGCGGGACCAGGACTACAACCAGCCCGCCGGGCATACCTACGCACAAACGCTGCGCAGCACCTTCTCCGGGATGAGGCAGTTCGCGACGACGGCCAGAATCCCCGAAGCCAAGGGCGCAGGCACTTTGTATCCTGCAGAGGCCGAATCCGAAGAAGCCGAGCCGGTGGATATCATGGCAAACATCGAGCAGCGAGCTATCGAAGCATTGCGAGGAGATGACGACATCCGTCGGAAGCTCGAGTCTCCAGACGGCATGCCTTGGTATGGGGTTCAACAGTTCTTGATGGATCACCTGCCAGAACACCTGGAAGACCGGCGTCAGTTTGCCTACAACCTTGTTTCGAAAGCTATAAACGCTGTATACGGACCACAACCCACAGCGTGGCACACATTCAAGAATCCGGCCACCGGAAAAACATGGATAAGGGTAAACCAATGACAGGCAATTCCTTGCCTGGCAGTACTGCCCTGAATGGGATCTGCCCATATTTCACGATGTTCCCGCTCGATTTTCCGCTCAACATCCTGAAGCGGAGAGCACGGACAGGTGATGTCGTGCTCGATCCGTTCTGCGGCCGGGGCACCACCAATTTCGCCGCACGACTTGTCGGCCTCCAATCCTTGGGCGTGGATTCCAGTCCAGTTGCCGCCGCCATTACTGCTTCGAAGCTGGTGTCCACAACCGTCGATGCCATTCTCGACGAGGCGCGCAGGATTCTGACGGAACGCGTGGTGCACCACATCCCGACCAGCGAGTTTTGGAAATGGGCTTTTCACCCGACCGTGCTGGACGTGCTGTGTCGATTCCGGGAGGCGTTCCTGGAGGACTGCACCACGGACGCCCGCATCGCGCTCCGCGGCATCGTCCTTGGTGCGCTGCACGGCCCGAAGCAGAAGACTTTCCCGAGCTATTTCTCCAACCAATGTCCCCGCACCTACGCCCCTAAGCCTGCCTATGCGACACGCTTCTGGCAGGAACGAGGGCTTGCGCCTGAGCCCATCGACGTCTTGGCCGTCATCCAACGTCGAGCGAAGCGTTACTACGGGATGTCATCCGACATCACGGGATCAGTGCGATTGGCGGACAGCCGGCAGGCCGATGCGCTCCAGCCAGAAGCGCCGGGAACCCGATTCGACTGGGTGATCACCTCACCCCCGTACTACGGCATGCGGACCTACATCCCTGATCAGTGGCTCCGTAACTGGTTCGTGGGTGGCCCCGAAGTTGTCGATTACACCAATCGCAATCAGGTCGTTCATTCGAGCCCCAGGGACTTTGCAACAGACCTGCGTCAGGTGTGGCGCAACGCGGAAGACGTCTGCGCGGAAGATGCCAAGATGGTCATCCGGTTCGGCGGCATCACAGACAGGCATGCAGACCCGCTGGACCTCATCAAGAGCTCCCTCAGTGGCAGCGGCTGGCGCATCACCACCATCAGGGAGGCTGGGTCTGCCACAGAGGGCAAGCGGCAGGCGGATGCCTTCCTGCGCACAAAGTCCAAGCCGATGGTCGAGTACGACGTTTGGGCGACCAGGAAGTAGTCAGGAACGCCGGTTCAAGTCCCTGATTCGGAATCGAATGGGAGGCCGATGCACATAGCTGCTCCCGACAATGGCTGGAACTGATGCGATGGCCGGCAGCAAGGGCTGGTCCCGCGCCGTTCCTCAGGAGTTCGCAGGGGGCCTAAGGCGCTGAGTTAGCCCGGATATTTCACGAGAATGAAGCAGCGGAACCCGAAAGACTCTTAAAATTCAATTGCAGAAACTGAATTTAGGAGAGGATTCCGCCGTGACACATTGTACCGGACAAATCGAGCTGTTTGCGCCAGTGAGCCGGCGTCGAGTGGAGGTGAAATTCGAGGGAGGCGATGTGACCAGCGACGCAGGGATATTGCTGTTGCGGCAGGTGGATCGGCAACTCGGTCTGTTGCGGACTGTGGCCGAGCGTATCGATAATTCGTGCGTTCCCCTCCGCTGTTCCCATTCGATGCTCCGCCTCCTGTGGTAGTGGGTGTATGGGCTCGGCCAAGGCTTCGAAGACCTGAACGACCACGATGCCTTTCGCCATGATCTGGCCTTGCAGACCGTTTGCGAGCGGGTTTCACCCGGGGCTTTCAGCCCCACCTTGTGCCGATTGGAGAACCGGATGGATCGGTCGACGGCGTGGGCCATCCATAAGGAACTCCTGATTTAGTTCATCGCGTTCTTTCAGTCCTCGCTGGAGAAGCTGATTTTCGACTATGACGCCACCAATGATCCGGTGCACGGGTCAGGAGGGCAGGTTCTTTCAGGGGTACTATTACCAGTATTGCTTCCTGCCGCTCTACGTCGTTTGCGGCGAGCAGTTGTTGATCGCCTATCTCAGGCCCTCGAAAATCTACGCCGCGAAGCGGGCCGGGCGATCCTGAGTTCCTGCTGCGGCGGTTAGGGCGACGTGGTCGGAGGTCAAAATCGTCTTCCGGGCCGATTCCGGCTTCTGCCGACAGTTGCTCTTGCGCGGGTGCGAACGGCGTGGGTGGGCTATTGTGTCGGCGTGGTCCGCGCAATACCCGCTTGCACAAAACCGTCGCGGCCGGGGAGGACGAGCTCAAAGTCGCTCTCGCTAAAACCGGCATCAAGCAGCACGGTATCCACGAATTCCAGTACGCTGCCGACTCGTGGAATATCGAGCGTCGCCTCTGCACTCGGCTGGGGTTCGGCGCTCAAGGCTCCAATCCCCGGTTCGCGGTGCTCCATCTCGAGCTTCCGGCGGACGCCCTCTATGACCGGCTCTACTGCCTCCACGGGGAAGCCGACCAACTCGAATGGATCGAATTGGAGCGAAACCCCGAAGGGGTGAGCAGCAGGGAGGCGGCGAACAAAATCGAATCAAGAAAACGCAACTGGACCTCTTCGGCACCCGCGCCAGTTGCTACCGGTTCCTCGCTAACGCGCTGCGCCTGCTGTGGGCTGCCCTTGCTTACACGCTGATGCAGCGCCTGCGCGAGATCGCCCTCGCCGGCACCGAGCTGGCGCGGGCAACCGCCGCGACGATTCGGGTGAGACTACTCAAGATCGGCGCCTCGGTGGTGCGCAATACGCGCCGCGTCCGCATCCTGTTGGCCTCGCACCATCCCCTGCGTGAAATCTTCCTCACCGCCGCCCGCCTCCTGGCGACCTGACCCTGCCCGAGTGCGGTCCCCGGCACGCTAACAAACCACGGGGGTTGGGGGCACTGCGCCTTGCATTCCGGAATCCGCGCCATAACCGAACCAGCAAAGTCCCGTATCGCCACTTTCGACAAACCTACACCGCCAATTTGCCCTTCGATGCGGAATGATGAAATATGCGGGCTAGGTTCGGTGCGGCAAACGTCTTCCGGGACCTCGATACGATTCCCCCGGGCGAGGAGTTCGAGAGGCTCATCACCGAGACCCTGGCTCAGTGTGATGTGCTGCTCGCGCTGATCGGGAGAGAATGGCTGGCCGCGGCCGACGTCAATGGCCGGCGGCGCTTGGACGATCCCCAAGACTTTGTGAGAACCGAAATCCATGAGGCCCTCCGACTGAGGAAACGGGTAATTCCTGTCTTGGTGGACGGTGCGATCATGCCGAAGGCCCGCGAACTCCCCGAGGCGATCGCCGCTTTGGCGGGCCGCAATGCCATCGAGCTCAGCGAGGAGCGGTTTGACTATGATGTCGAGCGCCTGATCCGCGCCATTGAGCCTTGGGACGCTGTCTCCGGCAGATGGTGGGGCTGGCTCAGCGACGAAAAGCGGCAGCGGACGCTCGCCTTTCTCGGCGCAGGGTTCGTGGCAGTCGTGGCCGGCCTTTGGCAGGCTTACGTGCACTTTTCGGAGTCGCCGAAAGCCACGGCACCGCCCTCGATTTCGGCCTCCCAAGGAGGGTTTGCGGCAGGCCGCGATAACGTGATTCATGGATCTGTTATCCAAAACAGCCCACACGCTACAGTCGAGCAGCATAATTACTACGGAGCGTTAAGTGAGGAGCGCGTTGAAGCCTTAATAGCCGAACTCGGGGTTACCAAGGCCGCCCTGCAAAACTTCTTCAAGATTCTCGAACAGCAACAGGTCGCCCCGAACGACCTCGACGCTACGCTGCGGACCATCGCCTCCCGTTACAAAGACCAGCTCGCACGCCTCTCGGCTCTCCCGTCCGATGATACGGAAGTGGCCACCCTCAAACGCCAAGCGAAGAAAGCCTTGGAAGCGTGGGACTTCGATACCGCAGAACGCCTGCTCAACCAGGCCAGCGACAAGGATGTAGAGGCCGCCAAGGCCCTGCAAGCGAACCTCAACCGGCGGCGGCTGTCGGCGGCGGACTCCAAGGCGGAAGCCGGCGAGGTCAATTTCACCCGCTTAGCCTATGGGAAAGCCGCCGACGATTTCCGGCAGGCGGCGGACCTTGTGCCTGCGGATGAGCCGCTGCCCCGCGCGGATTATCTCAATCGGCAAGGGAGCGCGTTGAGAGAAGCCGGGCGTTACCCGGACGCCCAAGCTCCGCTGGTAGAAGCGTTGGCGATTCGGGAGAAGGTCCTCGGCCCCGACCATCCGGACGTGGCCACGAGCCTCAACAACCTCGCGGCGCTGTATCGCGCGCAAGGGCAAAGTGCCAAAGCCGAAACAATGGAAGCGCGCGCCAAAGCGATCTCCGCCCATGGCACGATGGGAACACCACCTTAAGATTGGGGCATTACATCGGGCAATTTGAACCCCTCTGTTCCCCGTAGCGGGCTTACCCTGCATATTTCCCTGTTTATTAAGCGGAGTAACACCGCCGGGCTTGCTAGATGGCGCGGTAAGCAAGCAGACATACGCGTTGATCGTGTCCCGCAACTAGTTCTCACCCAATCAAGACAAGAATAGCCTTATCCACGACCGGCGGTGCGGCTTCCAGCTTCAGGGCGCCACCAGGGGCGACAGTGAAGAGACCTTCTCCGAAGTGCGATGCAGCTATTCATTTCCTTAAGGAAGCTCTGAATAAGTGCGTTTTATTGGTGGCTCCGATAAACCGGCCGGGGCTGCCAGCCGAAAAAGGTCGTTTTTCCCTCCCCAATTGGCGCCCGCCATCGGCGCTCTTTCCGCCCCTCGCCCCCGGTTTTCCGGGACGATGCACGGATTGATCCCTAGGCTGCCATCAACTCCTCCCGCACCTGGTAGAGATTGCCGAGGGCAAACAGCAGGTAGAGTTGCTGCCCGTTTTTGAAGAGTCCCCGGTACCGGACCTTGGTATAGCCGAATTGGCGTTTGACGATCCGGAATGGGTGTTCGACCACCGCCCGCAGCGCGGCCAGCATGCGGTTGTGAAGCACTTGTTCCGCAGGCAAGTCCTCGCCCTTCTTACGCTTGAAGGGAAATGCCCAGACCGGCTCGCCCTCCTGGCGTTCGACCTCCAGATTGCGGTCCTTGCGGGTATAGGCCCGATCGCCCAGGACGACCCGCTCCTCGCCGTGCAACAGGGCATCGGTCATGACCCCGTCCGCCACCTTGGCGGTGGTGACTTCCACCGTGTGCACCAAGCCTGAATCAGCATCCACGCCGATGTGCGCCTTCATGCCAAAGTGGTAATTGTTACCCTTCTTGGTCGAACTCATCTCGCCATCCCGCTTCCGCTCGCGGTTCTTCGTGGACGGCGGGGCGGCGATCAGGGTGGCATCCACGATGGTCCCTTGACGCAACAATAAGCCCTTTTCCGCCAATAGGGCCGCCGTTTCATCGAATAGGGTTTGCGCCATCTGATGGGTTTCCAACAGGCGCCGGAACTTGAGGATCGTGGTTTCATCCGGCATGGCGTCCTCGCCCGCATCCAGCCCGGCAAACTCGCGCAGCATCGGAATGTCGTGCAGCGCCTCTTCCATCGCCGGATCGGAGTAGCCGAACCAGTGCTGCATCAGGTGGATGCGCAACATCGTCTCCAAAGGAAAGGGACGCCTGCCCCGGCCGGCCGTCGGGTAGTACGGTGCAATTCGGCTCGTCCACAACGCCCAAGGAATCACCTGCTCCATGTCCTGGAGAAATTTCTGACGCTTGGTCAGCTTCGGTTTCTTCACAAACACGGTGGCACTGAGTCCGAGTTGCTTCATCTGGGGTCGACCTGTCGAAAATTGGACGTTGGGCGTTATTTTATCGGGGCCAGGGACTTATTCAGAGCTTCCTTAAACAGATACTGGCCAATAGACCAATGCCCGTCGCCGATGTTGAGTGTTTGAGCCATGCTGCTGGCATTACATGGAGAACGGTGGAAGATGCCAAGAAGGAACTCGGCGTTCGGTCTGCGCAGAGGCCCGGATGCGTTGGGCACTCCTGGGCATAGCCAACATCACCTGAACCAGCGAACCCAACAGTCACGCGGGGTGCTGACCCCTTGGGGGAAAATGGCGGCTAGTGAACGTGAAAGATCAATCCGCTGGTGGTATCTCTGGCATTGCTTCGCCGCCTGCACGCCACACCCAGGCTTCGAGTCTGCTTTCCGCTATAAGCGAATCGAGGGCAGCGTCATAGTCCTCACCCGCCTCTGGCTGAACGATGTATAGGGCGATGGGCAGGGGTTGTGTGTCCAACAACACCACGCTCGCCAAAGGCTGGTCGTCCGACAGGCTGTATCGCAGTCCCTTCAGGAAAGAGCGCCCGGACTGTGTAAGACGGTCGATCAGCGCCTGCTCGTAGAGGTGCTCGAAGGGCAGCCAGTTTTCGTTGACGACCATGAGGGCCGCGGCATCCAGGGACGCCACGCCGGTCGGACCGACACCGAAGGTCCCGATCACTACCAGATGGGCGTTGTCGACGGCGTCCCATAAGGCAAACTCGCCGGCAAAGCGTTTGCGCAGGCGGTTATGAAGTCCGTCATCCATCGTGATCGGGAAATCGGGCAGGTGCTTGACCACCAACTTGTGCCCGCAGCGCGAGCGCGCGATTTCCTTGACCTCGCCGATCAGGAGCAGCAGTCGCTGCGCGTGGCTTTCACCCATTGAGATCTGACTCAGCCGAGCCATCCGGCGCTGCGCGATATCCTCCATACGTTCCCTGGAAAAAGGTTCCGGGACATACAGCACATCGGCGAGCGGCACGCCCTTTACGGCCTTGTCCTCGGCTGCCTGCAGGAGGAACTTGTGGATCACGTGCCAGGAGCGTTTACCGGCCATCGCGGGCGACCAGCGATGAAAGCCGGCCTGTTCCCAGAGATAATGCAGACTGCCGCGCAATGTCAGCTTGTTGCCATTGGTGCGCACGCTATCGGATTCCCTGCGGGGCGACGATGTCCCGGTGGGTCTGCCCCTTCCCTTGGACAGGGCGAAATCGAATCGGAGGGTCGTGACCCCATCCTGAATATTCTCCTGGATGGCCGAACCGATCAATGGCCCCAACCCGGAGAGTTCGGCCGAGGGCTCGTAGGCGTCGCACGTCGGGGCATGGTCGGCCCCGGTGTTGGGCATCCGTTTGATCACATGGCGTCCATTGATTCGGGCAACGTACATCTCGACGCCCGGATCGCGGCACAGACACAAGGGACGCTGTTTCGTCCCGTGGACGCTCGCCAGGAGGGTTTCAAGGCGAGGGTCGTCGTGGGAAATGATATGGTCACCGATGCGGAAGGTGAGATGGCCCATGCGGCGATCATTTGTACACGCTGGCGGTATAGCACTGTCCTCGCAACCAGGACGGCATGTCGGTCGCGGCGACGATGTCGCGTTCACGCGCGGTCATGTCGAGGCCATGCCGGCAGGCCTTGCGCCAGGCCCGCTCGATCTCGTCGGCGCCGTAGCCATCGGACAGGGGGAAGACGGCGACACCACGATCGGCCGTATCGGATAATGCCTCAGGGTGGTAAAGCGGCGGCGGCTCCTTCTGCGTAACGACATGTTCGAGCGCGGACGCCCTAAGCGCCGCCCCGCCGAGGCCTCCGTCTCGCCAGGACGTGCCGAGACGCCACGGCGGATCGCGTGTCGCATCGGCCATGACGGCATCGATGACGGATTCGGCCACCTCGGGCGGGACGGACGTTGTGGCGCAGGCGGCCAGATTGCTGGAAACGAGCAAGCACAGAATGAGTTTTCGCGATAGCATGGCAATCGGTCACCGTAGACGTTGACGCCCAGCATAAAGCGTCCGAACGGTCCCGGCGTTGCACAAAATCCGCGAATCGCCCGTTTTGTGTACGTCCGATCGAGGCCGCTTCTGGCATGATCAAATGCCATGTCATTCATGGAGCATCTCAAACGTTGGGCGAATCGGCCGCAGGCCACCCCGGCGCCCGGTCAGGCGGATGACGATATTCCGCGCTATCCACCGTTCGCCAAAGGCCTGCCGGCGGCGTCTGTTGACCGGGTCCTGGCGACGCAGACCGAGTTGATCGGGCAGATCCGTCATACCCTGGCGCTGACCGGCAACCTCTTCACCGCGATCGCGGAACCCGTGATTGCGCGCTACGCCGCCTTTACCCACCTTTTGCCCGCCTCGGAGACCCACCATCATCGCGGCGCCGGCGGGCTGTTCCGCCATGGCCTCGAAGTGGCGCACTGGGCCGCGTTGGCCTCGGAGGGCGTTCTGTTCGCCCCGGGCGCGACGCCTCGCGAGCGCAAGGCGCAGGAACCGCGCTGGCGGCTTGCGGTCTGCCTCGCAGGGCTACTGCACGACATCGGAAAACCGGTCTCCGATCTGTCCGTCCTGGATCGGGAAGGCCGCACGTCCTGGAATCCCTATATCGAGCACCTCACCGACTGGGCCGACAAAAACGGCGTGGATCGCTATTTCCTGCGCTGGCGCGAAAAACGCCACCAGCGCCATGAACAGTTCTCCGTGCTGGTTACCGAGCGGGTGCTGACCCCGGAATGCATCACCTTTCTCACGCGGACCGGTCCCGACATCATGCAGGCGATGCTCGAAGCCATCGCGGGCATCGATCGGGGCAGCACGTTTTACCGGTTGGTGGCCGAGGCTGACCGGAAGAGCGTCGAACGCGACCTCAAGGCGAATTACCTCCAAGTTGATGCCTCGCTCGGCGTGCCGGTGGAAAAATACCTGCTCGACGCCATGCGCCGCCTGGTCCGATCCGGACGCTGGCAGGCAAACGAGAAGGGCGCCAGGGTCTGGCGCTTCCCGGAGGGCGTGCACCTCGTCTGGCGTCCCGGCGCGCGGGAGATCGTCGATACCCTGGCCAAGGACCAGATCCCCGGCATCCCCCGTGACGAGGACACCCTGGCGGACATCCTGATCGAACGGGGACTCGCCATACCGCGAACGTTGCCCGACGGCACCCGGTGCCGGTACTGGCGCGTGAAACCGGATGATCTGGAGGTCACGCTGACCCTGTTGCAGCTCGCGTCACCGGAGCTGATCTACATGGGTGAACCGCCGATCGTGGTTGGCGGGCAGATCGTGAAGGAAAGCGATGACCCTGCGGTCACCGGACCGACACGGGACAGGGACGGGCCTGAGGATGTGCCGGACCGGGGTTCGCCCCGTCCACCGCTACGGACCGAGGACACTCCCCGCGCGATCCCTCTGGATCGGTCCCCGGCAGCCCCGGCGACAACGCCCCCGTCGGTCCGTGGACGGGAACGCCCGACCGCGAACGGGAAACCGCCGGTGCGCCATCGGCCACCCGAAGACCCTGGGGTGGGTGAACCGCTCCAGGTCATCGACGCGTCGGGAACGGCCCTCCAGGTCGATACGCAGACCGGCGAGATCGTCCGGCCGCCGCCCCAGACCGCGACAATTGAACGGCATGCGCCAAAAGCGCCGGCCGCGGTATCGATCAGGACGGCGCGCGATCCGGGCGAAGAGAACCGGACGGACGCGGCCCGTCGCTGGCTCGCGGCGCGAGGGGAGGGGGGCGAGCTGCTCATCCGGCTGGCCGAGGAGGTGATCATGGCGGGAGGCTGGACGATCGGCATCGACCTGCCGGACGTCGACGGCAAACTTCTGCTTCCGTTTCCGGCGAGCGCCCAGAAGCTCGGCCTGGAGCCGGCGACCTTTCTCATCCGCCTGGCGGATGCGGGGTGGGTGCTTACCGATCCCTTGGCCCCGCTGCGCCGGGTGCGTGACATCAAGGGGGTGCGCGGACTGCTGCTGGCGGCGGAGCCGAGCGAAGCCTTGCGGGCGATCGCCATCCGCACCGACAAGACGCCTGGCAGGCCGCCGTCTACCCAGCCGCTGTCAACGGAGGTCGCGTCGGTTCAGCCGAAGGCGGGCAAGGCCGAAGCGCCGGCAGCGGGATGTCGGGACGGAGCCACGAGGGTGGATCCGCCGAAACGCCAACCATTCCACGCGTCGGCCCCGTCGACCGAACCCGGCAACCCCGCGCCGGATCCCGCTACCCTGGCTGACGAACTCGTCACCCGCATCCGGGGTCGCGAGGGACTGCCGGTTTCGGTCGTCGAAGAGAACGGTTGGCTGGTCGCGCCGGCCACCGTTCTGGACTGGTTCGTCCAGCAGCATCCCGGCGTCACGCTGACCGGCTTGTCCCGTGCGCTGTTCCGGCGGGACGATTGCCGGCTCGAGGGGACGACCCGGAGCGGGACTGTGAAGGTCAAGCGAGACGCCTCGTGAGCTCGGATTACGATTACCAGGCCCCCTGGCGACCGATCTTCGAGGTCATCGCGATCTGCGGCTGGCTCGGCGGCGCCGGTCTCGCCTATGGAACGTTCCTGTGGTCCGACTTGCCGGCCGAGCCGTTCTACGCGCTGATCGGCGTGTCTTTCGGAATGACTTTGTGGCGCGCCCCGTCAGCCATCGGGCTGTGGCGTCGCAAGCGGCGCCTGATCCGATCCCGTCTCACCTACTGGCAAGCCACACGCCTGAAGCGCTGGGTCGGCCGTCATCCCGGCCAGCTTTGGCTGGGATGGGGGTTCGACTGGGGCCAAAGGCACGCCCAGCTGGCCCACGAAATTCTGAAACGAGATCTATCCGAGCTCATTCCCGTCCGCCAGGACCGCATGGGCGCACCGTGGATTCACGGGCTGGAAGCGCGCGAACACCCGGTGATCCAGCCGCTCCCGCACACGGCCGGGCACACGCTGATCGTCGGCACCACCGGCGCCGGCAAGACCCGAGCCTTCGACGTGCTGGTCACGCAAGCAGTGCTGCGCGGCGAAGCCGTCATCATCATCGACCCCAAGGGCGACAAGGATCTCAAGCGCTCGGCCGAAACCGCCTGCCGGCTGGCGGGGCGTCCGGACCGCTTGGTGTATTTTCATCCGGCCTTTCCCGAGGACAGCGTGCGTCTCGATCCCCTGCACAACTTCAACCGGCCGTCCGAGGTGGCCAGCCGCATTTCCGCCATCTCGCCCGGCGAAACCACCAACGATCCGTTCAAAGCGTTCGGCCAGAAATCCCTGGACAATGTCATTCAGGGCTTGATGGTGATCGAGGAGCGGCCCACCCTGGTGAAGCTGCGCCGCTATCTGGAAGGCGGTCCGGCCTTCCTGGTCGTTCAGGCGCTGGAGCGCCATTACGACCGGTGTCTCGGCGATTGGCGGAGCGACGCGAAGCCGTTCATGAAGGCGGCGCGGGACACCGAGGGCAAGGCCCAGGGATTGGTCCGGTTTTACCGGGAGAACGTCCAGCGGACTCACCCGAACAGCGATCTCGAGGGGCTGATTTCGCTGTTCGAGCACGACCGCACCCACTTCAGCAAGATGGTGGCCTCCCTCCTGCCGATCATGAACATGCTGACCTCGGGACCCTTGGGTCCCTTGCTGTCGCCGGATCCCGAGGATGTGGACGATCCCCGCCCGATCACCGACATGGCGCGGATCATCGAAAACGCCCAAGTGGCTTACATTGGCCTCGATTCCCTGTCGGACGGGTTGGTGGGGAGCGCCATCGGCTCGATCCTGTTGGCGGAACTCGCGGCGGTGGCCGGCGACCGCTACAACTACGGCGTCTCGGACCGGCCAGTCAACGTGTTCGTCGACGAGGCGGCCGAAGTGATCAACGACCCCTTCATCCAGGTCTTGAACAAGGGACGTGGCGCCAAGATCCGGCTCTTCATCGCCACCCAGACCTTCGCCGATTTCGCCGCGCGCACGGGATCGGAAGCCAAGGCCCGGCAGGTGCTCGGCAACGTCAACAACCTGATCGTCCTGCGGGTGCTCGACGGCGAGACCCAGCAGTACATTACCGACAACCTGCCGAAGACGCGGCTCAAGTACGTGATGCGCACCCAGGGCGTCTCGACCCATGCCAGCAACCCGACCGTCTTTTCCGGCAACATCGGGGAGCGACTGATGGAAGAGGAAGGCGATCTCTTTCCGCCTCAGCTCTTGGGGCAACTCCCCGACCTCCACTATATCGCCAAACTGTCGGGCGGACGCATCGTCAAGGGGCGGCTGCCCATCCTGTTGACCACACCCAAGGAGAATCATTGAATGCCGAAGCAACGGGCCGTAAGTCGATCGCCCAGTTGGACCGCCTGGCTCAATCGGCGCCGGAACAAGACCCGGATCCATTTGCTGGACGCGGACTGGCCGGGCCTCAGGCAGAGTGGCGAGCGCATCGCCGAATGCCTCGACCGGAACATCGACGATCCGGAAGGTGCCGCCATCGCCCTCGACCGCGTGCTGGCTGCCGCGTGGACGGCGTATCTGAAAGCCCGAAATCAACGATCCAGTACGGACCATGACCGCCTGATCGCCTTCGTCCAGACCGTGTGTGAAGCGCTCCGCGCCGTGATTCCGTCCGAAGCGGACGACGTCGCGTTGATTCAAAGCTTTCTGCCGGAAGCCTACGGCTGGATTCTCAAGCTGCCGGGCGCGGAACCGCTGTCGGGCACGGCCCCGGTCATCGAAGGCTTCGGCGATGAACCGCCCGGTACGAAGCGGACGATGCACTGACTGATGACGCGCAATATTTTCCTCAGTATTCTGATCTGGTTGCTCGAAATCGTGCTGGTGGCGGCCCTCATTTCCGAACAGTGGACACGGTCGATCCAGGCGACGGAGGAGCGGATGCTGCTCGATTATTTCGGGGCCGAGAAGGCGACGGAGCTTCGGAAGACCGCCATGGACGGGTTCGAAGCGCTTTTCGTTCGCACCGGGATTCGGGATAGCGTGTATGGGTATTTCATTCCGACCGAGGGCGAGCGGCAACGGTCGAGAGGTTTCGAGGATGTCGGCCGCTACGATTTGTTTCCGTTTCTCCAGGGCCGCCTGGACGTGCTGTTCGAGAGCCTTTACCAGATGATTCATCGGGCGGTGGTGACGGCCGCCTGGTTGCCGTTTCTCGGTGTCGCGGTGGTTCCGTTCGCGATCGACGGGCTGGTCCGGCGCAAGATCCGGCAGACGAACTTCGCCTATTCGAGTCCCGTCGCGCACCGCTACAGCCTGTATGTCATTCTGGGCATAGCCTATTTGCTGCTCGTGGTCTGGACGCTGCCGGTGCCCGTCCCGCCGCAGTCCATCCCTATTGGATTGTTCGTGGTGGCGTGTGCGCTGAACGTGTTGCTGACCAACACGCAGAAGCGGATTTAAGGCCTTGTCGGCCTTTCCAGTTTGATTGGCCACAGCGACCCGAAAGCAACCACTGGCGGGTGCCACAGTTTAGCCAGAAACGGAAGCACAAGATCCGATCCACGACCGTCTCATGAAACAGAGACAACGACTTTCCTGATTAGCGATGAACTTCAGCCAAGCGAATTTGCCACTCGGGTCGAGGCTTAGCGAACGCCGCGGCGCGCGCCAGCCGTTGAAGCAGGGTTTTGAGATTGAAACGCCGATTGAAGCGGTATTGGAACTCGGCCAGGTACCGCTGGGCGTATTTCTCGAATTTGAACGCGTGATAGGTGCCGGAAATGGCTGTCTTCAGGTTGCTCAACAGCGTATTTACCCAATGGAACTCCGGATGTTGCGCCGACTGCCGCCCAGAGCCCAGGATCAGGCGATGATGGCAAGCGACGACCTGGTGCAGCCTCCGAAACCCGCTCAGGCCATCGGTGAGTGCGTAGGTCGACGGGGCCAAGGCGCGTTTGGCCCAGACCGCGATAGCCTGCTGCGTGAACGGCAGGGGATCGACGCGCAGGAACAACGGACGCCCGTCGTCCGTGGTTTGTACCGCCATCACAAAGGCCAACTTGTTTTCGGAGCCACGCCCCGGTTTCCCCGGCCGCTCACCGCCCAGGTAGGCATCGTCGATCTCGACCCGCCCGGCCAGCTGCCGATCCGTTTCCCGTTCCGCCATCACCTGGATCAACTTGTGCTTCACCAGCCATGCCGTGCGATAACACACCCCGAGATGGCGCATCAGTTCCAGTGCCGAGACATTGTTCTTGGCCTGGGTCAGGAGATACATGGCCAGAAACCAGGTGGTCAGCGGCAGCTTGGTCGCTTGGAAGATCGTCCCGGCGATCAGCGTCGTTTGGCTCCGGCAGTGTCCGCATTGCCAGTATTTCCGCCCGGTCCGTTCGAACACCGTGTGGCGCGCGCCGCCGCAGACCGGACAGCGGAAACCGTCCGGCCAGCGCAGGGCCTCCAGTGCCGCTTCGCACTGCGCTTCACTGCCGTATTGCGTCAGAAACTCGGCCAACGACAAACCCTTTTGAAATTGCACCCGGTTCATAGGCATGGGACACCCCCTTCGTGATGGATGCCCATAGTCTAAGGACCCTAGTGGCTCACTATGTGAGCCTGTACTGAACTTCGTCGCTAATCAGGACGACTTTTACGCCACTTGTGGTTCACGCTGCCCCTGATCACGCTGTCGGGTTGCGCGAGCGACATCTACCTTCGGCCGCACGCCGACGCCACCGCGCGCACCTACGCCGAATGCCGGGAGCGTGCCGATGTGCTCTACGCAAAAGTATCGCGGTATCCAACACCACACGCTTTTCCTTTCTTCCCTTTTGGCGTAATGGGACGCTATCTCGGCAGCCAGATGACCGACGGCGATCTCGACATTACGGCGGTCGCCCAGTTACCGTGTTTTCGACAGAATCCACCGTATGGCGTCGAGATCGGACCGAGAATTCAAAAACAAATTGAACGCGAGCGCCGGTATCTCTATCCCCACGAATACGCTGCATTTCAACAGGTTTGCGGCAGCAGCGGGAGCTTGGTCGATTGCCCGGTCTATCGCATGCTGATGGAAGGGTGCCGGGGCGATCTCGGCCATTGCGGCCGGATGGCCGGCGATCAGGGTCGATTTAGTGGCAGTCGCAGCCGAAGCGCTGGGCGCAAGGCGTTTAACGAGTGGCTGCAAGGCGTTATCCGGTCTCAAGCGGAACGGCGCGGCTATATGCCATCGTCGACAGGTGCGCCAAGCCCCCTGAGTGTTCCGCCAAACCAACCGGATGCGCGCGAGCCTCAGCCGATTCGTTGAGCGGCGCTGCCACTGGGACGCCTTGGCTTCGGGCAGCAAGGATCGCAACCGCTTGCCGCAGCACACTCAACCACTGCCGATCCGGAATCCATTCCCACCGTCTCCGTCGGACACCTTCTCCGCGACGACCCGAACCGCCGTGCCCGAAACCCCGACCAGGGCCATGCCGCCTTTCTGCTTGAAATCGATGTACTCGTAGTCGATCGCGACACCGATGACGGCGTTGGCGCCGGCGGCCCCCGCTCGCTCGACCATCTGTAACAGCGCCCGTTCGCGGGCTTCCTCCAAACCTTTCTCATACCCCCGGCTCCGTCCGCCCCAAACGTTCCGGAATGCGGCGAAGAGATCGCGGACGACGTCCATACCTTCCACGGCAACGCCGGACACGACGCCGAGATGCTCAGTGATTCGGAAACCCACGAGGGCCGGGGTGGTGGCGACGATCATGAAGAGCTTCTCCGACGGAAACGACGTGAGTCGATTATGACCGCGAAAAAAGCGTCCGACGCTGCACAAAGTTCTGATTTCGGCGATTTAATGCAACGCCGCTGCGGTTCAGTTTCGCCAGAATAGGGCCATCCGATTCGAAAGGAGGTCCTCCGTGGAACCCGTCTCGCTCCCGAAATACATCGACGACCCCATTCATCTCATCTTGTGGCCGGCCGACGAAATGGCCGCGTTCGTCACCTGCCTGATCGGCGGCATGCTGATCGGGCAACTAATCCTCGCTGTGGCGATCGGCGTGATGGCGGTCAAGTTCTACCGCCGCTTTCGCGACAACCGGCCGGACGGTTATCCCCTGCATGCCGCCTACTGGCTGGGCCTGCTGCCGAGCCGGGCGGTCACCATCCCGAATCCGTTCATCCGGAGGTATCTGCCGTGAGATTGTCGGACTTCCTGAAAACCTGGCACGGCATCGAAGCCGAGAACCGCTTTGGCCGCCTCGTCATCCTGGGGCTGCTCGCGATCGGCGTGATCACCTCGCTGGCCGCCTGGCGTACCGAACGCAGCATCGTGCTCGTGCCGCCGACGCTCACGCACGAGGTGGACATCACCCGCTCGAAGGCCTCCGGCGAGTACAAGGAAGCCTGGGGACTGTATCTTGCCGAGCTGCTCGGCAATGTGACGCCGGCGACAGCCGACTTTCTGAAAGAAGCCATCGAGCCGATTCTGGCCCCAAGCATCTACCGCACCGTGCTCGACGCCATGGCCGAGCAGATCAAGGCGATCCAGATGGACCGGGTGACGATCAGCTTTCGGCCGCGCCAGGTGTTGTTCGAGGAAGAGACCAACAAGGTGTTCGTCTCCGGCGAACTGACTAGCCAGGGACCGAATAGCCATCCGGACGTCCGTCGGCGCACCTACGAATTCGTGCTCAGCATCAAGAACTACCGGCCTCGGCTGGACTACATCGACGTCTACCCGGACGAGCCGAAGACCCTGCAACGCTTGAAAGCGACGTCGAACACAGAGGGCAAGTCATGAGCGCCAAGACGCGAAACCTAAACCGCCTCGCGTTCGCCCTCCTGGCGAGCCTGTCCCTGCCGCTCCGCGCCGAACCGGACCCCGCCCAGGCGGTGGAGCTCCTGCCGGTATCGGCAAGGGCGCTGCAAGACGCCGTCGGCCATGCCGGGGACGCTGACACGGCGACGCTGACGCCGGAGACCGTGCTAGTGTCGCCCGGCGTCAATGAATTGCTGCCGGTCGCGCTCGGCCATCTGAACCGGATCGTCACGCCGTTCGAGCACCCGGTGGTGACGACCGTCAGCACGGCGCAGACCCAGACCAAGGGCCGGATCGTGTATGTCGCGCCCGCCGACGAGGCGCCGGTGACCCTCTATCTGACGCCGGGCGACAACCAGGATTTCGCGCTGTCGCTGACCCTGATCCCGAAACGGATCCCCGCCCGGGAAATCCGTCTCAGCCTCGCCCCGGCATCGTACAAGAAGCTGGGCAAGCTGCAGCGCCAAGCGCAATCCGGGGTCGGGCCAGCAGGACCCGATCAGCCGGCGTATGTGGCCCAGCTGAAAGCGATCTTTCGCGAACTGGGGCTGCAACGGACGCCGCGCGGCTTCGACCTGCGGGAGCCGGACCTCTCGGAAGCGATCCGGTGCGGCCAGCCGGCGCTCACGACCCGTACCGGGCAGGCCCTGGAAGGCCACGATATGGTGATCCTGGTCGGCGTCGCCACCAACGGCGGACGCGAAACGATCGAGATCGACGAGCGGACATGCGCCGATCTCGACGGCGACGTTCTGGCGGTGGCTGCCTGGCCCAAGGTGGTCCTCGCGCCCGGTGAGGCCACCGAACTGTATATCGCGCGACGGCGGGCACCCGATGAGGAAACCACGGCGCGGCCCTCTCTGCTGACGGACGGAGCCCACCAATGAACGGCGTCGTGCGGAGTTGGTGGGCGGCCTTGACGCCTACGGCCAAACGCAACCTTTCGGTCGCGGGGTTCGCTTCCGCCGGGCTGGCCGGTGTGGTGGGACTCGCCCTGCTGGCGCCCGAGGTGGCCCAGCCGGTCAACAAACAGGCGGTGGTCAAGCATATCCTCACCGACACCGATCCCCGCGCCCTGGGCCTCGACGGGCTGGCCGCGCAGTTGCGGGAGCAGTCGCGGCAGTTTGCGGAATTCCGCCAAAAACTCCAGACCATCGAGGAGCAGCAGAAATCCCAGCGTCTGTCCGACGAGGAGCGGTTCAAGCGCTACACGACCGCGGAGCGCCAAGCCTATGAAGAGCGGATGAAAGCGCTCGCCGCCGAGGTCGATGCCCTCCGCAACCCGCCGGGAAGCGCCGAAGGCACGGCTTCGGAAAAACGGCCCCAGCGGCCGGCCCGTCCGAGCCGGGGTCCGGGCGATCGCGACGATCTCAATGCCGTGTTCGAGCAGGCGTCGCGCGCGCCGGCGGGACCCGCGTACGGCGCCGGGGCGTCCACCGGACGGCCGGCCCAGAATGCGCCGGCCGCGCCGCTCCAGATCCGGGTGATCAAGGACGATACCCTAGCGACCGCCTCCAACGCCCTGCCGACGCCCTCCGTTCAGCATCCGCCGGTGTTCATCCCCGCCGGCAGCATTCTGAGCGGCGTGCTCCTCAACGGCATGGATGCGCCGACCGGACGGAAGGCGCAGAAGCAGCCGATGCCGGTTCTGGTACGGGTGAAGCAGGAGGCCATTCTGCCGAACCGCTTCCGGGCCGACGTTCGGGAGTGCTTTCTGGTGTCGGCGGGCTACGGCGACCTCAGCGCCGAGCGCGCCTACATCCGGAGCGAAACCTTTTCCTGCGTCCGCGACGACGGCGGCGTGATCGAAGTGCCGCTCGACGCCTACGCCACCGGCGAGGACGGCAAGACCGGCATCCGCGGGCGCGTAGTCGAAAAGCGCGGCCAGCTTCTGGCCAACGCCCTGGCCGCGGGATTCCTGAGGGGCTTTTCCGACGCCTTCGGCCGCAATCAGATCCCGGTCATTTTGACCGGGGGCGCGGGTTTGGCCGGGGGCGCCGCCCCGTTCCAGCGCGCCTTCAGCCAGCAGGCGATGGAAGGCGGGGCGCTCCGGGGCGCGGGCTACGCGATGGACCGGCTGGCGCACTACTACATGGATCTGGCCGAGAACCTGTTTCCGGTCATCGAGGTCGACGCTAGCCGCAAGGTCAGCTTCATCGTGCAGAAAGGCACGACTTTGAAGCTGAATCATTGAGTTGAGTCGCCGCCGACCCCGAAAGCCGTTTTGGCTAAACAAACACGGAGTATCCATGCATGTACAACTTCAAACGCTGGGCGCTGACCACCATGCTAGCGGTCGTCGCCGTTCTGATGTTCTCGTTTTTTTGGAGGGCTGATCGCGGGTGGCTGGATCTGTTGACCATCTCAGCATTGACGGCGGCGGCCAGCGTGGGCCTCAACTATTGGCTGGATCAGCAGAGCGCGGTCTATGCCCGACGCATTGCCGCCGGCAACACCCTGACCTGGGACGTGTTGATGAACGGCGTGAAGATCGGCACCGTGACCGATGCGCAGTACGCCGCGATGCAGCGGTCCGCTTTCCGAGACTACCGAAACGCGGTGGCGCAGTTGCTTAACTTCGGTCACATGGTCTTGGTCGCGCTCGGCAAGCTGGTCATCGTGGTGCCTGGTCTGGCGTTCTGGATGGCAGCCGGCACGGCGCTTTCCCCACCGGAATCGTCCGTCGAGATCGTGCGGGAGGTTCACAAAGCCGATCCGGCCACGATCGCCTCGGCTATGCGCTCGCTTCTAGACGCTGCCGTCGCGGTGTCGGTAATAGTCATCCCCATGACGGCCATCATGGGGTTCCGCTTCGGCTTCAGGAACTAATATTCGGCAGCCGTCGCACGGATGCTGCGCATGCACTGCGGCACACCGGCCGAAGGGGACATTCATCTGTACCGTATGGTTTTGGGTGCCGAATTGCCGAACCAAAGTGCGTGTTTTGGCCATTTTTTGCAGCGCCGGGACAGCCGCAACCCGTTAATCTGACGCCAACAACGAGGATTTGCTCATGACTTCGACATCCCTCCGATCGACCCTGTCTCTTCTTCCGGTGCTCGGCGCTCTGAGCGGGCCGGCGGCCGCCGGCGACGGTCTGCCGATGACGGCGGCCTTGCCGGCGGTGGACCTCCTGAATGTCAAGATCGACGGCCTGAAGGCGTTGCCCATCTCGGGGCTCCAGATGGTCAAATCCGGCGACCGGACGTTCTTTCTGTCGCCGAACGGCCGGTTCGTGTTCCAAGGCACCGTCACCGACGTGTGGAACCAGGTCAAGATCGAGACCCTGGAGGATGTGGACCGGATCGCGAACCGCATCGATCTCGCCCGGATGAAACTGAAGCTCGACGATCTGGGACCCGTGACCTACGGCACCGGCCGGGAACAGGCGGTGGTGTTCGTCGATCCGCGCTGCCCGTACTGCGCCAAGGTGCAGCATCAGATGGAGGCCCTCATGGACCGTTACACGTTCCAGCTGGTTTCCGTGCCGGTCCTGGGGGCGGAATCGCAAAGCCTGGTGGTCAGACTCGGTTGCCTCCTGCAAACCGGGGCCAGGGATCAGGCACGCGATGCGCTGATGCATCAGCGCTACGACGGGATTCCGGCCGAGGTAGGCCCGGACTGCGATCGCACGCCGATGCAGAAAGCATTGGTAACGGCGCACCTGTTCGGGATCGACGCGGTACCGTTCCTGATCGCGCCGGACGGGCGCACGTTCAAGGGAGCGCCGGACGACCTGGCCGGTTGGCTGGCCGGGGAGGCGGCCGCGCGCGTTGAACGGGCCTTACCGAACGTCAAAGGGGGCCGCTCATGAGACGGCTCGCACTCGTCGCCATCGCGGTGGCGCTGAGCGGTTGCGCCGCCAAGTATGGCTGCAAGGGCATGCCGAACGATCCCGTCTGTCTGTCCACCACCGACGCCTATAAGGCCTCGAACCATTCGGTTTCGCCGCCGTCATCGGCCGATGCCCGAAAGAAAGGAAAGGAAGTGCGTGCCGCGCCCGCCGACGTGGCTCCGGCGCGATGGGCGCGGGCTCCGTACCCGAAGATCGACGACCCGACGCCGATCCGGACCCCGTCCCGCGTCATGCGGGTCTGGATCGCTCCGTGGGAGGACGCCGAGGGCGATCTGATGGTGTCGAGCTACATCTACACGGAACTCGAGTCGCGCCGCTGGATGATCGGCCCGGCGGCGCCGGCGGTCGCGCCGTCGCTGGCTCCCCTTCAGGTCGAACAGCGCCCGACGGAAACGTCGCCGCGAAAATCTGCGGCGGGCACCGGCGTCTTCGTACCTTCGGCCGATACCGACGACGACTAGGCGAACAACACCAGCGCCTCGGTTCAGGGTTTAAGTGACCTGAACCGGGGGGCCGAGGCCTGCGGGCAACCGCGCAAGCCACCGGGGTCACACACGCTCCGAGGACCGGCGGGCAACCGCCTCACCGACCGGGAAGCGATTCCCGAGGATCGGCGGGCAACCGCCTTTCGATATCCACGGAGTTACTTATGAACGTCATGTGCAATCGAATGCTGTGCATTCGAAAGAAGGTGTCGGGCTGGATCGGGAAGCTGTTCGGAGGATCCAAGCCCAAAACGGTTCGCGACCCGATCCAGGGGTTCCGGCCGAGCGCCACGCCGCCTCGGCGACACACGACCACGGTGGCGCTACTGACCCTCGTCGCCCCGTTCCTCGTCCTCCTCGCGCCCGAGGCCATGGCCGGGGCCGGCGGCGCCGAGTTCAACGACATCTACGCCACTCTGACCGGCTGGGTCTCCGGCATTCTCGGCCGGGTCATCGCGATCTGCTTCGTCATCGTCGGTCTGGTGGCCGGGGTGGTTCGCGGCAGCATCATGGGATTCGTCATGGGCGTGGCGAGCGGCGTCGGCCTGTTCGCGACCCCGACTATCATCGACAACATCGTGACGGCGGTCATTTAAACCGTCAGGAGGTGCATTGCTGAAAACGGCTCCGGCGCGCGCTTGAGCGTGCGCCGGGCCCTTCGAGAACGCGACAGGATCGAATCGTATGTCCACGGTACAGGTCATCGACCGGAACGGACAGCCGTTAAAGCCGTGCCATCCGGCGCGTGCCCGTCAGTTGGTGAAAGGAAACCGGGCCAGGGTGGTTGCCCTCAAGCCCTATACGATCCAGCTGACATCGCCGCCGTCCACGCGTGACAACGGCCACCATATGCCAACGGAGACGCCATGAAAATTCCCAAAGTCCACCGGGTGGATGAGCTCTTCACCACCCTGGCCTACGATCCCGACGAGAAACTGTTTCTCCACGCGGATCAGTCCTTGAGTTTCGGATTCCTCTGCCGGCCCCTGACCGGCGCCGACCCGAATCTGCCGTCCCGCGTCAATGTTCTGCTGAACCAGGATTGGCCCACCGATACGCTCCTCCAGGTCAGTCTCTGGACCTCGCCCGACATCGAGGAGTCCCTCGCGGTGATGAAGGCACGCCGTCTCCGGCAGACGCAAGCGACCTATCAGGCCATGACCGAGGCCGCCGTCGAGTTTCTCCGGAACGGAACCGAGGTCCCGCCGGAAACGGTGTCCGGCGCGCGCCTTCGCCGCACCCAGGTGATCGTCGCCGTCAAGCTCCCCATCGTGGCCCCCAGGCCGAGCCGGCAGGATCTGGCCCGCGCGGCGGAACTCAGGATGGCGACGGAACAGTCGCTTGCGACCATCGGCCTCCTACCCGAGGCGCTCGGCAACGATCTCTACGTCCGGACGCTCTCGACGATCCTCAATTGGGGCGACCGGGCCGGCTGGAAGGACCGGATCATCCCCGAGTGCGATATCCGGCAACTCATCCGCGATCAATTGTTCGACTACGACACCGACCTCCGCACGGACGAGCGGGGTCTCTGGCTCGGGCGGAAAAGGGTCAAGATGCTGTCTGTCAAACGGACCCCCGATCAGATGTATTTCGGCGGCGCCAAGAGCTATTTGGGCGACCTCCTGTCGGGCACGCGCGGCATCCGGCAAAACGTGCTGATCACGGTCACGCTGCACTATCCGGATGCGGAAAGCACCCGCGCGCGGCTCGAGAGCGTCCGCCAATTCATCACCAATCAGGCCGCGACACCGATCGCTCGGTTTCTACCGGTGCTGCAACAGCGGAAGCAAAACTTCGACATTCTGTTCGAGGCCTTCGCCGACGGCGACCGGCCGATCCGCGCCTATTTCGGCCTCGCGCTCTTTTGCAATGAGGCCGAGGAGGCGCAGGCGGTGTCCAATGCGCGGGTGTACTTTCGGGAGCTGGGCTTCCAATTGCTGGAGGACAAGTATTTCGCCTTGCCGTTGTTTCTGAACTGCCTGCCGTTCGGCGCCGAGCGCGCGGCGATCGCTTCGCTCCAACGCTACCGGACGCTGGCGACCCGCCACGCCATTCCGCTTTTGCCCCTGTTCGGCGATTGGCAGGGCACCGGGACGCCCACCCTCAATTTCATCTCCCGGAACGGGGAGCAGATGAGCGTGTCGCTGTTCGACACCACCGGCAACTACAACCTCTGCATCGCTGCGGAATCGGGCAAGGGCAAGTCGTTCCTGACCAACGAGATCATCGCCAATTATCTCGCCGAAGGCGCCCAGGTCTGGGTCATCGACGTCGGCCGGTCCTACGAGAACCTGGCCGAAATGCTCGACGGCGATTTCATCCAGTTCACGCACGAGGCCGTGATCGGCCTGAATCCGTTCCCGCTCATCCAGAATTGGGCGGAAGAGGCGGACATGGTCGCGGGCCTCGTCACGGCGATGGCGGCGCCCACCGAAAAGCTGACCGACTTCCAGACCGCGAGTCTCAAGCGCGTGCTCAAGGATCTCTGGACCGAAAAGGGCCGGGCGATGAGCGTGGACGACGTGGCGGACCGTCTCTGCGCGGAGACCGACCAGCGCGTCGTCGACATCGGGATGCAGCTGTTCCCGTTCACGGCCCATGGCGAGTACGGCCGCTATTTCAACGGACCCAACACCGCCCGGTTTCGGAACGATTTCACCGTGCTGGAACTGGAGGAGCTCAAGGGCCGGAAACACTTGCAGCAGGTGGTCCTCCTGCAGCTCATTTATCAGATCCAGCAGACGATGTTCTTGGGCGAGCGCGCCCGGCCGAAGATCGTCATCATCGACGAGGCCTGGGACCTCCTGACCGAGGGGGACGTTTCCAAGTTCATGGAGCACGGCTACCGGCGGTTCCGGAAATACGGCGGCGCCGCGATCACCATCACCCAGTCCGTCAACGACCTGTACCGGAATCCCGCGGGACGGGCCATCGTCGAGAATTCGGCCAACATGTACCTCTTGGGTCAAAAGGCGGAGGTCATCGACCAATTGAGGCAGGACCGCCGCCTGCCGTTGAGCGAGGGCGGCTATGAACTCCTGAAGACGGTGCACACGCTGCCGGGCGCCTATTCGGAGATCTTCTTTCTCACCGAAATGGGCTCCGGCATTGGCCGGCTGATCGTCGATCCCTTCAAGCGCATCCTGTTCTCCACCAAGCCGCAGGACGTGCAGGCGCTCCGCGAATACCGGCGCCAGGGGCTGAACCTCGACGACGCCATCCGCCGGGTCCTCGAAGCGCGGGACACGCGGGAGCACGCCCATGCCGCGTAAGGTTACCTGGATGCTGGCGATGGTCGTGATCGCCGCCGTGTGCGGCGCGCTGGCCGGCACCCTGACCGTGCGCCAGGCGCTCACCGAACCGCTGGAGCGCCTGGCGCTGACCACCCCGGTTTTCGTCCTCGACCGCGCGGCCGTCATCAAGTCGCTTCCGCCGTCGGCTTCCGAAGCCGAGATTCACCGTACCGTCGCCGCCTTGCGCGAGCAAGCCTCGCGCCTGGAAGCCGCCGGTTACCTCATCATCGACGCCACCGCCGTTCTGGCCGCCCCGGAGGACTTATATGTTCGACCAACGAACTGACGCTTTACCGCTTCACACCGCACCCGCGCGCCGGCGCGTGCCGTTACGCGCCTTCCTGGGACGGGCGCTGCCGCTGCTCGCGCTGATTCTTGCGGCCGAGTATTACCTGGGGCACCGGTTCCGCCTTGGCATCGACGCGCAAAAGGATACCTGCCTCGAGGGCGCTAGGATCGTTCTGATCGACACCTACGATCGGGACATCTGGCGCGGGGATCTGGTCGCGTTCCGCGCCGAGCGCATGGCGCCCTATTTCGAGGACGGGCGCACCATCGTCAAGCGTGTGGCGGGCGTCAGCGGCGATCGGGTTCGCGTGGATGAGTTTCATACGATGGTGAACGGCGCGGAGATCGCACGGGGGTTGCCCCACTCGGAAAAGCTTCAGAAGGATCCAGCCGCGTTCCGGCGCGAGGAGACCGTGCCGCCGCGCGCCTATTGGGTGACCGGGACAACCCCGAAGAGCTTCGACTCCCGCTATTGGGGCTACATGTACGACCGTCAGATCATCGGCCGGGCCTATGCGCTGTTTTAAACGCGTCGGGTTTGCCGCGCTGGTTTTCGCCGTATTGCGCCCCGTGGCGGGATGGGCCGAGGAGGACTGGCTGACGCGCTCGCGCGCCATTCTCGAAGCCGCCGGCGAAGCGGAGCGGCCGGCCTGGCTGGACGCTAATCCGCACCGGGACGCGGCCGAACGTCAGGCGCGGGAGACGATGAAGGCTGCGCCGAAGCCGAACCTGCCGGGTCTCGGCACGCCAACGCCCGGCGGGGACGGCCTGTCCGGCCGGCGCACCGTGATCTACGTCTCCGCCGCGATGGGGCATGACGCGCTCAAGGCGCTGTTCGAAGAGGCGGCCGGGCGATCCGATGTGCTGATCGTGTTCCGCGGCCCCCGGCCGGGTCAGAAGATTCCGACCTTCATCGCGGAACTCCGCGACCTCCTGAAGGACCTCGACTCCGCACCGAATGTGGGCCTCGACCCCCACCGCTTTCGAACCCACGGCGTGACTGCGGTCCCGGAAATGATGCTGGAGGAACAGGGGCGGGTGCTCGCCCGTGTCCGGGGCGTCAGCGGGCTCGACTGGTTCCGCCGGCAGCTGGACGCGGGCCGCCGCGGCGACCTTGGCGTCCAGGGGCCGATTGAATCCGTTGCGGAGATCGATCTGATCCAGGAGATGCAGCGCCGCCTGGCGGCGATCGACTGGCAGGACAAGAAGCGCCTCGCGCTGGCGCGCTTCTGGGACCGGGGCCGGTTCGTCGAACTCCCGGAGGCGACGGAGACCCGCGAGCGCAAGGTGGATCTCACCGTGACCGCGCCGCGCGATCTGGTGGCGCCCGACGGCACGGTGATCGTGCGCGCCGGCGACACCGTCAATCCCTTGGAAAAGCGGCCCTTCAGCCTCCGGTTGGTGGTGTTCGACGGGACGCGCCTGGCCCAGATCGAGACGGCACGCCGGCTCGGGCGGGAGGCCCAGGGGAAGCGCGTGCTCTATCTCGCGACGCGCCTTGCGCGGGACGCCGGCGGGACAGCCCTGGCCGAGCTCGAACACCGGCTCGATAGCCCGGTATTCCTGCTCACGCCGGATGTCCGCAACCGTTTTCAGCTGGAGCGGGTGCCTTCGGTAGTGGAAGCGGACGGCAAGATGATCCGCGTGCGGGAGGTTCAGGCCGCGAGTCCGGAAGCGAGAGAAAAGGAGTCCTCATGAAACGGTCCGCTTTCATCCGAAGGCGGGTTAACGCCCTGGGCCTGGCACTGTTGATAACCGGTCTGTCGCTGGCCAAGACCAATGTGTCGGCAGCCGAGGAGGGGGAGGGGAAAGCCTTGGATCCCCTGTGCCCCGACGCGGAAGTCTGGTCCGGCAAGTTGATCACCGACATCTGTTGGGGCTGCCTGTTTCCGATCCGGATTGCGGGCGGGACCTGGGGAGACGGCGAGGTGCCGGACGGCGTCAGCGACAAGATCCTCTGTGCCTGCGATTCGCCGACGGGGATTCCGGAGCTGGGCCTGACCCTGGGACTCTGGAGTCCCGCCCGGCTGATCGAGATCGTGCGGACCCCGTGGTGCGCGCCGTCCCTGGGCGGGGCGAGGCTGAGTGAATCCGATCTCGCGAGTCTCCGGCTCCTCGGAACAGCGGGGCACGCGGAATACGATGTCAGCGAGACCTCCTTTTACAACTATCACTATTACGCCTTTCCTCTCTACATCCTGCTGGACCTGTTCTGGGACGACCGCTGCAACGTGGACGGGTACCGCGATTTCGACCTGCTCTATGTGTCCGAGCTCGATCCCACCTGGAACGACGACGAACTCGCCTTTTTCACCAACCCCGAGGCCGCGCTGTTCGCAAATCCCCTCGCGGTCGCGGCCTGCGCGGCCGACGGCGTCGCGGCCACCGCCGGCCACCCGATCGATGCGATGTTCTGGTGTGCCGGCACCTGGGGTCACATGTACCCCTTATCCGGGGTGGCCTACACCTCGGCCGGCACCGATCCGCGGATTTCCAGCCTGCTCGCGACCCGCGCCACGGCGGCCCTGCATCGGCGCGGGCTGGCGTGGAAGACGGTCGGCAACGACGCCTTGTGCGGCGGCAACATCTACCCGTTCATGCCGAAGAACCAGTACCGGATGAGTCTTTTCTATCCGGTGGCCGAGACGGACCGCACGCACGCGATCGGCGAAAGCACCTTCCGGTGGGGCGTGGGCCGAACCTATCCCGGGCCCGGCGAAGATCATGTCTATCTCCTGTGGCGCTGGCAGGACTGCTGTGCGGGGATCTGAACCATGACGCCAGCCTGGGTCCGCCGCCATCCCGTCTTCACTTGGCCCCTCGTCGCCGTGCTCAATATCGCGGTCGCCTGGACGCCGTTTGGCCTCGCTTATGGCGATGCGTTCGATGAGGCAGCGAGTCAGGGCCAGACGGCCGGCCGTTCGGCGGTCGAGGCCTTCCACTTTCCGGATCTGAACGAAGCTAATGGCACGCTGACCTTAAATCCGGGCACTGCGCACGAGTCGTCACTCCAGGTCAAGGATCTCTTTCCCGATGCGGATCAGGGCAACCTGAGCGATTTTACCGGGCTGTACGGGGACAACGCCGGCACCGTTGCGGCGGGCCTCGATGCCCAAACGGCGCTCAAGACCGAAGCGACCCAGACCGGCGAAGCGTACCGGACCGTGATCGACGCCGCCCACCGCGCCCATCCGGACCTCAGGAACGATCCGGTCTGGACCAAGACCGACGATGTGCTCGACCACCATGACCTGTTCGCGAAAACGTTCGCCGATTGCACGGCCTCCACGGTCTTCACGGACGATGAATTCGAGGCTCGCTTGCCCGACTACAAGACCTGTGTCCGTGTGCCGAGTCCGCCGTCCGCCTGCACCGCGACCCGGCAGTACACCGTTTCCCAGGACACGGTCGAGGTGAAGCTCGGCACGATTGGCAAGCACAACGTTTCCTTTAGCTTCGATTTGAAAAACGGCACAGGCACCTGGTGGAGCGATATCGGTGCAGGCGGCAGCATCGTCGTACCAAAACTCGATTACGCGACCATCTGCGACGGCTCGGCGCCTTACCGGATTCGCCATGTCAAGACCGTGGGCTGGCTGGATTCCGGTCTTTGGAGCAACGACGGCGGTTATCAGGTCGACGATTCGGTCTCGCAGGGCATTGCGCAGATGCCGTCCTGCGAAAACGGCCTGGTGGGCACGTTTTGGCAACACGACGTCGGCGGCGAAAATTGGGTGATGGCCGCGAAGCTGTATTTCAGCGTCGAGCGCATCGAGAAGGTCGAGTGGCTCTGGTCGAATGCGAAATGTCCGGAGCTAGTGAGCGCGGTTCAGGACAACCTGTGCCGGAACACCAGCGTGAGCTGTACCCAAGATCCTGGGATGTACAACGCAGCGCTTCAGCAAAAGTGTTTCGAATACAATGGCGTGCGGATTTGCGAATCGGACCTGCCGGAGCCGTTGTTCCCGCAACTCGGCAAGACCTGCGGCGCCGTCTCGATCGACGCCGAGTGCGATTTCACCGGCGGTGTCGGGTCCTGCTGGACCGACAGCGCGGGCGAACACTGCCTGACGCCGGGCGAGGAGGGCGGACAATCCTGCGAGGCTCTCGAAGCCGAAGGCTGCGCGTTCATCCGTTCGGAGTGCGTGGACGGCGCGCAAGGGGGAGCCTCGGGCGCCTGCTGGCGGTCCAGCGACCTCTACGACTGCGGCACGACGCAACCCATTCCGACGCTCCGAAGCGCCAGCAAGCAGACCTGCGCCGGTCCGATCCGCTGCATGGGCGAGGACTGCGTCACCGTGGACCGGACCCAAAGTCAGGATTTCGTGCGGGCGGTGGCCGCCCTTCAGGCATCGCAGCAAATGGCCATGGACACGGTGTGCGAGACCGTGATCAACGAGCAGGAAGGGCAGGGCTTCGAGTTCACGACCTGCCGGGTCTTCAAGGGCGAGGCGCGCGCGTGCAAGATCGCGGGCGGACTGGTCACGCTGGTCGATTGTTGCAACGCGCCGACCTCGACCGACCTCGGCGACTATATCGATCTGTTGTTCGCCGTCGGGCAGCTAGACAGCGCGATCGTGAGGCTCCACAAAGCGAATAGGACGCTGGGCGCGTGGGAGGAACTTCGAAAACCCGTCGTCAGCGTCTGGGACACGGTCGCCGGATTCTACGACCAGGCAGTGAACGCGATCACCGGATCGACCGAGGCCGCGGCGAGCACGGTGGCGAAGGAGGGGCTGATCAGCCAGTTCCAGACGATGCTGATGAAGGAGGTGGCAACCTGGGTGGGGCAGACGTTCGGGGGGGCGGCGGGAAACCTTCTGTTCAGCTATGCCACGACAAACGGGGCTCAATCAGCTTTCACGCCGTCCGGTCAACTCGCCTCCAATTCGGGGGGCACGCTGCAACTCGGCGGCGGCGGCGCCTATGTTGGCACTGCGCTGAACATGATCATGATGGCCTACACCATCTACATGATCGTGGTCATCGTCGTCCAGATCGTCTTCGAGTGCGAGCAGTCGGAGTATGAGTTGGTGGCTAGGAAGGAGCTGAAGAGCTGTACCTACCTGGGCACGTATTGCGAGGAGACGAATGAGTTCGGCGTCTGTTTCCTGCACAAGGAGAGCTACTGTTGCTTCGCGTCGCCGCTCGCGAGGATCCTGCAGGAACAGATCCGCCCCCAACTCGGCATGAGCTTCGGCAAGAAGGAGGAACCCGATTGCAGCGGCATTCCGGTCGAGAAATTGCAGTATGTCGACTGGTCCAAGGTCAACCTCGACGAATGGCTGGCCATCCTGGCAGCCACGGGCCATCTGCCGGACGCGGCGAGCGCCGCCGCGAAACTGAACCTGGATCAGCTGACGGGCGCGGGCAGCCGGCTCAACGTCGACGGCACGCGCCAGAATACGCTGGACCGCAACCGAACCCGGCTTGACGGGCTCGACGTGCCGGCGATCCGCCGCGAGGCCGAGGAACAAGGCTGGGCCTTGGGGCCAAAGTGACGTGTGTTTCCGAACCCTGGGGGCAAAGTGAATTTCAATCGATAGAAGGAGAACGACAGTGGAAAGGTTGTTTTTACGGGGAGCCATCTTGATCGGTTTGTCTTTAGCAAATGCCGGATGCGCGATGTTCGGCCGGTTTCATCCGGTCGACTTTTACGAACGCGATCCGAAATACAGCCTCGCTTTGCAGATCGCGCTCGCAACCGGCCTGACCAGCCCCAACGTCTATACCGGAAAACCCGAGCCGCTCAACGACGTGCCGCGCGCTCAATTGGCCGCGGCGTTGAAGGGCACGGACTCCGGCGCCGCCGGTCGGGAGCTCCTTCATGCCGCAGGCCTTGCTACAGGAGTTCGCAAGTTAACGGGCGCCGGGATCGCGCCGCCTGGTTTTTCACTCGCCGGCGCCGGCGCGATGTCGATTTTGAGTGTGCTCACATCGGCACCCCGAAAACATCCGGTCCTCGAAAATCATATTTGGGTCTGGATGCCGGCAAGCGAGGCGCTAAATCAAGAAGCGGCGGCAGCAAAGTTAAGCGCTCTGCTCTTCGATACCTACATGAAAACGTTGCCAGAGCCGTACCGGTTTGTCCGAACGGAGACCGAACGATACCCCGGACTGATAAGCGATACCGTTGAGACAAATCATGTCATTGAAGGTGGTGAATGTGATGGCCAACGACAACGCTGTTACACGCGTCCGCTTAAGCTGGAATCGCTCAGACCGCTGTCAAAGTCGCCGGAGTGGATCGGTGGTAAGGCCGCTTACTTTGTGGAGGCTTTTGCCGGCGCGTGGTTATTTCATCCGTTGAGAGATGTTCATGATAAACCAGAGGAAAGGATAGCCATTGGCAAAGCCCCCCATCTTCAACGCATGAGCGCCGCTCTCCCCGACTGGGTGTACATCTACAGCGCGCCCACGAACGAACGGCCGTATCCCGTCATCTTCCACCGGGGCGAGACGCTGTATTTCATCGAGCCCGAAAACCAATCCAAGAACCAGGCAAATTGACGGAGCCCGCGATGACCGACCCGACCAACTTCACCCCGAAGAACCAAAATGCATCGGATGACGGCTGGGCGCGTGAGGCTCTGCTACGAATTGTTGAAGAAAACCTGAAGGAATGGCGCCGGTCCCGGCGGTGGCGTTTCGCCTTCAAGGCGCTGTCGTACAGCTTTGTGGCGTTGATGTTGGTAATGACCGCCTTTTCAGGCTGGCAGACGTTCAAAGCGCAGCACAGTCCCCATGCCGCAGTGATCAAAATCATGGGGGAGATTTCAGCCGAGTCCGGAGCCAACGCCGACCGGATCATCCAAGGTATTCGCCGGGCGTTTTCGAACGAGTCTGCGAAGGCCGTCATTCTCGAGATCAACAGCCCCGGCGGCAGTCCGGTCCAGGCCGGCATGGTCTACGACGAGATCAAGGCGCTCAAAGCTAAGTATTCTGGCAAAACGGTTATAGCCGTCATTGACGACATGGGCGCATCCGCCGCCTACTACATCGCGGCGGCGGCCGATCAAATCTACGCCAGCCGGGCAAGCGTCGTCGGCTCGATTGGCGTACGGATGGATTCCTTCGGCTTCACCGGGCTGATGGAAAAGCTCGGCATCGAGCGAAGGCTGTATACCGCAGGGAAATTCAAAGGGATCATGGACATGTTTACCGAGCCCGAACCTGAGGCCTTGGCCCAAATTCGCGCGACGCTCGCGACCATTCACCAGCAATTCATCGGTGTTGTAAAAGAAGGCCGAGGCGAGCGACTGACGGAGGATCCCAACCTCTTCACCGGCATGTTTTGGTCGGGAGAAGAAAGCCGGACGCTTGGGTTGATCGACGGATTTGGCGATGTTCGGCACGTGGCGGAAACCGTCCTGAGCCTGGATGCTTCCCTGGATTACACGCCGCGCGAGGATCTGCTGACGAACCTTGGGAAGCTGCACGCCGCGGTTTCCAGTCTACTACGCGGGGTGATCGGTCTCATTTCGCTTGCTGAGGGCCCTAGGTTGCTTTAACCGTCTTCACTTTGGCATCAGGGTTCAAACACGTCCTCAAGGGACGCGGCGGTCAGTATCCTTTCGCCCCACTTGAGCAACGTCTCGGCATCGGCTCGGCTCACGCGAGTCCGATCGGCCTCGTTCAAGGGGCCAAAGCGTTGCTCGAGTTGCCTTAACAATAACGCCGCTTCGCCTTCCAGCCGGCCTTGGCGTTTCCATTCTTCCGTCCATTCGGTGACGCGTTCCGCCAACATGCTCTGGACCTCTTGCAAGTCGTTGATACGGCCCAATTCTACCCCCGGCAACCGGCCCGGTAAAAATACCCGTTTCAGCCAGACCGTGAAGGCCCGCCGCAGAGAGCTCTGTTCCGGCGCCCGTAACCAGGTGACCAAGGCCGCGAGGATCCGTTCCACGTCTTGCGGCGTCCGGCTGTTTTTCAGCCGAAACAGCGCCGCGGCGAGATTCCGAAGCGTCGCCAGTTCGCTCTCGGCATAACAGCGCCGCGGCGAGATTCCGAAGCGTCGCCAGTTCGCTCTCGGCATAGCGGCCTTCATCCAGCAAAAAATACTGTAGCCGCGGGCGATACGTTTCCAGACCGCCGGGAACCGGCACGATGAGATCGGCGATCTCCTGCGGCGCATCCCAGCGCCGACCAACGTTGTAAAGAACGATCGGCAGTACCGGCCCCAACGCCCCCGCCAGATGACATCGCCTTCCCGCTCCCGGAGGTCATCGGCCACATAGCTGCCGTTGACCTTCTCGCGACTATCGAAATCCAACTGCTGCACCCAGTCTTCGCGAACGAATCCCCGCAACAGGTCCGCCACCATCTCGGCGTGGGAGAACAGCAATTTGTAGCTTTGATCGTGGTCCATGGGCGTATCGCGGCAAAAATCTGGAGTTCAGACTGATTGACAGCCGATCAATTTAGAGACAAAAATTAGACCCGTCTCGGCGCTTGCCGTCGCGGCAGACCTAGCTGGGGTCTCAAACAAAACAGCCCGATGCCAGCCATGGGGAAATCGTTCCCTAGGGCTATAGACGTAACCCGTCGTTCCCGAACTTCTTTCGAAGTCCAGTTCCCGCGTCCCGCGAGGGGTTAGCCGCCTTTCGCCATTCCCTACGTGTCCACTCGAGCGGCCAGCTAAGCCTGATTGCCCTGCGGATTCATTCCGAATACCCGTGATCCCTTTTCCACTGATCTTGTGTGAACGAGGCCAGCGGAAAAGCCGATTGTTCATGCGCTCGTTTCGACGGGCGTTGACTCCTGCCTTCGGCAGGCGTTCCGCCATAAGGCGGCGGGGAAACGAACCTTCTCCGAACCGGATACGTCAAGACCGGTAATCCGACGCCTGCGGGAACATCCCGCTGTCAATTCAACATTCATCCCGCCGGGAGACGTCCTCCCGGTCCGGGATCGGCGTTTCTCCGGTGGTATGCAGCCCTAGGAGAAACGCATGGATAAAGACTTTGTATCGACTTATCTGCGCTTTTTAAAGGAAGCATCAGACGCTGAAATCAACCGAGAGCGAGCAAGACTTCAAGCTCTCAGTAGCACGCTTACCGATTCCGAGACGAAGCGAGATCTTCGTTGGATGATCGGCAAGGTCATAGAAGAGCTTCAAGCTCGATCTGAGGTTGCGGGGCTGGAGAATCGGCGCAATACGCGAGAGTAAGACGCCCACGAGGGCGTAGTTTCTCCAGCAAGGCCTCGAATTCTTCGTCGGGGACATCGAAAGCCATCAGCGCGCGCCTTTCCAAAAGACGGCGTTGTTTGGTGCCGTCGAAGACCTGAAAACGTTTTTCGTTCATCAGAACACCTTTAGCGGGCAATCGCCGTGCAAAGGCACAGCTCTGAGATGGCCTCGCGGGGCGATGAGCGCATCGATCTCGTAGAGCTTTTCCATGTGAGAAGGATCGCCGGTGATCGCGAATTGTTCGATCGCCTTCCAGGCCTCGTCAAGGTAATGCTGTTTGCCGCCCTCGATCATTTTTAATGGCATCAACAGGCTCCGTGGTTTGTTCGGTTACTCAGGATACCCCGGAGCGATGAATCTGCAACCCCCGAAGGGAGATCGCTCCCTGACGGGGCTTGATCCCTTCGGCTTGCTAGCAGGAGGGATTAGTTATGAAACCCAAAGCATTTGCCAAGAAACTCGAAGCGATCGCGGAAGATCTCTTCGGCGTCACGGAGAGCGAATATGAGGCCGTATGCCGCTACCATGGCCTCTCGCTGCCGCCGCTTGAAATCGTCTTTCGCCGCTGGCCGGGGAAAGGCGAGTCCGAGCTGGCCAAGCTGCTCGTCGGCGGGCTCAATGGTGGAGATCCCGCCGAGCTGTTCCGGGGCCTGACGGACGAGGCGGTCTTCAAGCTCCACGAAGACATTCTTCAGCGGACACTGCATACGCTGGGCGATAGCCGCGTGGGCGAAGAGACCCGGCAATCCATTTTTCAGTGGATTGCTTCGAACGACGAACAGCCGTTCAGCTTCGTCACGTGTGCCCGCGTCTGCGGGTGTGACCCTGACGAGTTGCGCGAGCGGTTATTTTTCTATCTCCGGCGGCAGGAACGCCGGAATGCGCGCGCGGCCTAACCTAGGCTCGCGTGCAATACGTAGCGTTGTTAAACTTTCGTTGTCCCTTCGGGAGCCGGTTTCCCGAAGGGGGCTGTGCTCCCGTTTTTGATTGGAGCACAAAAATGAGCACAAGTATGACGTTGCCGATCGAAATCTACGACATCTTAGAACGTCACTTCGGGCATGACGACAGCCGCCAGGTGGCGCATGCCATTGAGGCGAGCCTCACGCTGATCGAAAACCGCAGCATCGAGGTTGCCCAGCAGAAAAAGCTGGAGATCATCGAGGAACTGCGGAAGGAGTTGGCGAGCAAGGAGGACGTCCTCTCGGTAAAGGAAAGCCTGCATCAGGACATTGAATCATTGCGCAGGGAATTACTTGCCGTAATCGGTCGGGTCGATGCCCGAATCGACGGCTGGGAGCCGCGCATGGCAACCAAGGCGGACCTGGTCCAGTTGGACAAGAAGTTCACCATCTATTTTCTGGTGCTCCTGTTCGCCATTCTGATCGTAAACAAGGATGCGATTACTCTGCTGGGAACTCTACTGGGCCTGACCCGGTAAGTCCTTATCCTCCGTTCTGGTAAGCAGGACGGATGTTCAATCTCCATCGGGGAGACCCAATCTCCGACGGGGCATGGGTTTCTCCGATTTTTGAGGAAGAATCCCATGAGCACAACGCTATATATCCGCGATCGGATAGGGGACTACATTCCTGCCGATTCCGATCTCATCATCGCCGAGGCCAAACGCCGCATCGCCGCCAAATTCCGGCGGGGAGCCGCCTTGACCTCGCCGGATGCAGCACGGGACGCCGTTCAGCTGAAACTGGCCGAGTACGACCGCGAAGTCTTCGCCGGTCTGTTTCTGGACAATCAACACAAAGTGATCACATTCTCGGAGTTGTTTTACGGCACCATCGACGCCGCCAGCGTATATCCGCGCGAGGTGGTCAAGATGGCATTGGACTGCCATGCGGCGGCGGTGATTTTCTGTCACAACCATCCGTCCGGTTTGGCGGAACCCAGCCAGGCGGACAAGGCTATCACCGAGCGGCTCAAAACCGCCTTGAATCTGCTGGACATCCGCGTCCTCGACCATTTCATCGTCGGTGCCGACGCGGTCTATTCCTTCGCTGAACACGGTCTGCTGTAGGGAACTCCGCTAGCCGTAACAGCCGCAGCGCCTTTTCAGGCGCGCGACGGCCATTTTCATCACCCGACCGGGGAAACGCTTCCCCGGTGGGAGCGCTTCTCCGGTTTTTCAACGATCGGAGAAGCTTTTCATGAAAACATCTAAGAAACGCCGGACACCGGCGCGAGCCGCGCTTCACAACTTAGGCTCGTTGATCACCTATGAGGATCAGGGGATCGAGCGCTGCCTCGGCTATCTTCTGGTCGCCGCCGGTCACGGTGTTTTTGAACCGACCTTCGGGCGAGTCGATGTGATCCCCGGGGAGGCGGAGCTTCACAACCGTGCCCTGAGTGCAGCCGAAATCAAAGGGCTCGACGAGACCTGCGAGGTCGGTCAGGGCGCCGTGTTCTACCCCGCCGAGGCACTGGGCGGTTCGATCATCGTGTCCACGTGGACCGGCGACCGCATCGCCGAAGCCTCTCGAACCGGCCAGCGTCTCTACTTCCGCCGAAGCGGGAAAACCTTCGTCGGCCGAGGAAAACCGGGCACCGCCGTGTTTTTCAAGCGGGCCGACTAACCTCACCGACGTTGTATCAACCCGTCCGGGGTCGCGTGTTCCCGGACGGGGATGACGCCCCCGGACCCCTGCCAATAACGGAGGCTGTCATGAGTCAATCAGAACGCCGGCGCCGTTTCCACAGTCTCGTGGTCGCGGCGTGCAAGTCGTCAACCGACGATCTGGTCGCCATGTTGCGTCATCATGCGGACCGGATGACGCTGCTGCATAAGGCGGCCGTTATTCGTGTGCTTGCGTTCAGAGGTTATTGCTGCCCTGGCTTGCCTTACCCGGAAGCCAGGCAAGCGGTTCGCAAAAGTTTGGGGATCTGAGCCGGACCCACCGGCCGATCCCCAAACGAACGGTACTTTCGTTGCGCGTGGTCAGCCGCCACGCCCTTCAAACATCTGACCCCCTGGGGGAGACGCGCTCCCCGTCAGGGGAAATCTGTCTCCTCCGGGTGGATTTCGAGCAATCCGCCCCGTACGCCGGGGTTTCCTTCAGCGCCCCGGCGGACGTTGAAGGAAATCCCGATGGCGGGGTTTCTTTTTTCAAGAGGAGACACAGCATGACGACTCGATCATCTCTGGAATCCTGGGAGGTGCGGAACGCGGCCCGCGGCGCCTGGCTGACCGTCCTGGGTGCTCTCGCGCCGGAACTGGAGGCCGCCTTAGCGAGGCCCGGAAGGCATGTGCCGTGTCCTGTCCACGGCGGACGCGACGGCTTTCGGCTGTATCGGGATGTCGAACAGACCGGGGGCGGCGTCTGTAACACCTGCGGCGCCTATCCGGACGGATTTTCGCTACTGATGTGGCTCAAGGGATGGAGTTTCCCCGACGCACTCGAAGCCGTGGCGAATGTTCTAGGGCTGGTCGGCACGAAGCCGGTCATGCCCGTCCGCCGACGTCCAGCCACGCGCCCGGTCGTCAAGACGGACGATGCGAGAACCCGGGAAGTCCTCCGGGCCATCTGGCGCGCCGCACGGCCGGTCGATCATCCGGATGCGGAGCCCATGCGCCGATATCTGGCTCATCGGGGACTGGCCGTTAGAGCGTCCGACCTGACCCACCTGAAGTACCATCCGGCGCTTCAGTACTGGACCGAGGACGGACGCTTGGTCGGCGTGTTCCCGGCCATGCTCGGCCTGGTCTTGTCCTCAGCCAGCGAACCGGTGACGATTCATCGGACCTTTCTGACCCCCGACGGCCGGAAAGCGCCGGTCGAATCGCCGAAGAAGCTGATGCCGGTTCCGGACGGGAAACGCTTGTCCGGGGCGGCCATTCGGCTGAGTGTGCCGGATCGCCTGCTGGGGGTGGCCGAAGGAATCGAGACGGCCCTCGCCGTACAAGAGGCGACGGGCCTTCCGACCTGGGCCACGCTCAACGCGGCGCTGATGAAATCGTTCGAGCCGCCGGAAGGCGTTGACAAGCTCCTGATCTGGGCGGACGACGATCCGCTCCGAAAAGGTAAGCGCGCAGGCCTCGAGGCGGCGGAAGGGCTATGGAAGCGTATGTCCGATCGCGGCCTGGCGGCCGAGATCTGGCTGCCGGACCGGTTCCGGCCAGCCGAAGGGGAGGGCGTCGATTGGCTGGACGTTCTGGTGACACAGGGTCCGTCCGGGTTCCCGTTCTCGCGATCGGCCGGTCGGCGCGCCGCTTAGGAGGGGTAAGACATGGGCATCGTCGATACAACGCTCGTGGATACGGCTCCGGGCGGTTATCCGGGCAATCCGTTCGCCCCGCCGTCTGGCTGGGAGGGCGACGACGAGGCATACGTCCAGCTGATGCGGGAACGTTTTCAGCGCGATCCCTGGCTGCGGCAGCGGCTCGGGATGGTCGCCTTCTATCGCCGTAATGGACGGCCGTACCGGATGATAGGCCCTTGGCGGGAAGCCATGGAGGGCATCATCGTCGCGGTCTGCCGACGGCTTGAACAAAGTAGAGTGGAGGATGGCGACATCGATGACGGCGGCGAGTAAGTCCGTCTGTTGTAGCGGTTATCGGGAACGCGCGCCAATGCATGCGCCGTTCCTCAACGTGTGACCCGTGCCTGTCTTTTTCGCGGTCTGACGAAAGGGACGTCGCTGTTCTGATTGCCGGGCCTGCGGCCTGTCGGCATAACGAATGAAACCGGATTCCCGTTGAACCGCGGGCGTCCGGGCCTTTTACCGGCTACAAGGCGCAACTGGCGGGCATAGCCATTGAAAAGATTCCAGCTGCCTACACCAGCAAAACGTGCCACGCCTGCGGGCATATCAACCGCAGGAAGAAACACGCCTACCGTTGCGAACGCTGCGGTCGGCAGGCACACGCCGACGCCAATGCCGCGATGAATATCCGTGATTGGGTAGGCTTGTGCTGTCCGTTGGTTCTTGAGGCTCCGGCGGACGGGCGGCATGACACCGCCCTGAACATGGTACGGGAACCGGCTGGCGTCTAGTCGGTCGTGGACCAAGAACGTAAATAACCCGCGACTGAAGTCGCAGGCTTTATTGTGAAGCGCAGACATGGTTGCCCATATCCACACTCCCGACATCAGGCGTATTTACAGCCGCCCTTGGCGAGACGGCGATCTCGCCAATCCGGGCAAGGTTCCGGCTGGCGTTACAGTCGCTGTGCGCCCGGAGACCACAGTGAGGGCACTCGAAACGGTGTTTCGAGCGCTTCCCCAACCCTCCACAACACGAGCAGGTCTGGCTGGTATAGGCCGGGCTGACATACTCGACAGCGATGCCCGCCACTTTCGCCTTGTATTCGACGAAGGTCTGCAACTGCCGCCATGCCCAGCGGTGCAGGCGGCCACGCATGCGCTTGCCCGCCTTGATCCGCTCCCGGATATGCGTCAGGTCTTCCATCGTGATCTTGGCGACACCGGCCTGGATTGCCGCCTGAACAATGGCCTTGCTCGTTTCGTGGTTGATGTGCTTCACATGCCGCGCCTCCTTGCCGGAGACCTGCCGGAGCTTTTGTCTCGCGCTCTGGCTGCCGTTGGACTGAAGACGACGGCGCAGGGCAAGGTAACGGTCGCGCCGGTCGCGCAGATGCTCGCCGCCGAAGACCTTGCCCGTACTGGTGGCGGCGAGGTTGTTTTCTCCGACATCCACGCCCATCACGGGGCCGGATGCCACGGGTTCAACGTCGCCAGACTCGACGACGAGGTTGAGAAACCATTTCCCTTTGCGAAAGACCAGCTCCGCTTCCTTCGGCTTGCCGGATTCGAGAATGCGGCGCTGGTGTTCGCCAAGGCGCATTGGCACCTCAATGCGCCCATCGAGGGTATAGAGCGAGACCGTCTCGCCCTTGAGGGAATAGGTGCGCTTGTCGAAGTGGACGCTGGCGCGGTCGAAGCGGATTCCGGGAACCGGCGCGTCCTTCCTGATGCGACCGAGTTCTTTTTGCGCCTTGTACGCCTTGCACACCGAGAAGATGGCGTTGCAGCACATCTGGCTGCCCAGCGGTGTCGCTTCGCGCAGCATCGTATAGGTCCGCTGGTGCAGACCGACGCGGTTCCACAGACGGTACTCGCGCACGATGGGAACAAGACGGTTGCACGCATCCGCGTAAGACGCTCGCAGGCGAGCGAGCGCGTCGGCCTGCGCCGCGCTCAATTCCAGCCGGATCGACGCCGTGCGCATCATCGCTTATCGCCTCTTAGTGACATGCTCGGAACGTTCGATGTAGCAACGGATGGTCTCGGCGCTGACATTGCCCGCCGTGCCAACGTAGTACGACGGCGACCACAAGCTTCCGCCCCACAGCCGCTTCTTCAGCGCCGGGAACGTCTGGAACAGACGGCGGGCCGTGACACCCTTGAGCACCTTGACGGCATCGGCTACGGCAATGGCAGGCGGGATGCTGACAAACAGGTGGATGTGATCCGGCTGAATCTCCTTGGAGATCACCGGCCATCCCCGTTCCATGCAAATCGCGTCTAGCATTGCCCCCGTTTCCTCAGCAACCGTTCCGGTCAGCACATCGCGCTGATACTTCGGACACCAGATCACATGGTAGGCTGTTTGGTAAACACAATTACGGTTCGTGACTACTTCGACCATGCGATACAGTGTACACCACATGGTGCGCTTCGCGCACCCGCAATTCCTCCCCTGACTCAAGTCAGGGGTTTCCTTGCGGAGATTCTATGAATCTCTCTAGGTCTGTCTTCGGGAATCCCCAACTTCAGGCGGGGAAGGATGTCAATACCTTGCGTGCAGTTCATCGCCTCGCGAATGAAAACAAGAGCCTGGCGCTGTCACAGATCGCCACGTAGACCGCAGCTTTGGTGGAAAAGCGTAGTTGCTATACCTCTCAAAGAACCAGCTGCCGGCTTTGAGTCCCGGTTGGCCGTGATCGCCTCGCGGTGTCGGCCAATGCGTACACACTGTCAGTAAAAGCGCACACCAAAATCAGCCTTTTCCGACTTGCGACTGACCGGGGCCACTGGAAAAATTGTGCGCGCTAGGAATCCGTCAGACGGTGTGGCCGTTCCCAGCCAGGAGACCGGAAAGACCGGTCTGACAGGACTCTTCGCTGTCAGAACGCTTTGTTACTGGGATACAAGGAATCGCTAGGATGTCAATCTTTTCCAGCCTTCTTAAGGCCGGGGCGTGTTTGGGCGCCAGGGCTAACACATCGATCATCGCAAGCGCCGCTGTCGCGGCATCTCTGGCCGGCCCGGCCTGGGCCGGGTCCGTGACCTACACCTACGATACGCTGGGGCGGGTGATCACCGCTACCTACAGCAACGGGGTGGTCATCACCTACAGCTATGATGCGGCGGGCAACCGCACCAGCCATCTGGTGACCGGAGCGCCGAGCTGATCGGCCGCGCCATCCGGTTTTTTTCCCACGTCTCAAGTCAGCTTCGCGGCCGATCCACGTCAGTTGGACCGGTCAGAGGCTTGCGGGCGTATTTTCGTGAATTGAATCCATTTTCGAGGGCGTTGGCCTCACCGGACACATTAGGGGAGATAGGAAGATGTGGCGACAGCTCAGCGTGTCGATTTTTTTGGCGTTGTCGGTTCTCAGCGGTCCGCTCGCGGCCGACGGGAACGTCAGTTTCGGCGGCGGCGTGCCGGCGGTGGTGGACGAGTCGAGTCCGGCCTTCGGCAAGGCCAAGCCCGCCGCCCCGGCCAAGGCGCCGGCACGCCCCGTGGAATCGTTGCCCGGCATCAACCGGGCGATCTTCTCGCCGGTGACGGCCGAGGAATCCGAGCAGGCGATCCAGTCCCGGCCGGTGCCCGCTGGCCTGAACCAGCCGGACGGGACATCGGGGGAGCTCTCGACCACCCTGCGCGTCGCCGGCGACACCGCCCCGGCCGGCCCAGCCTCGATCGCCGAGTTGGCGAGAGCGCTGCGCAATGATCCGGACCTGATCTACGAATACGTGCGCAACAACATCGAATACTATCCGGTGTGGGGCGTGCAGAAAGGTGCGCTCGGGACCATTCTGGACAACCAGGGCACCGCCTTCGACCAGGCGGCTCTCATGGTGTCGCTGCTGCGTCAAGCCGGCTATACCGCCAGTTATGTCAAGGGGCGCATCAACCTGACCGCCGCCCAGATCCACGACTGGCTCGGCATCGACACCTCGAACGTGTGCGCCGTATTGAACCTGCTCGCCAACGGCCAGGTGCCGATCGCTTCGGTAACCGCCACGGCGGCGGGCAGTTGTCCCGGTTCGACCGCGGCACTAGTCAGCATCAAGATCGACCATGTGTGGGTGAAAGCGACCCTCGGCGGAACCGCCTACCACTTCGATCCGAGCTTCAAGCCGCACACGATCAAGGCCGGCATCAACCTGGCCACGGCCAGCGGCTACAACGCCTCCACCTATCTGACCCAGGCGCGGAGCGGCGCGACCATCACCGCGGACTATATCCAGGGCGTCAACCGCACCAACATCCGCAACAATCTCACCGCCTATGCGACCAATCTGACGAACTATCTTCGCACCAACCTGCCCGCCGGCACCGTGGACGACGCAGTCGGCGGCAAGACCATCAACCCCCACACCGGCGGCAGCCTGCGCCAGACCGGCTTGCCCTACCAGGACACCTCGGTGGCCTTGACCGAATGGACCGCGGACATCCCCGCCAATTACAGACCCACCTTAAGGATCCAATACCAGGGCATCGACAAGACCTACAGTTCGGATGCGATCTACGGCAAACGCCTGACGATCACCTACAACGCCTCCAACCAGCCGGTGCTCATGCTGGATGGCGCTGCCCAGGCCACCGGCACGGCGGTAACGCCCGGCACGGTCGGCACGGTGAGCTTCACCATCACCCATGGCGCCTACGCGCAAACCTTCGCCAATCAGGCGTTCACCCAGCAGATCAAGGCCGGCGGGACGTTCCTGGTCGGCAACGGCTGGGGGCCTGCGGGCCGAGGGCTGGTGGAGTTACATCAGAAGCGTTTGGATGAAGCCAAGGCGGCGGGCACCGCCGACACCTCCGAGCTGGTGCTGGGGTCCAGCCTCGCGGTGCTCTCGTCCACCTGGATCGCCCAGGTCAACGCCTCCGACTACCTCACCGACCGACTGGCGCAAACCAATACCCTGTTCCACCACCAGATCGGCATCGCCGGCTACAACACCGCCCCCTACGTCGACCTGCCCGGCAACTTCCTGAGCGTCGTCAGCCAGACGGCCAATGCCGCCAAGGAGGCCGCGGCCTTCTACAGCGACGCGATGCACTCGAGCATCTTCGAATCCACGTCCGTCCAGCAGACCGCAGGCGTCAGTGCGGTCTCCACGGTCAAATTGATCGACCTCGCGGCGACCAACAACGACCGCATCTACGATGCCAAATCGACCAACTACACGAGCGTCGTCCAGCCCAACCTGGTGGCCTGTTCGGCCTGGCTCAGCACCTTCCAGAACGCAGTCAACGCCGGCCGTCGCCTGATCCTGCCGACCCGCTGCAATCTGGCCGAGAACAGCTGGTCGGGCGTGGGGTATTTCGACATCCGGGCTGACGCCAGCGGCTGGGGGATCGGCGCCATCATCGGCGGCGGTCTGGCCGGCGGGTTTTCGACCACATCGTTGTCTCAACCGGCCTACACCGCGGCCACACAGAACAGCATGCCGGCTCAAAACGGCAGCCTGCTGCAAACGATCGGGAGATTTTTCAACGACCCCATCGACATGGCCAAGGGCCATTTCGTCTACGCCCACGAGGACATGACCGTCGGCACGGGCGCCTTCCCGCACGCGCTCAACTTCCGGAAGCTCTACAGCTCCGGCCTGCGCACCCAGGCCGGCCCCCTGGGCAAGGGCTGGACCCACAACCTCGCCGCGTCCGCCACGGTGAATTCGGACGGCTTCCAGGGCCTCGGCGAAGACTCCGCCCTCGATGCGGTGACCACCCTCGTCGAAAAGCTGGTGGCCCTCGACCTCCTCAGCGATACCGCCAAGCCGCTGGACAAGATGGTCATCGCCACCCTGGGCCAGCGCTGGTTCGGCGACCAGTTGATCGGCAACACCGTGATCGTCAAGCAAGGCCTCAACGGCGAGGTCTTCGTCAAGCTGCCGGACGGCACCTACAACCCGCCCCCCGGTAACGCGGCGCGGCTGATCAAGAACGCCGACGCCACCTACAGTTACGAAACCCTGCACCGGGACCAGCTCACCTTCAACGCGGCCGGCCGGATCGCCACCTTCCAAGAGGCCAGCGGGGTCCAGGTCAAGTTCACCTACACCGGCAACGACCTGACCCAGGTACAGAACAGCCTGGGCCGGACCCTGACCCTGACCTACAGCGGGGGTCGCGTCACCCAGGTGAGCGACGGCACGCGCAGCCTCGGCTACGCCTATGACGCCAACGGCAATCTGACGACCTTCACCGACGCCACGGCCAAGGCCACCACCTTCCAGTACGACCTGCCGGGGCGGATCACCCAGCTGTTCTACCCGGCCAACCCGACCACCGCGTTCGCCGCCAACGTCTACGACGCCTTGGGCCGGGTGCAGACCCAGACCAACGCCAACGGCAAGCTCTACACCTACTACTTCGCGGGCTCCCGGTCCGAGGAGACCGGCCCCCTGGGATTGAGCCGGGTGTCCTATTTCGACGCCTTCGGCAAGGAGCTCAAGGCCATCGACCCCGAAGGCCGGGTCACCACGCATACCTATGACGGCCAGGAACGGCTCATCAAGACCGTCCTGCCGGAAGGCAACTATCTGACCTACGCCTACGACGACGCCCCCTGCGCCGGCACCGACAAGCGCTGCACCCACAACGTCAAAACGGTGACGCAGGTGGCCAAGGCCGGCTCGGGCCTCGCCAATTTGGTCACCAGCACCACCTACGAAAGCGCCTTCAACCGGGTCGCGAGCGTGACCGACCCGCGCGGCAAGGTCACCACCTACACCTACACCGCACAGGGGCTGCCCGCCACCGTCACCCGGCCGGCGGACAGCGGCGGCGTTCAGCCGGTGACCACCACCGCCTACACCGGGTTCACCCCGACCGGCTTTGCCACCTTCTACCTCCCGACCGCGGTCACCGAGAAGATCAGCGCCACCCAGTCGGTGGTGACCACCACCACCTACAACGCGAGCAACAAATACGTGCCGCAGACCGTCACGGTGGATGCGGGCACGGGCAAGCTCAACCTCGCCACCACCTACACCTATGATGCGGTCGGCAACCTGACCCAGGTCAACGGTCCCCGCACCGACGTCACCGACACCGTGACCACTGCCTACGACGCCGAACGGCGGCCGACCCAGGTGACCAACGCCCTCGGCAAGGTGACCCAGCAAGGCTACGACGCCAACGGCAATCTCATTAGGACCGCCGCCCAGATCGGCGCCCAATGGCTGGTCTCCTGCCGCACCTATACCCCCACCAACAAGCTCCTGAAGGCCTGGGGACCGGGGCAGACGGGGGCGGCCACCACCTGCCCGACGGCCGCCGCGCCGGTCTCGGTGGCCGACTACGCCTACGACGACCTCGACCGGCTCATCCGCGCCACCGAGAACCTGACGGCGGCGCAGGGCGGCAACCGGGTCAGCGAGACCGTCTACAACCTCGATGACACCGTGCAGCAGATCAAGCGCGCGGTCGGCACGGGACTCGCCCAGACCACCGCCGCCTACACCTACACCCCCAACGGGCGGGTGGCGACGGTCAAGGACGCCAAGAACAACCTCACCACCTACCAGTACGACGGCCACGACCGCCGGCTCAAGACCCTGTTCCCGAGCAAGACCACGGCCGGGGTCTCCTCGACCACGGATTACGAACAGTACGGCTACGACGCCAATAGCAACCTCGTGAGCCTCAGGAAGCGGAACGGCCAAAGCGTGACCCTGGCCTACGACGACCTCAACCGGCTCTTGAGCCGCGCCTATCCGACGACGGCCGATAACGTCAGCTACGTCTACGATCTGTTGGGCCGGCGGACGCAAGCCAACCTGACCGGTTACGCCATCACTTACGCCTTCGACAACGCCGGCCGGCTCACCTCGACCACGGCGGGCGGCAAGACGGTGAGCTACCAGTACGATGCGGCCTCCAACCGGACGAGGATCACCTGGCCCGAGGCGACGGCCTTCTACATCACCACCAGCTATGACGCCCTCAACCGGCCGACGGCGATCCAAGAGAACGGCAGCGTAAGCCTCGCGAGCTACGTCTACGACGATTTGTCTCGGCGCACCACGGTGACCTTAGGGAACGGCACCACCACCAGCTACGGCTACAGCGCCCAATCGGCCCTGGCGAGCCTCGGCCACAACCTCGCCGGCACCGCCCAGGACCTCACCTACACGTACGCCCGGAACCAGGTCCAGGCCATTACCGGGCTCAGCTGGAGCAACGACGCCTATCAATGGGGCGGCGCGGCCAACGGCACCAAGAGCTACACCGCCAACGGCCTCAACCAGTACACCCAGGCGGCCGGGGCCACCCTCGGCTATGACGCCAACGGCAACCTCACCGGGGACGGGGTGTGGAGCTATGGGTACGACCTCGACAACCGTCTCAAGACCGCCAACAAGACCGGCCTCGCGGCGGCGCTCGCCTATGACGGCGAGGGGCGGCTTCGGCAGACCGCGATCGCCGGGGTGACCTCGAACCTCCTCTACGACGGCCAGGACCTCTTGGCCGAGTACGACGGCTCGGGCAATCTCCTCCGCCGCTACGTCCACGGCCCCGGCGTCGACGAGCCGCTGGTCTGGTACGAAGGGGCGGGCACGACCACCAAGACCTGGCTCTACGGCGACCATTTAGGCTCCATCGTCGCCACCGCCGATGCCACAGGCACCTCGACCGCGGTCTACAGCTACGGCCCCTGGGGCGAACCGAACGTCACCACGGGCGTTAGGTTCCGCTACACCGGCCAGCAGCTCCTCGGGCAATTGAACCTATACCACTACAAGGCGAGGATGTATTCGCCGGCCTTGGGGCGGTTCCTCCAGACCGACCCGATCGGCTATCAGGACGATCTGAACCTGTATGCTTATGTCGGGAATGATCCGGTTAACCTGACCGATCCGTCGGGGAACTGCCCCATGTGCATTGGTGCAGCCACAAGTGTTGTTATGGGAGGTATCATCCGCGGATTGACGGGGGGAGATATTTTTGACGCGAGGGCGATTGCCTTAGACGCGACACTCGGAGCGGTTGGAGCGGGGTTGACAAGTAAGGCTACTGCCATCTTTCAGGCAGCTAGATCCACTAAGCTAGCGACACAGGCCAACCAAGTTCACAGTGTGCTAGATCCAATTGCCCAGGCTCAGCGTACAACTGCGGTTCTAAGCACTTCTCGAGGAACTGTCGTTGCGGGGGGCGCTCGTGATTTAACCCCGGCACAGCGTAGCCTTGCTCAAAGCCTCGAAATGGATACGGCTAAACTTCCCGGTGCCCATGCCGAGATCACAGCAATTCAATATGCTCAACAGCAGGGAGCAAGGCTACAAGCCATGGAGGTGACTCGATCAATCTGTCCGACATGTGCGAGCGTTATAGAGGCTACGGGGGGCAAAATCGTCGGTGCACAATCAGTAGTATGGCCAAGTAGTACTTCAGGTACTCTTTCCGCTCTAGGCGGCGGGGTTGCTGGCGGAATTGTTGGTAATTTAAAGTAAAATTGAGGCAAACGACTGAGGCTTGGCAAGCACCTTCGTAGAAAGATCGCTCCAGACTGTCAAATCGGTCTGGAGCGAAGGAAGTCCTTTTATGACTATCACCGCTGCTTTTTCAGAGTCTGTTCTAAAGACTGTCTTAGATCAGCTTTCCAAAGAAGCCAAATGTGCGTTTGCTGTGTCATGCGCACAAAGAATTTTCCCTTGCTATGCAGAATATGCGCGGGTTGCAAATCGAAAACCTACCGATCTTTCGACTTATTCGGAAGCGCTTTCCTATGTCTGGGACGCCACAAAGTCAAGGATTATTGATCCAACCGTAGTCAATTCGCTATTAGAGCGCTGTATGGCTGTACTGCCAACTGAAGATGACGCATGGGAAGTTGGTGTTCCATATGCCGAGGACGCTGCGGCAACGGTAGTTTACTGTCTGCGGCTACTGTTGACGGGAGATACGCAGGATGCGATCTGGGCTGCAAGACGCGTCTATGAGGCGGTCGATAATTTCGTAATTAACGCCCATAAGATAGACGTAAGCAGTCAAGATGGGGAAAAAGCCGTCTTAAACCATCCATTAGTTAAGAACGAATTAATGCGGCAGTGTCGTGACTTAGATGAGATTGTAGTCGCAAGTCGCGCAACGGAAGCTGCTTTCAATGAAGCAGTTGAGATTCTTCGGGAACGATCTAAAGCCGAGTCTAGATGTCTATTTTCGGAGTAGCTCGTGTAGGGTGCGTTCGCGTCGCGTAATGCGCCGGATGGATTGCGGCTACCCCTGCGGCGGTATCGGCTTTGCTAGGCCGCCCTTACCGCACGGTACCTACAACGCGCCCCCCGGTAACGCGGCGCGGCTGATCAAGAACGCCGACGCCACCTACAGTTACGAAACCCTGCACCGGGACCAGCTCACCTTCAACGCGGCCGGCCGGATCGCCACCTTCCAAGAGGCCAGCGGGGTCCAGGTCAAGTTCACCTACACCGGCAACGACCTGACCCAGGTACAGAACAGCCTGGGCCGGACCCTGACCCTGACCTACAGCGGGGGTCGCGTCACCCAGGTGAGCGACGGCACGCGCAGCCTCGGCTACGCCTATGACGCCAACGGCAATCTGACGACCTTCACCGACGCCACGGCCAAGGCCACCACCTTCCAGTACGACCTGCCGGGGCGGATCACCCAGCTGTTCTACCCGGCCAACCCGACCACCGCGTTCGCCACCAACGTCTACGACGCCTTGGGCCGGGTGCAGACCCAGACCAACGCCAACGGCAAGCTCTACACCTACTACTTCGCGGGCTCCCGGTCCGAGGAGACCGGCCCCCTGGGATTGAGCCGGGTGTCCTATTTCGACGCCTTCGGCAAGGAGCTCAAGGCCATCGACCCCGAAGGCCGGGTCACCACGCATACCTATGACGGCCAGGAACGGCTCATCAAGACCGTCCTGCCGGAAGGCAACTATCTGACCTACGCCTACGACGACGCCCCCTGCGCCGGCACCGACAAGCGCTGCACCCACAACGTCAAAACGGTGACGCAGGTGGCCAAGGCCGGCTCGGGCCTCGCCAATTTGGTCACCAGCACCACCTACGAAAGCGCCTTCAACCGGGTCGCGAGCGTGACCGACCCGCGCGGCAAGGTCACCACCTACACCTACACCGCACAGGGGCTGCCCGCCACCGTCACCCGGCCGGCGGACAGCGGCGGCGTTCAGCCGGTGACCACCACCGCCTACACCGGGTTCACCCCGACCGGCTTTGCCACCTTCTACCTCCCGACCGCGGTCACCGAGAAGATCAGCGCCACCCAGTCGGTGGTGACCACCACCACCTACAACGCGAGCAACCAGTACGTGCCGCAGACCGTCACGGTGGATGCGGGCACGGGCAAGCTCAACCTCGCCACCACCTACACCTATGATGCGGTCGGCAACCTGACCCAGGTCAACGGTCCCCGCACCGACGTCACCGACACCGTGACCACTGCCTACGACGCCGAACGGCGGCCGACCCAGGTGACCAACGCCCTGGGCAAGGTGACCCAGCAAGGCTACGACGCCAACGGCAATCTCATTAGGACCGCCGCCCAGATTGGCGCCCAATGGCTGGTCTCCTGCCGCACCTATACCCCCACCAACCAGCTCCTGAAGGCCTGGGGACCGGGGCAGACGGCGGCGGCCACCACCTGCCCGACGGCCGCCGCGCCGGTCTCGGTGGCCGACTACGCCTACGACGACCTCGACCGGCTCATCCGCGCCACCGAGAACCTGACGGCGGCGCAGGGCGGCAACCGGGTCAGCGAGACCGTCTACAACCTCGATGACACCGTGCAGCAGATCAAGCGCGCGGTCGGCACGGGACTCGCCCAGACCACCGCCGCCTACACCTACACCCCCAACGGGCGGGTGGCGACGGTCAAGGACGCCAAGAACAACCTCACCACCTACCAGTACGACGGCCACGACCGCCGGCTCAAGACCCTGTTCCCGAGCAAGACCACGGCCGGGGTCTCCTCGACCACGGATTACGAGCAGTACGGCTACGACGCCAACGGCAACCTCGTGAGCCTCCGGAAGCGGAACGGCCAAAGCGTGACCCTGGCCTACGACAACCTCAACCGGCTCTTGAGCCGCGCCTATCCGACGACCGCCGACAACGTCAGCTACGCCTACGATCTGTTGGGCCGGCGGACGCAAGCCAACCTGACCGGTTATGCCATCACTTACGCCTTCGACAACGCCGGCCGGCTCACCGCCACCACGGCGGGCGGCAAGACGCTGAGCTACCAGTACGATGCGGCCTCCAACCGGACGAGGATCACCTGGCCCGAGGCGACGCCGTTCTACGTCACCACGAGCTACGACGCCCTCAACCGGCCGACGGCGATCAAGGAGCTGGGGACCACGAGCCTGGCGAGCTACGCCTACGACGACCTCTCAAGGCGCACCACGGTGACCCTCGGCAACGGCACCACCACCAGCTACGGCTACAGCGCCCAATCGGCCCTGGCGAGCCTCGGCCACAACCTCGCCGGCACCGCCCAGGACCTCACCTACACGTACACCCGCAACCAGGTCCAGGCCATCACCGGGCTCAGCTGGAGCAACGACGCCTATCAATGGGGCGGGGCGGCCAACGGCACCAAGAGCTACACCGCCAACGGCCTCAACCAGTACACCCAGGCGGCCGGGGCCACCCTCGGCTA